>JBFOMH010000040.1:0-9070 GCA_040830765.1 Puniceicoccaceae bacterium | reverse complement strand
TGGGACGGGTCGATGGCCAGTGGCGTCAGGACCGGTTCGACTTGTTCCTTGAAGTAGGTCTTGAGCCAATTCAATTCCCGCCGGTTGAGTTCTTCATGCGTCTTGAAGGGGATGCCCTCTCCGGCCAACTCAGGCACGATTCCCTTCTGCCAAAGATCATATTGGTCCGCGACGAGGGAGGCGGCGACGCTATGGATCCGCCGCAGTTGTTCCTTCGGCCCGAGACCATCCATACCGGCCTTGGTGATGTGGGACTCCACCTGCTGGATGAGGCCGGCCACCCGGATTTCGTAAAACTCATCCAGGTTGGAGCTGACAAAGGAGAGAAAGCGCATGCGCTCCAGAAGGGGATTCTCCTTGTTCTCCGCCTGCTCGAGGACACGCCGGTTGAAGGCCAGCCAACTCAACTCGCGGTTGAAATAGGCCGTCTTCTTCACGGAGGATTTTGCCATGGCTGCCATTCATTAATAGGGTGCGGCAAAGTCCTGCAAACCGCAAGCGCAGGAATCTAAAGATTGCTTTCCATGCGGGGCGCAGAAGCTTTGCTAATTCGGAGGAGGGCCCGCCTCCGGCGGGCCTTGGTCCGCGGGACGCGGACCCTCCGGTCGGCTTTGGTCCGCGGGACGTGGACCCTCCGGTCGGCTTTGGTCCGCGGGACGTGGACCCTCCGGTCGGCTTTGGTCCGCGGGACGTGGACCCTCCGGTCGGCTTTGGTCCGCGGGACGCGGACCCTCCTACCTGATTACAGGTAATTGGATTTCTTGAGTGGTTCCTTTCAAACGCGAATGTTTCTGGGGTGCCCAACCGTAAGCACCCCATCCACTTTGTTACTTCCCTGAACAAGGGGCATCCAATTATTCAATTCATTACCGTCTGCACCCGCTCCAGAAAACCTATTCTGGCGGACAAACAGTCCATGAACTTGCTGAAGCGTGTTTGGAAACAGAGCACAACGTGGCAAGTGGGTCGATATGTGATTATGCCCGACCATATCCATATATTTTGTGCACCAAGTACCTATCCTCCTGAAAGTTTGGGTCCTTGGGTTTCCTGGTGGAAGGCTGTTGCTTCCCGAGAGTGGCCGCAGCCAATGGATGCTCCGATTTGGCAGAAGAATTATTGGGATAGGCAGTTACGTTCATCCGACAATTATTCACAAAAGTGGGATTACATTCGAATGAACCCCGTTCGAGCCGGACTTGTTGAGCATCCGGACGATTGGCCGTTCCAAGGGGAGATGAACCCATTGCCCTGGTAAATTGTTAGTCCGCGGGATCGTCTTGGGGAGGAGGGCCCGCCTCCGGCGGGTGTTGGTCCGCGGGACGCGGACCCTCCGGTCGGCTTTGGTCCGCGGAACGCGGATCCTCCGGGAGGCCTTGGACCTAAAATTTCCTCAGTTGATCCGCTCAAGGAGATCGTAGATGCGATTGACCATGGACCTCGGGTCCTCGGTGAAGCCGGCGGCGATCATGCTGTTGTCATAAATCTGCTCCGCGACCAACTGCGCCACCTCCGGGTTGCTTTCCTTGAGTCCGGAAAGCTTTCTGATCAGCGGGTTGGCCGGATTGATTTCCAGACGGACTGCTGCCGGGCCCCCTGTATCCTGGTTCATCGCCTTGAGGATGCGCCGCATGGAAGGCGTCATCATCTTGTCGGAATTGAGGGCGGCGGCCGGACTGTCGACAAGCCGCTTGGAGGCGACAACGTCGGTTACCTTCTCCCCAAGGGTTTCCTTGAGCCACTTGGTCAGGGCATCCTGTTCCTCCTGGTCGAGCTTTTCCCCGGTCGAGGCATCGGTCTCTTCCAGATCGACCTCTGATCTGTCGGCGGCAACGAGCTTCTTTCCCTCGAATTCATTGAGGTGATTCATGACGAACTCGTCGATGGGATCGTAGAGGAAGAGCACCTCAATGTTGTTGGCGGTGAACGCTTCCAGATAGGGGCCCTTCTCGATGGAGTCCCGCGAGGGGGCGAAGAGGTAGTAGATTTCCTTCTGCTCTTCCTTGGCGCGGCTGAGGTAATCCTCGAGGCTGGTCCGCTTGCCCGTCTCGGTGAGACTGCTCTCATAGCGGAGCAGCTTGGCCAGCTTTTCTCGGTGGGTGAAGTCCGTCGTTATGCCTTCCTTGAGGTAAATGCCGAACTGGTCATAAAACTCGGTGTAGGCATCGGGATTCTTTTCCGCCTCTGTGGACAGCAGCTTGAGGTAGCGTCCGGTGAGGATCTTGTTGAGCTTCTGCACCAGGGCGGAGTCCTGCATGGACTCGCGGGAAATGTTCAATGGCAGGTCGGCAGAGTCAACAACGCCGCGCAGGAAGCGGAGCCATTCCGGGAGCAGGCCCTCCGGTTTGTCATCGATCATCACCTTCTTGCAATAGAGGGCGACGCCAGGCTCCATGCGACCGAACCCGAAGCGCTCGATGTTTTCCTTGGGAGAGAAGAGGAGGGCGTTGATGGCCAGAGGAGCGTCCGCAGCGAAGTGGAGGGTGTGGCGCGGCTCATCAAAGGCGTTGGCCTGGAACTTGTAGAATTCGGTATACTCCTCTTCCTTGATCTCGTTCTTGTTGCGCAGCCAGAGGGCCTCGATGGTGTTGACCCGCTCCCCGTTCAGATTGATGGGGAACTGGACGAAACTGCTGTAGCGCTTGATGATTTCCTCGACCCGGGACTTCTGGGCAAATTCCTTGGCCTCCTCCTGCAACTTGACGACGATCTTGGCGCCGCGGCGCTGGGTGTCTTCCGTCCGCTCAATCCGGTATTCGCCCTGGCCATCGCTGATCCAGACGAGGTTTTCCCCGTCGTCCTTGTAGGAGCGCGTGTAGACGCGGACTTCACTGGCGGCCATGAACGCGGAGTAGAAACCAACCCCGAACTGACCGATAAGATTGGCCGGATCCCCGCCGGCTTCCTTGGCCTCCTTGAGGGCGGCGGCAAATGCCTTGGAGCCCGACTTGGCAATGGTGCCGATGTTTTCCACCAGCTCATCATGGGTCATCCCGATGCCATAGTCCTGGATGGTGATGGTGCCCGCCGTGTCATCGGTGGTGATGTTGATCTCGAGTGGCAACTTGTCGTCGTGGATGGCTTCCCCGGAGAGCTCGAAGTGGCGCAGCTTCTCAAGGGAGTCGCTGGCGTTGGAGACCAATTCACGAATGAAGATCTCCTTGTCCGTGTAGAGGGAATGGATGACAATATCCAGCAGTTGCCGGACTTCTGCCTGGAAGGTATGTTTTTCAACGTTTCCGTCACTCATGGCTATTTGTAATTTGTTTCTTGGTGGGTGATTTTGAAAAAGCGCTCTAATGTAGGAGCGGTTTTGGGAAAATCAAGTTTGGACCTTCGTGTAGCTGAGGCCGACGATGAGGAGTGCATGTGGCAGGAAATGACTGAGGGCTACCCAACCTTTCCCATTCTGCAGGCGGTGTTGGAGAAACCAAGCCAGCCCAAGGGCCGCAAGTAAGAGGAAGGTACCCGTTGGCGGCCATTCCCAGTTGCGGTGGGAAAAGGCTTCCGGAACGGTAATTGCCCGCTTGAGCGTGGCTTCCATGAGGTGGATGGCAGGCCAGGCAATCACCGCAATCCAGCCTGCGTGGAGGCTTGTCGGCAGCCCGGCCAGCAGAGTGATACTGCCAGCCATGACGCAGTAGGTGGCCAAGGGGTTGAGCAGGACCCCGAGAACCGGGCCGGCCGGCGTCAGGAGGCTGAAGTGCTGCACGATGAGAGGCATGCTGGCCAATCCGGCAGCCAGCGAGACTAGCGTCAGATCCGCTAGAGAACCGATTGTCCGGCGAGTCAGGTATTTCAATGTCGGTTCCCGTCCCCTGACCATTTTCCTGTCCTTGAGCATCTGGCGGAAGATCCGGGCAACCGGGAGGCCCATCAGGAGAATTGCCCCAACCACAGCATAGGAAAGTTGGAAGCCGAGCGAGAACAACTGGCGGGGTTGCCAGATAAGGACGATCCATGCGGAGGCAACGAGGGCCGGAAAGAGATGCGGCTGTCGGGATACCTGACGCGATAAGCCGACACAGGAGATCATGATACCGGCCCGGACCGCAGAGGAGCTGCTTCCGGTCAACCAGACGTAGCCCCAGGTAATGACGAGAGTAATCATCAGCCGGATCGTCCCCGGTAAACGAAGGAGTAGACACAGCCAGTGAAGGCAGAGGGCAACGCTGCCGACATGCAGTCCGCTGACAGCGAAGAGGTGATAGGTGCCGGTCAGGCGGTAGAGGCTGATGCGGTTATCGGTGAGGAGGCTGCGGTTGCCAAGAAGCATGCTGGCAAGGACATGGCCCGGGTCATCGGGTGATTCGCAACCTGTGCCGAGGAGAGACTGGCTCTTTCGGAACAAAACCTGGCGGAACCTTTCCAACCGGCTCGGCCGGCCGGTTTGCCGGAGCACAATCCCCCGGTTGAGATTCAGGAAAATGTCGCGGTTTTTTAGATACAATATATATCCATCCGGATCATCGAGACTGGGCAGGTAGGTCAGGACGGCCTTGCATTCGAACCGGCTTCCCGGCGGGGAGGGGGCATCCGACTGCAGATAGAAGGCCGTCATCCGACCGTTGATGGTATCGAAGGGAAGGTCGGTGCGGAGAATTTGGCCGGTTCCGCAGATGCGGCCCGGCTTCCTGGCATTGAAGAGGTCGTGGACTTCCAGCTCGATGATTGCTTCGCGTGGGGGCAGTTTGTCCCAGAGCGGGTGGGGGTGATTCACCGACTGGCTGATGAGCAGGCCGCCGGTGAGGTAACTGAGAATGACTATGGCCTGCCTTGCACGGGCCTGCCGTCGAACAAGCAGGAGTAAGACAAGACAGAGACCGGCCATCAGTGAAGCGGGGCCAAGTCTTCCGGAAAGGATTCCAACAACCAGAGGAAGGAGGCTCCACAAGAGGGGCGCCCAGACACAGTGCGGTGGCCGGGGCGGAACCGGTTCTTTTTCACTCCTTGGGGGCATTGGGAAGCGGGTAGTGCCGCATCCCCGTTGCCATGATAGCATGTGCCAGCTGCATGCCGGATTGTTCCACCAATCCCAGCTTGCCAGCAAGCGGAGAAGGCAGGAAACTGGAGAAAAGAATGCCTGAATCTGACCAGAAAGAGTTCTTTACTTCAGACCAAGGACAAAGGACGAAAGACAAAGGACCCGTTGAGCCGGGAATCTCCGGCGCAGCCGGCGAGGCGGAGCCGGGCGGGCCCGGCGAAGCCATGGATGCGGAGCGGGGCTATCGGCCCCTGGCAGCTAGGATGCGACCGCGCTCGCTGGAAGAAGTGGTCGGTCAGGAGCACATCCTCGGCGACGATTGCCTCTTGCCCAAGCTGGTGCGGAGCGACCGCTTTGGCAGTTTGATATTCTACGGTCCGCCGGGAACAGGGAAGACCTCCATGGCCCAGGCCATTGCCGATGAGACCGGCAGCCGCTTCGTCCAGGTCAATGCGGTTCTCTCCAACACGGCGGAGATGCGCGACATCCTCCGCATGGCCCGCTATCAGCCCGAGTCACGGACAATTCTCTTCATCGACGAGATTCACCGCTTCAACAAGGCGCAGCAGGATCTCCTTTTGCCGGATGTCGAGTCTGGCCATATCCGCCTTATCGGGGCGACGACCCACAACCCGGGTTTTTACGTCAATTCACCCCTGCTCAGCCGGAGCCATCTCTTCCGGCTGGAACCGGTGCCGGAAGAGGCCATTACCGATGTGCTGGTGAAGGCGCTCGCCGATGACGAGCGCGGTCTCGGGGCGATGAAAATGACAGCCTCGCGGGAGGTTTTGCTCAGCCTGGCCCGGATTAGTGACGGGGACTTGCGGCGGGCCCTGAACGCTCTTGAGACGCTGGTCCTCAGCTTGAGCATGGGACAGACCATAACGGAGGAAGACATCAAGGTCTTCGCCTCCGAGCGCCAGATTCGTTACGATGCCAATGAGGGCGAACATTACGACACCATTTCAGCCTACATCAAGAGCATGCGAGGTGGGGATCCGGATGCTGCCCTCTACTGGCTGGCCAAGATGCTGTCCGGAGGCGAGGACCCGCGCTTTATTGCCCGTCGCATGGTGATATTCGCCTCGGAGGATGTCGGGCTGGCGGATCCGCGGGCCCTGCCAATGGCCGTGGCCTGCCAGCAGGCCTGTGACTTTGTCGGCTTGCCGGAATGTCAGCTCAACCTCTCCCATGTCACGGTGTTCCTGGCAACCTGTCCCAAAAGCAACTCCACAACGATCGCCATCAGCAAGGCGATGTCCTCCATCAAGAACAAGGGAATGCAGAATGTCCCGCTTTGGCTGCGGGATGCCCATACCTCATTGAACAAGTCCCTCGGGCAAGGGAAGGGATACCAGTACAGTCACGATTATCCCGAGGGCATCAGCGGCCAGGATTACATGGAGGATCCGGAAGTCTTCTACAATCCCAAGGAAGCCGGTCTGGAAATCCGCATCAAGGAGCGGCTGGAGCGGTGGAGGAAGCTGAAGGGACAAAAGACGAAGGACTAAGGACGAAAGACGAAGGACTAAGGACAAAGGTGACTTTCATTCCTTCGTCTTTCGTCCTAAACGTCGATCACGTCCTTCTTGCTGATCGTCTTGCGGGAACGGTTCATGCCACCGTTGCGTTGGACCGACCACTGGACATTGATTTTCGGGCGTGGCGGCAGGAGCATGTTGACAGCCAGGGAAACGAGGCTGATGACGAGCGCCCCGAGAAACGCCGTCCCAAAGGTCGGTACCAGAAATCCCGGAACCAATTGGCCGGCCAAGAAGAGAAGGACGGCATTAATCAGGAGAAGTCCGAGGCCGAAGGTGAAAATCACGAAGGGCAGGGTGAAGAGGACCAGAATCGGCTTGATGATGGCGTTCAGAAGGGCAAGGACCAATGCCACCAGCAGCAGGGTGGGGGTCGATTCGGCCTCGATGGCATCGATAAGCCAGGTGGAGGCGAGAACCCCCAGAAAGAGGATGGCGCCGTTGCGGAGGAAGGTGCTGGGTCGTTGACTGGGCATGCTGGGCAAAGATTATTCGAGATTCTTCGATAAGTTTATGAAGGATCTTGCGAATGTCTTTGTTGAGCCGTCTGTAAAGCGAATAATGACCCGGACTTTCAAATGATAGGGTGGGGGAAGGACGCGACTGCTGGTCATGGAAGCCCCTTCACCGGCCGTGAGGACGGTCCGCCAGCGGTCTGTCCGCCTGCCGGAGTGGTTGACTTCAAAAACGATGCCTTCAGCCGGCGATTCAACGACGAGGTTTTCCGCGTCGACAAAATGAGCGACAATTTTCTGTTCCTCGATGACCAATTGGAGGCGCAGACTGTCGTCGACCTTAAGGAACGATCCGACGTCCTCAGCGGTATCACCCACCTCGAGGGCTTGGGCAAAGGGCAGGATTCCCATGAACGGGACGAGCATCAGGAAGACTTTTCTGATCATGAATCCAGCCTATCCGGGAGGACAAGGAATGCAAGAACCGAGGGTGCCAATCCTGTCAAGAAGCAGTAAAATCATTTGCCAAGGGCCAAAAGTGGCCTCTACTAGTGCACAATATGGCTAATGAAATTTATGATCTGGTCGTTGTTGGCGGGGGACCCGCTGGGTACGCCGCGGCAATCCGGGCCGGCCAACTGGGCAAGAAAGTCGCCTGTATCGAGATGGAGCGGGCTGGTGGAACCTGCCTTAATTGGGGCTGTATTCCCTCCAAGGCCCTCCTGAAAGCGGCCGAGACCGTCGAAAGTATCGCCCATGCGGCGGACTTCGGGGTCGAGGTCAAGGATTACGCGGTGGATTTCGCCAAGGTAATGGCCCGATCCCGGTCCGTCAGTGACAAGATGGCTGGCGGGATTGAATTCCTTTTCAAGAAGAACAAGGTGGAGTACCTGCTTGGCACGGGCCACATTTCCGTTCCCGGAATCGTCGAGGTGACTGACGGACCCGACAAGGGCAAGTTTCTCTCAGCGAAGAATATCCTTATTGCCACGGGGTGCAAGGCGCGCCGCCTGCCCGATTTGGAGGTGGATGGCGAACTGGTGATGACCAGCCGTGAGGCTTTGGTGATGAAGAAGCAGCCGAAGTCGATAGCCATCATCGGGGCCGGCGCCATCGGGGTCGAATTTGCCTATTTCCTTAACACCCTGGGCACGGAGACGCATCTCGTCGAGATGCTGGACCGCATTGTCCCGGTGGAGGACCCGGAAATCTCCCAGGCCCTGACCCGCTCCTTCAAGAAGCAGGGCATCAAGGTCAAGGCGGGGACCAAGGTGGAAAACATCGAGGTCGGGCGCAAGTCGGTCAAGATGGAGCTGGTCAAGGGTGACAAACGCGAGCCGCTGGAAGTTGAGTCCATTCTGCTTTCAGTCGGCGTTGTCCCCAATACCGAAGGTCTGCTCGCCCCCAAGGTGAAGCCGGATCTGGACGATCGGGGCTACATCAAGGTCAACGACCGCTACGAGACGTCGATTAAGGGGATTTACGCTGCAGGAGACATCATTGGCCCGCCCTGGCTGGCCCACGTTGCCACCTTTGAGGCCGTGCAGGCCGTCAATGGCATGTTCGGGCACAGCGAGCCCAAGAAGGTTACTCTCTTTCCTGGCTGCACCTATTGCCACCCGCAGATTGCCAGTGTCGGCATGACCGAGGAACAGGCCAAGGAGAAGGGGCTCAAGTTCAAGGTCGGCAAGTTCCCCTTCACCGCTTCCGGCAAGGCCGTTGCCGTCAACAAGCCGGAGGGCTTCGTCAAGCTCATCCTCGATGAGCAGCACGGGGAGATCCTCGGCGCCCACATCATTGGCAATGATGCTACTGAGCTTATTACGGAATACGTCCTGGCCATGAAGGCGGAAATTACCTCCGACGAAATCCACGCCACCATCCACGCCCACCCGACCATGAGTGAAGCGCTCGCCGAGGCAGCGGCCAGTGCCCACAACGAGGCGATTCATATTTAGGGACAAAGGACAAAGGACGGAGGTCGGAGGACCTTTACAGTTTATAAATGAAAGAGGCGGGGCCCGATTGGAACCCCGCCTCTTTTTTAGCAAGCGATAGTGATGAATTGTTTGAGCGTTACTGCTTCCGGC
>JBFOMH010000039.1:0-27337 GCA_040830765.1 Puniceicoccaceae bacterium | reverse complement strand
TCAAGCTGTTCCACCACCTGCAACCAATGCCCCCAAGCCCCCCCGGGGACGGGCCCGGCCAAAAAACTCAACCCATTCCGCCCCATGCAGGGAAGCTCCCTCCCCGCGGGAAAAGACTGCCAGGGCCCCCCGCTTCAGGAGGACGGACAGTTCATAGGTTGTTCCAACTTCTTCCAGAAGCAACACCCCTGCCCGCCGGTAGGCATTGCGACGCCTCTGTTCCACCATGGACCAGGCGAGGAAAAGGATCAAGGAGAGGACAACCGCCAGCAGCAACCACATCCCCGGCGCCAGCGGCCAGAGGCCGGGCGCTGCTGGCTCAACGATGTCCCTGAGTTCACTGAGTGAAGGTCCGTTCATTTGACCGGCTCGCCCCGGACGATGCCGAAGTGTTTCCGCACCTGGGCGACGACATCCTCCTCGTTGTTAATCAAAAGCAAAGGAGCAGATAATTTGCGCAGAAAACCACGAATCTGTTCCTGTTCATCGCCATAATCGCGGGCGACTTTTTCCCTGACCGTGCGGTTGGAAAAGTCCACTTCCATTTGTAGCGAACCATCCGATACGGTGATCCCTACACCGGGGGGATCCAGGCGCACCGGATCATGAACCAGGAATCCCAGCAGGTCGTTATGGCGGGTTATGCGGGCGATCAGTCGCTCGGTTTCCGCATCAATCCCAAAGAAGTCACTGACGATGACCACCAGCACATCATGCTTGGCCAGGCGGGCGGCTTTCTCAAGGGCGGCGTTGAGCATGGCTGGATTAGGAGCCACTGTCGACTTGGCCTCCAGCGCATGATTCATCTGGAGGACGGAATGGAGAATGCCCATGACTGCCTTCTCGCTCCGCTGCGGACGGTGCTCGACAATGTCCGTGTCGTTAAAGACAACCGCCCCCACCCGGTCACCGACATCGACCGCGCGCCAGGCCCCCAGGGCAGCCATGTGGGCGGCAGTGACCGACTTCATCCGCTGGCGGGTACCGAAAAACATGTTGATGCGCTGGTCGACGACCATAAGCACCTGCCGGTCTTTTTCCTCGGTAAAAACGCGGACATGGGGATTGCGGGTCCGGGCTGTGACCTTCCAGTCCATTGTCCGGATGTCGTCACCCGGTTGATAGCGCCGCAGCTCCTCGAAATTCAACCCGCGTCCACGCAGTCGGGAGGCGTATCGGCCAGCGAGGACACTGGTAACCGGCTGCTGCGGAAGGAAGGAGAAGTCCTTCGCCTCAAACTGGATGCGAATCAATTCATCCAGGTTGGCATAGGCGCCCCGGGGCTTTTCCGGGTCGGCCTTTCTCCGGTTTAGCTTGGCCCAGTCCACAACTTCCCTTTCAGGCCACCGCTACAAGCTTCACCACCCTGGAAATTACGTCGTTGGTCGTTACCCCGTCGGCCTGGGCCTCGTAGCTGAGAACGATCCGGTGGCGCAGGCAATCGTGGATGATCGCCCGGACATCATCCGGTGTTACCGCATCCCTGCCCTGCATCCAGGCATGGGCACGGGAACATTTGTCGAGGGCAATTGAACCGCGCGGGCTCACCCCGACCTGGATATACCTCGCCAGATCCGCATCCAACTCAGCCGGACGGCGCGTGGCCGCCACCAGGGAGACAATGTAGTTCTCCATCGGCTCGGAAATACCGACCTCCGCTATCTCATCCCTGGCAGCAAAGATTGCACTCTGGGAAATCGGACCAATTCCTTCGTCCTTCGTCTTTTGTCCTTCGTCCTTCGCCTTTTGTCCTTCGTCCTTTGTCCCCTTGCCTTCTCCCCGGACCAGTCGCACCACCTCCCGCTCGGAGGCATCGTCCGGATAGGAGATGTAGACATGCATTAGGAAGCGGTCCATCTGGGCCTCCGGCAAGGGATAGGTCCCCTCCTGTTCAATCGGATTCTGAGTCGCCATGACCATGAACAGCGGCGGCAGCCTGTGGGTCTTGCGGGCCACGGTTATCTGCCGCTCCTCCATGGCTTCCAGCAAGGCAGCCTGCACCTTGGCCGGGGCCCGGTTGACCTCGTCGGCCAGAACGATGTTGGCAAAGATGGGACCCGGCTGGAAAACGAAGCGTTCATCAGCGTCCTCCCCAAGATACATCTCGGATCCGGTAATGTCCGAGGGCAACAGGTCCGGCGTGAACTGGATACGGCTGAATTCCGCCTCCATGTTCTTGGCCAGGCTCTTGACTGCCCGGGTCTTGGCCAGGCCCGGTAGTCCCTCCACCAATACGTTGCCATTGCAGAGAAGCGTCAGCAACAGGCGCTCGACGACCTGTTCCTGTCCGATAATGGAACGTTCCATGCGCTCCTTCAGGTCCTTGATTGATTCGATTGCTCCCATAATGTTTTTCTCCAAAAAGGCCGCAGGGGATAACTTCCCCTGCGGCCGTTGTTGAAACTGATCAAGCTACCCTCAAGTATCTTACTGGCCCAGCGGGATACCGGATTTCTCCAGTTGCTTGAGAATCTGCATTGCCTTCAGGGAACGGTAATTGATTCCATCGGCACTCAGGGCCGCTCCTTCCTGGAAGGGATAATCCGGAAGGGTGGCCAGGAACTGCTGGATCTGATCCTGGATGGGGACAAACAGCCACATATTGTCCGCATACCAGCGGATATACATGGAGGACTCTTCCCACATTTCCTCGAAAGGGTCCGCCTTCAAATTGATGACAAGCGGCCATCCCGGGGCATTGCGGACCCCCGTGGCGATGTTGCCCTCAATCATGGCGAAGTGGACCTTCCAGTCATTCCAGCGGACCGCGTTCAAGGCACCCAACTGGTCAAAATATAGAATCGAGTCCCGTGGAGAATCATCCGAATCACCGTTGAAGTAGGGCATGAAGTTGTAGCCATCGAGATGGACGCGCCACTCCTTGCCGTTAGCGGTATGACCACTTTTCAGTTTCTCAGCGATGTCCGGTTCTCCAACGGCTGCCATCAGGGTGGGAATCCAGTCTTCATGAGACATAATGGCATCGGTCTTCATTCCGGGTTCAATCACACCGGGCCAGCGAACAACACAGGGGACACGAAAACCGCCTTCCCAGGTTGTTCCCTTTTCCCCATGGAAGGGAGTGATACCGCCATCCGGCCAAGTCACTTTTTCAGCACCGTTATCGGTACTGTAGACAACGATCGTATTGTCGGCAATGCCCAGCTCATCAAGCAATTCCAGCAACTGGCCAACATGTCCGTCGTGCTCAACCATACCGTCCGGATAAAGACCAATGCCGGTGACACCCTTTGATTCTTCCTTCAGGCGCGTCCAGACGTGCATCCGGGTGGTGTTGAACCACATGAAGAAGGGCTTGTCCGCCTTGACGGAACGCTCCACGAAATCGATCCCGGCAGCAAGGAATTCCTCATCGGCCGTTTCCATTCGCTTGCGGGTCATGGGGCCGGTGTCTTCGATGTTACCGTCCGCGGTACTGCGAATAACGCCCCGGGGGCCATACTTCTCAGCGAATTCCGGGTCCTTGGGATAATAATAGGTCTCCGGCTCTTCCTCGGCATTGAGGTGGTAGAGGTTCCCGTAGAATTCATCAAAGCCGTGGTTGGTCGGTAGGTGGTGGTCGCGGTCGCCAAGGTGATTCTTGCCGTATTGGGCTGTGGCGTAGCCGTGGTCCTTCAGCAAGTCGGCCAGGGTCGGAGCCCAGTCGGGAATGCCGTGGTCGGAACCCGGCATGCCAATGGTCAGGAGACCCGTCCGGAAAGGATGTTGTCCGAGGACAAAAGAGGCCCTGCCGGCGGTGCAGCTTTGCTGGGCATAGTAGTGGGTAAATAATGCCCCTTCATCGGCAATGCGATCGATGTTGGGCGTCTGGTAACCCATCATGCCAAGGTTGTAGGCGCTGATGTTGCTCAGCCCCACATCATCCCCCCAGATGACAAGGATATTGGGTTTGTCGGAGGCAGCTGTCAGGAAGGCAGCCCCCGACAGGAACATCAATCCAGCTGCAAAGAGTTTGCAGCCCGGGAAACGGTTTAGAGAAGTCAACATATCAATGGTCTTTCTTTATTGGTGAGGTGAAACCCTGCGCGGAAGCGCGCTTACAGAAGCACTAAAAATGCGCAGAATTCCCGAAAAGGTCAACCCGAAGAGAGTGCTTTCAAATATTGCGAGCCGCCATGCTCCCTAAAAACAGAAGCTTGTGGCGACCTAAAACCGGACCCCGGCATCAATCCGCGGGCCGAAATGCCGGTAGTGGATGCGGCCATCCAGTCTGTTGCTCGTGTAATCGACGTTGATGACGAGGTATTGCAGGCCAGCACCACAGTAAAATCCATTATCGGCGAAGTAGGACAAATCGGCATAGGCTGAGAGGAACTGCCCGCCCCATTCGCCCAGATCGAGCATGAAAACGTCGATCCGGCCATTGAGGCGCCAGTTTTTTCCGAGCGCATAAGCCCCATAGAGCCCGACATTGGGCAACGGCAATTTCTCATCGGAAATAGCCTCGGTATCAAAGTCGAAGCGATACAGGCTAAAGCCGGGATCATCGCTCGGAACGGTTCCCGCCAAAGCAACCTCTCCTTGAATGGCCGCCAATGACTTAACCCAATGGAGCCCGATTGAGGCACCAAGCAGGCGATCGTCCTTCTGGACGAAATCATAGCCAATAGCCAGCCGGGTTATGGCAACTTCAAACCGGGCGATGGCGTTGATACCCGTCCCTATAACCTGGTCTCCCCAATCAATATCGCTGCGCAGTTCGGTGAGGCTGGCCCGTTTGTGATCGAGGTATTCGGCCTCGAATCTCCACCGCTGGGAAAAATTAAGCCCGGCACTGACGGTCCAGAGCTCGCTATTGCTGTCCATTCCAAGATCATCTTCCAGATCAACACTGGTCCCGATCAATCCCCCCGTCCCATCAAGCCTGGCGGAGGTACTGAAATCGGCAAAAAAGAGCCCGGCTGACACCCAGCCATGCTCGGACCGCAGGGAAAGGTTTGCCGGATGGACATCCGTTTCGGTCGCGTTAGCCCACCCCGTGAGGCAAAACAGGAAAGAGATGGCTGCGAGAAGTTTGTGTGGGAAGGAAATATGTCTGGTCATTTGGTTAGGCAGGAATACCTCCAATAACTAACTAATAAGGTGCAATTGTCCAGTAAACATCAGGAAGTGCGAGTATCATCCTGCCAATCCTCAATCTTCACTATTGCCGAAATGGAGCTGTTTGGAACAAGATTGCGATCCTGAAACTCCGCAAACGCACAGTCTTCAAGCTATTTGTCATCCCCTCGCTGGTTTTTGTGGGGATTCTGTTGCTGTCGCCTCTGTGGCTGGCACCACTCTTGAAGCCCATAGCCTCCCGCTACAATGTGAATTGGGAGCAGTCGGAGGCAAGGGGTTGGTCAACCCTTGTTTTATCCGATGTCCGTTACGTCCAGCCGCGTTTCACTGTTTCGATCGATGAATTAACCATTCCGCAACCGTTTCCATGGCTAAAACAGCGGTATTTTGACAGCCCCCGAACACAAGCAATTGTCGGCGACACCATAGTCGAGATTCGACCCAGCACGGGAGAGTCCAAGCCCAAGCGACAGGGAACTGGCTTTGAGCTTCTGGACCCTATCAAGGATACCCTCCTGGAATGGATGCCATGGACGCCACAGACCACTGCACAATCGATACAGATACGGAATGCAGATGGCACGCCTGTACTGGTGCTGCGGAATGTCGTTCTTGAAGAGTCAAAGCTGTCGGGCCGGCTCGCTGGAATTTCCATGCTACCGGAACTGGGACTGCAACTGGCTTTCTTGCCTAGTGCCTATGAGCTGCAGGGCGTTCCAATTAATCGGGACGACATCTCGGTGGAACTGACCATTCAGCCGTCCATTGAAGAGAACCCAGTAAAAGGATTTATTCTCTCAAGTGGAATACCCATGAAAGTAGAACTGGACTTTCCCAAAGGTCGGTGGAATCCCCGGGCCATCCGGGCTTCCGCCACCCGATGGCCGGTGCCACGTGAGCTGACGGATTACACCCCTTGGGAGGAGAAAGCGTTGCTGGCGGACATTGATTTTGAATGGGTGGAGCGGACCTACAGCGCAATGGTAAACCTCTCGGGCGAAGCCGGATGGACCGGCTTTCCCTTGGAAGACGTACGTGCGGACATTTCCCTCTCCGGTGACCAGTCACAACTGATGGTCAAGCAGTGCGACATTGAGACCCATTGGCTGCAGGCCCATCTTTCGCAGCCCATGGGCTTCTCCCTGGTGACCTTGCAATTCCTTGATGAAGGTCGATTCGATTTAGTGGCTAATCTGTCTGAAAATATTGCCGTACCGGCGGAAGGCCAGCTCCAGGCAAGTGCGGTTGTCAATGCCACCGACAGGACTGCGCCCAAGTTGGAATTTTCCATCACTGGTGAAAGTCTTGTTATCAGGGACATCCCCGTCCCCTTCATCAAACTGGAGGGGAGCTTCCTCTACCCTGACTTGATTTTCAAGGACCTTGAGATCGATTTGGGCCGGGGAACTTCAGCCGTTGCTTCAGGAAGCTATGGTTTCTCGAGCAACCAGATACTGTCGGAAGCAGCCTTCATACTTAGTCCCGAGTGGCTCACACCTTTCGTACCGGACATCCAGTTTGAGGATCCTGTTCGGGGGACAATCCGGGCCGAGGGCTCTCTTGACCAACTCAACCATTCAGGATCCATCGAGCCTGCCTGTATTGCCATTGAGGGTATCCATCCAACGCGTATCTCGGGGACCTGGTCGGGGATTCACGACCGGGCTGTCGCCTTGGAAGCACAGGTCGAGTCGGACGGAGGGGCAAAGGCCCGGTTCCAGGTAAATGCGGATAGAGGTTCGGTTCCTGAGACCTGGACCCTGACTGTTTCCGAAGGCCACCTTGCCGACTCCATCCATGACCTGGAACTTGAAGATCCGTTCAGCATCGGCTTGTCCATGGCAGAGGGCATCTCAGTGGACTCAGTCTCAAAAGTAAGACTTTCCGGCAATGGAAGCCATGCTGAGGGAATCTTCGAACCAGCCCGCCAGCGCCTCTCCATGAATCTGGGGGGCATCGACCTCGGTTCACTCGATAACTGGATTACCCGCCCAAGCGTCCCGGTCCACATCGAAGAAGCATTCGTCGAGATTAGTGCCTTGGACCCATTCCTTGAGTCGTCCTTCTCGTTAAAGGCACAGTCCACGGAGGAGGCCTTGGAACAGTTAAGCGTGGAGTTGGAAGGCCTGTCCGGAGCGGAAGGATTAAGGATAGGCAATGTCAGGGGCAGTGTCGATGACCTGCCCTTCATCGAGGGAGCTTTCACCCTCCCGGTCCAGGTGAGGTTTTCAGACAACAAGCCCTCCTTGGAACCGATAAATGGCTCTGCCATAACCGGGACCTTGACCGCTGAAATCGGCAAGGAACTATCTGCCCAGCTTCCTGAGGTACCCTTCATTGGCTCCGTCCCGGTGTTTGCCGCAAAAATCACGGCTGAAGGAAGTGCGGAGAATCCCCAGGCCGGGGTCGAGATCCGGCTCGACCACTACAATCTCCTCGGCAGCCAGGAGGATCCACAAGGTGAAGTCAACCTGCGTAACCTCATGCTAAAAGCAGACGTCACCGCACAATCAGTCCATTTGGAATCGTTCCAGGCTACCCTTGCCGGAGCAAGCTTGTCCGCGTCCGGCAACTTCCCGACAGTTCCCCTGCTCGACCTGGCCTCGCGGAGAAGCACGGATTGGGAGACACTCCTCGAACAAGGGGATTTGAGCCTTTCCCTGCAGGACCTTCAGGCCCATGCCTTTGAGGAACTGCTCCCCTCGTTCCTTCGTCCCACAGGAACCGTAGAGGGTCAGGTAACACGAACTGCCGCCGGATGGGACGGTCGCATTCACTTCGCCGATTTCAGTTTTCGGCCCACGCTTTATTCTCCCTCCATTGACCAGATTCATCTGGATCTGGACCTTGAGGGGACGGCCTTGACGATCAAACAGGCAGGAGCCCGGATGGGGAACTGTGATCTCCGGCTATCAGGGTTCATTAACCTGGACGAGCCGACCTCCCCTGTCTTTTCGGTAAACCTGACCGGTGAACGGGCTCCGCTTCTGCGCACACCGGACCTTCTCATACACGGTGACCTTGACCTGCAGTTGGATGGAACGGATCCGGAAAGTCTCCCTGTCCTCCGCGGAAGTCTGCTCTTGCGGGATAGCGTCATGCTGATGGATTTCGATCCCATGGCGGCCCGGACCGCCGGTGAAGCATTGCCCCAGCCGCCCTTCTTCAGCGTCGACCGGGAACCGTTCAAGGACTGGCAGCTGGAGGTCGATATCTCCGGTAACGACTTCCTGCGCCTGCGCAGCCCATACCTGAAAGCATTGGTCTCCATCCAAATGGACCTCACCGGGACCGCCGGAAGCCCCGTCTGGGTCGGCGACCTGCGAACCAGCGAGGGCACGATCGACTTTCCAGGGCTACGGATGACAATTTCCCGTAGTGATGTATTCATTACTCGCGAGCGTCAGGATACCTTCCAACTCGACATCAACGCCATCGGCCAGGTGGCATCCTATGTGGTCTCGATGCAGATCGACGAAACCCTGGAAGATCCGCACCTGGCTTTTGCCGCCACCCCGGACCTGAGCAACACCCAGATCCTCCGTTTGCTCGCCACCGGCAGCCCAGACCGTTCCAGCCTCAGTTCGGTGGGACTCTTTCTCGGACGGGGATTCTTTGATCCGGGAGCTACCAATAGTATCTGGGATCGCTTTTCAGTGGAGATTGGCCGCGATGTCTCGGAGTCCAGCAAGGATACGCTGGACCTCTACTACGACATCACCGACCGGTGGCGCATCCATGGTCAATACGACAAATACGACGCCCAGAACCTGAACCTGGAATGGGAGGCCTTTTCACGGTGAAGACCCGGCGATGGTTGATCCCGCTAGTCGCCAGCCTTTTGCTGGCCTCCAGCCTGGCAAATGCCCAGACCCGGATTAAGGTCACCGGATTGGGCCTCTTCGGCAACCTCGACATGGAACGGCGCTTGAGCTTCCTCAGCGGGGCCTTTGAGGAAGAGATTTACATAATGGACGCCCGGGAACTGGAGGACTCCGTCTACAGCATCCTGCAACAACTGAAGCGCGACGGTCATCCAAATCCGGTCGTCAAGGCCGCCATAGCATTTGCCGACGGGCGAAATGTCGAACACAGCTGGACCTTGCCCTTCAAGAGTGTTGCCCGGATCGAGTCCTACCGGGGCGGCATCGACTCAGTCACATTCGCCTGCACCCCCGGAATCCTGAACATTTATCGCTCGGTAGATGTGACGGGCGTCGAGGCTCTGGATCCGGACACGATCGAGGACTATTTCCTTCCCAGTGGATCCCTCTTTACCCGGAAAGCCGACCTTGCCTTCACAGAGGGCAACCTTAATCGCCGGGTTGCCCGATTGCTCACAGCCCTCAAGGCCAAGGGCTACATGGACGCCAGCGAAACCGGGAGGGAAATTTCCCGGGACCCGGCCACTGGCGAAGTGGAGGTCATCCTTGAAATCGAGCAAGGGCCCATCTACTTTGTCGGCAATCAATCAATTCAGGTTACCGAGGGCACAGAACCCATTGATGCCCAGTTTGAATCCGGCCAATCCGGTCAGATTTTCAACCATGAATGGCTACGCCGGTTTCGCCAGAAACTGCTCAATGAGTACTATGCCGACGGATACCCGGATGCCCGCCTCTTCATTGAAAGGGAGCTGACGGCGTCTCCGGATCAGCCGGATGCCGTCCTCGTCAATCTCTCCTGCAGAATCGACCGGGGACAGCCGGCGCAGTTGGTTGCTATTGAATTTGAGCCGGAAGACCTGCTCAAGCAATCCATCCTCCGCCGGACAGCAGAAATCTCGGTGCAGCAGCCCTTCGATCTCCTGGCCGTCGAGGAGGGCCGGAGAAACCTGCTTTCCCTTGGGGTGCTCAAGGATGTCGACCTCGAGCAGCGGCAAGTGGCTCCTGGCGAACGGGCCGTCCGCTACACCATGACCCCCCTCGACCGGATGACCCTGCATCTGCGTGCCGGATGGGGCAGCTATGAACGGGCGCGGGTCGGCCTGCGCTGGGAGCACTTGAACCTGTGGAACCGGGCTCATCGCTATGACCTCGATGTCCAGGTCAGCACCAAGTCGGCGAATGCCGATCTGACCTACGTGATTCCCCACTTCTTCGACAAGCGAATCACTGCCTACGCCAGGACCGGCCACGAATTCAGGGAGGAAATCAGTTACGACCGGACCACCACCACCTTCCTTGTCGGTGCCACCCGGCGTTTGGAACGACGGGACATCGAGCTTTCGGTGGAATATTCGGTGGAAATCCAGGACGCTGACCGGCAGGTGGAGAAATCCATCCGCTCGGCCGATCAGGCCACTGTCTCCAGTCTTACTTTGAGGAGTATCATCGACCGGCGTGACAGCATCCTTTACCCGACCCAGGGCTATGACCTTTCCCTGGAATCGAAATCGGCCTTCGAGGCGCTTGGAGGCAACGCCAACTTCCAGAAGCTGGAGCTGACCGGAAGCTATCACCGCCCCCTCTGGAAGGCCCTGTATCTTCACCTCTCCCTCCGCTATGGCGGAATCTACACGCGGTCTCCGGTTGCCGACAACCTGCCCTTCAACGAGCGTTTCTTTCTCGGGGGAGAAAACACCGTCCGCGGCTATCAGCAGGGTGAAGCTTCACCGCGCTCACCGGAGGGACAACTGATCGGCGCCGAAGCCTATCTCCTTGCCAATGTCGAGCTGGAGCAGCGCCTCTTCACCAATATTTCGGTGGTCGCTTTCTGGGATGGACTCGCCCAGAGCGTGGAACGGGAAAACATTCCCGATAGCGAATACCTTCATTCGATCGGTATTGGTCTGCGTTTGCGGACGCCGGTCGGACCTATTCGCCTCGAGTATGGCCACAACCTCGACCCACGCCCCGGGGATCCTGAGGGGACTTTGCACATCGCCGTGGGCTTTCCCTTTTAGCGGACTGCCGTCCGTAAAATTCTTGCCCCGGTCTGTGCCTACCTTAGCTTGATGGCATGCGAACCGCACTCTCCTGCATCCTGGGACTCCTCATCGTGACCTGCGTATTGGCGGAAGATGAGGCGGTAAAAGCCACCATGGATCTCGAACGGCACATCCGTCCGGGCAACAGCGACGAGCCCACCACGGTTACCATCAACAGCTTCCTGGTGGACATCATCGACATCGATGATGTCGAAGGCACCATCACGATGGACTTTTTCTTCACCCAGCGATGGCAGGACCCCCGCTTGGCCGACGACCAGTATGACGATCCCCGGGTCAAGATGGACCTGACTATTGAGGACATCTGGCATCCCCATCTGGTCAGCATCTATCAGCGGGATTCCCAATTAAAGGATGCCCTCCTCAACATTGATTCGGCCGGCAATGTCACCTTCCGCCAGCGCGGCATCCATACCTTCACCGCCCCACTCGATTTGCGCCAGTTCCCGTTCGATAGCCAGGTTATCGATCTGGTCTATGTGTCTTCCATTTACAGCGACGAGGAATTGAACCTGATCCTTGACCGGGAGCGATCCGGACACCTGGGCGATTTTTCCCTTCGCGGTTGGAGCTTCAGGAACTTTGAGGCCTCCACTATTTCCCGTCCGGTGGCACGGCCGAATGAGCAGGCTTTCAAGCTGGCGGGGCTGCAATTCGACATTGAACTGAAACGCAAGCCCGCCTTCTACATCTGGAAGGTCTTTTTCCCGCTGGGCCTCATTGCCTTCATGGCCTGGACCGTGTTCTGGATTGATCCGGCAAATTTCGGGGGACAGGTCGCCATCTCCACCTCTTCCGTCATTACCCTGATAGCCTTCCAGCTCAGTCTCTCAGAGCTCCTGCCGCGGATCTCCTACCTGACCAATATCGACATCTATGCCATTGGAACATCGCTCCTGGTCTTTATCGCGCTTGGGGAATCCATTCTCACCGCCCGGCTGGCCAAAATCGAGAAACATGCGTTGTCGCTGGGTATCGACCGACACATGCGCTGGATTTATCCACTGGTCTACGCACTGCTGACGCTGATTGTGGTGATCTGATTAGATATCAAATCCCAGCCCGAAAATCAGCCTGAAGTCATCCTGTTGAGGAACATTGCCCTCGTCGTCGGCTACTGGATCGGAAATCCGTTCCCAGATGAAGGAAAAGTTCAAGTCGATGTTCTTGGTCATTTCTATCTCAATCGTCGAATCGGCCAAAGTACTTAGGCCTCCGGCATCAGCGGATGCCCATTGGGCACGGTAGTTGCCGATGAAGTCCATCCAGCCGGTTATTTCCCAATCTACCGTCGTGGAAAAGATGGCCCCGAAGGACTCCTCTGATCCCGGTGTGCCCGGCTCGACATTCTTGTACTCGACATTTTGCCATGAGGGACCACCCGTGACATCGACGGTCAATTTCTTCCTGTCGATGAGGGTGTACCCGAGGGAAGAACTGTAGGTCTGCCGGTGGGCGATATTGAGAAAGGGGTCCCGGTAGTACTCGACGCTGAGTCCCCGCACGAAAAACCGCTTGGAAAAGAAGTAATCAAAGTAGGAGTTTGTCCGGTGGTTGTTGGCGATCTCAATGTCTTCGGACTGGCTGTAGTTCCCCGAATAATCCCAGTAGAAACGGGTAACAGCCGTCCGCCGCTGCACCGTTGCCCGGACGTTGAAATCCGTCTGTTCAACATTACCGCTGCGGACATTCGCCCCGGCCGAGCCCTTGACCGTCCAGTAATTGGACTCCTTGGGCTGCCCGGCGGCAATGCTGACAATCTCACCACGCCTCAACTCCATTGATTGCTCACCTAGGGAAAGCCGCACCGTATCCCCCTCCATCACCAGCTTGCCGACATGGCTGGTGCGTTGGTTGGTCCGGACCTGCTGGGGCCGCGAAGTGCGGATTTCCGCAATGTCGTCCCAGTCAATGGTGATAATTCCGAAGTGGTCGCTGTCGAATTCCACTTCCTCGTCATACATTACCCGGAGCTCACCTTTAAGGGTCTCACCGGTATCCAGTGTGATCCAATCCCACTTCTCCTCCTCTTCAGTTTCGGAACGTGAGAACAGCTCGGAAAACACCTGGCCGGCGGCCGGGAGGCAGGTCAGCAGCAGGCAAACGGGGAGTAAACCGAGGGTAGTGGCCTTTCGGAAATGCATAAGCATTTTAGGTATGGGAAGGTGTCCTGAAGTCAATTCCCTTCGCCCGGAGGGCGCCAACGGTATATTGCCTACCCCCTTGACACCCTTTCGAAGGAAGGTACTTTCGCAGCACCCCAAGACAAATCACAAACCGTAAATCAAATACCGTTAGTTATGATGAATACCAAGAAACTGGCCGCTCTCTGCGGCAGTCTACTCCTTGCCCTGCCGGCAATGGCGGACGACAAGCCCAATATCCTCGTGATCTGGGGCGATGACGTCGGCCGCTCCAATATCAGTGCCTATACCATGGGCATGATGGGTTATCAAACCCCCAATATCGACCGGATTGCCCGCGAAGGCATCCTTTTCACCGACTATTATGGCGAACAGTCCTGCACCGCCGGTCGCTCCTCTTTCATCATGGGCCAAAGCGTTTTCCGCACCGGTCTCTCCAAGGTTGGCCTTCCGGGCGCCAAGGAAGGCATGCAGGAAGAAGACCCGACCATCGCCGTCCTTTTGAAGGATCAGGGCTACATGACCGGCCAGTTTGGCAAGAACCACCTCGGTGACCGGGATGAGCACCTTCCCACCAATCACGGATTCGATGAATTTTTTGGGAACCTCTACCACCTCAATGCTGAGGAAGAGCCGGAAAACGAAGACTATCCCCGTGATTACATCCTGCCTGATGGGCGCACCTTCCTGGAAGCGTTTGGTCCTCGCGGAGTTATCAAATCAACCGCAGATGGCCAAATCGAGGACACCGGCCCACTGACAAAAAAGCGCATGGAAACCGTCGATGATGAGACACTGGCTGCAGCCATCGATTTCATCGAACGGGCCGAGGCCGCCGGCAAGCCATGGTTTGTCTGGTGGAGCGGCACCCGGATGCACTTCCGGACCCACGTCAGCGAAGAGCGCATGGCCCAAATGAAGGCGATCTATCCGAATGCCGATGAATATACCGCTGGCATGCTGGAGCACGACATGCACATTGGCCAGTTCCTCGATGCCCTCGATCGCCTCGGTATCGCGGACAACACAATTGTCCACTACTCGACCGACAACGGACCTCACTACAACACATGGCCAGATGCCGCCGCTACTCCCTTCCGTGGTGAAAAGAACACCAACTGGGAAGGCGGATGGCGCGTTCCTTGTGCGGTTCGCTGGCCGGGAGTAGTCCAGCCCGGCTCCATCAGCAATGGCATTGTCCACCATATGGACTGGTTGCCGACCTTTGTTGCTGCCGCCGGCAAGAATGACATCAAGGAGGACCTTTTGGACGGTTACACCTCTTCCGCCCTCGGTCGTGACTACAAAATTCACTTGGACGGTTACAACTTGATGGACCACCTCAAGGATCCAGCCAATGTGGCAAGTCCGCGGAATGAAATCTTCTACTTCTCCGATGATGGCGATCTGACCGCACTGCGTTACCTGGACTGGAAGATCATCTTTATGGAACAGCGCGTTGAGGCCACGCTCCAAGCATGGGCGGAACCGTTTGTACCACTACGTGTACCACTGATCTTCAACCTGCGCCGGGACCCCTATGAGCGGGCCCAGATTACCTCCAACACCTACTACGATTGGTTGATCGATCGGGTTTATCTGCTTGTCCCCGCCCAAGCCTATGTGGGCAGCTTCCTCAAGACCTTTGCGGAATATCCGCCGCGCCAAAAGGCCGCCAGTTTCTCGCTGGACCAAGTCATGGAACAGCTGACAGAGCCAGCGGGCGCGCGCTGATAGCGGTTGAATTGCAATCGTCAATTTTCCAAGGGGTGCTTCGGCACCCCTTTTTTTATCCCTGCTTGCCAACTCCTGATGCCCATCCCAAAATAATTCCAACAAGGCTACTCATGATGAAAAAACTTCTCTTCTCCCTAGCTGGGGTTTTGTTCACCCTGCCCCTTTCGGCCCAGCCAAAACTGGTCCTGCAGATTACGGTCGATCAGCTTCGAGCGGACCTTCCAACGCGTTTCATGGATCGCATGGGGGATGATGGCTTTGCCTGGCTCTACCGGGAAGGCATTGTCTACCGCGACGCCCACCATGCCCATGCCAATACGGAGACCATTGTCGGCCACGTTACGCTGTCCACCGGTGCCGATCCTGCCGCCCACGGCATGGTGGGGAATGTCTGGTACGACCGCGGCCTTGGGCGGCTGGTCTACAACATCGAGGACGCCCGCTACGAGCTGTTGACCGCCGGAGCCGGGGTGGATCAGGAAACGGAGATCGATCCCACCCAGCGGGCGGCCAAAGTTACCGGTCGCTCACCCGCCAATATTGAAGTAACGACTATCGCCGATGAGATTTCCATCCACACCGCCGGACAGGCCAAGGTCTTCGGGGTGTCCGTCAAGGACCGTGGAGCCGTGGCCATGGCCGGACATTCCGGCAAGGCTTTCTGGTTTTCCAAGCAAAGCGGTGATTTCGTCACCTCGACCTTTTATTACGACAGCTACCCGGAATGGGTCACGGCGTGGAATGCCACACAGCCGATTGCCAAATACGACAGCGCCTCATGGGAACTCCTGCATGACCAGTCCACCTACCTCTATGGTGACATGGACGACGCCGAGTGGGAGACCGACTTTCCCGGCTACGGCCGGACCTTCCCCCACCCGTTCGGACCGATGGATGGCAAGTACTTCACCACCCTGCTGACCCTCAGCCCGGCCGGGGATGAGCTGACGCTCGACTTTGCCAAAACCCTGATTGAGAAGGAGCAAATTGGGGCGGATGCCGTGACCGATTACCTCGCCGTCAGCTTCTCCTCAACCGACTATGTGGGTCACATATTTGGTCCCTCGAGCCTCGAGATGGAGGACAACCTGCTCCATTTGGACCGATATATTGCCGACCTGTTAAGCTTTGTTGATGAGCAGGTTGGTCTTGAAAACACCCTCGTTGTCCTTTCCGCCGATCATGGCGGGCCGGAAGTCCCGGGCTACCTCAATACCATGGGCATCGAGGCCCGCTACATGGAACCGGAAACCTGGGACAGGGAAGCGGGCATTGAGCGGCTGAAGGAGCAAT
Source organism: Puniceicoccaceae bacterium (assembly GCA_040830765.1). GTDB lineage: Bacteria > Verrucomicrobiota > Verrucomicrobiia > Opitutales > Oceanipulchritudinaceae > Oceanipulchritudo. Next base: position 11,131 of record JBFOMH010000039.1, on the reverse strand, counting down.
TTGGTATCGGGGAGGAATTGATAACGGAGTACTTCCACCCCTACCTTTACCTTAACCATGAAGCAATCGAGGAAAACGGGCTCGACCTGGCCGATGTCCAGGAGGCGGTTGCCATGGAGTTGATGAAGTTTGACGGAATAGCCATGGCCGCCACTAGTGAGGCCATCATCGAAGGCGACCTTCCGGACACCCTCGTCACCCGGGCCATCCTGAGAAACCACCACCTGCGCCGGTCGGGCGACATCTTCATCGTCTTTGAGCCACATGCCTTCATTAATGACTTCGATGGCTTGACGGTGGCATCCACCCATGGCTCACCCTGGCGCTATGATACCCATGTCCCGATTATCTTTGCCGGACTGGATCTTGCCCCGGCCACGATAGACTGCAGCGTTCATACCGTCGATGTAGCCCGGACCATAGCCGCCTTCCTTGAGACCAAACCACCGTCCGGAGCCAGTGGAAACGTCCTGACCGAGGTTACGCAGAACCAGTAGAATGCGCTTTTGGCCAGTCATTCTGTTCCTCGCAGGGAGCCTTCTTCTGGCAGGCTGCTCCAGTCCCCTCAGCCCCGGCAAGGGATACTTATATCAGGAAGTGTTCCACGTCACTACCCGGAAGGACACTGGTCTGACCCGACCCGACAAACGATTCGGTGGGGAAAGGGGCGAAGTCCGCTTCGGAGTCTCGATGCTTGCCGTCGACCCGGACAAAACCTTCAGCTCGTTTGCCGAGGCCCAGCCAAATCGCTTGCTCCAGCAGGAGGTCTTAATCGAGAGCCAGCCCCTTCAACAGATTGTCGATCTTGAGCAGGATGCCTTCCTCGAACAACTGGCTGGATACGCGACGCCCGACAACCCGCATCCTCCGGTTTTGATCTATATCCACGGATACAAGAAAAGCTTCAAGCGGGCCGCTGTTATTTCCGCCCAACTGCGGTATGAATTGGGATTCCCCGGGCCGGTGATCACCTTCAGTTGGCCCTCGACCAACTCCGTCTCGGGCTATGCTGCCGATTTGGAAAACCTGAATTGGTCACGACCGGTTCTGCAGCAACTCATTGTCAATCTGCAGAATAGCAATCCCTCATCGCCCATCCACATCATCGCCCACAGCATGGGAAACAAGGCGCTCCTCGAAACCCTTGATGAACTGCAGCGGATTGCCTCGTCCACTGGTGATTGGTCCATCGGGGAGATTATCCTCGTCGCGCCCGACATCGACCAGGAGATTTTCATCCGCGATATCGCTGGCAAGCTTGCCACCATGCCCTCCCGCAAGACCCTTTATGTTTCTTCGAAGGACTTCCCCCTATTCGCCTCCGCAACGGTCTATCAGTATCCGCGGCTTGGTGATTCCCGCAAGGGGGTACCCGTGGTTGAAGGGGTGGAAACCATTGATGTCTCGGATGCCATCCCGCTATTTGAAGGACACGGTTATTACGAGGCCAACAAGGAAACCATTGAGGACTTGTATTACCTGATTAACAAGGGCCTTGGGGCTGAGGAGCGTCCCTCTCTGGAAGCCGTGGAGACCGAGGAGGGAAAATATTGGCGGTTGCAACCGGCCAATTGAGCAATTTAATCGTCTGTCACTGAAGAGCGATGACGTTTTCAAAAGCCATACCCCTCTCTGCTGCCGTTCTGCTCCTTCTCTTTTTTCCTTCCTGCACCGTAAAGGTTGAACCGCTCATGCCGACCCCCATCCTCTTTCAGGAACTGGAGTTCGGCCCCCTGGACCACATTCCCGACGATGATCGCTGGAACCTGCGGCGGGTCTACTATGCAACCACTCGGGCCCGCAACAGCAACTTGCAACGCATTGACTACATCAATGAGGAGTCCGCTGAAATTTCGGTCGGCATGGCGATGATCGGGTTTGGCGGCCACCAGATGACCTGGGACGACCTGAACGAGGTTTCCCGGCAGGGACAGCGGGAAGAAACCGTTCCCCTTTCCATCACCGGGTTGTTTGAGGCCGGCAATTATACCATTAACGAAGAGGGCTCCATCAGGCAGACCCAGGGAGCCGCATCATGGCTTTTTTCAAATATTGACAGTGCCGTGCAAACAGCCCGGGACAAGGACATCCTCATCTTTGTCCACGGGGCCAAGGTAAACTTCTACAACGCCTGCGCCTTTGCCGCCCAACTCGACCACTTCATGGGGCGGGACATGACCTCGATCGCCTTTTCCTGGCCAACGCGCCAGAATATTTTCGCCTACGCGGTCGGTGATGATGCCAATCGCGCCTACCGCTCGGCTAACGCCCTCGTCTCCCTGGTCGAAAGCCTGGCTAGTGAGACATCTGCAAGGCGCATCCATATCCTCACCTGGAGTGCCGGCGGACGTCTGGTCACCGCCGCACTGGACCAGCTCCGGAAACGGCATGCCGATATGTCGGCTGAGGAACTCCGGGAAACCTACCGGCTGGGCACGGTCTATTATGCCGCGGCCGATGTTCCCCGCAATGAATTCATCGCTGCCCTTCCAGGAATCAACGACCTTGTCGACCGGGTCGTTGTCACGGCTTCCTCCAACGATGAAGCCTTGAAATCGGCCCAATTCATCATGCGCGGATCCCTGCGCATCGGTCAACTAGGCCACAATCTGGAGGGCGAGCAGTTGGACATCGTCCTCAACGCCGACCGGTTGGAATTCATCGACATGTCCCGGGGGCGTGATGAAAGGGGCTTTGACATTACTGGTCACCGCTACTGGTTCAATCATCCCTGGGCCAGTACCGACATGCTGCTCTCCATCCGCTCGGATCTAGAACCGGAGCAGCGCGGGCTGGAGCCAACGGAGGTATCCATCCTCTGGTGGATGCCGGAGGATTATCCGCAGCGCCTCAGGAATCTAGTCAAACTAGAAGAGAATGGCGGGCTGCGGCGCTAGGTTCCCATCTTCAAGTGTACCGATTGACCACGTTTTCCATGGCAGACTCCTTTCGCTCTATGGCGGCAGCCATGGCGAATTGCCTTCTGCAGCGAAAGAGATTCTGCCCTTCATACCCAGCCTTGAAGTAGCTGTCACCGGAAAGGTGGTCCTTCAGGAAACGCATGCCTAGCTCAAGGGCGATCAGGCGGCCGGAAAACGTCAGGAGTGACTTTTCCTGGCGGGTCAGGAAGTCACCTGCCGTCTCCAGATAGCCCCGGACTAGATTCTCATAAAGCTGCAGATCCAGGTCAACCTGCGCCAAGTCATCCGTATCCTCCGCGACAGCACAAGCCGTCGACCGGACCATGTCGCCGAAATCATAAAGCACCGTGCCTGGCATGACCGTATCCAAGTCGACCACACAGAGAGCCTCGTCACATGAAGCATCAAAAAGCACGTTGTTTGGCTTGGTGTCGTTGTGAATGACCCTTTCGGGAAGTTCCCCGGAAGCGAGGAGGTCGACAACGCTGCCGACAATCGGTTCGCGATCCCTTGCAAAAGCGATCATCTCACTGGCTCCGGTTGCCCGGTTCAACGGGTCCCTGTCCACGGCATCCATGAGGCTGTTGAATCGCGCTCGGGTATCATGGAATCCAGGAATCGTTTCCTGAAGGCGTTCAGGGATGTCCGCTAAAAGTGACTGGAACTGGCCAAAAGCACGGGCCACTTCTGCCGCCTGCTGAGGGGACTCTACCACATCAATGGAACGGGCATTCTCCAAATAAGTGAAAGTCCGCCAACACTTGCCGGATTCGTCCGTCAGATAGTCCTTGCCGTCCTTTGTGGGGACCAGTTGCAGGGCCCGGCGGTTGATATCCTCGCACCCTTCATCCGCCATCCGCTTTCCAAGGTGACGCGTTACAAGCCCAATATTCTGCATCAAGATTGGTACATCCTTGAAGACCTGATCATTGATCCGTTGGTGGACATACCGTTGTACGCGCTCCTGATTCACATACGAGGCGAGGTAGGTCTCATTGATGTGACCGCTGCCAATGCGGGAGGCTTCCAGGAACGTTCCCCGGCAGGAAAAACCAACCAGGACTTCTGCAGGCAGGGTGCTCACTTTTCCGACAACTTCTTGTGATGATCTCTCAGGAAACGCATGCGCCAGATCCAGATGATGAGGACAATCAATGGGGCGGCCAGCGATCCATAGACCGAAACGGCAAAGACATAAAAGTCATAGACACCATGCACAAAGGAAGAGAGCAGCAGGCCGAGCAGGATGACAACAGGTGCCGGCAACTTGTATCGACCGGCAAATCCATAGGTGTAGCCCCAGATGGAAGCAAAAAGGGCATGGATAATGGGGGAAATCAGGGAGCGCGCGACTGCCTGCCCGCCTTCGAGCATGCTCAGGTAGTAAATGTTCTCATTAAGGGCGAAACCCAATCCGACAAAGGCGGCATAGATGATGCCGTCGACTTCCTCGTCGAAGTGTTTCATCCGTGTCAGGATCAGGGCAAAGGGGATGAACTTGGCGAATTCCTCCACCGGACCAATGACCAGGACCGTGTACCAGAAAAGCCCGGAAATGGACGTCTCCGCGAGCCCGAAGGGATCGTGGTCGACCCCAGCATTGGCTAGCAGGATGTAGAAGATGATCCCGATGTAGGCGGAGATAAAACCAAGGACAACTGCGAGAACGAGCATGCCAATCGGCTCCGGCTGGTGACGGTCCTTGTAATAGTGATAACCTCCCCAGAAGAAGCAGGGAATCAAGAGCAATGCCCACAGGGCGGCGGGGTCTGCAACGGCCATTAACACGCTGATAAGCTAGAATCCCCCCTTTCCGCTGTCGAGCCTTTGCCTCAGGGGTGGATTACGGTATCATTAGCGGGCCTGCAGCCGGACCTTGTCCAAGCCGGCTTTGCGGCAGGAATCCATGACAAAGGTCACCTTGTGCAGGAGACTGTTCTCATCCGCCATGATAATGACAGGCGTATCCGGGCTAAGCTCCGAGACCGTCCCAATCTCGCTGACAAGGTCCTCCTCCGAGATGGGATGGCCGTTGAGGTAGTACTGGCCCTCTGTATCAACGCCGATCTGCAGGCTGTTGGTCGGCTCCTCACGACCAGCTGACTCAATCTTGGGCAAGGTAAGGTTGAGCAGGGTCAGGTTGCGGAACTGCATCGAGACCAGGAAAAAGAAGATCAGCACCACCAGGACATCGACCAGCGGGACGATATTGATCTCCGCCTTGCGGCGGCGGCGCTTGGGGATGACGCTCATTCGGCTTTGGTGGAATCCTTCATGGAGCCAATCAAGCGCTCCACGCCAACCTCAAGTTGCGCTTCATAGGTATCCACCCGGCGGTTGAGATAGCTGTTGAAGGCAAGGGCCGGAATGGCGATGGAAAGGCCGAGGATAGTTGTCGTCAGGGCCATGGAAACCCCCTCGACAAAGGAAGCCGGATCGGGCATGCCGGTTTCCGGGCTGATCTGGCTAAAAACGGTCACCAGACCCGTCACAGTACCCAGCAATCCCAACAGGGGGGCTGCACTGACCACAATTTCCAGAATGAAGAGCCCCCGCTCCATCCGGGTCACCTGAAGGCGGGTATAGGCCTTTAACTGCTCCGCATCGAGCTTCCGGTCGTGGAAGATGTCAATAATGCGACCGGCCACGGAATCCGGATCCCCTTCCTTGGGGATGGATCCCTCGCTGAAGGCAATCTCGTACCGACGGGGAATAATCGAGCTGCGGCGGAGGGCAAAAAGGCGCTCAAGGATTATGACTGTTGCCAGAATCGAGCAAAGTCCGAGTGGCCAGGCAAATACGCCCGCGTTCTGGATCAGTTCCTGCATTTAAAATGTCTCCTATTTGCCGGCCATGTAAGGAAGGCTGGCGGCTACCTGTTCGACTTCGCCCGCTCCGTCGAGTAGGTCCTGGATGGGATCCCACTTGCCGTTGATGAGCGCGCTGCGGGCACCTTCACGAATTTCGCAGGACACGGACTGCTCGCCAAAGCACACCGTCTTGTCGTTGAGATTGATACTGATTTCAATTTCCGAATCCGCTTCCACGGCGGCGCGGATTGTAGCGGCATCATCACTACTGACGGACACACAAGGCATACCCAGTTGTGTCGAGTTCCCAAAGAAAATCTCGGCGAATCCCTCGGCAATGACCGCCCGGAAGCCGGCCCGGTAGATCGCCTGCGGGGCATGTTCCCGGCTGCTACCGCAACCGAAATTGTTACCGCTGATCAAGATCGAGGCACCGGCGTAACGCTCCTCATTGAGCGGGTGGGAACGCTCGGTCCCATCCTCGTTCTTGCGCACGTCATAAAAGACATACTCCCCCAACCCGTCAAAGGTGACGCACTTCATGAAGCGCGCCGGGATGATCCGGTCGGTGTCGATGTCGTCTCCCGGCACGGGCACACCCCGTCCGGTCACTTCTGTGATTTTTGGCAATCCCATAATGTTATCCAGTTTTGACCCCCTAGACGGCGGCGGGTTCAAGAATTCCGAAAACTTCCCGGGCGTCGGAGACTTCCCCGGTCACGGCGGCGGCTGCCACCATGAGCGGGCTCATGAGAAGCGTCCGGCCCGTGACACTGCCCTGGCGACCCTTGAAATTGCGGTTGCTGGAGCTGGCACAAAGCTGGTCACCAACCAGTTTGTCGGGATTCATGGCGAGGCACATGGAGCACCCGGCATTGCGCCATTCGAAACCGGCCTCCTTGAAGACCTTGTCCAGTCCCTTTTCTTCAGCGATACGGGCAACCACCTGGCTACCCGGGACACAGATGGCCTTGATCCCTTCCTTGACCTTGCGGCCGGCCAAGTACTGCGCCACCTCCTGTAGGTCGCTCAAGCGTCCATTGGTGCAGGAACCAAGGAAAGCGACGTCAATCTTGATCCCCTTGATGGGCGTACCACCGGCAAACTTCATGTGCTCAAGGGCTTCCTCAATGCTGGCCCGCTCGCTGGCGGTTTGACCATCCTCGACCTCGGGGATGGACTGGTCGATGAAAACGCCTTGGCCCGGATTAATACCCCAGGTAACCGTCGGCGCGATGTCCTCGGCCCGGATGTTGACCACGTCGTCATAGCTACAGTCCACATCCGAGGCAAAGCTGCGCCAGCGCTCGACCGCCGCATCCCAGTCAGCACCCTTGGGGGCGTGGGGACGGCCCTCGAGATAGGCGAATGTCGTCTCGTCCGGATTGACGTATCCCACCCGGGCGCCGCCCTCGATGGACATGTTGCAGACCGTCATCCGTTCCTCCATGGTGAAGTTATCGAAGACCTCACCAGCGTACTCGTAGGCGTATCCGGTTCCACCATTGACCCCGAGGGTCCGGATGATGTGCAGGATGACGTCCTTGGCATAGACGCCGGGAGTAAGCTGGCCATCGACGTTGATGCGCCGGACCTTGAGCTTGTTCAGGGCCATGGTCTGGGTGGCCAGGACATCGCGTACCTGGCTGGTCCCGATCCCGAAGGCAATGGCTCCAAAGGCCCCGTGGGTCGAAGTATGCGAGTCACCGCAGGCAATCGTTGTCCCCGGCTGGGTGATGCCCTGCTCCGGGCCGACAATGTGAACAATGCCCTGCTTCCCGGTGTTGGTGTCAAAGAAGGTCACGCCATACTCGGCACAATTCTTCCGCAATTCCTCGATCATGGCCTGGGCCAGGGGATCGCTGTAGGGTTCCTGGATTTCATTGGTGGGGACAATGTGGTCCACCGTGGCGAAGGTGCGTTCCGGATACTTTACCGGAATGCCGCGTTCCCGGAGCATACCGAAGGCCTGCGGGCTGGTCACCTCGTGAATGAGGTGCGTCCCGATGAGCAACTGCGTCTGCCCGTTGGGCAGCTCGCGAACGGCATGTGCGTCCCAGACTTTTTCAAAAAGGCTCTTTCCCATGATTATCGTGCTGTGAATTCGAGATAAGCTGTCTCAGGAAAGCGGCATTCGTCAACCACACAAGGGAATTCTCGGTCAAAAATCGCCTAAATCCTTGTGGTAAATGGATTTGCCAGAAAGAAAGGAATCCTCCAAGCTGCCCCTCTTACCAGATGGAATCCGATACCATCCAGTCGAGGGAAAGGGAGCCCGTCCTGCAGTTTTCCGTCTTTGCGGATAACAAGGTCGGCCGGCTCAATGAGCTCATCCAACGCTTTGCCCAGAAAGATGTGCATATCATGGCCCTCTCCCAATTGGATTCCACCGAGTGTACCATCATGCGCTTCATTCCGGACTATCCGGAGCCGGCCCGCGCCTTGCTCAAGGAATGGCGCTACGCCTTTTCCGAGAGCCCCATCCTGGCGGTGGAAATCGATTCGGAAGCCGACCTCAAGTTCGTCACGGCGGCCCTGGTGGAAGCGGAGGTCAATATCCACTACCTCTATCCCTTCATCACCCGGCCCCAGGGGCGCTATGCCATCGCCATGAACGTGGAGGACAATGAGTTTGCGGCGGCCGTCCTACACGCCCGCCAAATCCGGTGCCTCGATCGCGGCGATATCGCCCGCTAGGCATGAAAAAAGCGGGAGGCCATAGCCACCCGCTTTAAAAGTGTTCACTTAAAGACGAACCGGATTATTCGTCGCCATCGTCGCCGATCGCTTCCACCGGGCAGCCTTCGAGGGCTTCCATGCAGGCCTCGATGTCCTCATCCGATTCCGGCTGTGCGTGGACGAAGGAATATCCGCCGTCCTCGTTACGCGTAAAAAAGTCGGGAGCCGTCTCCCGGCAGAGATCGCAGTCGATGCATTGTTCATCGACATAAAACTTGCCGGCAACGTTCTCGGGCCACTTTTCGTCTTTTTCTGCCATAGTGCGGAAATTCCTTTGAACAATTACCCTTCTGTCAAGGACATCCGCGAGGAAAGTCGATGAATGGCTTGCTCCGGAATGGGATAGGGATTCATATGTCGAGTCGCTTATGAGCATTTACAGCCGCAGCTACATGCGTCGGGATCCAGCCGACTTCCAACGCCGCGAATGGGCGCTGAAGACCATTCTCATAACTTTGGTTGCGGTTTTCCTCGTCCAGAACATCGCCCGGCACTGGATTGGCACCAGCTTCATCGAGCACAACTTCGCCCTCAACCTGTATCAACTGAGCCGTGGATGGATCCACACCCTGCTGACCTATGGCATCCTCCATTCGACCGCTGGAGCCCTGCCCTGGCACCTCGTCTTCAATGGCCTCATGCTCTACTGGTTCGGCAAGGAAATTGAGAGTCGTTTCGGCTCTGAACGGTTCATAGAGTTCTTTCTATTCTCCATCCTGTGCGGTGGAATCGTCTGGTCCTGTGTTCATTTCTTTACCGGCCAGATGGTAACGGTTGTCGGGGCCTCAGCCGGTGTGTTTGGCACGCTCTACCTCTTCTGCCGCTTTCGTTGGAACAGCCCGATGGCGTTTCTTTTCATTCCCATCCAGTTCACTGGTAAACAGCTGTTCTGGGTGCTGTTGGGTTTCCAGGGATTCTTCTTCCTGTTTGGCGAACTCCCGGGCGCCAGTAGTTCAACGGCTAATTCAGCCCATCTTGGTGGCATGCTGGGCGCTTACATCTATGAAAAGAAACTGCTCCACATATCCACCCTGTCCGCCTTCTTCCGCAGGCTGACCGAAGGAAAGGCAACCATGGAAGCACCCAAATGGGCCCGGCGCGCCAAAGCAACCAAGGAAGAGACCGGCAACCGCTTTTCCATCAACACCGGAAACTCCCCTTCCATGAAGGCCGAAGTCGACCGCATCCTCGACAAGATCAACTCCAAGGGATTCGGCTCCCTGACCGAGGAGGAGAAGAAAACCCTCGATAAGGCCAAGGACACTATCTGAGGACCCTAATCCTTCGTCTTCTCGAGATACTTCGTAATCACCGGGTCGCGGCGAATCTCTCCCTTGCCGCAGGTACAATTGTCACTGCACTTGCCACTCGTCCTCAGGGAACAGAAGAGGCGGCGTCCGAGATAAAACAGGACTAGAAGGACAATCCCGTAGATGATCAAATGTTCGATTGAAGTCGGCATGGCTTGAAATCAGGAGAACCCCAGCAACTGTCCACCCTGGTAAACAATAAATGACAGAATCCAAGCGAAGGCAAACATATAGGCGAACTGGAAGATTGGCCAGCGCCAGGTCTGGGTCTCGCGCCGGACAACCGCCACCGTGCTAATACATTGCAGGGCGAATACGAAGAAGATAAGGATACTGAGACAGGTCAGCGGTGTGAAAAGCGGTTCACCGTTGGAGCGCCTGGCCTCCTGGAAAGCAGCGACCAGGGAATCACTTTCCTCCTCATCGACCCGGTAGATGATGGCCATCGTGGAGACAAAGACTTCACGAGCGGCAAAGGAGGAGAGAATCCCCACCGTAATCTGCCAGTCGTAGCCAAGGGGAGCGAATGCCGGTTCCAACCCACGTCCAAGCATGCCCGCAAAGCTGTCTTCAACACTCGATACCGGTTCCTCGACCTGCTCCAGCGAAGCGATGGTAACGTCCGGCAACGGCTCCTCGGGATGCGGGTAGTTCATCAGGAACCAGAGCACGATGGAGAGCGCGAAAATGATTGTCCCCGCCCGTTTGAGGAAGGCCCAGGCCCGGTCCAGCATCTCGTGAAGGATACTGTCCCAGCGAGGCAAGCGGTAAGGCGGCAACTCCATCACCATGGACAGGCTGGGACCCTTGAGAAGCGTCTTCCGGAAAAACCAGGCAAACCCCAGCGCCACCGCTGTCCCTAGAAAATACAGCATGAGGAGAATGAAGCTTTTCTTGAGGGCATGACCGGGGCCAGTCGGGAGCATCGCCGCAATCATTACCAGGTAAACCGGCAGGCGGGCTGCGCATGTCATGAAGGGAGCGACCAGAATGGTCACCAGCCGGTCCTTCGGGGACTCAATGGTCCGGGTAGCCATGATTCCCGGGACGGCACAGGCGTAGGAGCTGAGAAGCGGGATAAAGGATCGTCCGTGAAGGCCCACACTGCTCATCACCCGGTCCAGGATGAAGGCCGCCCGAGCCATGTATCCCGTCGATTCCAGCAAGGCGATGAAGAAGAACAGGAAAAGGATCTGCGGGAGAAAAACCACCACCCCGCCGACGCCACCAAATATCCCGTCGACGACCAGGTTCTGCGGTTGGCCCTCCGGCAAGTATCCACCCACCGTGTTGCCCAGCCCGGCAATGAACCCGTCCAGCCCATCCAGGAAGGGTACGGCCAGGGTAAAGC
>JBFOMH010000038.1:0-25051 GCA_040830765.1 Puniceicoccaceae bacterium | reverse complement strand
GAAAGAGGGGGACACCCGGCCATATAAATGATGGTCGGTATCATCTCCCGGACTCCCTACACAAAAATCCGCCTAACCGGGGGACCCCCGGAGCTACGACGGGACGTCGGGGGCCACCCCCCCGCCACTCTCGACAATGCGGTGAGCCTCGATTTCAAAATCCGCCATCATCACCTGGATGAAAAAGGTCCCCATCATCTTCTGGATCTGCAGTTCGAGCAGGGCAATTCGCTCTTCCGAACGGGTCATGGAACCGAGGAACTTTTCCAGCAACAACCGTTCATTGATGATGGAAGCCACCTCGGCAACAAAGATGGTGTAGCTGTGGGTGATGAAGGGCTGATACTCCTGCGACAGTCGCGTGTGCATGGAGTGTCCCATCTCATGGGCAACCGTGAAAACATCGTTGAGACTGCCATGATAATTAAGGAGGACAAAGGAGCCTGCTCCGTAACGGCCAGTATTGTAAGCTCCCGACGTCTTGTTCGGCGTCTCAAAAACATCGACCAGTCCTCCCTTGAATTGGTCCGCCATCTTGGTGCGATATTCCTCCCCGAGGGAGGCAACGGAATCGACAATCAGGGGAACCACATCATCATAGGGGAATTGCCTTTGGTCCTCAATGAGGGGCACAAACGCATCACTCCATCCATAGGACTCCAGATTGAAGAAGGATTTGCGGAGATCGTGGTAGCGCTGCAGATCCGCGCCACAGGCCCGGGCGGTTTCCACCAGCGATGTGACCACCTCGAGCGGGATGTCATTCCTGTCCAGCTTCATCTCCAAAGTACTTGGATAGCCCCGAGACTGGGCGAGGGCCCAGCCCTGGTTGAGGATGCCGGAGTAAATGGCGGCGAAGGTATTGCGGCGGTCATTGAATTGCTCCATCCAGGCTGCCTGGACGAGTCGTCGGTCCCCGGGATCGCGCTCCGTGCTCAGGGACTTGGCATACAATCCAGCAGAAAGGGTGAGCTTTTCCCCGTCGGCAAGGGTGACTTCCGGGCGTTCACCATCGGCGCTGGTAAGGGCGTTAAACACATCCTCTGGCGCGGAACGGACGACAGAGTGGAGGCTGATCAGCTTTTCCCCCTGCTCATCGAGGGTGTGCTTACTGGTTCGATAGGTATCCATGAGATCAAACCGGTAAATCTCCAGTTCCGGGGTCTCATCGATCCACCGCACCATGGTTTCCTCTGGGATCGTAAGGATTTCGGGAGATATCCATGAAAGCTTTGAACTGACTCTTGAATAGACGGCAAAGAACTCACCCAGAGACTCCCGGGCGACACTATCCTTGGCATTGAGGTCGGACAACTGTGCCGGGTATCCATAGGAAAAGTAACTTTGCTTACCCGCCTCGTCGCTCAGGCGGTATAATTCCAGCAGGACTTCCGGTCCTTCAGACAAACGTCCTTTGTAATCGAGCATCTGCATGTAGAGGTCTTCCATCCGTTGCAGGCCGGATGCCCAATCCTCCCATGAATCGTGCAGCAGGGTCATGTCCCATTTGTACTTGGAAGGGATCTCCTCGCGGGAGGTGTAGATTTGATCGGCCGTGGCAAAGGCGGGTACCAAAAGGAAGGCTGCAAGAAGTGTTCCCATGGCGAGGAACCGTGCTTTAGGGCAAATGGACATACCCGAGGATGTGCCCCTCATTGCGGTTTTGTAAAGGTCAAGCTCAAGAACCTTGGATAACAAAAAACCAGCCACCCTCGAGGGTGACTGGTTGAAATTCAGTCCGAATCGCGGATAACTATTTGCTCTGGGCAATCTCGATGAGGTCGAGGAAGGACTTGGCCTTGAGGGAAGCCCCACCAATAAGCCCGCCATCAATGTCCGGCTGGTCGAGCAGCTCGGAAGCGTTCTCCGGCTTCATGGAACCCCCGTAGAGGATGCGGACCTTGTCGGCGGCTTCGCCAAAGAGAGCAGTCAGCTCGTCACGAATCATCTTGTGGACCTCCTGGGCCATTTCCGGCGTCGCGGTCTTGCCGGTGCCGATGGCCCAGACCGGTTCGTAGGCAACAACCAGATTGTCGGCCGCATCGGCCGTAACCCCTTGGAGGCCATCGACGAGTTGCGTCCGGACGACATTGAAGGTCTCCCCGGCTTCCCGCTGCTCGAGGGTTTCCCCAACACAGAGAATTGGCTTGAGGGAACTTTCCAGGGCAGCAAGGACCTTCTCGTTAATGAAGGCATCGGACTCCTTGAAGTACTCCCGGCGCTCACTGTGCCCGAGGATGACAAAGGTGCAAAAGAGGCTGCGGAGCATCACCGGGGAGATTTCTCCGGTGTAGGCACCTTCCAGTTTCGGATGCATGTTCTGTGCCCCCAGCTGGATGTTGCTGTCTTCGATGGCCTTGGCACAGCTTTCCAGGGCTGTGAAGGGAGGGCAAAGTGCCACTCCGACATCGAGCTTCTGCCCGAGGCCAACTTTGATTTCGTTGACGAGGTCCGCTCCTTCGGAGTCGGTCTTGTTCATCTTCCAGTTACCGGCGATGAGATATTTGCGAATGGTCTTGGCCATGGTTGAGTCGTCTTTGGATTTAGAAAAGGTTGCCCAGATTAGGCGTGGCTCAGGCTTGGTCAAGGGCAACCACCCCCGGAAGGGCTTTTCCCTCGAGGAATTCAAGGCTGGCCCCGCCGCCGGTGCTCATGAAGTCGACCTTGTCGGAATAGCCACTCTGCTTGATGGCCTTGACGGAGTCCCCGCCACCGATGATGGAAAGGGCATCCCCCTCGGCGACCGCTTCAGCCACGGCAAATGTACCCTTGGCCGACTCCTCAATCTCGAAGATTCCCATGGGGCCGTTCCAGAGGACGGTCTTCGCCTCTTCCACCGCCTTCCGATAGAGCTCGGTGGTCTTGGGACCGATGTCGACGCCTTCCCAGCCATCGTCAATGTCTCCTTCGATGATTTTCGTCTCACCGAGCGTTCCGGCACCAAAATCGAGGGCGGAACAGGCAAGGTTGTCCACCGGGAGCATGAACTCGACGCCCTTTTCAGCTGCCTTGGCCAGGGCGGCCTTGGCCACCTCCACCTTGTCCGGCTCAGCGAGGGAGTCCCCCACCTTTCCGCCTTGGGCGAGCTTGAAGGTGTAGGCCATGGCTCCGCCAATAAGGATGCGGTCCGCCTTCTCGAGGAGGGCATCAATGACAGTAATCTTGTCGCTGACCTTGGCCCCGCCGAGAATGACCACAAAGGGCCGCTCTGGATTGGCAGTCTTTTCGCCGAGGAAGGTCAGTTCCTTTTCAATGACAAAACCGCAGACGCAAGGACTGAGGTGATGGGTCACCCCTTCCGTGCTGGCATGGGCCCGGTGGGCCGTACCAAAGGCATCATTGACATAGACTTCGCCCAGCGAGGCCAACTGACGGGCAAACTCCGCATCATTGTCCGTCTCCTGATTGTAGTAGCGGACATTTTCCAGCAACAGGACCTCGCCATCCTGGAGGGTCGCCGCGGCTGCTTCCGCTTCCGCTCCTATGCAATCATTGGCAAAGGCCACCGGCTGGCCCAGCTTTTCGGCAAGGGCCTTGGCTACCGGAGCCAGGCTGAATTCCGGTTTGCGCTCGCCCTTGGGCCTACCGAGGTGGCTCATCAGGATGACCCGGCCACCGTGTTGAAGGAGATGTTGGATCGTCGGCACGGCGGCCTCAATGCGGGTATCATCCGTGATCGCCCCATCTTTCAGGGGGACGTTGAAGTCCACCCGGACCAGCACGCGCTTTCCGTTTACGTCAATGTCTCTGATTGTCTTTGTTGCCATGGATTGAAACTTGGTTGAATGCTCGAATTTGTTGAAAAAAAAGCCGCCCACGACGTGAGCAAATCACGGGGGCGGCTTTCAAAGTGAACAGGTACCAGACTCTGCAATTAGAGGCTGATAACCTTCTTCAGGAGGTCAACAACGCGGTTGGAGTAACCCCACTCGTTGTCGTACCAGCTGACCAGCTTGAAGAACGTGCTGCTCAGGCCGATGCCGCTGCCGGCGTCGAAAATCGACGAGGCCTGGCAGTGCACGAAGTCGGAACTGACCACTTCGTCCTCGGTGTAGTCGAGGATGCCCTTGAGTTCGCCTTCGGAGGCTTCCTTCATCTTCTGGCAGATTTCCTCGTAGCTGGTTTCCTTCTCGGTCTTCACCGTGAGGTCAACCACAGAGACGGTCGGGGTCGGAACCCGGAAAGCCATGCCGGTCAGTTTGCCCTTCACTTCCGGAAGAACGAGGCCGACCGCCTTGGCAGCACCAGTGCTGGACGGAATGATGTTGATGGCTGCCGTCCGGCCGCCCTTCCAGTCCTTTCGGCTCGGGCCGTCAACGGTCTTCTGGGTGGAGGTGTAGCTGTGCACCGTGGTCATGAGACCTTCCTTGATGCCGAAGTTGTCCATGATCACCTTGGTGATCGGGGCCAGGCAGTTGGTGGTGCAGGAAGCGTTGGAAATAATGCTGTCGTCAGCGGTCAAGGTTTCGTCATTGACGCCCATGACAACGGTCTTGACGCCATCGCCCTTGCCGGGAGCGGAGAGGATAACTTTCTTGGCCCCGCTGTCGATATGACCCTGGGCCAGCGTGTCCTGAACAAAAAGACCAGTTGACTCGATGACAATCTCGACCCCGAGCTCACCCCATGGCATGGCGGAGGGTCCTTCACGGACGGCGAGACACTTGATTTTCTGGCCATTGACCACGAGGGTGTCGTCGGCTTCCGCGTCCGGGGAGCTCTTTTCACTGGTCACGGTGCCGGCAAAACGGCCTTGGATGGAGTCGTACTTCAGGAGGTAGGCCAGGTTGTCGGCCGGGACGAGGTCGTTAATTGCCACGACTTCGAACTCCTTGCCGAGGAGGTCTTGTTCCACCAATGCCCGGAATACCAGGCGGCCAATGCGGCCGAATCCGTTGATTGCTATTTTCGTTGCCATAATTCTGTTTCGTTGAAGCTGATTTTCTAAGTTACGGTTGCTAATCCCCTCTTTGAAGAGAAGGAGCAAAACCTTCTGCGTCTTTTATAAAACAAGGCAAGGGTTAAAATCCTTTCCGGAGCCTTGCCAAGCAATAAATTAAATTAATTTCACCCGGAATATCCTATTAAATATTCTAATGAATAGCAGGGGCGATTTCCGTGGAGGCAATGTGGACTGGCATGAACTATTCACACGGTCCCTGAATAACCCTAATCAATCACCTCAGGCACTGTATTGAAAATGAATCTCCGGCTGGGATTGGAAACATCCTTGGGCTTGTTGGGAGGGACTTCATATTGCTCCCGAAGCTTGGCCAATTCTCCTTTCAATCGTTTCACCTCATCCGCAAAAGCAGGATTTTCAAACTGGCTTTGCAACTCGTGGGGATCGGTCTCCAGGTCGTACAACTCCCATTCCTTAAGGTCATAGAAGTTCATCAACTTGAAACGCCCATCGTAGACCCCTTCGTGACGATGGACCATGTGCCAACCAGGGTACTCGTAGTAATGATAGTAATGGCTTTGGCGCCAATCATCGGGAGTCTTCCCCTTAAGGATCGGCACCAGGCTGGCGCCCTGCATGTCGGAAGGCTGCTCAAGCCCGGCAATCTCGAGGAATGTCTGGGCAAAATCGAGGTTGGATACCAGATCGGCGTTTTCGGTACCGGCTGGGACCGTGCCCGGCCACTTTACCAACAGGGGTGTCCGGTAGGACTCGTCATACATCCACCGCTTGTCGAACCAGCCATGCTCGCCGAGGTAAAACCCCTGGTCCGAGGAATAGATGACGATGGTGTTTTCGCTAAGGCCGTTGGCTTCGAGATAGTCCAGCAACTGACCCACGCTGTCATCGACCGACTTGATGCAGGCGAGGTAATCCTGGAGGTAGCGCTGGTACTTCCATCGGACGAGATCCCTGCCCTTCGGCTTGGCCTTGAGGACAGCCTCGTTCTTGGAACCATAGGCGGCATTCCAGGCTGCCAACTGCTCCGCGGTCATGCGCCCCTCGGTCCGGTTTTTCAAGGAACCATCCTGGTCAAACCGCGGAATCTTCAAATCCCTTCCCAGCATCATGGTCACTTCGATTGTCATGTCCTGCTGGGTAGCCGCCGTGCCTCGGCCTTCGTAATCATCGAACAAGGTAACCGGCTCCGGAAACGTGACCTCATCAAAGGCGGTGAGATACTTCGGGGCAGGCGCCCACTCCCGGTGCGGTGCCTTGTGCTGCACCATCAGCATGAAGGGCTTTTCCTTGTCCCGCTTGTTTTCCAGCCAGTCGAGCGCCTTCTCCGTCACGACTTCCGTGACATAGCCCTCTTCCCGGATAACCCCGCCAGGGGTCAGAAAGTCGGGATTGTAGTAATAGCCCTGCCCGACGAGGACCTCCCAATGGTCAAATCCCGTCGGCTCAGAGCCAAGGTGCCACTTGCCGAGAATGGCCGTCTGGTAGCCGCCCTTCTGCATCAGCTTGGGAAAGGTCTGCTGGGAACCATCGAATTCACTCGTTTCATTGGTCGCGAATCCGTTCAGGTGACTATACTTGCCGGTCAGGATAGTGGCCCGGCTGGGCCCACAAATGGAATTGGTCACCATGCAGCGCCGGAAGAGCATCCCCTGTTCCGCCAGCTGGTCCAGGCGGGGTGTCGGCGCGAGTTCGGCCAGCGGTCCTCCGTAAGCACTTAAGGCCTGCGTCGCATGGTCGTCAGAAAAGATAAAGACTATGTTGGGGTTCCGGGCAAAGCAAGAAACAGCCAATACAAAGGATAGCTGGAGAATCTGGAATGTCTTCATCGTACCGCTTATTCAAATTTTACCACGAGAAGTAAGCAAGCCCTCTCTAGTCCACTCAGCATGCACCCTGTTGCAGGGATGGCTGGTTGACTCAGCCTTCCCAGAACGGCAAAATTACCCCCATCAATTGAATGCTCAATCCCAGACCAATCCTGCCACTCGTATTCATCCTCTGGGGGTGCACCCTGTCGACGCAGGAAACCACCCAGAGAGCTGAACAACCCGAAGCCATGCCACAAACGACTTTCCAGAAAGGCGTGAACCTGAGCCACTATCTTTCACAAACCGGCCGGAGGGAATACGCCGAGCCCGGATTTATCGTGGAGGAGGACCTTGCTTGGATTGCGGCCCGTGGTTACGATCATATCCGGCTCCCGGTCGATGGTCCGCTTTTGATTAATAAAAAGGGACAGGTGCGAAAAGAGCGCCTGCCTGCCCTGGATCAGACAATCAACTGGGCCCACCGGCAAGGCTTGGGGGTTCTTTTGGACGTCCACAAGCTGCCGGGGAGCACTTTCTCCGGAGACATCGACTCGCGCCTGTTTACGGATCCCAAATTACAGGAGCAAGCCATCGGCCTGTGGCGCATACTGGCTGAACGGTACAAGCACATCGGTCCCGAACTCCGCTTCGAAATTCTCAATGAGCCGGTGGCTGACAATGACCAGGTGGTAACCGCCTTCTATGCCAAGGTCCTGGCATCAATTCGCGAATTCTCGGGGGATCGGGTTGTCTACCTGTGTCCGAATCGCTGGGGACGCATCGAGTCAGCGGCAGCCTTGAAACCGTTGCTGGATGATCCCAACGTGATGATCGATGTCCATTACTATGAGCCCCACATTTTCACCCACCAGAAGGCGAGCTGGGTTGGCTCAGACATCCCTGGTATTCCGGACATTCCCTTTCCAGGAACCATCCCCGACTTGCGCGCTTGGTTACCAGGCCATCACTATGGTCATGACTTGGGCGGGACAAGGCTGACCAAGGCATCCATTGAGAAAGACCTGCGGCATCTCAAGGAGTGGGCCCTGCGCAATGATGTGGAAGTCTATATTGGAGAATTCGGAGTCTACGAAGAAGCTCCGGCAGCAGACCGGGAAAATTGGTACCGGGCGGTAATGGACGCCATCAGCGAAGAGGGATTCGGCTGGGCAGTCTGGGATTACAAGGGAGGATTCGCTGTCAGGAACGCTAGGAGCGGCCAGCCGACGCTGGTTCAATCAGTCCTTGATGACTACCTGGATTGACTTATCCGGTCACCATCCCGCCAAAGCCATTCTGGAATCCAACTGGGTTAAAAGGATCTGCTTGTTATTGCCGATCCATCTGCTAGTCTTGCCAGAGGCGGAGACGGAAGTGTGATGACCAGGAACCACCTCTTGATTTTGACGGGACCTTCGTGCGTGGGCAAAAGCCCACTGGTCCATACCCTTGCCCGCATGTACCCGGAATGGTGGGCCGGCATCCGGACATTGATTCTCTACAACAGCCGTCAGCCTCGACCAGGGGAACGGGATGGCCATGATTACCACTTCCGGCAGCGCCCCGAATTGGCAGCAATGCAGGATAACCCCCGTTTTGTTTCCATGGATGTCAGGGGAGACTTCCAAGTCCTTGATGTGGAGGAGTTGTTGCCCCAGCTGGAATCCTCGCCGGTCCTCTTTGAGGGAAATCCGTTCATTGCCCGGGTCCTGCAGGAGGATGAACGTCTGGTCCATGTGCCGAAAAGGAGTATATTCCTGTCCCCCCTATCGAGGGCGGAACTGGCAGATATCGAGGCCGACGAAGACGCGCCACCCATTGCAGACGCGGTGGCCGAGGTCATGCGGCGCAAGTTGATTCGCCGCACTGAGCGCCAGAAAGGCGAACTGGAGCCAGAAGACCTTGAAACCATCTACGAGCGTTCGCACAGCGCCTGGAGGGAAATCTGCATGGCCCCGCTTTTCGATTGTGTGGTCGTCAACCACGACGGGGAGGACTCCGACAACTGGTCCTGTGCACCGGTACCCATCGGGGAGGCAAGGCAAGCCGTCGAAGCGGTTTATGCCGCGCTTTCCGGAAAGGCTCACAGGCGCCTTGAGTCGTGGCAAGGGGCGCTGGCTTGAGTCCTGCGCAGGCCCGCGCCGACCTTCCCTAATGTATTCACTTTACAAATACATAAACAAGAATTTCCCGGCTCCTGCGCCCACTTTGCCGAAAGTCCCGTGAATGACCGGGCATGGGCACTGTTTCCGGATACTCAAAAACAGGCCAAACCCCCTAGAAACTAATCCTTGCCCCTAAAGATGAGGAATGCATGATGTCCCAAACGACAGTCTGAAAATGACTGTTGCAGCAACTCTTATAACAACAGTTTAAACCCCCGAAGAATGGCATCCCAATGAGCGGCCCCCGACTCGTCCGATTGTCCGAATCCATTGTTGAAATTGTCAGCGACGCTGGCGAAGGCGCCCAAAAGGCCGCCGTCAGTTTTGCCCAAGTCTGCGCCAAGGCTGGTAACGGCCTTTGGACAGTGGAGATCATCCCCTCCGAAATCCAACCACCGCCGCACACCACCGGCAGCGCCAGTGGCAACCGTATCCGACTCTCCGAGAAGAGTCCGGTAACCAACGTCGGCAACCTAGCCGACGTGGTCCTCGCTTTCAACGAGATGGCCCTGCTCTCCCGTTACGAGGCCGGCACCGTTTCCGATGACGCCCTTGTCCTCATCGACGACCAGTGGGCGGAACACGACATTGAGGCCTACCGCAAGTCCTATCGCGAGGTCCTTGAGATGGTCCGCAAGCGCGGCGGCACGGTAATCGAGGTGCCTCTCGAGAAAGAGACCCTGAAGCATGTCGATAATCCATTGCGCGGGAAAAACATGTTTGCCGTGGGACTGCTTTGCGCGCTCTACAACAAGGACATTGAGATCGCCAAGGAAGTCATTGCCGGCGTCTTCAAGAAGAAGAAGCAGGTCGTCATTGATACGGCCGTGAAGCTGGCTGTGGCAGGATTCCAGTACGGACTGGAGAACCTGGAAACGCGCTTCGAGGTTCCGGCCATTCCAACCGATGTGCCCAAGGTGGCCATGAACGGCAATACCGCCCTTGCCATGGGCGCGGTTGCCGCGGGATTTGACCTTTGCTCGATGTATCCCATTACCCCGGCCACATCCGCCTCACATGTTCTCTCGGAAATCTTCGAGGAGTTCGGTGGTTTTGTTCACCAGGCGGAAGATGAGATTGCCGCCATTGGGGTGGCACTGGGCGCCTCCTATGCCGGAAAGACCGCCCTCACCATCACCTCCGGTCCCGGCATGGCTCTGAAGACGGAATTCCAGGGACTTTCCGTGATGACGGAAACCCCGTTGGTCATTGTCGATGTCCAACGCGGCGGACCAAGCACGGGATTACCAACCAAGATCGAGCAGGGAGACCTTTTGCATGCCTTATACGGCACTCCAGGTGACGCCCCCAAGGTGGTCATGGCCGCCAGCACGATTGAGGAATGCTACTACATCCTTTCCGTGGCCAAGAAGATAGCCGAGGAATTCCGGATGCTGGTCATTGTCCTTTCGGATGCCAACCTGGCCACCGGGCAGCAGCTCTTTACCCGTCCGGATGTATCGAAGACGCCCCGCCGTCCACCACTCGACCTGAGCCCGGTCCCGGAGGACACCCTCCCCTACGACTGGGATCCGCAGACCGGCCTTTCCAACCGCCTCATTCCCGGCCAACCCGGTGGCATGGGGGTCATTACCTCCCTCAACCACGACCGCAACGGCAAAGCCTGCTATGACTCGGAACGCAACCAGCGGGGTCACCAGATGCGCAGCCGCAAACTGGCCGCGCTCCAGCAAAGCCTTAATCCGCCAGCCATTCACGGCGAGCCAGAGGGAGACCTCCTGTTAGTCGGCTGGGGCAGTACCAAGGGAGCCATTGAGGAAGCGGTCGACATGGCCCGGGAAGAGGGCATTTCCGTTTCCTCAATCAACATCCAGTTCCTCAGTCCCCTCCCGCCGGGACTAAAGAAGATTTTCTCCCGTTTCAAGAAGGTCATGACCGTCGAGCTGAACTACAGTGACGACTGGGACGACCCGCTGATCACAGAGGAAAGTCGGCGTTATGGCCAGCTGGCCTGGGTTCTCCGGGCATCCGTTTTGATGGACATCGACTGCTATGCCAAGGTACCCGGCCGGCCATTGATGCCGATCGAGATCCTCGACGAAATCAAGCACCAGCTCAAAGATAAGGGCGCTGCCGAATCGGATATCACCACTGCCGACGAGCCCCAGCCAGCAACCACCAACTCTTAACCCCCCCCGAAAACAATGTCATCGATAATCCAGGAATGCCTAGATGAAAGTTGCGCCATTCACTCCCACACCTTGGAGGACTACCAGTCCGAAATTCCGAGGTGGTGCAAGGGCTGTGGGGACCATGGGGTTCTCGCCAGCCTGCAGCGGGTCATGCGCAAAAACAACGTCGATCCCGAAAACGTGGTCACGGTCTCCGGCATCGGCTGTTCCAGCCGCCTCCCCCACTACCTGAAAACCTACGGGTTTCATGGCATCCACGGCCGTGCCCTGCCCATCTCCACCGGTGTCCGCCTGGCCCGGCCGGACCTGAAGGTCATTGTCACCATGGGTGATGGCGACTGCTTCAGCATCGGGGGCAACCACTGGCTGCATGCGGTGCGTTATAACATCAACGCGGTCGTGCTGGTACTCGACAATGAGATTTACGCCCTGACCAAGATGCAGGTCTCCCCCACCACTCCGGTCGGTCAGCGGACCAATACCACTCCGCGAGGATCCAGCCTCCAGCCAATGAACCCAATCGGGGTTGTCGTCGGCATGACCAATGTTTCCTTCGTAGCCCAGACCGCAACCTGGTTGCCGGCCCACCTTGATGAGACCATCGAACGGGCCTGGGAGCACAAGGGGCTTTCCTTTGTCCGCATCCTGCAGCGCTGCCCGGTCTTCATGCCGGAAGCGTACGGGGAAGGTGGCCTGAACTTTCCGGTGACCTTCCTTGAGAACGAGGACGGCATCCCCATCCATCCCGGACTCCTCAAGCGGGGGCCCGCCAAGGCCCACAACCAGAGGGACATTGACCAGGCTCTCAGTGTTGCCGCCAAAGTGGATCCGGCCCCGATGGGCCTTATCTATCACAATCCGGATCTCCCGACCTATGAGGAAATCCGGGTCCAGCATGCCAAGCGGCCGGACCATGATACCTTCATCAACCGGCTCGATAACCTGATGGATCGCTACGCGGTCTGAGGGAGGAGTTATCCATGGACGACCATCTCATCCATCAACCCGTCGAGGACGTCTGGCATCACCACTTTTCTGAACTCGATGAGGCCCTCGATGAAACCATTCGCGAGCTGCAAAACCTGATCCGCCTCGATGAATATCATCGCCACGGTCATGAAGAGGAAAAGCTGGGTGACACGCTTGGTCCTTTCGGCTCCTCCAATCTCAACCTGAGTTCCCTCTCCAAAGTCCTTGGCAGTTCCTCCTCCCGCTGCATGCCGGAGGACCGGGTAAACCGCATCAACCGCCTTCTCGAAAAACTGGAGGCCATCAAGAAGAGCTGCGCCGAGGCAACCGGCAACCATCCGGTCATGGACATCAGTGAAGACGAGGAGCGCATCCACGAAAAGGCGGAGGAGCACCTCAACCGGATGGCGGAAATCTTTTGCAGCCTGCGCATTGCCCAGTTGGAGATTCGCTCGAAATACCATCCGGCTACCCATGATCCGGTCTTTGCCAATTTCAGTTGGCGCTTGCTCAGCCCGGCTGAATTCAGGCTCTGCCCGCCCTTCCTCATCATGGCCAATCTGGAAAGCGACAGCGGCAAGACCCTGCGCAAAATCATGTCCCTCCTGGAAAGCCGCAAGCCGTTCAAGATTGCCGCCATGCGGGCATCCCTGCGCAAGGTCTACTCCCCCACAGCCGACCCCAGCGTTCCCGCTTCCATGGCCGTGGAAACGCTTCCCCTTGCCATGCGGGGCGTCTTTTTCCTCCAGACCTGCGTCGCCGCTCCGGATTTCACCAAGCGCCTCTTCGATGCCCTGACCTCCTCCCGGCCAACCCTGCTTTCCCTGCTAGCCCAGAAAGACGGGGAGGATGAAGCCGCGTTCCGCCTCCGTGCGGAACGGGCTATCCGCTCGCGGGCCTTTCCCCTCGTCGTCTATGATCCGGACAAGGCCCGCGGATTTGTCTCCTGCTTTGACATCTCCGACAACCCGGAGGGCGTGGGGAGCTATACCTTCGCCGATTTTGCCCTTGGGGAAAGCGAGTTTGCCGGTGAATTCACTGATCCTCCAGCCGATGTCCCGGAAGACAGTCTGGTCCCGGTCGGTGAATACCTCGAACTGGTCCGGCACCAGCGGATGGGCAAATATCCCTGCGTCTATGTTCCCGGACCTGATGGTGAGGCCGTTCCCAAGGTGGCTTCCCCGGCAGTCATTACCCAAACCTCCGACCAGGTCCATATCTGGCGGACCCTCCAGGAAATTGCCGGCGTCGACAATCCTCACGTCAACATCACCAAAGCCAGCCTCGAGGCTGCCTTTGGTGCCGAGCAGAAGGCCGTCATCGAGAACATGCAGCACGACATGGAGCAGCAACAGTCCCAGCGCGAGCAGGTGGCCGTCGCCTCCGCCGTGCAACAGCTCGTCGCCCGGCTGACCGGTGTCGATGCCGCGACAATTGACCTGCAGTCACTGGTCGACGGGAAAAATTAAGCGAAATTCAGTCCATTTTCGCACAGCGTTGGGGTTTTCTTTCGTAAAATCTTCAATTTCCCCTTGAAAATTTATTAAGCCTGCTAATTGTTAGCCAACTTAACTTTTATGATTGGGCAAGGAAACGGAGCATGAATGGATTTTTCTTAAGGAACCTGCCGGACCGGGAGTGCCTGGACGAGATGGCGCAGCGCTATCCAGAGATGGATGCGGATGCGTCCGAAGTTTACCTGCACTTCATGCGCCTGGGATCGGAGGTCGGATCGAGGGTAGCTGACTACCTTGCCCAATACGATTTATCGACCGGGCGAATGTCGATCCTGATGATGCTCAACAGCTGCCCGGACGAGCAGCGCAATCCGGGCGAACTGGCGGAACGGTGTGGGGTCACACCGGCGACAGTGACCCGGTTGATCGATAACCTGATCAAGGATGGCCATATCGAACGGGTCGTTAATCCGGATAACCGCCGGGTCAGCCCGGTCCGTCTGACGACCAGCGGAAAGGCATTCCTGGAGAAACTACTACCGGGCTATTTCTCCGAAATCGTGAATGACTTTGGCCCATTGAGTGCTACTGAACGCAAAACTTTTCTTACTCTTCTGCTCAAGTTGCAGAACCACTTGAACGACAAAAACGCATCACAATGAAACGCAAAATCGCACTTGCGGCACTGGCCGTCCTCATCTGCTTCGCAGGATTAGCGGGGATCAGGGCCCTACAAATTAAAAGCATGATCGATGCTGGCGCAAACGCCGGGCCATGGCCACAGACGGTTGAGGTCAGGCCGGTGCAAAAGCTGGAATGGGAGCAGGAGCTTTTCTCTGTCGGGACCGTCAATCCCGTGAACGGGACAACCGTCCGCTCCGAGTCCGAGGGCGTGGTCCGCGAAATCCTTTTCAATCCGGGAAGCCGGGTTGAGGCAAGGGCCATCCTGGTGCAACTGGATACGGACATTGAGCAGGCACAGCTGGAAATCGCCCAAGCGGCACTGGAACTGGCACGCTCCAACGTTATCCGGATGCGTGAGTTGCACTCGCGGAACAATGTTTCCAACGCGGAACTGGACCGTTCGGAGGCGGAGTTTGCCGGTGCCAAGGCTACCGTGGCCAATTTGCAGGCCACTGTCGACAAGCGGACCATCCGGGCGCCCTTCAGCGGCCGTCTGGGAATCCGCCAGCTCAGCCCGGGTGATTACGTCACCAAGGGGCAGGAAATCGTCAAGCTGCAGTCCTATGAAAAAGTCTTTGTCGACTTTGAATTCCCCCAGAACCGTATCAGCTATCTTCACGAGGGGATGGAAGTCCGGATCACCACAGATGCCTGGCCGGGGGAAGTCTTCACCGGCTACCTGACCGCCATCAATCCGGACATTGACGCCACCACCCGCTCGATCTCCGTTCAGGCGACCTTTGAGAATCCGGATGGAAAGCTGCTTCCGGGAATGTTTGTTGATGCCCGCGCCATCCGGAAGGAAAACCGCGAAGTGGTGGTTGTCCCGCGCAGCGCCATCATGCATGCGAACTACGGGGATTCCGTCTTCGTCGTGACCAAGCCGGAAGGGGAAGGTCCCGAGTCAGTCAAGCAGCAGATCGTCCGGCTTGGTGAGTCCAAGGGGGACTTCATCGAAGTGGTCCAGGGGCTTCAAGGGGATGAGGAAATTGTCTCGGCGGGCGCCTTCAAGTTGAGCAATGGTTCCCTTATCACCCGTAGCAGCGTGGGGACCGTTGAACCGGAATTGAATCCCGCCCCGGCGGAAGGCTAAGACCTGCAGCCAGAGGATTCGCAGCATGAAATTCACCGATATCTTTATTCGCCGGCCTGTCCTGGCTACGGTTGTCAACCTGGTGATCATCATTGCCGGCTTGCAGGCTATCAGCAGCTTGAATGTCCGTCAGTACCCGAAGAGCGAGAACGCCTCGGTAACGGTCACCACGATTTATGTTGGCGCCGAGGCGGACCTTGTCCGCGGCTTCATCACAGTCCCGCTGGAGAGGGCCATCGCGGCAGCAGACGGCATCGATTACATCCAGTCGGAAAGTGTCCAGGGGCGCTCAACCATAACCGCCCGTCTGCGGATGAATTATGATGCCACCAAGGCACTGGCAGAGATCAGTTCCAAAGTGGACCAGGTTAGGAATGACCTGCCTCCCGAAGCGGAAGTCCCGACCATTAACATCGAGTCGGCCGACTCCCAGTTTGCCTCGGCCTACCTGAGCTTTGCCTCCGAGGAACTTGAGCCGAACGAAATCACCGACTACCTTGTCCGCGTGGTGCAGCCGCGTTTGACCGCACTGCCCGGTGTCCAGCGGGCCGACATCCTTGGCGGCCGTACCTATGCCATGCGGGTCTGGCTCCAGCCTGACCGGATGGCCGCCCTCAATGTCAGTCCCTCGCAAGTCCGGACCGCCCTTTCCCGCAATAATTACCTTGCCGCTCCCGGTTCCACCAAGGGTGCGATGATCCAGGTTAACCTTTCCGCCAATACCGACCTCAAGACAGTACCTGAATTTGAAAACCTCGTCGTCCGGGAGTCGGGGGGGACCTTAATCCGGCTCAAGGATATTGCCCGGATATCCCTCGGGGCGGAAGATTACAACGCGGAGGTCCGCTTCACTGGGCAAACCGCTGTCTTCATGGGGGTCTGGGTTCTTCCCAACGCCAACTCCATTGATGTCATCGAGCTGGTCCGGAGCCAGATCGACGACTTGCAGGCGGATCTGCCGGCTGGTCTGGAAGCACGGGTGGCTTACGACGCGACCGAATATATCAATGATGCCATCAACGAGGTCGTGAAGACGCTGCTGGAGACACTCCTCATCGTGGTCATCGTCATCTTCCTGTTTCTCGGATCCCTTCGCTCTGTCCTGGTCCCGGTGGTGGCCATTCCCGTCTCCTTGATTGGGGCGGTCTTCCTCATGCAGATGTTCGGATTCACGATCAACCTGCTGACCCTGCTGGCGATCGTCCTTTCCGTCGGATTGGTGGTCGACGATGCCATTGTCATGGTGGAGAATGTCGAGCGACACCTGAGGAACGGTGAGTCACCTCTGGATGCGGCCATTCTGGGTGCCCGGGAATTGATCGGGCCGGTCATCGCCATGACCATTACCCTCGCCGCCGTCTATGCCCCCATCGGCCTGCAGGGCGGCTTGACCGGATCCCTGTTTCGCGAGTTTGCCTTCACCCTTGCCGGTGCTGTGACCATATCCGGCATTGTCGCCCTGACGCTTTCGCCGGTCATGTCCTCCAAGTTGCTCGACAAGGAAACGGAGGAACACGGCCTGCCCCTTCGCATCAACCGGGGCTTCGATCGCATTCGCCAGCGCTATGGGCGCATTCTCGACCGGACCCTTGAAGCCCGGCCAGCCATGTACACCCTGTGGATTGGCCTGACCCTGCTGGCGGTTGTCATGTACCAGCAATCCGCCAAGGAACTGGCTCCGACGGAAGACCAGGGCATTATCTTCGGGATTGTCGACTCACCATCCAACACGACGCTGGAGGCCAGCAGTGCGGCCACCCGGGCCGCTTTTGATGTCTTTGCTCAAACCCCGGAAATGGAATACACTTTCCAGATCACTTTCCCGGTGGGCGGCTTCGGAGGCATGGTGGTGTCACCCTGGGGTGAACGGGAACGAACCATTTTCGAAATCATGCCGGAGGTCCAGTACGGGCTGTCCCAGCTTCCCGCCATTAACCAGTTCCCCGTCCTCCCCCCTGCCCTTCCCGGCGGAGGGACCTTCCCGGTGGAGTTTGTCCTTTCCTCGACTGCTGAACCGGAACAAATCCTTGAATTTGCCCAGGAGCTGCAGCAGAAGGCCGCCATGAGCGGGATGTTTGCTTTTCCACCCATCATCGATACCAAGATCGACCTTCCCAAGAGCGAGATCGTCTTCGACCGCGACAAGGTTGCCGACATCGGGGTCGACCTTGCCGCTGTCGGCCAGGACATTACGGCGATGGTTGGGGGCAACTTTGTCAATCGCTTCAATATTGACGGACGTAGTTACAAAGTCATTCCCCAGGTGGAACGGACCGAGCGGCTAAACCCGGATCAGTTGCTGGACATCTATGTGACAGGTCCAGCGGGTAAATTGATCCCGCTGCGTTCAATTGCCAGCATCAGCAACAGCAACGAGCCGAGGTCCTTGAACCGTTTCCAGCAGTTGAATTCGGTCCGCATCAGCGGGGTCGCAGTCCGCCCGCTGGATGAGGCCCTGACATTCCTTGAACAGGAGGCCGAGGCCATCCTGCCGGCAGGTTATGTCATCGACTACACCGGCGAATCGCGCCAGTTACGCACCGAGGGAAATTCCTTCCTCGTCACCTTTGGCCTGGCCGCGATCCTGATTTTCCTCGTCCTCGCAGCGCAGTTCAATTCCTTCCGCGATCCCTTCATCATCCTCTTCGGCTCAGTCCCGCTGGCCATGTTCGGGGCGATGCTCTTCACCTTCCTGAAGATGCCCAATCCCAACGTTCCCTTCTGGACGGATGGGTGGACCACCACCGTCAACATCTACTCCCAGGTGGGTCTTGTCACCCTTGTCGGGCTGATCTCCAAGAACGGTATCCTCATTGTTGAATTCGCCAACTCCCTGCAGCGCCAGGGGATGAATAAGATCGACGCCGTCAAGCGGGCGGCGCGGATCCGCCTGCGCCCGATCCTGATGACAACCATGGCCACGGTCTTCGGACACTTCCCCCTCGTCCTCGTGACGGGCGCGGGAGCCGAGGCGCGAAACAGCATTGGCCTGGTCCTTGTCACCGGAATGTCGATCGGAACGTTGTTCACCCTCTTTGTTGTTCCCTCGATCTACGTCCTTATTGCCAAGGACCACAATGCAGCTGAAGCCGCATTGCAGAAATCGTCCCTTTTAAAAGATGAAAGTCCCGCTGCGGAAACGTCCATAGCATGAAAATCTCGATACAAAAAATCCTCCCAGGGCTCCTGATTGGGTCCACCTTGCTCGGCGCGTCGACCATACCCGCCGTCCTCGACTACGAGACCGTGGTGGCCCTGGCACGGGAGAACAATTATTCCATCCGGCAAGCCGAGGCCCGGCTGGAAGAAGCCGAGGGGCAGACGCTCAACGCCCGTTCCGGAAGGCTCCCGCGGCTGGAATTACTTGGCGGCTACAGCCGGGTGGATGAAAACAAGCTGGAGAGCTTTGAAGGATCCCCCATCGGTGACGATCAGGCATGGAGCCTCGACCTGCAGGCCAGCCAGCAGTTGTATTCCGGCGGGGCCATCACCTCCGGGATCGATTCGGCAATGGCCTCCCAATCCGCCGCTGAGGCGCAGTACAGCCAGGCTGTCCAGGACGCCCTTCTCGTTGTCCACGAGGCCTGGTTTCGCGTCCTTTTGAACCGTGAGGAGGTGACCGTTCGCCAGGCCGCGGTCGATCTCCTTGAAAGGCAATTGCAGACGACAAGGGACCGATATGAAACAGGTTCGGATTCCCGCTTTGAACTCCTCCGGGCCGAAGTTGCCCTGGCCAACGGAAAGCCCCAGTTGATTCGGGCCAAGAACGACTTTCGCCTGTCGATTGTCGACCTGCTCCTTTATCTCGGCCTTGAAATACCCGAAGAAGTAAATACTCAAATTGTCGGGGAACTGACTTACAAACCAAACGAGATCGATCTCTCCTCCGCCTTGTCGATGGCCCGCCAGAACCGGCCTGAATATATTTCCCTCGACCGGTCCATTGACGCTGCGGAAGCCCAGGTCCGGGGCGCGCGGTCCGGGGGATTGCCCAACCTTAACCTCGTGGCCGGCTACGGGATCCAGAAATCCGGATTTTCCAATGCCCTTGACGACACCCGCCACGGATGGACTGTCGGGCTCCAGGGCTCATGGACCATCTGGGACGGCCAAGCGACACGAGGGAATGTCCTATCCGCCCAGTCCCGCCTGCGACAGAGCGAATTGGCCCGGAGTGAGTTGGACCTCCTCGTTGGCAGCGAAATCCGGCAGGCCCTTTCTTCCATCCAGGAAGCCGAGGAACTCGTCGAGGCCAGCCGCAAGGTTGTCGACCAGGCCGAGGAGGTACTGGAGCTGGCCGAGGACCGCTATTCGGTGGGCTCGGTTATTCAACTGGACATTTACGAGGCTCAGCTTTCCCTGACCCGGGCTCGGACCAATGCAGTCCAGGCCCTTCATGACTATAATATCGCTGTGGCCCGGCTGAAGCGGGCTGTCGGGCTTTTGTAAGGGCCTTAGCGCGGAATGTAGACCCATCCGCCTGACTCGCTGATTCCCTCTTCGGGGGAATAGAGCCAGGATGCGAGGCTGTAACTGAACATCCACGGGGCTGCGTCCACATATAGCCAACCGAGCCATGGAGTGGTGTCGGCATGGCCATCGACAACCGGATAAGGTCCCCAGAACTGTCCCATCCTGACACGATAGGCCTGGCTGGTGGTAAAGTCATCCGCCATCCCATGCCCGAAAAAGGTCATCCCGTCATAGGTCCGCGTATCCAGTAAATAGAGTCCCTCCCGATCGACATTGGCTGCGTCAAGGATCCCGTTCAGCTTCCGCAGGGTCCAGTCATTCTTCCTTTCCCAGATAACACCTTGGCCGGCATCCCAGGGAAAACCGGAATAGCCCGTGATAACATCTCCATCGGCGGAAATCGATAGTGCTCCCGTAACGGTAAAATCATCCTCGTCCATGAGCTGCTCAAGGACCCCATCTTCCCAGATAAAGGCCCGCCACCATCCGGCCATGCCAATGCCAGTCCCGGCAATCACGGTTCCGTCAGCCGAAACGGCTGTTGCCCGGGTGGAAAATATACCGCCGGGCAGATCTCCAAGTCCAATCATCGTCCCGTCCTCCCAGCGGAAGGCTTCATCGCCATTGGCACTGACGCTGCCACCGACAATCACAGCCCCATCCGCGGAAACCGCCAGGGCCCGGCTGGAAAACTTGCCCCCCGCAAGGTCGCCCAGACCGGTCATCATCCCGTTTTCCCAGCGGAAGGCCTCGTCGCCATTTTCACTGGAGCTGTAGCCGACAATGACCGATCCGTCGGCGGAAACGGCCGCCGCTGAACTGAACTCATCCCCACCGGGAAGGTCGCCAAGACCGGTGATGATCCCGTCCTCCATCCGCAGGGCCTCGTTTTCCGAGCGACCGATGATCACGGAACCGTCGGCGGAGACGCCGCTCACATAGGCAAACTTGAGCGGTCCTGCCATGTCATCGAGATAGGTCGTGACCCCATCGCGGATCACATAGGGCCCCTTTTCATATTCCTGCCCCACGACCACGGTCCCGTCGGCAGACCCACCGGTCAGAAAATCCCGGGACCGGGAACGAATGTCAGTTGATGAGGACCCGAGGGATTCGAAGGTCAGGTGGCTGTCGGCAACAAGGAGTATTCCCGGGATCGCCCATAGCATGACCATCGCCAAGGCTTGCCGCCTCATTATGAGACCAGACAGGAAGGGAGGTGTCATAAAATGTTTCCCAATCAGAGAGGCGGAATGCCACGCTGCGGGAACACAATTATAAGTGCAAATTGACCAATTCTGTCAAAAGGAATGCAATGAGTCTCTCTGCCAATGGTACCCGGGGTGGGGGTCGAACCCACACTCCCGAAGGAACCGGATTTTGAGTCCGGCGCGTCTGCCAATTCCGCCACCCGGGCATCCAAAGAGGGAATATAACTGTGGTGCCGGGCGCGAAGGGCAAGCCGGAAATGCAGTCCTCTTCAAGTTGGAGCAGATCGGGCTGGATTCTCTGTCCCATTTTTGGGACGCAGGGTGTTCCTAAATCACAAAAGTTTGGTTGAATCGACCAGATAGTGGATAGCCATATATTTTCTAATATTTTTATACCATTGGTATACAATGTCTTACAACTTATTTTGAAAAGTTGGCACGCGTGAAGCAAGGATAGGAGGCAAATTCAACAAGGAACCAACAATGACCTACATCATCATCTACACCGCCTTACTGCTGACGTTCGCAGCCATCGAACTCAAGGACGCGCTCCGGGCCTGACATCACTTTCATAGGCTTATCGCTGTCCCGACTCAAAGCGGAACCCACTCCCGGGTCCCGCTTTTTTGTTTTGCTGCCAGATTGATTGCCATCGCAGCCGATTTCTCCTTTCCGAATCCTACAATAATTATGGTTCGGCAGTTGCTGATAACGGGTGATGCTAGACCTTAAGGTCAGACAACAGGACCACTATGACAATGAAAAGGGGCGTATATTTTTGTGCGGAGAACAGCCTGCAGCGGGTGTATGGGGATTCCGAACGTAAGGAGATAGCCAAACGTTTTGACATGGCAGAGCCCCTGGTAACGCGGGAGAACTGGCGCGAACACACGTCCATTCTGGCAGAGGCTGAAGTCATAGTCTCCTCCTGGGGCGGGGCCATCCTGGATGAGGAGCTCCTGGCTGCGATGCCGAAGGTGGAAATGTACTTTTATGGAGCTGGAACCATCCAGGGCTTGATGACAGAAGCGGCATGGGACCGCGGTATCCGCATTACCAATGCCGTTGCGGCGAATGCCGTGCCAGTTGCTGAGTTCTGCCTGGCCCAGATTCTCTATAGCCTGAAGCACGGCTGGAAATACATGCAGCTGACCAAGGAGGACAACCCGCAGTTCTGGGGATGCAACAAGCCGGTACCTGGCAATTACCGCTCCAAGGTGGGGATTGTTTCCTTTGGCCAAATCGCCCGCAAGCTCTGCGAATTCCTGCAGCCGTTCGACTTACAGGTGCTCGTTTACACTGGCCATCCGGACGATCGCCTAGCCGATGAGTATGGCATTAAGTATGCCTCCATGGAGGAAATCTTCGCATCCTGTGACGTGGTCTCCATTCATCTTCCCTTGAAGGAATCGACCACGGGAATTATCGACCGCGCCCTGCTCGACAGGATGAAACCGGAATCGACCCTCATCAATACGGCCCGTGGGGCTGTCATGAACCAGGCCGAGATGATTGAATTCCTCCGCGAGCGTAAAGATGTCACTGCCTGTATCGACGTTACCGATCCCGAGCCACCGGAAACCGGTTGCCCCCTCTTCGACTTGCCCAATGTCGTCCTCACGCCCCACCTGGCCGGCTCAATGGGTCCCGAGGCTCGCCGGATGGCAGCCTATATTATCGATGAAATGGATCGCTGGTTGGCCGGCGAACCCCTCCACCACGAGATTTCCCGGGAAGCCGTAGCGTTTATAGCCTGAAGCAGGCGACACCCCAGTCTACTGAACCGACACAGCTCTTACGTTCCTCTCACCCCTGGGCCATGCCCGGACTCCAGTTCACCCCTTCTACTACTCCAAATGATCAAACCCGGTATTTGCTCGATAACTTTCCGTGACGAAACTCCCGAATCCTTAATCCAGCTAAGCTCGGAAGCTGGCCTGGTAGGTATTGAATGGGGAAGCGATGTTCACGTCCCCCTTGAAGATCTGGAAAATGCCCGCAAGGTGGGGGACCAAACCCGGGAGGCGGGACTTGAGGTCGCTGGGTACGGATCCTATTACATGGGCCGGGAGTCTGCGGATGAGGAACCTGTACCCTTTGAACCTATCCTGCAGGCAGCTGAGGCACTCGGCGCTCCTGTCATTCGCATCTGGGCCGGATCCCTGACCCAGGAAAAGTCGGAAACTCATTTTGAATCGGTTGTCCGCCGTAGTCGTGAGGCGGCGGCCATGGCTGCGGACAAAGGCATTGAAGTGGCCTTTGAGTTCCACCGGAACACCTTTACGGAAACCCTGGAAGAGGCCCTTCGCTTAATGGAAGCTGCCCAGCACCCGAACCTCAAGATGTACTGGCAGCCCCCGCACGGCAGCCCACTCGAGCAGCGCTTGCAGGAAATCGAAGCCTTCAAGGGATGCCTCTCCAACATCCACGTCTTTCATTGGGAGGGTGCTCCTAAGCCCCCATTCCCAAGGCTTGCCCTCTCGGAAGGGACCGACCTCTGGAAGCCCTGCCTCGATTCCATTGCAGCCATTCCCGATGACCGATATGCCTTGCTTGAATTTGTCCCCAACAACTCGGTTGAGCAATTTCAACAGGACGCCCAGACGCTTATCAGCTGGCTCTCATAATACCTTTCGGCCTCTTGCGAGTTCAGCAAAGTGGCCTGCCAAGAGCGAACGCAGTGAGCCGCATGTGGCCTGCCATGAGCTTGTCGAAGGCCTGCCATGAGCTTGTCGTTGGCCTGCCATGAGCTTGTCGTTGGCCTGCCATGAGCTTGTCGAATGGTACTCCCACAGGGATTCGAACCCCGATTTCTGCCTCCGGAGGGCAGCGTGTTATCCATTACACTATGGGAGCACGTTTCGGAAAGAGAGGAAAAGCTGTGACCGGGGATTCCCCGGGTCAATGCTTTTCTGCCGACCATCGAATTATCCAATAACTGGACCCGATCGACTGTCCCAATTCCGGGACGGGAAGTGTCCCTGAATCGCGAAAATTTGGTGGCGAAAACCACTTCGGGGGTAATTACTGAATTCTATCGAAATTTTTATTATTTGTTGTTCAACGACTTATGGAATTTCAAAAAAAGTTGGCACGCAGCCAGCATTAAGTAAGGCGAATTTAAACAAGGAAAACCAATGACACTCATCATCTTCACATCAGCCTGCCTTTTAGCCTACGGCCTCTTCGAACTGAAGGAAGCCATCAAGCCGACCGAAAGCTACTAAGCCCAACCGGTCCTCAACCAACGGAGAATTTATTCATGTTCATCATTGCACTGACAACAACCTTGCTCCTGGCACTTGGGGTGAGTGAGCTGTAAAAGCCACCAGGAGCGTTAATCGCTGAGATCAACAACAAGTCATCGCTTGGAAAAAGCGGAGTTCGTGGGGAACTCCGCTTTTTTAGTATTTGGTGAAAACGGGACGCGGCCTTCGAGAGGACAACCCTTGGTCATCCTACGGATTGGTTCTCATTTTCGGCTCCACTGCGGAGTGTCCCAAAAGTGGGACGATACCTGTCCCCGGTCCGGACACTTTCGTCGAAAGCACCAAGGAAACAAAATAGTTTATGAATATATAAAGTTTATAAAGAATTGATATAGAGCTACTTAGGTAGTTTTTAAAAAAGTTGGCACGCGACCAGCATTACTATAGGCGAATTTAAACAAAAGAACGAACAATGACACTCATCATCTTCATCTCTGCCTGCCTTCTCACTTACGGTGCCTTCGAACTGAAGGAAGCCGCCAACGCCAACCAGGCTTACTAAGCCACGATACTTTCAAACTGGAGAACGAACCATGTTTATCATCGCCCTGACAACAACACTGCTACTGGCCTTTGGCTTCGACGAATGGGTTCAGAACGGCCGCCGGAAGCAGTAACGCTCAAACAATTCATCACTATCGCTTGCTAAAAAAGAGGCGGGGGTCCAATCGGGCCCCGCCTCTTTCATTTTTAAACTGTAAAGGTCCTCCGACCTCCGTCCCTTTTCCTTTGTCCCTAAATATTAATCGCCTCGTTTTTGGCACTGGCCGCTGCCTCGGCGCGCGCTTTCCTCCTGGGCGGGTGGGGGTGGGTGGTGGCGTGGGTTTCGTCGGGGGGAATTTCCG
>JBFOMH010000037.1:0-47035 GCA_040830765.1 Puniceicoccaceae bacterium | reverse complement strand
TCTTGGGGCGGCAGCCGTTGTGCGGCACTGGGGTGATGTCGACGATCGAGGTAACCGTCATCCCGAGGGACTGCACGGCGCGGATGGCTGAGTCGCGGCCCATGCCGGGTCCCTTGACGCGCACTTCCACTTCCTTCATCCCGTGGGACAGGGCTACCTTGCCAGCATCCTGGGTAACCACCTGGGCCGCGTAAGCGGTGCTCTTGCGGGAACCACGGAAGTTCATCTTGCCGGCACTGGACCAGGAGATGACGTTACCCTTCTTGTCCGAAAAAGTGACCTTGGTGTTATTGAAAGTAGCCAGGATAGTAACCGTGCCACTGGTGACATTCTTACTTCCCTTGGCCTTGCGAACGGTCAGGTCCACTTCACTCTTGAGGAGATCAGCGGCCGTGGGCTGGCTCGGCTTGGCTTCTTCTTCAGGCTTTTCAGCACCGTCCTCGGACTTGGCATCCTCGGCGGTGGCCGCGGGCGCTTCTTCCTTCTTTTCCGCGGCCGGAGTCTCTTCCTTTTTCTTCGCGGCCGGAGTCTCCTCCTTCTTTTCCGCGGCCGGAGTCTCTTCCTGGATTTGCTCCTTCTTTTCTTCTTCGCTCATGGTCGTTAAAATTGATTATTTCTTCTTGCCGGCGATGGTCTTGCGGCGACCCTTGCGCGTCCGGGCATTGCACTGGGTGCGCTGGCCGCGGACCGGGAGGCCACGGCGATGCCGGATTCCCCGGTAGCACTGGATGGCCTGCAGGCGCTTCAGATTGGCCGTGACGTCGCGTCGCAGATCACCTTCAACAAGAAGGCCTTCCTGGACAATCGCCTCGGAGATTTTATTCAACTGCTCCTCGTCGAGGTCGTTGGCCCGGGCATCCGGATCGAGCCCGGCATCCTTGACTAGACGGTCGGCAAGTGTGGGCCCAAT
Source organism: Puniceicoccaceae bacterium (assembly GCA_040830765.1). Lineage (GTDB taxonomy): Bacteria > Verrucomicrobiota > Verrucomicrobiia > Opitutales > Oceanipulchritudinaceae > Oceanipulchritudo. The sequence goes on along the minus strand of JBFOMH010000037.1, from coordinate 46,125 downwards.
TCCGTAGATGTAACGGAGGGCATACGGGATCTTTTTGTTCCCGGGGATATCGACACCCAATAAACGTGGCATAATTTCAGATCGTGTTGATGTTGAAGTCTTAAGATATATTCAGCCGCTCCCCGATTTGGAACGGCAGAAAAAGAGTTGACGGAATTTACAAGGGAAAGCCTTGTCAAGACTTTCCGAAAAAAAGCGCTTACAGGCCAGGGTCAGGAATCGTGAGGATTTCCGGCTCCCCGGCGGTCACCAAGACAGTGTGCTCGAAGTGGGCGGCATCGCGACCATCGAGGGTCAGAGCCGTCCAGCCATCATCCCCCATCATCACCTTGGGTGTGCCCAGGGCGATCATGGGTTCGATAGCCAGCGTCATCCCGGGTCGCAACCGCTCACCGCGGTTGCGGGGCCCGAAATTCGGGATCTGCGGCGGTTCATGCATGGAACGGCCCACCCCGTGACCGACAAAGTCGCGGATAATTCCATAACCATGCGGCCTGACGGCCCGTTCAACGGCATTCGAGATAGCCCCCACCCGGTTGCCCGGACGGGCTTCCGCGATGGCCTGAAGGAGGGAATCCTTGGTAACGGAGAGGAGCTTGTCCTTTTCCCCGGATATGCTTCCGACGGGAACCGTCCTCGCATTATCGCCAATAAATCCCTTGTACTCCACACAGACGTCAACCGATACAATGTCCCCTTCCTGCATGACCCGTTTGAGGTTGCCGATCCCGTGAACGATTTCGTCGTTCACTGAGAGGCAGGTGTACGCGGGAAAGGTCTTACTGCCGACCTGGTAGCCAAAACAGGCACTGCGGGCCCCGTACTTGGCAAGGAGCTCCTTGCCGGACTGGTCCAGATCGTAGGTGTTGACGCCGGGAGCCACGAGCTTGCACATTTCATCAAGGACCGTTGCCGCGATACGGCAGGCGGTACGCATGATTTCGAGTTCGTGCTCGGATTTAATCGGAATCATGGGATTCTCCGAAAACTCCACTCCGTTTTAAAGATCCCGGCTTTGGGGCCGGGAGGCGTTGTAAGCTGTATGAAAGAACAAAGGTACGGCCATTTTGAAACAGCCGTCAGAAAAGATAGGAATTGAGGCCCCAGGCGATAATTCCGGAAACGAACATCACGATGAGCCAGCGCCAGAGGGTCTTGCCCTCCTGCAGGCCGACAGTATCGACCAGCTGACGGGTCCGCCCCTGGCTGCGGCCACGGATCCGGCCCTTCTTGAGGAATCCATCATAGTGGCGCTGCAAGAGGTAGGTTTCAACCTGGCGCAGGAAGTCGAGGAGAACCCCGACAATAATCAGAAGACCCGTGCCACCGAAGAACTGGGCAGCCTGGTAAGGAACACCCGTGCTGAAGAGAACCCCATCCGGAAGGATGGCGATCAGCGTCAGGAAGGCGGCCCCGGCCAAGGTCAGGCGGGTCATGGTAAAGTCAAGATAGCGGGCAGTCGGCTCACCGGGACGGACACCCGGGACGTAACCACCATACTTTTTAAGGTCGTCAGCAATCTGGACCGGCTTGAACATCACCGAGACCCAGAAGTAACTGAACGCAAAAATCAGGGTACCGAAGATCATGTAGTAGCTGGCCTTGCCCTGCTGGAACCAGAAACCGGCGTCACGCAGCCAATTGGCCCCTACGGCCGCACCCAACTGGGAGAAGATGGTCGTGAAGAACATCATGATGGCCGAAGCGAAAATGATCGGCATAACCCCGGAGTAGTTGACCTTGAGCGGCAAGTAGCTGCTCTGGCCACCGAAGACCTTGCGGCCAACAACCCGCTTGGCATATTGCACCGGAATCTTGCGCACTGCTTGCGTCACCATGACAACGCCGGCAATGACGAGGAAGAGGAAGATGAGCATCAGGATGCCCTCCCCAAGCCCGAGTTGGGCCGTTTCCCCGACAGGCGCGGTGAACAACTGGTAGGTCAAGGCGAAAGCTGCCGGCAGGTCGGCGATAATACCGACTGTGATGAGGATGGAGATGCCATTGCCAATACCACGGCTGGTAATCTGCTCACCAATCCACATCAGGAGGATGGTTCCGCTGGTCAGGAAGATGACCGAGGTAATCATGAACCAGCCATGACTGAGGAGAATGATTTCCCCGTATACCCGGGTGTCGAATTCAGCTCCGAAAACCCGTGCCGGATTCTGCAGGGTCAGGATAAGCAGAATCGACTGCACGATACAGATTAACAGTGTCGCATAACGGGTGTACTGGGTCAGCTTTTGGCGACCGACTTCCCCTTCCTGCTGCAACCGGGCCAGACTCGGAACAACGGCCGTCAACAACTGGAAGACAATGGAAGCGCTGATATAGGGCATGATGCCGAGGGCAAATATAGCCCCACGCAGAAGGGCACCCCCCGTAAACATGTTGTAGAGCCCCAGAAGGCTTCCACCGCCAGAACGGCTCTGTGCTTCAAAAAACGACTGCAAAGGAGTCGGATCCAGACCAGGTAGGGGGATATTGGCTCCAACACGCGCAATGAACAATAGAAAGAGCGTGAGGAAGATTTTATCCCTCAGTTCGGGAATCTTGAAGACATTGACGAAGGCGGAAATCATGGCGGGTCGCGTTATCCTGGGTTAATACGGAGCTGGAGTGTGGCGGTTATTCGGAATCAGCTTCCGGCTCATCACCGGCCGCCGCGGGTTCCTCGGATGCTTCCTGATTGGACAGGATGGCCTTGCCTCCCGCCTTTTCAATTTTCTCCTTCGCGCTGGCGGAGAATTTGTCAGCAGTCACCGTCAGGGCCTTGCTGAGTTCACCTTCTCCAAGAATCTTGACCAGCTTGCTGCTTGTGCGAACCAGGCCTGCCTTGATGAGGGCGTTCCGGTCCACATCTTCTACATCAACCCGCTCCAAATCGCCGACGTTGACAACGGCGTACTCGGTCCGGAATTGGAAGTTGCTGAAACCGCGCTTGGGCAGTTTACGGTAGAGGGGCACGTGTCCCGATTCAAAACCCGGACGCAGGCCGAAACCACTGCGGGAACGCTGGCCCTTATGACCACGTCCCGAGGTCTTGCCCCGGCCTCCGCCTTCACCTCGACCCACACGCTTGCGATCCTTGCGACCGCCGCTCTTGATCAAATTGTGTAATCTCATGATCTGTTTTCCTTAATTAATCCTGCATTCGTGGGCTGTTCAGGCCTTGCGCAGTTTCTGGATTGTTTCATGCGTCCGCAGCTGCTGCAGGGCATCGAGGGTGGCAAAAACCATCGCACCTGGGTTGTTGGAGCGCAGACTCTTGGTCAGGACATCCTTGACCCCGGCTGCTTCGAGAACGGCACGAACACCACCGCCAGCGATGACCCCGGTACCAGGAACGGCCGGTCGCAGAAGAATACGGCCTCCATCATGCTCACCCAGCACTTCGTGGGGGATGGTGTTGTTGCGCATGGCGATCGGAGCCATGTTCTTCTTGGCCTGTTCTGTCCCCTTGCGAATACACTCCGGGACTTCCTTGGCCTTGCCGTATCCAACGCCTACATTGCCATTCTGGTCGCCAACGACCACCAGGGCGGCAAAGCTGAAGCGACGGCCACCGGCCACGACCTTGGCGCAGCGGTTGATGTGAACGACTTTCTCAAAAAGGGCATCCTCTTCTTCTTCCTGCGGTGCCTGCTGACCAAAGCGACGACCACCACCCGGACGACGCTGGCCACCAAAACCGCCGCGGCGGCCCTGCTTCTTGGCCATGGGCCGGTCGACCGAACCAATAACAGCACTCTGGCGCTCCTTGGAGTCCGGCTTGGAGGCAACAATGTCTGCATCCGCATCGGGTTGAACCGTCGGGACCTTGATTGCCGGCGCAGCAACTTCCGCCGGTGCTTCGGCAGCTGGCTCTTCCTTGGCTTCCGGCGCTTCCTCAGCGACAGGAGCTTCCTCGGCGACAACGGTAGGCTCCTCAGCAGGAGCTGCTTCTTCCGTCTCGGCAGGAGTTTCCTCGACCGGGGCTTCCTCTGCAGCGGCTTCTTCCACAGGCGCTTTTTCTGCCGCCTGCTCGACGGGAGCTTCCTCCACAGGTTTGGTTTCCTCGGGAGTCTCCTCGACCGGAGTATTCTTCTTTTCTTCTTCGCTCATTGGATTCCTTGGTCCTTAAAATTCAATCCCGCCTTCACGGACTGCCTCGGCGAATTCCTTTACACGTCCGTGATAAGGACGGCCATGACGGTCGAAAACGACGGATGTGACCTTGGCCTTTTTCGCTTTTTCGGCGAAGGCCTTGCCAAGCTTGACCGCACTCTCCCGGTTGGCGCTCAGTTTCTCGTCCTTCATGTCCTTGCCCAGGGAAGAGACGGAAACCAATGTCTTGCCGGCAGCGTCATCAATGGCTTGGGCATAGATGTGCTTGTTGGTGAAGGATACGCAGAGGCGCGGCCGCTCAGCGGTCCCGGTAACCTTCTTGCGAATCCGCCAGATACGCTTCTGGCGCAGTGTTCTCTTGTGCTTAAGTGATTTCATTTTTGTCGACTGACGTTTGTACTTACGGAAGGGGAAGGCCTTCCTCGCATGTGTTTATCAGGATTAACCCGCCTTCTTGCCTTCCTTCCGGCGGACATATTCACCATCGATGGTCACACCCTTACCCTTGTAAGGTTCGATCGGGTAATACTTCTTAACCTGGGCCGCAAAATGACCCACGGCTTGCTTGTCGTAGCCCTCCACCTTGATCTTCGTCTGGTCCTGGACGGTGATCGTCAGGCCATCGGGAATAGGATGCTTGATGGGGTGGGAATACCCGAGGGCCAGGTCGAGGACCTTGCCCTGAACGGCAGCCTTGAAACCAACACCGTTGATGGTGAGGTTTTTTTCAAAGCCCTTTGTCACACCTTCCACCATGCCGTTGATCAGGCTGCGTGCCGTGCCGTACATGGCGCGCGCTTCGCGGCTGTTGACAACGGGGGAAACCACGACGGCTCCATCCTTCATTTCGAGGGAAACAACTTTCGGATTGAAAGAGCGGGACAGGGCACCCTTCGGTCCCTTGACCTGGATGGTGGACCCGTTCTCAACCTTTACTTCGACTTTTTCCGGTATCTCAACCGGGAGTTTTCCAATTCGGCTCATTTTTCTCGTCCCTTCTTATTACCAGATGGCACAAATCATCTCGCCACCAACGTTCTGCCGGCGTGCGTCCTTGTCCTTCAACACCCCACGGGATGTCGTGAGAATACCAACACCCAGGCCACCGAGGGTCCGGGGTATGTCACGCGACTGGAAATAAAGACGACGACCGGGCGTGCTGACGCGCTTGATGCCCGTGAGGGCCGGAACCTCGTCCACGTACTTCAGGGTCAGGCGCAGCGCGGCCTTGCCTTCCACTTCCACTTGCTCGACTTCACGCAGGTAGCCTTCCTCCTTGAGGATCTCGGCGATGCGCTTGTGAATCTTCGAGTAGCGCGTGTCGCAGGTGTCCTTGCCGGCACGGTAGGCGTTGCGGATGATGGTTAGAAAATCACTGATGGGATCAGACATTTGACTCTCCTTTGTAAATTCTTGCTGCCCGGCTGATTACCAGGATGACTTGGTTACCCCGGGAATCTTGCCCTGAGAGGCCAGTTCGCGGAAGGTGATGCGGCTGACACCGTACTTGCGCAGGTAGGCACGCGGGCGTCCGGTAATACTGCAGCGGTTGCGCAAGCGCACCGCACTCGAGTTCTTTGGGAGCTTCGTCAGCTTCCTTTGCGCGGCGTAGAACTCCTCATCGGAGGATTCCGGGTCCGCCATGATGCGCTTCAGTTCAGCGCGCTTGGCGGCATACTTTTCAACCATCCGCTCGCGCTTCTTGTTCCGTTCGATCATTCCTTTTTTAGCCATTTTGCTTTCCTAGGGGGTTATGCAGTTGCCGTTGCAGCCTGGGCGCGCTTGCGAAAGGGGAGTCCGAGGAGCTTGAGCAGTTCCCGGCCTTCCTCATCCGTTGTCGCTGTGGTTGAAATACAAATGTCCATGCCGATGGAGAGCTTTCCAGAGTCGCCATGGGTTTCAGGGAAAATCGTGTGGTCGCTAATACCGAGGGAGTAGTTGCCATTCCCGTCGAGGCGATCCTTGACTCCGCGGAAGTCGCGAATACCCGGAAGGGCAACGGAGAGCATGCGGTAGAGGAACTCATACATGTTGCGTCCACGGAGAGTAACCATCACGCCGATAGGCATGCCTTCGCGCAACTTGAAGTTGCTGATGCTTTTGCGTGCCTTGGTGATGACAGCCTGTTGGCCGGCAATGTTGCTGATTTCCTTGAGGATGTCCTGGATCTGTCCCTTTTCCGTGGTGGCGGAAAAGCCGGAGTTGATAACGACTTTTTCAATCGCCGGCACTTCATGGGAGTTCTTGTAGCCCTGGCTCTTCATGAGCTCGGGTACAACCTTCTCCAGGTAGTATTGATGTAAATATGCTTTTTCCATTGTTGTTTGACCTTCTGGTTTCCCGGTCCGATTCCAACCGGACCGTTTCGGACCTGTGAGGATCGGTTAATTACTTGTTCTTGGCCTCCACTTTTTCGGCGTAGCGGGATGCCAGCATCACGTTTGACAAGTGGATCGGGTTCTCCCGCTCCACAATAGCGCCTTCAGGATTGTCCTGGGTCTTGCGCTCGTGGTGCTTGCGCTTGTTGACGCCCTCGACGATGACCCGGGTGTTCTGGGGAAGAACCTGGATCACCTTGCCGCGGTTGCCTCGGAAATTACCGGCGATAACGACAACTTCGTCACCTGCTTTGATCTTTCGTTTCATTTACAAAACCTCCGGGGCAAGACTGATAATCTTCATGAACTTCTTTTGACGCAGTTCGCGGGCGATCGGTCCGTAGACACGACTGCCACGTGGCTGGCCGTCCGGGTTGATCAGGACAACAGCGTTGCTGTCGAAACGCAGGTAGCTGCCGTCGGCTCGACGGATGGGAGCCTTGGTCCGCACGATAACCGCGCGGCAGACTGTTCCCTTCTTGACGCTCGAATCAGGGGAAGCGTCGCGAATGTGGACGACGATTTCGTCCCCCACCCCGGCGGTCCGCTTCAACTGCCCGAGACGGCGAATCATCTTCGCCTCCTTGGCGCCCGTATTGTCGGCCACCTTAACCTTTGAAAGCATTTGGATCATTGTGATACTCTCCTTATTGCAAAAGCTCTTCGCCTTAACCGATGACCGGGGCCTTTTGGAGGACTTCCACTACCCGGAAGCGCTTCAGCTTGCTCAGGGGGCGGGTTTCCATGATGACAACGCGGTCACCGACTCCGCATTCGTTGGACTCGTCGTGGGCGTGAACAACCGTCTTCTTCTTCGTCTCCTTCTTGTAAAGGGGGTGGCGAATCTTGTAGTCGTAGGTCACCTTGACCGACTTCTCGCCCGAACGGCTGGTCACCGTACCGGTAATGGTCTTACGTTTGTTTCGATCTGACATTTCTCAAACTCCTATCGTTAGTGGCATCCTCGCCATCAGGCCCCGACGGCCACTTCGGCGCGCTTGCGGGTAGCGATGGTCTCGAGCCGGGCTACATCCCGGCGCAGTTCCTTCAGCAGGTGGGGTTTATCCAGTTGGCCGGTCTTCTTCTTGAGCTTGAGCTCAAGCAGTTCATGGCGCGTGTCGCGGATTTTCTTTTCCAGCTCCACGAGGGAAAGTTCAGCAATATCGGTTGCGTTCAAAGCCATGGGTGATGTCTCCTCTTAAAGGTCCTTGTGGATGAAGCGGCAGGGAATCGGCAGCTTGCCATCTGCGAGGCGCATCGCTTCCCGGGCAGCGCTCAGGCTGACCCCGCTCAGTTCGAAGAGAACGGTTCCCGGCTTGATGTTGGCGGCCCAGAACTCAACGCTGCCCTTACCCTTACCCTGACGGGTTTCTGCCGGCTTCTTGGTAATCGGCTTGTGCGGGAAAACGCGAATCCAGACCTTGCCACGACGGCTGAGGTAACGGTTGATGGCAACACGGGCTGCTTCAATCTGGGAAGCAGTCAGCAGGCCGCGCCCGAGGGCTTGGATTCCATAATCACCGAAAGAAAGGGTGTCCCCACCCTTTGCGTTACCGCGATTGCGGCCGCGATGGGTCTTCCGGTACTTGGTTCTTGATGGCATTAAAGGCATGGCAAATTTCTCCTGTCCTTACTTGGTAAATTCCTGGGTGGATCCTCAGTTGAAAATCTTTTCGTCGTCCTCGAGGCAGATCCAGCACTTGATGCCAATCTTCCCGTAGACGGTACGCGCTTCTGTGAATCCGTAATCGATGTTGGCCCGCAAGGTATGCAAAGGCACAGAGCCGGCCCGGGCGCTTTCGGTACGGGCAATGTCGGCACCACCAAGACGACCGCTGACTTGGAGACGGATGCCCTTGGCGCCGAGACTCATCGTCGTCTGGACTGCCTTCTTCATGGCGCGACGGAAGGAAATCCGGCGTTCCAACTGCAGGGCAACGCTCTCGGCTACCAACTGGGCAACGAGGTCGGGCTTCTTCACTTCCTGGATGTCGAGAAGGATATCCTTCTTGATCAGCTTGCCCAGGGATTCCTTGATCTTCTCCAGCTCGGCACCCTTGCGGCCGATGACAATGCCCGGACGGGCGGTGAAGACCTTGATGCGGACGCGGTTGCCGGCACGCTCAATGAAGATGCGCGGTACGGCAGCGTAGCGAAACTTCTCCCCGAGGAAGGAACGGATCTGGTAGTCCTCCTTGAGGTTGGTGCCAAATTCCTTCTTGTCGGCGTACCAGCGGGATTGCCAGTCGCGGCGGACGGAGAGGCGAAAGCCGATCGGATTTACTTTTTGTCCCATAGCGTGAAATTAGTTGGAGGCTTCGGTGAGGGTGATGCGCAGGTGGCTGGTGCGCTTGCGAATCGGTTTGGCGGAACCACGAGCAGCTGCCTTGAAACGGCGGAATGCCGGGCCTTCCTCAACGATCGCATCCTTGATGATGAGGCTGTCCGAATTCAAGTTGTGGTTGTTCTCCGCATTGGCCACGGCGCTGTGCAAAGTCTTGCGCAGCAGACGGGCTGCCTTGCGGGGAATGAAGTTGAGGAGCTCAAGAGCCTCGTTGGCCGGTCGGCCACGCAGTTCCTTGGCCACCTCACGGGCCTTCTTGGCCGAAATGCGGCTGTACTTGGTTTGTGCAGTAACTTCCATCAGTTCGCCTCCGATTACTTGTTGTTAGCCTGGTGGCCCTTGAAAGTACGAGTCTGGGCGAATTCGCCGACCCGGTGGCCAACCATGTTTTCCGTGATGTGGACAGGGGCGAAACCCTTGCCGTTATGGACCTCAAGATTCAGGCCGACAAATTCGGGCGTGATCTGGGAACGCCGGCTCCAGGTCTTGATGGGGCGGCGGTCATCGGTTTCCTGGGCCTTGGCAATCTTCTTCCAAAGTCCGGGGTCGACGAAAAATCCTTTTTTCAGTGAACGAGACATATCTATTTCTCTTGTTTGACCGTTAAATTGCTTACTTCTTCATCTTGCGGCCGTTGCGACGGACCACGATCAGCTTGTTGGAAGGCTTGTTTTTGCGCCGGGTCGGGAAACCCTTGGCGAGCTGTCCCCAAGGACTGACCGGATGGCCACCACCGGAGGTACGGCCCTCACCACCACCCATCGGGTGATCGACGGGATTCATGGCAACACCGCGGACGCGGGGGCGACGACCCTTCCAGCGGGAACGGCCGGCCTTGCCAAGGGAGGCATTACCATGCTCGGAATTGCCGACTTCACCAATCGTGGCGCGGCAACGGGCATTGACCATGCGGATTTCGCCGGATGGCATGCGCAGGGTAGCCATGCCCTTCTCGATGGACACCAGGGTGGCCGAGGCACCGGCGGTGCGGACCAACTGGGCCTTGGTGTTGGGCTTCAACTCGATGTTGTGAACCTTCATCGCCGGCGGGACAAACTTCAGCGGCATGCTGTTACCCGGCTTGAAAGGAGCGGCCTCGGTGGAGTTGATGACCGTATCCCCAATCTTGAGCTTGTTCGGGGCCAGGATGTACCGCAGTTCATCATCCTCATACTTGATGAGGGCAATATGGGCGGAACGGTTCGGATCGTACTCGAAGCGGATTACCTCCGCGGCCTCATCAAGGCGGTTGCGGCGGAAATCAATCTTGCGATAAAGCTTCTTGTGCCCTCCCCCACGGCGACGGCTGGTTATGCGACCATAATGGTTGCGGCCTCCCGTGCGCTTCTTCGATTCGGTGAGGCGCTTGATCGGACGCTCCTTGGACAATCCCTCGGACTTGACGCCAACAACGTAGCGTTGGCCGGGGGTGACTGGACGTTTTGAAATAACTGGCATGATCGTGTGCTCCTTTTACGGCCTTAGGCCATTTCGATGGTCGAACCTTCCTTGAGGCGAACGATGGCCTTCTTGAAACCCTGGCGCCGCACTACCTGGCTGCGCTGGGAACGGTCCATCTTGAACTTGGGCTTGATATTGGTGATGCGCACGGCATCCACCTCGACCCCAAACTGGGACTCGATGGCCTGCTTGACGGCGACACGGTTGGCTCCGCGAGCCACTTTGAAGGTGTACTGGTTGGCCAGGGATGTTGCTTCCGTAGCCTTTTCCGTAATGACGTGCTCCAGAATAATTGAATCGCGGTGAATCATTTTAGTTACCTCCGTTGACCCGGGTGAGCAGTCGCTCAAGGCCCTTTTCACTAAGAATGACCTGGTCGTAAAGACTCAGGTCATAAGCGTTGATGTCGCTGGCCTCGTTGATGGAGATGCGACGGATATTGCGGGCGGCGAGGACGTTCTGGTCGGACCAGCTGTCATCGACGATAAGGACCTTGCCGGCCGGGGCAATCTTACCCAGCAGTTCGTCGAAAAGGCGGGTTTTGCGATCCTTGACCTCCCACTTCTCGATGACAGCTACCTCACCATCAATTGCACGGTCAAAGAGAGCCCGGGAAAGAGCGACCTTGCGCATCTTCTTGTTGATCCGCTGGCTGAAGTCCCGCGGCTGGGGGCCGTGGGCCACCGAGCCATGGTAATGCTGCGGGGCAACACGGGTACCCTGACGGGCGGAACCAGTGCCCTTCTGGCGGAACGGCTTCTTGCCGGTGCCATGGACGGTTGTCCGGGTCTTGGTCGAGACCGTGCCCTGGCGCTTGTTGGCCTGCACGGAAAGAATTACCTGCTTGAGCGCCTGCAATCCCTTTTCCCCTTCAAATTCGGGGATGGGAAAGTCCTTGTCGGAGCTGCTCGAGCCGTCTGCACTGAAAACTTTGATTTTCATTCGAATTGGTCTCCCCTGTAAAACTTAGGCACTGACGCGCTTCTTGATCGCCTTGCGGACCAGGATGGTCGAACCGGTGGCCCCCGGGACGGAGCCCTTGACGAGGATGAGGTTCTTTTCCGGCAGAATCTTGACCACCTTCAGGTTTTGCACCGTGCGACGGTCCGTACCGAAATGACCCGGCATCTTCTTGCCCTTGATGACCTTGCCCGGCCATTGGCACATCCCGTAGGAACCACCCCGGCGGTGGAACATGGAACCGTGGGATGCGGGACCCCCGGCAAAATTCCAGCGCTTGACAACACCCTGGAAACCACGGCCCTTGGTCGTACCAATGACGTCGACCTTGGCTTCACCGTCGAAGATTTCCACGGTCAGCTCGCTGCCAGCTTCCTGCTCCGGTTCGCTGTCGAGGCGAATTTCCTGCAGGTGGCGTTGCGGAGCAACACCGGCCTTCTTGAAGTGCCCGAGGGCACCATTGCTGGTGTTCTTCTCCTTCTTGGAACCGAATCCAATCTGGATGGCGTTGTAGCCGTCGCTCTCCTCGCGCTTTACTTGCACGACAGGACAGGGCCCGGCTTCAATAACGGTTACAGGCACCAATTCCCCGGTCTCGGTATAGACCTGGGTCATGCCTACTTTTTTACCTATTAGTGTTGTACTCATTTCTAAGCGGCAGGCGGGAATAACCCCAGATCCCTGCATTAGAGGGTTAAGTTAAAGATTATGAAGGGCTTGCGGCAGGAGTTTCCCGGCGAATTCCGGGGACTTTCCGATGCAAGACCGGATTTTCCGGTGTGGAAAAAAGGCTGAAGAAAAGGTCCGTGAGGACCCCTGTCAAATCATTTGCGGAAAATTCCGCAAAATCGTGAAAAAGGAACAGAATCAGACGTTGATCGTGATATCAACGCCAGCGGGGAGATTGAGCTTCTTGAGCTCGTCGACGGTCTGGGCAGTGGGTTCGACGATGTCGATGAGCCGCTTGTGAGTGCGCTGCTCAAACTGGTCCATGGACTTCTTGTCAACGTGCGGGGAGCGATTGACGGAAACCTTCTCGATCCGGGTCGGAAGGGGGATGGGCCCGGAGACCCGGGCGCCGGAGCGCTTGGCAGTGTCGACAATCTCACCGGCACTTTGGTCGATGATACGATAGTCGTAACCTTGGAGTTTAATGCGAATACGGGGACCACTCATGTCTAAATTGGTTGATAGTGTTGATTATTGGATGCCTCAGGTCCGGGCCGGGGCGCGGGAGGAAGTCTTGACGATGTCCTCGAGCATGCTGTTCGGGACCGGCTCAAAGTGGCTCGGTTCCATGGAATAGGAGGCACGGCCCTTGGAGAGGGAGCGGACATCGGTGGAATAGCCGAACATCTGCTCCAGCGGGACACTGGCGGAGATCTTGGTCAGCTGGCCCTTGGTCTCTATGCCCTGGATGACCCCGCGGCGGCGGTTGACGTCACCGACGATATCGCCCTGGAACTCTTCCGGGGTCTCGATCTCGACCTTCATGATGGGCTCGAGAAGGACCGGCTTGGCCTTGGCCATGGCATCGCGGAAAGCGAAAATACCTGCCATCTTGAAGGCCATTTCCGAACTGTCGACCTCGTGGAAGGAACCAAAGACAAGGCGGACCTTGAAATCGACCACCGGGTAACCGGCGATGGTGCCATTTTTGCTGGCTTCCTTGATCCCCTCCTCGGTTGGCTTGATGTACTCCTTGGGAATTACACCACCGACAATCTCGTTGTCGAATTCGTAGCCCTTTCCGGCCTCCAGCGGCTCGATCTTGATTTCGGCATGACCATACTGGCCCCGACCACCGGACTGGCGGACGAACTTGCCCAGACCGTCGGCGGGATGGGTAATGGACTCGCGGTAGGCGATCTGCGGCTTCCCGACCTGGGCTTCCACCTTGAACTCACGGAGCAGGCGGTCGCGAATAATGTCGAGGTGCAGCTCGCCCATACCAGCGATGATGGTCTGGCCGGTTTCCTCGTCGGAGGATACCACGAAGGTCGGGTCTTCCTCGGCCAGGCGCTGCAGGGCGAGGGAAAGCTTTTCCTGGTCAGCCTTGGAGGCCGGTTCAACACTCATGCTGATAACCGGTTCCGGGAATGTCGGCGGCTCGAGAATGATGTCCGTACCCTTGTCGGCGAGCGTATCGCCGGTGCGTACATCCTTGGCCCCGATGATGGCGACAATATCACCTGAATAGGCGCAATCGATATCTTCCCGCCGATCGGCGTGCATGACCATTAGGCGACTGACGCGCTCGGCTTTGCCGGTCCGGGCATTATAGAGGGTCGAGCCCTTGCTCAGAGTGCCCCGGTAAATGCGGAAGAATACCAGCTTGCCGACGTAGGGGTCGGTGAAGAGCTTGAAAGCGAGACCAACAACGCTCTCGGAGTCGTCCGGTCCAACTTCAACCAGTTGTGCCTCATCCTCGAGGGAGTGACCCTTTTGGGCGGGGATGTCGAGCGGGCTGGGCAGGTAGTTGATGACGCAGTTGAGGAGTTTCTGGATCCCCTTATTCTTGAAGGCGGTTCCGGGAAGAACACCGATAAAGTGGTGGGACAAGGTAGCCTTCCGGATACCGGCCATGAATTCCTCGTCAGTGATTTCCTCCCCTTCGAGGTACTTCTCGGCGAGGTCATCATCAAAGGCGGCAATGTCCTCGAGAAGGGCTTCACGGTATTCCTTGGCCTGCTCCAGGTACTCTTCCGGGATCTCCTCTTCCGTGTAGTTGGAACCGGAAACATCGTCCTCGGCATAGAAGTGGGCCTGCATGCGGATGAGGTCGATGAGACCCTTGAAATTCTCTTCCGCACCAATCGGCAGGTACAGAGGATGCGCATTGCCGCCCAACTTATTGCGGATATCATCGACAGCCGAAAAGAAATCGGCCCCGGTACGGTCCATCTTGTTGATGAAGCAAATCCGGGGAACACCGTATTTGTTCATCTGACGCCAAACCGTCTCAGACTGGGGCTGGACACCGGCAACGGCACAGAATACAGCCACGGCACCATCCAGCACCTTGAGCGAGCGCTCAACTTCAGCGGTAAAGTCAACGTGGCCGGGGGTGTCGATAATGTTGATCCGGTGGGGAATGTCCTCGTAGGGACCGCGCTTGGTCACCCACTCGGTGGAAATGGCCGCCGAGGTAATGGTGATGCCCCGCTCACGCTCCTGCTCCATCCAGTCGGTGGTTGCGGCACCTTCGTGCACTTCACCAATCTTGTGGATCTTGCCAGAGTAAAAAAGAATACGCTCGGTGGTGGTCGTCTTGCCGGCGTCAATATGGGCAGCGATGCCGATGTTCCGCTGAAATTCGAGCGGAACGGAACGCTTGGAGGAGTTCGCCGGGGAGACCTTTTTTGGATCAATGGTGCTCATTGCTAAAACAGGATAAAGGTCCTTACCAGCGAAGGTGGGCGAAGGCCCGGTTGGCCTGGGCCATCCGGTGGGTATCGTCCTTTTTCTTCACCACGGTACCGGTATTGTTGTAGGCGTCAGTGATTTCGGCAGCGAGGTTTTCGTGCATCGGACCACGGCGGCTCCGGGCTGCAGTCACCAGCCAGCGGAAAGCCAGGCTCTGTTGGCGATCAAAGCTGATTTCGAGCGGGACCTGGTAGGTCGTACCCCCGACACGGCGGCTCTTCACCTCGAGCTTGGGCCGGATGTTCTCCAGCGCGCCGAGAAGCAGATCAATGGGATCCCCCTTGCCGAGGTTTTCACTGACCTTCTCGAATGCCCCATAGACAATCTTCTGGGCGATGGATTTCTTCCCGTCCAGCATCACCACATTGATAAGGTGGCTGACCAAGGGACTGTTGTACCGGGGATCCGGATGATGTTCGCGTTTATCTGCTCTGCGCCGACGTGACATATTATACCTCTGGAATTAAAAATGGATTGCTCAACTCTTGGGGCGCTTGACCCCGTACTTGGAACGGCTGCGGCGACGCTTGTCGACGCCTGTGCAGTCGAGGGTACCACGGACAATGTGGTAACGAACACCGGGAAGGTCCTTTACACGACCTCCGCGAACAAGGACAACACTGTGTTCCTGAAGGCTATGCCCCTCGTCGGGGATGTAGGCGATGACTTCGTATCCGCTGGTCAGACGGACCTTGGCCACCTTCCGAATAGCGGAATTCGGCTTCTTGGGGGTACGGGTCATGACCTGGGTGCAAACCCCACGGCGGAAAGGATTTTTACGCAAGGCAGGTGACTTGCTCTTCACCTTGGCAGTGGTGCGGGGCTTGCGGACAAGTTGGTTGATAGTTGGCATAGCTCTCGATTCGAATTTAGAAAAAGCGGTGAACGTAGACGTTTGGATTTGGACGGCAAGTTTTTTTTAGAAAGAAACCGCCCGTGATTAAGACGGATGCCGGTTACCAGGATGAACTGGCAACCGGCATCGTGAAAGGTGTCCGGAAATTAACCGACGTCGGGCATTTCCTCCTGCTCTTCCTCAGCTGCGGGGGCTGCGGCGAGCGTGTTGATTTTCAGGCGGCGGTACTTCGGCAAGCCGGTACCGGCTGGAATGAGGTGACCCATGATGACGTTTTCCTTGAACCCTTCCAGCTCATCAACCTTGCCGAGGGTGGCGGCATCCGTGAGGACGCGGGTTGTTTCCTGGAAGGAAGCAGCGGAAATGAAGCTCTCGGTCTCGACGGAAGCCTTTGTGATGCCGAGGAGAATCGGTTCCCCTTCCGCCGGCTGGCCGCCCGCTTCAGTGATCCGTTCATTCTCCCGGATGAAGAATTCCTTGTCGACCTGCTCACCCCAGAAGAATTCGCTGTCGCCCGGCTCCGTGATACGGACCTTGCGCAACATCTGGGAAATGATGAGCTCGATGTGCTTGTCGTTAATGGTCACACCCTGGAGGCGGTACACCTTCTGGATTTCCGAAAGGAGGTATTCCTGAACGGTGTTGGGCCCGAGAATCTCAAGGATTTCATGCGGGTCGGCGGCCCCTTCGGTGAGGTGCTGTCCCTTGTGGACGACATCGCCAATCTGGACAATGATGTGCTTGCCGTGCGGGATGAGGTGTTCCTCTTCCTGGCCGGATTCCTGGTCGGTGACGACGAGGCGCTTCTTGCCCCGGACGGTCCCGTTCATGGAGACAACACCATCGATCTTGGCCATATCGGTCGCTTCCTTGGGGCGGCGAGCCTCGAAAAGCTCGGCCACACGGGGTAGACCACCGGTAATGTCCTGGGTCTTGGAAGCCTGACGCGGCGTCTTGGCGAGAAGCGAACCACCCTCGATTTCATCTCCCTCGACCACGGAAACCGTAGCACCGGTGGGGATGGAATAGGTGGCCAGCATCTTGGCATTGGCCTTGGTGGAATCGACAACCTCGATCTGCGGGGCGAGGTCTTCCTTGTGCTCGATGACCATGGTGGCGATACGACCGGAGGACGGATCGATTTCGCGCTTCACGGTGACACCCGGAATCATGTCCTTGAAACGGATGATACCGGACTTCTCGGAAAGAATCGGCACATTGAAGGGGTCCCACTGGGCCAGCTTGGTGCCTTCCTCGATGGAATCGCCGTCCTTGACGGTCAAAACGGCACCGGCCGGGATATTGTAGGTCTCCAGTTCCTTTTCGTTGTCGTCGTAGATCGCGACCTGACCGGTCTTGTTGAGGACAACACGGGAAGCACCATTATTGACTTCGACGAGGCGGAGGCCGGTAAAGCGAACCGTACCGGAATTCTTGACTTCAATATCAGCACTCTGGGCCAAGGCGGAAGCAATACCACCGATGTGGAAGGTCCGCATCGTCAACTGCGTGCCCGGTTCACCAATGGACTGGGCGGCGATGATACCAACTGCAGTACCAATCTCGACAAGGTCGTTGGTGGCCGGGTTGATACCGTAGGCCGAGGCAGAGAGGCTGTTCCGCAGGGCGTGCGTCAACGGGGACATGATCTTCACCCGTTCGATTCCCAGCTCGTCGATACGAGCGGCAATCTCCTTGGTGACCATTTCCCCAGCGGCAACAACAACTTCATCCGGGTCAATCGGGTTGCGCACGTCCATACAGACACAGCGTCCGATGATCCGCTCGCGCAGGGGAACAATCTCCTCGTCACCCTCATTGATGGCGAACTTCCAGATACCATCACGGTTGCCATCGTCCTTCTCCGTGATGATGACGTCCATGGCGACATCACAGAGCTTACGGGTCAGGTAACCGGCGTCAGCCGTCTTGAGGGCGGTATCGGCGAGACCCTTACGGGCACCGTGGGTGGAAATGAAGTACTCCAGAACACTCAATCCTTCACGGAAGGAAGAGAGAATGGGCCGTTCAATGATTTCACCGGACGGCTTGGCCATGAGGCCACGGGTACCACACAGCTGGCGGACCTGCTGCTTGTTACCACGGGCACCGGAGTCCATCATCAGGTAAACCGGGTTCACTTCCTTTTTGCCGTTGTTGTCCTGCAAGTGGGTGAACACAGCCTGGGCAATCTCGTCCGTGGCCTGGGTCCAGATATCAACAACCTTGTTGTAACGCTCACCGCCGGTGATGATGCCCTTGCGGTACTGGTTCGCCACTTCGGTGATGCGTTCACGGGCACGGGCCACGATTTCCGTCTTTTCCGGCGGAATAATCATGTCTTCCATGCCGATGGAGATACCGGCCATGGTGGCGATGGAGAAACCGATTTCCTTGAGGCGGTCCAGCATGAGAATGGACTCCTCACGACCGGAAACCTGGTAAGTGTTGTTAATCAACTCACCCAGCTTCTTCTTGGCCACAGGGAAATTGATAAAGCCAAGACCTTCCGGCCAGATACCACTGAAGATGACCCGACCGGGCGTGGTCAGGATAACCTTCTTCTTGGAATTGCCGTAAGTGGTCTTGTTTCCGTAATCCGGGTTTTCGAGACGGATCCAGTCGTGCTTGTTGATGACCCCGTCGGCCTCTGCCAGCAACACCTCCTCGAAGGTGGAAAACAGCGGCACATGCTGGCCTTCAGCCGGCACTTCGCGCGGCTCGATGGTCAGGTAGTAGGAGCCCAGAACAATATCCTGCGACGGAGTCAGGATAGGATCCCCGCTGGAAGGCGAGAAGATGTTGTTCGTGCTCATCATGAGCAGCTTGGCCTCGAGAATGGATTCCAGGCTCAGCGGCACGTGAACAGCCATCTGGTCACCATCAAAGTCAGCATTGTAGGCGGCACAAACCAGCGGATGCAGGCGGATCGCGTCACCCTCAATGAGGATCGGCTCGAAGGCCTGGATGGAAAGGCGGTGCAAGGTCGGCGCACGGTTGAGGAGCACCGGATGCCCCTTGGTGACTTCTTCGAGAATGTCCCACACTTCCGGGGAACGCTTCTCAATCATCTTCCGGGCACCCCGCACGGTATGGACAAAGCCCAATTCCTTGAGGCGGCGGATGATGAATGGCTCAAAGAGAACGAGGGCCATTTTCTTCGGAATACCGCACTGGTAGAGCTTCAGCTCGGGACCGATGACAATAACCGAACGACCGGAGTAGTCGACGCGCTTACCGAGGAGGTTCTGGCGGAAACGACCCTGCTTGCCCTTGAGCATGTCGCTGAGGGACTTCAGCGGGCGGTTGCCGGCACCGGTGACGGCACGGCCGTGGCGGCCGTTGTCGAAAAGGGCGTCGACCGCTTCCTGAAGCATCCGCTTTTCATTGTGGATGATGACATCCGGCGTCTTCAGCAGGAGGAGGTTCTTGAGGCGATTGTTCCGGTTAATGACGCGACGGTAGAGGTCATTGAGGTCGGAAGTGGCAAAGCGGCCCCCTTCGAGCGGAACCAGCGGACGGAGATCCGGGGGGATCACCGGGAGCACTTCAAGGACCATCCACTCCGGACGGGATTCCGAATGGATAAAGCCCTGGATGACCTTCAGACGCTTGGAAAGCTTCTTCTTGATCTGCTTCGAGCGGGTGTTGTGCATCTGCTCGTGGAGCTCATCCACGACGCCGGGCATTTCCATCCGCTCAAGGATCTTGCGGATGGCACCGGCTCCCATTTCCGCCTCGAATGAATCGTCGCCATACTCGTCGAGGGCGGCGAGGTATTCTTGCTCGGTCAGCAACTGGCGCTCCTCGAGCGGCGTCTTGCCGGGATCGACCACGACGTAGTTCTCGTAGTAGATGACCCGCTCCAAGTTCCGCGCGGTGAGGTCGAGAAGCAGGCCGAGGCGGCTCGGCATGCTCTTCAGGAACCAGATATGGGAACAGGGGACAGCCAGCTCGATGTGGCCCATGCGCTCGCGCCGGACCCGGCTGACGGTCACCTCAACACCACAACGGTCACAGATGACACCCTTGTACTTGATTCGCTTGTACTTGCCGCAGGCACATTCGTAATCCCGCACGGGACCGAAAATGCGCTGGCAGAAGAGACCGCCCGGTTCGGGCTTGAAGGTCCGGTAATTGATCGTTTCCGGATTCTTTACTTCCCCCCGGGACCAGCTGCGGATGGCGTCCGGTGAGGCGATGGTAATGGAGACTTGATCAAAGGACTTGTCCTTTTCAAATCCGAGAAGGTCGCGGGCTTCGCGTGTCTGGAGTTCGTCGCTCATGGCAAATAAGTAATTCTTTGGTTGCGTTCAATCAGTTGGCGAAGGCGGATGCCAGGGGATCCTGGTCACCCAGCTTTATATCAAGACAGAGGCTCTGCATTTCCTTCATCAGAACGTTGAAGGACTGCGGTGTCCCGGCCTGCAAGCTGTTGTCCCCCTTGACAAGGGACTCATAGATCTTGGTCCGTCCGGCGACATCGTCGGACTTGACGGTAAGCAGCTCCTGCAAGGTGTAGGCAGCACCGTATGCCTCGAGGGCCCAGACCTCCATCTCCCCGAAACGCTGGCCACCGTACTGGGCCTTGCCACCGAGAGGCTGCTGGGTGATGAGACTGTAAGGACCAACCGCGCGGGCGTGAATCTTGTCCGCCACGAGGTGGTTCAGCTTCAGCATATAGGTGTAACCAACCACAACCTCTTGGTCGAGCCGTTCACCGGTCCGGCCATCGTAAAGGAAGCTCTTGCCGGCTTCCGGCAGCTTGGCGTCCTTGAGGTAGTCCTTGATCTGTTCTTCCTGGATACCGTCGAAAATCGGTGTGGCAATCTTGATGCCGAGCATCTTACAGGCATAGCCAAGGTGACACTCGAGGACCTGCCCGACGTTCATCCGGCTCGGAACCCCGAGCGGATTGAGACAGATATCAACAGCGGAACCGTCGGCAAGGTAAGGCATGTCTTCCACTGGGACAATCTTGGCAACAACGCCCTTGTTCCCGTGACGACCGGCCATCTTGTCACCAACCTGGATTTTCCGCTTGGTGGCGATGTAGACCTTGACGTTCTTGACCGTTCCCTGATCGATGTCGTCACCGGACTCCACAGCCTCAATCTTGCGCTCCTGTTCCGTTTCCAGCTCCTCGAACTTGCTCTTGAAGCTGTCGATGATCTCCATGATCTTGATCCGGACCGGCGAGGGGTCGATTTCGATGGACTTGTAGACCGATGCCAGCTTGCGCAGCAACGTCTTGGTAATCTTCCGGTTTGCCGGAATAATGATTTCACTGGTTTCGCCGTTGACCACATCCAGGGGAATCTTTTCCCCGAGCAGGATATTGGAGAGGCTTTCCGTGAGGGACTCGCGGAGGCGGTCCATCTGGGTGCGGTATTCCTCGTTGATCTTCTTGATCTGGCGGCGGCGGTCAGAAGCGGAGAGCTTTTCCGATTCACCTTCAACACGGCTGGAGACCTTGACATCCATGATGATCCCGTTGGTTCCCGAGGGAACCAGGAGGGAGGTGTCCTTCACATCGGCAGCCTTCTCACCGAAGATGGCGCGGAGGAGCTTCTCTTCCGGAGCCAGTTCGGTTTCGCTCTTCGGCGTGATCTTGCCGACGAGGATATCGCCCGGCTTGACCTCTGCCCCGACGCGGATGACCCCGTCGTGGTTGAGGTTCTTCAGGGCTTCTTCACCGACGTTGGGGATATCCCGGGTAATTTCTTCCGGGCCGAGCTTGGTATCCCGGGCTGTAACCTCGAACTCCTCGATGTGGATGGAGGTGTAGACGTCATCCTTGAGCAGGCGCTCGCTGATAAGGATGGCGTCCTCGAAGTTGTATCCGTTCCACGGCATGTAGGCCACGAGGACATTGCGTCCGAGGGCCAGTTCCCCACTCTCGGTGGCGGCACCGTCGGCCAGCAAATCGCCTGCCTTGATCTTCTGACCATTGCGGACAACCGGCTTTTGGTTGAAGCAAGTGCCGGCATTGGAACGGAGGAATTTACGCAACTGGTAAACATGCACCCCGTTCTTCGGATCCGACTTCGGCTTCTTGAGAAGCTTGGTGGAAATTTCCCCGTCCTTGGTCGTGATGATTCGGCGGGCATCAACACTGGCGACAATACCGTCCGAATCGGCGACAGTGACGGTCTTGGAGTCGCGGGCAACCCGCTCTTCAATACCGGTGCCGACCAGCGGCGCCTGGGTCCGCAGAAGCGGCACACCCTGGCGTTGCATGTTCGAACCCATCAATGCGCGGTTGGCGTCATCGTGCTCAAGGAAGGGAATCAATCCGGCAGCAACAGAAACAACCTGCTTCGGGGAAACGTCCATGAGGTGGACTTCCTTGGGATCGATTTCAATGAAGTCATCTCCCTTCCGCGCAGTGACACGGCCTTCGAGCTTACCCTTGTTACCAATCCTGGAATTGGCCTGGGCAATAATTTTGCCCTCTTCCTGGTCAGCGTTGAGGTAAATCACCTCGTCCTGAACAACACCATTCTTGACCACCCGGTAAGGGGTTTCGATAAAACCGAATTCATTGACCTGAGCGTAGGTGGAAAGGCTGTTAATGAGACCAATATTCGGACCTTCCGGTGTTTCAACCGGGCAGATCCGGCCATAGTGGGATGGGTGCACGTCGCGGACTTCGAATCCGGCGCGGTCACGGTTCAAGCCACCCGGGCCAAGTGCGGACAAGCGGCGCTTGTGGGTCACTTCGGCCAGCGGGTTGATCTGGTCCATGAACTGGCTCAACTGGCTACGGGCATAAAAATCCCGGATAACCGTGCTCAGCGCCTTCGGGTTGATCAACTTTTGCGGCGTGACCGAGTCGACGCTCTGATCATAGAGGGTCATGCGCTCCTTGACGAGGCGCTCCGTGCGGGCCAGGCCGATGCGGCACTGGTTCATCAGGAGCTCACCAACCGTACGGACACGGCGGCTTCCCAAGTGGTCGATATCATCAACCACCCCGTCGCCCTTCTTCAGGCGGATGAGGTACTTGGTGGCTTCGACGATGTCCTCAACAAGAACCGTCCGGGCTTCCAGATCTGTCTCGAGATTGAGTTTCTGGTTGATCTTGTACCGGCCCACGCGGCCGAGGTCATAGCGCTTGGGATCCTGGAAGAGGCGCTTCAGCAGGGCCTTGGCGTTGGTTGTTGTCGGCGGTTCGCCGGGACGAAGACGCTTGTAAATGTCCTTCAGGGCCTCCTCCTCATTGCGGGTCGGGTCCTTCTTCAGGCAGCGGATGATGGCCCCGTCGTCAACAGTGGTGTCGATGACCCGTACTTCGGTGATGCCGGCAGCCTCGATGCTCCGGACAATGGTCTTGGTCAAAGGCTCGAAGGAACGGGCCAGGACGGCCCCCTTGTCCGCATCCACCAGGTCCTCAACCAGGACCAGACGGCTGACACTTTCCATCTTCAGGGTGTCCTTAACCTTCAGGTCCTCGATGTTGTAGAAGAAATTGAGGATTTCGTAGTCGCTGCCAAAGCCCATCGCGCGCAGGAGCGTCGTGATAAGGAACTTCCGGCGCCGGCGACGACGGTCGAGGTAGACATAGAGAAGGTCGTTCTGGTCGAACTGGGTCTCCAGCCAGGTACCCCGGTCGGGGATAATCCGGAAGCTGAAGAGGGTCTTGCCGCTGGTGTGCGGGGTCGTTTCAAAGGCGATACCCGGAGAGCGGTGCAGCTGGCTGACGACAACCCGCTCGGCACCGTTGATGATGAAGGAGCCCCGCTCCGTGATCATCGGCATTTCACCCATGTAAATCTCCTCGTCCTTGATGGAGTCCTCCTCGCGGAGGCGCAGCTTTACGTAGAGGGAGATGGAATAGGTAATCCCTTCGCGGATTGCTTCCATCTCGGTCATTTTCGGACCGGAAAGGGTGTAGGAGACATACTCCAGGTTACAGCGGCCATCATAGCTCTCGATCGGGAAAACCTCCCGCAGGACGGCCTCCAGCCCAAGATGCTGGCGTTGCGTCGGGGCAACATCCGCCTGGAGAAATTCCTTGAAGGAATTGATCTGGATCTGAATCAGGTTCGGTGGAGCGATAACCTCTTTGAGTTTCCCAAAGTTAATACGTTCGGACATGATGAATTACGGATTAATGGATGAACAGGTTCTGGAAGCCAGAAAGCACGCCAACGGATCGGCGTGTTCTCTGGGTTCCCAAATTGGAAATGGAAAAAGGCAAAGCTGCCGGCCCCGTTTCCGGAGCCGGCAAACTTGCCGCAATAAACTGTTTGTGCTGATTACTCAGTTTACTTGATTTCGACTTCGGCGCCAGCAGCCTCGAGCTTTTTCTTGAGGTCTTCCGCGTCTTCCTTGGTGGTAGCTTCCTTGATGGCCTTGGGAGCGCTCTCAACCAGATCCTTGGCTTCCTTGAGCCCGAGACCGGTGATACCGCGCACTTCCTTAATAACGGCGATCTTGTTGCTGCCATGACCCTTGAGGACAACGTCGAACTCGGTCTTTTCCTCTTCAGCGGCTGCTTCACCACCGCCAGCTCCGACAGCGGCAACTGCCGCGACAGGAGCAGCAGCGCTTACGCCCCACTTTTCCTCGAGGTCCTTGACCAAGCCGGCGATTTCAAGAACCGACTGGTTGCTGAGCCATTCAATGACGTCTTCTTTTTTGATGTCTGCCATGTTGTTTTCTCCTTCCGATACGACTAGCGCTACTGGCACCCCATGTGCGTTGGCTATTTAAGGAGTTGTCCCCCTAGTCGTTTCGTTCCGGTTAAAGTTAGTTATAAAAGTTGACTGTAGACTCTACTCGCCCTGGTCGGCCTTGGCCTGCAGGACATTGAGCATCCCTTGCGGGACGGCCTGGATGATCCGGACCATCTGTGAGGCCGGCTGGTTGAGAAGACCCAGCAACTGGGCCTTGAGGACATCCGCCGGCGGCAGCTTGGCCAGATCGGAAATCTGGTCAACGGAGATGGAGGAGCTTTCAAGGATACCGCCCTTGACCTCCAGTTTCTTCTTGTCCTTGAAGAACTTCTCCAGGGCCTTGGCCACTCCGGGAGCGTTGTCGCCACCTATAACAATGGCCGTCGGGCCAAGGAGGTACTCCTCATTGAACTCCAGTTCACGCTCGGCAGCGGCAATCTTCAGGATGCGGTTCTTGACCACGTGGAACTCGGCTCCGACCTCAGCGAGGATGCGACGCAGTTCCTCGGTTTCGGCAACGGTTACCCGTTCAAAATCGGCCAAGAAAACGTAATCGGACTTATCGAGGTAAGCACCAACTTCTTCGACGAGAATCTTTTTCTCTGGTTGCATATTCCTATTCCTTTTCGGTTAGAGGTTGGCGTACAGGCTGGATTCGAGACGCACACCGGGTGTCATGGTTCCGGAAATGGCGGCCGTCTTGATATACCCGTGACCCTTGAGGGTTTCCGGGCGGGCTTTGCCAAGGGCGTCGATGACTGCATTGATGTTCTCTTCAAGGTCCTCCACAGAGAAGGAGCGCTTGCCGACAATGACCCCAATATTGGCGGTCTTGTCCATCTTGAACTCAACCCGGCCTCCGCTCTTGAGAGACTCGATGGCGGCTGACACATCATCGGTGACCGTACCAGACTTCGGATTCGGCATGAGACCCCGGGGACCCAAAACACGGGCTACCTTGCGGACTTCCTTCATGGCCGCCGGGGTTGCCACAGCGACGTCAAAATCGGTCCAGCCGTCCTGGATGCGGGCGATCAGGTCATCCATTCCGGCTTCCTCGGCACCCGCCTGCTTGGCGTCGTCCGGCTTGTCCGTGAAGGCGATTACCTTGACCTTCTTGCCGCTTCCCTTGGGCAGGTTGACGACACCCCGCACCATCTGGGTGCTCTGGCGCGGATCGACGCCGAGGTGGACCGAAAGCTCGACCGTTTCGTCGAATTTGGCCTTCGGGAATTTCTCCAGAATACCGAGCGCATCCTTGAGCGCATAGGTATTCGCATGTTCGTACAGCGCGGTGGCTGCTTTGCGGTTTTTGCTGATTTTTGCCATTTTTTAAACTCCCTCCGTGGAGGTTCAAACGTTCGGGTTAAAAATTAATCGACGACTTCAATTCCCATGGAGCGGGCCGTGCCCTCGATGATGCGCATTGAGGCTTCCTCGCTGCCACCGGTGAGGTCCTTCTTCTTGACCTCGACGATTTCCTTGACCTGCTTGCGGGTCACGCGACCGACCTTTTCCTTGTTCGGGACTCCGGAACCGGAAGCGATGCCAGCAGCCTTCTTGAGAAGGACAGCAGCCGGGGGGGACTTCGTGATGAAGCTGAAGGACCGGTCCTGGTAGACGGTGATGACCGTGGGAAGAATTGTCCCCGCCTGGTCCTTGGTCCGGGCGTTGAAATCCTTGCAGAAGGCCATGATGTTGACACCGGCCGCACCGAGGGCAGGTCCAACCGGAGGCGCCGGGTTGGCAGCCCCTGCCGGAAGTTGAAGTTTGATTGTTCCTGTGACTTTCTTTGCCATTTTTAGTTTATCTGTATCGGTTCCAGCTCACGCGAAAAGAGGCGTCCCGGTGCTGCTGGAGGGTTGATTGAAATTGTCAGTCTTCGTCAGTAAGGCGTTCCACCTGCCAGTATTCGAGTTCGACGGGTGTAAAACGTCCAAAAATTGAAACGGAAATCTTCAGTTTGCCGCGCTCAGTGTCGATTTCATCGATGCGGCCGTTGAGATTGAGGAAAGGTCCGTCGGTAATCTTGACCTCTTCGCCGACCTCATACTCGACCTTCGGCACTTCCTTACCTTCGGCCTCGGCCACCTGGTTCAGGATACGGTCGATTTCCGCATCCTTGAGCGGTGCCGGAGCCTTGCCGCCAGCGAAACCAATGACGCCGTCGGCTCCGTTAATGAAGTACCAGACCTTCTGGACAACCTTCTGGTCCTCATCATAGAGGCGGCAGTGGATGAAGATGTAGCCGGGATAGAGCTTGCGCTTACGCTGGGACTTCTTGCCGTGCTTGACCTCCGAGACGGTCTGCTCCGGTACCAGGACCTCAAAAACGAAGTCCTCCAGCTCGTTTTCAGCGATATAGCGATCAATATAGCGCTTCGCTGCCGGCTCCTTGTTGGAGAGCGTCTGGACAACGAACCACTGGCCTTGGCGAACAGGATTTGAACTGGTGTTGATTTCTTCCATTCCCTTGTAGCTGGAATCAGCCACGGACCCAATTGGTCAGCAGCTGGATCCAGTTGTAGACACTGAAATCGGCCAAGGCGACGTAGGCGCCAAGGAGCAGCGTGGCAATGAACACCACAATGGTGCTGTCACGCAGCTCGGACTTGGTCGGCCAGACCGCCTTCTTCAGTTCCGTGGAGGTTTCTCCAAGGAAAATGCGGGCTTTGCGAAAGGGATTTGCCATGTTCCGTGTCAGTTTTCTGGTTTAAATCTGGAGTTATTGGAGGAATTGAACCGAATGGCAGGGCAGGAGGGACTCGAACCCCCAGCCAATGGTTTTGGAGACCACTACTCTACCAATTGAGCTACTGCCCTGTGCATTCAAAGTTATTTCGATAAGTGCGGCTGCCGGGAATCCTCGAAAGAAGAGACCCGGCAGCCGGAAACAAAGCCTAAGGAAGTTACTCGGTAACTTCGGTAATACGGCCAGCACCAATGGTACGGCCACCTTCGCGAATAGCGAAACGCTGGCCAGCTTCCATGGCGATCGGCTTCTGTAGCGCGATATCGACCGCGAGGTTGTCACCCGGCATAACCATTTCCACACCTTCCGGAGTGGTCAGGATACCGGTGACGTCCGTGGTCCGGAAGTAGAACTGCGGACGGTAACCCGAGAAGAACGGGGTGTGACGGCCGCCTTCTTCCTTGGTCAGGACATAAATCTCTGCCTTGCCCTTGGTGTGCGGAGTAATGGAAGCCGGCTTGGCCAGAACGTGGCCGCGCTCGATTTCATCCTTGGCAACACCACGGAGGAGCAGACCGACATTGTCACCAGCCTGGCCCTGGTCGAGCAGCTTGCGGAACATTTCCACTCCGGTAACGGTGGTCTTCTGGGTGTCGGTGAGACCGACAATTTCCACTTCCTCGCCAACCTTGACGACGCCACGCTCGATACGACCGGTGGCAACGGTGCCACGACCGGTGATGGAGAAGACGTCTTCAACCGACATCAGGAACGGCTTGTCGACTTCGCGCTCCGGCTCCGGAATTTCGGAGTCGATGGCGTCCATGAGGTTCTGGATGCACTCCAGCCCTTCCGGCTTGCCCTCGAGGGCGGCCAGGGCGGAACCCCGGACGACAACGGCGTTGTCACCGTCATACTGGTACTTGGAAAGGAGGTCACGGACTTCGATTTCAACGAGCTCGAGCAGTTCCTCGTCGTCGAGGAGGTCGACCTTGTTCAGGAAAACGACAATCTTCGGCACACCGACCTGACGGGCGAGCAGGATGTGCTCACGGGTCTGCGGCATGGGGCCGTCGGCAGCGCTGACAACCAGGATGGCACCATCCATCTGGGCCGCACCGGTAATCATGTTCTTAACAAAGTCGGCGTGTCCCGGACAGTCGACGTGCGCGTAGTGGCGGTTGTCGGACTCGTATTCAACGTGAGCAACGGCAATCGTGACGGTCTTGGTTTCGTCACGAACCGTACCGCCCTTGGCGATATCCTGGTAGGACTTGAACTCGGCCAGCCCCTTGTCGGACTGAACCTTCAGAATAGATGTGGTGAGGGTCGTTTTACCGTGGTCAATGTGACCGATTGTGCCCACATTGACGTGGGGTTTTGTTCTTTCGAATGTTTCTTTGGCCATGATCGCTGATCAGATGTGTTAATTTGCGTGTTTAGCGCGAATCGACTGATTGTTAATGTTGAAGGTTGACTGATTGATAAATGGAGCCCTCGAGCAGATTTGAACTGCCGACCTCGTCCTTACCAAGGACGCGCTCTACCGACTGAGCTACAAGGGCGCCGGGGAAGATTTTGATTGAAGCAAAGTTGCGGAATTTGCGGGGCATAATCAGGCGGGTCAAGCCCTTTTTGCCCGATTTTCCTTACAAAATAGAAAGCCCGCCAGATTAGCGACTTTTCGCTCAGGGGTAAACCAATAAATGATAATATCCGTCTCCCAACTGCCCGTAAAAGTCCATAGAGGTGACAAAACCCTGCAAAGCCTGGTCCCAGTCGATAAATCCTGAGCTTTGGGCCAGCAGGGGAATTCCCACCGGGAGGCCCTCGGAAACATGGAGGTACAATTGAACGGGGGTCCATAGTGCCGGCGGGGAGAGGCCCTGGATTCCTTCCGGCAAGGAGGTGGTTTCGGGGATTTCCGCCCGGGGGCCTCTGAGACTGGTAATCTGAACCGTCGGACCGGGGGAAAGGATATCCCCGCTGGTGGAAGGGACCCGGCCGTAGCGGGCCAGGGCAAAGGCAGGACCTTGGGGTAAAGTGGGCTCGGGCAGGACCATCCCCGGTGCTCCCGGGAAATGCGGTTCGAACTCGGGAAGACGCAAGCGGGCCGGGAAACGATCAAAGATCTCGGTGGCTTCCTTGAGGCTGGCCACCTCGGCCATCCGGCTGGCCGGATTCCACCGGGTCGGCATGAACAGCGGTGCGCTGTCAAACAGGGCGGCTTGCTCAAGAAAGGCTGGAGCGGCCTCACGGTTGAGATCACCAACATAGCTCACGGCCGTGGTGATTTCATACGGAGTCCGGCTGACCGGGGCCTCGATGCGAATAACCGTCAGCACCGCGAGGTGGATCAGGGTACCTCCGAGGATTGAGACAACGGCAGTGGCGGTCAGGCGCTTCATGGATTGGGCTCTGGTGACCGGTCACCCCAAGGGGAACTGCCCCGGCTGGCAGGCTCAGCGGCCAGATGGACCTCTGAGAACCCGACCTGCCGGGCTGTATCCATGAGGCCAAAGAGGACATCCGAGGTGATTGTGGCATCTGCCTTGATGAGAAGAACCGCCCCGGATGAACGCGTCATTTCACCATCATCCTCTATGAAATCACGCAGTCGGTCCTCGAGGGCGACGGCAGCCAGTTTCCTGCCTTCGAAGAAATACAATTCATTGCGGTCGACCGTCAAAACAGCGGTCGGCAAGTCGCGTGACGGTTCCATTGCCCTGGAAAAGGGCAATTGGACGGCGGTTCCCGGAGCCATGATAAAAGCTGAGGTGTTCAGGGAGACGAAAAGAACAATCAGGAAGGCATCCAGGAAAGGCACGATGTCGAAGCCTCTCCGCGGACGGCAAAGCAGGTGCTTCCGGAATTCCAGTGGTTGGGTCAGCCCCGCCATCAGCTTTCCTCCTCACTTGGACTATCTTCTTCACCGTTTTCCGAAATCTCATGTTGCAGGAACTGGATGAGATCATGCCCTGTATACTCCATGTCATGCACGAGCGCGCGTACCCGGCCGTGGAGGAAGTGATGTGCAATGTGGGCCATAATGCATATCATCAGCCCGAAGGCGGTGGATAGGAGAGCCTGCCCCACCCCTCCAAGGAGCAGCCCGAATGTCGGATAACCGGTCGTACCGCTCATCGAAACGCCGAAAAAGGCCTGAATCATGCCCAAAACGGTACCCAACAGGCCCAGAAGCGGGGCGATGCGGGCGATGGCTGCGATAGAACCTATCCGCCGCTCCAGGGTGGGAATTTCAATGAGAGCGGCCTCTTCAGCAGCCTGACGCATCTTGGCCTCGCTGGAGCCCACCTGCATCAGGATGGCCTTGATGATTCCCGGAATAGGTCCCGGCATGTCTTCGCAAAGGGTCAGGGCTTCAAGTCTGCGGCCCCGCTTGACGAGGTTGCGGATTCCCTCGAGAAACTGACTGGTCCGGATCTGCCCGCGGTGGAGGAAGAGCGTCCGCTCGATGAAAATTATAAAGCCGAAAAGGCTTACAGCCAGGAGCACCCACATCATCGGGCCGCCTTGCTGCATCAAACTCATATTGAAATCGAACATATTAAGAATCCTTTCATTGCAGTGAATCGAGCCGGGTTTGGGCCAACGCCTTCCCGGGAAGGTTCTTTTGCATTACGGTTTCGAAAATTCGCCTTGCTGAGGCAACCTGTCCCTTTTGCGCCTGCATGTCGCCCAGTTCCAGGAGCGTCCGGGCCAGCCAGTAACGCCCCGGAGCAGACTGGACAACAGCCTGGCTCAGGTCCCGGTCCTCCACAAATCGCTCGAACACCAGCCAATAGACCGCTTCCGCCCCGCTAGAGTCGCCCTGCAGGTTCAAGGCATGGGCCCATTTGAAACCAGCTTCCAGTCGCACCGGAAGGGGCACGGAGGGCAACAGGCAATTACGTTCGTAGATGACCGCAGCCTGGTCATAGCGGGCGGGATCGTTGCTGCCAATAGCCAGGAGGCAATCAGCGCGGCTCAACTCAGCCCGGTATCGCTCGGGATGGTTGGGGAACAAAGCCAGCAGCCGTTCGTACAACAACAAGGCTGTCGGGAAGTCATTAAGGCGCCGGGCAAGGTCCCCCTGCTTGAGGCGGGCATAGTAAACGAGCTCGTGGGACGGGTACCGGTTGACCAGTCGCTCGAGAATACCGATCGCCTCCTGGAGATGGATGTTGAGCCCCCTTTGCTCAGCATTGAGGGCGGCTTCCCACAAGGCGATGGGGGCATATTCGCTGCCCGGAAAGCGGTCGACAAGCGAGACCAGATTCTGCTGCGCGCTGACAAGGTTGTCCGAGCCGGCTTCACTCCGGGATTCAACCAGATAGGACAAAATGGTCGGACCACTGTCGGGATACGTTTCCCTGAGGCTGGCGAATGTCTCCAAGCCAACCTGTCGCTGCCCTGCGGCAATTTCGGCCTCGCCCTGCAAAAGGAGCAGATGGCTTCTGACTTCTGAAACCAATTCCTCATCAAGGCCCGCAAAGGACCCTTGTTCTAGTTCAGAAAGCAACTGCCGGGCTTTCTCGATGGCCTCGACTGGCGGACCGGCCTCAAGGGTCAACCGGGCCTCCAGCCACCGAAACCGCAGCGCTAGGGATGGGCTCAGACCCGAGATGTCTCCAGACAGTGGATTGAGAACGACCCGAATCCGCTCAAAGGCTTTTTGGATGCTCCCCTGTCGCCGAAAGGAGTCGAGGAGGTTCCATTCTGCCCGCCAGAGGGCTTCATCGGTTAGACGTTCTCCTGCCCGCGCCTCATCCAGCAACCGGGCAGCGGAATCCGGCTGGCCGGCGGAAATTTCAGCCAGTATACGCTGGTAGAAAATCCCGGGAACCCTCGCGTCAGACAAATCCTTGAGAATAGCGCCGTAGGCGGTTGAGGCATTGGCATAGTCCCCATTGAGAAAGTAACAGTCGGCAATCAAAATTCCAGCCTCAAGGGACTCCTTGGTGTCGGGGAACCGCTGGCGTAGCTGGTTCAAGTAATCGGCCGCGGTCCGGTAACGGGGCGGACTCTGATTCCATGAGGTGTAGGCCAGCATCCGCAGGGCATTGGCGGCGAAGGAAGAGGTCGGATAGAGTTGCAGGAGCAACCGGGAGCTTTCGCCGGCGCCTTCGAAGTCGCCATCCAGCGAGAGGAAATATGATTGATAAGCAAGAAGCCGGTCTGCCAACGGGTGCGGCGGGATACGATCGAGCCACTCCTCGATTTCGTTGAGGATGTCGCGCCGGTCTTCAGCTGTAACGACCGACTGGGCCACCAAGGTGAGGGCAACCGACTGCAGGTCGGGTCGGGCTTCACTCCCGACAATTTCTCGGAGGGCAAGGTTGCCGCGTGGGGAATCGGGACCTGCGATAAGGCCCATCAGGAGAAGGAAGTCGGAGCGCAGGTTGAACTCCCTCAAACCGGGAATGGTCAACTGGGTGTTTAGAACTTCGATTGCGGTTTCAGGTTCACCGGCCCTGGCCAAGGCAATGGCCAGAAGGCGGGCCGCCTCAAAACCACCCCGTTCGCCTCTCATGGAACGGACCGATTCACGCAATGCACTGATTGTCGTTTCGTCGGAGGCACCCGTGTTCATTTCCTCCCGCAAGCGGATGACTTCGAACTGATCCCACAGCAATGGATTGCTTGTCCGGGCCTCGGCTTCCTCAAAGGTCTTGAATGCGGCCTCGACCTCCCCTTTTCGGCTGAGAACCAGACCCTCGAGGAGGGTTTTCCAGGCCAGCCGGTCCGGGCTGCCCGGATCATCAGGAATTTCAGCAAGGGCATCCTCAGTAGCGGAAAGGTCGTTGTTGTAATAGAAATAAAAGGCCCGGGACAACGGATCGGCCCCTATCCCGAGTTCCTGCAGGCTGGCAAGGGCCGAGCCAGCATCGTCAAAGCTACCCTGGATAAGCGCGATGTGGAGTTGATGGTTGAGGACAGCTCCCCGGACACCCGGAACGAGATCCTCTCTCTGGAGCAACCTGTCGACCAAGGTATCCGCCACCTCAAGGAATCCACTTTCGATGGCAGCCGCTATCCCCTCCAGCTGCCAGTTCAGGCGCAGTCGCTCATTCAATTGTGCGGTGTCGGCCTCGTCCGGAACCAGTTGGTAGTCCTCCGTTTCCGTAACCTGCCCCTTGAGGGACGCGGCTGATAGGACCGCAGCAATGAGCAGGAGGATGCGCCAGGGCGCCATATGTGGCCACTTCAGCATGCGATTAATGAAGGACATCGTAAAATCATGCCGCAAGGCTGAGCAAGAATTGATTAAAAACAAATCCAAAAGCGGCTTGAACTAGATGCGAGAGTTCTTCATGCCAAAGTGCGTTATGCAAGTGTTCTGCCCCAAAGAGCCCGCTCCGGAAACACGCGCCAGTGCCGATCCGGAGTCTGTCAAGAAGCTGGTTGGCTTGGGATTGCAGGTTGTCGTGGAGTCGGGCGTGGGCCTGACCAGTGACCACGACGACGCTGCCTACGAAGCCGCTGGTGCAACCGTTACCCCTGATCGCCAAGGCTCCCTCGCCGCTGCGGATGTGGTTTTCCGGGTCAATTCCCCCGAGCCGGAGGAGATAGCAGCCATGAAGGGGGGTGCCCTGCATGTCAGCTTCCTCAATCCGTTCGCCCGCAAGGACCTTCTGCAGGCCTTCGCCAGTGCCGGAGTAAATGCCGTCTCCATGGAGATGATGCCCCGGACAACCCTGGCCCAGAAAATGGATGCCATCAGTTCGCAAGCCAATCTGGCTGGCTATTTTGCCGTCATTCGGGCCTGTGAGCGGATGAACAAGATTGTCCCGATGATGATGACCCCAGCAGGGACGATTTCCCCGGCCCGGGTTTTTGTAATCGGCGTCGGTGTAGCCGGTCTGCAGGCTATCGCCACGGCCAAGCGCCTGGGGGCACGGGTCGAGGCTTTTGACACGCGTCCGGTGGTCGAGGAACAGGTGCGCTCGCTGGGCGCCAAGTTCGTCAAGATCGACCTTGGTGAGACTGGCCAGACGGACCAGGGCTACGCCAAGGAACTGACTCCGGAGCAGTTGGAAATGCAGCGCCAGGGAATGGCCAAGGTCTGTGCTCAAAGTGACATTGTCATTACCACGGCCAAGTTGTTCGGGCGTCCCGCTCCCACTGTCGTCACTAAAGACATGGTGGCCGGCATGAAGCGCGGCAGCATCGTTGTCGACCTGGCAGCTGAAACAGGAGGCAATGTAGAAGGCACGGTCGTGGAAGAGGAAGTGACCACGGAAAACGGAGTCCGGATCATTGGTACCGCCAAACTGGAAGCCTGCCTGCCCTGCCATGCCACCCAGGTCTACGCTTCCAACGTCTCCAGCTTCCTGGAACATTTCTGGGACGAGGAGAAGAGCACCTTCACCTACAACCTGGAGGACGAAATCCTCACAGGCTGCCTGATGACGCATGACGGGGCTATCCGGGACGAGCGATTCCGCGACTAAGCCAGACTAATTCAATTTTCGACCAGAAAGCCTTATGGAACTAATACAGCTTTTATTCATCTTCGTGCTGGCAGCCTTTCTTGGCTACGAGCTGATCAAAAAAGTACCCTCCCAGTTGCACACCCCATTGATGTCCGGCTCCAACGCCATCAGCGGCATCACCATTGTCGGGGCCATCCTTGTTCTCAAGTCAGGGACCTCGGAGATCAACACCGTGATTGGGATTTCCGCCCTCATCCTGGCGACCATTAATGTTGTCGGCGGCTATCTCGTGACCGACCGCATGCTGGCCATGTTCAAGGGTAAGGAGGGACGGAAATGAGCACCGCCGTCATCAATATCAGTTATATTGTCGCCTCGATGCTCTTCGTCATCGGGATCAAGATGCTGGGCTCGGCCAAGACCGCCCGGCGCGGCAACATGCTTTCTTCAATCGGCATGCTCCTGGCGATTGTCGTCACCTTGCTGGACAAGGGACTGGACTACAAGTTCATCATTGGCGGCCTGCTCGTTGGCTCGGTCATTGGTGCCCTGGCGGCGCGCCTGGTCAAGATGACCTCCATGCCGGAGATGGTCGCTTTGTTCAACGGATTCGGTGGCCTTGCCAGTCTGCTGGTGGGATGGGCTGAGTATGAGAAAATCCGGGAAGCCGGTTTTCTGGCCTACTTCACGGGATCGGACACACCGGCCACCTTCACGGCCTCGGTCATCATTCTCGCTGTTGTCATCGGTGGCATCACCTTTACCGGCAGTGTCCAGGCCTGGGGAAAACTCTCCGGCAAGCTGGGCAGCCGGGCCGTCATCATACCAGCCCAGCGCATCATCAACGGGGCCATCGTCCTTGGACTGGTGACTTGTTCCATCCTGTTTATTTCGGCGCAAGGCCTGGACATCAGTGAGGGGGCCCAGTTCAACCTCTTCCTTGGCGTAGTCCTCCTTTCATTGATTCTCGGCATCCTCGGGGTTTTGCCCATTGGTGGTGGAGACATGCCGGTGGTCATCTCCCTTCTCAACAGCTTTTCCGGACTGGCCGCCGCCGCGGCTGGATTTGTCATTCTGAACAATGTCCTCATTGTTGCCGGCTGTCTCGTAGGTTGTAGTGGATTAATCCTGACAATCATCATGTGCAAGGCCATGAACCGGAGCCTGACCAACGTCCTTTTCAGCGGATTTGGTTCGACGACCCAGAAGGCCGGACAGGAAGTCAAGGGCGAGATGAAACCCGCCTCCATCGAGGATGCCTATTACGTCCTCGAGGCTGCCTCTTCGGTCGTTGTCATTCCGGGTTACGGAATGGCAGTCGCCCAGGCCCAACACGTCGTCAAGGAACTGGGAGACATTCTCGAGGATAACGGCTGCGAGGTGAAGTATGCCATTCATCCGGTGGCTGGTCGCATGCCGGGGCACATGAACGTCCTGCTTGCGGAAGCCGATGTTCCCTACGAGCAGCTCGTCGAAATGGACAACATCAATCCCCTGATGCCGACCGTCGACGTGGCGATTGTCATTGGGGCCAACGATGTTGTCAATCCGGCTGCGGCCGATGACGAAGCAAGCCCGATCTATGGCATGCCAATCATCAATGCCCACCTGGCAAAAACGGTCTATGCGCTGAAACGCGGCCAGGGGGCCGGATTCAGCGGCCTGGTCAACCAGCTCTACTTCATGGAGAAGACCCGCATGCTCTATGGGGATGCCAAGGCCACGGTCGGGGCTCTCGTCGGCCAGTTCAAGGAAGACTGAGGAGCGCTGGCAGAATAGTGGTGCAAGCGGCCATGATTTCCCTTTAATGAAGGGAGAGCATCATCATGAGTCGTTTGAAAGAAGTTTTGTTTGGAACCCGGCGGCGCAAATGGCTGACATTTGCGATGCTGGTCGTTGGTCTCTATGCCATAATTGGATTCCTCCTCGTGCCGGGGATGGCCAAGCCACGAATCGTGGAGGAGGTCGCCAAGCTGACTGGCCGGGAAGTCGTCCTTGAGAAGCTGGCGGTCAACCCCTTCACCCTCTCTGCCACGTTTACCGGATTCACGATCAAGGATACAGATGGCGAGGTGCTCCTTTCGCTGGGCCGTTTAAAAGGTAACCTGCAATTATTTGGATTCCTCTTCCGGGAGATTCATTTCAAGGAAGTCGATCTCGTGGATCCCTACTTCCGGATTCAAATTCAGTCGGATGGGAGTTTGAATATCGCCGATATCCTCAACCAGGTAACGGGTACCAGTGCTTCGCAGCCCGAGGAGTCCAATGGCTGGCACCTGAAAGTCGGCCTCCTGCGTGTTGTTGAGGGAAACTTTTCCTTTACCGATCTCTCCCGCAGTACTCCATTTCGGACAAGTATTGCACCCATCTCTTTCGATATCGCTGAGTTCCACACATCCGGTGAGTCGGATGCACCCTATTCGTTTTCCGCCACTTCGGAGTCCGGCGAGTCACTCTCCTGGGAGGGATTTGTCGCTCTGGCCCCGGTTCGTTCAAAGGGATCACTCCAACTCGACCACATCTCCATGCCAAAGTACGAGCCCTATTACGATATCGTCCTCAACACGGATATCATCAGCGGTAAATTACATATCCAGGCAGACTATGAATATTCATCCGGCGCATCTGGAACAGCTCGTGTGGCGGATGCTTCTGCTTCCTTTGAGAACCTGGAAATTGTCGACTCCGGAAACCGCAGCCCGGTCATCACCATCGCCCAGGGCTCGATTGAAGGCCTGCAAATGGACCAGGCTTCGCGCTCGGCCGAGGTAAAGACGGTCCGTCTCTCATCCGGAGAGTTCCTTTTCAACAGGCTGGAGGATGGATCGCTGGACCTGTTGCAGCATGTCAAGTCAACCGTCTGGCAACCGGAATCCACCGGGGAGGTGGCGGAACCGACCGAGTCGATGCCACCGTTGGCCTACCAGGTGGAGGCCTTCTCGTTGGAAGACTTCTCCCTCCAGTTCGTCGACCGCTCGATCGAAAATCCCGTGACCCTGGCCATGGACAAAACTTCTCTCAAGCTCCGCAACATCAACAGCACTGCGGGCTCTGAGATGGACATCGAGTTCAACACATCCCTCCGGACCGGCGGAACCATTGCCTCGGAAGGGAAAGCGACTCTCAGTCCCCTTGGCGGCGACCTCTCCCTTGCCCTCGGGGATATCGAGCTCGGTGCGGCCAATCCCTACATCGCTGAATTTGTAAACCTGACGCTCCAGGGAGGAAAGCTGAACCTCCAGGGCCAATCCCGGTTTGCGATAGGCGAACAAGGGCCATCCGGCCGGTTCTTGGGCAACCTTTGGCTCAACGACTTCGCCGTTATTGGGGAAGAGCCGCTGGTCTCGTTCAGCCGCCTCGACATCTCCGCGATTGAAGCTTCCTACAACGAAACTGCCTTGGACATCGGGGAAATAATCCTCAAGGATGCCCAGGCTACTGTCCTGATCAACGAGGACGGTATCTCCAATCTGGCAGCGCTGAGCAAGGACAGCCCAGAAGAGGTGGAACCGAAGTCTGCCGGAGCCGGGCTGGGCATTCCCTTTCCAGTTACAATCGGAAGGATCGTCATTGAAAACGCAGGGGCCAGTGTCATTGACCGGCAAGTTTCCCCATCCGTGAACCTCGGATTGGAAAGCTTATCCGGCACAGTTGCCGGACTCTCTTCGGAGGAACTGGCGCGCGCCGACCTCGATCTGAAAGGCAAACTTTCGGATGGAACCCAGTTGGCTGTCAGCGGGGAAATCAATCCTCTCCAGGAAGACCGGTTCAGTGATGTGACCGTCCGTTTTGACGGCTTTAACCTGACGGAAGTGAGCCCCTATTCGGCAAAGTTCACCGGCTATCCCCTGAGCAAGGGCAAGCTCTCGTTTGATCTTAGCTACCAGATTTCCCAGGCCCAATTAAGCGGGGAAAACCTCATGACCATCGACCAGTTGACCCTGGGAGAGAAGGTTCCCAGCGAGGATGCGGTCAATCTTCCGGTTCCTTTGGCCGTTTCCCTCCTGAAAGACTCCAAGGGCGTCATTGAAATCGACGTCCCGGTGTCCGGAGACCTCAACGATCCGGAGTTCAGTTTTGGAAGGGTGATTGGACGCGCCCTCTTCAATTTGATCACAAAACTGGTCACCTCACCGTTCTCCATCCTGGGTGGACTTGTTCCGGGAGGCGGGGAAATGGACTTGAGCCAGGTCGCCTTCCTCCCTGGCAGCACATCCTTGGACGAACAGGGACTGGAGACCCTCAACGTTTTGGCAACGGCCTTGAGGGAACGGCCCAACCTGAACCTGGAGATAATTGGCCGGGCAGGCGGAATCGAGGAAACGGAAACGCTCAAGCGGACTAAACTGGAAAATACCCTGCGCTCCCTCCGGCTCCGGGAACTGGAGAGTCGCGGAAGGACTTCACGGACTCTTGAGGAAATTGAACTGACACCGGAGGAACGGAACCGGTTTCTTGAGAAGCTTTATTATGCGATGTTCCCGTCAGGCACCCCAACGACGGAACCGGCCTCACCTGTTGGGAATGTACCGGAGCCTGAGCCGGATGAGGCGGAAGGATTCGGGATTCGAACCTTTATCCGGAACTTGTTTGGGGGCGACGATAACGGGGACCAGACCGAAGTCAGTGAAGCAGTCACCGAGGTTGAGACCGAGACTCCGGCAGAGCCCGCTGCTACGGATGTCATTTCACCATCGACGATGGAGACCAGCATTCTGGAAGCAGTCGAGATTGAAGTAGAGCGTCTGCAGGAGTTGGCCAACCTCAGGGCTGCAACGGTGAGGACCTTCCTTGAGCAAGAGGCCTCCATCCCAACCGAACGCCTGTTCGTGGTGATCCCCGAAGACGAGAATTCCATTCATCCTGAGGCAGGTTCCCCATCGGTTGCTTTCCGTCTTGAATGAGCAGGGTGCTATTTGAAGTAACCCCGTTGTTTCTCGGATACCGGCATCTCCAGCTTTTCCATGACGGCCAGCATGTCTTCCCAGACAAGTCGCTTGGTGCTCATGCTCTGGTTGCGCAGTAAATAACTGGGATGAAATGTGGGTAAGAGGGGTATCCCGTTGAACTCCATCCACTGGCCCCGGATTTTTGTGATTCGTCGTTTCGGATCATGTCCCATAAGGCCCTCCATGGCGGTATTGCCCAAGGCAACAATGACTTCAGGAGCAACAATCTCCAGCTGGGCCTTCAGATACGGCAGGCAGTAAGCCATTTCGTTCAGCTCCGGAGCCCGGTTTCCCACCGGCGTCGACATCGGCGGGCGGTAATTCATGATGTTGGCAATGTAGACATCCTCGCGCTCCAGCCCCATCGCCTTGATGACTTTCGTCAGCAATTGCCCTGCCGGACCGACGAAAGGCTCTCCCTGGATCTCCTCATCAGCACCCGGCGCCTCTCCACAAAAGAAAATCCGCGCCTCTATAGTTCCAACACCAAAGACCACCTGCTTCCCGGGCTTGACCTGGGAGTTGCACCACGGGTCCGCCAACACCTGATCGCGAAGCGCTGCCCAACGGCTTG
Organism: Puniceicoccaceae bacterium; assembly: GCA_040830765.1. Lineage (GTDB taxonomy): Bacteria > Verrucomicrobiota > Verrucomicrobiia > Opitutales > Oceanipulchritudinaceae > Oceanipulchritudo. Next base: position 6,258 of record JBFOMH010000037.1, on the reverse strand, counting down.
CCTTGTCGCCCGCCGGCAACTCGACCACTGGCGCTTCCGGTACCTCGATGACCACCTTTTTCTTGCGGCTTGAAGCAGCCGGCTTCCCGGGTGATGCCTGCGGCGCTTCCGGTGGGGGTACTGATGCAGCTTCCTTGACGGCTTCAGCGTTTGCCGTCCGCAAGAGCCCCACAACCTCATCACTGAGATAGATGGATTCCTCGCCACCTTTCTGCCGGCGAACCAACTCATCATAGACTGCTGCCAACTCACGCTTCATCCAATAATCCTACTTTTCTCGCCACCCCACCCCGGGTCAACGCCGAAGCGTTCGAATCGCCTGAAATTACTTCAAAGTGGCAGCAATCCTCTGGGGAATACCATCAAACGAACCGTTACTGAAAAATACCCACACGGCATCCCTTAACTCCGGTGCCTGCTTGATTAGCATGCGCTCCAGATCCTCGTTGCTGGAGTGAGCGATTGCCTTGCTGCCCAACCGCTCGGCCATCCCCGGCAAATCAATCCGGTCTGAATCCGCATAACGCTCGGCCCGGAAGACAGCCCCCAGGTGGACAACGTCGGCCTTGTCAAAGGCGAGCTCGAAGGCCGTCTCATGCACCTTCCGGCAGGCGGTGTTGGAGCGGGCTTCGAAACACATGACCAGGCGCTGCCCGGGAAATCGCTCCCGCAGGGAATCCAGGGTCTCTCCGATGGCAGTCGGATGGTGGGCAAAGTCCGTCATAACGGTCAGGCCTTCTTTCTGCAACAGGACCTCCTGTCGGCGCTTGACCCCACGGAAGGTGGAAAGGGGATCCAGGTTCAACCGGGTGGGATCCTCCAGACCACCTGCGAGGGCAGCCGCCAGGGCGGCCATGGCGGCGTTACGGGCATTGTAAAGTCCCCACAGTCCCCACGCCACATGGGCCCATGGACGCCCCTTGAATTCAAGGTCAAACTGGCTTCCATCCGGCCCTTCACTGAAGTTGCGGATTTTCAGGTCCGCCCGGTCTCCCATGCCGACGCGCAGAACCTGTGTCCAGTCGACATGCACCAGTTCCTCAAGATTCGAGTCATCACTGTTGGACAAGATACAACCGTTCTGGGGCACCAGCTTGATGAGATGGCTGAAAGTCCGCTGGACATCAGGCAAATCGCGGAAGATGTCCGCGTGGTCAAATTCAAGGTTGTTGAGGACAAGAACTTTCGGGCAATAATGGATGAACTTGCTCCGCTTGTCGAAAAAGGCGCTGTCATATTCGTCCCCCTCGATGACAAATGGCGCTTCCGGATCACCGGCATGGGCCCCGGATGGCAGGTCGTTGGGGACGCCTCCGACAAGATGACCGACATCAAATCCGGCATGCCGCAGGAGGAAGGTAGTCAGGGTGGTTGTAGTGGTTTTTCCATGCGTTCCGGCCACCACGACCGCCTTGCGCTTGCCCAGGATTTCCGAGGCCAGCAATTGCGGGAGGGAGACAAACGGGAGCCCGCGGGTCTCAAGGAGCCATTCCACTTCAGGATTACCCCGGGTATTGACATTGCCAACAACGACCAGATCGGGAGCCAATTTTTCCAGGCGAGCAGCATCATAGCCGGAGAGGACTTCAATACCGGCGCCAGCCAGCATGTCGGACATCGGGGGGTAGGTATTCTGGTCGGCCCCGAGTACTTCATGGCCGAGGGAACGCATCAGGAGCGCCCCATTGCCCATACCAGTCCCACAGATGCTCATGAAGTAAATTCGCATGAGACTATTCGTGCCTGATGCCACCACCGGAGACAACAAGGAATTCACTCAAAAGAGCCGGTGACGCGCTTCCAGAAATCGGACTGGATTGCCGGATCCCTTACCGCTTCGAGCTCACGCCACCGGGGATAGCCCGATTGGAAAAAGCTGCTCCCCATGGCGGCATCCTTGGCCGGATAAAGCCTCCCGCCAGCGGAGCCAACGATGTCGTCAAGGGCCTTGAACAACTGCAGGGTCTTCTCTCCTTTGTTGGGAATATCCATCGCCAGGGTCCATCCCGGCATAGGGAAGGACAACCAACCGGCCGCCTCAAGGCTTCCGGTCTGCTTGAGGACAGCCAGGGGAACGGCTGTTCGGTGCTCCCGTAATTGCCGGAAAATCTCCCGGAACGGTTCCAGGCCGGATGATTCTGGAATGACACACTGGTACTGGAAGAATCCTCGCGGCCCGTACAGCTTGTTCCAATCATCAATCACATCCAATGGATGGAAGAAGGCACCATAGTGCTGGCGGAAGCAGGTTTTCCGGAGCCTCTGACGCCAGCCGTAGAGACGGTTGAAGGAGCCGCAGCTAAACCGGTTGAAGGGACAAAGCGGAAGGGTAAAGGGCCACTTGAAAAGTGCTCGGTGAGGGCTGGTGGCCTTGTCAGGCGCAGGATCCGGAACATGGTTTCCCCGCATGAAGATTCCCGGAAGGCGATCCGCTGATGCCGCGACAAGATCTATCCAGGCAACCGTGTATTCCCAGGTTTCATCACTTTCAACAGTCAGGTTGGCAAACGTGTCCAGGTCATCAAATGGCAGAAACTCAACTTCCAGATAAGGCCCCTCGACTTTCTTCAACTGGATCTCGGCGGACAGAATAACGCCGGTCAGTCCCAAACCGCCAATCGTCGCGCGAAAGAGTTCCGGTTCCTTTTGAGGTGAGCATTCGAAGGGTTCCGGCCGGTCACTGCGGAGCAACCAGAGCCGCGTCACATGGTTGCCAAAAGACCCCGCCCGGTGATGGTTTTTCCCATGGACATCGTTGGCGATCGCTCCGCCAATCGTCACATGGCGTGTCCCAGGCAGGACAGGCGGGAACCATCCCTGCGGGAGGCTGGCTTCCGCAAGGGCACCAAGGGTGAACCCTCCGTCAAGTCGAATGAGTCCCGTGTCCCAATCCGTGGACAGGATATTTTTCCGTCCCTCCATGAGCAGGAGCGTTCCTTCACCATTCAGACAAGCGTCCCCGTAGCTGCGCCCCAGCCCTACTGGAAGGAATGACGATTCCGGGAGCTTGGGAACCTGCCCCACCCCGACCGGAACAGCCTGATCGGTCTGGCTTTGGATGCGCCCCCAGGACTGAAAGTGAAGCGCCATCAGTTCACAAGACTGGCCAGCAGGCCAATCACGACTAAAAGCAAGAGAACGGCATGACTGGCCCGGTCACGGAGGGCAAAGAGGACCGGGTCGGTCAGCAATTCGCCCCGGTGCGTCTTGAACCAGATCCGGGCCAACCAGTAAAGCATGACCGGGCAGAGGAGCCAGAGCAGTCCCGGGCTGGTGTAGAGGACCTGGGATTGGTCACTGCTGATATAGAGGGCGAGGATAAGGACAGCCACGAGGGCCGATCCGGTTCCAAAGGCCATGATCACAGGTAGGTCATTGTTCCGGTAGGGACGGCGAATGTGGTTGGCCACACCCTCCCGGGCTTCCAGAACCAGCTCCGAGTAGCGCTTGGCCAAGGCAAGGCTGAGGAAGAAAAACTGGGCAAACCCAAGGAACCAGGGAGACAAGGGCACCTCCGCCAGCTGGGCACCCATGCCCAGACGCCAAAGGTACATCCCGCTGAGGACAAGGACATCGAGAAGAAGGATGCGTTTGAGAAAGGTGGAATAGACGATGGATGTGACAGCATAGCCCCAGAGCAGGAGGCAGAACAGCGGATCCAGCAGCAAGGCACCGGACAGGCCGGCCAGAAAGAGTATCCATCCTGCGAAGGAAACGGCTTGGGGGTGAAGCTGACCACTGGCCAGGGGACGGTCCCGCTTTCCGGGGACAAGCTGGTCTCCCCGCAGGTCCAGCCAGTCATTGAAAATGTAGGTCGCACTGGCGACCAGGCTGAGCATCAAGGCGCCTGCGAGAGTGCGCAGCCACAGATCCGGCGTCTCCAATGCGTGGGCCGCCAGCATGGGCACAAAAAGCAGAAGGTTCTTGCTCCACTGGTGGATCCTCAATTGCCGCCACCAGGCCCGCAGACGGGTTTTGCCTTCAAGCTCAGCTTCCATAAAGTCTTTCGTTAAATGAGGGATTCCGGCAAAGGCCATCCCAAAGTTGATTCCAGTAGGTAAATTCTAATTAGGTCTCCTAATAAAGGTTTGCCTCTGACGAATGCGATCTAATAGCTTGGCATAGACTTTCCAATCATGAGCACACCTGAATTTATCTACAAGAAACCGATCCCCCTGGGTGAGGACAAAACCGAGTACCGGCTGCTAACCAAGGACCATGTCAGCGTCACTGAATTCGATGGCAAGGAGGTCCTCGTTGTTGAACCGGAAGGGCTGGAACTGTTGGCCAATGAGGCCAGCAAGGACATTTCCTTCATGCTGCGCCCGTCCCACCTTGAGCAGGTCGCGGCCATCCTCGAGGATCCTGAGGCCAGCGATAATGACCGCTACGTTGCCCTGGCCATGCTGCGCAATGCGGAGGTTTCGGCGCGGGGCATCCTGCCGTTCTGCCAGGACACCGGAACCGCCACAATTGTGGCCAAGAAGGGCCAGCAGGTCTGGACCGGCGGGGGCGATGAAAGGCACCTCAGCAAGGGCATCTTCAAAACCTACACCGAGGAAAACCTGCGCTATTCGCAAACCGTCCCGCTGGACATGTACACGGAGAAGAACTCCGGGAACAACCTGCCGGCGCAAATCGACATCTATGCCACCGACGGGATGGACTATGAATTCCTTTTTGTCGCCAAGGGAGGGGGTTCGGCCAACAAGACCTTCCTCTTCCAGGAAACAAAGGCCCTCCTGAACCCGAAAAGCCTCGAGGCGTTCCTCACGGACAAGATGAAGAGCATGGGCACGGCTGCCTGCCCGCCCTACCACATGGCCTTTGTCATTGGTGGGACATCCGCGGAAGCCAACCTGAAGTACGTCAAGCTGGCCTCGGCCCGCTACCTCGACGAGTTGCCGGAGAAAGGCAATGAGTTCGGTCAGGCCTTCCGCGACCGCGAACTGGAGGCCAAGCTTCTCAAGATTGCCCAGCAAACGGGGATCGGGGCGCAATTCGGGGGCAAGTACTTCGCGCTCGACGTGCGCGTCATCCGCCTGCCCCGCCACGGGGCCTCCTGCCCGGTCGGGATGGGAGTCTCCTGTTCGGCGGACCGCAATGCCAAGGCCAAGATCAACAAGGACGGCATTTGGATTGAGGCCCTTGAGCCGAATCCGGGACGCTTCATCAAGGACGAATACCGCAAGATGTCCCAACCGGGGGTGGTCAAGGTCGATCTCAACCAACCCATGAAGGACATTCTCGCCACCTTGAGCAAATATCCGGTCACGACCCAGCTTTCCCTGACCGGTACCATTATCGTAGGCCGGGACATTGCCCACGCCAAACTGAAGGAACGGCTCGATGCCGGGGAAGACCTCCCCGATTACATCAAGAACCATCCCATTTACTACGCGGGTCCGGCCAAGACCCCGGAAGGTATGCCCTCCGGTTCTTTCGGCCCCACCACCGCGGGCCGGATGGATTCCTACGTCGACCTCTTCCAGTCCCATGGCGGCTCCCTGATCATGCTGGCCAAGGGCAACCGCAGTCAGCAGGTGACCGATGCCTGCAAGAAGCACGGCGGTTTCTACCTCGGTTCGGTTGGTGGACCGGCGGCTATCCTGGCCCAGGACAATATCAAGAAGGTCGAGGTGCTGGAATATCCGGAGCTCGGCATGGAGGCTATCTGGAAAATTGATGTCGTCGACTTCCCGGCCTTCATCCTTGTGGATGACAAGGGGAACGACTTCTTCAAGATGGCCAATGCCTGCCCGGTGGCCTGAGGCAAGCCATTCAGCTCCTCTTCGACTGCCCTGCCTGGAGAAGCGAATACTCCGCTTCCAGCAGGTCGACCATGCCGCGGAATTCATCCACCACAGCCTGGAGGATCTGCGGATCCGTCAAGTCGATCCCGGCCTTCCTCAACTGGTTCATCGGGTAATCGTTCCCGCCTGACTTCAGCAGTTCAATATACCGCTCGGTCGCTGCCGGATCCGCCTTCATCTGCTTTATCAACGAGGCCGCCGAGGCAAAGCAGGTGGCGTACTGGTAGACATAGAATGGCGTATTGTAGATATGGGGAATCCGGGCCCATGAATGCATGTACGGATCATCTTCCGGAATCGCTTCGCCAAAATACGCCTGTACCGTGGAACGCCAGAGCTCCGTCAGGACATCGGCGGTGATCCCCCCGCCACCCTCGACAAAGCGGTGAGACCCGATTTCAAAATCCGCCATCACCACCCGGCTGTAAAAAGGCCCCATCCTCTT
>JBFOMH010000036.1:0-45304 GCA_040830765.1 Puniceicoccaceae bacterium | reverse complement strand
TGGTTCCCGCCCAATTGTCGACAATTTGAACGGCTACACGGTGGGGGTGCACTTTCAACACGAGAAACCGGACAATTTCTGGTTCTCGGGATCGCTCAGTAAAGTGGAGCAATTTGTGGAGAGGAACCTTCCCAATCACACGATTGAATTTCTCGGCTATCGACCCGACCCGGAGTGCATCTATTACACGATATCGAGCGACATCCATCCCCCCTTTATCCTCCAGTTGGACATGGAGACGCTTGAATTCAAGGTGGTCTACCGCCAGTTCCCGAAGGCTGCCGGTCTTGAATTCCTCCCCATGCGCCCGGTGTCGTTCACGCACGACAATTACCACGGCAGGATTCATGGTTACTTGACACTGCCCGAGGGCGTCGGCCCGTTTCCGACCGTTCTGCTGATTCATGGCGGTCCCCGGATACGTGACAAGTGGGGCTTCAATCCGCAGGTTCAATTTCTGGCCCTCAATGGCTATGCCGTATTTCAAATTAACTACCGCGGCTCGGTCGGCTATGGGCAGCAACATCGTCTGGAAGGGTTTGGCATGATTGCTGACAAATCTGTCGAGGATATCATTGAAGGGGCAAAGTGGCTGGTCGAGGAAGGCATTGCGGACCCGGCGCGAATTGCCATCATGGGGGGCAGCTTTGGCGGTTATATCAGTACTGCTGCGGCGACTCGCGAGCCCGGATTGTGGAAAGCAGTCGTCAGTTTTGGAGGGGTCTATGACTTGGAGCGGTTGCATAAGCGGGATCAGCGGATGGGCCATAATTGGGTTGACGACCTGTTCGCGGACTACGACCCGCAACTGTACACACAGTTGTCACCAATCCATCATGCGGATAAGGTTTCCGCACCTGTTCTCCTCGTTCATGGAAAGTCGGATCAGCGGGTTAATGCACGCCAGGCAAGAAAGATGGAGAGGGCTTTGGAAAAAGCCGGCAAGGACGTGGAGACGATGTACATCAGCTGGGGGGTGCATGGTCTGCCGGAAGAAAAGGACCGACGCAAATTCCACTTGAAGATCCTATCCTTCCTCGAGGAGCATCTGCAATAGCGGTTCGTTCTTTGAACGGACTGCGGGAGGAAATTTTCCAGTACAGGCTGGCGAAATCTCAAATCTTGTCCATCTTTCGGGCATGATTGAGTTGCAGGAGGTAACCAAGCGGTTCCGTGAGCATGTGGCAGTGGATCAGTTCAACCTTGTTGTTCCAGAAGGGAGCATCTTTGGGTTCATTGGTCCGAATGGTTCCGGAAAAACAACAACCCTGCGGATGATTCTGCGGATTATCGAGCCGGATTCCGGGGCTATCCGGGTGTTCGGGCAACCGCACAACATCAGTGCGAACAATTCAATCGGCTACCTGCCCGAGGAACGGGGCTTGTATCGGAAAATGACGGTGCTACGCCAGCTGAGTTACTTTGGCCGGCTGAAAGGAATGAATGGACGGGCTGCCAAGGCGGCTGCCCTGGAGTGGCTGGAGCGGCTGGACCTGCTGGACTGGAAGGACAAGAAGCTGGAAACCCTTTCCAAGGGGATGAGCCAGAAAATCCAGTTCATTGCCACCGTGCTGGCCCGCCCCCGGTTGCTGATTCTGGACGAACCCTTCTCCGGGCTGGACCCGGTCAACCTCGAGACCATCCGGCAATCGCTGCTGGAATTGCAAAAAGACGGAACAACGTTGCTCTTTTCCACCCACGACATGCACATGGCGGAGCAGCTCTGTGACCACATCTGCATGATCTACAAGGGAAACAAGGTCCTCGACGGTTCACTGAACGACATTCAGAACCAGTATGGTCAGGATTCCCTGCGGCTCCGCTTCCGCGACGGTACGGACCCGGAGGGCCGTCTCGACGGAGTCAGCAACATCCGCAACCTTGGCCGCTTCCTCGAAATGCGTTTTCAGGGTGAGCCATCCCAAATTTTGAAACAGGCTGCCGGGATCGGGGAGCTAGACCACTTTGAAATCACCCATCCTTCGCTGCACGACATTTTCGTCAGGATTGCCCAGCCGGAACCGGAGGACGCGGTAAATGGAGGAAACGAAGATGCGTAAGATTCTTGCTGTTTCGACAAGTGAATACCGTCAGGTGGTACTGACCAAGTCCTTCCTGTTAAGCCTCCTGTTCCCCTTGCTCATCTACGGGGGCATGTTTGTTGCCGCTGCCATCTTTGGGGACAAAACCGACCTCAGGGACCGTGAGCTGGTTGTCGTCGACTACACTGGCACCCTAATGGCCGGTCTTCAGGAAGCCAACGTGAAACGCAACCGCAGTGATGCGGTGGAGCGTCAGGGCAAGCAGGTCGGACCGAAGTTTGTCCTCCAATCCTATGGCGATGATGAGCTTCCTGATACAAATGCCTTGCTTGCCGAACTCAGTGATCGGGTGAGGGCAGGGGACATTTTCGCTTTCGCCATCATTGGAAAGGATTACCTCTCTCCAGAAGGTGGGGATGACGATTACCTGCATTATTTCTCCGACAGTCCCACTTTCAACCGGTTGCCCGACTGGCTCAGTCGGTCGGTACGGGACTTGGTGGAGGAGAAACGCTTTACCGAGGCCGGCTATGACCAGAGGGAAATTAACCTCTTGACCAGCCATAACCGACTCGAACGTTTCAGCCTGGCTGAGCTCGATGCAGATGGAAACTTGATCGAGCCAGAAGAGGAAAACCGCCTCGCGGCCTTTCTTATACCTTTCGGTCTTGTCATGCTAATCTTCATTTCCATCCAGATGAGCACCCCTGTACTGCTCAACTCGGTCATTGAGGAGAAGATGCAGCGCATTGCCGAGGTGCTGCTTTCCAGTGTCACCCCCTTCCAGTTGCTGCTGGGCAAGCTCTTCGCAGGGGTGGCTGTCGGGTTGACCTTCAGTTTTGTCTACATCCTCAGCCTTTCACTTTCGCTGAGGTATTTTGAAAAGGTCAACTGGGTCCCGCCCGGGACATTTGTCTGGTTCTTTGTCTTCCTGCTCCTTGGGTTGCTGACCTTCGGCTCCCTCTTTGCCGGTGTCAGTTCTGCCTGCCAGGACCTGAAGGATTCCCAGAATTTTGCCGGGACCATTGTTCTCATCCTCATTGTCCCGATGATGTTGTCCATTGTCACAATTGAGGCACCGGATGGGGCATTCGCGACCACCATCAGCCTGATTCCGCCATTTTCGGTCATGACCATGATGAACCGGATCGCCATCCCACCGGGTCCGCCGGACTGGCAGGTTTATCTGGCCCTGGTGCTCAACCTTGCCTTCACGGCCTCCGTGATCTGGGCCTCCAGCCGACTCTTCCGCATCGGTATTCTTGCCCAGGGCAAGACCCCGACCTGGCGCGAGCTCTTCCGCTGGATATTCCAGCGCGGTTAAGGTCAGGACTGGGCTGCCATCCACCAGACCGGACCGGGATTGTCCTCGGAACCGGATTTCACTTCCTGTATGCACTTCCACGGGGCGGGCAGACTGTGGAAGAAGCCCTCCACTGTCTCAGCCTCCCGCATAGCGCCGTGGTGCCCGCGGTAGGCGAGGACAGACAAGGCGCCTTCCGGTTTCAACAACAGCAACGCTTCATGCAGGGCGGGGAGGGTGGATTCAGGCCGGGTCATGATGGCATGATCACCGCCCGGTAAGTAGCCCAGGTTAAAGCAAACCAAGTTGACGGATCCCCGGACCCCGCAGGCCAGGGTGTCCCGCATACGCGCATGATCGCCCCGGATCAGGGTCACAAATTCACTCAGTCCTTCCTGTTCCAACCGTGAGGCTGTAGCGGAAATGGCCGCTTCCTGACGGTCGATGGCGAAGACGCGGCCGCCAGGTTTCACAGCCCTGGCCAGGTACAGCGTATCCCATCCATTACCGGCCGTGGCATCAACAGCCCAGTCGCCGGGATGCAGGTAAGGCGCCCATGCTTCCTGGGCAATTTCCGTGAGTGGTCGCCGGCCCGCCATGGGCTGGTAAATTAGCGCTGGGTTAGTGGAGTAAATTCCCAGCGCTGGTTTTCCTCATTCCACCTCTGGGTGGCACCGTCAGGAACATACTCAAACTTGCCGGTCTTGGTATTGTAGGCCCGGGTAGGTTCCCGGTTGAATTCAAACTGTTCCGTCTCCCGGGCCTCGATGTTGGCTTCCTTGATCTTATCGAGGTACTCATCAGCCTGGATTTCACCCCGGACCAGCGCCCCCGTCGGGGTCTGGGCCCGTGTTCCACCCTCGGGAGTTTCCGGGCCGGCGCATCCAGCCAAAAGCAGGACAGGCAGTAGTTTGATTATCCACTTCATGGGGCTCATCGTAGAGGACTATAGCGACCGGGTACAACTGCAATCACGCCCCGGAGGGACATTTCCGGCCAATTTTCCGGGCCTCCAGCATAAATTCTTGCCCCCTTGGGTAATTTAATCATGTTCGGGCGTTTCTTTTAAAAGCGGACCAGAATGAAACGGACACATACTTGCAATGCCCTGAGGAAAAGCGACGTCGGCGCCAAGGTCACCCTGATTGGGTGGGTTGATACCCTGCGCGACCACGGCGGGATTCAATTTGTCGACCTTCGGGACCGGACCGGATTGACCCAGGTCGTCTTTGATCCCCAGCACGCTGCCATCAAGGCGGATTTGCACCACCTGCGTAGTGAATCGGTTATCGAGATCAGCGGTACGGTAGTTGCCCGCGGGGATGCCGAGGTCAACACCAGCCTGCCAACTGGGGAAATTGAAGTCGCTGTGGAAACCCTGCTAATCCACAATATTTCCGAAACTCCACCATTCCCGCTCGATGACGAGAAGGCTGAACGGGTCAGCGAGGATCTTCGGTTGCAATATCGCTTTCTCGACTTGCGCCGACCGGCCATGTACCGCTCGCTGGCCATCCGGAGCAAGGCATCGAAAGCCACCCGGGATTACCTCGAGGAGCAGGAGTTTCTCGAGGTCGAGACGCCTTATTTATTCAAGAGTACTCCCGAAGGAGCACGGGAATTCCTTGTCCCCAGTCGTATCAACAGGGGTTGTTTTTACGCGTTGGCCCAGAGTCCCCAGCAGTACAAGCAGATGCTGATGGTGGCTGGCATCGAGCGCTACTACCAATTGGCCCGCTGCTTCCGTGACGAGGACCTTCGAGCCGACCGGCAACCGGAGTTTACCCAGATTGATATCGAGATGTCGTTTATCGACCGGGAGGACATGTACACCCTTATTGAGGGTCTTCTGAAGCGTATCTGGAAGGAATGTCTCGACGTCGACATCCCGACCCCGTTCCCGCGAATGTCCTACAAGGATGCCATGGACCAGTATGGCGTCGACAAACCGGATACTCGTTTCGAGCTCAAGATTGAGGACTTTTCGGATTGTTTCCGCAACAGCCAGTTCAAGGTCTTCCAAGGCACGATCGCGTCCGGTGGAGTGGTCAAGGCGTTCAATGCCAAAGGCCTGGCCGATGCTACCCAAGGAGAAATGCGCGACCTGGAGAACGGGGCCAAGGCCATGGGAGCGAAGGGATTGGCCTTCATCCGGGTCAATGAGGAGGGCGAATGGAAGTCGCCCATTCTCAAGTTTTTCAGCGAAGAGGAAAAGGCCGAGCTCAAGGAGCGCCTGCAGATCGAAAACGGGGACATTGTCTTTTTTGCCGCTGCCGACTGGGAGCGCGCCTGTGGAATCCTCGGCCGGGTGCGTCTTGATTCAGCAAAGCTGCTCCAGCAACGTGGCCGGATCTCCATTGCAGACGACAAGTACAATTTCCTTTGGGTGATTGAGTTTCCTCTCATGCTATTTGATGAGGACGAGGGCCGCTATGTTGCTGCGCACCACCCGTTCACCTCGCCTGTACCGGAGGATGTCGAGCTGCTGGACAGCGATCCCAAGGCGGTCCGCGGCCAGCACTATGACTGTGTCCTCAACGGCATGGAAATCGCCGGTGGGTCCATTCGTATCCACCAGCCGGAGTTGCAGAAGAAGGTCTTTGAAGACTTTCTCAAGATCCCCCAGGATGTCGTCGAAGAGCGCTTCGGTTACATGCTCAAGGCTTTCAAGTATGGTGCCCCGCCCCATGGCGGTATCGCCCTTGGTTTTGACCGTCTGGTCAGCACGCTCGCCGGCCGTAGCCATATCCGCGACGTCATTGCCTTCCCCAAGACTCAAAAAGGGCAGGACCTGATGAATGACGCGCCCGGTACGGCCACCGATGCCCAGTTGCGGGCCCTCCATATTGAGCTGCGCGACCTCGACGACTAAGTAGCCGGAATTTACTTTCCTTAAAGCCAGTCCCGAGTCCGGGGCTGGCTTTTTTTGTCCATCCACTGGGCTAGTTGGGGGGCACAGGTACCTTTTCACCTAACGGATTTGTGACCAAATGCAGTATTGGCACGGTCGTTGCTGATGTTAGGGGCGGTTATCAAGCAACCAAACATTCTTTAACCAAAATCTAACATCATGATCAAAAAAATAGCGAAATCACGTTGGGCGCTTCCACTCACCGCCCTTCTTCTCATCGCGGCCTTTTCTCCAGCATTTGGCCAGGAGGCCAGTGATGTGGTCGAAGCCGTTGAAGCGGTTGTTACTGCAGCCGAGCCAGACGAGGACTTCCTCGCCCTGCAGACCCAGTACGGAGTCACCTTTGACTTCTTCACGGTCAGTAACCTGTGGACGCTCATCGCCGCGGCTCTCGTTTTCATCATGCACCTTGGATTCGCCACCCTCGAGGCTGGCCTGACGCAGTCCAAGAACACGGTGAACATCCTTTTCAAGAATGTGTTCGTCATCAGCATGGGTCTGTTGACGTACGCCGCCTACGGATTCAACGGGATGTATCCGGGTGACTTTAACGGCTTTTTCGCTGTTGGCAGCCCAATCACTTCCGCTGACTACGGAAATACCGACTTCTCCTACGGGGGAACTGGTTTATGCATGACCGGCTGGTCTGACTTCATCTTCCAGGCCATGTTCGCCGCCACCGCCGCCACGATTATCTCCGGTGCGGTTGCCGAGCGTATCAAGCTGCCCAGCTTCATGGTTGTGGGTACGGTTGTCGTTGGTCTGCTTTACCCAATCTCCGGTTCATGGAAATGGGGCGGGGGCTGGCTCGATGGCATGGGTTTCTATGACTTCGCGGGTTCCTCCCTGGTTCACGCCTTCGGTGGTTTCGCCGCCCTGGCTGCCGTCATGGTCCTCGGACCGCGTAAGGGCAAGTACCTTTCTGGTGGCCGCATTAAGCCAATCCTCGGCCACAGCATGCCGCTGGCCACCATTGGTGTCTTCCTCCTGTTCCTCGGTTGGTTCGGGTTCAATGGAGGTTCCGTCCTGAGCGCTGCTCCGGAAGCCGTTTCCCTCGTCTTTGTGACTACCGCCCTGGCCGCTGCTGCCGGTGCCCTGTCGTCCATCCTTGTTTCCTGGACGGTCATCAAGAAGCCTGACCTTTCGATGGCTCTCAACGGTCTCCTGGCCGGTCTGGTCGGTATCACCGCTGGTGCTGACAGCATGGGTCCCTGGGCCGCTGTCCTGGTCGGTGCGATTGCCGGTGTCATCGTGGTCTTTGCCATCCTGTTCTTCGACAAGATCAAGATTGACGACCCGGTTGGTGCGATTTCCGTGCACGGGGTCTGCGGTATCTGGGGCACGGTCGCTGCCGGTATTTTCGGTGGCTACAACGTTCTCACCCAGATCATTGGAACACTCTCCGTTTCAGTATTCGCGTTCGTGACCACTTTCGTTCTCTGCGTCATCGTCAAGGCGACCATGGGACTGCGGGTCAGTGAAGACGAAGAAGCTGAAGGGCTTGATATTGGCGAACATGGACAGGAAGCATATCCTGACTTCCAGGTTGCCAGTAAGGGCTGATCGGCTTAGTTTTCCAATTTGGAATTGAAAAATTTAATATCTAACCACAAAAGTTACTAAGCATGAAACTCGTAAAAGCTATCATTAAGCCTTTCAAGCTCGAGGAAGTTAAAGAAGCTCTCTCGGAGATCGGTGTCGAAGGAATGACAGTGACCGAGGTCAAGGGATTTGGCCGCCAAAAGGGTCACACGGAAATCTACCGCGGTAGTGAATATACCGTGGACTTCCTTCCCAAGGTCATGGTCGACGTCGCTGTCGGCGAAGACATCGTCGGCAAGGTTGTCGAAGCCATCAAGTCGGCCGCCAAGACCGGCAAGATTGGTGACGGCAAGATCTTCGTCATTCCGATTGAGGAAGCTGTGCGCATCCGGACCGACGAGTCCGGCGAAGGCGCCATCTGACAATCGGGCTGATAATAACCTTTCCAGCCAAAGCCCTCCCGCGCCTGCGGGAGGGCTTTTCTTTTTGACTCAAGCGGAATCTGGCGTTGCAAATAGCCGCTTTTCAAAGGGAACAGACAAGATGGCGACGATTGACAAAGCATACAATGCCCACGCGGTGGAGGACCGTTGGTACGAGCGTTGGGAAGGCAAGGGGGCGTTCCGGGGTGAAATTCGCGACGGAGCGGAGCCCTACTGCATCATGATTCCGCCGCCCAATGTGACCGGCATGCTGCACATGGGCCATATCCTGAACAATACGGTGCAGGATATCTTCATCCGCCGGGCCCGATTGGAAGGAAAGGCGGCCCTGTGGTTCCCGGGAACGGACCATGCGGGCATCGCGACCCAGACCCGGGTGGAGAAGAAGCTGCGGGAAAAGGGATTGCATCGCCGCGACCTCGGGCGGGAAAAGTTTGTCGATGAAGTCTGGAAGTGGCGTGACGAGCATGGGGGCATTATCCTCAAGCAGCTCCGCAAACTGGGAGCCAGTTGCGACTGGGAGCGGACTTCCTTCACCCTGGATGAGCATTATTCCAAGGCTGTCCTGACCGCTTTTGTTGAACTGTACCGTCGCGGTTATATCTATCGTGGCCTGCGGATGAGCAATTGGTGTCCCGTGAGCCAGACTGCCCTCAGTAATGAGGAGGTCATCATGAAGCCGCAGAAAGGCCTCTTCTACAAGATGCGCTATGAGTTGGTGGAGCAGCCCGGGGAATACATCCATATTTCCACAACGCGTCCGGAAACCCTTATGGGCGACGTGGCGGTGGCAGTTCATCCAGATGACGAGCGGTACAAGGATTTGGTCGGGAAACATGTCTGGCGACCCTTCCCGCGTGAGAAAATACCCATCATCGCAGACACGGCTGTGGAAAAGGACTTCGGGACGGGTGCGCTCAAGGTGACCCCTGCCCATGACGTGGTCGACTTTGAGATCGGACAGCGGCACGACTTGCCGACTCTTGATGTTCTGAATCCGGATGGTACTCTCAACGAGCTGGCCGGTGAGCCCTTTGTCGGCATGGACCGCTTTGAGGCCCGCAAGGTGGCCGCGAAGAAGCTGGAGGAATTAGGGAACCTGGTCGAAACAGAGCCCTACGAGAACAACGTCGGTTTCTCCGAGCGGGCGGATGTACCGATCGAGCCACGCCTGACGATGCAGTGGTGGTTGCGCTATCCGAAGGTGGAGGAGGCACGGCGTGCGGTCACTGAGGGCCACATCCGCTTCCATCCCAAGCGCTGGGAGAAGACCTATCTCCACTGGTTGGAAACCATGGAACGCGACAATATCGACTGGTGTATCAGTCGCCAGTTGTGGTGGGGTCACCGTATTCCGGTGTGGTACCGAAAGGGCATCGCGGCCGCGGACCGGGACTACGACAACCCGGAACATGTCCATGTGTCGGTCGAAGGACCGGAAGATCCGGAAAACTGGGAGCAGGAGGAGGATGTCCTCGACACCTGGGCCTCATCCTGGCTCTGGCCGTTCGCCAATTTCGGCTGGCCGGATGAGATGGAATCGCAGGCCAGCGAGCTGTCCTATTTTTACCCCACGCAGACCCTGGTCACTGGATTCGACATCATTTTCCTCTGGGTAGCCCGTATGGTCATGGCCGGCCTGGAGTTCATGGGAGAGGCCAAAGAGTCTCTCGAGGATGCCGACATTGCCGCACGGATTCCTTTCAAGGATGTCTACATAAACGGCCTGATCCGCGACTCCAAGGGCCGCAAGATGTCCAAAAGCCTTGGCAACTCCCCCGATCCACTCGATTTGATCGAGAAGTTTGGGGCCGATGGCCTGCGCTTTGGTATCGTTAATATTGCTCCCAGCGGGCAGGACATCCTCTTCAGCGAGGACCGTATTGAGATTGGCCGGAACTTTTGCAACAAGCTCTGGAACGCGGCCAGATTCCGCCAGATGAGCGGGGAATCCGGGGATAATTCCTCCCTTGAGGCGGTCTTGCAGCGCATCGACAAGGAGCACTTGGCAGCCTATGACCATTGGATTCTCGGACGGTTGGTGGAGACCACTGCCGAGGTGGAGCGCTGTTTTGCCCAGTTTGAGGTGCATGCCTACCCACGGGCGCTCTACGAATTTTTCTGGAGCGACTATTGTGACTGGTACCTCGAGGCCTCCAAGGCACGGATGAAGGATCCGGCCACACAGGCTACCGTCCTGGCTGTTCAAGACTTGGTCATGCGGCAGTATCTGCAGTTGCTTCACCCGGTAACGCCCTTCATCACCGAGGAATTATGGCAGAATCTCGGGTTTTCCGGAGAGGCGGGCACCTTCCTGCAGTCCACTCAACTGCCAGTGGCAGGGCAATTGCGTTCTGCGATTGAGCAGCAGCTCGGGCAGCTCGACGACCAGGCTCAGGCTGAGATTGAGGCAATAAAGGAGCTGATCACCCGTATCCGGGCCCTCAAGTCGGAATACAACGTGGCCAGCCGCCGGGATGTCCCTTTTTACCTCCTCGCTGAGGGCGATGGACGGGAAATTGTCGAGTCCCACCTGCAGACTATCCTCAATCTGGCCCAAATCGAGTCGCTGGAGGCGGTTTCGGAGCGTCCCGAAGGCATGCCCGCCGGTGTGACCGCCCTTGGCACAGCCTTTCTCGACCTGGCCCAGGCCATCGATGTGGCGGCTGAGCGCCAGCGCTTGGAGAAAGAGTTGGCCAAACTGGAAAAGGGTATCAAGGCCGGAGAGGCCAAATTAGGGAACGAAAAATTCCTCAATAGCGCTCCCGAGGCGGTCGTTCAGGGGGCTCGGGACCAATTGGCAGCCACGAAAGCCCGCCATGAGGAGATTCAAATGCTCCTGAATAGCTTGCCAAACGGGTAAATTTAAAATCTTTGTCTAATCTGGAATAAATCCCGGTTCAGGTTCGTCTAAACTCTGATTATAATCAAAATTCGTTAACGTTAACATTAAACACACATATCTATGAAAAAAGTCCTATTATTGACCGCAATCAGTTCCCTCTTCTTCGCTACCAGCGCTTTTGCCCACTGTGGTTCCTGTGGAACCGGCGACGAAGCCCATGACCACGCCAAGAAGGAGTGCTGCAGCACGGAAGGCAAGTGCTGCAAGGAAAAGAAGGCCTGTGAAGAAAAGAAGGCTTGTGCTGAAGAGTGCAAGAAGGAGTGTTGTGCCAAGAAGGAAAAGCCGGCTGAAACCGCCGCTGCTGCCGAAAAGAAGGCATGCTGCCCGGCCAAGAACGCCTAATTCCAATTTCAACCTTTATCACCAAGGTCCCGATTCGCGTCGGGGCCTTTTTTTGTGCCTGTCAGGATTCCCGGCTTTCCAGATGAAACATGGCACCTTAAGTTGAAGGTATGCATATGGACAATCAGTTCCGCCAAGAGCGCTCCTCAGTGTGGGATGCCCATGTGCATTGCTATCCAGAGGAGGTTATTGCCGATCCCTCAAGTTGGGCCCGGGAGATGGGGGAACAGCATTGGCTGGAATTGGTGACAAACGGGCCGCAGGGCTGGGCCGGGCCGGATGACTTTATCCGCCAGATGGACGAGGATGGGATCGAAAAGGTCCTGCTGCAGGCCTGGTACTGGGAGAATCCGCAAACAGCCCATCTCCAGAATGAATGGCATGCCGAATGGCTGAAGCGTTATCCCGACCGTTTCATGGCCTGCGCCTGCATCCACCCGGACATGGAGGAACCTGTGCGGGAACTGGAATCGGCCCGGGATTGGGGTGCTGTCGGGGTGGGGGAATGCCTGCCACAGGTGCAATGCCGTGAAGGCTGGGCTCATCCTCACTGGGACACTATCATTGAATGGACCACCAGTGCGGGCTGGCCCATTTGCCTGCATGTCACAGAGCAGGCCGGCCATGATTATCCCGGCAAGGTGGATACTCCCTTGAACGAATTGCTGCACCTATTCGGGAAGCACCCTCAGCAAAAGTGGCTCTGTGCCCACTGGGGTGGTGGGCTGCCATATTATGCCCTTAATGCCAAAGTGCGGAAGCTGCTCGCCAATGTGTGGTTCGACTCAGCGGCCGGGCCGCTCCTCTATGATGCCCGCATCTGGCGAAGTGTCGTCGATCTGGTTGGTCCGGACAAGGTGGTATTTGGCTCGGACTTCCCCTTGCTGATTTATCCTGGTAAAGACAAGCAACCTGGCTGGAGGCGATTCCTTGATGAGTTACAGGATAGCGGCCTTGATGCCGGCGAACGCGCTGCAGTGTCTGTTGCCAACCTGGCTGGCCTTTTGCCGGATTGACCTCACCGCGCCAAAAGCTAGAGATGAAGGACGCATGAAGGATTGTGCCATTGTCATCCCCGCCCGGTTGGCCTCCCAGCGGTTCCCCGAGAAACTCCTCCAGCCCGTTTGCGGCAAGCCGCTTATCCTGCACACGGCAGAGAATGTCCGCCGCATTGCCCCGGAATACCCGGTTTACTTTGCCGTGGCCGAGGAAAAGCTCCGGGCAGTCCTGGAAGCGTCCGGTTATTCCTGCATCCTGACCGATCCGGACCTGCCCAGCGGGACCGACCGGATCGCCATGGCCAACCGCCAAATCGGGGCCACATGGCTGATCAACGTTCAGGCCGATGAACCGGTCCTAGCCACGGAGCACATCCAACAGTTGGTGCAAGTGCTGGAAACCGGTGTCGATGTGGGGACGCTGGCTACTCCATTTAAGGACGAAGCGGATTTTCGTGATCCCAACAAGGTCAAGGTGGTCTGTAACCAGAACGGCCGGGCACTCTATTTTTCCAGGGCCCCAATCCCCCATGAACGGGACTCCAAAGGCGGTTTGCCACCGAAGGCTTTCTGGCATCTCGGCCTTTACGGTTATCACAAGGATGTCCTCGAGCGGTTCATGCAGTGGGAGCCAGGTTCCCTTGAGCAGGTTGAGCGGCTTGAGCAGTTGCGGATCCTCGAGAACGGGGGAAGCATCGGGGTCGGCATTACCGAAACCCGGACTATTGGGGTGGATGTCCCGGAGGATTTGGAACGACTCGAGGCCAGTCTCGGAAGCTTGTGATCAGTCCACTTCCCTGATGATCGCCATCCGCATGGCCTTTTCGTGGGCCTGTAGCTGTTGCGGACTGATCAGTCCTTCCCGGACAGCCCGCTCCCATTCCCCGGAGAGGATGACCTCGATCCACTCATGCCCGAGCAACAACGCCGCATGCAGGGCACACTCGTTCTCCACGATGGGATTTTCCGGCTCCTCAATCCCGGTCAGCCCGAGATTGAGATGAAGCTTGCGGCGGAGGCCGTTCCGCAGGGCAATGTGCCACTTGTTGGCCTCCACACGGCCTGATGGCTCCGCCGGAAACGGCCGGCCCTGCTTCGACTCAATGTACCGAAGGACAGAAGATACCCGGGTGCGAAAAAGATACCAGGTGAGTTGATCCGGCGAATCTTGCATCTGGGACCAGTCTGGAGGAGAGGATCGGTACAACAAGCTGCCAGATCGCCTGAATTTGACTATTGGCCCGGAATCCGGCCATCCCGGGCACGGATTCCCTGCTTTCCTGACAAAGACGCTTGACAGGGAGAGGGCGGCAACGTTTGTTCTCTCTTTTTTCTAATTTCGAGAGGAAACATACAGGCACATGGCAGTTAAAATCAGATTGCAGCGCGGCGGTGCGACTCATGCACCTTACTATCGTGTCGTGGTGGCGGACATCCGCTCCCCGCGGGACGGCCGTTTCGTTGAAAAAGTGGGTACCTACGACCCGAAGAACAAGGACGAAGGCAAGCAGCTCAAACTCGAGCTGGAGCGCATCGACTATTGGCTCGGCGTTGGCGCCAAGCCGAGTGACACGGTCCGTTCCCTGATCAAGAAGGCTCGACGCTCCGCCCCGGCGGAAGCGGCCGCTGAATAATTCTTTTTGCCCCCTGGCCCGTCCATCACGTATTGTGACGACGGGCCTTTTTGTATACTTTAACATGGAATTTCCCGGAGATGCGCATCGATATCCTCACTTTGTTTCCGGGAATGCTGTCAGGATTTCTCTCCGAGAGCATGATTGGCCGGGCCCGCGAGAATGGCCTCGTCGAAGTTGAAACCCACAATCTCCGTGATTGGGGGGAGGGGAAATGGCAGATCACCGATGATCGTCCTTTTGGTGGCGGGGCAGGCATGATCCTGAAGCCGGAACCTCTCTGTGCGGCCATTGATTCGATGAAAACCGAGGAATCCGTAGCCATCTACCTGAGCCCGGACGGCGAGCCTTTCAGCCATGAATTGGCGGTTGAGCTGTCCCGGGAAAAGCACCTTCTGCTGGTCAGCGGGCACTATGAGGGAATTGACCAGCGGGTGCGGGATTCCCGCATCGACCGGGAGGTCAGTATCGGGGACTATGTACTCACCAACGGGACCCTGCCGGCGGCTGTCATGGTCGATGCCGTGGTCCGGCAAATTCCTGGTGTTTTGGGTGCGGAAAAGTCCTTGACGCAAGATAGTTTCCACCGCAATGTCCTCGGTTTTCCTCAATACACGCGACCCGTCGAATTCGAAGGGATGCGGGTTCCAGAGGTGCTTTTATCAGGCAATCACGGGGAGATCGAGCGGTGGCGCGAGGAGCGGGCCCTCGAGAAAACCAGGGAGCGCCGGCCAGATTTACTTTCAAACCAGGATACTTAAAATGAATGCCGTTATTAACGAAATCACGCAGGAACAATTGAAGTCGGATCGCGACCATTTCAAGGTGGGCGACGGGGTGCGCGTGCACACCCGGGTCAAGGAAGGAAACAAGGAGCGTATCCAGGTCTTTGCCGGGGTCGTCATTGCCCGCAAGGGAAGTGGCATCCATGAGACTTTCACCGTTCGCCGTATTTCCTTTGGCGAAGGTGTGGAGCGTGTTTTCCCGGTGCATAGCCCATCCATCGAGAAGGTGGAAGTGGACCGCGAGTCTGTCACCATGCGCGCCCGCATGTACTACATGCGCGAACGGATCGGCAAGGCCGCCAACAAGGTTAAGGAAAAGCGTATTTTCGAAGCGCAGAAGCGCTAAGGTCTTCCTGCCAACGATTGACACTTTAACCGGTAGCTGGTTTCAATCAGCTGCCGGTTTTTTATTGTCCGAGTGGCTAACCGGATCGGGAGCTCACATGAAGAAACTGTTCAAATTCCTGCTCAATCTGGCCATGGCTATTGTCGCGGTTGGCCTGACCCTGATCATCCTGTTTTTCGTCACTCCATCCTGGCAAAAGTCTGCCGTGGAAAAGGTTCTGGAGGAGGACTCGACCCGCCAGTGGCAGGTCGGTTCGGTCCATGTCCGGCCGATGGTTGTTGAAGTGGAGGAAGCCTTTGTCCTCGACGAATCTGTTGGCGTGGAAGTCAAGTATGCCCGTATCAGCGGTCCCTTGTGGAAACTCCCCTTTACCGGGCGTCTGGAAGTGGATTCTGGGGAAATCAGCGGGCTGGTCCTTGATCTGGGAAAAATTAAAGTGGGGGACCCGACAGCGGAGGACTATCAGGATTTGCTCAAGCGGGTTTCCGGGGACCCAGAATTCTGGGAGGAGCGTGTGGGCTTGGTGCTGAGCAAATTCTCGGCCAGCGGTCTTCGGCTGCATGTCCGCAATCTTCAAATTGGGGGAATGGTCTTGATGCCGGGAGGCAAAGTTATCCCCGTCCGGTGGTTCATTATCGAAGCCGACAGTGATGCGCCACGCCTGATAAAGGTTACTGCGGACCCTGAGCAACCGCATATCCTGTGACATCCCATGGCCGAGATAGAAGAGCTTTACCAGGAGATTATCCTCGAGCACAACAAGCGCCCGCGCAACTTTGGTCCTCTTGCTGGGGCAACCCATATGGCTGATGGTCTGAATCCTCTTTGCGGTGATGAATTGAAAATTGCCCTCCAACTGGAGGAAGGACGAATTGCCGCCCTCCGTTTTGAAGGCCAGGGCTGTGCCATTTCCAAGGCTTCCGCCTCCATGATGAGTGAGGCTGTTGACGGCAAGTCGGTTGAAGAAGCCAGGCAAATCGCGGACAAGGTGCTCGGGGCATTTCAGCCTGGCGGGACTGAACTTGTCCTGGAAGAAGACGGTGAAATCGCCGCCCTCCTTGGTGTGCGCAAGTTTCCCGCGCGGATCAAGTGTGCCACCCTGGCCTGGCATGCCTTGGTTTGTGCCTTGGAAGGGAAGAGGGCGGTTTCTACTGAAAACTGAATCGATTGAAGCCCCGCTTTGCCATGAAGGATCAGGAACCAAATCCAGGCAATAATCCTCTCGGCCTTGGTTGCTGGGCACTGGGCGGAAAAGGATGGGGTGGCCAGTCGGAAGCAGATGCCATGGAGGTCATGGCGACGGCCCTGGAAACCGGGGTTTGTCACTTTGACACAGCCCGCATGTATGGTGTTTCCGAGGAGCTGGTGGGCAGGTTCCTCAAAGGCAGGCGCTCAGAGGTATTCCTTGCCTCCAAGGTATATCCGCGGGGCGACAGTAGCTTTATCCGGGCTGAGCTGGAACAGAGCCTGAAAAAGCTCCAGACAGACTTCATTGACCTCTATTATCTCCATTGGCCGGTCGAGGGATGGGAAATCGCTGATCAGGTTGAAGCCCTGGTCCAGGCCAAGGCGGAGGGCCTGATTGGTTCGATTGGTGTCAGTAACTATTCCGTCAGGCAATTGGAAGAGGCCTTGAAAGTTGGCCCCGTGGATTACCTGCAGATTGGCTATCACCTCTTATGGCGGCAAGCTGAGGAATCCGTGATACCATTCTGTCTTGAGAAAGGCATACGGGTGGTCAGCTATAGTTCATTGGGACAGGGAATTCTTGCGGGCAAGTTTCCCAGGAGTCCGGTTTTCCCCAAGGGGGATCACCGCGCCAACCGGGTCATTCACTTTCATCCGGATGTCTGGCCCCATGTGTACAGTGCAGTGGAAAAGCTAAAGGCCATCGCCCAATCGGTAGGTCAACCCCTGTCACATCTGGCACTCCAGTGGTGTGCCGGGCAAGCGGGAATCGATACTGTCCTTGTGGGTGCCCGCAACCAAAAGCAGATGCTGGAGAATGCGGCTGCCTTCCAGCAACCGGTGGATGAAGCAGTTCTTCAGGAAATGACCGCGATCAGTGATGCGGTGCTACCCTTGCTTCCCCCGGGGAAGCATATCTTCGACCTCTGACGTTTACCCGGCTTTACCGGTGGGCCTGGATGTTCAGCTCGACTTGGACCTCAAGTCCAACCGCTGGCTGGCCGCTGGTCTGGCCCCACTGGGAACGGTCGAGGGTCGTCGTGCCTTCCCATCCGGAGCGGACTTTTCCACGGGCTTCCATTTCCCCGAGGTAAGTCACTTCCATTTCGACAGGGAGGGACTGCCCCATCATTTCGAGGACACCCTTTACGAGAAAGGTGTTTTCGCCGGTGGGTACCCATTCCGTGCTGGCAAACTCAATTGTCGGATGTGCCGCGGCATTAAAGTAATCGTCCGCCTGCAAGTGGGCGTCCCGATCATCATTGCGAGTATCGACGCTCTTAACCTCGATGGTGGCAACGGCCTTGTTGTTGGCCGGATTTTCCGGGTCATAATGGATTTCACCACTGAAGGAGGTGAAGGAACCCGGCATCTTGTTCAGGAAGTGCCGTACCTTGAAATTGATACCGGAATGGACCGGGTCGATGGTGTACTTGAGCACCTCTGCCCCTGCGGGCAAGGCGATGGCGATTATCAGCGAGATGAGAGAGATTTTCTTTAACATAGCGGGTAAATTATACCGATTTCCCTAGATATCCAGTATCTGGCGCAGATTTTGTTCCCCCTTGTCAGAATAGAGGACATGAACCTGATCTTGTTCCGGGTCCTCCCAAGCGGCACAGCAGGACTTGCTTTGTGCCTGGATGGCTGGCTTAGCCGGAACCTTGCAGTTGGGGAATGCCGAGCGCTTGAAGGTGAACAAATGCATGGTGCGGCTGTTGTCGGGTGCCTTGAAGCAAATGATCGATACCTTGTTGCCATTGACCTCAACAACGTCGCAGGCGAAGGACTGGTCAAATGCAACTCCACCCGGCAAGCTGACCGGAACCGCGCCGCCATGTGACCGGAGGTATTCGATGACATCCTCGCCCCGGTCCGGACGGTAGGAGGGGCGCAGGGAAGCATATAGGTTTTCGGCTGTTTCCAGGACGCCTGAGCCGACACCGGCTAAGGCGGGTGCAGGTTGCCCGGGGCGGGCAGGTGGGTTCCAGTAGGTAAAGGACAGGGCGAGCAGGATAATGATGGCTGCCGCTGCAGCAAAACTGGCCGGATAGAACCATTGGATGATTTTCCGCTCCTGACCCACAGGTGCCGCGAGTTCCTGGTTCTTCAAGTCACGCTTATGGGCGGCGAGAATGGCCTCTTGAAGGCTCGCGGGTGCCTCGATTTCCTGAACTTTCGCGGCAAAAATAGTGTCGAATTCCTCAATTTGGCGGCGCAACTGGCTCAATTCCGGATCCTGGGCCGCCAACTCGAGGGCCTGCCGGACCTCGGGATCGGACTCCAGTCCTTCTCCCGGGCGGTAGGTTTCGAGGATTTCAACTATGCGGTGGCGTTCCATTGCTTGCTTCTGTGGGGAGGATTGAGCGCAGTGATTTATTTCAAGATTTTTGAGGAAAGTTTGTCTTTGAGCTGGCCCTTGCCCCGGGCCAGGCGGGACATGACCGTACCGATGGGAATATCAAGGATTTCGGCAATTTCCTTATAGGCGAGATTCTCCATGTAGAAGAGAATCAGCGGCTCTCGGTAAACTTCGTCCAATTCGTGCAGGGCCTCGATGGCTTCATTGCCCTCCAATTGGCGGGCAGCCTCAATGAGGGATGAATCCTGGCGCGTCTCGAGAATTTCCTGATCCACAGGCGTTACGGTCTTGCTGCGGCGATGAACCCGGAGGAATTCCCGGTAAAGCGAAGTAAAGAGCCACGACTTGGCTTTCGAGGGATCCCGCAGGGTGTGGCCCTTTTCGGCCCAGATGAGAAAGGTCTGCTGGGTCAGGTCCCCGGCATCATCGGGGGACTTGGTCAGGGAGTAGGCGAACTTGTACAAGGGCTGGTAATAGGTCGCCACCAGGGTCTCGAAAGAGATGTCGCTGTCGTCGGCCATCAGAGGATGAGCATGGCATCGCCGTAGCTGTAGAAGCGGTAGTTGCGCTTGAGGGCGGCCTGGTAGACCTGTATCAGCCAGTCGATGCCATCGGTTGAGCCGGGAGTCATGAAGGCGCTGACAAGGCACAGCAGGGTAGAGCGGGGGAGATGAAAATTGGTCAGGAGGGCGTCGGTGGTGAAGGATTCCGGCGGGTAGATGTAAAGGTCTGCATTGTTGACATAGGGCCCATCCGGCTGGCCCGGATTCCGTCGCGACTGGCGGAAGTAGTGTTCCATGGCCCGCAGCGAGGTGGTGCCCACGGCCAGCTTGATAGTGGAGTCTTTTTCGTGAAGCGCACTGCGGCTCGCTGCCGGGATTTCATAATGTTCCTCATGCATGAGGTGCGACTCAACAAGGTCGGATTGGATGGGCTTGAAGGTCCCCATCCCCACATGAAGGGTGAGGTCATGGAAGTGATTTCCGCCTTCAATCAGCCGGTTGATGATCTCCGGGGTAAAGTGCAGCCCTGCGGTCGGTGCGGCTGCCGCAAAGGGTTTGTTGGGATCGGCGTAAACGGTCTGGTAGCGTTCCTCATCCAGTTCCTTGCGCTCATCACCCGTTGACCGGTTGATATAGGGTGGTAGTGGCATTTCCCCGGCATCCTCGGCCATTGCGGTGACGGAATCATGCTGTTCAAGGGCAAAGCGGACATGGACCATGCCGTCATCCCTTTTGGCGACGACAGCCGCCCGGAACAGGCCTTCGCGGCTGAACTCAGATCCCACAGGAAGGCGCTTTCCTGGTTTCAGCAGACACCACCAGTCGGTCAAGGGCAGCTCGCTGGTGGGGTGGAGGAGGAGGCATTCCACCTGTCCACCACCCTTGCGGGAGGCAAAGATCCGACCCTTCATGACCTTGACGTTGTTGCGGAAAAAACGGGCCGGGCGGGGCAGGAGATCCGGCAATTCCCGGAAAAAGTGGTCTGCTACCTGGCCCGTGGAGCGATTGACGAGGAGCAAGCGCGACTGGTCCCGGCGGTCGGCGGGTACCTGGGCGATGGCCTCCTTGGGCAAATGGTAATCGAATCGGGCGGCTTCCACTGTGGGGCCTAAATTTGGATATAGACTCCTTGCTGGCAAGTCTTCCCTGCCGATTAGGGCCGCGGTTGTAAAATTTATTGACCCGGATCGACAACTGGGGTCAATCTCAAGGGCTCCAAAACCGCCGCATTCGGCTAATTTTCTCTTTCAACCCGGAACACCATCAGATTGCCATGAGTGAAAACCAAATGGAATCGGTTCTGCATGAGAACCGTCTCTTTCCCCCGTCCGAATCCTTCAAAGAGCGGGCTCACATCAATTCAATGGAGGCCTATCGTGAACTCCACCAGAGGAGCCTTGACGATCCCGAAGGCTTCTGGGGGGAGATTGCCGAGTCCCTGCATTGGTTTAAAAAGTGGGACCAGGTCCTCGATGACTCGGAAGCACCTTTTTATAAATGGTTTACCGGTGGCAAAACCAACATTTGCTACAACGCCGTCGACCGATGGGCGGATGGTTCCCTGGCCAACAAGCGGGCCATCGTCTGGGAAGGTGAGCCTGGCGATCAACGGGTCTTGACCTATGGCGAGCTGAAAAAGGAAGTTTGCCGCTTTGCCAACGTTCTCAAGAGCCTTGGTATCCAAAAAGGGGATACAATTGCCTTTTACCTGCCGATGATCCCGGAACTGGCCATTGCCGTGCTGGCTTGTGCCCGGATTGGGGCGGTGCACTCGGTCATCTTTGCTGGTTTCAGTGCGGAATCAATCAAGGATCGTGTCCTCGATGCCGATTCGAAGATGGTCATCACCGGTGACGGCGGCTGGCGCCGGGGCTCCGTCTTGCCGCTGAAGGCGGTCGTTGACCAGGGCGTGGCCGACTGTGCCTGCGTGGAACATGTCCTTGTCGTACCCCGCAATCCGGGTGGCGAGCGTATGGAGTGCGACATGCAGGAGGGTCGGGACGTCTGGTATGACGACGTCGCTGCCACGGTCGGTGATGAGTGCCCCTGCGAGGAAATGGATTCCGAAGACCTGCTCTTCTTGCTCTACACCAGCGGCTCGACCGGAAAGCCCAAGGGGATCATGCACACGGTGGGCGGCTACAGCGTCTACACCTATTTGACCTCCAAGTACATTTTCGACCTTCAGGATGACGATGTTTACTGGTGCACGGCGGACATTGGCTGGATCACCGGTCACTCCTACATTGTCTATGGACCGATGCAGAACGGGGCCACCGTCCTGATGTACGAGGGGGCTCCCAACTGGCCCGATCCGGGTCGCTTCTGGGAAATCGTCGACAAGCATCATGCCACCATCTTCTACACCGCCCCGACGGCCATCCGGGCCTTCATGAAGTGGGGCGATGAATGGGTCGACAAGCATGACCTCGGCAGCCTGCGCCTGCTGGGTTCGGTCGGTGAGCCGATCAATCCGGAAGCCTGGATGTGGTATCACGAAAAGATAGGCAAGGAACGCTGTCCGATTGTCGACACCTGGTGGCAGACCGAGACCGGGGGCATTCTCCTGAGCCCGTTGCCGGGGGTGACCCCGACCAAGCCGGGTTCCGCAACCTTGCCGTTCTTCGGGATAGATCCGGCGGTCCTCGATCCGACCGGTGAGGAGCAGGCGACGGGCCTATTGGCCATCCGCAAGCCATGGCCGAGTATCCTGAGAGGCATTTGGGGCGATCCAGAGCGCTTCAAGGCCACCTACTGGTGCAATTGGGACGGCAAGTACTATTTCCCGGGCGACGGGGCCCGGTGTGATGAAGACGGCTACTTCTGGGTCGTGGGACGTGTGGATGACGTGGTCAACGTCTCCGGGCACCGCATTGGTACAGCCGAGCTGGAAAGTGTCTTTGTCGAGCATTCCAACGTGGCAGAGTGCGCCGTCATTGGAGTACCCCACGAAATCAAGGGACAGGGACTGGTTGCCTTTGTCCTCTTGCGGGGGACCGATGCCGATGGCAGTGACGAATTGCGGGCGGAGCTCAATGCCTTGGTAGCAGAGAAGATTGGCAAGTTTGCCCGGCCGGAGAAGATCATTTTTTCCGCCGATTTGCCCAAGACCCGTTCGGGAAAAATCATGCGACGCCTGCTCCGGGACATTGCTACCGGGGCCGAACTAGGCAATGTCACCACCTTGGCGGATCCCAGTATCGTCGAGAGCCTGAAGGAAAAGTATAACGGCTGAGGCACTCAACGCAGTCCCGCGATGGGTCCGGCGTAGCCGACCAATTCAAGGTAGGCAGAGCCGACTTCCTTGCCGCTTTCGTCGAGAACACGGCCAGCTCCCTCCCAATAAGTGGCGCCGGGAAAATTGAGCTCCTGGTTGTCGAGGATGGGCTGGAAGCTAAAGGCAACCCTGCGGCCGCTTCCAGGGTGCGTGGTCTCGATGACCGGCGCGTTGGGGTAGACTGCTCCCGTGTCCGGACTGCGCCAGGTAAGGGACTTGTCCCACGAGAATTCCGCCTCTCCACGGTAATGTGTCTGTCCCTCCGGGTCGATCCAGTAAAGGGCGGAAAAGGGAGAGGGTGAACCGTCCGATTCCCGAAGGAGGTAGGCCTTGATTTCCCAGCCGTCGTTGAGCTGGATGGCAATCCAATCCCAGCCAACATAGTCTGGATCCAGCTGGCTGGAGGCAATCTCGTGGTCCATCCAGGAACTGCCGTTTACTGCTAATTCCTCATCGCCGATTTGAACCGTTCCCCTTGTTTCCAACCGGGAGAAGGTGAGATAAAAGCTGCGGGCCTCTGGGGCAGGTCCCTTGCGCGACGTGCCATCGGCGCCAAATCGAAGGAGTGGCTTCTGCGGGAGCAGTTCAAGCTCCCACTGGAGATCCGACTTCACGCTGGCCTGCAGTTTCATTTTACCAGTCCGTGCATCCATCATTTTCAAGTGCCATGGACCATTGCGGACATCCATCCAGTCTTGTCGGGAATAGGCGTCCCAGCCATCCCGGCTGAGCCGCTGTTCAAAATAGAAATTCTCATCGCTCTCGTCGGTAAAGACCATGTGGGTCAGGTAGAGCTGGCTGGTGCCAAAGCCCCTGTCATCCCCATCGCCACCGCTTTTCAAGGCACTGCGAAAGAAGGTGGCCTGGTAGCCAAAGCGCCTTCCCGAGGTGGCTTCGAGGTGGCCGGTCAAGTACCACCACTCTATCTTGTAGTCCGGATGATTGCCGTGATCCTGAGGGAAGGTGAGTGTGGTTCCCGGTTGAGGGACAAGGAATCCGTCCTCCGTGAGGAGAGGGACTTCGCCATTAGCGGCCATTGGGCCGCTGCACAGGCAGAAGGCGAGCAGAAAACCGGCTATGGATTGTAAGGAATATTTCATTACAGGATATCAGGTTTCCATTTCCGCATGTACAAGCGACCGGTTCCGTAGGCGATGCCCAGCCCGAGGGCAAAAACACTGCCGGCCAGAAGCAAGGAGTCCTTCCATGGCCAGGTTGCTTGCAGGGTCCAGCCAAATGATTGCCGGTTGATGACAAAGATCAGCAACAGTCCCAGCATCAGGCTGAGGAGCAGTCCGGAAACAAGCCCGGCAAGGGCAATTCCTCCACCTTCAAGGGCGGTTGTCAGGGCTATTTCGTGACGCGTCATGCCGAGCGTTCGCTGCAGGGAAAGTTCCCTTCCCGATTCCATAAGAAGGCTGAGCAGGCTGAGGACCAGTCCCGCCAGGGCGACCGTCAGGCCGATGACCTGAAGTGCCCGCGTGACAGCAAATGTCTGGTGGAAGATGAAGAGGGCGGCTTCCATCAATTCGCCGTTCTGGCGAAAGCTAAGACCGGGGTGGGTTAGGCGGAGATTTTGTTGAAAAGAAGTGATTTCCGTACCCGGGTTAAGAAAAATGGCGGCGGTCTCGTAGTCGGCAACGCGATACCAATCCTCGAACAGGGGAAGATCGATCAGGAGCAGTCCGTTGTCCCGGGCATAGTCAGCATGGATTCCCGCGACGAGTATGGTCTTTTCTCCCGCAGGAGTGGGGATCGAGAAACTGTCGCCTTTTGACAGGCCTGTGCGACGGACGAAGTTTTCATTGGCGAAACCGATGGCATCAGCGGTAGCTGGCCGTAAATCGATTGATTCGGGTTTGTCCAGCCAGAGCAAATCTTGTCCCTTTCCCAGAAGATCGAAGCGACTGCCGGCGAGGGAGAAGCGGACCCCGTTCAGGGTGGCTTCCTGGGAGCGGAAGCGATCCAGTTCGCGGACCTCCGGCATGGTCTCGATTTCGTCCAGCAGGGCACCATCCATCCGTGGCCCGGAGTCCGCCCCCTGAAAGCCGGTGCTGGAGACAAAAATATCGGCCCGCAGCCGCTGCTGCAGCCAGCCGGTGACGGTGTGCTCAAAGCTGTTGATGAGGAATGCCATTGCCGAGGCCATGCCGATGGCGACAAAGAATCCGGCCAGGGCCAGCTGGTGACGACTGGTCGGTTGGACCAACCGGCTTCCAGCCAAGCGGGCTGGGGCATGGTCTTTGCCAAGTAGATGGAAAAGATACCCGACCGCCTTGAGGAGCGCTGCGGCCACGAGGGTGCCTCCCGTCAGCCAAAGGAAGGCGGTAGCAAATCCGGCCGCTGGAACCGTGACTCCCGGTGAGGATACCCATGGCGGCAACAGTGCCAGAAGCGCTCCCAGGATGAGCATCCCGGCCCCGATTTTGGGATGCTCAAATACGGGGAAAGGGGGGATTCGCTTGCCCATGCGAAGAAATTGCGCCGGTGGGGTTGAAGCGGCATCCTTGGCTGGCAGCCAGGCGGCCAGGAGACTTCCTCCGATACCAAGGGCAAAACTCAGGAGGACATCGGAGGGGAGGATTTTGGCCGCGGTCAGGGATGTC
Source organism: Puniceicoccaceae bacterium (assembly GCA_040830765.1). GTDB lineage: Bacteria > Verrucomicrobiota > Verrucomicrobiia > Opitutales > Oceanipulchritudinaceae > Oceanipulchritudo. The sequence goes on along the minus strand of JBFOMH010000036.1, from coordinate 20,117 downwards.
TCGCGGTAGAGGGACTGGACCGTTGTGGTCACCGCCTCGACCGTGTAGGTGGTCAGGGCATATCCGGCAATCAGGCCCAGGAGACCGGCTAAGATGCCATAGAGGATGGCCTCGGAGAGCCACAGGCGGTAGATTTCCGCTGGACTGATGCCAAGGGAGCGGAGAGTGGCAATCTCCCGGCGCCGCCGGCTGACGGTGGCATCAAGGGTCTGGGCAATGAGGAAGATACCGACCAGGAGGGCGACGAGGGACAATACGGTCAGGTTTAGCCGGAATGCGGTGGTCATCGTTTCTCCGTCCATCCGCTTGTCCGTCGGTGTGTTGAGGGTATAGCGCTCGTCGAGGACCGAGGCGAGCCGTTCACCGGTCAATCTAATGAGATCCTGACGCATGGCCCCCGGAGGAACGACCACTTCCACCCGGTCGACTGACTGTCTTCCGGTACGGTTCAGGATCGCTCCGAGGTCGGCAATGGCCAGATTACGGGGGAGGGGAACCTTGTCCCGGAAGCGGGGAAGAATGCCGGTTACTTCAAACGTCGTTGGGGTACCGCTGACAGCTACCTCGATAAGGGAGCCTTCACGGATGTTCATGGCTTCCGCTATCGCTGGACTAATCAGCAGGTGGTGGGGATTCTCCAGCATCTCCCAAAAGGCTTCCGGAGAGCTTTCATCGTCAGAAGTAGCAATATTCCTCAGTTGGACCAGATCCAGTCCGAGCAGTTTAATGGCACTGGGGGTGGAAACGGAATCCATTTCCTTCGCTTGAAGCGGATACATGGACGTTTCCAGAACGGGGTACAAGTCCACCGGAAGACCGTTGATTGCTTCACGGATGGCCGGCAACTCGGCCAGGGGAATGCTGCCGCCCGGAGATTCAACAATCCAGTCACTGGTTCCCCGTAGTGAGTCGGTAAAGAGGCGGAATCCATCGACCGCTGCCCGATTGGCCATGCGAATGGAAAGGAATGTCCCAACCCCGAGGCCAAGGATGACCAGCAGCAGAACCGTTTGAAACCAGTCCCGCCGCAGGTGTCGCAGGGTAAAGCATCTCCAGAAGAGCCAAATGGATATCCGGTGGCTGGCTCCGGTGGACGTTGTGCCGGGCGGGGTCATGTCCGACTGGAAGGTTCCTCCTTTTCATGCAGGTGACCGTCCATCATTTGCAGGATACGGTCGCAGGTGGCAGACGCCACCGGATCGTGGGTGACCATCAGGAGGGCCGTGCCGTGTCGTTGAGTGAGGGAGCTGAGGAGCTCAAGAATGCGCTCGCTATTGCGAGAATCGAGGCTGCCGGTGGGTTCGTCAGCGAGGATCATAGCCGGTTCGGTAATAAGGGCGCGGGCAATGGCCAGCCGCTGCATTTCCCCGCCACTCAAGTCGGAGGGGAGGGCATCCGCCCGGTGGGTCAAGTCCACTTCCATGAGGATGTTATCGACCATGGCCCGCCGCTCAGCCTTTGGGGTCTTTTTCAGCAGCAAAGGGAATTCGACGTTTTCGCGGGCATCGAGGGTCGGCAGCAGGTGGAAAAACTGGAAAACCGAAGTCAGGGTCCCTCGGCGCAATTCCGTGACGGCTTCCTCCGTGAGGCTGCCGAGGTCCTGTCCCATGAAGCGAATAGTACCCGTGTCCGGCTCCTCCAGTCCGGCCAGACAGTTCAGCAGGGTCGACTTGCCGGAACCGGATGGCCCGGTAATGGCGACCCGCTCACCTGCGTGCAAGGTGAAGTCCACGCCGTCCAAAACGCGCTGTTTTCCGTAGGTCTTGCCCAGGTCTGCCACTTCCAGTAGCGGCTGGTTTCTCTTTTCCTCAACTGGCATGGGGTCAGGATAAGCGCTATTGGCGGATTCTTCAACCAGTCCCTCGGGGAAAGCGCTTTTCCCTCGAAAAAACTTCCCCGAGTTTGAAAAATTGCCTTGGCAAAGCCGCCCCAATGCCTTTGCTTCCTCCCTTTCCGATTGGAAAACGGTGGGATATGCAAGCGGCCAAAGCACGCAGACTGTAAATCTGTTCCGGTAATCGGTTCGAAGGTTCGAATCCTTCTCCCACCACCACTTGAATAGCCCGCGGCAGGCCAGGCCGGAGTTTCAGCTGGCACTTGTGCAGGCGAGGGCCTTGCCGAAAGCCCCGACAAATTCACCCGACCAGGTACACCCAGCCGCTGCCGCCCGGATTGAGGTACATCCACTTGCTGAGGCCCCAGCTCCAGCCCCAATCGGTGCCCGGCATCAGTTCCAGCAAGAGGGGCGCCGTATCTGGGATGTAGATCCAGCCGGTGCCGATCTCTGCTACAGGTTCGGGAATATAGAACCAGCATTGGGTTTTCAGGCAGTAGGCCCAGGGTTCCATTTCCACATTGAGCCAGCCCATCCAATTGCCGGTGTCGCAGTGGCCGGAATATATCTCACGATCACCCCAAAGCCCTTCATGGTTTACCCTTGCTTCAAGACTGTGGAAGGTGATGGTTCCCGATTCCTCTTCCGAGGTCTCAATCCCTAAACCGATTAAAATCGTCCCAACATCGCCAGGTTCCAATTCGACCTGTACCTTGAATTTTGTTTCCTCGCTCCCGATAGTCACATGGCGTGACATGTCTGTATTCGTTTCCGTCTCTGATTTCAGAAACTGGATCCTAGCCTCGGCATTCACGGTATCCGAAGAGGTTTCGGCAGAGGCCACTCCGGTGAATATAATGGCATCCCCCCGTTTCAGACCCATTGAGTTGAATCGTCCCAGATTAAACATCTGATAGACGAGACTGTCACTTGAGCATATGCCTATTCTGTTATAGCTGGCGAAGGTCACCCTCTGCTCAGGACCGATACTGATTGAATTGTCCAGCATCTCGGGAAAGGTCCACGAATGGAGAAAGCTCACGTTACCGGACAAACAAGAGACCCTGCGGACGGTTACATTCCAGTGCTGATGCCCCAGTAAGAAATCCGCATTGCTGAAGAGCTGGCCAGCATTGTCGGGTGTGGAGAATTCCGAGAGGGGAGAGCTGCCTGCCTCGACCTCCACCATGTCATTGTACCCGTCACCATCGGTATCAGCAAGGTATATGTTGGTTCCAATTTTGTGTTCGTCCACATCGTTCAGGCCATCGTTGTCATCGTCCGGATCCGAGGCGTTCGGTATCATATCAACATCCGAGTCCAGGGTTTGTGTCGAACCGACGTCGTAAACACGGACATAGTCCACTTCCATGCGTTGCGGCCAGATGTTTGGATCAATCCCTTTCTGACCACCCCAGTCGCCTCCCACGGCAATGTTGAGAATAAGATAGAATGGATAGCCGAAGAAGGGCCAGGCCTCTGGACCGGTTTGAGGATTCAGGTAACTGTGATGTTGAACTCCATCCATAAAAAAGCGGATTTCATCCGGATCCCACTCCATGGCATAAACATGAAAGGTGGTATCCACGTCCTCCGCCATTGTCGCACCGGATAACGCATTGCTTCCATGCCGGTCCGTGAAATGCAGACTGCTGGATATTCTTCCCATATCATAACCAACATGCTCCATGATATCGATCTCTCCACTGTAGGGCCAGCCAACGAATGGATTGCCTGATGAGAGCATCCAGATGGCCGGCCAGGTGCCGCGCCCGGCGGGAAGTTTGGCCCGGATCTCAACCCGACCATATAGCCAGTCGCCCAATCCCTTGGATATCAACCGGGCCGAGGTGTAGTCGTTGGATTCAACAAAATCGACTTCATTCACCCAGTGCTCCTTGTGCGCTTCAATGATTAGGACGCCACCCTCGACCCGGGCATTGGCAGCTCGAGCTTCCGTGTAAAATTGCAGCTCATTGTTACCCCAGCCATGGCCCCCTACATCATAATGCCATTTGCTGGAGTCGGGCTGACCCTCAACATCAAATTCATCTGACCAGATGGGGACGGGTTGGGCTTGCAGCGGCATGAGATTGCCCAGAAGCAAGGCTAGAGCTCCAGCTAGGAGCTGTTTCCGGTGGTTGTTCCTTTTCATTTCCTATCCTGCGTTGAGATTTCTGAAGTCCCCCGGGGGGAAAGGAACAAGCTGTTTTGGTATAAAAATCGCTTATATTTTTGTCAAAATATTACCGTGCCTGGAGCACGCTATTACCCCTTCTCAATCGCTGGATTAGTTTTTCTTCAATCCAGGACCAATTACGTGTCTCTGCTAGTCTTTAATCGACTGTTCGTCCCACCTCAGGGTGACGATCAGGCGGGCTGCCGTATCCGGGAGAACATCGCTATCATCGGAAACGTCCTCCGGACCTCCGTGGAGGTAGGCGGTGTCGCGCTTAAGGTCCGCCCGGGCGACGACTTTTCCGGACGCGGTGGAGATGACCTCCATTCTGGCACCGATGACCAGGCTTTTTGATCCCGCCAAAAGTGCGGGCATGAGTGGGCGACTGATCAGCTGGCCCGTGACAATATGGTCTATGCCTTCCAGGTTTCTGCCTTTCAGCAGCTTCGATACCTTGCGGTCAAACTTGTCCAATTCAGGCTTGGGCGCGTCCTTTCCCAGGTCCTGGAGTTCAACAACTGTAACACCCCGATCCTTCATCTCACGCTTTATGTAACGAACAAGTTCCCCTCCGCGGTATCCGTGAAAGGGCAGGACCGCAACGGTTCCAAACTCCTTCAAGGAGGGCTTGATGGAATCACTTTTGCCCATGGCAATGCATGAAGGCGTATCAGGAAGTGCAATGGCAAAGGCAAGGATTACAAAAATATTTACCCCTCTCACAACCTGTTCAGTAGTAGAAGGTTCAGGAATAGAAGTCAACGGTGTAGAGAAGCCCGGCTTCCGTTCAACCAGTTAATCACCATAACCAAAGGTTTCAAAGAAATGCTTCCAGCGTATGCGTAGCTGTTGGGTTTCTTCAGGCTCCAGCTCCAAGCGGTTCTTGGTATACCCACGGACAGAATGCAGGTAGGTTTCAAAGTGCGGTGCGGCTGTTTCGAATCCCGGCAACCGAAGGTCGCTGTAGATATTTTCCAGCACCTGCATCGGTTGATTCTGGAGGTCCTTGAAGGCAACCTCCACCAGACGGTCCTCGGGAATGTTGGAGCGCTGGTCCAGATAGGCCTGCATGAGGAGGGGATAGGTCTGGAGGACATGCTCCACAACAAGTGACCGGTCCGGCCTGTGGAATCCCCATTCCTCCTGCGCCTTGAGGTACAAGTGTATGGTCGAGGCGTAGACCTTCAGGGGATCCCGGTGGATATGGATGAAACGGGCCTCAGGGAACAACCTGAGGATCAGGTCGATGCGGGCGGAGTTGGCCGGGTTCTTGAGTAGGAGCCGGCGGTTTGGCCGGACCATCTGAACTTTGCGGAGGAAGGTTTTGTAGTTATTTTTCCAGCACGTGATAAGGTTCTCGTCCTTGTCATTGAAGAGAATCGACTCCTGGAAAATGCATCCGACCGCCTTTGGAAAAAAGGAAACATGGTAAAAGGAAAGGGGACTGGTGCAGGCAAGGGCCAGCTCTTCCTCCCATGGACAGTCGGCCGCGACGGCGACATTGTCCATGAGGCGTTTCTTTGGCAGCGATGCCGCCATCGGACCGGAGAGCAGGTTTCCGAGGGTCAGAAAGTCGAGTGGCATGGCGGCTTCTTTGAGGGTGACGCTGCCAAACTGCGGATCCTTGCTGAGGATGTTCTGCAGGTGGGTTGTCCCGCTGCGCCAGTGGCCGATGACAAAGACAGGGTCCCGGGGTAGATCGGTTGAGCGGATGGCCTTGCCGTGGCGCAGGGCCTCGTAGGCAATCACCGGTTGACGCAGGAGGCTCATCAGGCCGACGCCGACAAGGCGTGGAAGGTAGCGTCCTTCACAGCCGTAGCGGGCCGCCATCCGGACAAGGTTGCTGAAGCGGCTTGAGCCTAGGGGATGATTAAGGACGGATGGCATCAGCTGGCGTGTTTGCCGGAAATCGTGGCTCCTGCCTCCGGGCGGATGAACATGGAGGGTCGTGCAGCCCGCAGGGCCGCCATTGCCTCTTGGGCATCGGTGGCATGGCCTCTTCGCAGGAGGTACGTACCAGCAAAGGAAGCTGTACGGGAATAGCCGATTTTGCAGTGGATATAGACTTTTCCATCAGGGATATGCTGGTCGATGAAGGCCAACGCCTTCTCGAGCTGGGCTTGTGAAGGCGGCGTCAGGTCCAGAAGGGGGACATTGAGGTAGTGAAGATCCGTTAGCGTTTGGGGTTCCTCGAACTCGGAAGTCAAATCGAGGACGGCCGTGACGCCCTCTTGCTTAAGGGCGAGGGCCTCCTTCTCGTTTAGTTGACGGCCGATCAAGAGTCCTGGGAGCAGTTCGTCCCAGGCGTTGCAGCCGCGGGCGTAGTGTTGCCGTGAGAGTTCGTGCCCAAGGAACGGGAAGAAGTGCAAAGTGCGGGACCAGAGGGGATGCCCACCGTTACGCTTGCCATAGATCCTGGGGCCGGCCCCGAAGTAACCCGCGGTGATGACCGCCAGTGAGGCAGCCGGCCAGAGAAAGGGGAGGGTCCATGGGGTGGCGGTGAATGCCAGCAGGGCCAGCAAAATGGCACCCACCAGGTAATACATGCCAACCCGCCGGTTCATGTTCCTCAGCTGTTTCCTCGCTTTTGGGCGACCGAGACCGTGAAGATGCCGTAGGAATCGATCTTCATGCCGGTCTTGACCAGGCCATGGCTGCGGACGAGCTCATCCATTTCTGCCTGGGTGCGCCGGCGCATGATCCATGGATGGCCCTCGCGGTTGATGCAGGTCCGGGCAATCATTTCAATGTCCGGGTGCCAGGGTTGTCCGGTGTAGATGAGCTTTCCTCCATCGACGAGGGATTCGGCCACACCTCCGAGTGAACGCAGGACAAGATTGTTCACCCGGAACAACTCGTAGAGTCCCGAGACAATGACAATGGTTGGCTTGGGCGACACAGCAGCCAGGGCAGCCTCATCAAAAGCGTCTCCTTCCTCGTAAGTGACATTGGCAAGCCCCATCTCTTGTGCCAGTGCACGGCCCTGCTCAAGATTGCGGGGAACATTATCTCGCAAGAGTGCGCTGATATCCTCTCCCGGGAACTCCTTCAGGACATCAAGGACGTAGCGCCCACATCCGGTGGCAATATCGAGGATCCGCACTGGCGTGTCCTGTGTCAGTTGTTCGATGATCAAATCCTGCAAAAGCTCCTTCAGCAGTGTTCCCCGTTCCCGGATGCCCTTCCAGCCGATGGCATTGAGGTAGGAGCGGTCGATCATGCGGCCTAGGGGGGTGATGCCCCGGGCCTTGTTTTCATAGACATAATCCAGCGATTTGCCGGAATCAAATCCGGTCTCCAGGCCTAGCCGGATACCTTCGCTGAGGCGGCCAAGACTTTTCATGCCCATTAACTGGGAGCCATATTTCAGTGCCTTCCATCCATTCGCAGGCTCCTGTAGCCGGTCGTATTCCTCTTTAGTATAGCCCGACTCGTCCGCCTCCAGCAGCTTCGACCGATCAACTTCGGTGGTGAAGGCATTTTTGATGAATTCCCGGGCTTTCTCAAAGGCAAGATGACGGTCTTTCTCGTAGAGCACGCCATGGAAAAATCCCGGATAAAGTACATGCTCCTTCATCGGGGAGGAGAGGGCATTGAAAAACATGTCCTGGGCTGAGTTTTTCACAACCCAGTCCGAACCGGCCGACAGGACCAGCGTGGGCGTGGTGATGGCTCCGGCGTCATCCATGATCCGGGTGGCGGTGTCATGTAGTCCCAGGAGGATATTGACCGCTATGTTACGGGTGATCAGCTTGTCCTCGTCATAGAGCCGGCATTGTTCGGGGTCGTGCGTCAGCATCTTGGATTTGACGTAGCTGCTGATGAATGCCTTCCCCTTCAATTTCTGGAGAAGGCGTAATCCCGGAATGGCGAGTGGTACATAGAGCCGGATCCGGAGGGCAGGGGCGGCGAGTACCATCGCGCGGATACGTGGGGCAAAGTCATGAACCCAGGTGCTGGCCGTTACCGCCCCGACGCTGTTGGCCAGAATGGCGAAATTCTCCATTGGAATGCCATGTTTCTCCGATACATGCCGGGCAAAGGCATCGAGGTCCTTGACCATGGCGTAATAGCTTTCCGCATAGCCGCGTTCACCCGGCGAGTGCCCGTGTCCGCGGACATCAAAGCAAAAAGCCTTGAACTCAGGCAGGTCCAGTTCCTTTACCTGTTGAGCCACCCGCCCCGAGTGCTCGTGACCGCGATGAATGACGATCAATCCTTTGTCTGCCGACACAGGTGTCTCCCACTCCCTGTAGAAGAGCCGGGTTCCGTCCCAACTCGCGAAATTGTTTTCCGATTCCTTCCAGGTCATATGTGTTTCCCCCCTGAATTAGACTGTCTGTTCGCCGCGGCCGTTCATTCAGCCGCTCCGGTCTAGGGACTGGCCAAAGACTGGTTGATGTAGGCGATAATCTGGTTGAGATTGGAGGTGGGCTCACCGAGCATGCGGCCGTTCGGGTCATAGACCCGCATGTTAGGAATGCTGCGGAGATTCCACTGCTGGGCAACAGGGGATCCCCAGTTGACAATGTCCACTTTGCGCACGGCAATCCGCTTGTCCTTGGCCAGATCTTTCAGGAAGGGCTCGATGCGTTTGCAGGGTCCACACCAGTCCGCATAAAAATCAACGACGGTATACCTCCCGGGAACGATGAGTTCTTGTTCAGTGATTCGGGCACCATTCTGCCGGATGTCTTTCCAGCCAGTCTGGGAACGGGCGATTTGCTCCTTTCGGCGAAGGGTTTGCTGGCGCCCAACAGCTATCCGTTCGAGTTCACGTTCACGCGATTCGAGGGCCTTGACGTAGGCTTGCTGGCCTTCCTCTGGAGTCATCCAACGGTCCATGTAGTAGACCTTTCCCAAGGCCTTCTGGTAATTGGCGTAGGCTTCCTGGTTGGGTGAGGCAAGGCGCTCCGCAGGAATGTCCTCAATTTTCTGGATTTTGCCCGCCGAGACAATGACGTGGCCCTTGTCGTAGTCCATGCGTTTGCGACTCCCGAATGCCATGATACCATCCGGCTCGCCCAGTCGCTGCAACAAGGCAGCTTCAGTGTCACCGACCTGCAGTGGCCGGGACTTCTTGATCAGGTCCTCATAGACAGCGATAGCTCCTGCCCGTTGGATTTCACTCATCCGCTCTGGCTGTGGAGGCGGTTCGACCGCTGCGGCTGAAAGGAGAAAAGGAGCAACTGTGGCGACAATCACCAGCAGGCCATTGAGGAATCGGCACGGGCTACGCATGGGGAAACACTTTAATCCAGCGTGTAATGTCCAAGCAAGCCTTTGCTTGTCAGGTATTTTGCCTAGATGGATTCCTGCGGGATTTTTTCCATTTCAACCAGCTGGGAGGTGCAGTAAGGGCAACGACTAGCCTCGTAGGCAATGTTGGAAAAGCAATAACCACATTCCTTGGTCTTGACCGGATCTGCTTTTGGGGCCTCTGGACGCTTCAGGGAATTTATACTTCGGACAACGAAAAACAGGCACCATGCCACTATCAGAAAAGTGATGCCGGCATTGATGAAATTGCCAAAATTGAGGGTCAGCGCGCCGTCCGCCTTGGCCGCCTCCAGGGTGGGGTATGGAGCGCCCGCAGTTCCCGCCCGGAGGGTGAGAAACCAGTTGCTGAAATCAACCCCTCCGGTGACGAGGCCAAGCAGCGGAGTCATGAGATCCTTCACCATGGAGTTCACAATCGCGGTGAAGGCCGCACCGATGATGATGCCCACACCCATGTCCACGGCATTCCCCTTGACCGCAAATTCCTTGAATTCGTTGATAATCTTCATCGCCCTCTTTCCCGCAGTAATTGTGCCAAGATGGATGCTGTCTGAATGGGTCCGTTTCGGGGCCGGATAGTTTAGGAAAATGTGAAGCCAAAACCGGTCCCGTAAAGAATTTGGTAAATTCCGGCCCCATCTTTGGTGAAAGTTCATCCAAGGGCGTTTCCCTGCTTGAATAGAGTCCGAATAAACCTATCAAGCAGCGGATTCAAAATGAACGAACGAAACAACTGGACCAAGTTTGGACTCATCCTTGCTGGAGCATTTTTGCTTCTGTTGGGTATCATATTAGTGAGCCCGGACTGGCAGACGTCATCCGTACGGGAAATCCATAGCAAAGCGACGATTGAAGAAGCGGATGAACAAGGCCCCAAGGCGGCCTTCAATGAGGAAGTGAATCCTGTTCCAGCGGCGCCTGAGGCCCCGTCGTTTGTGGGTTGGGTCAATAATGACGGTCGGTTGACCCGCGAGACCGAGCAGCTTCTTTCCTGGATTGAGGCAGGTTATCCAGTCGATGTTCGTGTCGGGCAACAGCGTGCCCGGCGAATGGGTTTTCGTCCATTGAATGTGACGACAGAGAACTTTCGTATTTCCGCCGGCAAGGAAACAGAATTGCCAGCCGATTTTCACGTTTTTACGGGTCGTGAAACCGGTCTTTCCGGCATCGCGGATCAGGCCTCCCTGGCCATTGTCAACGGAGCCGTTTCGATGGCCCTGACCCTGGACGGAGACAACTATCTCATAGAGACCGACCCTGAAACGGGCGAACTTTACGCCACCAGTTTACAACCATTTGACAGTGGCCATTCCTGCTCAACCAATGGTTGTCAGGGCCATGACATTCAGTGCGAACTAACAGCGGACGGACGGCTGGCCGCTGCCCGTGTCCCGCTTGGTGCCGGGAGCTTTTCCCGTGAACGAATTCCTGTCAGTTTGGTCTTCCCGGGTGACCGCATCGATACCGCCAGCCTTATCGAAGCTGCCGAGGAACCGGAATTTGAAGCCGGGACGGGCAACAAGCCGATTCTGCGGAACGGCAGCCAATATGACGCTTCCCTCAAGGATATCATTATCCTCATGGTTTCTGCCAAGAGCCAGTCGGGTCCGGCCTCCGGCCTCAGTACCAAGGCCGCCAATTACTTTGCTTATGCAGCCCGCGCTGCCGATGTCTACGAGCGTCAGCTGGGATTCCGCTACCTGTTACAGGAAATGATTCTTATCCCGAGCGATTCCTCCGAAGAGGACCCGGGTAATCCCGACAGTGACGCCCTTGGACAAGACCTCTACAAGCTGAACACCTGGGTCGGCAATTACCGGCCCCAATCCACCTACAAGTGGGGGCACGTCGCCCTGTGGACACTCGTCGCCGGGGGCGGTGGTGGAACCATCGGACTTGCCTGGACCGATTGCTATGGATTGTCATCCTATGGGCATTCAGTAGCCGAGCCAAACTGGGGCTGGGAAGTGCATTGCCACGAACTGGGCCACAACGTGGGTTCTACCCATACGGCAGGTGGGGTCATGAATCCCTCAATTCGCATGGGTAACGAGGATTTCTTCACGATGATCGAGGGCGGCTCCTACACCGCCGCGAAGGATATCTACAATTACATGGGCTCGCCTGGCAAAGCTTATGTCCTTGGAGATGCCCTGTTGCGCCATCCCGAAGAAATTCCCTTTGGTGTTGACGATAGCGCGAGCACAGCGGCCGGAACGGCTGTGACCATCAATCCTCTCTCCAATGACCTGACCAAGGTCAATGGAGGCAGTTCCAACACGCTTCGTCTGGTGGAAGTGGGGCAGGTGCTGCCGAAGGCCGCTGGTACCGCTGCTGTCGCTGGTAATACCATCGAATTCATTCCCGCATCAGGCTTTACCGGACAGGCATGGTTTACATACACGCTTGGTGGTAATGTGGGCAATGGTGGCCAGGGCTGGCTCCACCGCGCAGATATCGTGGTCACCGTTGGTGGCGATTCGACGGCCCCATCCGACACACCTGTCCTCAGCCTCAGCAACGATTCCATCCTTAGCGAACTGAATGGGCCCGTGCGCATAAATCCGCTGCTTAATGATGAAGGATCCGGGCGCCTCTGGTCCGGTGATGTGGAAGTTGTTCTAAGCCCAACTGATACCACTCCCGAGGCCTATTCCCAGGGTGCCCTGCATCTCGTTGACGCGACCGTAGTTACCGGCACCGGTACAATTTCCCTCGAGAAACGGAATATGACCCGATCCAGTTCCGGCAGTTCGGATAATTCCGGATACTTGACCTACACCCCCGGTCAGAACGAGGGTGGTCAAGTTGTCATTGAGTACACGGTCAGCGATTCACTTGGAAACACCGGCACCGCGAGTATTGTAATCGCCGAGGCGGCTGCTGTCGGGGTCGTTGCCAGCACCAACTCTGTCACGGAAGATTCCGGTGAAGTTGTGGTCCTTACTTTTGAACGTAGTGGAGCAGCCGATACATCAGGGGAAGAGTGGATAGATTTCACCGTCGATGGAACAGCCAGTGCGACCGGCATTCCTGCGGATTATGCGCTTGCCGGTCATTCGTCCTTCGATCCCTTGACCGGAGCGGGTTCTATTGTCATTCCTGTCGGGGCGACGCAGGCATCCATGTATGTGGCCATCGACAATGACGGAATCAGCGAAGGCCAGGAGTCCTTTGGCCTCAACATTACTGGCACGTCCCTCCTGATGGTGGGTTCCAATGACTCAGTACAGGTTTTTATTTCCGATAATTCCCTCGTTTATGCCGAGTCTTTCGACACCTTCACGGCCGATCCGGCAACCTGGAATGGCTGGTCCAATGCCAAGAACAAGCGAGCGAACGGCAAGGGTGGGGAAGATTGGTTTGATTGGGCATCTGACAGCTACAGCACGCCGACAGCAGGCACTGGCCCGGATGGCGACCATACCCATGGATCGGGCAAGTACCTTTTTGCGGATGCCACTGGGAATGCTGAGGTCTATGCCATCCTGCAGAGTCCTGTCATCCCGGTCGGCGGGGTAAGTTCCGCCAATCTTGAATTCTGGTATCATATGTACGGTTCAGGTATGGGCGCGCTGACCGTGGACCTTTATGTCAACGGTTCCCTTGCTGCCGCCGGAGCTTTCAGCGCCACAGGCCAACAAAGCGTTGACGGGTCTGACTGGAAAAAGGCTGTCATTGACTTGAACCCTTATCTGCCTGCGACCTCCATCCAACTGGAGATGCGAGCCGATACAACGACTTCCGAACTGGGCGACATCGCCATAGATGACATGCAGGTCGTCGGCCAGAGTAACGCCGTTCCCCAGGCACCATCGATCTGGGTCGACCCCTCGGGCTGCACCGTCGAGGAAGGGGACAGTGTATACCTGTCAGTAATTGCTGAAGGATTCCCCGCCCCCTCCATCCAGTGGATCAAGGACGGCAATCCCATTCCTGGCGCCACCGGTGCTTCCTACTACATTGCTTCCGTTGCCAGTTCCAGTGCTGGTACCTATCAGGCACTTGTCTCCAATGTGGAAGGAAGTGTCTACAGCTTCGAGGCAAACATCGATCTGCCCCCGCCACCTGGTGATATCCCGGGGGAAGAATATTTTGGTTGGGCAGGTAGCTATGCCTTGGGTCCTGAAGATTCTGGTCAGAGCGCTGATCCAGATTTGGATGGTATCCTCAACCTGTTTGAATTTGCCTTTAATTTCGACCCGACGGTCGCCGGGGAACATCCGAAATTGCCACGGGCCATGTTCCATGAAGAGAACGGTTCCGTTTACCTGCAAATCGAGTATCGTCAGCGTACCGGAGGCACTTGGGATAATGTCGAGCTATCCTATGCAGTCGATGATATCACTTACGTGGTGGAGACTTCGAGTTCCCTCTCCGGGACCTGGGATTCGGGTGCTGCTCATCTTGAGGTGGTTGGTACCCCGGTGGACAACCTTGACGGGACGGAGACCATACTTGTGCGCCGTAGTACCCCAATCACCGGCCCGGCCTTCATCCGGCTGTCGATTACAGCCGATTTTTAGGCAGCGCGGTTGCAGTAACGAGGGATTCTTCCATCATGGATTCAAATGGATCCGTTTGGAGAGGCCTTTGAGGAAATTGCCCGCATTGAGGATGAGCGACAGGCCCATGAACTTGGGTTGGTCATTCTCAGTCAGGGGGCACCTTACTGGGTTTTAGAGGGCGAGGGGGATGAATATTTTCTCGTCGTCCAGACGAAAGATGCCCGACGCCTCCTGCGCCAGATTGAACTTTACCGTAAGGAATCGCTCAACTGGCCCCCAGAAAGTCGTGAACTGTCTGAAGAGGGTGCTTCGCCGGTTGCCTCCATGGTATGGATCCTTGTCCTGCTGACGGCCTATGGCATCAGCCTTGAGTGGCCTCAATTGTTCGTGAACGGAAAGGTCTCCGCCGAGGCCGTCATGGAGGGACAGGTTTACCGGGTCTTCACTGCCCTTTTCCTTCATGCCGACATCGGTCACTTGGCGGGAAACATGCTCTTTGGGGCTGTCTTCCTGCATCTGGTTGCCCGGCACATCGGAGGCATCTGGGCCTGGATCGGCGTATTACTGGCCGGGTCTGCCGGCAATTACCTGAATGCGGCTATCTACTATCCCGAACCGCATTACTCCCTTGGGGCCTCGACAGCGGTCTTTGGGGCAGTTGGCTTGCTGGCCACCATCCCATTGGGCTTTCGCTTGCGCTATGCCCGCTGGAACCTGGCCAAGGCATGGATTATCCCCTTCGTTATCGGGCTTATCTTCCTTGCCTGGTTTGGAACCGGTGACGAGCAAACCGACACCTCCGCTCACCTGACCGGGTTTGCCTGCGGTGTCCCGATCGGGCTGGCTGCCGGCTTTTTCCGTACGCGCTTGGCGGATTAATGTTCCGGGCCCGCTTCGATATCGACAGCGGGCGACCAGCCTTCCGGCTCACGTACCTTGTCGACAAGTTCCTGGATACGGGCATCCGGTGCCGGGAAGAAGGGGGCAAGACTCGCGGTGACAGCGAAGTTGACGATCATGCCGATCGTCCCGATGCCCTGGGGATCAATACCTTGTGCACTCAGCCCGAAGGTCCACTTTTCCATTCCGAAAAAGACTACCGCGACAATATAATAACCGGTCAGACCGATTCCACAAAGCATTCCTATAACGGCGGGTATCATGCTGACCCGCTTCCAGAAAATTCCGAGGACAATGATCGGGAAGAAGCTGGCCGCGGCCAGTCCGAAGGCAAAGGCCACCACCTGGCCGACAAATGCGGGTGGATAGATCCCGAAGAGACCAGCCACAATGACGGCTACCCCGATGGTGGCGCGACCAACCATGAGGCGCTTCTGCTCGCTCGCTCGCGGGTCGAGGACCTTGTAGTACAGGTCGTGTGCGACACTGGATGATATCACCAGCAGGAGCCCACTGGCTGTTGACAAGGCTGCAGCCAGTCCGCCTGCGGCAACGAAGGCGATAATCCAGTTGGAAAGTTCCGCCATCTCGGGAGTGGCCAGAACGATGATATCCCGGTCGGGGCCGCTGAGGCCCTTGGCCTTCAGGATTGCCCGGGCATCAGCCCCATCCGTGCCGGCACTGTCCATCCACAACTGGTGATTTCGGGCCAGCTGGGCTAGTTCAACCCCGCTGAGCGACCCGGCACGGAAAATTTCGTTATCCTCTCCTGCTGAATATCGGAGCTGGCCGTCACCATCGTCATACCACAGGATCAATCCTGTCGATTCCCAGCTTTTGAACCATCCGGGCAGGTTCTCCTCAGTGGTGCCGTTGAGATTGTCGAGCATGTAATAGCGGGCAAATCCTGCCACAGCGGGTGCGGTCAGGTACAAGCCGGCTATGAAAAAGAGGGCCCAAAAGCCGCTCCAGCGGGCACTGCGGGGACTTTTGACGGTGTAGAAGCGGACAATCACGTGTGGCAGACCGGCGGTCCCGACCATCAGGGCGAGGGTGACGAAGAGGACGTTCACCTTGTCCCACTTGCCGACAAAGGGTTCCGTGTAAGGACCAAAGCCGAGTTCTTTCTGAATGCCATCCAATTTTGAGAGGAGGCTTACCGATTCACCGACAAGGTCGCTTCCGAGGCCGGCCTGCGGCATCACGGTTCCGGTCAGCTTGATGGAGATGGCAATAGCCGGGACCAGAAAGGCGGTAATGAGCACCCAGTACTGGGCCACCTGGGTCCAGGTGATGCCCTTCATGCCGCCTAGCGTGGCATAGATGAAGACAATGACCATTCCGATGACCACGCCAACCGTGACATCAACTTCAAGGAATCGGCTAAAGACCACGCCGACGCCCCGCATCTGGCCGGCCACGTAGGTAAAACTGATGAACAGCGCGCAGAGCACGGCAATGATCCGGGCAAAGCGGGAGTCGTAACGGTCCCCGACAAAGTCGGGCACCGTGTAATGGCCAAACTTTCTCAAGTAAGGGGCCAGCAGGAGGGAAAGGAGAACAAAGCCCCCCGTCCACCCCATTAGGTAGACTCCGCCGGCATATCCCATCGTTGAAATCAGGCCGGCCATGGAGATAAAGGAGGCCGCACTCATCCAGTCGGCTGCGGTAGCCATCCCGTTGGCGGCAGCCGGAACGCCCCGCCCGGCCACGTAGAAGCCCTTGGTATCGCGCACCCGGCTCCACCAGGCGATGCCAAGGTAGAGGGCGAAAGTCAGCCCGACAAAGAGGTAAGTCCAGATCTGCACCGTCATGATTGATTCCTTCTGGACGGATTAAATACCTTCCCCGGTATAGGACTCTCCCTCCGGCTCCTCCCGGTGTACCAGCGCTTCCCGTTCATCATGATGGATGCGGTCAAGGCGGTTCATCAGTATCGCGTAGGTCAGGATCAGGAGCACGAAGGTGACGATGGAACCTTGCTGGGCAAACCAGAATCCAAGCGGATAGCCGGTACCCGGCAGCTTGTATTGGTTGAGGACATCGGCAAAAAGGACACCACAGCCGAGACCCACGGCACTCCAGACGAGGAGCAGGATCCCCATGAGGCGCAGGTTCGCCTGCCAATACTTCTTGAGGATTCGCCCTTCAGCCCGGCGAATTTCCTCCCGGGATGGGGTAGGAATGTCATTCGTCATGCGCCGTATCTTGAGTGCTTCCGGCCGTTTGTCACATAAATTCTTATCCCTTCAATTAGGGATACTAAAATCCGGGGATATTTTCTTCGTGACTGGATGCCGGTGACCCCATTAACGTAAGGCGTCTTTTTATGGATCGTCGGAATTTCATGATAGGTGTAGCAGGTCTGCTGTTGCCAGCCGGTTTGGGAAAACTATGGGCGGCCTCCAGTTCTGTCCACATCGTGCGCAAAGGGGATACGCTCAGTGGCCTGGCTGTGCGCTACGGGGTTACCGTGGGTGCCATCAAGCGGCAAAACGGATTGAAATCAGACCTCATCAAGGTAGGACAGGCCCTGCAGATTCCCGCTTCCGGGCCATCGAACCAGGATATCCGGAAACTTCTCTCTGGCGTCCGGGTGCAACCTGGTCGGTGGAAATACATCATCGGCCATCACAGTGCCACCAAACACGGCAACGCGGAAATCTATAACAAGAACCATCGTCGCAGAGGAATGGAAAACGGGCTTGCCTATCACTTTGTCATTGGCAACGGGATTGATTCCGGCGATGGCGAAATCGAAATCGGGCCGCGCTGGAAGCAACAGCTCGATGGCGGGCATGTCCGTAAGCACGCGGTCAACAAGCAAGGGATCGGGATCTGCCTGGTGGGGAACTTCGAGGAGACGCATCCTTCGCGAAAACAACTCTCCGCCTTTACCCGGCTTGTTGATTATCTTGGTGGTGATGTGCTGAAAAATCGCTACACGTTTGCGGTCCACAAGGAAATCGACCGCAACCATACGGTGTGTCCCGGGCGCAACTTCCCGGTCAAGGCGATGCACCAGCGGTTCGGGTGACCTGTCGCGGGGTAAACCCGCTCGCTACGTAGTGAGCCACTTCATGTGGCGACTACCTTCGCCTTTTCTTATAGCGCTTGCCTTTTTTACTCCCCTGGAACTTTTCCGGGTGACGGAGGGCTTCAATCTGGTCGCGGAGGACAGCAGCGCGCTCGAACTGCAAATCGTTGGCGGCGGCGAGCATCTCCTCCTCAAGTTCAGCGATAATGGTCGAGACATCCTCGTCGCCTCCTGCCTCCTGAACGGACAGCGGGTCTGCCGTCTCCTTGCGCCCATAATGGAGGCTGGCCTGAATGGCGCGCTGGACACTGCGCGGGGTGATGCCGTGCTCCTCGTTGTATGCCATCTGCCGAGTCCGGCGCTGGCTGGTCACTTCCACTGCCCGCTTGAGGGAATCGGTCAGGTTGTCGGCATAGAGAAGGACCCGTCCCTTCTCGTGTCGCGCCGCTCGCCCGGCTGTCTGGATGAGGCTGGTGGCACTACGTAGAAAGCCCTCCTTGTCGGCATCAAGGATGGCCACAAGGGCAACTTCCGGAAGGTCCAGGCCTTCGCGGAGGAGATTCACCCCGACGAGGACATCGAATTCCCCCGCCCGAAGGTTGCGGAGAATCTCCACCCGTTCAATGGCGTCAATGTCGCTATGGAGGTACTCAACCCGAATGGAGCGTTCGCGGAAGTAGGCACTCAGGTCTTCGGACATGCGCTTGGTCAGGGTTGTGACGAGGACGCGTTCCCCCTCATCGACCGCCGTGAGAACTTCCCCGATGAGGTCCTCTACCTGTCCCTTGGCAGGCCGGATAAGGGGATCGGGATCAAGGAGTCCGGTCGGCCGGATTACTTGTTCGGCAATAACACTGGAACGCTCAAGATCGTCCGGCGAGGGAGTGGCCGAGACAAGGATGGTCTGGCCGGTTATCTCGCGGAACTCCTCGACGCGCAGCGGGCGGTTATCGAGCGCGCTGGGCAGACGGAACCCGTACTCGACGAGCCGTTCCTTGCGGGACCGGTCGCCCTTGTACATGCCGCCGATCTGGGGAACGGTGACATGGCTTTCGTCGATAATGGTCAGGAAATCATCCGGAAAGAAGTCGAGCAGGCAGAAGGGACGCTCGCCGGCCTTGCGCCCGGAGAGATGGCGGGAGTAGTTCTCGATACCCTGGCAAAATCCCATTTCCTGCAGCATCTCGATATCGTATTCGGTCCGCATGCGGATGCGCTGGGCCTCGATGAGGCGCTGGGAGGATTCGAAGGTACCCACCTGTTCCTCAAGCTCTGAGCGGACATCCTTGATAGCCCGCTCAATCTTGTCCTTTGGCGTAATGAACTGGTTGGCCGGATACAGATGGAATTGCTGGAAGCTTTCCCCGGTCTCCCCGGTCAGTGGATCCAGTGACCGGATGCGCTCGACCTCATCACCCCAGAACTCCACCCGGATGGCTGTTTCCATGTAGGCGGGGAAAATGTCCACCGTTTCCCCGCGGACCCGGAAGCAGCCCTGCTTGAACTGGATGTCGTTTCTTTCGTAGAGATTCTCCACCAGGCGGATCAGGAGGGCATCCCGGCTGATCTCCTTGCCGGCCTCGATGGGGATCATCATCGCCTTGAAGTCCTCCGGTGAACCCAATCCATAGATGCAGGAAACGGAGGCCACCACGATGACATCCCTGCGCGAAATCAGCGAGCTGGTGGCGGCAATGCGGAGGCGTTCGATCTCCTCGTTGATGGAGGAGTCCTTCTCGATGAAGGTATCAGTGGCTGGAATGTAGGCCTCCGGTTGGTAGTAGTCGTAGTAGCTGACAAAGTACTCGACTGCGTTTTCCGGGAAGAAATTCTTGAACTCGCTGTAGAGCTGGGCGGCGAGGGTCTTGTTATGGGAAAGGACCAGAGTCGGCCGCTGCACCTGCTGGATGACATTGGCCATGGTGAAGGTTTTTCCGGAACCCGTGACACCGAGAAGAGTCTGGTACTTGTTACCGGCCTGCAGGGAATCCACCAGTTTGCCGATGGCCTCTGGCTGGTCACCGGTGGGTTGGAAATCCGATTTCAGTTGGAACGTCATGAAGACATCGGCGGGGTGGCTACACCGCTCCGTGGCCCAACCCGCCCGCGTGCCCCCGGCTGGGCGGTAATGACACCGCGGGCCCGGTCTCCCCGGTCAGTGGCTCCAGTGACCGGATGCGCTCGACCTCATCACCCCAGAACTCCACCCGGATGGCTGTTTCCATGTAGGCGGGGAAAATTTCCACCGTTTCCCCTCGGACCCGGAAGCAGCCCTGCTTGAACTGGGTGTTGTTTCTTTCGTAGAGATTCTCCACCAGGTGGATCAGGAGGGCATCCTGGCTGACCTCCTTGCGGGCCTCGTTGGGGATCATCATCGCC
>JBFOMH010000035.1:0-2107 GCA_040830765.1 Puniceicoccaceae bacterium | reverse complement strand
TTTGATCGTTGCCGTACCGTAAACACGCTTGTCGATTTCCTTGGCTTGCTGGATGTCCCAACGCTTGTCCTCGTAAACCGTGGCGAGGCGAATAGCAAATTTGCCTTCGATGATCTCCTTGTTCAAATCCAGCTGGCCGCGATATCCATTGAAAGAGTCTGCCTGAATGAAAATATCACCGAAGTCATTCATTTCCGCCTTTTTCAGGGTGCGGTCAATAATCCCGGAAGGGCTGCCGGTTCCGAAAAGGATGGAATTTGGACCGGACGCAATTGTCAGTCGTTCGATATTGAAATTGTCACCGGGGACTCCTGTTGAAAAGAAGTTCACCGAGTTGGTCGGCTGGGTCAGGCCACGGATGCGCAGTTGGCCGCTCAGGTCATCCATTATGCCATTGCCATCGACGTATTCCTCCCGGCTTTCAATGTTCTGTGAATAAATTGCCGCCTCCTCGGGGGAATTCACTGCAAAATCCTCCATGAACTGCATGGTCAGGGTCTCATATTGACCGGCGAGGTCTCGATATTCCGTACGCAGGCGGCTGCCGGCCAGGGTCTCGTTGGCCACCCATCCGTCAGCCGCCTTCACTTCAAATGGAGAGAGGTCAAATACCTCTGGATCCGTATCGCTGTCATCCTGTCCAAAGGCAGGCGAAATGATCAACGGGAGCAGGATGAGAAGTCCGTAGGATTTCCGGGGAAGGGTTGGCTGGATGTTCACGCTGGAGGAGGATTGGGGGTTTATTCATTTATGCGGGACAAAATTCCATTTTACACGGCCGGGAGGGCAATCCGTTAACATAATCCTGCCAAAGGATAGCATTGGTTAGGCAACCGGGGATGAATACCTGGCCCGCCCGCAGAGGAATGGCCTAAATGAATGTAACACGGGGATCAGTCCAATGGTCCGGCCTCATAATCAGAGGCATTTACCCATTCGGTCTGATACGTCTCAATCTCACCTGCCACGAACCGCTCGTGGAAGTCATAGGAGCCGGGTTTGTCCCACGGATAGGTGTCAAAGATGTCCTCATCTGGGCCCACCACACGCGGGTCCTCCTGCAGGGCCAGATCCTTGAAGAGCAAAGCCCGGAGTGTTTCCTTCAATTCACGGTATTCGCTGTGGCCGGCCAGATTCACCAGGCAATCCGGATCAACAGCTATGTGAAACAACTGCTCCCGGGGTTGCTTACCAAAGTTCAACTGCCAGAAGTGTTCATCAACCCGGTCCCTGCGAAGATTGAGGATAAAGGTCTTGGTGGGGGATCCATCGGTATTGAGATATCCCGTCTCGGGATTTCCCACCGGCCAGAGATGGGGCTTAAACGTATGCATGTAGAGAAACCCGTCCTTGATGATTGAACGAACCGGGTATCCCTGGTTGCCCGGCCGGCCGTAATCATGGCGCTCCTGGCCGAGGATGATGTAGGAACGGTCCAGTATCCGGTAATCGTCCTGTAAGATTTCCATCAGGTCCTTGCCGGGTGTGGGAGCCATTCCCGAGGTATCCCAATCCACTCCCGCCACCTTGAGGAAGGTGGGGGCAAAATCAATGAATGAGACAAAAGCGTCTTCAGAACGGCCTGGATTACGGATCCCCGCCTTCCACATGATGGCGAGGGGCATATGATTGGAGATTTCGTACTGCAGGCCCTTGGAACGTGGAAACGGCATTCCATTGTCGGAGGTGACCACAATCAACGTATTCTCAAGCTGTTCGCGTTCTTCAAGAATGCTCAGGATATCCTCCAGGTGCTTGTCGGCATACTCAATTTCATACGCATAGTCCAAAATGTCATTGCGAACAATCTCATTGTCGGGCCAGTAACCAGGGACCCAGTCAAGGTTCCTTGCCTGTTTCCCGCCCAACTCCCCTCCTGAGCCATATTCGTACTCACGGTGGGGTTCGTGCGTTCCCACCCAGAATGCCCACGGTTTCCCATTGTCGTTTTCCTCCAGGAAGGTCTTGAAATTGGCGGAATAATGCTTGCTGGACATTTTTCCGGTAGGAGGCTCCAGACGAATTTGATTATATTCCTTCCCGGTCAGCAGGCGCCCGGCATTGTTCTCTATGATCCCGGGCCCCCACCCTTTTCCGGTCCAGCCAA
>JBFOMH010000034.1:0-39706 GCA_040830765.1 Puniceicoccaceae bacterium | reverse complement strand
TTTACATCGGCGGTGGAGCCGGGATGGCTCCCATGCGCGCCCATCTGGCCCACCTCTTCGAGAACGAAAATACTCCCCGAAAGGTCAGCTACTGGTACGGGGCCCGCTCCAGGCAGGAAATCTACTACCAGGACTACTTCGAGCAGATGGCCGCGGACCACCCGAATTTCTCGTTCAACCTCGCCCTCTCGGAGCCGCTGGAGGAAGACAACTGGGATGGGTACAAAGGCTTCATCCACGAGGTCGTGCTCGATAACTACCTTGATGCGCATCCCAACATCCAGTCGGTTGAGTTTTACCTCTGCGGACCACCCATGATGATCAAGGCCTGCACCAGGATGCTCACAGAGCTCGGCGTCGCTCCGCAGCAGATCGCCTACGACGAGTTTTAATCGGGCCGCCATGCAATACAGCAACTTCTACCATACGAAAACCAAGGTCTCCCGGCTGGGTTTCGGGGCCTTCGGACTGAAAGGCGTCTTTGGCGCCTTTGATGAGACGGAGGCCATCGACGCCATGCACTACTGCTGGAACGAATGTGTTAATTTTCTCGATACAGCCCGCCATCACGGGGAGTCCGAGGCCATCATCAAAGCCATCGGGGACAATGTCCGGTCACTCGAGTTCCCGCTATCGCCGATTCATCCGCTTGGCTACGCAACAACAGAAGAAATCTGGCAGACCGTGACATCCCGTTGGCCGGACTGGTACAGCAAGTAAAATCATGGCGGAACGGACCGCAAACATTCAACTGGCTCAAACGTTCAGGTTCAACCACAGAAATTCTTTCAATCACGGTATAATTGCTTGACGTTACCTACCTATAGGTAGATATACTTCATCGTAATTAATTAGAACACCATGATCACCGGGGACAGAAAGACCGCCTTACTGGACAGTGCCCAGGACCTGATACAAACGGTCGGGGTCAATGCTATGAGCTACAATGACCTCAGCCTGGCGGTGGGGATTCGCAAAGCCAGCATCCATTACCATTTCCCGAAGAAGGATGACCTGGTGGAGGCCCTACTGCAGCGCTGCGGCAATGACTACGGGCAGCACTACCGCACGGTGGCCTGTTCGGAGGATCCGGTGATGGACAAGCTTCGGGCAATCGCGCAAATCTTTGAGAATTCACTCATGGAAGGCAAAATCTGCACTGTCGGCATGCTCAGCGTGGAGTCGACCACCCTCAGCGAAACCATCCGGGAACGGCTGAAAGCCACCATCAATAGCTCCGTTGCCATCATTGAGGGGATTTTCATTCAGGGCGTCAGTGACCGGACTTTCCCCAGGACCCTCGACACGACCCTTGCGGCCCGCGCCTTCCATGACTTCCTCCTCGGGGCGCAGGTCATCGCCCGGGCACTCGATGACCCGGAGCACTTCAGGACCTCGGCCAACGAGTACCTGCGCCTCCTCGGCTGATTTTTTTCACCTTAAACTACCTACTAGTAGATATATTTATGAAGAACGCAACCATCAGGACATCAAGAAAACTCCATGCGGGGAGTGAACTCCCGGCATACGAATTACCCCGTTGGGGAGGGGGCAGCCTCACCCTTGGGGAGCGTTTGGAAGGGGCGCCGTGGCAGCTCATTTTCGTTTACCGGGGCCTGCACTGCCCGTTATGCAAGCGCTACCTGGGCAAACTGGAAAAGCTACGGGAGCGCTTCCGGGAAGCGGGAGCAGAGATCGTGGCAGTGTCGGGGGATCCGGAGGAGCGGGCCGGGGCAATGGTGCAGGAGACCGGGGTGAGTTTCCCGGTTGGCCACAGCCTGGACATCGGACAGATGGAGGAACTGGGGCTGTACATTTCGCATCCCCGGTCGGAGCAGGAAACCGACCGACCCTTTGCGGAACCGGCGATGTTCGCCCTGAACGAGGAGAACCGGCTGCACCTGATCGACATTTCGAACACACCGTTCAACCGCTCCGACCTTGAGGAGCTGGTCGAAACGGTGGAATGGATCCGGGAAAACAACTACCCCATCCGGGGCACCTACGCTTAATTTCCAACGAACGACAGAGCATGAAAAACATCTTCATCATCAACGCCCACCAGAAGTATCCCTTCTCGGAGGGCAAACTGAACGGAACGCTGGTCGACATGGCCCGGACCCATCTTGAGGAGACGGGTTACGCGGTGCAACTGACGACCATGGAAGACGACTACGCCATCGATGCGGAAATCGAGAAGCACAGGTGGGCGGACTGTATCCTTTTGCAGACACCCGTGAACTGGATGGGTGTGCCCTGGTCGTTCAAGAAGTACATGGACGAAGTATACTCCTACGGAATGGATGGCCGGTTGTGCAATGGCGACGGACGCACCCGCAAGGATCCTTCCATCCAGTATGGCCAGGGAGGCAGTCTCAAGGGGAAGCGGTACATGCTTTCCCTGACCTTCAATGCTCCCGCCGAAGCCTTCAATGATCCCGGACAATCCTTTTTTGCTGGCCGCTCACCGGACGACCTTTTCTTGCCGGCGCACTTGAACTTCCGCTTCTTCGGGATGGAACCGATGGAGACCTTTGCCTGTTACGATGTCATGAAGAATCCCGATGTTGAAGGCTATTTCAGCCGCTTCCGGGAACATCTGGCGAAACATTTTCCATTGGCCAATTGAAGTCCGCACTTGATGAGATCTTTAACAGAGGACACCCGACCTGTTAAATACTCTCGCTGGTAGGGCATAATCGTTAATATCAAATTTGCAAATGGCATCCACCTTACTACAATTTGTTCATCCCGCGCTGGAAAAGTCGCGGGTAAACCGGAAACTCCTGCAAAAGGCAAGATCCCTTGAGGGCGTCACGGTCAATGACCTTTACGAGCGCTATCCGGATATGTGCGTGGACGCAAAACTGGAGCAGGCCCTGATGGAAGCACATCCATCGGTCGTGTTCCAATTTCCCATGTACTGGTATTCGAGCCCTGCACTGTTGAAGGAATGGTTCGATATTGTCCTCCAATATGGCTGGGCATATGGGGGGACCGGGAAGGCGCTTATCGACAAGAGGGTGCGAATTGCTGTGACAACCGGGGGATCGGAGAAATCCTACTCCAGGACCGGTCATAACCGCTATACAATGGAGGAACTGCTGCGCCCACTCACCTGTACCCTAGAATTATGCGGCATGCGCGTTGGTGAGCCGTTTTTCATACACGAAGCTCTCCACTTGAAAAGCGAAGAACTGGAGCAGGCCATTAACGCATACGCAACCTGGTTGAGGGAGGATTAAGCAATGTCAAATGAATCATTATTTCTAGCCGCCTTTGTCTACTTAATTGCCGCTGTAGTCAGTGTCTCGATATTCAAGAGGCTGGGCCTCAGCTCAGTACTTGGCTATCTTGTAGCGGGGATTGTCATAGGGCCTTTTGGACTGGGTTTTGTGGGCTCTGAAGGACAGGATGTCATGCACTTTGCGGAATTTGGTGTGGTAATGATGTTGTTTCTTATCGGTCTGGAATTGCAACCTGCCTTACTCTGGCGCATGCGGGTGCCCATACTTGGTCTTGGAGGTAGTCAGGTAATCATGACCACTGCGATAATTTCAGCGATTGGAATGATTGCCGGACTGGGCTGGCAAATGGCTCTGGCCGTGGGTATGTCCCTTGCCTTGTCTTCGACGGCGATTGTACTCCAGTCTCTTCAGGAAAAGGGCCAGGCCCAAAGCTCTGGTGGCCGCAGCGCCTTCTCGGTCTTGCTCTTTCAGGATATCGCGGTCATACCAATGCTCGCTTTCTTGCCCCTCTTGGCCACGATCCAAGTCACCTCCTCAGTCGACGGGAATGATCATGGCGGTGGTCATGGCGGTGGCAATGTCATACAGGAGTGGCTTTCGCACCAGCCTGCGTGGGTCAACACAGTCCTGGTCATCCTAGCGGTCATTGCGATTATTCTCATGGGCCGCTATCTGTTGCGTCCGGTACTCAGGGCAGTCGCCAAGACCGGAGTCCGGGAAGCCTTTGTGGCTTTGGCCCTGGTTATTGTCATTGGCATTGCCTTGCTGATGACCAGTCTGGGTGTTTCCGCCGCCCTGGGAACTTTTATGGCGGGGGTCGTTCTGGCCGACAGCGAGTACCGGCATGAGCTTGAATCGGACATAGAACCCTTCAAAGGTCTACTGCTGGGAGTATTCTTCATTTCTGTGGGAGCCTCCATCGACTTCTCCCTTATTGCCAGTCAACCCGGATTGATTTCTGCCATCGTCGTGGGCTTGATTGTTGTCAAAGCGGCGATCCTCTTTGCCCTCGGCACCATGGCCAAGCTCATCCTCGACCAGCGATTTCTCTTTTCACTTTCCTTGGCGCAAGGAAGCGAGTTCGCCTTTGTCCTCCTCGGATTCTCCCTTGGCGCCGGTGTACTTGGGGTTGAACTGGTCCAGATATTAATTGCCAGTGTTGCCCTGACGATGGCCCTGACACCCCTGATCATGCTGTTCGAGGAAAAGTTTCTGCGGGTGCGCTTTGGCACAAGGGAAACCGGCGAAAAGGAAGCGGATGCCATGGAGGAGGATGCTCCAGTCATCCTTGCTGGGATCGGGCGGTTCGGTAACTTCATTGCCCGCATGTTGATAGCCCAGAAAATTCCGGTCACAGTCATCGACTCCGACCCGGACCATGTGGAATTTCTCCGCAAAATCGGGATCAAGACCTTCTACGGTGATGTGGCGCGGCATGACTTATTGGAATCCGCCGGGGCGGCCAAGGCCAAGCTTCTGATAATCGCCATAGACGGGGAGGAGCAGATCACCGAACTGTTGGAGACCGTCGATAAGCACTTTCCCAATCTGCAGGTTCTCGTCCGAGCGCTTTCCCGTAACCATCAATATGAACTGATCAATGCGGGAGTCGCTTCGGTTATACACCAGCATGCTGGCAGTGCGATCAACCTGGCTGAGGAGGCCCTTCGCAGCTTAGGCTATCGCGGTCACCAAGCTTCTCGCGTGGCCCGGAAATTCGCACGGCATGATGAAAGCACTGCACAGGAAAATGCTGCCTTTCACAGGGACGAGAAGAATTATGTGCAACGGGTCCGGGTCAGGATGGACGAATTAGAAAACCAATTTGAGAGCGAGCGAAATGTCGCTCCAGAGGCCGACCTTGCCTGGGATTCCACCGAATTGCGTAAAGATACGGCATCAGGAAATTACAGCGGTATTGTTCCCAAGAAGCCCTAGGCGGAATAACCCCAAGCTCAAGGGAACTCGTTGCAAATCCCGTTACACATGCATTTTGATGACCGGTGATGCAACTACCCAGACCCTTACCGGATCGATTTATCCCGGTACTCTCTCGGAGGGATCCCGTTGTACTGCTTGAAGTTCCTCATGGATATCGACGGATTATCGTAGCCGACCCGCTCTCCGATCATCTGGATTGTATCTCTGGATTGAATGAGCAGGCGGGTCGCCGCTTCAAGTCTGCGTGCCCGTAGGAATTGGCCAGGCGCACAGCCAAAAGCGTCCCGGAACCACCTCCGGAAGGTTGGATAATTGAATCCGTGTCTCCGGGCCAATTTCTCTAGTGGGCATCCCGCAGTCAGGTCCTTTTCCAACTCGTTCTTGGCTTCAAAAAGCGGTGGTGGCAGCACGTCTTCTATTCCACTTCTCCCTATCTCGAAAAGATGTAGCACGTTATGCATCTGATGTATCGGCTAGTCCCATGGGATGAATGGATCCATGATAAGATCAATCAATTTCCGGAAAGCACGGCCCACATCATGTCCATTCATGACACGGATGCAGCCGCTCGGCGCCAACTTTTCAAGCAACGGCCAGTAAAAGCGGTCGCCCAGTACTCCCTGAAAGTGGACCCAGTGATGATCCCACCAGCCTGTTTTCCCCGGTCCATAACGGTAAAGTGAGTTCCGTTCGGTCCAGAAGAAAAGCGGTCCGGTTTGGTGTTCTCCGTTCACCGAGCCGCGACTGAAATACAGTTATCCGCGACTCATGAATTGCACTGCATAGAGATCCTCAAAGCGTCGCTCGAGATGCACCTCACAACGGGGATTCACTTGGCAGCCAGGAGCCCCAGACGGCATCACTGATCATGTGAGTTTAAAGCCCACCTTAACAAGGTAACAGACTAAGCAAAATTTGAAAAGGTAGCAGGACTTTTTCAAAAGGGTTAGGGTAACCGATACAAAAGAGCCCGTGTGAGTTACACGGGCTCTTTTATGGCCAAAGTCTGAAGACTTTTCTGTTCCTGTTGATTCACCCGATCCCAGGATCAGCCGCGCGGCAGCGTAATCCAGTCTTCTCCGACGACATACACCCAGATGGTGTCGACGGAGGTAACCAGGTAACCCCATTTATTAGTCAGGAAACCATTACCATAAAAGTAAGCGTACGGATACCAGGAAGGCGGCATGTACATCCATCCGGAATCCCACTCAAGAGCGAGCCAGTAGTGCTGGCCCGGGCCCTCCAGCTTGTATAGCCAGCCCAGATCGGAGTGATAGACATAGGGCCAATCGGCGGTATAGATCCAGCCCAGGTCCGTCACCAGGGCCCAGCCTTCCTGGAGATCTGTCACTGCTTCACCAAAGTCGCGTATCGCCGGATTTTGGGAGTAGTCGACGACGACAGGCAACCGCTGGTCAGAGTCGGGTCCTGAATCCGAAGTGATGGACAGGATGCCAGTGTTCTCGCCCAGCGAAAGGCCCTTCGAGGTGACAAGGAAGTCCACCGTTGCCGACTCTCCCTGGGCCAACTGGACACTGGTGGTATCCGAGTTCAGGAACGGAACAACCGCGTCGAAACGGAGGGCATAGGGTGTGCCGGGAAGGGATTGCAGCGGAATGATTGAACCTCCCAGCTCCTTCGTGCTGTCCTGATAGCCCACCATGATGTCCTGCCCTTGCGGCCAAACCTGGTAATACGCAGTGAGCGTATTCCCTTCCTCAAATTGCACTTGGAAGGTGGTCCGTTCACCATTGATGAGGAAGTTGTCCCATTGTATGATGAACGTGTCACCAACCTGCTCGCTGTAGAGCCCGGAGGAGCTGTCCAGTTTCATGTTGGCCCATGCCACGGCGAGGGAATTAGCCACCGTGTCGTTTGTATTGAGCGGTAGCAGAACCGGCGTGGCATAGCGGGCAAACTTGTTGGAGGGATTGCCAAAGACAATCAGCCCGTTGCTGCTGGCGTGGATGGTCGTGTAATCATCCCCGTACCAGTTGAAGGACCAAGGCAATTCAATCGGCTGGCTGAAGCCGTCATCATTTGGGAAGAACCAGGACCAACCCGACTTGGTGCCGGTTGCTGATATGTCAAAATAGCCATCAGCGGCCGGACCGTCCGGCGATTCACTGCCCAGCGCATTCACCGTGAATTTTTGCCACTCAAGCGAATAGACAATGCTTGAATCGCCGGGATTGCTGATTTGGAAGCTGGCTTCAAGCGAATCGTCCAGCGCCTGCGCAAAACTGACCGCAACGCTCTCAGCGACTGCGCCATCATTGTCGTTGATCGGAATATTGAGGGAGCTGGGAGCAGCTATGACGACATCCTCGCCGCTGCTCTGGGTCAACTGCAGCTGTACATATTCAACACCCTCAACCTGGTCGTCACTGATGGGACGGATCTCAACAATTTGCTCGTAGTCCTCTGGACCAAACGTGAGGGAGGCTGGCGATACGGTGTAGTCGACGCCCATCTGAGCACCACCGGCTTCCACGAAATCAAGCGTTACGCTACCCGTGAGAATGCCCTCGCGCAGAATCCGTACATTGCAGGGTGCGTCAACATTCTCAAAGATACGGTCCCCGATGGGCAGCACCCTGAAGATCGGCAAGTCACTCGTGTCCGCATCGATCACACTAATCCGGGCCGGTTCGGCCAGCACCTCGAAGTTGCCCTGCTCAATAACCTGCACCTCAAACAGCTCCAGTCCTTCCGGTTGCCCGTCCTCGACAATGGAGAGCGGTATGTAAACGCTGATGGAGTCAGCGGGAATGGTCACCTGGCTGGGCAGGGAGACAAAGTCGCTGGCATCCGTGCTTCCACCACCGGTCGAGTAGACAAGGTCAACCGTCAGGGGGGCATCAACGGGTGCCCCAAGGCGGGTCAGCAGAAGTCCCTTGTCCCGGCTGTCGCCCTCGCTCATCTCACGACTGGTCGGGTAGATCCCAAGCGTCGGTCGGGCACTGGCCGGATCGGGGAAGCGCAGGCTGTCCTCTTCAATACCACTGACATTGCGTGCCGGGTTGCTATTAGCAGCATCTACCCAATCTTCAAAGGACACCGCCGTTGTTAACCGGTTGAGGAATCCATTGTCCATACCACCGTAATAGCGGTTCCCTCCGAATTCCGGAGTCAGGGTGTCGAAAGCCTGCTGCCAGGTCTCCGGATCACCGTAGTAGAACGGTTTTGTCGTCTCCTGGATGGCTACGGTGTTCTTGATAATGTTCTGGTAGATATCCCCACGATTGTTGTAGGCGAAATTGTAGGGCCTCTCCTGCTCCTCGATCCAGAGGTTGTCAGCAATCCAGTTTTCACTTTCGGCGGTTTGAACCCCCTTGGTATTCCAACTGTTCCAAGTGGGGTCAAAGACCCCGTCGCGGATCCAGAGGTCGCGCAAATAAACGGTGATCTGGTCGCCGAGGTTCTCAATGTTGTTTCGGTTGTGGTTTTCAACGAAGACGGCGGCGGAGGAAGTGCCCTCGATAATCCCGTTATAGGCCTCGAAATTGACCAGTCCGGTATCGAGCCAAAGCCCGACGCCATGACCATTTACCATGTGGAAGTCGCGGAAGGTCATTCCGTCCACAAAGGCCAACTTAATCTGCGACTCGAGGTGACCACGGAATTTCAGCACCGTTGCCTGGCGTCCGTTTTCGAAGAAGAAGTTGTCTTCAAACAGGTAATTGGCCGGACCTTCCTTCCAGTAGCAGTCGGCGCCTCCACCGGAGTGGCCATTGCGGATGAATTCACAGCGCCGGACAATCAGTCCCGGATAGGAACTGTTGTAGGTGAAACCAAAGTACTTCGTGTTCTCGAAACTGCAGTCCTCAATGATCACGCGGCCGGTGTTCTGCAACAGGGGCCCGCGGTAACCATGCCGGAAGACGATGTTACGGAAAATCATCGGCGTATCTTTCTGGCTGCTGACGGAGCCTGAGGCCTGAAAGAACTGGAAGAGACGGTGACGTTCATTGACATTCACTTCCAGGGTGGAATCCGTCAGGTCGGTGCCGGCCGGCGCCTTGACCCGGATATAGTCGGCCTCCTCATCGACCCAGAAGTAACCTTCGTGAGGTTCGACATACTGGATGGCGGGATCGTCCGGACCATCCATGTGGTAGTACATCTGCCAATAGCGATCGCCGGTGGGACGGACATTCACACCGTGGTAGGAACGGGTGGCAATGGGGGATCCCGCAAAAGGATAGGTCGCATTGACACCCCAGTCGATGGTCCACTCGTGCTCATAGACATTGTCGCCAAGGTGGGTCCAGTTGGTGTAGCGGTTTGAGCCCTGGATAATGACATCGTCATTCACCCAATCCCCGTCCCATCCGGCGCCCTCAAAGATAATCGGCATCGAGGGTTTGCCCCGGATTGGGTTGGGGTAGGCGTTGGGGCCCATGCCGATCATCGGCTGGGTAAAGAGATCGTTATACGGACTTCCCTCCTGATAAATTCCGGGCTGGAGAAGGATCTTGGTGCCCTCGCCCTTGCTCTGGTTGGCAGCGGCCGCGAGGATGGCACTGGTGATGGTTTTCTTGGCCAGCGCCAATGTGCTCCCATCATTCGCGTCGTCCCCGTTGACGGGATCGACATGGACGGTTTGCGTGACCAGGCTCTCATCGATCACGACTTCCTCGGTAACGCCAAGGGCGAATTCGCGGTTGCGCAACTGGAAGACAATAACGGCGGGATCCGCTTCAATATCTCCGTTATAGGCGAATACCCTGAACCGTTGCAGGTCCGCATTGACCAGTTCATTGAAGGTAACTTCCACGGTATTGGCCTCAAAGACATCCCAAAATTCCCATGTCTGATTACCGTCGTTGAATTTCTCAACGATGTATCCGGCTTCCCCCGCATTGGGATCCGTCCAGATCAGGGTGACTCCGGTGGCGGACTTTTCAGCGATCCGGAGATCCACGATTTTATTGAGTGAGGTAACAATCTGAGGAGTCGTGACCGTGGCAGAACCAACCGAAGGCAAGCTGCCCGCTGTAATCCCCGACTGAACCGTGTAGGTGTATTCCTTTTCGGGAGTGAGGTTGGTGTCCATATAGGAAACGGTGTCCGCGGGCAACTCGATGACCGTGGGGACGCCATTCTCGGTGCGGATGAGGTTGAAGAATTCCTCGTTCGTGCTGTTATCATTCCACTCGAGGTAGACTTCCGTCGAGCTTTGCACTGTGGCGGAAAGTCCGGTCGGGGGCAACGGCAAGACGATGGGTTCCAGCAGGTCATCGGCACGGACGGCCTCCAGTTCTGCCAGCGAAAGGGCTTCCCCGTATACGCGGATGTTGTCGAAGTTGGCAGGCAAAACGCGGTTGCCGCCCCCGGCGGAATTACCGAGCGTGAAGGCCAGACCACCCTTAAGCTGTCCCTGCGCCATGGCAACAGCACCAACGATCGCCTCCACGGTACTAACCGTGTCCCCGATGTAGAACCGGACTTCCTGTCCACTGGCCAGGCTGTCATAGGAGACAGCGAAAAATACCCACTTCTGGGTCTCCGTGAAGCGGTTTTGCGGAGCAATCGCTGTTCCATCGTTGAGGCGAAGCTCCAGCGTTCCGGGGGTATCAAACACATGACGCAATTCAAAGCCACCGCCGCCCCCCATACACGAAACAATGCGGGCGTAACTCTGCAAGGGCACGGTCCCTCGGACATAGATCCATCCCGTTACCGTGATCGCATCCAATCCAGACAGCAGGGGCTCCACCGCCTCAGCAATGGCCGCGCCCTGAGCATTGGTGGAATTAACCATCCCGCCCATGTTGTCGTCTTGAGCATCGTTCTGAAAGGCATAATCGTTGGACAGACCGGAAACACCACCCATATCGACGGTATAGAAACTGCCATTACTGAGGAACCAAGTTTGTCCCTGCCCGCGGGGTGGGCCTCCCCCCAAGGCGTTCCGAAAACCGATCTTCATTCCTGACTGACCAGTGGAGAGGGCTCCGGAACCGGCATTCGCACCTTCTGCATAGGTAAATGTGGGCGTGTTGAAGGTGTACTCGAGAATGGGGTCTGCCGCAAACAGCGCCGAACTAGCGACGCAAGTGAAAACAGATAGGTAAAGAAGTAGGGACTTATTCATAGGTGGGTGCAGTCTTGGTATGTCGTAACCGGAAGGAAAGGAAAGTTCCCTCCTCGGTATCAAGATACATTCGGGATATCGAATTTCCCGAAAAACGTACCCAATAACTTACCCTTAGCGGCGGAATAATTCCCTTATCCGGGCGACGCAGTGCTTCAATTCGGAAAGCATATCCGGGCCGGTACTGAGTGCGTATCCATCGGAAACCGGTCCCAATTCGGGCACAATCCATAAATCCGCGGCCCCCTCATGGGCCTCTTGCCAGGCCCGGACAACGGACCGCGCATACACCATCCACTCGAGAAATTCCCGGGTCTCCCCGCCGGCCGGGTCGAGGACGGGGACCTGCGCATGATGCCCGTTGAACGGCCTCAAATGCATCTGCTGCGAGCGCTTGAGAAGTCCGGGGTTCCGGTGTAACTCGAGAAATTCCGTCAGCTGGCTGAGCGAGAAGTGCTTTACCACGGAAATATGGCTGTCGTCATGGCACAATCTCGGCCACAGGCCGGTATTGGCATGGCTGGCTTGGTAGAGTTGCAAAGCAAACTCCGGGACTTCCAGCATGGTCGCCCGGTGGGTCTCGACATGGATGGGAACACCATGAAGGCGCTCCAGGCGGTCCACTTCAGCAAACAGGCGCACCGCTTCATCAAGGGTGGCTGCGGGGGTTCCGAGGAAGCTGTTGATGGTCTCCGCTCCAGCCTCCACTTCCCCGAGGTAGGCGGACTCGATATCCTGCAAGGTATCGGCCTGGAAAAACCCGCACAGGCGAAGGTCAAATTCCTCCTTCAGCCATTTGCCCAATCCGGGACGTCCCCCCATGGTGACCGCATCAAATCCCTCCCCGGCAAAGAACCGGATCTTGTCTTCCTCGGTCCATTCGTTCACCGGACCAGGATATCCGCCCAGGGACCAGAGATTCCCGGTCAGGACGAGGCTATGTGAAGAATCCGCTTCCGACATGGCCTTCCCCTGCCCTACATCGGCTTAGCGGACCGCATCCGGGACATATCCCCCTTTAACGGAGCAACCTCACGGATGCGCTCAAGCAGGGAAAGATAGTGCTCGTAGGCCGGATTTCCGGGAACCAGGAGCGCCTTGTCCTCCTCGGCAAGCTTCTGCTCATCGGCTTCCAGTTCCTTGCGGACACGGGAGGCCCGCTCGCGATACCCCTCGTTGGAAATTCCCGCATGCCTGGCCAGCTCGGGAAGCCAACGGTGCGCGTATTGGACATGGGTTGTCTCATCAATGATGTCAAAGAGCATCATTTCCGCGGACTCCAGGTCCTCCGCGTCGCGGAAATCCTCATAGCCTTCATTCTTGACGATGAAGTGACCATTCTCCGCGACCATGCCGATGAAGAACACCGCCTCATAAAGGTCCTTCGGGCTCATGGGCTCGTCCATCAAGGTGAAATCCAGATCGGGTTGGCTGACCAGCGTATCAGGCTTACCATCCTCCCGATTGTTCTCAACGTAGGCATCGATGATGGCCTCATTGTTGTAAGGCGTGAAGCCAACATCCTCAAGGTCCAGCCCCCAGTCCTTCAGACGGGAATAGCCGGAATGACCGTGGCGGGACTCATCCCAGAGATGACGGGAAATATCATGATGCCAGTCCCACGGCATGTAGTGGCCCCAGAATAGCCAGTTCAATTGATCATCCGGCAGGTTCATCTCCCGCATGTAGCCCATCGCCCAATACAATCGCCGGGTCTCCATGTCGGTCTCGAAGTTCACCCGGATAAACGGCGTGATGTCGTGCTCGCATCTCCAGTTTGCCGGACGGCCGCTGTACTTGGGTGTCCGGAAATCACTGTCCACCCCGCACGGCCTTGCGCCGTCCTTTCCCTTGAAAGGGATCGCCTGCTGGAATCCCCCCGCGCTCTCGATGGCCTCGAGGATGGCTTGCTTGTAGCTGCTCTCCGTCGTGTGGGGATTCTTCCGCCTGTATTCACGGTACCAGAAGAAATGCTGCTCCTTGATGGTATTGATTTCATGCAACAGGGATATGGTGGGTGCATCATGCACGGGATGGGCATTCTGGACATAAGCAACGTATGCACGAATCAGGGCCTGAAGGAGAAGATGATAGACCCCATCCAGCGCGTCCTCGAATGACGGGGCAAAGAGGACCGCGTTGCTCACCTTCATCAACTCCGGAGATACCGGTGCATCCGGTTTGCCCCCGGGAAACTCACCAATACGCTCCCGGAGGCGCCGCACCACTTCGGCCTGATCCCACACATGGCGGTGCAGGGCGACCTTGTCATCCCATGAACACTGGTGTCGTCCCCATCCGGCGAGGATCCGGTGGATACTCCGCTCAAGGTACTGCCAGTCATTCAGGCGGTTGACGATTTCAGGAATTTTGCGCGTTTCGGTAGTGACCTGGAGGTCAATTCCGCCCGCCTCGGAGAGAGAGTCGATTTGTGCAGACATACCACAAAATACCGCATCAAGTTATTCTTGTCTGTATCTCAATCTAAGATAATTATTCAAATAATCCATATCGAACGCATGTCTGAATTCCCTCTCCATAACCCAGCCGATTACTTGTCTGCCTTTACCGGAGATGGCATAAATTTTGAAGAGACCACGGGTCCGGGACTAGACATCCGGGCTATTCCCTTGAGTGCTGGCGCCCTGCAGGATGGTATCCCCTGGGCCTACGATCACGTATTCAGTCCGTTCTGCCGCCTCTATTATGCCCGGCACGGGGACATGTTCATCAAGAATGACCGCAGGACCTACCGGGTTCCAGAGAACGGCTTCCTGCTCATTCCCGCTGAATACAATTTCCATTGCGCCTCCAGTGGTTCGGTCGAGCACCTGTGGATTCATTTCAGTATCCAGCCTCCCTGGCTCGAAGGCTTCAAGCGGCCGGTTGTCAATACCGGGGACTCCGCCAGCCGGGAGCTGGCCGAGAAGCTGTGGAAGCTCCTAGCCCGTTCCTCCTTTCCCAATCCGGGCATCCATCTCGTGAAAGCCCTTCTCCATTTGCTCTTCAGCGGCCTGAAGTTATCCGCGGTCTCCCCGATTCCGCCCCAGTTCCAGAACGCTTTTCACATTATCAATGAACACCTTCACGAACCTCTCTCCGTGAAGGAGCTGGCCCGAAAGGTCGGATACAGCCCGGAACACCTTTCCCACCTCTTCCGCAAGCACCTGAAGCAAAGCCCGAGCGACTTCATCCGCAAGGCCCGCATCCATGAAGCCGCACGGCGCCTCGCCTACACCGATGACACCATCGAGGCCATCGCGGATGACCTTTGCTTTGCCAACCGGCATCACCTCAGCCGTGTCTTCAAGGCCGTTATCAATGAGCCGCCGGCAGCTTTCAGGAACCGCATCCGGAACCGGGGCCAGTAACGGAATCAGACACAATTTTGTCAGGCGCGGATACAAGCAGAGGCTCGCTATTCATATAGGGGCGAGGCAATGCTTGCGGATTATGTCGAAAGCATACGGAATCGAGTTCCTCCGGAACCGGGGACGGAAAGCGGGAGAGAAGATCCCTGTAATGGAGCATTATCGCGGCCTGTCGCGGGAAGCGGTGAAGGCCTTAACGGGTACGGATCCGCTCCTTGAAACGGACCGCATGAACGAGACCTACCTCCAGCTGGGTGAGCTGCTCGATGTCGATCTGAATTGGGGTGTGGGGCTACCGGTTCCCGAGAAGGATGAGACCCACGACTGGAGCGACGGCCAGTCGGTCAAGACGAGCCGGGAAGGCCATCCCGTTGTCCAGTGGGGCATCTTTCATGTCACGGCACAGGATGATGGGCGCCACTTCCTCCATATTCCCCTTCCCAAAGACATCGACGAGGCATTGGAGTTCGATCCCCTGAAGTACTTCCCAAAAACAGTGGATGAATATGTGGAAGAATTCCAGGCAGAGTACCAGCAAATGCTGGATTCGACCAGCGAGGTGACCTATCCCATTCCCCACCACTACACAACCTGCTTCCACTGGCCGCTGGCTATCTTTGGATTCGAACTGCTTTGTGAGGCCGGCATGGAGCAAGAGGACTTTCACTGTCTGATGGAACGGTTTGCGGAAGTTTCCCGCCGCATAACAACCGCATGGTCCCGGGTGGAAGGGCTGGAAGGGCTTATCCTGCACGATGACCTGACAATGACAGCCGGCCCGATTTTCCATCCCGACTGGTACCACAAGCATGTATTCCCGTTCTATCCGGATATATTTGCCCCACTGAAGGAGAAAGGGATCCCGATCATTTTTACCTCGGATGGGAATTGTTCCAAATTCGTGGATGACATAATCGCGGCTGGAGCAGACGGGCTGAATTTCGAATACCTCGTCGATCTGGAAACACTCGCCAACCGGCATCCGGACAAGATCCTCGTTGGCAATATCAACAACGCGACCATCGCTGAAGGACCGAAGGATAAGATCACCCGGGAAGTGGAGCATTGCCTACTGGTGGGCAAGGAGGTTCCCGGTTTTGTGGTCAATGTGGGGGGCGGATTAACCCATCAGATCCCGATTGATAACCTGCGCTACTATATCGACCTCCGAAAAAAGCTCTGCCATTCGCTCTAGGAAGCGGATGCAACCGCGGGCCGAAAACCGGACCGCCACCGAGATCGGGCTTGAAGGGGTTTTCCGGGGCTGGTTACCTGACACCAATGCAAACCGGCAAGCGGATACTCTTCATCAGCATCGTCGCCATTCTCCCGGTACCGGTATTTCTGCTGCTGCTCGAGGGTGGCTTGAGGCTGGCCGGGTATGGTTACGACACACGACCGCTGGTCAGGACCTCAATCGGGGGCGAACCTCACTGGACAAGTAATCCTGATTTCACCCGCCTGTACTTCCCCGATTCCATGAAGCGGATGCCCGCGCCTGATGCATTCCCAATGAAAAAAGGCGCCCGCGAAAAACGCCTGTTCATTGTCGGAGGCTCCGCCGTCATGGGCGATCCGGACCCGGACTTTTCCATAGCCCGCAATCTTGAATGGATCCTTGGCCAGGCCGCCCCCCAGCATGCGTGGAACGTTGTCAACCTGGCCTATACTGCCTGCAATTCCCATGTTGCCCGGGAGGTTGTCAACCAGCTGGCCCGTTACGAACCCGATGCCGTATTGGTCCTGGTTGGAAACAACGAGGTCATTGGGCCCTACGGGCCGGCGACGGTCTTGAATGCTCCCGTCCCCTCACTGCAGATGCGGGATATCCAGGTCGGGCTCAAGAAGACTAAAATCGGGCAGCTGGCGCAGGGTCTACGGGAGTCCATTGGAAAAAAGGAGGGCAGCGAATCGTGGACTGGCATGGAAGCGTTCCTGCAGCAGCAGTTCTCCCGGGACGCCCCGGAACTGGAATCCATGTATTCACAGTATGAGGACAATCTGCTCGATATCCACGACATGTGTGCTCGCATGGGGATTCCCGTTATCCTCTCCAATGTGCCGGTGAACCTTCTGGACCAACCACCCTTCAGTGGTCCCATGGATGACACTCCTTCGGAGCTCCGTGTGGCCATTCGCAGCTATCTCGAGTCCGGGACCTCAACCTGGCCCGCTGAAGCCTGGATCGCCGTGGCAGAAGCGAATCCGGAATCGGCTTATGCCAACTGGATCGCCGGGCGGATTCTCTGGGAAAACGGGCGAAGGGATGTCGCTGAAAAATTCTTGTCACTTGCTAGGGATCTGGACCAACTCCGGTTCCGGGCGGATTCCCGGCTGCAGGCAATCATTGAAGAGCTGTGGCACGACCCGAAGGGACATTGGATTCCCGTGGATTCCATTAAAGCACTTGAACAGGACCACCCATCAGGTGCCTTGGGGTTTCCCCATTTCCTGGAACACGTCCACTTTTCATTTCGGGCCAATTTTCTAATTGCACGGGCCTTCGCGGAGGCGCTGCAGGAGTCCTTTGAGATCGACACAGGGCAACTTGATAGCCTTCAGTGGCATACGGCTGCGCAGGCGTTGGGATATACGCCATTTGAAGTCTGGAAAATCCTTGAGAATATGAAGCGCCGCTTCGAACGACCCCCGTTCACCAACTTGACAGGTTACGGTCGGATGACTGCCTGGATGGATGCCCTGAGAACCCAGTTGCATGAGATGATCTCCCGTGCTGATACCAAGGAATCCATAACCCGGACGTACCTCGATGCGCTCCGGGTAAGACCGGGAGATAACCGAATACGGCTGAAGTTTGCCCGCTTTCTGGCCAGCTTTGAAAAGGAAGAGGAAGCCTATCAGTTCCTCAGGGAGCAGGTTCACGCATATCCGCACGATAGCGGCTTTCTCCACTTCTGGATGGAACTGTGTGACAACCTCGACAAGCCGGAAGAGGCCGGCCTCGCACAGGGAAAGCTCCGGGAAATCCTGCCCCGTTCTTCGGAAATCCTCGACTGAAGATCCTCTTGTGCCTACCAGGTGGACTTAAGGGAGAGCAGGTAACGCCGGGGTTCGCTGGGTAGCAGTTGCCCGCCCCGGATGTACTTTTCGTCTGTCAGGTTGGTGATATTGAACTGGAGCTGAAGGGTGTGGTTGCTGAACTCAAATTCCTTCCCCATGAACACATCGATATGGGTGTAGGCCTTGGCATCAAAGACGTAGTTCGGCCGGTTGAAAAGGTTGGTTTCATTGCCCGCCGGGCGGTCGCCGAGGTAGCGCGCACCACCGCCGAGAAACACCCCCTCGAACCTTCCCTCGAGAAATTCGTAACGCGTCCAGAGGTTGGCTTGGTGGGTGGGAACATTGGGCATTTCCGATCCTGAATCCACATCGATGGCATCGAGGTAAGTGTAGTTGAATATCACCTGCCAATGGGGAACCGGTGCGTAATGGAGATCAAATTCAAAACCGGTGGAGGTACGCTCCCCTGCCAGCACCTGGACATTTTCGTCGTCAATGACGACATCCAGAGGAATGTTTGTTTGTGCCAGATCAAAATAGGACATCGTGCCGGCCAGGCGGCCTCCTGCGGTTTCCCACTTGAAGCCGATATCAATCCCGTCACCCAATTGCGGCGGGCCCATTGTCTCCCGCAGGTCCGGATCAATGAAGTTATCCTTGAGAAACCCGTTACGGTAGAAACTTTCGCTGTAGCTGGCAAAGATGGAAATCCAATCCACAAGGTCGAACATGGCCCCTCCCTGGTAGGTCCAGTTGGAATTTTTCCCACTATCCGCACCGAAGTTTGTTTCATAGGATTCGTAACGGGTGCCAGCGACCACGTGAGCCCTCTCATTGAAAAAGGTCAGCTGGTCGACGAAGTAATAGGCATGTCCAGTGGTTTCCTCCCCTATGTTGAATTCCAATCCAGTCAGCTCCTCGGGACGCGGGCTCCGCTCAAAGTCACGGATGGGGACAAGATACTGAAAGTAGGATGCCCATCCGCGCGTGATGAAATCGTAGGGACTCGGCAAGCGGGCAAAGCGCCTGACTTCCGAATCCTTGTAATTGGTGAATTTATCCCTGTAATACTCACCGCCCGCCAGAAGTTTGTGCGCAATGGGTCCTGTATCGAAAGTGAAGAAAAAGTCATTCTGACTGGTGAAGACTACGTTCGTGTTGATGCCGTAATTGGCCCGGCTGACAAAGTCGATCCCGGTGCGCAAGGTGTCGGAAACGAAGCTGCCGTAGCGGTCATTCTCGGAATCGAGGTAATTCAGGGCCGAGCGGAAACTGATGCTGTCAGAGAACCGGATGTCCGTGTACAGCGTGGCGCTCTCCTTGGTGTAATCACTGTAGGTTCCGGGTCCGTTGATATTGAAGCTTCGCGGCAGCCAGGTGGCAATGCCATTGAAGGTATCCGGCTTGGCGATACTGGCGTTGGCGGCTTTGGGGTTATCAACCAACCCGTATGGATCGTCCGGATTCTCGATCGCCGCGGCCAGCTCATCCGTATTGATGGCGAGCATGCCGGGGGGCGGGGCATCTTCAAGGTTCTCATAGTGCTCAAGCTCCAGGGTCAACTTGAGCCACTTGGTGGGGGCAAAGGTGATCATCGGGACGATGCTCTTGACCCGCCTCTCATAAAACTCCACAAAGCTGCCGATCTCCCCGTAGGTTCCGATCAAGCGGTAACTCAAGCTCTTGCTTTTGTTCAATGGTCCGGTAGAGTCCACCACGGCCCGGTAAGTCCCATAGCTGCCCGCCTGTACCTCCAGGACTTGCTGGCTGAATTGTAGTGGCTTCTTGGTCACGGCATTGACAACGCCCCCCGGAAAGACCTGCCCGTAGAGAAGTCCGGCCGGTCCCTTGACCACTTCAACGCGGGAAAGAGTACTGGCATCATTGGGACCATAATGACGGAACCCGTTGCGCAGGGTGTAGAGCTGCCGGATTCCCCGCACGTTGAAGCTGCCGTAGTTGCCCACGTTTTCCCTGTTCTCCTGGACACCCGCCGTAAACAGGAGGACGTCCTCCAGATCGGGAACATTCATGTCGTCAATCAGTTCATCGGTCACGATCTGCAGGGTGAAGGGCAATTGACGCACCGCGGTGGCGGTTCTTGTACCGGAAACGCTGGTATTGGCCCGGTAACCATACTGCTCATCAGTTACAACCTCGAACGGTGACAACTCAAAGACCGGTTCGTTTCCCGCATCGTCATCCTGGGCAACAACCGTGTGGACGGCGGAAGACATGGTAAATGCGCAAAGGAAAAGCGCTGTTCGCTTTAGGACACCGTATAAACTTGGGGCGGAGGTAAATAGCGTGCTCATGATTAAGTTAACAGGATTCGCTTTTCCCTGATAATTGAAAATCGAAGAATGGCAGGAGGAAACACTTTTCTTCGCTGTGGCGAATCAGGACAGCTGCAAAAGTTCAAGGTTCCAACTCAACACCTGTCAGCAAAAGCGGCCCAGTGGATAGTCAGGCGATTAATCCGTGCAAAGGTATGATTTTACGGCATTCTATGAATACTGGAAAGGCGATCACTTCGGAACGTACACCCACCCGGAATTATCCCCGATATAATTGTAGCTGCCCAAATTAACCACCCATATCCATGGGTCAAAGGTGACATTCACCCAACCCAGCCATGGGGTTGTGTCGGCCCAACCTTCCGGATCCACAGAGTAGCCATGCCAATCGGGGGTCTCGCTCTCAAGAATAGCCACCGCCATCCCCTTGAAACCGACACTGCCGCCAAGATTCTCGATGATGAGGTAGTCTCCCGGAGCTGTTGCTGTCGCCTTGATGATTCCGGTGGCGAACATCCGGTGATCACCGAAGAAGTCCTCCGCGCCGCCCTGCTCAATGATAAAGAGTTCCGAGGCGATCTCCGATCCATCTGCAGCATACTGCGTGATGGTATAATTCATCCCCGTCAAGGAGATGTGATTTGAGCCACGCGGGCCCTGATAGGCCCAGCCATCGTTGAACCAGTGGTAGATCGTCACTTCTTCGAAGGAGGCGAGATTAACCCGAGTAACCAGATGGGATTCATCATCGGATGCCCAACCTGAGTGGGAGACACCCCAGTAGCCTGAGCCAAAGGGAAACGGGGTGCCGTCCGTCCATTCAAAGACGGGATGCCAGCGATCCGGATCCGGCCATTGGTTGGACCCATAGGCGGTCCCGCCCGGATCTTCAGCATTTGTTTCGACGATGAATTGTCCCCCGACCTTATTGGCAAGAATTCCAATAGTCCCGTCGTTGCGGGGAAGCATGTAGTCGACATAGGGAGGGTCCGAAACGTATAAAATCAGGGACGTGTCATACTCGACAGGATCAAAATCGGGCGCACCTTCATTGGTCAATTGGTAACCAAAAGGTAGCGGCTGCCCATTCTGGATCTTCTGCACTTCCACGGTAAGGGCTGATAGGGAGCCGGCAAACGCTATTAAACATGCCGTAGCGGATAGTATTCTCTTCATCATTACATTTGGGATTGATGAATCAATCCGAAGAATCAGGGAACATACACCCAGCCGGAATCATCCCCGATGTAGATGTATTTGCCCAAATTGACCACCCAGATATATGGATCAAAGGTGACATTGACCCAACCCAGCCATGGGGTTGTATCGGCCCAGCCTTCCGGATCCACGGGGTATCCGTACCAGTCAGGGGTTTCGCTTTCCAGGATGGCCACGGCTGTGCCCTTGTAGCCGATATTCGCGCCAAAGTTGGAAATGATGAGAAAGTCACCGGGGGCTGTTGCCGTGGCCTTGATGATCGAGGTGGCGAACATCCGGTGATCACCAAAGAAATCCTCGGCTCCGCCCTGCATAATCAAAACACTCTCGGAAGCGACCTCAGCGCCAGCTGATGTGTACTGGGTGACCGTCAAGGTGTGTCCAGTGAGGGTGTCATGGTTGGAACCACGTGGGCCCTGATAGGCCCAACCATCATTGAACCAGTGGTAGATGGTCAGTTCCTCCGTCGAGGCGAGCTCAATGCGGGTGATGAGGTTGGATTCATCGCTTCGGCTCCACCCGGAATGGGAGACCCCCCAGTAATCCGAACCAAAGGGGAACGGTGTACCATCGGTCCATTCAAAGACGGGATGCCAACGGTCCGGATCCGGCCACTGGTTGGACCCGTAAGCCGTCCCACCCGGATCGTCGGCGTTGGACCCGACTATGTACTCTCCCCCGGACTTCTGGGCCAGAATACCGATGGTCCCGTCGTTGCGGGGAATCATGTAGTCGACATAGGGGGGCTCGGAGACGCGGACTATCAAGGACGTATCATACTCAACAGGGGCAAAATCCGGTGCGCCTTCATTGGTGTTTTGATACCCGAAGGGAAGCGGTTCACCGTTCTGGATCTTTTGCAATTCCAGGGTCAGGGCTGAAAGCGAGCAGGCGAACGCTGAGAATAGTGCGGCAATAGATAGGAGATTTTTCATTTGTTGATGAGGGGTTCAAGAGTTTGCTTGTTGATGCATGTAACCTAAGTAATCTTGAACGTGAGGAGGCGGGACTTTTCACTCAAATCCAATTTAACTCTCTCCGCCATCTGGATTCGTATTGGCGAATTCGCGAGGTTCCAGAGAAAATGCCTCACCCCCGAGAGGGTGAGGCGCCTTGTTTAACCCTTAATCCTGAAAATTACGCCCTCCGTTGCCATAAGACAACGGCCAGGCAGAGCATCCCGGCCATCAGGGCTAAAGCGGCTGGTTCCGGAACAACCGAAACAGCGGTTCCCTTGTAGCCGATATTCGCGCCCACATTGGACAAGATGAGATAGTCACCGGGGGCTGTTGCTGTCGCGGTGATCGTTGCCGTGGCAAATATCCGGTGGTCACCGAAGTAACTTTCCGCACCACCCTGGGTCAGCAAAACACTCTCCGTGCCAATCACCGCATCGACTGCATTGAAATGAGTCACAGTAAGGGTATGTCCGGTGAGCGTGTCATGGTTGGGGCCCCGCCTTCCCTCATAGAGCCAGCCATCGTTGAACCAGTGGTAGACGGTTACTTCCTC
The DNA here is from genome assembly GCA_040830765.1 of Puniceicoccaceae bacterium. GTDB lineage: Bacteria > Verrucomicrobiota > Verrucomicrobiia > Opitutales > Oceanipulchritudinaceae > Oceanipulchritudo. The sequence goes on along the minus strand of JBFOMH010000034.1, from coordinate 16,995 downwards.
CATCGTGGCGAGATCAATCCGGATATCAAGTTGGGAAACATCGCTGGAACCCCAACCGGAGTGGGACACGCCCCAGTAGTCGCTGCCGCTGGCATTGGGTGCGGCGCCGTCTGTCCACTCGAAGACCGGATGCCAGCGGTCAGGGTCCGGCCACTGGTTGGACCCGTAGGCTGTCCCACCGGGATCGTCGGCATTGTTGCTGGTGATGAACGATCCGCCCGCCTTTTGTGTGTGGATGCCGATGGTCCCATCATTGCGGGGAATCAAGTAATCGACAAAAGTCCCCGCGGACAAATTGAGAACCTCCGATGGGGTGATGGTGGAACTGAAGTCCGGCGAGGGTCCGTTTGTCTCCTGATAGCCGAACGGGAGGGGCTGCCCATCGAGGATCTTTTGAACATCAATCGTCAGGCCGGAAAGGGTACTAGCAAGCGCCAAGGAAATGGTTAAGAAAGGAACGACATTCTTCATCTATGCAAGAGGTTGGAGTTTTTGCACGGCTTGACTTGGAGCTAGGAAGGTGAACTTAAATTGCCCACTAACTTAACCATGAGGTTGAGATTGCTGGTGCCGGATTCCAATCGAATAGATGGTGTAGCGACTATCTGGATTCGTGATGGCGAATCCGGGCAGAATCGGGTGGAAAAAGAAAAGCCCCACCCCGGCGAAGGGGTGAGGCTGTGAAAGACAGCGATAAGACAGGGACTTACTTGCGGCGGCGCCAGAGGGCGAAGCCGAGTCCGAGGAAACCAAGGATGAGCGCGTAGGTGGACGGCTCGGGAACCGCAACGCTGCCGAGGGACGGACCAACGCGGAGTTCGTCGAAGGCAAGATCACCGTTGCCGCTGAAGTCGGCGACGAAGACGTGGTCGAAACCATTCAGGCTTCCTGTAGTGACAACGGTAGCACCTGTTTCACCAGTCAACTCAGCAACAGTTGGGTTAACCCAGATGAGAGCTGAGTCATCCCCACCGTTAACGAAGTTCATCTTCACAACATAGAAGTTGACACCCGTGTCGGAGAAGCCGCCGTCGGGGCCGTCGAGGTCGAAGGTGCTACCACCCCTGGTGTTGTTCACCATAACATTGAAGTATGGGTCGAAGGTGTCAATTGGGTCACCTCCTGTTTTTCCAATATTCAAGGTACGGGCATTGATGGAGGTGTCAGCACCGGAAGAGCTATCGCTGGCGCTAATTTCCACGGCACTGTAGTAACCGTCGAGGTACGTGTACTGGGCGAGCCAGCTGACCCATACGGTCGAGTCGCCGTCGGTGTCACGAATAGCCGAGCCAGCTACGATGTCGAGCTTCGGGCGGATGAAATCAATGCTGATGTGACCACCGGAAGCGGGAAGCGCAGCAGCGGTGGCGGTGTAGTTGAGGCTGCCAGCCAAAACGTTGGTGTCGTTGCCAGTCCAGGTACCGGCGGCACCAGCGGGCCCCTGGCCCAATATGCCGCTGCCGATGGCATAGTCAAAGCCTTCATAGACAGTGGCTACCTGAGCTGATGCGGTAAGCGCAAAGCCTGAGGCGAGGAGTAGAACAATATATTTTTTCATATTACTTCGCATTTCCTTGTTTGGTTCAATTTAGAGGCGGTATAGCCAAGACGCATTCGACGAGTAGTGCCGAGCACGCTTCAAGGGATAGGAACATGCGACCTGCCTTGTACACACTTTAAGGCTACAGAATCTGATTCCCTTTCGCAGTGGCGAATGACTGCCTCTGTGACCAGAAGGGCAATTAGATTACAGTGACGAATTATTCGTCCTTGCGAATGCAAATCCCTTGGGCCAATGCCATTGTCATTGAAGGAAAACTTTTGGCGTGCACCCATTAACCAGTGAAACGCACTGGGAGGATCAATAATTCCATGGCATATGATGTCGTAGTTGCCGGGGGAGGACCTGCGGGAATTGGTGCCGCCATAGCGGCGGCCAGATTGACGGACAAGGTGGCATTGATTGAGCGGCATGACGTATTGGGTGGAATGGGAACTGCCGCCCTGGTGAATAATTTTTGTCCTGCGCACCTGGATGGATACCGCCTGATCATCGGGGGCATATTTGCAGACATCAGGAATCAGTTGATTGAGCGCAAGGCCATCTTCGCCACGCGGGGGTTCGAATATGCTATGGAACCCTACAACCCTGACGTATTCGCTACCCTCCTTGAGGAAATGGTGATACGTGCCGGGGTGGATATCTTCTACCGATCCCAGTTCGGGGGAGTGGAAACGAATATCGAAGGGAACCACTTTCTTCTTCTTCGGGATGGGCAAAAATTAATCTACAACACGTTGGTCGATTCCACCGGAGATGCCATTGTTGCCAATGCCGCCGGCGTTCCCTACACCTTCGGGAGGCAAAAAGACCGGGCAGTGATGCCGTTGACCTTCTGTTATAAACTGGGTCCCATCGACATTGACCTGTTGCGAAAAAAAATGCCATCGGCAATTAGCGATGATACGCAGATCAATCAACCTTTCATCTGTTTAAGCGGTGCCCATCAGGAAGTGGCCGCGGCCCAGGCAACCGGGGACCTGACCATTCCAAGGGACCATGTTGCTTCCATCATGAATATTCCCGGTGAACCACTTAACGCCACGGTCAATTTTGGCCGGGTGTTCGTGGAAGATCCCACCGACCCGGAACAACTAAAGAAAGCGGAGAAAATTGGCGGGCAGCAGATTGAGGAAGGAATCCGGTTCTTCAGGAAGTACCTGCCAGGATTTGAAAAGGTCGAAATCATCGAACGGGCCCGGCAAATAGGGGTCAGGGAATCACGGCAAATCAAGGGACTGTATACTCTGACCGGTGAAGATGTGCTGTCATGCCGTCAATTCGAGGATGTCATCGCCCAGTGCTGCTACGCCCTGGACGTGCACTCTCCGGAGTCCTCCACGACACAGTTGGTGGAGTTGGAGCGGGGCACGCACTATGACATTCCGCTGCGCTGCCTTATCCCATCGGAAGGACCGGACAACCTCATCGTCGCCGGACGGAGTATCTCCGCTACCCAGGAAGCAATGAGCTCTTTCCGGGTATCGCCTTCAGCCATGGCCATCGGGGAAGCGGCTGGCGTAACGGCAGCCTTGGCTTCCACCAATAGAACAGCGATCAGGGACGTGCCCTATTCCGATGTGAGGAAGGTCCTGCTCGATTCCGGGGGCATTCTTTCCTGAAGACAACGAGCTTCAGAAAGAAATCGCGTCCTCCACTTCGGTGGCTATCTCCTTGACCGTTTCCTCCATCTTCGATCGGTCGAGGATATGATACATTGCCTTGGTAAAGACCAGCGCGACGGCGTACTTCCGGTTCGTTCCCCGGGTGCTCAATGGTGCAGCAACGGAAAAGACATCCGAATCGGTGTGGAAAAGGTTCCAAGCGACACCGGATTCTGAAATCCGTTCCAACTCTTTCAGAAAGGCCTCCCTTGCCTTGTCTGGGTCTGAATCAGAATATTCGAGTTCCTCATAATAGGTGGCGTAGGTTTCCCAATCATCCTTCATGTAGGTGGCGATGAGTGCTTTCCCAATCGCCGTGTGGACAATGGGGCCATGTGAACCAAGTGACGAACCCCCTGCCAGCGGACCGCTGGTACAGACAACATAGGACTCATTCTGCCAGGCGGTACCGAGGAAAATGGATAATTGAAGTTCAGTTGAGCGCTTGTGTATCAATTCCTGGACCTTAGGTGTAATCCCGAATTGGGTACTGAAGTGATGGATGAATTCAAAAATCCTCGGACTGGGGGCATATCTGCGTGTCGTGGGATCATGAATCGCGAAGCCCAGCTCGCAGAGCACCTTGAGCAAGTCATGGGTGGATGAAGGCGCTAAATCCAGTTCTTCAGCCAGCTGCGTCACGCCTCGCGATGTCGGCCAATTGACCAGGCATTCGAGAATCCGGATGCCCATGTTGAAGTGATTACTCTCAGGTTTGCGTGTTCTGGCCATTTCTTTCTCCAATTTGAGGGAATCCAAGGGAATCCTTCAAAATTCACCAAAATAATAGGGCTGACTGGTTGTTTGTAAATCCGCAAATGGGCACAATTCAAGCGCGGTAGAGGGCACTCTCAAATGTAAATGAAGTGCTTTTTTATGCCCTCTTCCCGGCGTTTCGCAGGGGCGAATTAATCGGGGAACAAAACCGCGAAAGGCATTTCACATGAATATGCTTTTGCCCATAAAGAGAAAATTATACCGAACCCTTGTTGAACCGAATCGATTCAGTCTGATTACTTGTGTCTATCCTATGAAAATAAGAAAACGCCCCTTACTTACCTGTGGAATTGCTGCTACCTGCGTGTCCTTGCAGGCGCTCACATTGGAAGTGACAAAGATCCAGGATGGAGAGCCCCTCCCATTTGGCTATCAGGAAGCAGTAGGCCCCGCACCGGACTTCAACGATACCATTGACAGCGAAAAGAGCATCCGGGTATCGGAGCCACCGTACGTCGATTACATGATTCCCCGTAACGATGGGACCATCGGTATTCTGGCCCAGAAAGCCGGGGGCCAATTCATCGTGGGAACAAATGCGGAAGATCCCGGCGGAGGAGCCTATGGATCCAACCAGTGGCCGGATCCGGATCGCTGGCATCCTGTCTTTGAGTGGACCGATGGCAGTCCATTCCCGTTTGGATCGGATTACTGGGGGGTCTCGCATTCCGGTTGGCTGCCTGGAGACCAGCTATCCACCCTGATCACCCGGATTGACCTGGCAAGTGATCAGGAAGTTACGGTCTACCACTGGTTCAACGATGGTTATAAATACTCCAGCTGGGATTTTTCCTTCCAGGACAGCCACACCCTGATGGTTACCCACTATACGGCCGATGGTGCCATCGTGGACGACAAATTCATGGCCATAACCAGCGGCGGTGCGGAAGGTTTCTTCGGGGATGAGCGCCTGTTCGCCTGTGCACAGATCACCGCCACTGCTACTGCGCCCGGTGACTATCTGATACTCATGAATGCCGGCGGGAACATCGGGTACAAGGGCACGGCCGTGGCGCTCTTGCCCAGTGAAGAGACCGATTGGTACGGTTATCCCGTCGATGTGGACGGTTGGGCCGATACCACCCCGTGGCTGGGTTGGGTGAATGTCACCCTCGATCCATGGATCTGGGTGGTAAGCCTGAACAGCTACATCTACATTGGAAATGACAGTGGCTGGGTATTCGTCCCCGCCCCATAAGCATACAGAATTTTAGGGTAGCAAGGTTAACAAGGGTAACACAAGTAAAGCGCGGGTGAAAGCCCGCGCTTTTACGTTGAGGACCTGTAAGACGGTCAATTGAATAACAGAATCAGCCAAGGAACATGAATCCCCACACAGTTAAAGTCGACGACGGCGTCATCAACCTGACCTTCTTTTCCTCAAATGGCGTGCGCGTCAACCAAGGCGAGGGGAAGGAACTTCCATCAACCTTGACGGTGCCGGAACTTCCTCATTATCCCGGCGCGGTGGAAACCTCGGAAACAGGGGAATCGGTCCGGTTTTCCACCGGTGACCTTACTGTGGAAATTGAAAAACCCTCCGGTCGGCTCCGGTTTAAGGATGGCACCGGCAAGACGTTTCTCATGGAGCCGGAAACGGGAGCCCGGGAAACACGGGAAGAAGAACTTTTCGGGCATGCCCTAGTTTCCCGTCGCCAAAGATTTGTCTTCCAGGACCCCGATGAGAGCCTTCATGGCCTGGGCCATCAAATGGGCGTTGGCTGGAATTTCCGGGGAAAGAGTGTCGACCTACTACAGGAAAACACGACCATCGTCGTGCCTTTCCTTTACAGCAGTGCGGGCTATGGAATCCTGTGGGACAACGCCAGCCACAGCGCGCTCGGCAACCCCATTCGCCCGATTCCAACAGAATGCCTGCATGCGGCTGACGGAAGTGGAAATGGCGTTATCGGAGAGTATTTTCGCGACGCGGAAATGACCGACTTGAAATCAAGGGCGAAGGAGCCACAGATCAGGAAAAAGTGGTGGGCCATGGTGGAGGGATGGCACAAGCATCATGAATCATTAGAAGATGCCTTTTATATCCGCTGGACAGGATACCTGAGCCCCCTGACCACAGGCTTGCACACGCTTTATCTCGACTTGCCTGCCGGTGGCAGGCTCTGGGTTGGAGAGGATTGTGTAATCGATTCGCGCGGTTCACACAAACGTCATCAGGCGGATTTGATTCTTGAATCCGGAAAGCAGTACCCTATCAAGCTGGAAGCCTCCCAGGGGACAAGCTGGTTGGGGGCCTATGCCTACCTGCAATGGCAGGAACCGGTGGAACCGGACCAGTTTTCCTTTTGGTCCCAACATGCCCCTACAGCCGATTACTATGTGATCGCGGGTGAGCCAAATGAAATCCTTTCGACTTACAACCGGCTCACTGGGCCCGCTCCCCTGATGCCCCGATATGTGTTCGGTTACTGGCAGTCACGGGAGCGTTACCAGAACAGCGAGGAGCTGGTTGGCGTTGTCGAGGAACACCGCAAACGGGATATCCCCATCGACATTGTTGTCCAGGACTGGCGCTACTGGGAGCCCCATACCTGGGGTGAGCCCTGGTTTGATCCAGACCGCTATCCGGATCACCCCCGGATTTTCGCGGACCTCCATGAACGCCTCCACTGCAACCTGATGCTTTCCAACTATGCCCAGATCGCACCGGGTGCCCCGCTGTATGATGCGTTTTTCTCCAGGGGATATCTCCTCCCCAAGGCGGAACGTGATGGAGGGCTTTGGATAGATCCCTACAATCCCGAAGCCGTGCAGGCTTACTGGGAGCATACCCGGGAAGTGTTCTTTGAATCGGGAGTCGATATCTTCTGGCTCGATACCACTGAGCCTAAAATCGTCCATCCACTGACGCCCGAGTCCCTGCTGGAGGGATTAACGCCAAACTACACCGGGGATACGGCCTCGGTTCTCAACGCCTTTTCCTTCTACCTTTGCCGGGGTTACTACGAGGCACAACGAAAGGTGAGTAAGGACCGCCGGGTTTGCCTCCTGCCCCGTTCCGGGTTTGCCGGCCAGCAACGCTATGCCACCGCCATCTGGTCAGGAGATACCGAAGGCAATTGGGAGGCCCTCCAAGAACAGGTTCCCATGGCCCTGAACATGGGCTTGAGCGGGATTCCCTACTGGAACTCGGATATCGGCGGGTTCTTCGGAGATGATCCGGAGACGGAAGAGTACCGGGAACTTTTCATCCGCTGGTTCCAGTTTGCCTGTTTCAATCCGATAATGCGAAACCACGGGACCAACTTGCCAAAGGAGATTTGGCGCTTTGGGGAATCCTCGGAGCAAATCCTGCACGAATGGATTGATTTTCATTATCAGCTTCTCCCCTACTTCTACAGCCTGGCATGGGAGAACCATAAAACGGGACTCCCGTTCATGCGCCCCCTGCTGCTGGAATTCCCACAGGACGAGGAAGCCCACCAGGTACATGACAGTTTCCTGCTGGGCGCAAGCCTCCTCGTTTGCCCGGTCCTTGAGCAGGGCGTAACGGAACGTCAGGTGTACCTGCCAGGGGGAACCGGCTGGTATGATTTCTGGACGGAGAATTTTTATCCGGGCGGACAAGCCATAACGGCTCCCTGCCCGCTTAAAAATATCCCCCTCTTTGTCCGTGCCGGCAGCATTCTTCCTATCGAACCAAACAAACTGAGCCATACCAAGGCCTATACCGGCGAGCATCTGGAATTGCGGGTTTACCCGGGAACCGATGCGTCCTTCATCCTGTATGAAGACCACGGGGACGGTTACCAGTATGAAGACGGTGAATACCGGGAGACCCTGATCAGGTGGGACCAATCCAATCGAAAAATTTCCGTGAGCCCGGCCGGCGGGAAGTATGTCGACGGGATTAAGGTGAAAACATTCCAGGTCCGGTTTCCCGGGGAATCAAATTCTGAAGAGGTGCAAGTCGAATATCCCCATGAGGCCTGAGGACAATCAGAGTTCGTCCACCCTGACCCAGCGCCCTTGCTCACCATCAAGCACCCACAACCAGCGTTGAGCATCGGCTGAACCAGAAACCTGGTAACACCAGGCTTGGAGCCCTAGGTGATAAAACCAGGGATAAATACCGGCTCCCGAATAGGTCCAGCTCCCCAATTGATAATCGTACAAGTAGAATGTCCGGGAGGCAGACGCAGGAACGGCATAAAGCGCGCCCATTTCCTCATGCATCAGGAAAGGCCACCAATAATCGTTCAACCGCCCCATGTAGGTCTGGCGCCAGGAGTTGCCCTGGTCAGGGAAAAAGCTGAAGGGGCTCCGGATGTCGGATTGCACGAGCACGTTTTCCAGCAATGGCCAGGAGGCGGCAAGGTCATCCGCCAGCAGGTAGGAAAACCGGGAGTCAAGGATGGCGGGCACGGCGAGCGGGTTTCCGTAGAAATCGAGCATCTCGATTCCAGCGGGCTTCTCCATCAGGATCGTTCGTTTGGCCGGGTTCAAGACCACGGCAAGTGATAAGCCGTTATCCTCACGCGCGGCAAATTCCCATGCCGTCGCTCCGTATTCCGGATAGGCATGCTGGATGAAGTCCCGCCCCTCCAGTTGGTAGCTGAGGTTGGAAAACACCGAGGCCAGGTGAGATAGCCGCCCGTCCAGATGCAGTAAATTGAAATTCGCCGTCCATTCATCCTGTTCGAAGAAGGCATACGGAAAGAGCCGTTCATAACCGGCCGCGAGATAACCCAGATGGTACAGGATGAATTTCCTGCTCTGCTGCGCAACAGCACTCGCCGGGATCCGCGGCGGACTGAATTCATAGAGGTTAAAGGTGTCGTTGGTCATGGAACTCCCTTCGCTGAGCCAGACCGGTCGCTCTGTGGTTGCTTGCGGATAGGTGTCGCGAACCAATGCAATGTCATCCTCTATGATATCACCGGGCAGACCAATATCCACCGAGGAGTACCGGTGCATGGTATAGAGATCAACCAGGTCGGCCGTCCCGAGATTGATATTCTCATTGTCGAAAGCGAGCTCATCCCCGCCGTAGTTCCCCCCCACGTTCCAGGCGATGGGTTTGGTGTAGCCCGCCCTGTCCGCCGCGCTGCGGACCCGCTGGGCCATCTTGTTATAGAGCTCCGCCGGGGCGCGGATGGGAACGCCGTCAACCACGTTCACCGGGAAAAAGGCCGGCAGGAAGGGCTCGTTCCAGAGCTCCAGAGCATCGATGGCATCCCCGTAGCGGTCAAGGATGCCAAAGGCGTACTCTTCAAAGGCATCAAGGGTGGCGGTCTCATTGCGGGGAGGTGCCGTAAACCGGTACCAGAAGGAATTGCCGCCGACCCAATCAAAGCTGGCCTCGGATGCCCACATGGGGGCCGCCGCGAGATAAACCAGGAGCTGCAGTTTCGCATCCTTGAGGGCAGTCATGCGCTCATCCAGGTCGGTCCAGTTAAATGCCCCTCCCTCTTCCGGCTGGAGCCAGGACCAGGCGAGCTGATAGCTTGTGCGGACCCAGTTAAAGCCGAGTTTCTTGGCCCTCTTGGCCTCCCGCTCCGTCGCGAATATGTGCAGGCCGAAGGGTGAGTCCGGCGCGAAATCATTCTCAAAATGTGGCCGTTGTACACGGTGGACGAGGGTTTCGGCCCACTTCGACAAGGGGATGCCCAGCTCATCCAGCACCCGCATCTGGACGACATAGGTACCAAGGCGGTCAAAACCGCTTTCCGGAGCAGTCCAGAATCTTTTCAGGACTGCCTCGAGTGAATCCTCCAGGGGAACAAAATCCTGCAGGTAAAGGCCCCCCTCGGGCAGTTTCACCCGTACCTCCACTTCATAGGCAGTCTCCCGCTCCCCGACCAGCGCCATCTCGGCTTCCAGGGGCTCCCCCTTGAAACAGACGTCGTATTCGGCGGTTGGCCTCAGCGAAACCTCAATTGGCCCGCCGGGCAGGTAGTCCGTATCCGTGGCCGACTCAACAACCCGCAGCCCATCCACCCAGAAGGGAAATTCCGAGCTCGACTTGAGCCGGGCCAGATGCACCCCCGTCGTACTGAAGGGAAGTGTGTACGTGACGCTGTAGCGCTGCCAGTCACGAGAGAGTTGGACGGGCACCCTCTGGAAATCACCGTCGTAGCCGAGCTCAAGCGTCACCGTTTGATTCGACGCACCCGGAGAGCCCTTAAGCCACACACTGAAGGTATGTTCCCGCAGGGGACGCCCCTGGAAAGGCACCGTTAAACGCACGGTCCGGCTAAAGAATTCTGTCGGAAAACTGGTCATCCGCAGCGACGGAAGCCCCGAGGGTCCCGGCTCGGCTGGATCGCTGGCAACGGCATCGTCGGGCCGGTAATTTCCCCCGGCATTGTAGGGAGCCACCACCCCTAACGGAAAGACGCTTCCGGGAAGCAGGTTTTCATCGAAGGATCGCTCTTGTTCAAGTTCCTCAAACATCAGGCCCTCGATCGTCCAGTCATCCGTCTCAACCCGACCCATTGCAGGCGTCTCAAGGATGAAACTCACCGCATCCATTGGCCCGGTGACCGCGATCAGGGATGAGAACATCCTCCACTCCGGGCTCATCTGGATGGACTTGGACCAGTAAACCACCGATGGGTCTGCACTGTCCACCAGCAGAATGTTGACAAAACCGGACGCAGGACTGCGCAAGGCCAAATTCAACCGGACAACTTCATGCCCGCTTACACTGAAGGATGGACTGGAAAGCCTCGCCGCCCCCCCCGCAACCGATGATACGTCGATAAGAAGGGACTGGAGTCCCCCGTTGGGAGCCACCGTCAACTCTCCATAGTCCACCTCTGTTGTGGCGGCAGTGGCATCCACCCAACCGGCGGGAAGCTTGCCCGTGCCAATGCTGCTTGGTGGAAGATCGACGAAGGCGTCTTCGAAGTCCTGGGAATACAGCTCAACAAGGGCCTGTGCCCCGGATGGCAACAGTACGCAGGCAATAAGGAATATTTGGGATAGTCTCATAACTTTGGTAATTCTAAATGTCATCTGTGGTCACCCAACTGCCTTGCCCGTCCAGTATGAGCCACAGCCAGCGTTGGGATAGAGTGGAAACGGGAATCTGGTAATACCAGGCCTTGAGACCGAGGTGATAGACCCATGGGTAAATTTCGGCCCCTGTATAGATCCAGCTCTCCAGTTGATAATCGTACAGGTAAAACGTTCGGGCCCGGGTACGCGTGGTGGGAATGGTGTAAAGGGTACCCATATCCTCGTGGATCAGGAAGGGCCACCAGTAATCGTTCAACCGGCCCATGTAGGTTTGACGCCATGAATCCCCTTCGTCCGGGAAACCGACAAAGGGGCTCCGGGAGTCCGACTGGACCAGCTTGTCGGCCAGCAAGGGCCAGGCGTTGGTCAAGTCATCAGCCTGCAAGTAGAAAAACGCGGAATCGAGAAAGGAGGGGATGGATAAAGGATTCCCATAAACATCCAGAATCTCCATCCCGGCCGGTTTTTCCATCAGGATCGTTCGTTTGGCCGGGTTCATGACCACGGCAAGGGATGACCCGTTTTCCTCGCGTGCGGCGAATTCCCAAGCCGTCGCCCCGTATTCCGGATAGGAATGCTGGATAAAGTCCCGCCCTTCCAACTGGTAGCTCAGGTTGGAAAACACGGAGGCAATGTGCGAGAGGCGCCCATCCAGATGCATGAAGTTATAGTTCGCCTTCCATCCATCCTGCTCAAAGAAGGCATAGGGGAAGAGCTTTTCATAGCCGGCCGCTAGGTAGCCCAGATGATAAAGGATGAATTTCCGGTTCTGCTGCTCAATGGAACTCGCCGGTTTCCAGGGCGGGAGGTATTCGAACAGATTGAAGGTTTCACTGGTCATGGAGCTTCCCTCGCTGAGCCAGAGCGGCTTTGTCTGGGTCGCTTGCGGATAGTTCTGACGGATCAGGTTGAAATCATTCTCGACGAGATCCCCGGGCAGGCCAATTTCCACAGGGTAATAACGGTGCATCGTGTACATGTCCGCCAGCTCGTGGGTCCCAAGCGCGATGTTCTCCATATCGAAAGCGAGTTCATCTGCACCGTAGTTCCCGCCCACTTGCCATGCGATCGGCTTGGTGTAGCCAATCCTGTCCGCCACGTCACGGACCCGTTGGGCCATCTTGTTGAGAAGCTCCGCCGGGCCACGGACGGGAACGCCGTTTACCACGTCCACCGGGAAAAAGGCTGGCAGGAAAGGCTCGTTCCAGATCTCCAGGGCATCGATGTCATCCCCGTACCGGTTAAGGATTTGGAAGACGTAATCCTCAAAAGCATCCAGGGTTGCTGTCTCGTTCCGGGGCGGGGCGGTAAACCGGTACCAGGGGGTGTTGCCGCCGCTCCATCCATCGCTGGCCTCAGATGCCCACAAAGGCGCCGAGCCGAAGAAGGCAAGGAGCTGCAGTTTCGCGTCTTTCATGGCAGCCGTCCACGTGTCTGTGTTGGCCCAATTGAAAGGGCCCCCTTCTTGAGGCTGAATCCACGACCAGGAAAAGTGATAGTGTGAACGGACCCAGTTGAAGCCGAGTTTCTTGGCCCGGCGTGCTTCCCGATCCGTCGCGAATATGTGCAGGCCGAACGGCGAGTCCGTCGCGAATTCGTTTTCGTAATGCGGTCTTTGTATGCGGTGAACAAGTGTTTCTGACCAGTTCGACAGCGGAATTCCCAATTCATCCAGCACCCGCATCTGGAGAAGGAATGTCCCGAGCTGGTCATAATCGCTTTCCGGGGCGATCCAATTCACTTTCAAGACTTCACCGGGCGAATTCTCGACGGGAACCGAATCCAGCAAATAAAGGCTGCGATCGGGCAACTTCAAACACACTTCCATCTCGTGGGCTGTTGCCCTGTCGCCGACAAGCGCAAACTCAACTTCCAGGGGCTCTCCCTTGAAGAAAAGGTCAAATTCGGCGGTTGGCTTCAGGTTCACTTCAAGTGGCCCGCTGGGCCGGTAGTCCGTATCGGTTGAGGATTCCACGACACGCAGTCCATCCACCCACACGGGGTACAACGAGTCCGACTTGACCCGGGCCAGGTGCACGCCAGTCGAGCTGAAGGGGAGTTCTTGTGTTATGCTGTAGCGCTGCCAGTCACTCGTGATCCGAAAGGGAACGATCAGGTAATCGCCGTGGTAGCCCAGTTCCAGGATGACCCTTTGGCCTCTGGCATCTGGAGATCCTTTAACCCACACGCTGAATGTGTGCTCCTGCAGCGGTCGTCCTTGAAAAGGGGCCGTCAGCCGGACGGTCCGGGCAAGCCATTCGGTGGGGAAACTGGTCATTTTGAGCGAGGGAAGGCCCGACGGACCCGGCTCTGTGGGATCGCTGACAATGGCGCTGTCCGGGCGGTAGTTGCCTCCCTGAATGTAGGGAGCAACCACGCCCAGCGGGAACACGCTGCTTGGAAGGAGGTTGTCCTCAAAAGCCCTCTCCTGCTCTAGCTCTTCGTACATCAGGCCTTCCATCTTCCAGTCATCCGTCTCGACCCGGCCTGTCACGGGTATCTCAAGAACGAGGCTCACATCATCCATCGGCCCGGTAACGGCGATCAAGGAAGCGGATTCCCTCCATTCGGGATACGTCTGAAAGGACTTTGACCAGAGGATAATCGTCGGGTCTGCGGCGTCCACCAACTTAATGTCGACGAAGCTGGAGGTGGGACTGCGCAGTGCCAATTCCAGCCGGACTACGTCATATCCACTGACAGTGAACGATGGGCTGACAAGACGGGCCGCGCCCCCCGCAACAGACGATACCTCAGCGAGAAGCGACTGGGCACCGGCGTTGGGAGCCACTGTCAACTCTCCATATACAACCTCCGTCGCATCACCGGTTGTTGCTTCCAGCCAGCCTTCCGGGAGCTTGCCGGTTCCAATGCTCCCGGCAGGCAAGCTGACAAAGGGATCTTCAAAATCGTGGGCATCCAAGAGCACCGAGGCATCCGCCGTGGTCACCAGAATCGTGACCAGGAATAAGACCAAGTTTGGGGTATTAGGCATTACCGCAGTCTTGGCGACGGTTCAAGCAGGACAACCCTGGAAACCGGGGTCTGGCACCTTTTAATTCGGGAGCGTGAATCGAAAGCAAGTAGAACAGCTTACATCAAAACCTGGACCTGCACGCGCGCCTTGCCGGCGAGCAAGGACGCCGGAATGACCGGGCCTTTCTCAAGGGAGACTGGCTTGCCGTCCAGCGTCAGCGACTGGACTCCCCTGCCCTGTCCTGAGCGATGCTCGATATCGATCACAACCGTGCAGTCCCGGAAGCTCCGGGTGATACTGAACTTCTTGAAGTCAGCCGGCACACAGGGGTCGATCCGAAGCCCATCCAGCTCCGCCCGGACGCCGAGAAGGTACTGTGTCGCGGCCACATCCATCCAGGTGGCGGTACCCGTCACGTGCTCGACGTTGGCCCATCCGTAACGGTCATTTTCCGGCCCGATGATCTGGCTCACCCAGGCGTAGGGCTCGGCGGCATAGCGCTCGATACCAACTGTCTTGGCGACCTCGGCGGGTATCAACTGGGTAAAGTACTTCCATGCCCGGTCCGCGTTGCCGAGAAGGGCCTCGGCAATGATAGCCCAGGTGTTGGCATGGCAGAAGATGGCCCCGTTCTCGTTGGTACCGCGGGAGCTGCCACAATGGGAATCCGGATCTTCCGGCCAGGGGATGAATCCCGGGTGGCACGCCTTCAAGCCGACATCGGTGAGGAGGTTTTCCTCCACCGCATCCATGCCTATTTGCCGCTGCTCGAGCGTGCCGATCCCCGAAAGCACGGCCCAGCTTTGTGTATTGAGAAACAACTTGCCGACCTCGCTTGCCGAGCTGCCCATGGGATGCCCGTTGTCATCGTAGCCCCTTCGCCACCACTCCCCATCCCAGGCAGACTCAAGGATGGCGGCGGTAAGGGTACGGTGGCTTTCTTCCAGCCAGTTAAGGCTCTCGTTATCACCAAGCGCTTCTGCCAGTGGAATCATCCGGTTAATCGCCACAACGGCCTGCTGGGCGGCGAAGATCGACTCGGCCCTCCCCTCCTTGGTATGGTACATCTCGGCAATGCTGTCATTCCAATCACTGCCAAAGAGCAAGGGCAGGCCGTGCGAGCCCCGGTTGTCCATGGCAAAACAGATGGACGCCAGCAGGTGCTCCCAGACCGTGGCTTCCGTGCTGTCATCATACCAGGCCACCTTGCGGTCGAGCAGGCTGACATCCCCCGTCTCAGCCACGATGGCATAGGCCAGCAGTGGCAGCCACAAGTGATTGTCACTACGGGTACTGAGGTAAGGTCCTTCCGGATCATCCGGATAACAGAAGTGGACCGTGTGCCCGTCCCTGAATTGCTGGCTGAGCAGGAACGAGAAGACCTCCGCCGCCCAGTCCGGCTGCCGGTAGGCGATGGACAGCATGTCTTGGCAGGTATCGCGGAATCCGACCCCGCGGGATCCCGGAGCCAGCCTGCTGACCGCGCGCGAGTAGCGGCCTGTGTGAACCGTGTTGACCGCGCTCCAGGTATTGATCTGACGCTGGGCCGATTCATGGGGAATGGAGCATTGGAAGGCATCGAAATGCCTCTCCCACCATTCGTTCAGTTTCTGCTTTTGTTCCTGAACGCCTCCAGTTTTTCTGAGGGAGGAAAGCGACTGCCGCATGGTTGCCTTCGCCTTTTCAAAATCCTTGTCGAGGATTTCAGCCACCCCCGCGAAAAAGGAGACATTAGCACTCTCGCCCGGCTTAAGACTGAGGCGGGGGTGCAGGGCGCCACAGGGATGCCCCGTTGGCAATTCCTTGCCCGAGCAGCGCCCTTTTTCCACCGCAGCCGGGTTGAACTCGGTCCGATAATGACCCAGAAAGGCCTCCCGTTCGCCGTCCCAGCTCTCCAAGGATACGTTCGAAGCCATATAGACCAATGGGGGATGGTTGAGGCGCCGGATCATCAGGAGGGCCTGCTCCTCCTCGTCAAATCTGGTGATGACCTGGTGGGTGCGATAGTAGCCGAAGTTCTCTTCACACTTCCAGTCCTGCAGGCTGAACTCCATGTAGGCGAAAACATCAACATCGATGGCCTCGGGGAGGTCCGAATCAAGAGAAAGGTTCCACACCATGATGTCATGGTCCGGGCAGATGAACATCTCCAGCTTTGCCTGGATTCCCGATTTCTCAGCGTTGAATGTAGTGACCCCCGGCTGATGGGTGCAAGAGAATCCGTCCAATTCCGCTTCAGCCGGCCGGAAGGACGGGGACCAGACCGAACCATCCGGCATCCGGATGTAGACATAAAAGCCGGGGGTATCCAACGGCAAGTGATGCATCCGGTAGCGGGTGATCCTCCCCGAGACCGCGCTCTTGTGCCAGAAGAGGCCACCGCCGGCCTGCGAGACAAAGGCGTGCACACGGCCATTGGACAAGTAGTTGATCCACGGCTGCGGAGGGGTCGGTGTGTGGATGTGAATCGCCCGCCGGGGGTCATCGAAGGAATAAAGGTTCATCGTAACTAGCGGTTCATGTTGCCTTGGGCGGGCTGTATATTCGGCTGTACTCCCGCTCTGGAAACAGATTATCCTAGCTAGAAGAATCGCGGATAATCAGCAGTTCAAGGAACAACCTGATGGCACAACCAAGATCCATACGGCTCCCCGAATTTAATCATTTGATGCCTATTGAAATCGGTTGCTCAAAAGGGCCTTAATCCCAAATACCTCCCCACAACGACTAAAACTGCCTCTCAATCCAAGACCCAAGTCATGAGCCTCACCCCTGTCATTTCCGTCGGCCCCGACACCCTCCACCAGCAACTGGAAGCAGCCGTCGATGGAGCTATTCTCGAATTGCAGGGAGGGGATTACTTCCTCCAGCAACCCATCCGGATAACCGGCAAGCACAGCCTGACAATCCGCGCCACCGAGGGAGCCAGGGTGAACCTTTACGGCGGGCAGCAGCTGACCGAGTGGACCGAAGCAGGCGATGGTGTCTGGA
This sequence comes from Puniceicoccaceae bacterium, assembly GCA_040830765.1. Lineage (GTDB taxonomy): Bacteria > Verrucomicrobiota > Verrucomicrobiia > Opitutales > Oceanipulchritudinaceae > Oceanipulchritudo. Next base: position 41 of record JBFOMH010000034.1, on the reverse strand, counting down.
AAACCGGCATCGAGGGGATCAGCTGCGAGCTGTATGCTGAC
>JBFOMH010000033.1:0-58286 GCA_040830765.1 Puniceicoccaceae bacterium | reverse complement strand
GGAAGGACCGCCCCAAACCCGGTTTCCACCCGCCCCCCGTAGGCGTCCAGGGTGCGCCCCCCAGGGGGGAGAAGGCCCGCCCCCCCACCCAGCCGGACAAAAAGAACCCGCAGTGGCTCCCGGTGGTCCGAGAGGCGGGTATCGAGTCGGTCAATGTCGACCTCATCTACGGGCTCCCCTACCAGACGGTGGAGTCCTTCCAGCAGACCCTGGAGACGGTCCTTTCCTATGAACCGGACCGGCTGGCGGTATTCAGCTATGCCCACGTCCCGTGGGTGGCCCCGGCCCAGAAGATCCTTGAGCGCTCCACCCTGCCGGACCCGGAGGTGAAATTTGCCATGCTTCTCGAAACCATCGAGACCCTGACCAGCAACGGCTACGTCTACATCGGCATGGACCACTTCGCCAAGGAAGATGATGAGTTGTCCAAGGCTCTCAAGGAAGGCGGACTGCACCGCAACTTCCAGGGCTACACGACCATGGCCGGTTCCGAGTTGTGTGGCTTCGGGATGTCCTCTATTTCCCAGAACGGCCACTGCTACCGGCAGAACCGGAAGGAACTCGATGAGTGGCATGCCAGCATCGAGGCCAATGAGCTGCCCGCCCACAAGGGTTACCGGATGACCGAGGAAGACAAGTTGCGCCGGGATGTCATCATGGCCATCATGTGTTCCGGCGATGTCCAGTATCAGAAATTCAACGACACTTACGGAATCAACTTTGAGGAGCACTTCGCCTCCGGTATTGCCGCCCTTGAGGAACCGGCACGCGACGGCCTTGTTGAGTTCAATGACGGTGGGTTCCTCGTAACCAGCGCCGGACGACTGCTTTTGCGCAACATTGCCATGCCTTTCGACGAATACCTGCAGGCGGGACCCAAGCGTCACGCCAAGACCATCTGAGGAGACCACCATGGACGACCCATCCCAAACTTCCGAGCAAGCAACCCAGAAAGTGGATACAATTGTCATCGGAGGTGGCATTTCGGGACTCGCCATTGCCAACGCCCTCGGACGCAAGGGGAAACGCGTCCATCTGCTGGAAAAGAGCAACCGCCTTGGGGGTGCCGTGAAGACGGAGAACAAGGACGGCTACCTCTGCGAAGCCGGGCCCAATTCCTTCCTTGTCAAGTCGGAGAAGGTCTGGAACTTCATCGGCGAGCTGGGCTTGAACGGCTCCCGGGTCGATGCCAACGAAATCTCCAACAAGCGCTTTCTCGTCAAGGGCGGGAAAATCGTAGCCCTTCCCCAGTCGCCGATGGGCGGGGTGACCACTCCCCTCTACAGCATTGGTGAGAAGTTCAGGCTTCTCGCGGAACCCTTCATTAAGCGCTCCGCGATGGAGGATGAATCCGTCACCTCGTTTGTCAGTCGCCGCATGGGCCCCGCCTTCCTTGAGTATGGCATCTCGGCCCTTGTCTCGGGCATCTATGCCGGCAATCCTGACGCCCTTTCCATCCGCCACGCCTTCCCCAAGGTCTGGAACCTGGAACAGAACTACGGTTCCCTCATCGGCGGGGCCATCAAGTTGAAACGGGAACGCAAGAAACAGGGCATTGTCCCCTTCAAGAGCCGTATGATTTCCTTCCGGGAGGGATTGCAGGAACTCGTCCAGGCGCTGGCCTCCGGCGACGGCATGAGCGTCTCCACTGGTACCTCCATCACTTCCATCGGGCGCAACAGCGGCACATGGGAGGTTGCGGCGACGGGCAACGGACAGCCGCTCCACCTGGAAGCCAGCGAGGTGGTCTTGACCACTCCCTTGGACAGCTATGCTGAATTGCCCTTTTCGGATGACCTCAAGACGGCCCTGGGCGGGATCGACATTCCGGCCCATCCACCCTTGTCGACCCTGGTCCTTGGATTTGACCGCAGCCAGGTGGACCATCCATTGGATGGATTTGGTGTCCTCTGCCCGCGCAAGGAGGAACGCTTCACCCTCGGGGCCATTTTCTCAACAACCCTCTTCCCGGGACGGGCCCCCGAAGGGAAGGTCTCCCTGATGTGCTTTATTGGGGGTGTCCAGCAACCGGAAAACGGGGAATTGGCCACTGATGCCCTGGTCGAGGCCACCGTCAAGGACCTGAAGCCGCTCCTCGGACTGCACGGCGACCCGGAATTCACCAGTCATACCTTCTGGCCCCGGGCAATTCCCCAGTATGATGTCGGCCATGCCTTTTTCCTCGAGTCCCTGGAGGCCGTCGAGAAGGCCTTCCCTGGCCTCCATTTGCGCGGCAACTTCCGCGGCGGCCCGGGCCTCAACGACTGCATCGAGGGCGCCCTTACCTTTGGGGAAGACTGAGAATCTCCTCCCCGATCCGGTCGGCGACCAACCTGCCGGAGTCCGTGAGTCGCAGGATTGAGCCCACCTGTTCGGCCAGGCCTTCCTGCAGCAACTGATCGAGGAATGTCGGCCAACCGGTCAGGTTGGCACCGGGAAAGCGATGTTTCCACTCGCTCAGATCCACCCCATCGTTCATCCGCAGGCCAAAGACGAGGAAATCCTCCGCCAACATGTCATCGTCCAATGGGACATCCTCAGCCAGTTTCCGATCGCCAACCTGCAAACCGGCCAGCCACTCCTCGAGTGAATGCGGCTCGGTCCAGCGCCGCAACCCGAACTGGCTCGAAGCGGAGGGGCCGTAGCCAACCCATTCCTGCATCCGCCAGGTATGGAGGTTGTGGCGGCACAAACGCCCTGGCTGGGCAAAGTTGGAGACCTCATACTGGGCATAACCGGCCTCCCCCAGCACCTCCCGGGCAATTTCAAAATAGCGGGCCTCCTCCTCCGGACTGGTCTTGCTGACCTGGCCTTTTTGCAGGCGCAACCAGAGGGCGGTGTCTTCCTCAAAGGTCAGGCAATAGGTGGAGATGTGCGCCGGACGGGCCGCGATGGCTGCCTGCAAGTCGGACCGCCACTGGTCATGGCTTTGCCCGGGAATGGCAAAGATGAGGTCGAGGTTGAAGTTCGCAAAGCCTTCCTCGTGCAGCAGGTCGATGGACCGGCGCACCTGCTCCAGCGAGTGGATGCGGCCCAGCTCTTCCAGCAGTTGTCCATCGAAGCTCTGTACCCCCATTGAGATCCGGTTCACTCCGAGGTCACGCAGGACGCGGATTTTGTCCCGCTTGACGGTGGCCGGGGCCATTTCCACGCTCCACTCCGATGGTGCGACACCTCCGTTGGCACGGAGCATGGCCTGTCCAAGACGTTCGAGATCGGATGTCGTCAGCAGTCCCGGCGTGCCACCTCCCCAGAAGGCCGTCGTGGCAAGGCGTGGCAAGGCGTCCCGCTCGAATGCGGCATCCATGCCATCAAGGTAGCGCTCCAGCTCAGCGCGCTGCGGCGGCTCCTGGTAAAAGTGACAAAAATCACACGACCGGGCACAAAACGGCACATGCACATAAATGCCCAGTTCCAGTGATTCGGCTTTTTCTTGCAGTTTATTCAATTGTCCCGCTAATTTACTCAATTTCCTCTCATGAAGATCAAAGCAATACGCAATTCCCTTTTCCTGACGGCCCTCCTCTTCCTCCTCGGAGGCTGTAACACGGTGTTCCAGGATTTCACTCCGGAACGCATTCCGGAGAATCCGTCGGGTATTTATACCTTCAGCTTCTCGGCTGAAATCCCCAAGGGCAACCGAATTAAGGGTAGTGAGCGTGCGGAGATCACGATTAACAACGAGACCTTCCCAATGGTCCGCAGCGCGACAGAGGACCTGACCTTTACCTACGATTACAAAATGCCGGCCGGTATCAAGGAGGCCCGTTACTACTATACCATTTACTGGGATTACGGCACTGCCCAAGGTACCAAGACAGCGGTCCGCTACAGCACCCAGGAAGAGGAAAAGGTTTTCCATGCCCGGCTCATCAACCGCTACCCCATCCAGTTGGTCAATGACCGGGGTCCGGCAGGTTCCCGCATTCCCATAGTTGGCAGCGGATTCTCCTCCCAGGATGTTGTTGTGGTCGGCGGCGTTGAGGCAGCCACCACCATTCACTCCCCCAATTCCATCGAGTTTACGGTTCCAGCCCTTTCAGCCGGCCGCGCCTACCGCGTTGTCGTCCGCACCGGTGGCGGTGACCTGCCCGCCGGCAACTTCCGCATCGACGAGGCTGCCATGAGCGTACAGCCGGACTATATCGAGCTGACCAGTGGAGCGACCGATTTTGTCATTATTGAAACCGGTAACCCGGCACCCCTCGGTGGGCTCTATGTTGAGGCCCAAACCGATATCCCGGATTCCGTCATCATGCCGGAAATCATCATCCCGGAAGGAGCCCGCTCCGTAAACGTCAACATTACCGGCGGCGAACCCGGCAACGGGGTCCTCGTCCTGACGGTTCCCGGATTCGCTCCTGTGGAAATCCCGGTTTCGGTCTACTAGGCAGGCCTGCTGGCCACTCTTTACAAAGCCAACATTTTCCTTGCCAAGCCAATGGCGGACCACCACCTTGGCTCGTTTCATTAGACGATTTCGCCAGTAAAAGGAGTCCCTGATTGTGAGAGACGAATATATCAAAGCAGCCCAGAAAGTTATTCCGGATCCGAACATCCTCATCAACGTGGTTTCCCGCCGCGTCAAGCAGTTGAAGTACGGCCAGCGCCCGCTGGTGGAATCACTGGAGCGGCTCTCCCCTGAAGACACCGCCCTGCGGGAAATCATCGAGGGGAAGATCACCTACGAACTGTTTGACCCTGAGAAGGAAGAGGCCTGAGCCCCAAAAAAGACAAGGAGCGCTTCAGCGAGGTGCGCAATTCGCGTGCCCGGCGGGATTTCTTCATCGATGAAACCCTGGAGGCTGGAATTGTCCTCAAGGGAACCGAGGTCAAGTCGATCCGCCAGGGCATGGCCCAGATCAACGAGAGTTTCGTCCGCATCGACAAGGGCACGCCCATCCTCTATCACGCCCACGTCGCGGAGTACGCGTTTGGGACCACCTCTAACCACAATCCCTACCGGCCGCGCAAGCTTCTCCTCAACAAGCGGGAAATCCGCAAGTGGGAGCAGGCTGTCCAGAGCGGGGGCCGGGCCATCATTCCCCTGAGGATTTACTTCACGAAGGGCCTTGGGAAAGTGGAAGTCGCCCTCTGCCGGGGCAAAAAACAATATGACAAGCGCGAGGACCTGAAGAAGGCGGTCGATATCCGGGAGACCCAACGGACCGTCAAGCATCACCTCTAGGCATGGCCCAGCCGCTCAGTATCATCCTCTTTGAACCGGAGATTCCCCAGAATACGGGCAACATCGGCAGGCTCTGCGCCTTTACCGGCGCCCGGCTGCACCTGATCGAGCCGCTGGGCTTTTCCCTCGATGACCGCTACCTTCGGCGCAGCGGCATGGATTACTGGCAGCACCTGGACGTCACCTCCCATGCCTCATGGGAAGCCTTCAAGGCGTCAGATGGATTCCCCGAGCGCATCTGGCTCTTCACCACCCATGCCGCCAATTCCTATTGGTCCGTCCAATTTCGCCCGGGAGACGCCCTTCTCTTTGGAAACGAGGGCCATGGTTGTCCGGACTGGCTGCATCAGGAGATCGGAGAGGACCATCGCATCACCCTCCCCCGCTTCAATGAACAGCCCCTGCGCTCCCTCAACCTCTCCACATCGGTCGGAATTGCCGCCTATGAGGCCCTGCGACAGTTCAGTATGGAATAAACCTAAGTGGTTGACCTTCAAGATCAGGAACGCCATAACCCCTCGATAACCCCTTTTTACGATGCAATGCCCTAAATGCGGAACGAAAGATACCCGGGTCATCGATTCCCGTGTTTCCTCCAGCGGACTCTCCATCCGCCGGCGGCGCGCCTGCCAGAATTGCGAATACCGCTTCTCGACTACCGAGGAAATCATCAGCGAGGACCTCTTCGTCATCAAGAATGACGGTCGACGGGAACCCTTCGACCGCGGCAAGCTGGTGGCCGGCATCCAACGGGCGATTGAGAAACGGCCGGTCGACGGCGAACAGGTGGAAATGCTCATCGCCGATGTCCTGACCGACCTCGAGAACGAGTTTGACACGGAAATACCCTCCCGGGCCATCGGTGAACGGGTCATGGCCCGCCTCAAGGCCATCGATCAGATCGCCTACGTCCGTTTTGCCAGCGTCTACAAGCAGTTTCGGGATATTGATGAACTCGCCAAGGAAATCGATGGACTGCAAAAGCAGCCCTGAGCACCACTGGAGCGAGGACATGGCCCGCCTGCACTGTCTGCAGGCCCTGTTCCCCGATTGGGCGGGCGAGGATATGTTCCTTCTCAAACAGCTGAAGGACTCCATTGAGCTTTCCCTGCGCCAGGAACCCGCCGAGGACACCTTCGAGAAATTCAGCAGCATCGCTGAAGATTTGCGCCAGCAGACGCCGGGGACCCTCCCCTCGTCCCATGCCTTCATCTCCATCGACCTCTCCAACCGGACCTGGGATCCCCTCTTCGCGCGGCAGGAAATCATCGCCCATCTGAAGCCCCATGCGGGCACGGATCACATTTTTCTCCTTGTCCGCGGGCTGCGGCGGGCGCTCTTCCCCGCCGCCCGTTACCGCACCAAGGCCAGGGAAGCGGCCTACCTTGAGGCGACCCGGTTTATCGATGAACTGGCCATGGAATGGTCCACCGAATCGTCGACCATCCACCTGTTGTATATTTAGGCCTCAGGGGGCGGTTTTTCTTCTTGCGATAATTGTCTCAAAAGCACCCAATGGGAGCACATGGACCTCCCCTGGCAAGCGCAACAAGGCGAGATTGCGGCCGATCTCGAATCCGCACGGGAAACCTTCAAGGCCTACCTGGGCCAGAAAGGCCTGCGCGTCACCTCCCAGCGTCTGGCCATCTTTGAGGCAGCCTTCAATCTTGAGGAACACTTTACCGCCGAGGAGCTGCTGGAACACGCCCGGGCCATTGATCGCTCCGTCTCCCGCGCCACCATTTACCGGACCCTTCCCATTCTCACCGAGAGTGAACTGGTCCGTGAAATCGACGTTGGCAAGGACTACAAGTTCTACCTCGCCAGCCATGGCAAGCAAATCGACCAGGCCCAGGTGGTCGATGTGGAATCGGACAAGATCTATGAAATCGATGCCCCGTTCCTTGAATGGTATGCCCGTTCGATCGCTGAAAAGGTCGGACTCGAGCCCATCAGCCAGCGCCTCCAGGTCCAGGCTCGCCCAATCCGCAAGGATAAGAATAAAAGCGAGAGCCCATCAAAGTGAACATGGACAGCGACCTTGAATTTGAAATTGATTTCTGCCGCAGCATTCTCCGCAGGGCACCCCACGACTTGGTGGTGATGGAGATGCTAGCCGGGCTCTACACAAAGGTTGGGCGCATCGACGAAGGCCTTGAGCTCGATCGAAAGATTGTCGAACTGGATCCGGACAACGCCATCAGCCATTACAACCTTGCCTGCAGCCTTGCCCTGAAGAACCGGGCAAATGATGCCCTCGCTGCCTTGCGTATCGCCCTTGAACAGGGTTATAATGATTTCGAGTGGTTGATGGACGATCCTGACCTGACCAGCCTGCACGAAAATCCTTCCTTCAGTGCCCTGCTGTCCGAGTTCCAGGTCAAGGAATCCTGACTCCGGCTCAACCTTTATCCCCCAATAAGCCATGGCTGTCGAATTACTCGATTTTGAACCGAAAGTTTATCCCCCGTTAAGCGGGGAGGAACCGCTAAGCGCGCTCCAGGAGGAGATCATTGCCCTCAAGAAGGAACGCAACGCCGTCATCCTTGCCCACAATTACCAGATAGAGCCCATCCAGCGGGTGGCCGATTATCTGGGCGACTCACTGGGACTGGCCTATGCCGCCAGGGAAACGGAAGCGGATGTGATCCTTTTCTGCGGGGTTCATTTCATGGCGGAAACCGCCAAGATCGTGAACCCGGAGAAAACTGTCCTTCTTCCCGATGAGGATGCCGGCTGTTCCCTCTCCGATTCTTGCCCGGCTGACAAGCTGGCCGCCTGGCAGGAAGCCAACCCGGGCGTCTATACCGTTGCCTACATCAATTGCTCGGCTGCGGTAAAGGCCCTCAGTGACTTGATTTGCACGAGCGGCAATGCGGTCAGGATGATTGAAAAGGTGCCGGCTGACCGGGATATCCTCTTTGTTCCGGACCAGAACCTCGGCTCATGGGTAGCCCGCCAGACCAATCGCCCGATGCAACTGTGGCCGGGCAGCTGCTACGCCCATGTGCTCTTCACCGCCCACGCCCTGGAGAAGGTTCGCCGCCAGTTTCCTGATGCCCCGGTGGTGGCACATCCTGAATGCACGGAAGCCGTCCGTGACATGGCGGACGAGGTATGCAGTACCGAAAAAATGGTCAGCTTCTGCAAGAACACCCCCGCGGAGCGAATCATCGTGGTCACTGAGTCCGGCATGATTCACCGGCTGCAAAAGGAGAATCCCCACAAGACCTTCATTGCCGGTCCGACTGAGAACTGTGCCTGCAACGATTGCCGCTTCATGAAGATGAATACCCTGGAGAAGGTGCGCGACGCCCTGCGCGACCTCAGGCCGGAGATACAAATGGACGAGGAATTGCGCCGCAAGGCCGCGGTCCCCATTGAGCGGATGCTTGAATGGAGCAAAAGCTGACAGCGGGGGAAATTGCCAGCACCACTTACCGCTGGGACCGCTGGCGGGGAGCGGGCCAGGGAATTGTCGAAACGTGCTGGCGCGTCTTCGCGCTCCTGGTGGCCATTCGCGTCTTCCAGGCGGATGAATCCATCAAGCAGTTTATCCCCGCCGGTTTGGGCATCGGGTTTCTCCTTTCACCGATAGGCCTCAGCGTGGCCAGCCGCCTCGCCCTCCCGCTTTCCAGCATCATTGCCCTGCTCTGGCTGGTGGTGGCGATGGCCGTCGTCGGGATGATTTTTGCCCACTCCGTTTTTATCTTCGTCGCCTGCGTGGCGCTGGCGCAGATCATGGCCAGCCAGTCCACCTCCCTGACCACACACATTTACTCCAGCAACTATCCTTCCAACAAGCGAGGTAGTTGGCTTTCCACTACATTCATGATCAGCAGCTTTGCCGGCATCGGGTTTGGCTACCTTGGTGGTGAACTTCTCGACTATGCTGTCAGCCTTTATCCGGTCATCTTTATTGCCGGTTTGGCAGCTGCCCTCCTGAGTGCCTACGCCAGCAGGCGGATTCCCTCGGAACCGGGAACCTCCCTCGATGCCCCCGCCCCCATGGCCAGCATGAAAGTTGCCTGGGACGACCGCCTCTTCCGGATGATGCTCATCGCCTGGATGCTGCTGGGCATGGGCAACCTCATGATGATCCCCATCCGCGTCGAGTACCTTGCCAATCCGATCTATGGCATCAACGCCACCAATGCCCAGATTGGAACACTCATGATCTCTGTAGTCCTGACGTTCCGCCTTATCTCGACCAAGGTCTGGGGGGTGCTGTTCGACCGCGTCAATGTCGTCACCCTGCGGATCATCCTCAATTTGGTTTTCATGGGAAGCATCGCCTTCTTCTTTTTCACCACCAACCTCTACATCATGGCCATCGGCTGTGCCCTCCTGGGAACGGCCTTCGGGGGAGGTGGCATCCTGTGGGCCCTTTATGTGACTAAGATAGCCCCGCCGGAGAAGGTAGCCTCCTACATGAGTGTCCACAGTTTCATGACCGGCCTGCGGATGGCCATGGCCCCTTTCATCGGGTACACGGTGGTGCAGTTTGCCCATCCGGTCGTGGCCGCCTGGATTGCCCTCGTGATGATTGGACTCTCCTGCATCCTTTTCCTCCCCCTGCGGCCGCAAATTGACGCCAAGGCGGGTGAGTTGGAGGACAGGATGTCTAGCCGCGGGGATCCGGCATAAAGAGCATCTCAAGAACCATGGCTCCGCCGGAGCCAAGGCTCACCTTGCCTTTGGATTCCTCAATGATCCGGCGGCAGGCGTAGGCATTCAGTGCTTTCCGGTCAACACCGACCACGCTGATGTCCCCGGCCTCGCGAACCCCTCTTAACTCACCTTTGGCCAGTGGCTTGAGGGAGAGCGGAAGACCCCACGGGCTCAGGAGCACCTCCCAACCGGCCTGCTCTTCCGGGGAGCAACCCGGCAGGACGAGTTCGGGATACCGCACCGCAAAGTCCGGTCTCTGATCGGTCAGGACATGCACCATGACGGCTGGTTGCAGTTGCTCCAGGTACTCCAGTGGGGAACCGGCCCGGCCAGCCTCCCATGCCTGATAGTAGTCAACGGGATCCCAGCCAATGAGGTTCATCCCATTGAAGTTTCCATGCTTGTTGGGCGTGGTGTAGGCCTGGCGCCGGTACCATTCATTAAAATCGTCACTTAACCGCAGGCCGATCTCCAGGTGAAGATGGGACCGGGACCGGGGAATGGTGTAGCCCCCGGCGCTTCGGCCCATGGTGCCGATGCGCTGACCCGCCTTGACCATTTGCCCCAGGGCCAGCCCGGGCTCTACCTTCGAAAGGTGGGAGTACAAGGTGTAGACCTGGAGGTTCAGTCCCGGGTGCTCGAGCACGACGTATCTCCCGTAGCTGCTGTTACCGGAGACATTACTGATGTGCGTTACTATCCCGTCATGAATGGCCAGGATGGGATCGGTTGCCTCGCCCTTCCTCCGCGGCTTTACCGGTGCGATGTCAACCGCCTCATGAAAGCGGCGGCCATCATTGCGCACGCAACCAAAGAGGGCGGACTCGTCCTTTCCGGAGGCGGTTGGCTGGACATAGCTTGTATAGGGACGTCCCTTGGCGATGGGATTCTCTTCCAAGGGCCAACGTAATTCAGCGGCCGTCAACAAAGCCGGTAAAAGGAATGCCGCGATCAGAATGACAATGGTGAGCCGACCGGACATCTCAGAAGGATTCAACGACTTGCTGGATGGTCTCGAAATAGGCCGCGACAAACGGACTGGCGTACAACAGGTAGAGCACGCCTCCGGCCGCCAGGGCGGGACCAAATGGGATACGGTTTCCCTCACCGTCCTCGGAGTGCTTTTTCATGAACGGCCAGCAGACAAGGAGCAAGAGGCAACCGATGACCGCTCCCCCAAAGAAGGCGAAGACAGCACCCTGCCAGCCACAAAATGCACCGATGGCCCCCATCAACTTAACATCGCCGAAGCCCATCGCCTCCTTCTTGAGGATTGTCTCCGCGACCAGTGCCACCCATAAAATCAAGCCGGAACCGACGAATGCGCCCAGCAAGCCGGCCGTGGCCCCCTGGATGGCATCAATGACAAAGAGCCCGGAACTTTCCACCCCGTGTATGGCTGGTACGGCGATGCTGAAGACCATCCCGACAATGAATCCTCCGATCGAAAACCGGTCGGGAATCTCCATCGTGTCGAGGTCAATAAAGGCAGCAGGAATCATCATGCCGGCGAATACGATCCAGACCAGCCCCACGGGCCATCCCCCGGCGTGCCAGAGGCCCAGGAAGACCAGGGCCGTGAAGGCCTCAATCAGCGGATACCGGATACTGAAGCGTTCGCCACAATGGCGGCAGCGGCCACGCAGGATGAACCAGCTCAGCACGGGGATGTTGTCATACCAGGCTATCGGCTTACCGCAGCGGCAATGGGATCGCGGAGTCACCACGGATTCACCTGCCGGCAAGCGGTAAATAACCACGTTGAGGAAACTCCCGACACAGGCCCCGATGACCAGGACCAGTACATTGATGTAAAGGTTCAGCAGGAAGACTTCATCCATGTTCTTTTCTCCGAATTAATTCAGCATCCACCGCACGGCACATGGCCTTGGCTGGAACGGACTTGCCGGTCCAAATCTCAAGGCTGCGGACACCCTGCCAGACAAGCATGGAAATTCCATCGGAATAGGCAATGCCCGCTTCGCGACAATCAGCCGCCAATTGGTTGGCAGAGCCATAGGTCGTGTCATAGACCACCGAACCCGGTTTCAGATATGCGGCAGCAACGGGACTCGGATCGGACTCTTTCAGCCCCAGGGAGGTGGCATTAATCAATATGGCTCCCTCCCCGGCATCGACCGGCGCTTCCACAAGGGAATGAAACCGGACCTTCTCCAATCCGGGGACACTGCCTGACGCAAGGACCGCTTGAAGTTCCTCCAGACGGGCGGAGCTTCGGTTAAGAACAGTCACCCTTGCGGCTCCGGCCTCCAGGCAGGCCACGATGATGCCCCGGGCGGCTCCTCCAGCACCAAAAATCCAGACATCCGTCCCTTCTGGCGTACGCTGGAAGGATTCATCGATTGCCTTCAGGATGCCGTATCCATCGGTGTTGGTTCCCCGGTAGCCGGTCGCTGTACGGACCAGTGTATTCACCGCCCCCATGCGGCTCGAAAGGGCATCCACTTCCTCGATGATTCCCAACACCTGCACCTTGTGCGGGATGGTCAGGTTGATCCCGGCAACACCGGCCTCGTGCAGAAGAGGTAATGCCTGGGGCAGGTCCACCGCCGGAACGTGCACCGCCTCGTAGCGCCAGTCGGCCAATTCCGGCCATTCGCTGGCCATTTCCGCCAAGGCGGCATTATGCATGGCCGGGCTGAGGGAATGGGAAATCGGATCCCCGAGGACGACCAACCGTTTTCCCAGTGGGGCAGCCAGTTCAAGCCTCTCCAGCGTATGCACCTCCATGGTTCCTGTCACGCCTGGCTTTCCCGCTGATGGGTCTGCTCAAATTCCTGTACGAAAACGCGAAACCGGTTGGCCCAGTCATGTTGGCCCCGGCCCTCAAAGTGGCCCACCAGGTTGCGGCATGCCCGGCAAAGGACCTCCCCCACGGGTACCGGAACGACATGGTACAGCTCCGGTGAGATGTCCTGCGACTCCAGTAATTCACGGATGCCGCCAAGGTCGTGAAAACGACCCCCATCGAAAGGATCGACATAGAAAGGCCTTTCGCCGTGGAAACAGCCGACCATGAAATGCCCCGGCAGCCCAATCGGCTCCAGATCCATTCCGATTCGCTGGGCGACCAAAATGTACATCACCGAAAGGGTGATGGGCAGACCGCGCCGACGGCGTATGACGGCATCCAGGCAGCTGTTGAGCGGGTTTTCGTAATCTTCCCGGTCACCGCGGAACCCAAATTCATGAAACAGGATCCGGTTGATTACCTTGCATTTCTCCTGCTCGCTACTGGGGGCGACAAGGATCTCCCGGCAACGGCGGGCCATTTCGTCCAGTTGGCGCCGCAAGGTCTCAATTTCCAGATTGGGCGATAAAACCTTGTTAATAAGGTAAAACCCGGTCTCGAGGTCGTACTGCAGGCCCCGGATGAAATTGACCAGCATTTGTGCCGGATCGGCAGGCGCAATGCTCTCCAACAGGAAGGAGGCATGATTCCGGGCTTCACCCGTCGTCTCCTCGAGCGCTTTCTGCAAGAGAGCCACCCCATCCGGGCCCATGCGGGTAAATTCGCCGGTGAGGGCCTCCCGGACCACCGGGGACGGGTCATCCAGCAACCCAATCAGGGCCTTTTCCCGCTCCGCGTTGATAGTCCGCTCTGTCATGACGCCCATGAGAGGCATTTTTCACACCCCAATCAACAGAATTCCAATGGAATAGGGTTGTGAAGAGGTCATTGTATAAAATAGCTTGCTTTTGCGAGCGGTCCCTCTTTAGTTGCCCGTTTTTTTCCGATGAAAGCGACAATCAAAACTCAAGGAAGGCAATTCACCGTCCAGGAAGGCGACGTTCTCTTCGTCAACCGGTACCAGGACACGGCCAGCGGGGACTCTGTAACCATCGACACCGTCCTCTCTGTTGGCGAGGGTGAATCCATGAAATTTGGAACTCCCATGGTGGAGGGTGCCTCCGTCCAGGCCAAAATCCTGGAAAACAAGCGCGGCAAGAAAGTGACCGTGTTCAAGAAGAAGCGCCGCAAGGGCTACCGCAACAAGCGGGGCCATCGCCAGGAGCTTTCCGTCATCAAGATCGAATCCATCAACGCCTAACCACAAAGGAATTTAAGCCATGGCACACAAGAAAGGTCAGGGAACCAGTAAGAACGGACGCGACAGCAACAGCAAGCGACTGGGCGTCAAGCGTTACGACGGACATCTCGTTTCCGCGGGAACGATCCTTATCCGCCAGCGCGGAACCCGCTTCCACCCAGGTGACAATGTCGGGATTGGCAAGGACCACACCCTTTTCGCCCTCAAGGACGGCAAGGTGAAGTGGGAAGCGGCCAAGCGTCGTGTCAACGTCTTCGCCGAAGCATAAGGCGAGAGTCAGTTTATCTTTACCAGCCCCGGTTGAATCAGCCGGGGCTTTTTCATGCCTTCCCGGAAACCTTGGAGGAGACCTCCCGGAGAATGTGCTTCAAATCGGCCAGGCCAATTGGTTTGGAGAGGTAATAGTCCACCCCACTCTCCATGATACGGTCCTTTTCTTCCTGAAGGGCGAGGGCCGTCAAGGCGATGATGTTGATGTCCTGGGCTTTCCTGCCGCATTCGCCGGCACGGATCCGCACCGTTGTCTCGATACCATCCAGACGGGCCATTTGCATGTCCATCAAGACCAGGTTGTGCCGGCCCTCCGCCAATACCGAGAGCGCCTTGTAGCCATCGCTCACTGCCTCGACGCTGTAACCCAACCGCTCGAGGATTTCGCAGATCAGGCGGGTGTTTACCAGGTCGTCCTCCACGACGAGGATTTTCAATGGGTAGTCCTCGGCAAAGGACTTATCGAGTCTGGTCTTGGGACGCGAAGCCAACTGGTGGGCCTCACCGGTGGTGTCCCGCTGCAGGCGGACCACGACACTAAACACCGAGCCCTTGCCCACGCTGCTCTCCATGGAGACGCGGCCCCCCATCTTATCGACCAGTCGTTGGACAATGGTCAGGCCCAGTCCGGTTCCCCCATATTCGCGCGTGGTTGAGGTATCTATCTGGCGGAAGGCCTTGAAGAGCTCGCCCCGGTTTTCCTCGGGAATGCCAATTCCGGTATCGGCGACCTTGAACTCGACCGTGTACCACGGATCGTCCTTCTCAAGGACTGCCACATCAAGGGAGACGGAGCCTTCATGGGTGAACTTGACCGCATTGGTGAGCAGGTTGAGCAAAATCTGGCGCAGCCGCAAGGGGTCCCCCCAGAAGATGGTCTTGGCGTCGGCGGCACAATTGTAGTGCATGTCGATGCCCTTTTCCTTGGCCCGGAACAGGACCATCTCGAGCGCTTCCATGATCGCCGTCTCCATGTTGAAGCGGGTCCGCTCGAGCTCAATGCTGTTGGATTCCAGCTTTGAGAAATCAAGAATGTTGTTGATGAGGTCGAGCAGGTCATTGCCGCTGCGGAGAATGATATCAACATACTCCTTTTGCTGCGCCGTCATCTCTGTCTGGTGCAGCAGATCCGAGAAGCCGATAATGGCATTCATGGGCGTGCGGATTTCATGGCTCATAATGGCCAGGAATTCGCTTTTGGCATGGTCGGCAGCAATGGCGGCTTCCTTGGCCCGGTTGAGCTCGTCCTGGTTGAGCTGGGTCTCCGTGTAAGCCCGGAGGCTCTCGGCAATGGAGAGGAGGACAGCATTGGCATGGCGGTCCTTGCCCGAGCGCTCGAGCGTGCTACCAAAGAGGATAAACCCGGGATCCCCACCGGCGGGATTCATTCCTACCATGGTGATGGAGCGCATCCCAAGCAGGTTGAGGAAATTCCGCATGTCCTCGTTCGCTTCGGAATAATGCAAGGCCCACTCTTCGCTGTTCTCGAAGATCTCCTTCCAGAGCGGGGAAAGGGTACTCAACGTTTCCGCAGTAACGGCCTGCGCGCCAAACGTGAGGGGATTCTCCCGCATCCACTCATGCGTGCATTCCAGTCGCAGCCCCTCCCCGGTATCAGGATGGATGCGGTACACCTGGACCATGTCGAGGGCCACTCCCTTTCCAATACACTCGATGGCCCGCCGCACGCCACGGTTGTAGAGGTTCTCCCGGAGCAGGATACCCTCTGCCTCGGTCAGCGCCTTCAGGAGGAGGTCCCGCTTCTGCAGGTCCTGTCGGGCCAGTTGGTTATCGGTCAGATCATAGGAAACCACCATGACGGCCGCTGGTTGTTCCCCGAAAACTTCAATTGGGGCAAACCGCCCCTCAAAGATGCGGTCCTCCCCGTCAACTGAAATAGCGTAACGAATAATGGCCAGGTCACGGTTCCCGACAACCTCACTGATGGTGTCCCGGAACTTGCGGGCCAGGTCCGGTGGATAAATGGCCTCCAAAGGCTTGTTCCGGAAGGAGTCGAGACGATCCCGGAAGTGACTGTTAACCGGGGCGAAAATCTCCGAGCAGGTCCCATCTTCCTGAAAGACCAGTGCCAGGTCTGGCATGGCATGGACAAATGCCCGCAGGCGCTCCTCGTTGGTCCGCAACTGGTCTTCCCGTTGCCGCAACTCCGTCCAGGTGGCGGCGAGGAAGAGCGAGGTCAGGGAGAGGACACCCACGAATACCCACAAGTAGCCCGGGGGCTGGCTTATGGTCTTGATCGCATCCGGCCCAATGACATCGCGCAGCTCCCACACTGCCATCATGGAGGCGATGAGGATGCCGAGGGTTACTCCCCGCTGCCCGAAGCGGATGGCCGCCCAGGCCATGATGGGAAACATGGCCAGCTCCATTGGATAGCGGAGCGTGTCGGTCGGCGCCCAGTTACGGAAGACAAGCGCTCCCAGAAAAATGAGGATGGCCATCCAGATAAGGACCTCGACGGTCTGCTCATTACGCCAGTTGATCCGGGTCTTCGAGTACCAGACCAGAAGAAAGGGCGCCACGACCATGACCCCGAGCGCATCACTGAGCCAGCGCACCGAATTCATGGCGATAAAGTCAGGGCAGAAGTCCGGCGTAAAGACCCAGATCGCCGTTGTCGTCATCAGTGAACTGAGCACGGGGATGAGCAGGACGGCAAAGAACAGGAAGGAAGCGACATCGACGATCCGCTCGAGACTATTGCGGAATCCACAGTAGCGCTTCAAGACGAGGAAGGTCAGGTAGCTGGTCAGGGAATAGGCAGCCCCGAAAACAAAGGCATCGGGAAGGCCGCCTCCCTCAAAGAGACGCACGACAAAGGCACCAAAAAAGATAACCGGCAGGAGGTGCATCCGCCCGAGCAGGAGAAACACCACCCCGACGCCCGCCGGGGGCCAGATGAGGGGAGCGTATTGCTGCCACAAGGCCATTTCCAGGCCAATGCCGGCGGCACCCAGGTAAAAGAGAAACCCAATGAAGTGGTTTAGGAGAACCGGCGGACGCTTGGCTGGGGCTGGTATGTTATCCGACATAAGCGATGCAGCCAGCCTGATCAGAAATGCTCGACGCATCAAGTCCCGAGTCCTTCCTGGAGCACTCTTGACCGCAATTTTATGCTTAATGCTGGAAATACAGCCTTCCTTGCCTAACGTAGCTACATGCCCATTTACGTCTATGAGTGTATTAATCCGGATGGAACTCCGGGGGAGCGGTTTGAGGTCCACCAGTCGATGCAGGATGAGGCCCTGAGCACGCATCCCGATACCGGTGCTCCGGTCCGGCGGGTTTTCCTGCCACCCAACCTGGCCACCCGCTACACGCCCGGTCAGACCAAGGAGAAACTCGACAACAAGAAGCTGGAGAAATCAGGCTTCACCAAGTACGAAAAAGATAAGACGACGGGCAAATATCATCGGGTCGCCGGCAAGGCCGGCCCGGATGTCATCAATAGGCCCGGGCCTGCCTGAATCCACTTCAGGGCTTCTGGTACCATTCACCATCCGGCTTCTGGAGCCACACTCCTGAGCGGGCACGGGTGGCGATCTGGATGGCCCGCTGCTGGCCGACCGCTTCCATGGTCTGCCCGGCACGGCTTGCAATGGCCTCATAGATGATACGGCGATCGGCGTTCTCTGATTCGACAATGGACTTTTGGCGCGGTCCCAATTCGCTGCGGGGAGCGAGAAATCCGAAAGCATCCTCACCGACTTCACCGGAGGCCTTCATACTGTCAACCTGGGCCAGACGATCCTTGATCCGCTCGGTTGCTTCCGTGGCCGAGTCCGCCAGTGCGGTCACTGGAACAAGCGCCAGCAGGAACAGGAACGGGAGGAAGGAAATGATGGTTTTTTTCATGACTAAAAAGCTTGGGTTACTCTTCGGGAGTTGTGACGGGCGCGTAATCCGCCGTGTCTGATGCCTGGTCAATGTCGGCAAAGAGGTCATCCAGCTCCTGCTGGACCTTGTGATTGACGGTGATCTCAATGTAAATCGGCTCAATGCGGATGGGTTCGGTCTTCACCTGGACGCAGCCCGACAGGCAGATCATGAGGGCTGACAATCCCGCGATAGGGAAGCGCAGCGACCGAACCGGACAAAATGGTTTCTTCATGGATGCCTGTTTAGCTGATTCCCTGAGACAGGTCAATCCCGGGGGAAATTGGCACGGTTTCACTGAGCTTCAATCTGGATGGGCCCCAACAAGCCAAGGAGATAACCCAGGTCATTGGCGGAGATGATGTTGTTAATGACAAGGCCCTCTATGGGAACCTCCAACAATTCCGTCCGTGACTCTCCTGAAACTGCAATGCGTAGAAGGAAGTGGTCAGGTTTGTCCGCCTCCCGCAGTTCCGCGGACAGGGAAGTAATGTGGATTCCCTGCTGCTGCAAAGTGTCAAGGAACCGCTGTTTCAGCTCTGCCGGCACCCCTCCGAAGGCCGCGAACCGTTCCTTGAGGAAATCCGGGTCAGCGAAAATGAAGCGGCCACGCTGCTGGCCTTCATCAAGATGGATGAGTCCTTTTCCAAGAACCAGGGCGCCATTGTCCCACCCGATGGCCAATTGTCCGGATACAGCCCCCTCAATTTGGAATCTTTCCTCACCCAGCCACCTCAAAAGCTCATTGCCCGACAAGCCCTGAAACTCCAGCACCGTTCGAATACGGGGTTCCATCGGATCCATGGTGAAGGGCCGGACACGGACCCGACCTTCCCCAATCCAGGCTTCCAGACGTCGGACTGCCAGGGTCCGGAAGGTGGGCAACTCCCAATCCAGTTCAAGATCCGACAGGACCAGCTGACCACTGGACAGGAGATCCGCTGTCAACGTCTGCAAGCCGCGCGTCCGGGGCAGGCTGCGGATTTCCAGGGTGGAATCTCCGCGCAGTCCTTCGGCACGCAGGTCTTCGCTCAGCCAGGCTGAAGCTCCATTCATTGAGATGAGGAAGTCTCCTGAAAAGAAGGGGGATTTGCCAGACAGGCTGAAGTCAATCTCCGGATCCGGGCCATCGAACTGGACGTCACCCATTGAGCTCCACTTGAGGAATTCATTTATCCAGGCAAGGGAAGCTGTTCCGTTTAAACCGGCATCGATCGTCCTGTTTGCCTTGTTCAGGAATCCACTCAGGAAACCTTCACCTGCAGGATTCAGAAGGTCGATGGCAACTTCGAGGGCTTCGGTTGGGGCAGCGTTGACGGTTGCGACAACAGACCCCATGGGTCCTCCCGACAAGCCAAACACTTCCATTCCCGCTGAGCCTTTGTGCTGTGTCCCGTCCCAATCCGCCTGCAGTTGCTCCAGCCAGATCGTACCGGACCGTTTCAGGCCTGATGGGCTGGCGACAAGCGAGTAGCGACTTCCTGCACCTTGCACGAGCAGGGAGAACGGTTCCATCTGGAAATACGGGGTCAGGAATTCCGAAAAAGCGATTTCGGTCCGCAAGTGGAGACCCGCATCTTCTTCATGCAAAAATCCCCGCAATGCGGTGAGTGCGGAAAGGCTGCCGTAGTTCCAATGAAAAGCCTCCGTTTCGATGGTACCCGCTCCACCCGGTTCGTGGGTGAACCGGATGGCAAAGGGTTCGACGAACAGGTTTTCCGGCCCGGCAAACTGGACCTCGGCACCACCCTGAAGGCGAACGACATCCTCCTGCAAGGTCCCGGCCAGCAGGAGATCGTTCAGTTGCAATTGCAAGGGTGAGGATGGTACTTCCAGTAGCAGCTCGTCCATGGTTGCCTCAAGGCTGCCGTAAGGAGAGGCGGCGGAGGGGATTTCCAGGAGGGCATCCATGACGAGGCGGCCGGAGGACAGGATGCGGGGAAATTCTCCCCCGCGGGGAATGTATGGCAACCAGGCGCCGGCCAGCAAGCCAAGGCCCTCCCGCCGGAGAATGGCCTCTCCCTGAAAGGTCACTAGCTCCCTGGCCTTGGGCACGCGCAGGGAAAGTTGGGCCAGGATGTCCTCACTCTCAAGGTAAAGCTCGCCGGAGAGGCCGAATGGCTGGCGGCTCATCTGGCCCCCAAAGGTAAAACCCGGGACAGGATTTTCTTGTACTAATATTTCCACTACACCTTCAGAGGTGGAAAAACCGTCAAGGGGAATATCCAGCAACCGCTCCCGCAGCCCGGGCAGCACAACAGCGGGCCTTTCAATCCTCGCCACCGTTCCGGATGGCGCCGGCTCCGCGGAAGGCTGGCTGGCAACGGGTTCCGCCGGCGATGGCGCGGGGGCAGTTGCCACCTGTTCCGGAAGAAGCTCCGGAGGCGGCTCCGGAAGACCCGGGGCCGGGGGCAGAAACTGAAGCGTTATGTGCGGCTTTTCAACGTGCAGATGGTCCACCCGGCCGGAATAGATTGCCCCAAGGCTGTATTGCGCCTCCAAGGCCTCCCAATTGAGGACATGCGGGCCATAAACCAAGGTGGATGGACCCAGCAGGGTTTCAGAAGGAGCAACCCGCTCAACGGTCAATGCGGTCGCAACGATGCCCGACTCGAGCAAGGACTCCCCGATCTTGCCCTCAACCCACTGAGGCAGAAGCCGGAACAACTGCCAGGCAAAGAGCGCCCCCAGGACAACCAGTAGTGGAACCCAAAACCAGGGACCAAAACGATTCCAGGCTATGTTCACCCGGCCCAACGCTGTCCTTCCTTAATTTTTTGGAAGCGGGTTCGTCTCCGCTGGTTCATCGAACGTCCGGTCAAGGAGCCCCGGATTTATCTCAACCTGATTGATGCGAATGACCTCCTTGCTCCCATCCGCAAGAACCCGTTCAACACGATGGGCCACCCAGATCTGGCTGTGGCGCTGGTTCTCATAGAAATAGGAAACAGTCTTCTGTGACTTGTCATCAACCGGTTTTTGCCACTTGAAATTCTTCAACTCCCTGAAGGTCCGGGAATCTACATAGTGGTGGGCGAGGGAAAAGGGCGTCTCCACTTCAATGACAAAGTAATCGATTCGCTCGATTCGCTCAATTCCAAGGAGCCGCCGCTCAACATTCTCACTGCCGCTACCGACAAGCGGGCCATCAAAGTCTGATTCAATGCGCATTTTCACAAGTTCATCCCCCTCGACGGGAAATACCTTGTCGCGACCATGCTGGGTCAGGCGGACCCATCCATGGTCACCGTCAAATCCGCGCTCGATGGAACGCTGGAAGAACCGCAGGTGCATGCGCAACTTGTCCGGGCGCTTCTTCAGGAGGA
Organism: Puniceicoccaceae bacterium; assembly: GCA_040830765.1. GTDB lineage: Bacteria > Verrucomicrobiota > Verrucomicrobiia > Opitutales > Oceanipulchritudinaceae > Oceanipulchritudo. The sequence continues at coordinate 36,861 of JBFOMH010000033.1, read as the reverse complement.
CAAAATCATAGGAATCATTGGGATTCTCCACTTCGCCCAGGAAGCGGGCGCTGATGACGGACTTTAAGGCTTTATCTCCTCCATTGGCCTCGGAGACTTTGGCCAGGACATCGTCGAGGGTCCAGTCCTCCAGGTCGGCGGCGAAGAGGCCCGCACCCGATAATACCAGTGCAGCGAGAATACCCGCGGGAAAGATGGCACGATAAGGAAATTTCATAACACGTTCCGCATCTTCACCGGACATCCGTCATGAGGCAATGCTGTTCTTGCTTGAAAGGTGGGGTCGTCAGTTCATCCTGTTGGTTATGGGTAGCACTTTCGGTCAACTGTTCCGCATCTCCACATGGGGAGAAAGCCATGGTGGCAGCGTGGGAGTCGTCATCGACGGCTGTCCGCCGGGCTTGCCTCTCAGCGTGGAGGACATTCAGTCCGAGTTGGACAGGCGCCGTCCCGGGCAAAGCGATATCACAACCCCGAGAAAGGAACCGGACACGGTTGAGATCCTTTCGGGGATAAACGAGGGCTACACCCTGGGCACTCCCATCGCCATGAATGTCCGCAACAAGGACGCCCGTCCATCGGCCTATGCGGAGATGAAAAAGGCCTACCGCCCATCCCATGCGGACTATACCTACGATGCCAAATATGGGCGCCGCATGGCGGAAGGCGGGGGTCGTTCATCTGCCCGGGAAACCATCGGCCGGGTGGCCGCCGGGGCCATTGCCAGAAAGATTCTCCAATTGGCAGGGGGTATCGAGGTGGTGGCCTTCGTTGAGTCCATTGAGGATATATCGATGGCGGGGGATGTGGCCACGGTCACCCGGGAGGCCGTCGAGGCAACCCCGGTGAGGTGTCCCGACGGGGAGACCGCGGCAAGGATGATCGAGCGCATCAAGGCAGTGCGGAGCGAGGGCGACAGCGTTGGAGGAATCATTACCTGTGTCGCCCGCGGATTGCCGGCGGGTCTTGGCGAGCCGGTTTTCGACCGCCTTGAGGCGGACCTGGCCAAGGCCATGCTTTCCATCCCGGCCACCAAGGGATTCGAAATCGGGAGCGGCTTTTCCGGCACCCGTTTGCGGGGAAGCCAGCACAATGATGTCTTTGAGAACCGGGAAGGCGAAATCCGCACCCGGACGAATAATGCCGGGGGTGTCCTTGGGGGTATTTCCAGCGGGGAAATCCTTTATTTCCGAACCGCCTTCAAACCGACGGCAACCATCCTGCAGGAGCAGGACACGGTCACCTCAGAGGGCGAAGCAACCACCCTGATGGGCAAGGGACGGCACGATGCCTGCGTCCTCCCACGGGCGGTGCCGATAGTCGAAGCCATGACGGCGCTGGTCCTGGTTGAGCATTGGATGCGCAACATGGCCCAAAACGGGACCTTTTCCTTTGATGGCCAGGAGGCCTGAAGCATGAAGCTGTACCTGGTCATGGGAACGCACCTGGCGGAAATCCGCCAGTGCCTCCGGAGCCTCGCCACAGCGGGCACGGAATCCCCCGCTGTTGTGGTGCATCTACCACAAGGCCTCGACTGGGAGCCGTCTGCCGATGAGGGATACGGTGTTCAAACCTATAATCCTGAGACCGTCCTTTGGGTCTTGGATCCCGATGCGGAGGAGACCACCTTCATTGTCCTCGATCCCCGGCAACCCCTGATTGAGCAATTGGAGCACCTGGCCGAGAACCTGGCCAAGTGCCTTATCGAGCCGGTTAAGATCCTCACCTGCGTGGATTCCCGGCAAACCGAGGCAAATCCCCGTCTGCGGGCCTGGTTCGATGCCTGTATCTACTACTCGGACATAGTCCTCCTGGGCAATCGGCAGGAGGCCTCCAAGGCCTTCATGCGGGACTACCAGAAGCATTACGAGCGTCTCTGCTACCCCAGCCTCTTTCTTCTCCTGAAAGGGCCGGGCAATCCAAGTGATCCGGTGGAAGTCCTCACCCCGGGCACCCGGAGGGTGTCACAGCTCTTCGACTTGGAGGGCGACGGGCCGGTGAGCGCCCCGCCGGGGGTTGTCATCGAGTCCTCCTGCGACCTCGACCTTGAGGAAGCGGAATCCGACCCGTTCCGCCAGCCGGGCCCGGAAGGGGCCCCGGTTCACGTGCCGGACGTCACGGACTGCGTAATCCCTGCCTGAAAGCTGATCAAAAATCCTTGACGCCACCATGCGGCGCTGTTGTTTTCATCGGTTTTCCAAGATTTAAAACTCAATTTTCTTCATCATGGCACAGCCAAAACGCAAGCAATCGAAGCAACGCTCCCGCAAGCGCCGTGGAGCCAACCAGTTCTCGGCCCCTCAATTGGCCAAGGACCCGGTTGACGGCACCCTTTTCCGCCCCCACAGGGTCAATCCGGCCAACGGAATGTATCGCGGGCGTCAAGTTGTTGATGTTGAAGCATAAAGGCATCAACGGCCGAACATGACTTTTCATCTTGCACGGCCCCTTGCGGGCCGTTTTTTTGTGCCTGAATGAGCAAACCCGCCACATCGCTCTCGATTGCCGTCGATGCCATGGGATCTGACATGGGACCGGAAGAGGTTGTCGGCGCCGTGGCCATGGCCCTCAAGAACAACTGGGTCCATGAAAAAGTGGTACTGGTTGGCCAGGAGGACAAAGTGCGCTCCATTGCTACCGATCTCGGCATAGCGGAGCACCCCTCGTTGGAATTTTTTCATGCCTCGGAAGTTATCGGCATGCAGGAAAAGCCGATCCAGAGCCTGAAGAGCAAAAAGGACGCCTCCCTGGTGCGGGCTGTTGAACTAGTCAAGGACGGGACCTGCGGGGCCGCCGTCAGCTGTGGCAACACCGGTAGCCTGATGGCCTGCAGCACCCTCAAGCTGCGTCCCATAGATGGCGTTTCCAAGCCCGCCCTGGCATCGGTCTGGCCCAGCCTGAAGGGAAAATTCGTAGTCCTTGATGTCGGGGCCAATCCCCAGTGCCGCCCGGAGAACTTGCTCCACTATGCCATCCTGGGAAACCAGTATGCCCAGGATGCCCTCGGTATCGAGAGTCCCCGGGTCGGCCTGCTTTCCATCGGCACGGAGGAGGGCAAGGGAACCGACCTGACGAACCAGGCCCACACGCTGCTGAAGGACATCGCCAGCCAAATCAACTATGTCGGCCTGATTGAGGGCTTCCAGGTTTTCAATGACGAGGTGGACGTGGTTGTGACAGACGGATTCACCGGCAATGTGCTCCTCAAGTCCTGCGAGTCCCTGTGGCGCATGCTCAAGGGCCTGATTACGGAAGAGGTCAAGAAGTCGCCTCTCCGCATGGCCGGTGCTTTTCTTATGAAGGGTGGCCTGAGTGGGATGAAGGGGCGGTTGGACCCCAAGCAGTTTGGCGGGGCCCCTCTCCTCGGCCTCAAGGGGACAGTCCTCAAGGCCCATGGCTCCAGCGATCGAGTGGCCATCGCCAATGCCATCCGTATCGCCGGCATCGCCATCGAGCACAACCTGGGTTCCCACACGGTCACCGCCATCGCCTCTGCCAATGAGATGCTGGCCGACAAACTGACCGCCTCCATCGACATTGAATCCTCCTCGTGAGTATTCCTCAAAACCCTTACCTTGACAGAGGGAAACCATTAACGACACTTCCAATCATCAGTGTCAGCACTTGCTTATGAGCCAGCTTAAAGGGAACTCAGTGATTATTTCCGGTACGGGATCCTATGCCCCGCCGAAAATCCTCTCCAACGACGACCTCTCGAAGATCGTGGACACCTCGGACGAATGGATCCGCACGCGGACAGGAATCCGGGAACGGCGCATCGCCGATGAAAACGAGACCACCTCGGACATGGCCACCAACGCGGCCCGGGAGGCGATCAACAATGCCGGGCTCGAGGTGAGCGACATCGGGCTGGTGGTAGTTGCCACGGTCACTCCCGACATGCCTTTCCCCAACACCGCCTGCTTTGTGCAAAAGAAGCTCGGCTTGGGCAAGATCCCGGCCTTCGACATCGAGGCGGCCTGCTCCGGATTTGTCTACGCGATGGACATTGCCCGTGGGATGATGATGGTCAACGGGATCAAAAACGCCCTTGTCATCGGGGCGGAGAAACTGTCCAGCATCACCAACTGGGATGACCGCACCACCTGCGTCCTTTTCGGTGACGGAGCGGGCGCAGTTGTCCTCAGTCTGGAAGACAAGGAGGATGTCGGAATCCTCGATATCATGACCGGTGCCGATGGAACAGAAACGGACATCCTGCTGGTTCCCGGCGGTGGCAGTGCCAATCCCTCCACGGTAGAAACCATTGAGCGCTCCATGCACAAGATCCAGATGCAGGGCAACCAGGTCTTCAAGCATGCCGTCCGGGTCATGTGCCAGAGTGCCTCAGACGTCCTCCAGAACGCCGGACTGACTGCCGAGGACGTGGACCTCGTTGTCCCCCACCAGGCCAACACGCGAATCATCGAGGCCCTGGCCCAGCGCCTCAACGTTGGCATGGACAAATTCAAGATCAACCTCGACCGCTATGGAAACACGTCAGCGGCCTCTGTTCCCATCGCACTCGACGAGGCCTTTCGCAACGGCCGTATCCACCCGGGTGACAATATCCTCATGGTGGCCTTTGGCGGTGGCCTGACCTGGGCCAGCGCGCTCATCCGGTGGCATTAAGCGCCGGTAACCGATGTTATCGCACACTATTGATTAAAATGATTTGCGCTCAACTGGAATTACCCTGCAATTGGTCACGCAATATGCGCATCGCACTGACAATTTTAAGCCTAATGGTCGTCCTGACGCCGGCGCAGGCGATCAGTTTTCCCTGGTTCGGGAAGAAGCCCATTGACATCAATCCGGCCATCCAGACCGAACAGGCACAAAAGTATTACGAAGCGGGACTGGAAGCCCAGCGAGCCGGAAAATTGCGGAAGGCGCTCAGTAACTACAAGAAGATCTACAAGAAGTTCCCCGCCTCTGCCTACACCGCCCAATCGCTTTACAACACGGGTGTGATTGAATTTGAACGGGGCAAGTGGAAGAAGTCGGCCTCTGCCTTTCAGGCGGTCCTCATCTACCACGCGGACTTCCCGCTTTTCAATGAGATGATCGAGTACCAGTTCCGGATTGCCATGGAGCTGGCCAGCGGGGAAGGAGCAAGGTTCCTTTTCTTCCTCAAGTCGCGTGCCTACAACCGGGCGGTGAGCTATTTCGAACTGGTCATCCAGAACGCGCCCTACTCCAATCTTGCCCCCCTGGCATTGATGAACGTGGCCCTCATCCACCAGTTTCAGGGGAACATTGCCGAGGCCATTGACGCCCTCGACCGGCTCATCAACAGCTACCCGCAAAGCCTCCTTGCGGACGATGCCTATCTCTCCCTGGCGGAGACCTTTGCCACCCTCGTCCAGGGTCCCGAATACGACCAGGGTGCCACCCGTGAAGCCATGTCCTACTTCGAAGATTTCCTCATCCTCTACTCCCAGAATGAGGGGGTTGTCCGGGCAGAAAAGGGCCTCGCTGACATGGAGGACGTCTATGCCCGCAGCAAGCTGGTCATTGGGCAATACTACTTCAAGTACCGGCGCTGGTACCGGGCCGCGGAAATCTTTTTCAACGAGGCCATCACAGTTGCTCCGGACTCCCCGGCGGCTGACACCGCCCGGACCTACCTCGCCCGCATCGAGGAAATCCGGGCCAACTACACCCCGCCGCCTCAGGAAACCAGGGAACAGAAAGCGGAAAAGTCCTTCATCAAGCGTCTGGGTGACGCCATGATCTTCTGGAAATGAAGCGAGCCCACCATGCCTGGCCAATCTTCCTGATTGCCGTCGTCCTGTCCGGATGTGCCGGCTATGAACCGGTGGAAACGGCGGATGAGCCAGTGGCCATTGCGGTGGCTCCGGTCATCAATGAATCGGACCTGGCCCAGATTATCGCACCGCTGACCCGGAACCTGCGCGAAGGCATCGCCCACTCCCCGAACTGGCGCCTGACGGGTGAGGACACGGCAGCAGCCGTACTCCACCTGACCATAGTGGAACTGGAGCAGGATGCCCTGGCCCGGGATCCGGCAGATACCGGACGGCCCCTGTCCTTCAACAGCATCCTGCGGGTGAAGGTCGAATGGGAGAGCGAGCTTCCCCCGCCATGGGGCGGCGATCCGGTTATCGAGGTGGAAACCGACCAGATCATTTATTCCCAGCCCAGCCTGGTGAACGCACAAACCACCGCCACGGCCCAGATGGCGGACCGGTTGGCAGCAGCCATTCTGCAAAAGCTCGACTGGATGGAACCGGCACGGTAAGACCGACCCATGTCCGATTGCAGCCCTCATCCGCTCCGCCTCGCCCCTTCCATTCTCGCTGCCGACCATTCCTGCCTTGCCGACGGGCTCAAGATAGTCGAGTCCCTGCCCATTGAGTGGCTCCACCTCGACATCATGGACGGTCACTTTGTCCCCAACCTGAGTTTTGGACCGCAGACTGTCGCCGACCTCCGCAAGCGCAACAAGGACCTCTTTTTTGATACCCACCTGATGCTCTCCAATCCGGACAAGCATGTGGATGCCTTCATCGATGCCGGAGCGGATCTCGTCTCCATCCACATCGAGCCGGATTACGACATCACTGGCACCCTCGACCGCATCCGGAACGCCGGCAAACAGTGCGGAATTGTCCTCAATCCTGGCACGCCCGCCCAGGCCGCCCTTCCCTTTATCGACAAGGTTGAGCTGATCCTTGTCATGACCGTCTGGCCGGGATTTGGCGGACAGTCCTTCATTGAGGACACGTTGCCCAAGATGGCCCTCCTGCACCAGTGGCGGGAGGACCGGGACCTGCAATTCCGCCTCGAGGTTGATGGAGGGGTGGATCTGGAAACAGCTCCCCTCTGCCGGGAAAACGGGGTCGATACCTTTGTCGCCGGGACCGCCTTCTTCAAGGCCCCCGACCGTGCCGCCTTCCTCAAGACGATTGAATCGTAGGGATAGGTAAGGACTACAGGCGTCCCGCCTGCAAACTGCTCCCACAACGGACTACAGGCGTCCCGCCTGTAGACTGTCCCCAACGAAACTACAGGCGGGACGCCTGTAGTCCATTAAGCCTTAAAGCAGAATGGCTCGAAGCTCTGGCAACCCCGCTTACGGGGTTTGGCCTCGAAGATTGCCCCCCGGAGCTGCACATTCTCCTCCGCGACGGTGAATTTGCGCGGCAGGCCATCGACAAAGCGGCGCACAATCGGCTCGATATCACGCCCGAGGACACTGTCGTAGGGGCCGCTCATGCCGGCATCGGTGAGGTAACCGGTCCCGCGGGGCAAGATGCGTGCATCTGCCGTCGGAATGTGGGTATGGGTACCTATGACGGCAGCCGCCCGCCCGTCGAGGTACCAGCCAAGGGCCACCTTTTCGGAGGTTGTTTCCGCATGCGCCTCCACCAGGAAGGCATCACACTCGTCCCGGATGGAATCGAGATAACCGCCAATGGCCGGAAATCCGGCCGCGGAATTGATTTTCATCAGCTGTTGCCCGATGAAAGTGACCACGCCGAGCCGCAGACCGCCCCCCTCGACGACCAGATGCGGTTTGCCGGGGCTGCCAGGATAAAGGTTAAAGGGACGGCTGACGAAAGGCAGCTCCTCGATGTCTTTTTCGAACCCCCGCTGGTCCCAGCAGTGGTCCCCGAGGGTGATGCCATCGACCCCCGCCTCGTGCAGCTCCTCGGCAATGGTCCTGGTAATGCCGGACCCACCGGCGGCGTTCTCCCCGTTGGCCACGACGAGGTCCAGCTTCTCCGATTCACGGATGCCCGGAAGGTGCCGCATGACGGCCTCACGGCCAGCCCGGCCAACAATATCGCCCAGAAAGAGTATTCGCGCCATGGTCGTTATTGAGGTCAATGCGCAGGATTCCTGCAATGCCGGATTCCTCCCGGGGTCGATTTTTTGGGGAAAAGCGCTTGCATTTTTCAAGGGGTATTCTTTCCTCCCACCTAACATTTGGGACGAACCTTCAGGAATTGAATCATTGTGAAAAACCGGACGCACATCGCTCTTGCCCTCGTAGTGGTCGAGCTCGTCGTCCCCGTCGTCGCCTGACGCGGGCCGCTCTTTGTTGGTGCCCGCTGAATAACCGCTTCCAAGGAAACCGGATTTAAAAACCTGTGCAAAAATGAAAACTACAACCGACTCCCGCCCGGAATCTTCCGGAAACACGTCCACGCCCGCGAGTTCGCTCGCGCCGGTCAAGGGTGCCGACCTGCTGGTCCAGTGCCTCGAGCGTGAGGGGGTCGATGTCATTTTCGCCTATCCCGGCGGGGCCTCCATGGAAATTCACCAGGGGCTGACCCGCTCCGGCAACATCCGCACCATTCTCCCCCGCCATGAGCAGGGCTGCGGCTTCATGGCTCACGGCTATGCCCGCACCACCGGCAAGGCGGGCGTCTGCATGGCCACCAGCGGGCCGGGGGCGACCAACCTTGTCACCTGTGTCGCCGACGCCCAGATGGACTCCATCCCGCTGGTCGCCATCACCGGCCAGGTCAACCAGCACTTCATTGGCAAGAATGCCTTCCAGGAAACGGATGTCTACGGTATCACCCTGCCGATTGTGAAGCATTCCTACCTCGTCCTCGACATCGCCGAGATTCCGCGGGTCGTCAAGGAGGCCTTCTACATCGCCCAGACCGGGCGTCCTGGACCGGTGGTCATCGACATTGCCAAGGATGTCCAGCAGACCTTTATCGAGGGTGAAGCCCTCCAGGCGGCCCTTGATGCTGAAATGGCGATTCCGGGCTATACCCACACCCCAAAGGCCTCTGACGAGGAACTGAATGCCATTCTGGACGAATGTCTGGAAGCCTCGCGTCCAGTTATTTACTTCGGGGGCGGGATCATCAGCGGGAATGCCCAGGACGAACTGAAGGAATTTGCCGAGCTGACCGGATTCCCGGTTGCCTCCACCCTGATGGGGCTGGGCGGTTTTGATGAAAACCACCCACAAAGCCTGCGCTGGTTCGGGATGCACGGCGGTGTGGCCGGCAACTGGGCTGTCTGCGAAAGCTCCCTCCTGCTCACTTTTGGGGCCCGCTTTGATGACCGCATCACGGGAGCCATCGCCAAGTTTGCCCCGGAAGCGACGGTGGTCCATGTAGACATCGACAAGTCCGAGCACGACAAGAACAAGGTCGTCAAGTACCCCGTCCACAGCGAGATCAAGTATGCCCTCCAGCGGCTCTGTGAGTTGGCCAGGGAACGGGGCTTCAAGAAGCCAGACATCGATGAGTGGAATCGCAAGGTCTACGGCTGGCGCGAGGAGTATCCCTTCCAGTTCGAGGAGTCCGACCACATTATCCCGCAACTGGCCATCCAGACACTTTATGAGGAGACCGACGGTGAGGCCATCATTTCCACCGGGGTCGGCCAGCACCAGATGTGGGCCGCCCAGTTCTACAAGTTCCACCAGACCCGGGGCTACATTTCCTCACTCGGTCTCGGGACCATGGGCTTTGGCCTTCCGGCCGCCCTCGGGGCCAAGGTGGCCCACCCCGACCGGACGGTTGTCGATATCGATGGCGACGGTTCCTTCATGATGAATGTCCAGGAACTGGCCACTGCCATCATGGAGAAAATTCCCGTCAAGGTCATGCTCATGAACAACCAGCACCTCGGCATGGTGGTCCAGTGGGAAGACATCCTCTACGAAGGTGTCCGCGGGCAGACCGTTCTCGGGCATCCGGACAACATCGGTGGCCCGGACAACACCGACGCCCTCTATCCCAACTGGCCGGAAATTTGCCGCGGCTTTGGGGTCAAGTGCAAGCGCGTCGTCAAGAAGGAAGAGCTCCGTGACGCCATCCGCGAAATGCTCGATGATCCGGGCCCCTACGTTCTCGACGTCGTTGTCCCCTACACCGAGCACGTCATGCCCTTCATCCCTGCCGGCGCCTCCGCCAAGGATATCCTCATCCGTTCCAGTAACGGGAAGTAAGGGAAGGCCCCCCGCAGGTGGGCGCTTTTACTCCGCAAGGATTTCCTGAATCAGCTCGCGGTAGGATTCGCGCCAGACCATGGGCTCTTCCTCATAGACGCTGCGCACCCACGAGTTGGGATCGTTGAGACCGGCCTTCAGTTGCAGACGCAGGGCCTTCCACGCTTCCTCGGAGAGGAATCCCTTCTCATACTGGAAGAAGACATTGTCGTGGCTCTTGAGGAAAATGATCGCCCCGACCGCCCTGAAGGCCAGTTCCTCTTCCGGTTGCGCCTCAACCCACGCCTTGATTTCCACCGGTGTTCCCGGATCGGCAAGGATGCTCGCTTTCAGGTCCCGGCCGATCACCCGCAGGCCCGGCTCGCTTTGCAGCACCGCCGCATAATGGCTGCTGGCCGCATCCAGGCGTGCCTGGTACTGCGCCGCGATGGCAATCTCCTGCGACTGCCGCAGCTGCAGGCCGACAAAGACCAGCGATATCACCACCGCCATCAACCCCACTCCCTGGATGATGGCCTGGACAATCTCCGAACGCGTCATCCCTATTACTTCTTCGAGAGAATGGCCGTGACCATCAAGCCGAGGCCCAGGCCGCCGAGAATACAGCCCACAAAGGCCAATGCATTCTGTTGGATAAAGAAAAATCCAACGCCCAGTCCCAGCAGCAAGCCACCGCCAACCGCCCAGACACTCTTATCTTGGTTTTTTTCCATGTCTTGTCTCCTAACAGGTCTCCACCTAACCAGCCGGATCTTAACATTCAAGATCTATATCCCCCCGCCCCATCCCCGATAATTGACGTTGACCCCTCCGCCCCGCCACCACACTTTTCCCCAATGATGCCCGGGTGGTGGAATTGGCAGACACTGCAGACTTAAAATCTGTTGCCTGTATGGGCGTGCGGGTTCAAGTCCCGCCCCGGGCACCATGCTTCGCTCTCCGAGCTTCGCATGGCGCAGCCATGCAGAAGTGAGGTTAGAGCGAAGCATGCCCTGCGAAGCGTAGCGGAGCACGGGCCCAACAAGCCATGCAGAAGTGAAGTTAGAGCGGAGCACGGGCCCAACAAGCCATGCAGAAGTGAGGTTAGAGCGAAGCATGCAGCCACCCAGCCGCATACTCCTACCCAAATCCAGGCGATAAAAGGTCTTCAGCCTTCCATCCGCCTTCCCAGAATCTCCCCCATGCCCTCAGGAGTCTCCCTACGCCACCATGTCTATCTCCTTCGCAGCATATCCTACCCCGACCGGACTTATGTTGGATACACCACTAATTTCAGCCAACGACTCCTCGACCATAACCGTGGGCATTCGCCTTACACGGCAAAGTTCCGGCCATGGCGGCCCCAGACAATCATCTCATTTCCAGACAAACAAACCGCGCTTGCCTTCGAACGCTACCTTAAGTCCCACTCGGGGAAAGCATTTTCCAGTAAGCGGTTTTTGCCCGGGGCTTCGCATGGCAGGACGACCGGCAAGTCAGAAAGAATCCCCAGCCAATTTAAAGTTTCAAGCCAGCCAATTTAAAATAACTGGCCCAAATCCGAGGGAATCCCATCCAAATGGCGGATCACATTCGCCAATCTACAAATTCAGTTCATAGCGCGCACCGCGGCCAGCGCCGATGGAAATAAGGACACGCCTTGCGGCAAGGTCCTGCAGGTCGCGGGTAGCGGTGGCTTTGGGAACCTGGGCCAGGCTAATGTACTTCCTGGCGTTGAGCCCGCCCTCGAACCCTTCCGGGCCCTCATCCAACATGCGTCGAATGACCTTCAATTGCCGGGGGAAAGCTCGGCATAAACGGCTCATGTTCAAGCTATTTTATGAGCCGATTAATCCTCTTAATCGGCTCAATTCAGGGTGATATCTATATTCTTCCGTTAAAAAATCCATTTTAGCGGCATAGAAAAATTCCAGTATTGGCCAATAATTTGCCAAATTGCTGACAATTTTCCGCATTTGGAAAAACAAAACTCTGCATTTGACCTCCTTTGGCTTTCTTTTACCAAAATTATTATGCGAGATAGTAATTATTGCGCTTCGCCGAAGATAAGAGTTTCCTCGATAAGCCTCTTCAAGTGGTTTGTCATCACGGCTGCACTCGGTTTTGGCCCGGTCTTCAGCTTGGCCGTGGATCCACCCGGCAACGACTACGTCCTGCGTTTCAGTGATGTCAAATATGCCCTGGCGCCGGATGATGAGCGCTTTCATCTGGGAGATTCCTTCACCATCATGGGATGGTTTTTCTGGGAGGATGAGCCCGGGGAAGCCGTCCTGATGGGGCAGATGTCTGCGGCCTGGCCGGAAGGGACGGGCATTGCCCAGGTACTGCAGACACGTCCCGGAGACCGGGCGCTGGAGTTTGTCGTCTCCGATGGTGTTGATGTTCAATGGGCCACGTCCAGCGGACCGCCCCCGGTCGGCGAATGGGTTCATATCGCCGGTGTTCTCGATGCCGGCAGCATGCGTCTTTACGTGGACGGGATTGAGGTCAGCAACGTTGGGTTTTCCAGCAGTCCCACGGCCGAATCCGCACGGTTTTCGGTTGGTACGCCGGTTTCCATAGAGCCACAACCTCTAGTATCTGATTTTGTCGGCTTCATCAGCGAGGTCAGCGTCTGGTCGAGAGGACTTGACCCCGGGGAGATTAACAGCGCGGCGAGCAATGGATTGAACGGCAATGAACCGGGGCTGATTGCCTATTGGAAGCTTGATGATGAGCCGGAGAGCCTCGTGGTTCAGGACTACTCCCCCAACGGACTGGACATGCGCCTCGATCAGAATGCTTACCAAGGTCACTGGTCGGACTGGCGTCCACTACAGTATCCTATGGAGGCGGTTGGAAATCCGTATTTTGAGGTAATTGAATACGAGTGGCCTGGTCCTTTTTATAATACCGCGCATCCACCGTCAGGTTTACATGTCATCGATCTCGATAATGATGGCTGGGATGACCTGATCGTAACACAAGTGGATTTTACCGACTGGTCAGAACAGCCATTGTCAGCCTTGCGCAACCAAGGGGATCTGAGTTTTGCGGATATTACCGATAGCAAGCTGGGCTTGGTCAAAACGATGCTGCCGCGACGTGGGAGTGTTGCGGATTTCAACGCGGACGGCATCGATGACTTGTATCTAATCGATACGGGGATCGATATTTCCCCATTCCCGGGTTGGCAGAACACATTGTTGCTCGGCAACGCTGAGGCGATAATGCAAAATGTTTCGACGAGTCATCTGCCCCTTTTAAACGACCTTAATCATGGTCTGGATGTCGGTGACATTGACGGCGATGGGGATATCGACATTTTCGCCGGACAACAGCCGACAAACTGGCTGGCTCCATGGTTCAGCTTTGAAGGGAGTAAGCCGGAAATTTTCATTAATGACGGTACCGGCCAGTTTACCCTTGAGCGGGAGCGCTTGCCGGAGAGCACGCAGTTGCATGCCGCAGGCGTAATTGAATTGCTGGATGCCGACAGGGATGGGTTTCCCGACGTATTTTTTGCTTCCCAAGCCATGTTTGGTACGGTCGGCGACGGCCGGCTTCCCATTGTCAGGCTGATAAATGATGGCACCGGCCACTTCCAGTTTCCCGGGAGTGGAGATGTCATTGATAACGAGTTCTTTCATCAGCCCCCATGGGGTGGCATCGAATTCGCCTCCGCGGATGTGAACAATGACGGCTACCTGGACTTGGTTGTCGCTTATCAGGGGGTCCCCGATGACGGTGGCGGGATTTGGCTGTTTCTGAACAACCGTGATGACAGTTTTACCCTCCTCGAAGGAGCCTTTCCGAGTGCGTACTTCAACCAGCCCAAGCCCGATTGCTGGATCTACTCTCTCCATGCAGCCGATTTTAACGGCGACGGCTGGATTGATATCCATGCGGAGGGTGAGGCTTTTGGCGACTTTCTCTACCTCAATAATGGCGACAACTCTTTTCGCAATGTGAGCAGCCTCCTGAGCCCGAAGGTCCACGCCTGGGGTTCTAAATCAACCGTCATGGATATCGATAAGGATGGCCGGTTGGACATCGTGGGCATCAACGTATGGGGCAGGATCCAAGTCCTTCGCAATGTGAGGGATTTTTCCACGGATGCACCCCATATGCCCGTGCCCACAGCACCTTGGCTCGATACGGTGTATTGGCTTCAGCCAGGAGACGGGCTTTCCTGGGAGGAGACGGCCGCAGCTTACGCTTTCGATATCGAAATCGCCACCGATCAGGCATTTGAGAATGTCGTATTCCAGCGAGCTGCCATGACTGCTTTGTCTGTTGAGCCGACTGGTTTGTCAGACGGTTCCCGATATTATTGGCGGGTCCGGGCAATCAATGCCCAGGGAACCGGTCCCTGGTCCGCCGTCTTCAGCTTTCAACAGGCTTCAGCCTCATCCGGAGAACCGACTATCCCGCAACTCCAGGCGGAAATAGCGCAAAAGAACGAGGAAATTTCCCAGCTCCAGATCCAGGTCGCCGACTTGGAGGTCGAGGTCGCGAACAAGTATTCCCCATCCGAATACAGGGACCTTCGCCCGGGTTCGACGATGATTGAAGTCATCGATGGTAAGGCAACTATCCAAATGGATGTGGAACAGAGCGAGAACATGCTGGATTGGACCAAAACCGGTCAATCCATCTCCATTACGGTTCCTGTGCCGGATTCCAATGTTAAGTGGTTCCGGTTTACGAGCCAGTAGCTGGCCTTGGATTAAGGCATTCATTGCGCGTCATGCCCCGGGCACCATGCCTCACTCCGCAGCACTTCGGTCAGCGAAATGACCCCATTCGTTTCGCCACTCCGAGGAGGATACCGCATGCAGCCATTTGTATTAGGGTTACGACACCGGCTGGAAGAAGTTGTTGAAGGTTCCGTCAGCGTAGATAAACCACCCGCCATTGGAGTCTACCAGCCAGGCCCACTTGCCCTGCTGGTGCAGGTAAATCCACAGGCCCCGAGAAATGTCATTTCCCAATAAATAGATATAGCCAAAATGGGGATGATAGATCCACGGATATTCATTCAGGTAAATGACGTTCATGATAAGGCTCGAAGCCCAACCAGGGGAGTACTGATAAACCCATCCGAGTGCTGGATGGAGGGCATGCCCCTCTTCAAAGTCGTCAGGAAGATTCACTGGGACTGGGGTGGATTTGTCTTTCGCTGTTCCATCCCCTACTCCGCCCATTTCATTGTACCCTGTTGCCCAGACCGAGCCGTTTGTTTTCAAGAACAGACTGTGACCTGTCCCTGAAAAGATGGCTGCTACATTTTCCATCACTTGCACCGGGGTAAGTTTATTTTCCCATGTCCCATCTCCTAATTGGCCATCTTCATTGTACCCCGTTGCCCAGACTGTGCCGTTTGATTTCAGGAACAGGCTGTGACCTCCCCCTGTGGCAATAGCAACCACATTGTCCATCACCTGCACTGGGGAGTATTTGTCTTCCGTTGTTCCGTCCCCTAATGGGCCGTACCCATTTCCTCCTGTTGCCCAGACCGTGCCATCTGTCTTCAGGAACAGGCTGTGCGACCCTTTAGCGGAGATGGCCACCACACTATCTATCAGGACCTGTACAGGAACTAATTCATTTGGATTATCGGATGGGCCAATTCCTAATTGACCGGATTGATTATCTCCCGCGGCCCAGACCGTGCCGTCCGTTTTTAGGAACA
Source organism: Puniceicoccaceae bacterium (assembly GCA_040830765.1). Taxonomy (GTDB): domain Bacteria; phylum Verrucomicrobiota; class Verrucomicrobiia; order Opitutales; family Oceanipulchritudinaceae; genus Oceanipulchritudo. Next base: position 21,241 of record JBFOMH010000033.1, on the reverse strand, counting down.
AGCTGTGATTCCATCCGCCAGAAATGGCCGCCACATTATCTATCAGGGCTTTTACAGGGGTGGATTCGCCCAACCTTGCCCTTGTGCCGTCCCCTAATTGGCCGTATTCGTTGTCTCCCGTTGTCCAAACCGTGCCGTCCGTCTTAAGGAACAGACTGTGCTGCCTCCCAGCGGAGATGGCCGCCACATTGTCCATCACCTGGACCGGGGTGTGTTTGTTGCTCGTTGTCCCATCCCCTAACTGGCCTAACCCATTCCACCCCGTTGCCCAGGCCGTGCCGTCCGTTTTCAGGAACAGGCTGTGCGATTGGCCGGCAGAGATGGCTGAAACATTATCCATCACGTGGACCGCGACGTACTTAACTCTATTTGTCCCATCTCCTAATTGGCCTGCAAAATTGCCACCTATTCCCCAGACGGCGCCGTCCGATTTCAGGAACAGGCTTTGCTGAGCCCCTCCGGCAATAGCTGTCACATAACCACTCCCGTGAAGGTTTGGAATCAATCCGGCAAGAGCAGGGAGCAGACAGAGTAGATATAGTTTATTCATTTCATAAACTCATTAAAGATTCAGCTATGTGAAAGGTATATAGTGGATTGATTTTGGCCTCATTTCATATCAATTCGGCTTTCGACTTCGCTCCTCCCCTCAACGCCATGCGGAAAAGTTGTGTGGCATGTACGACTTGTCCGGCGCTGTGTTGGAGGTTAACTGGGTCAATTCGGAGCCGTTGGCTTTGGAACGGAAGACATCGGTCTTGTTCTCCGATCTGGAAGCACCCCTGAAGACCAGGTGTTGCGAGTCGGTTGACCAGTGTGCCTCGCTGAAGGACCACTCGGCGGTATCCTGTACGACGCGTACCGCCCGTTTCCCGTTCGCTTTTATGGTCCAAATACTGCCAGATTGGGAAAAGAGGATCGATTCCCCGTTTGGGCTCCACTCAGGTCCCCCTGCTATGTAATGGAAAACCTGGACTTCCGGCCCGCTCAGGTCGTCGAGCCAGATGCCGTAAGCGCTGGCCTTGTTGTAGGCAATCATCGTGCCGTTGGGATCCCAGGAGTAGTGTCCGACATCTGGAGAGGACTGGAAAAGCGGCATGGAAAAGGTGGGCGTGGCCGGTATCCCGGCCAGCCCGATGATGTTGCCATCTACATCAAATGAAAGGTCGACTGTGTAGATGCCCCCTTCAACGACGGTTGCGCCATCCCAGCGCTTGCCAACGAAGGAAATGGCACCGTCCCCGGGCAACCAGCGAGGTTGCGAAGCCACCAATGTGATATCATCGGTCAGCTGGACTTTCGTCTCCGGGACGTTGGGATCGTAATCATCGCGATAGGCGAACAGTTCTCTACGGAGGCTTCCGTCCGGATAATATTCACCGGAGATAATCCGGCTGCCGACAAACCAGCGATGGTTGTTGTGGAGGTCCCGGCTTGGCTTCCCGAAAGCGGCCATCCAGCCTCCCCCGGCAACCGGTGCCTGGCTGCTGCCATCGGGATTCATGGAAAAGGTAACCGATCCGGAGCCAGCAGGGATACCGGGTGTGGGACCCAGGTAATAGATGGTTCCTGCGGGTGTGCCGCCACCGCCCGGGCCGCCACCGCCCCCTCCTTTGCCGCCGCCGTTGCCTTTTCCAGCGGCATATGAGGGGGTCATCATTCCAAAAAGACAAAGGGCGGTGACCAGCAGAGTTGAGAGATTATTAGTTTTCATAACTACTGCTATAAGCGAAATTCCTAGAGAAAAGGGGCCAGCGTAAGGGCAACACTTTCCTGATATTCGGCAGAAAGTAACGCTAGGGGCTCTTCCAGAAAGAGGTTAGCCTCTTCAGTCCCGTTAAGGCTGGATTTCCTCGTGCAACCAGGCACGGGCGTAGGTCCACCAACGTTTGGCGGTACGTTCGGAGATGCCCATGGCAGCGGACGCTTCCTGAACGGTCATGCCGACAAAGTAGCGCAGCTTGACCAGCTCCGCTTTCTTTGGCTCCAGCTTGGCAAATTTCTCGAGGGCATCGTTCACGGCCAGAATCGAGTCATTGTTCTTGATGTCTCCTGAGGGGATGTCTGGCACCTCAACCCGCTGCCGGTCGCCGCCATGGCGGATGGCCTTTTTGCGCCGGGCATTGTCCACCAGGATCCGCCGCATGGTTTCTGCTGCCGCCGCAAAAAAGTGACTCTGGTCATTCCACTGCCGCCTTTTATCGCTGTTGAGGCGGAGCCAGGCTTCGTGAACCAGCGCTGTCGGCTGAAGCGTTTGGGCGGGTGCTTCCGCGGCCATCTTCGCCGCGGCAACCCGTCGCAATTCCTTGTAAACGAGCGACAACAGTTCATCAGCTTCCACCGCCTCGCCCTGATCAGCCGTGGTCAATAGGTGTGTAACTTCAGTCACTTCACTTCCACCTTGTATTCCGGGCTGATTTCAAGCGCTACAAGCTCGAGATGCAATGCCTCGGCTTCGGCCAGTTTGCCCAATAGACGGTAAGTGTCGGCGAGTTGCTGCATCGATCTACGCGTTTGCAGGTTTTCTGACCCGAGACTGGCCTTCGATCGTTCCACTGCCTCCTCCAATAGTGCCTCAGCTTCGGTGAGCTCGTCCATTTGGAGATAGAGGTCTGCCAAGTCGTACAATGATAATAGGGTATACGGATGGTCCGGCCCCAGCTTGGCTTGTTGGCGTTTCAGAGTCTCTTCATGGAGCGGAAGCGCTTGGTCGAGCATGCCTGCCATGGAATATGTCCAAGCAAGGTTGCGTTTTGAGTCCAACGTATGCATGTGGTCCGGTCCCAGCCCGACTTGCCGAATGGTCAGTGTCTTTTTGGCGAGCAAAAGCGCTTGGTCGTGAATTCCTGAGACGGAATAAGCCTTCGCCATGGCTTCTGTCATGATGGACATATTGGGAGAATCCGGTTCCAGACTGGCCTTGGAGAGTTCCATCACCTCCTCGAGGAGAGACAAGGCAGTCTCGGTTTTGCCAGACTCCAGATAAGTGAGTGCCAGACGGCGCGCCGTCAGCAAGGTACCCAGGTTTTCTGGCTCAAAAGTGGCCTTTCTGCGTTTCAAGGTTTCTTCCAACAGCTCTTCCGCCTCGGCAAACCTGCCCATTTGGCCAAAATTCATCCCCAGTTCACGCATCGCAACCAGCGTTTCCGGATGGTCCGGCCCCAATACTGCTTTCAAGTGCTTCACCGCTTCCTCCAACAGCGAAACCGCTCGATTGAGCTTTCCCAAACGCAGGTAATTCCACGCCAGTCGGCGCATGGTGACCAACGTTTCCGGATGTTCTGGCCCCAGTTCGGCCCGAACCAGCTCTAAAGCCCGCTCCATGTGCATAATGGCTAGCTTGTTCTCGCCCAGGCCTGAAAACCCCGCCCCAATCGCATTCTGAACCGCTGCTTCCTGCAGCGGTTGGTTGGTGAATCGTTCCCCGATTCGATCGGCCGCACGCTTAAGCGCTTCGCGCACTGTCAAATTCGGGTCTGGCGTGTAGTGCGAGTTCTCCTGTTTCCAGCTTGAGGCCTGTTGCAGGATGTCCTCCTGCAGGAAGTTACTGACCGCCTGGGCAATTGCTGCCTGCTCATCTGCCTGCTTTCTCGCCTCTTGTTCGCGGAAAAACATGACTGTGGACGCGAAAAGCCCGAAAAAGAGTGACAAGGCCACAGCGCTTCCAGCAGCAAACGCCAGCTTGTTCCGCCGGACCAGCTTCCGAAGGCGGTAGAGTTGACTCGGCGGGCGGGCGACAACTGGTTCATTGGCCAGATGCCGTTGTAAGTCCATCGCCAGCCCGTTGGCCGTCTCATAGCGGCGGGAGCGGTCCTTCTCCAGCGTCTTCATGATGATCCAGTCGAGGTCACCGCGCAGTTGGCTGACGAGTTTGGGCGCTTCCAGGCCACGCCTTTGCGCCGTCGTGCTCAAGTCCGCACCAGACAAGGTACTGAGACGCATGGAAGGCCGGGGGGGCTCGGCCTCGCGGATGATCCTCCGCATGGCATCGAGGCCTATCTTCAGGAGATCCTGCCCTTCGAACGGGGTTGTGCCGGTCAGTAATTCATAGAGCAGGACCCCCAGCCCGTAGATATCGCTGCGGGTGTCTATGTCCAAGCTGGTCATCAATGCTTGCTCGGGACTCATATAGGCGGGTGTGCCGATGAATTGTTCAAAAGCGGTGTAGACTGTCTTATCGGTGAGCTCCTGTCCGCCGGTGGCCTTGGCCACGCCGAAGTCAATCACCTTTGGTACCACCAAGCCATCATTGACCGTGACCAGTACGTTTGAGGGCTTGATGTCACGGTGAATGATACCCTTCTGATGGGCGTGCTGGATGGCCTGGCACACCTGGATGAACAACTTCAGCCGGGCCTTTGTGGAGAGTTGCTGCTCGTCACAGTATTTGGTAATCCGGACCCCGCGGACGAGCTCCATCACAAAAAAGGGCCGGCCTGTCTCCGTCGCCCCGGCGTCCAATACCTTGGCGATATTGGGATGGTCCATCAATGCCAGGGCCTGCCGTTCGGCTTCAAACCGGGCCACGACAGATTTGGTATCCATGCCCAGCTTGATTATCTTCAGTGCTACCCGGCGCCGCACCGGTTCCACCTGCTCAGCAACGTAAACGACACCGCATCCCCCCTCGCCGATTTGCTCCAGCAGTTTGTATCGGCCAATACGGTCACCAGGCTTTTCGGTAAGAAGAACGGTCCGATGCAATGGCGGTCGTTGACCCACCCCACTGGGTGTATCCAAAAAGTCACTCTCCGAATGGGCCGCTTTCAGAAGCGCTTCAATGCGTTCGCGGAGCACGGGTTCCCCTTCACAGGCACGATCAAGAAATGCCGCCTGCTCTTCAGGCGGCAATTCCATCGCTTGGTCAAAAATGGCGGCTTCCCGCTGATGCGCCTCGCTCATGAGATGTCAGCACTTTGCTTATCACATAAAGCGGAATTATGGAAGGGAAAGGGCCAACCGGAGCCCCGGGGATCGGTTCCATGCTAACCGGGACAGGTTTGTAAAAGTGGTGCCAGCAACTGATGGCGATACTGGGTGAAACGCCATCATGAACGTCGTTCCATCCCCATGGGGGCGAAAAACGATGACCCACCGGGCGTAGACTTGGAAAAAGTGGGTTTACCTCGAAACGATTTGCTGAATACTGTCTGCATGAATGCAGAGAACCAGGAAGCCGTCCGCCAATACGAACATCAGACCTGGACCCGTTGCTCCCGGAACTACAGGCAAACCTGGGCCATGCTCACCAACCAGACCCTTCCGGGAATCATTGACAGACTGGGCCTGCATAGCGATTCCCGGGTTCTGGATATCGGATGTGGACCCGGCAATTCAACATTTCTCTTGAGCCAGACCGGAGCCGACCTGACCGGGATCGACTTCTCGGAGAAGATGATATCCGTCGCAGCCGACAAGCACCCCGAGTTGACCTTCAAGGTGGGTGACGCAGAAAACCTGGGCTTTGATAACAGTACGTTTGATGCGGTGGTGGCCAACTACATCGTCCACCACCTGCCCGATCCGGTAAGGGTGTTTGGGGAGATCTCCAGGGTTCTCAAAAGCGGAGGAACGTTTGCCTTCGCCGTGTGGGGCCCCCTCGAAGAACAAACATCAGTGGGTGCGTTCTTTGAGGCCTTCACCCATTTTCAAGACCTTGGCGAATTGCCGCATGGCCCACTGTTCGGAGTGACCGAATTTGAGGTCTTCAATGACCTCACCGGCAAAGGCGGTTTAAGGGATTTGCAGGTCGAGATCCTTCCGACTGAATGGCGATGCGAATCCCTCGATCCTGTAATCGAAGGTTTTTGGACATGGGGGAACCTCGCCTCCTTGCCCTCGGAATTGCAGCAGAAGATCAGGGACCGGATGATTGCCAATTGCCAGGCCTTCAAGGATAACGACGCGTACGTCTTTCCTCATTCAGCCCTTGTCGGGTTTGCCCAGGCGGAATGAAGGACCAGCCTCACGGAAAGACCTCGCGCAGCTCATAGACCTTGTCGATGAACTCAAGGGCTGCGGCGTAGGAAGCCATGCGCATGTTGCAATCGAGTCGCTGGGCCATTTCGAGGACCCGGTTGGCGGACCGGGTCATGGTCTTCTTGAGGCACTCATCGACGTATTCCTTGTCCCAGGTTTCCGACTGCCGGTTCTGTTTCCATTCGAAGTAGCTAACGGTGACCCCGCCGGCGTTACAGAGGATGGCAGGAAGCACCTCGACCCCCTTTTCCAGAAGGTAGTGTTCGGCCTTGGGTGTGGTGGGGGCGTTGGCCGCTTCCACCAGGACCTTGCACTGGAGACGCTTGGCGTGCTCAAGATCGACCATTTGTTCCAGGGCCGCGGGGATGAAGAGGTCGACCGGGGTCGAGTAAAAGGTGTCGCTGTCGATTGCCTTGGCTTCCGGGAACCCGCTGACACCACCGCTAGCGGAAACGTGCTGTGCGAGTGCCTCCGCGTCGATGCCCTCCTCATTGAGGATGGCCCCGGTGTGATCCATAACGGCCTTCAGGGTGGTTCCCCTTTGCTGCAGCAGTCGGCCGGTCCATGACCCGACATTGCCATAGCCGAGCAGGCTGCAGGAAACCTCGTTGAGCTTGACGTTCATGCCGGGCAGGAGGGCATCGAGGACATAAACCAGTCCTTGGCCGGTGGCCTTTTCCCGTCCTTCCGAGCCACCGAACTCGAGCGGCTTCCCGGTGACAATGCCAAGGGCAATGACCTTGCTGGAGGACTCCACGAAGTTCATGTAGGTGTCGGCCATCCAGGCCATGATCTGGGCATTGGTCCCGACATCCGGGGCCGGGATGTCGTAGTCGGGGCCGATGTTGTCGCCAAGGGCGGAGGTGAGGCGGCGCGTGACCCGCATCAGCTCGTCCTTACTGACGCTGCGGGGATCAATCCGCAGGGCTCCCTTGGCCCCGCCAAAGGGAATCCGCGCCAGGGCACATTTCATGGTCATCAGGAGGGCCAGGGTCTTGACCTCGTCCAGCTTGACCTCCGGGTGGAAGCGGATGCCACCCTTGTAGGGCCCGAGAGCGTTGTTGTGCTGCACCCGGTAGCCCTTGAACAGTTTCCAGCTGCCATCATCCATCTTCACCGGGCAGTGGACCATGAGCTCATTCTTGGGCTGGCTCAGGATGAGCTTCAGCCGATGGGGAACATCCAGGGCATTGGCCGCCTCGAGGACAGAACCAATGGTCCGGAAGTATAGGTTGTGCTCGTCGTATATCTCTTCCAGTTCATGGAAGATTTCCCGGGCGGACTGAGTAGCGGGGGTAACGCTTAATTCCATCCGCCACAAGATAGCTGCATCGGGGCGCCTGACAAGTCCAGTGGTGCGATTTAATACGCTAGTGGACCGAATCTCGGTCAGGAGAGAATATAAACCCAGGCACCCGACTGGCTGACAAATTCTTCAGGTACGTAAATCCACTTGCCGAGCGTGTAGCTGTAAGCCCAAGGTGCAAATTCAACATTGAGGAATCCAAAGAAAGTACCCGTATTGACATTAGCCTGATCATCCCAGAAGGGATAGCCGGCCCAGGTATTCTCGCCGCCTGGAGGGGGATTTTCGATGGGAATGTAGGCCCAGGCACCCGATTGACTGACAAAGTTCTCGGGCATGTAGATATACTTGTTGAGGGAGAAGCTGTAGATTTGGGGATCGGCGGAAATTTCCAGGAATCCCATGAAGGAGTCCACGTAGATCTCATCAATAATCTCATAACCGGCCCAGGTATCTCCGCCGGTGGGTTCAATACCGGTCAGGGTGAAAACGGTCCCCCACTCCATGCCATACTGATCATGGAAAATGCCCTGAGCCTGGAGTTGGATGTCACCCAGGTCATCGGGCGTGAAGTCAAAGGATCCGGCTCCCGTCAGGACATCGGAAGTGGAAATGGAATCGAGCCGCTGCACCCCGGAGAGGGCAATGTCATCAAAGAACCAGCCACCGGAGCTATCAGTCTGGGTGAAGGCAAAGCCTCCCGTATGGGCGTACTCAAACTGGAGGTGGACGGTCCGGCCGGCGTAGGGGGAAAGGTCTAGCGACTTGAGGGTAAAGGCACTTTCATCCGGTCCGCCAAATTCCCCCTGTGGAGTAAGCCCGGGTTGCGAAAAGAGGTTAATCCAGGAAACTCCACCATCGAGGGAAATATTGACCTTGGCCACCTGGGTGGTGGTGGCTGACCGGACCATGCTCTGGAAGGTAAGCAAGCTGCTTTCCCCGAGCAGGTAAGCCTTCGGGAAGCGAAGGGTCTGGCTGGTCCCGATTTCGCTGGTGACTAGATGGAAGGCGTTGGAGCCGCTGCTGGCAAAGCTGGAATCAATGACCGGATACCCGCCGGAGGTCCGCGTGATAAGGGTTCCGGGTCCATTCTCCGCCCCCTCGAGAAAGTCCCCGGTGGTGGTTGAGAAGGAGCGATACCGGATGCCGGTGACATTGGTGTTGCCGGGAGCTATGGCAAAGTCGGGAAGGTTTACGGTGAATGTGGTGGGCGTGCCGATTTCCGCTTCGGCGGGCCCATCGATAGTAGTGACGGTTTGCTCGCCCCCGGTGGGGACTTCCGGGTCAAAGACCACCACCGAGTAGCTGTAACTGGACTGGGGCGCGTTTTGAATCCCGCTGACGGTTACCTCGTAGCTGACATCAGAATCCGGCTTAGCATGCATATGGGGCTGGTTGGGATCGAGCCCATCATAGATCCAGACCAGCGTTGCATCGCCCAAGGCTCCTGCCGAAGGGTTGCCGGGATCAGGATCCAGAACTTCGAGTGCGACATCAACAGGCGCGCCATTCCGGGTCATGCTGACGGTCGCACTGGCAAAATTGGCCCCCGGGATGGAAAAGGACCAGCGCGGATGGACCAGTTGGTAGGGCACATAGCCTTGCTGCGGAAAAGCCACGAAGGGATAATCTGTGACGGGATGGGGACCGAAGTTCGCTTCGGAGAAAATGTGGATCGCGCTGGCCCGCCTCACGAAAGTAGTCGTCCCTCCCCGCCTGGCCATGATCTTATCCAGAGCGATTTGGGGGATTTCAGGTGCAGCTGCGGAAGGGGTGTCCCCCGTTCCCATCTCCACCATCGGTGGATAGAGCAACCAGCGGCGGTGGCCGACGGAGTAATTCCAAGCACCCTTGTCTTCCATCAGGCTATCAATGGCCCCAGCCCCGTAGGATCCAATGGCTAGGAGGGAATCAGCGGCCCCCTGCACACCAGTTGCTGTGATATAATTGGTGAAAGGCGGTATCCCGTTGGGTGGATCCGGCACAGGGAAGTGACTGATTTCATCATTTCCGCTCATGATCAAGGCCGTCAACTGGGCAATCTGGTTCAGGTTATCCTGTAGTACCACATCGGCGGGAATCCCGGCCATCGCCCGGTGAAAGTTGATGCGCAACAGGGTCGCCTCCTTGAAGGCCTCGGAAGTATCTCCCGCCAGAAGGGGCACCTCGGCCTCCTCGCTGCCGGCTTGGGGAAAGGGGCTGTAACTACCGGTCCATGCGATTGGCGCGATTTCCGACTCCCAGTAGAGGCTATTGAAGAATGCCCGGACCTCCTCGCGATTGGAATTGTCCACGCTCAGGGAACCCACATCGATGGTGCCTTCAGCTTGAGCCATGCCTGCGCCAAAGTAACCAAGACTTGTGGCGAGGAGGAGAGAACAAACTGGAAATCTACCTTTCATCAATGGCCAACAGCTATAAATCTGAATGAAGGTCCGGGTAAAGTAGACTCATAGTGAACAGGGAATCGTCCTCCTCATCAAGAATGGAATTTTCCGACTCCCAGACTTCATAGGTCAGGGAAAGGGAGGAAGTAGTAGGCGTGGTCAAATAGTCATCCCCGAAGCTGTCGTAAGTCGGCGAGGTAAGCTCCGCCACGTCTGTCAGGGGCAGCTCCGCTTCCTGGATCTCAGACGATGTCGTGTTACCCGATGCCTCGTTGTCCGAGGCTGTGCCAACGGAGCCGAAGTACCGCGGCGGTGCCGGGCCCAGTTCCTGGACAAGTTCCTGTGGCTGGTGGCTGGCCGCCAGCACACTGACCTCCGGACCATCGACATCCCAGCTGCCGTCTGCATTGGTCAGGGTCACGGTGATGGCATGGAGCGTAAATCCGTTCGCATAAACATGGCTGACAATGCCCCCTTCAGGGAAAGTTCCCTGATCGTAGACGCTTTCGCTCCCGTCTCCCCAATCAACCGTAACGGTAACAAATGGATCGTTGCCGGGATCAGTGCTTTCAATCTCCAGCAAGTAGGGCTTACCCGCTCCAGCATAGGTATCTCCGGTCGCCGATAGCGTTGGGGCCTTGTCGCTGATGGTTACATCCGGGCCCCTCAAGACCCAGGTCCCGTTCCCATTCACAAAGGCCACCCGGATGGCATGGGCGTCCGGTCCATCAGGGAAGGCATGGGTGAAGACCCCATTCACAGGGAACGCTTCTGCAGCGAATGTGTCGCTGCTTCCGTCACCCCAGTCGATGATCACTTCACTGAAGGCGCCGGGACCCGGAGCATCCAGGTCAACGCCGAGCGAATAGGAATCGCCCTCTGCCGCATCCGGGGATCCGCTCAGTGCGATAACTCGCGCAACCCCAGCCGGGGCCACGAAGACACCATCCGCTGTCGTCACCGATATCGTGACAATGAAGTTACCGGCTTCGCTGTATTGATGGGAGGCATCGCTGCGGACTACTCCATCAATCATTGTGAAGGGTCCTTCAACGGTATCCACCGTCCCGTCACCCCAGTTGATCTGCCAGGCGGTCATGTTGTCCTCACCCGGGTCAGTCAGGGTCAGGAGAATGCCGAAGGCATCGCCAGGAGTAACAAAGTCCGGCTTGACTAGGGTGATGACCGGATCGACTTCCACCACATCCACATCCGATGGGGTCGCGTCCCAGGTCCCGTCGTCATCCGTCAAGGTGACCGAAATCTGGTAGCTGTTGCCGCCGTCCGGGTAGATGTGGGTGACCACATTATTCAGTGGGAAATCCCACCAGGTATAGTCATCCACGGTTCCGTCTCCCCAGTCGATGGAGATGCTGTTGATGAACTCGTCTCCCGGGTCGTCAATATCGATTAACAACTCGAAGACATCGCCTTCCTCATAGGGTCCATCGGGCCCGAACAGGCTGATGGTGGGCTCGACATCGAACACGTCGACAAAAAGGGAATTGGAGGTGTATTCACCGTCTTCATCCACAGCATAGACGGTTATCTGAAATCCTTCACCACTGAAGAAATAGGTGTGTCCCCAGGTTCCCAAGCCGCCCAAGTCCTCCGCGAAAATTTCCTCCCATTCGCCATCACCCCAGTCGATGTAATAATAGTCCACCGTGTCGCCGGGATCGTCGGAGATATCGATCGTCAGGACATAGTCGTCGCCTTCGCTAACAGAACTGGCACCCGATATCGTGACCGTCGGCTTGGTGTTGGTAACAAAGATCTCCAAGGAATCCTCGAATGTGCCCTTGTCTGTCTCGACCCGGACCGTGACCTCGTAGAGGCCAACCTCTTCCACCCCGTTGTCCAAGGGAGTAAAGGTCGCGAAGAGCGAGTTCTCACCAAACAGGTCAAAGGCCAGCGGCTCGGATTGGCCCGGCGAGGTCACCGACCAGTTGATGGAGAGGATATTCGGCACGCTGGGCAGGAATGCGGAGAGACTGATCTCCGTGCCCTCCGGTACCGGTCCGTTCAGCGGGGAACCGCTCTCGGTGGCGGAGACAACGACACCCGACTGGAAGTGGGTGGCGTGGTTGTAGAGGCCGTCAAATGCACTGAAGTAAAGCCGGCCATCTAAAGGAAACAGGTTGAAAATAGACGAGGAAAATGAACCAGGATTAAGGTCGGTAACACGAACGGTCCCCTTGGATGTGCCATCTGACCGCCAGAGCTCAAATCCAGCAATATCATCATAGGCCACAAAAAACACCCGGTCATCGAACGCAGTTTTACCATATAGGCTAGAGCTCGCAATGCCTTGGCGGATATCACTAACCAGCTCTGTTATGTTTCCATTGGTACGCCAAAGCTCAAATCCGGTGACTCCATCACTAGCGTCGAAATACAACCAATCACCCACTGGAGTAAAATCATTCGGCAGACTGCCATTGAAACCCGGATTGATATCTTCCACCAATTCAGTGATATTTCCATTGGTGCGCCAGAGCTCTGACCCAATATTACCATCTCTGGCGCTAAAGTACATCCAATCACCGAAAACCGTCAGATCACGAGGGTCAGAGCCGCCAACGCCAATGCGGATATCCCTAACCAATTCTGTGCTGTCCCCGTTGGTGCGCCAGAGTTCGAGCCCCGTAACACCGTCAAAAGCAGTGAAATACAACCAGTTCCCAAATACAGTGAATTTACTTGGGCCAGAGGCCCCACTGCCTTGACGGATATCCCTAACCAACTCAGTGGTATCTCCATTGGTGCGCCAGACTTCATCTCCAGCAATCCCGTCATCAGCTTGGAAGTACAGCCAGCCCTCAAAAGCCGTGAACTCAGTCGGGTTAGAATTTCCAGTGCCCAGGTTGATATCCCTGACCAGTTCAGTGGTTTCTCCATTTGTGCGCCAAAGTTCATAACCGGTGAACCCGTCATTGGCGGTGAAGTAAAGCCAGCCCCCCAAGGCGGCGAAGCCACCCGGAGCAGAACTTCCAGTGCCCACGTTGACATCCCTGACCAATTCAGTGATTTCCCCATTTGTCCGCCAGAGTTCAAATCCGTTGACTCCATTATTAGCGGAGAAGTAGAGCCAGTTCCCCAAGACCGTTAATTGCCGGGGACTGGAGTCATCAAACCCCGGCCTGATATCTTCTACCAATTCAGTCCTGTCCCCGTTGGTTCGCCAGAGCTCCTCTCCGACAACCCCATCCAAGGCACTGAAATAAATCCAGCCATTCAGGGCCGTGAGGCCGCTCACATCGAACAAGCTATTGATTTTCTCGAATATTCCTGCGCGCAGCAATCCATCCGAGGAACTGGATTCCCTGTCCACAACGACAAGATTGTCCCGGTCCAGCAAAGCGACGACATCGTTATCACCCGGCATCAATCCGGGGAAGGAGTAGGCTCCATTGAAGTCCGTGACGGTGGCCTGATCCTCAGCAGGATCGAAGACCCCATTACGGTTTTCATCGAGGAAGACGATCAGTCCTTCCAGACCAGGCTCATTGGCATCCTTCTGCCCGTCACGGTCGGCGTCGTTATAGATCCGGTCATAACCACGGTCCTCACCAAAGACCACATCGAAGGACACCTTACCAGTTCGTCCCGCGAATTCCCTGTCGTAGACCGTGAGTGTTATCGTTGCCCGGCCATCGAGATCCGAACGGGCCCAGATCTCTATCAACCTGTTTTGTTCGACCGAAACAAGCACATCGGGCCGGCTGCTTTCAGCTTTCACGGTAAGGGCGTCCCCGTCCAAATCGAACAGGGCACTCGTATTGAAGGAGAGGGAGTTGAGGGAGGCCGAATTGGACAGCGGCAACAAATACAGGAGTGAACCTTCAAAGAATAAGGCGGCATCTTCAGGATTAAAGAAGGTGGAGGGTGAGAATAGCGTATCCAAGGTAATCTCGGGAGCTGCTCCATTAACCTCCCTCAACAACTCAGGAGCTACAATATCCTCCACGAGGAACTGCGCGGCATTGTTGAGAGGATTCTCCAGCAAATTGACAGACTTGAGATTGGGATTCAGGCGAGTCACGGACTGGATTCTGACGGCATCAGCCGAAATGTTTCCTGAGCCAGTATTTTCCAGCCTTACTGTCAGGATACCTGATTCGACCACTACAGTGCCCAAAATCTCCCACGGGCGGCCGTCTGATTCGGTGAAAGAAGCAGGATCGTATTGCTGATTGATCACATGCTCTCCCAGCACCGAATTGCCTGATTCAAGGACATAGGTGGCTTCGTAGCTGCGACTGTCGTGTCCGGGCCAGGTCACCATCACCCGATACGTCCCCTGAGGAAGGTTATCAAAAACCCAAGCTGCCGTCTGGCCGGTCGTGAAGGCATCACCGGGGACCACACGATAATCCTCATCATAGGCATTTGGGTTCAGCCCGCCTCGCCAATAATCCCCGCCCTCGGAGTACCCTGAATCCCCGTTATCGATGATGAACTGACTGGCAAGGACGTCGATTTCACGGATCGCATTATTCCTGAGATTGAGAACTTCCAGATTGCTCAAATGAGCAACTGTCGAAACATCCACAATACCATTGCCACGGGCGCTTAAGGTATTAAGTCCCGAGATACCCCGGAGGGAATCAAGCGTGCCCTCGAAAAGACTCAGTTGAGCTATCGCCGAGCCATCGGGAATGTACAAACGCCCATCAGCTGAAATATCGAAATAGTCCGGGAACGGTAGGAAGTCATATCCTTTCAGGAACTGCTCGAGATGGAGTTCGGTGGCATCCGGATCAGCGACCCGGAAAATGGAGTCATTCCAGGCATCCAGGATGTAGAGCCGCCCTTCCGGATCAAAAGCAATATCAACCGAGAATTGGTTCTGTTCAAACAACTCAAGGTAGATCTCCGCATCTTCCCCACTGGGCAGTGACAATCCCGTCCCGGGGAATCGGACAATGACCGGCAACGAATCGATTAAGGTACTGTCCTGGGCTGCATAGAGGTGTCCGTCCGGGCCGAATGCGATTCCCTTAAAGCCAATAATTCCCGGCACATCATCCAGTGTGAAGGTTTCCATTTCTTCACCTGAAAGAACGGAATACTTCAATACCCTGGGGTTGTAGCGGTCACTAAGGTAGAGATCGCCATCCGTGTCAAAAGCCAGATCCCAAGCGTAATATGGAACCCTAAGAAGCACGGGGCTATCGGAATCCTCGTTTGGCCCCGGCAGGGGTTGTCCCGTCTGGCCGTCAAACCTCAGAACGATACTGGCAATTTCAAGTCCCAGGCGGCCAATCACATGCAGGTTGCCGTCCTGATCAAATGCGGGCGGGGAGAAATAAGGACCCGAGACCAAGCCCTCGAAGAAGGATGACGGCAAGGATACAAATTCAACAAACTGTCCCTGGGCATCGTCGTAGACGAGAACCTGGTAGAGCGATTCGTCGACCACATAGAGGCGACCATCCGGTCCGATTGTGGACCCGTCGACTCCATTCGTCAGACCTCCAACATACCGCTTGTTGGCAAACACCCCATTGTCGTCCAAACTGAGAAATTCCAGATTGGTCAGCTGGGCGAGGTCATCAAGGGAGGTCAGCAAATTCTGGTCGAGGCTCAGGGCCCGGAGTCCGGTCAAGGTGCGCAGGGGACTGATGTCCCGGATGCTGTTGAGGTCAAGGGCCAGGGTCTCCAGACCGGTGACAAGTTCGAGGCCTGTGAGGTCTTCGACTTGCAAGCTGGCATCTACCAGACCGAAGCCGCTAACGTCCAGATGCTGCAGTCCAAGCAGGTCACTGGCCCGGATCGGGAGCTTGGAGAGCGGGAGACCATCCCAGCCCGTGGTAACCGGCCGGCCAAGACTATCGGCAATGGCCCCCCGGAGGTTACGGTCGGGGATATCCACGATGGGATCAATGCTACGGATTCGGCTGTCGCTGCTCACCTCGCCTGAAGCCGGTTGGACGAGAATCTCGCGACCCTCCCTCTCGTTATTGGCAATGTCGCGGCTCTCAACGGCCTCCCCGACAAAGATGTCCTGTCCACTATCACCGAAGAGCGCATCCAGGTTCTCGTCGCCTTCCAAAACATCATCGCCATCGCCCCCGAAGAGATTGTCCCGGTCCAGGCGGGTTGGCGGCACTTCACCCCGTTTGGGGGTGACCAGGGAAATTTCAAGCGATACTGCCTCTTCTACGGGAATCAGTGCGGCAGGATCCGTGGCAATTGAAATCAGCTCTGTTGTCGTTCCATTGGTGCGCCACAACTCCTTGCCGTTGGTTCCGTCATCTGCAGCAAAATAGAGCCACTCACCCGAGACTGCAAAATCCCGCTTCTCCCCATTTGAGGAATCCCCATCCCCCGGATTAATTCCCCCGACTCTGCCAATCGGTGTGATCAATTCGGTAACGGTTCCATTGGTACGCCAGACTTCCTCGCCCACTTCATCGTTGGTGGCAGAGAAATAGAGCCAGCCATCGAAAGCCTTGAACTCCCTCGGATCGGAAGATCCCGCTGGATTTATCTCATCGAACAATTCAACCGTTCTGCCGTCTGTTCGATATAACTGATTAAACTGTCCGTTATTGGCGCGGAAATAGAGATAGCCGTCAAACGGCGTCATGAAAGATGGATTGGAATCAAGATCACTGATTGCATTCCCAGATGAGGGGTCTGTCACCAGTTCGAGATCTGTACCATTGGTCCGCCAGAGCTGGGTCCCTATATCAATACTACCCGTCCCTTTGAAGTAGAGCCAGGTTTGGGCACCGTCGTCAAAGACTGTAAGGTCAGTCGGGGACATTCCACCGTTCGCGGCATTGAGGTTCGTTACCGGCACTGGACTCGATTGCCCATCCGTACGCCACAGTTGATAACCTAAGGTCGCGTCACGGGCTCTAAAGTAAAGCCAGTCTTTGGTGCCGTCATTCAGGACCGTATAGAGGCTTGGGAAGCTGTCACCCGACCCTGAATTAAGATTATAGAGGGTCCGGTTGTTGCCGTCCGTCTGGAACAGCTCATAACCCAGGAATCCTGAGTAAGCTGTGAAATAGAGCCAGTCTTTCGACCCATCGTTGAATCGCGTCAGCAAATAGGGGGATGACGAACTGGGGCCCGAAATAATATCCTCTGCCAGTTCGGTTGTTTCCCCATCGGTACGCCACAGCTCGGATCCACTCACAGTGTCATATGCTACAAAGTAGAGCCACGACTTTTCCTCACCGGTAAATGGTGAGATAACAGTGATTGGGGTAAAGTCGTAAGGACTACTTGAGTTGGGACCCTGCCGAATGTCCTCGACCCGTTCCGTAGTGCTTCCATTGGTCCGCCACAACTCATTACCCGAGACTCCGTCATTGGCCTGAAAGTAGATCCAGCCCTCAAATGGCACTAATTCAGTGGATTCAATAACGGAGGGACCTGAAACCCGATTAATATCAAACACGAGTCGAGTGGTATCACCATTGGTCCGCCAGATTTCGCGACCGGACTGGCTGTCGGTGGCCGTGAAATAAAGCCAACCATCGAGCTCCACCATCGCAGATGGATTCGACGGCAGCGCGCCGGGATTGATTCCCCCGGGAATCACCTTTTGCTCAGCACGATAGACCCGCAGGAAATACTCCCCGGCCGGCAAGTCGGCCATGCTGATCCGGGACTTCCCTGAGTCAACAAGACCACCCTCACTGGTGTAGAGATCGGCTACGACACCGGGCTGTGGAGCAACGTCTACCACCAATTTCGCGGCCAATTCCCCGCCGATGGTGTCCACGGCGAAGACATTGTAGTTATTCGTGATGCGCAGTGTCACCCGCGTATTGCCGACCTGTAAGGCATCAAGCAACCAACCCGTGCCAAGTTCGATTTCCAGTAATCCAGAGGAAGGATTAGGCACGAATTCCAGCAGGGATCCCATTGTGTCGGGTTCTTCAGAGAGCGTTCCATCCCCCTCCTCGTCAATCAATCCAATTTCCAGGGTAAAATTTGTTCCGAAGAGATTTTCCACAGCCAGCGTCAATCGTACCTCTGTGAGCCGCTCCGGTTGATCTAGATAGCGAAGAAGTGGCGAAAGATCGAATTGGAAATATTCCGCCCGGACTCCATTATTTTCGAAATCCTGGGAAATGCCTTCCAAGTCAATGGACCGTTCCGGCTCATTGGCAGGCGTGAGGCTTATGAAGTCATCCCCGCGCCCATCCCCGAGGGTGACAAACCGGTACCAGATATCTGCATCGCCAACTGGAAGAACGCCACTGAAGGGATCGTCGGTTTCCACAAGGAAATTGCCACTACCTGTGACACTCAAATTACTCAGCGTTTCACTCTGCGGAGGCCCGCTCTGCCATTCCCCGCGGGCACCCGAGGCAAGGTATATTGCGCCTGCATCAAGGATGACTTCTTCCCCAACAACATCATATCCTGATGCACCCACAAATACATCATCGAGACCGTCGTTGTTGATATCCCCGACAGGGGCGGTTGGCAGAGTGCCAAACATATCCCCAGGCTGTCCTCCTTCGAAGACCAAATCGGCCTCGTCCAGCGAAACGAGATGCACTCCATGTGCATATGTTTCATCAAGAAATAGAATATGAATCCTGCCGCGTAAATCCGACTCCTCAAACAGCGGTTCCACATCGTTACTGGTGGAGATTTCCCTGACCGGTTCACCAATAACGAGGTCTATAATCCCATCACCATTGAAATCACCCGATGATATTTCCAACGGGCCATGGTAATAAAAGCCGTCTTCAAATCCAATCTGCGGAGATCGCGTAATGATAATCCCATCCGCCCGGTTTTCACCAGAAAAGGCAACGGTCCAGTCATTTGTCTCCTGCGAAACACCCTTGAGATCAGGGGCACCGTAAATGACAAACAATGAGCCGAAATAGGATTCCCCTCCAGCCGCGGATGGGTTGTCAAGGAGGCGCTTCAAGGCAAAGTCATCATAGCCATCTCGATTAATATCGCCCAGAGGAACGGCCCGGTCCCCGAGGCCGAAGTCCTGCCAGATAGCGATGCTTTCATCACTGAGCGAGATGGACGAGCCACTGCTAACTCCACCTTGACCAGGAATCAGGTAGGCCCGGCCAAAATTGGCCGTATCAAAAGACGTTCCAGCTTTGTTAAACCAATCACTTCCGATCAAATATTGGGAATCCAGGATAAGAATATCATCTGTACCATCGCCATTAACATCGCCTATGTTGGAGGCGGTTAAGTTAGCATCCCTATTTGGTTCATCATCCTTGATGTTGAATAGAATGTGTTCATTTTCGAGTCCGTTCAGCGTACCAGCAGTGGCCAATTCATTGCCGGCAAAAACGATCCCCGCATTTCTTGTCATAGATAGGTTATCGAATAGAGCTGCCGGAGCTGGTAATGAGATGTCAGTATTTTCCGAGATGGAAAGCCTCAGCAAGGTAAGGGTTCCTGACGCAATAATCGTACTTGTGAATTCACCTGTGTTATTGCCAGTAATAACATCATTACCAAATTCAACCACCCAATCAGCATTCGTTGTGGCAGCGCTTGGATCGTCAGGATTGGAGACTGTCCCAGCAACCGTGTAAGTTCTGCCCGGGACGGTTGGTATATACTGATAAAAGTAGCCTTGGGGGATGAAGGGGTTGGTTGCTAGAACAAGGCCTCCACCGGCGGAATAAGACGCACTATAACCCCCCGTCCGCCAACCTGAACTGTTCTGATCGAAGTCGCCATTTTGCAACCCGGACGGTATGCTCTTGTAGCTGATGAGAATATCATCAAATTCATCCCCGTCGAAATTAAGTGACTGTACCTCTATGTCCTCAGGTATACCGCTGTTGATGATCCTTAGCATCTGGTGATCAGTTGATGCTTCCGAGAGCTCACGCGCCCATTCAGCAGCCTTACCCAGTACAATTGTAATCAAGCCAGCATTGAATGGTCCTTTACTGACGAAAACCAGGTCGTCTAATCCATCCCCGTTAATATCCCCCATCCGCTCGGCTGGCCTGCCAAGGGATTCAAAATCAACGATAATATCTGCCTTATCCCTCACCATGTTGAGGCTGTCCGACAAAAGGGGGCCGAGGGTGATATATCCCGTTTTGGTATCGAAAAAGAGGAAATCGTCAAACCCGTCCCCATTTATATCTCCCAAGGGCATTGACTGGTGCAACCCCGCCTCAAGGGTTTCACCGGAAAGTGGCCTGACGTCAGACCCGTCGATTGCCATACCATCACTTCCATCAAGAGCAATTTCCTTGTACTGAACCGGCGACGCCATAGGCCTTGGGATCGCGTAGGGATAAGGGTTGAGTGCGACGGTTCCAAATTCGGGGGAAGGATTCGAAGAAGCGGACAGTATATCATTGTCGGTCCTGAGACTGTAGTAGCCCATCTCCGTTACCGAAGCTTGATTGGACTGACCGTTCACGATTCCAAAATCTGCATTCAAAAGCCCCTCTTCCTCAGGAAGAGCGACAATCACATTGTCAAAGAGCGTTGTGCCGACCGGGTCAGGCAGAACCATGAGCAGCAGATTCGTCGTCTCTGCCTCGGCTTCAAAGGTTCCGACATATGTCCCTCCGCTCTCATCATTCCAGTCAATGATGGTAAGAACCTCTTGATAGGGATCCGGGGCTCCGGCATCAAAATCGGTAGTATGGGCCAACTTCCAGAAACTGTAGGTAATCGGTACATCAATCTGCACCACATAAGTCTCTCCCGGAATGGTCGTCACTTCCTGGACAATCGAACCGTTCTCAATCGGAACATCGTCCGTGTTTGTGACCGGCTTGACAATTGCAACATTCTCCAAACTGAGCCTTCGAAGCTCAATACCATTAACATCGTCATCGGCATCGAAATACAACCACTCCCCGAAAACCGTTAATTCACGAGGAATAGAGGAGGCGGACCCTGGATTGATATCTTTTACTAATTCAGGCTCTCCCCCATCGGTGCGCCAGAGCTCAATACCATTAATTCCGTCGGTGGCACTGAAGTACAACCACTCTCCGAAATCGGTTAAGCCAAAAGGGTTGGAGGAGGCGAGTCCTGGATTGATATCCTTTACCAATTCGGGCTCTCCCCCATCGGTGCGCCAGAGCTCACCCCCATTGACTCTGTCCCAGGCTCTGAAATACAACCAATCCCCGACAACTGTAAACCGTAAAGGATCGGAGGAGGAAGACCCTGAACTGATATCTTTAACCAATTCAGGCTCTCCTCCATCGGTGCGCCAAAGCTCACGACCATTGACTCCGTCAGCGGCATTGAAATACAGCCACTTGCCATAAACGGCGGCAGCGCCCAGATTAAGATCTTTCACGAATTCAGGCTCTCCCCCATCAGTGCGCCAAAGCTCACGATCATTTGCTCCATCATCGGGACTGAAATAGAGCCAATCCCCGAAAACGGCAGCGGACCCTAGATTGATATCTTTCACCAATTCGGGCTCTCCTCCATCGGTGCGCCAAAGCTCACGATTACTGCCAACCAAGGCATCGAAATACAACCACTCGCCGAAAACCGTTAAGTCCAAAGGAGTTGAGGAGGCGGACCCTGGATTGATATCCTTCACCAACTCAGGCTCTCCCCCATCGGT
>JBFOMH010000032.1:0-73826 GCA_040830765.1 Puniceicoccaceae bacterium | reverse complement strand
CCGTAACACGTCCTCCGTCTCTGGCGAAAAGCGGTGCCGTTCCCACAAAAGGCGGTGATGGAGAAAAGTAGTCATCTTTAGCATGACGAAAAGTAAACCCCCGCAGTTGGAGATCCGCATTAGGGAAGGAGGCATAAAAGTCGGTCCCAACCCCGACCCCGCCGATGTAGAAGAACTCCGGCTTGAAATCGATCCAGACGTCGCGGTAGATGCCAGCCAGTCCCCAGTCGTCATTGGCATCAAACTTGAAAAGGTTGTTTGGCAATTGCTGACGGACACGCACGGCGAGGAGGTTTTCCTCACCGGCCTTGATGGCGTCGGTGAGGTCAAAAGCAAAGGCCGTAAAGCCGCTGTCATGCTGGCCAAGGAGTTGACCGTTGAGCCAGACTTCCGCCGAGACCCAGACTCCGCCAAAGTGTAAGGTTGTGAGGATTCCCTCGAGGTCCTCAGGCGCCGTGAAAGTGGTGCGGTAAAATCCCTCCGAAGGAGTGCCGTTGACATAATGGGGATCCTCGAATCCGAGCATATTCCAGTTGGCGGGAACAGGGATAGCGACAAAGCCGGAAGCGTCGAAATCCGGACTGGCAAAGCCTCCAAGAGCGGATGCGGCATCCGCATTGGGAGCCAATTGAAACTGCCAGTCCCCATTCAGGGAAATGGGCCCGGGCAACTCGTCGGCGGCTACCACTTTCTCTGCGGTAACAGTAGCTGCTGCCATCAGGAGACAGCTGGTTAAGAGAAACAGGGATTTGTGAGATGTAGTGGAATTTTTCATCGGAAAGGTTCAAGGATTCCAGTTGCGGGTTTCACCAGCAGCGAGGCTGATTGTCTCAGAATGGTCGCCATAGCGCAACCGGGCAGTACCGCCCTTGGCAGCGGATATACTGAGGTCGACCAGTTTTCCGTCCTGCCAGGAGAAAGCCATTTCGAAGCCACCCCGGGCCCTCAGGCCACTGACCGATCCATCCGGCCAGGCTGCGGGCAAGGACGGCAGGACAACAATTTCATCCCCGTGGCTCTGGAGGAGCATTTCCGCAATGCCGGCAGTAGCCCCGAAATTGCCATCAATCTGGAATGGCGGATGGGCATCGAAAAGGTTCGGATAAACCCCGCCGGGCCCGGAATGGCTTCCGTCTGGCCGTTCGCGGACAAGATTCAGCTGTTGTTGAATCATATGATGGGCATGGTCGCCATCAAGGAACCGCGCCCAGAGGGCGATTTTCCACGCCAGGGCCCATCCGGTCCCACCATCCCCCCGGAAGAGGAGGGACTGCCTGGCTGCCTCCATCATGTCCGGTTCCGTCCAGGTAATGTCGCTTCCGGGAAAGACTCCCCAGAGATGCGAGACATGGCGATGGGTGTTGTTGGGATCATCGATATCCCGGAGCCATTCCTGGAGCTGACCATGCCGGCCAATCTGGTTCGGGGCAATCCGCTCCATCAGTTCCTCCAGTTGCCCGGTATCCGAATTATCCAATCCAAGAATTCCCGCCGCCTCTACCGTCGCCTCAAACAATTGCCGGATCAATTGATGGTCCATTGTCGGGCCCATGACCAAGCCTCCGTTTTCAGGGGAATTTGAGGGCCCGCTGATCAGCCAGCCAGTTTCGGGATCTTCGATCAGGAATCCTTCAAAAAAGCGGGCACACTCACGCATCACCGGGTAAGCGCGTTCCCGCAAGAATCGGCTGTCCCTGGTGTAGAGGTAATGCTCCCAGAGGTGCAAACTGAGCCAGGCGCCCCCGGTCGGCCAGATTCCATGGTTGGAGTGATTTATGGGAGCCGTGCCACGCCACAGGTCGGTGTTGTGGTGAACGACCCACCCGTCCAGGTTGTAGTGGGCCCGGGCCGTTTCCCGCCCGCTAACGACCAAGTCGTCTATCATGGCATAGAGGGGCTCGGCACACTCCGCCAGCCCGGTCACAAGGGCGGGCCAATAGTTCATTTCGGCATTGATGTTCAGGGTGTATTTACTTCCCCAGCTCGGTTCCATCTCATGGTTCCAGATGCCTTGCAGATTAGCCGGCTGACTTCCTGGACGGCTACTAGAGATCAGGAGATAACGTCCGTAATGGAACAGTAATGCCGCCAAATCGTGGTCCTTTGCCTTGTCAGGATTTTCCAGTCGCTGATCGGTCGGCAAGGCCGCATAGGGAGAGCTTCCCAGTTCAAGGCTGACCCGATTGTAGAGCGCCTGATAGTCATCGAGATGCCGTTGCAGCAGGGCCATGAAATCCAGATCAGCAGTCTCACCAAGAATTTCGCGCACCTTGTGGACAGGATCAGCGGACAGGTCCCGGAAATTGATGTAAGAGCTGGCACCCGCGAGCTTAATCGTTACAGACCGGGCTCCTTCAACAACCAGGGAATTGTCGGATTGAGTGACCGACCCCTGTTCCGCATGGACCGTTACTGCAGCAGCAAATCGGACCCCGTCAGGCAACTGCACGACGCCTGTCAGCCAAAGTGACTCCCCATCGATGACGGTAACCCCGCTGGCCTCATGCGGGGAATCAAGCTTTATGGAAATATTCACCGGATCCGGGCCTTCCGCATGGATTCGATGGACAATCAGGTTATCTGGATGACTGGCAAAGGTCTCCCGCAGAAAGACAGTTTCCCCGACTTTGTATCGGACAGTCGCGACACCAGTCGAGAGGTCCAACTCGCGCTTGTAGGATACCGCCTCATCATGCCCGGGATGCTTGATGTAGATATCACCGAACGGCTTGTACTTCATCTGCCGCAAGGGAATGCTCATGAACCGCTCCATCGCCAGCTGTTCCGCCTCATCCTGCTTTCCAGCCAGAAGCAATTGGCGAATGCGCTCAAGGTGCTTCCATGCGCCCGGGCGGTGATAGGAATGAATGGTACCGCCCCAGATTGTATCGAGATTGAATTGCAGGCGCTCTTGGGAGGGATTGCCGAAGATCATGGCCCCGAATCCGCCATTTCCGACCGGAAGGGCCTCTGTCCACACTTGGGCCGGTTGTTCATACCACAGGCTGCTCGAGGTCAATGGGACAAACCAGCCCTTGTTGGGATCCCAACCATCCTCGCCCGCAAGAACAATTTCCGGACGCAGGTGCCCGGCAGTGGTCGCATCCAGGGAACCCACCCAGTCGACCCGGCCATCCATCGAGGCCCCCGGGCCTGAATTGCCATATTCAAAGTACCGCGTTGTCCTTTCCCTTTCCGGCTTGCCCCAATTGTGCCAGCCTTCCGGCTTGACGACATCGGACATCCGGCAATTGGCGAAAATAGTCGCCGCATTGTCCCGCCAGGGACGCCCCAGGTAGGTGGAGGCATCATCCGTTTCCGCCCGGATATCGCAGTCGACAAAAACCAGTCCGTATTCACTGGTCGGAGGCGTTGCCGCAGCGGTTATGTAATGACCACGGCGGATGCGAATATCACAGCCTTCAAAGAAGGCAGTCGCTCCACCGAAAATAAAGTCAGTGCTCCCGCTGATGGAACAGTCCTTGAAGTAGTGCCGGCCCCGGTTGACAAAGATTGTATCCTGCCAGCCGTAGAAAACGCAGTTGCGGAAGACGACCCGGTCCCCGTCGACGCGAAGGGCAAGGGCCTGCCCGACCGGACCTGCCGTGTTTTCGACAGTGATGTTCTCCATCGTGAAATTGTCCGCGTCGACAATAAGGGTCGGTGTCCGGAAGGTCCCGATTTTCTCCCCGTCGTTACCCATCATGTTGGCGTGCAGGCCGTAACGAATGATGGTCGTTTCCGGGTCCTCCCCGATAATCCGCATGTAACGACGCTCCCGCTGGACATAGACCACCTCCTCATAGACACCCGGCTTCAGGATGATGGTCACCGGTTCGTCCTCCGTGCCATAGGGTGCGGAAAAGACTGCCGCCTCAAGAGTGGGATAATCTCCCGTGCCGTCTGGCTTGACCACGATGGTTGTTGCGGCAGGGCTAGCGCTGGCATTGCCAAGCAGACCCCACAGGACAAAGGTGTATTGAATAATTCGCTTCATTTTTTCTTTTCCACTTCAAAAACGTAACTGCCCGACTCAATGGGAACGATAAGGGCAAAATCATCGCGGAGCTTTTCCATTCGTGCTTTCTGACGGTCGATGGGTATCCCGGATTCAAGAACGAGATCATCCTTCCCGACCGGCAGGTGAACAATGCCCCGGGTGTTGGCCGGCAGGGTCACCTCCAGACGGAACAAGCCTGCGCCCTTGTCCCAGCAGACTGCCACCGGACCACGGACCGACTCGTACCGGGCTTCCGCAAATGTCAGGTCGCCGACCGGTTGCGGCCTAATCAGGATTACCGAGTAGCCTGGCTCACCGGCAAGTGGTCCGATGCCGGCAAGATCGCGATAAAACCATTCCGTGATGTGACCCAGCATGAAGTGATTCTGGGAAGCGTTTTCACCGGCATCCCATGCCTCGGTCAGGGAAGTGGCCCCTTTCTGCAACTGGTATCCATAACCGGGCCTATCCGTTTGGTGATGCAGGTCATAGACGACATCGGACCGATCTCCATCCGCCAGTGCCCGCAACAGGTAGCGGTGCCCGACATCCCCCGAGGTCAAGGCATTCCCTCCGCTTCGGATGCCCGATACCAGGGCATCCATCACCCTCTCTGTGTCTCCCTGCGGGACCATGCCCAATGCGAGAGGCATGGCGTTCGCTGTTTGACTATTTGTAGCGTAGGTTGCGGCGTCCGCGTTCAAATAGAGCCCGTTGAATGCCTCGCTTATACGATCCGCTTTGTCGGTGTAGAACCGGGAGTTTTCATGCTTTCCAATGACCGAAGCAATGTCGGCAAGCCGGCTTGCCACCTGATAATAGGTTGCGCTGGCTGTTAAGCCGACCGGAGTTAACTGGGAGAATCCCGGTCGTTCCGGGCCAAGGTCATACCAGTCCCCGAGACCATGGTTGAGGAGGTTTTCGTCGGAAGCTGATTCAAGGTAGGAGAAGTACCTCTGCATGGCCGGATATAAGACAGAGAGCGTTTCCTTATCTCCGGAAAACTCGTATTGTTGCCATGCCGCAAGGATAAGCGCGCTGCCCCACTCCGGCGAATCCCGGAAAGCTTCCGGAAAGACAATAAATTCGGGAGCAATATTCGGCACCAATCCGTCGACAGTCTGGGCATCCACCATGTCCTGAAAGGTTTTCCGGTAGAGGTTGCTGACATCAAACTCGTAACGAAGCGACGGCCCGTTAAGGTGATATTGTTCCAGCCAGCCAAGTCGCTCCCGGTGTGGGCAATCGGTGAGAACGCTCATCATGTTGCTGCGCTGCGCCCAGCGGATGAGGTCACGTGTTTGGTTCCACAGGGAACTTGAGGTCCGCAACTGCCCCGCAGGCTCTGCCGTCGCATGCGTGACTAATCCATAAACCGCTACCAGTTCCGGAAGTTCTTCCCCATCCTCCGCCGAGAAGCGCTCGACCTCAAAGTACCGGGCGCCATGATAAAAGTACTCGGCTTCCCAAGTCTCCTCCCCTTCGCCGGCAAGGGTGTAGTGCCACCATGCCGGACGATTGCCCGGGGCGCCGGAGGCACGGTCGATGCTGCCATCTTCTCCCTGCAACTCAGCCGGAGAGATACGAATCCCCGAGCCCCGCGGCCCGGATACCCGAATCCTTGCCATCAAGGAGGCATTTTGGCCAAAGTCATAAACAGATGTCTTGTCATTGAGGACGGTTTCCGCCACCGGCAGCAGGACCTGTGTTGTCCGTATGGGCGGAGCCCCATGTGATGTCCCCTTGAGGGTACCTCCCGGACCATCCACCGTTGCTGCGGATGGCCATGAGGAATCATCGTAGCCTGCCAGGGTCCACCCAGGATCCAGTTTGCGGGCGTCGTAATCCTCACCTCCATAGACGTGGCTGTAGGTTGTCAGTCCGTAATGACTTTTCCACTTCCGGTCTGAAACCAGCGATTGCCGGGTCCCATCTTCAAAGTCCATGTCCATCTGGAGAATGGCCTGCAATGGACGGAACCGGC
Source organism: Puniceicoccaceae bacterium (assembly GCA_040830765.1). GTDB lineage: Bacteria > Verrucomicrobiota > Verrucomicrobiia > Opitutales > Oceanipulchritudinaceae > Oceanipulchritudo. The sequence continues at coordinate 67,842 of JBFOMH010000032.1, read as the reverse complement.
CAATGAATTTCGTGTATCGTCCGTCCGGATCGGGCACGCTGTACATGCCTCCTGCCAGCGCGATGCCGACGGCATTGGCCCCTTTCCTCAGGTACGGCCTGACATCAATTGAATCAAAGAGGACTGTCTTCCCGGAGTTAGTCCAGCCCGGTGAGAGCTTGTCCTCCCCGACCCTTTGTCCGTTGATGTACAAGACGTACTGTCCCAGTCCACTCACATGCAGCAAGGCCTGCTCCGGTGTTTTCTCGAGATTGAATTCCCGGCGCAGTACGCAGGTCCTGTTTTCCATCGGATTGCTCCCTGGTACGCCCTTTCCGTCAACAACGGCACTGGTGCTCCAAGTGTCATCCTCAAGGGAATCCGATGCTGTGACCGTTGCCCCCACGGCGACATTGGCTCCATTTGCGTGAACCTCGATCTGGCTGAAGGCCAGACAGATTTCCCCGTTCAACTCCCGCAAGCGGTTGGCCGTCACCCTGACATAGCGTGCCAAGTGTCCGTTAGCGGGAATCCGGTGGCTGGCTTTCCAAGTGTTTGAGTATGGTTCCCTGGTGTAGTCGACGATGGGGAGCGCATCACTGAGGTCCGGCTTTGTTGCCAGATCCACCCTGAACGACTGGGGAAAACCAAGGCGCTCGGCGACGGTATGCCGCAGGCCGCGCAGGATTACCTCGTCGATCGAAAACAACTTACCCAGATCCAATTGTATCCACTTTTCTACTTCAGTGGAATCAGACGGCAGGGAACGGTATCCCAGGTGTGGACGGTTGAACTGGAGCCAGTCGGGATGCGCCATCCACTCGGCCGACCAGTCAGAAAGACCGGTCGTGAGTTGAGCAATCGGGCTCCATTGGGAAACCCTGCCCTGTTCGTCCCAGACGCGGACACGCCAATAAACTTTCTGGCTATCTCCGATTCCGGCAAGGGACTGCTGGATACCAATTTGCTGGTTCCCTTCCACCTTGCCGCTGTCCAGGAACACTGTCCCTGCGTCGTAAGCTTCCTCGCTGTCCGCCAGTTGGACCTGGTAAGCTGTCTGGGACGCACCACGGTAGCCCGCCCTGAGCTTCCATGACAAGGAGACTGTCTCTAAATCCACACCCACCGGGTTGACCATTCCATCGCATCGCAACTCGTAAGGTTGAAGTGCCTGCAGTTCGGCGGAATCTCCATGCGTCAATCTTTCCCATGCCGAACGGATATCCACTTCCGTCCGCAAGCTGCCATGGGGAATATCCCAGCCACCGGGAAAGTTGCGCATCACGATGGGATCCTCAATCATCAGAACCGACTCATCGATTTCGCCGTTTGCATCACTGATTGCATCCATCGACAGACCCAGGTGCTTCGCCATGAAGGGATAAATGGCAAGACGCTTGGACTGGCCGTAGTCGTGACCTTCTTCAGCTAGATGCACATGCCCAAGCTGTCCAGCAGCACCATGATAGTCATAAATCTGCTTTATAAAGGGGAATTCAATCTCGGGAGTATGGGCCGTCCAATCCCCACCATCCGAAACAACCATCATCGGCCGGGGAGCGGCCATGGCCGCAATCATCGCATTGTTGGCAAAATGCTCGTCCCCGGCATGTATGGGCAATCCGCTTTCGCAGTCGCATCCGCCAAAGAACCATGAGGAAACCATGGCCACCGGAACGGACACCTTGATACGTTTGTCGAGGGCGGTGAGCAGGAAGGCTTGGGTCCCCCCGCCGGAGTGACCGGTCACACCAATCCTGTCCGGATCCACACCATCCAGTCCGCTAAGGAAATCAACAGCCCGCATTGCGTTCCAAACATGCAAGGTCAGGGCAAGGGGGGTATGGTGCACATCTTCGATAAGAATCTGGCCGGAATCACCGTAGCCAACCATGTCGATGGTCAAGGATACGGCCCCCATGCGGGCCAGGGCAGCAGCCCGTAATTGCACATCTTCCTTGAAACGGCCGTGCCGGATCCAGCTTTCAAGTCCCTTGACGGAGGAAGAGTGTCCATGGGTATGCAGGACTGCAGCAAATGGGCCTTCGCCAAGCGGCCGGTAGAGGTTGCCGGTAATCCAGTACCCGGGGATGGATTGGAAGCGCACATTCTCAACAGTGTAGCCATCGTAGGTCCTCTTGCTGGTGATGACGGGAGTGAGCGGCGTGCGGTCAGGCAACGGATCCAAATCGAGCGCTTGCAGGATATGGGCCCGGGCCTGTCTGGAGTAGGCTTCCCACTCTTTCCTTGAAGCGCACTGGCGCAGGAACGCATCAAGGGTCGCCTTCCCCTGTTCCGGGGTCAGGTATCTCCCTTGGCAAAGCCAGGGGCCTTCTTCAGGCGGTTCGGGAAAGTCCTCCGGCAGCCAGTCCGGTCCAGTTGCCACCAGGTTGAGCGGACTCAGGAGCAGGCCAAGAATAAATACTGCTACCTGCCTCCCTCTGGACAATCCGGACTGCCAGGAAGTTGTCATTGGTCAGTCTGTCTGCTCAGGAAGCTCCGGTTTGTTCACCTCGAAAACATAGCTGCCGGAAGCGACAAGAAGAACCAGTTTGCCAGAGTCCTGTTTCATTTCCTGAATCCATTCGATATCGGCAATGGCCCGTCCATTGACCCTAACCCTGTCCGGTTCCATAGCAGGCAAATGGACCTCCGCCGACGTATTGGCAGGGATTTCCACTGCCAGGCGATAAACAGCATTCTTTATGTCCCAGCGGACACGTATGGGACCATGGAGCGATTCATAACCTCCCTCGACCCATGACAGGCCGTCAATAACCGAGGGGTTGATACGGACCCGCTTGAATCCAGGGTAGTCTTCCATGGCCTCAATCCCCAGCAAGTCTTCATAAAACCACTCCGTGATATGGCCCAACATGAAGTGGTTGTTGGAGCTGTTGCGATCAGCGTCCCATGACTCCGTCAATGCAGTTGCCCCCATCTTCAATTGATACCTGTAACCCGGATTCCGATCATGGTTGATCATCCGGTAGACAACCCCATCCCGGCCACCTTCAGACAAGGCCTGAATCAGGAAACGGAAGCCGACGTCCCCTGCCGTCATCCGGTAGTCATTTTCAACGACATCCTGGACCAAATTCTCGAGGACGACTTTCCGGTATTCCGGTTCCACGATTCCAAAGACCAGCGGAATGGCGTTGGCCGCTTGTGAGTTGCCGCCATAGAAGCCAGCCTCCCTGTTGAAAAAAGTCGCGTTGAAGCTTTCCCGGATTTCTTCGGCACGCTCATTGAAATAGGCGGAATCCTCCTCCTGCCCCACGAGGGAAGCCATTTTTGAGAGAGCTACCGCGTCCCGATAGAGAAACGCCGTTGCGGTCAACGGGGGGAAGGTCAGCTGGGATCGCCCGGGTGCTCGGGGACCGAGGTCATACCAGTCGCCCAGTCCTTCTTCGAGGATGTTATCAACCGCCTTTGACTCAAGGTAGGCGAAGTAGCGCTTCATGGCGGGGTAATGTTTCCGGATGAGGGAGGTATCCGCCGAAAAGCGATACTGCTGCCAGGGCACCAGGATGAAGGCCGCCCCCCACTCCGCGGCCGCCCGGAAAGTGCCACGGAACTGCGTATACTCGGGAGCAATGTTCGGAATCAGTCCGTCCGCCGTCTGCCCGTCGGCCATGTCGTTCATGCCCTTGGTGTAGATTTTCGCCACATCAAATTCATAGCGGATGGCCGGACCATTGAGATGATACTGCTCCAGCCAGCCCAGTTTCTCTCGATGGGGGCAATCGGTGAGCACGGAAACCATGTTCGAACGTTGGGCCCAGCGGACCAACTCCCGGGTCTGGTTCAAGCGATTGTTTGAGGTAGTGAATCGACCTAGCGGTTCTGCCGATGAGTGGACAATAACCCCTTCCAGTGTCTCGATAACGGGCAACGGTCCGCCTTCCTCCGCAGCAACCGCCTGGGTCTGGATGTATCGGCTGCCGATATAAAAGAACTCCGGCATCCATGTCTCCGCATCATCGGTCGCCTTGATGTATTCACACCAGGAATATCCCCGGTAGACACCGCCCATCGACGAGCGTGTGATATAACCGTCCGGATAAATCAGTTCACCCGGAGTCAGGATTACACGGCTACCCTTGGGCCCTGTGACGGTCAACCGGGGCATGTAGGAGGTGTTTTGACCAAAGTCATACAAGGCTGCCCCAGGGGCGGCAAGCGGGCGCACCTCGACCGGCAGGCGGGCCTCAATCTCGACCACTGGATGGGCAGATGCGGAATGACCTTTCAGGGTGGAGGTGTCATACGCATCAAGGATGACCGCGGGATCCCAATCCGCTGAATTGAATCCCGGAAGATCCCAACCATCAGGAAGGAGCCGGGCATCATAGTCCTCGCCCCCGTAGATGCTGGAAAAGGTAATTGGCCCGGAATGGGTCAGCCACTGTTCATCTGTAGAGACAATTTCACGACTTCCATCTTCAAACTCCAACAGGATATGGGCCATCAGCCGCTTGGGCCCGAATGAACCTACAAATTTGGCGAAGCGACCGCGACGCTCAACATGATACATGCCGTTGCCCAGCAAAGCCCCAATTGCATTGTCGCCGTTCTGCAACAGGTTTGTTATGTCGTAGGTATCGTAAAGGGTTGTCTTGTCATAGTCGGTCCAGCCAGGCGCGAGCAACTTTTGTCCAACCCGCTGGCCATTGATGGAAACAACACAGTGCCCAAGTCCGCTGACATGCATCACAGCGCGGGTCAGGGTCCCGCTCAACTCAATGTCACGCCGAAGAAGAATGGACTCGTGTTGCTCGGGAGACGTGATCCAGTTTCCTTGCCACTCATCCGACTCCAATATGCCCATGGTCCATTGGGCGGGCTCACTCCAAGCGGTCGGATTCCCATTACGATCCCACGCCTGCACCTTCCAGTATACATTTTGGGAGGAGGTCAGGGGCACACCGTCATACTTCACATGGGTTGTCTGGTCACTCTTGACAATACCACTGTCCCACAAGTCGCCCACATCGCTGGCCAGGGCCTCCTTGTCCGAGGCTACAAGAATCCTATACGCTGTCTGTCGCTGGCCCTGTTCATCGCTGGTGAGGCGCCAGAACAGATGCGGCCGGGCATTATCAACCCCGAGCGGGTTGGTGGAATACCCGCAGGTCAGGTCCTCGACAACGACCATCCCGGACAAGAATCCGGAGCCGCCCAGAAGGATCAGGAGGCATCTGTAGGCGAGGCGCGTGTATCCGGGGAGATTCATGTAAACGGCGACTCCTATTTGATTTTCGTTGGATCGATGACGAGGTGCTTAATCCGTTTCCGGTCCCAGGTGTAAGTCACGTGGATAAGCCCGTCACTGGTTTGAATGACGGCAGGATAGGCATACCCGGCGGGCTTGGCTTCCGTTTCAAGGTCAAGCACCCGCCGCCAGTGAATGCCGTCGTCGGAAAGGGCAATGTTCAGGGGATAGCGCAATCCCTTGCCGGAGCGCTCGGGAAGATGGCCAAAGTGGTTGTAGACGATCAACTGGCGGCCGTCGGCCAGGGTAACCGCATCTGTGCCGGAACTTGGATTGGGTAACTCGGACGCCGAGATGTCGGTCCAGGTTTGCCCGCCGTCATAGGACCAGGTCATTCCGACAACGCCTTGCTTGGTCCGGCAAAGGGCCTGCAGGGTATTGTCAGGATGAAAAAGGATGCTCGGCTGAATGGCATCAAATCCAACTCCGGGTCCAACCGGGCCAATCTTTTCCCAAGTGGTCCCTTGATCCCGGCTGAGTTCGAAATGCACTCTCCATCCAATCCCCGGGGTTTCCGTGCTGGATGGCGACATCCATGTGCCGTCCGGAAGGATGACCGGCTTGTTCTTGATGGGCCCGAGAATACCGTCCGGTAATCGTACCGGCTCGGTCCAGGTCTGGCCGGCGTCCGGGGAGGTCATGACCATCCCCCACCACTCGCGGGGATTTGGGCCGACCTTGTAGAAAAGAAACAAGTCGCCCTTCTCCGGCTGAAACAAGACCGGATTCCAGGTCGGGAAGCGTTCACCGTCCTCTTGTAGCCCGTTGGCCACTTCCGTTGCTTCCTCCCATTTGCCATCAACCATTCGGGCCACCCAGATGCCCACATCGGGATGACGTTCGTGGGTCCCGCCAAACCAGGCAGCCACCAACTGGCCCCCGCTCACTTCCGCTATCGTGGAAGCATGGCAGGAGGGATAGGATGCCGTTTCATAAATAAAGCCCGACTGGACTACCGCGCAGTCGCTGGTTGTTCCAGCTGTCCCGGCATGCGTCAACAACAGGCTTAAGCCGGCTATGGTTAGCGTGAGGTAGAGTTTCTTCAGAGAACTAATACGGATGCTATTCATGTTATTCATTGGAAGAGGGTTGTGGTACAGCTTTGGCCCCGCTCAAGAAACGGGTCAGCAGAAAGCCAACGCCAAGAATGGTCGCGGTCCCAAAGACAATAATGAGAAAGTTGTGGAAGGGGCTCTTGAGGAATTGTGGAAGAAACTCCATTTTCGGCGAAAGGGTCATCCACAGGATGATCGTGACGCCGGCAACAACACCCCACAGGGCACAGCTCGATTTCGGTTTCCGGGAAAGAAAGCCCAGCAGGAATAGCCCGAGAATTCCCCCGCCGAAAATACCGGCCAGGGTCCACCAGGCATCGAGCGCGCTGCGGACGGTCGTCATCGCAATGGCAATAAGGGTGCCGAGGGCTCCCCATACGATGGTCGTTCCGTGCAGCATGCGCATCGATTGCTTCTCGGTGGCATTGGGCCGGAAAAGCCGGATAAAATAATCATTCATGATGATCGTCGCCGAGGAATTGAGACTGGTGGAGACCGTGCTCATGGCGGCGGCGAAAACAGCCGCAATCAACAATCCGGTTATTCCGGCCGGCAGGACAGAGACAATAAAGTGCGGGAATACCGAATCAGCCATGCCACCCTCGGTGTAGGAAACCGGCAACTCCTGCGGGTAGACGCTGTAGTAGGCGAAAAGCGCTGTTCCGATGAAGAAGAAAACGGCGGAAACTGGAATATAAAGCAGGCCGCCAATCCAGATACTCTTGCGCGCTTCGGCGTCGGAACGGGCGGCAAAGTAACGCTGGATGTAGTTCTGATCGATACCGAAATTCTGCAGGTTGATGACCAGGCCGTAAACAAGGGTCACCCAGAAGGTTGATTCGAAGAGCGTCAGTCCAAAGCTCCCCAGGCTGAACTTGCCATGCTCGACAGCGATATCAATCAACTGGCCGGGACCCTCCGGCAATCCACTGACCATCAGGAATGCACAAACCAAGGCCCCAAGGATGAGAATCACCGTCTGCAGGGCGTCCGTCCAAATAACGGCCACCAATCCACCAAGGAAGGTGTAGATGGTGACTGAGATCCCCGTTATCAGGAGGATAATGCGGATATCCCAACCCAGCAGGACGCTCATCGGCAAGGCCATGAGATACATCACCGTTCCCATGCGGGCCAGCTGGGTCAGCAAATAACAGAAACTGGCGTAGATACGCGCCCAGGTGCCGAACCGTTCCTCCAGGTGCTCATAGGCCGAGACATGAGACGAGTTCCGGTAGAACGGAAGAAACCAGCGCACGGCAATCCAGGTACTGATGGGCAGGGAAAGGCTGAAAACAAAGGGATTCCAGTTGTCGATAAAGGCCTTTCCCGGCAAGGCCAGGAAGCTGATGCTACTGACGTAGGTTCCCAATATGGAAAGCCCGGTCAGCCATCCGGGAAGGCTTCTTCCAGCCGCGGTGAAGCCGTCCACAGAACTGCTTTTACGACGGAAACCGTATCCAATTCCCAATACAGCGAGGAAGTAGATACCGAGTACCCAGAGATCGAGTGCTGATATGTGTGATGACATGAAATAGAAGTGTTGCCGTGGGTTTTTGGGATAAGGGTCGGCCTAATCTTCCCGTACTGCCTCCGGGTGTACATCCGGGCCGAGAATGACGGACTTGGTAGCAGCGGAGAGCTCGTTACCACTCATAATGATACCATTGGAGGCCGCACCCTGGACCTGGACAAATGTCCGGTTACCACGGACGGCCAGGGAATCGTGCAACCAGACATTGCGCGCATTGTGCAGGGCAATGACCGGTTCCCTCCGGGAGGTCCGGGTACCGACATTATCCAGATGGATGTCCTCGACATCGCTGAAGAAAAAGGCCGGGCCCTCCTCCGCGTCAATGCGGACATCGTGCACTTCAACATCGCGCGCCAGGTTGCAGACCATTCCCGCCTGGCCACGGCCCCGGATGTCACTGAAACGCAGGCCCTCAATCGGTTGCTCCGCTAAACCACCGATGTTGATGACGGTCCGCGCACCATTGACTGTGACGTTGCTGATCGAGACATTGCGCATCGTCGGTGTCCGCTCGGTGAATGGTTCCTCCGGCAAGTCCACGTAATTGCTGCTAATCTGGATGGCTTCCTGCGGGGAATCATGAATGACCCAATTGTCGAAGCGGAGGTTCTCCACCACCCCGCCCCGGCCACGAGCAGTCTTCAGGCGAATCCCCCGATCCGTTCCGAAGCAGACAATATTGGAGGCGCTGACATCCCGCACGCCACCGGACATCTCGCTACCAATGACCACTGCCCCATGGCCGCGGTACATGACACAATTGGTGATCGTGATGAATTCGGAAGCCCGTCCGACCCGCCGTCCATCGGCATCACGTCCGGACTTGATGACGATGCAGTCGTCCTCGGTGTCGAAGTAGCAGTCCGAGACCCGGACATTCCTGCAGGAATCGATATCAATCCCGTCCCCGTTGGGACCGTAGGAGACGAACGATACACCGTTGATGAGGACATTCTCACAGAAAATGGGATGCAGCATCCACATCGGGGAATCCAGCAAGGTGACTCCTTCCACGAGAACGTTTTCGCACTCGTAGAAGACAACCAGCGACGGGCGAAGGAACTTGGAGGGCAACTCGAAGTCGGCCTTCTCGAAGGGTTCCCCAGCCTGGATGCGTTTGAAAAGCGCTAACCATGCATCCTTTGCCGGTTGGGAAATATGCACGCGGGCAGGATCTTCGGTATTTCTCCACCACCAGTTGACTCCCTGCCCATTGATGCGCCCGCGTCCGGTGACACTGATATTCTTTTTCCCGTTGGCGTAAATCAGCGGCCCATGGGTATAGACGCGTGTCCCTTCCCATCGGGTTTGCACGAGCGGCGAATCCTCAGGGTCCCCGCTGTACAGCAGTTCAGCTCCACCGGCGAGGTAGAGGTTAACGTTGTCCTCGAGGTGAATGGATCCGGTGAGATAGCGACCCGCCGGGACAACCACTCTTCCCCCACCTGCCTCGGAACAGGCATCGATCGCCGCATGGATGGCTGCGGTGTCGAGGGTCTCCCCATCGCCGGTTGCCCCATGGTCGAGCACGTTGAAATCGGCACCATGGCAAGAAAGCATGGCAAGGAATAGGCCGGTAAGGCCGGTTATCAGCTGTTTGTTATTCATGACAAGTTATTGTTTTGTAGTGTCGCCTGTCGCTTCCATAAGTTGCAGCAGGAATGCCCGGTCGACGGCAACAAAGCTCCCGTGCTTCGCCCGGTGGGGAAACTCCACTTCGGCATCAAGGTTGTCCCAGTTTTGGAAATCCACCGTCCGGCGACAGCCATATACATCGATCATATGCTGGTCGTAATATAGCAACCAGGCGTCCCCGACCTTGAGGACCGACGGTCCCTCCGACCAGTGCTCCCCGGAGATGGGAGCGGAGCTCGCCGAGAATGGCCCGTAAGGTGTCCGGCAACGGATCGAGCGAATATTCTTCTGCGTATGCGGACTGACCGCCTCATGCTTGACAAACATCATCCATTCGTCGCCGAACGGAGTCAGCACCGCGTCAATCACATTGAAGCCCCCATCGTAATGCAGCTCCGTCGGGGTAAATGTTACGAAATTTTTTGTAGTTGTACGATAGATACGGTGGTTTCTTGGCGGTCGCCTGTTGGTCAGGCCGGTCTCGGGAAACCTGCCGGTTATGGTGGACGACCAGATAATGAGAAAGTGCTCATCCTCCGGGACCCAGATGACCTCTGGGGCCCAGCAGTTCCAGACCTCAGGCTCATGCCCCATGACCGGGATCGCCTTCTGCTCGCTCCAGTTAAGGAGGTCGTCCGAAGAAGCATAGCCTATGGTCTGACCGGTCCAGGAAGTTGTCCAGACCATGTGGAAGCGCCCGTCCGGGCCAACCGTCAAACTGGGGTCGCGCATAAGTCCGGACTCCCCGACCGCCGGAACGAGAAAACTTTCGCCCCCGTTGAGCATGGTCCACTTGAGGCCATCCGGACTCCATGCCAAATGCAGGCCGCTGTCACCGTTCAAATAAAAGTGCGCGAACAGGTAACAGGTCTCAGGCAGGACGGTTTCCTCTTCCGCCGCGAGAAACTGACTGGAAGCAAGGAGAAAGGAGAGGAGGTAGACAAGGTAACGCATGGAATTTCGGCTAGGGGGCGGATTGACGTTTTATCCAGAAAAGGGAGGGGTTTGTCTCATTGTTCTTAATCTCCACCAGTTCGTCCCCTTGCATTGTCAGTCCGGAGGGATGCAATTGCCCGGTCGAGGGATCGATGGAGTGGACACTGTAAGCGCCCGGATGGCCCCGCAGGTCCAGGAGGCTGCAATCACCATCCAGGGAGTAGATGAAGTAGAATTCGCCCGGTTGACCCAGCGTCCACTGCTTGGAGCGGACCGATAATGGAGGATTGATGACCTTTGCGTCCGGTAGTTGACGCCGCAGTTCGTTATCAAGAGTCGGTGGCAGGTTAGGCAATGAGCCACCCCCGGCAAGCACGGCCCAGCCATCCAGGCCGGCGATTTCGGAACAGATGATGGCCTTGTCCGGAAAGGCCTCCCGGTAGTCCCGGATCATCATCGCCACATCCCGTGGCGTGGAGCGACCGCCTTTCCACTTGCGGAGGTGTTGCCGGGGCGCCAGTTCCTCTCCACCGGCAGGTGTGAAAAGCCCGGCGGCGGTATTGAACCAGTACTTGATTTCAATGACATCGACTGCCGGCTCGCGCGCCGGATCCTTGAGAATGGCATCCTGGACATCCTTGGTTACACTCAGGGCCACCACAGGATCCGGATTACCCTCCCCTGTCCAGGCGATGATGGTATCCAGCCAGAATTCAACAAAGTGCAACGGGCCGGTGAACTCATCCCCTGTCGTGTGGATGACATTCGATTGCCCGGAAAGATTCGCGAGACACTGGCGGATATAGGCTTTATGAATCGCCCGCAGCTTATCATTCTCAACATCATAAAACATGTTTCCTATCTTCACCGTGTCGCCCGTAAATGGCGGTGGCTCCGGGAAGGGAGTGTCGTTGATGTTGTTGACCGGCCGCCATGGGCAATCCACCCAGTGAGCGCCGGATTCAATGATGTTATGCTGGAAAAACATCTCATTGACCAGGACCAGCCCCTCCGTCCCGGCAATTTCCGCAAACTGCTCCAGTCGGCTGAAATACCAGGGATTGAAGCGCTCAAGGTCGTACTTGCTCAATCCATCCCAGGCGATTCCCCTACCGCTGCGGGCATAGGGCTGCTCGAAGAAAGGCGGCCAGACATCATTGGAGTGACGACGGATCATCTGGTGGTCCTCCCGGCGGCGGTCGTACCAGAGCCCGTAATGATGGCGTAGTTGAATTTCACTACGCGCCTTCATCATTTTGGCTAGCTCATGCAGGTCATCGGTGGCACCCTGCCCGTATCGGCCGGGCAGGAATCGAGTCAGGGCGGCATTGTGCTGGCGGGTTCGTGCCGGGGCCAGATTTCCCCTCCACCAGGAGACCGGGGATCGTCCACCCGTCATGAGGCCATCCGGATCGGTCAGCCAGCCATTGCGGATGGTCATAGGATGCTTTTCCTCGACAACCGGCATTGCGATCGCAGGCACAACCTCCTCAAAGACCGGAATGACATCCAGATTGTCTATACACCGCTGACGGTCCTTGGTGGCAAGGACCGCTTTCTGGCCAAGACGCTCCCTCAATTGGGCCAGGTACAGGCTTTGCGGCGTGACAAACTCGTTGGATTGCTGCCAGCGGCCATCCCCGTAGAACTCTCCCCATACACCGACTCCCCAATTCCTGGCCCCTGGTGGGGACTGGACAACAATCTGGGAAGCGGAACACTGCCAGAGAATGGAATTTGCCGCGGACCAACCCGCCCCGCCAAACCGGATTTCAAGATTGTCGAGCGCCAACTGGCCACCGTCTATGGTAACATTGTCAAAGAGGATACCCGAGGACCAACTGCCCAGGGACCCGCTCCTGCCGCTGGAGTGACGGGCCTCACAGTCAAGAAAGACAACCGGACCGGCAGTCTGGTAACCGGTAGTGAAATCACAACGGCCGTATTCCGAGTAGCAGCGATTGAAAAGAACCAGTTCACCGGATGAGTGAAAGGCATGCCGCCGGTAACCGCCGTCTTCCGATACCGGTTCCAGGGAGCGGCAATTGGAGACGGTGATGGCACGGCAATCGACTCCAACATCCACGATGGAACTGACAAAATGAACACCCGTCAGGTCGTCGATCCAGGCGTTCTCGACATGGTCCAGCTCGACGGCCATCCAAGGATGATTCTCGTCCTTGGGATTTTCCCGGTCATAGGATGAGACCATGCGCAAGTGCTCAATTCCCACCTGTGTAATTCTTCCCATGGAATCGATGCGCTGAACCGTCCCACTCCCTGCTCCATCATCGAGGGCGGAAGTAAGAGGGGCATCGAGAACAAGCGTGTTCCCTTGTGTCGATTCGACGACCCGGTGCCATGCCAGATCCACCGTGCCGGGTTTCCACTTGTAGGGGGTGCGCGCGGGGGCTGTGTCCATGCCGACCTCCTCAATCCATTCCATAGTTGAAGGCCGGAATACCCGGATGCGATCGCCCTTGGAAAATCCACTGGCATCCGCCAGTTCCACGGAAGTGGCTCCAACAGTGCAAGGCGTCTTGATGGCCACGGCTTCCCCTGCGAAGTCAATGGAGGCGTCCCCCAGGATTCGCAGCAACGTGTATCTACCCGGCCCAATGGCTAACAGGATGGTTCCGTCCTCACCTGAACCGTGGCCACGAAGGACGACACCGCTATCCCGAATAAAGAGCGATTCACTAACCTCGAATGTGCCTGCCTCCAGCAAGACAGCTCCGCGCCATCCATCAGGACCTGCAGGCAAGCCGGATACGTGGTCGATAGCTGCCTGCAAGCGGGCCGTATCATCCCCGTCAACCGGAGAGACCCGGACGACGGCACCAACTTCCGGCAAGGGCACGCCGCCTCCCATGTAACCGGCATGGGAAAAGTCGGGTAAGCGGTTCCCTCTATCATCCACCTCGTAAACCAGGCTACCGGTCCGATCCAGATGGACCACCTGCCCCACTTGTTCGGCAATTCCATTCGTGGATAGAACCAATCCGGCAAGGCTGGTGAGGCAGACAACTCGACTGGCAAAGCCGAGCTTCATTCCGGCAGTTCCCCCGTCAAGGGCTCAAGAGAGGACGATGAAGCAACCTTTTCACCGTCAACCATCAGATGCATGCCCGGACCCAAGCCGTAGCGCTGCCCGTCTGCATCCCAGACGATGCTCAAGTTGTGCCCGCGATAGCTTACGTTTTCGAGCCGGAACCACTCCCAGCGCCCTGCAGGAAGGAGCGGATCAACTTCAATGATGGAGTCCGCCCGCGGTCGCAGGCCGATCAGGCCCGTTATCAGCAGGTCAGCATAGGTAGAGTGATGATAAAAGGCACTGCGGGGATTGCGCCCCTTCAACCATTGGCCGGTCGTCTCATCCTGATACTCACCAATATGGGGGATTCCGTCATAATATTGGGAACGGGTGTAGGTGACAAAGGCATCGAAGTAATCATCCCGGGTGACAGGAGTGTGCTCATAATCCCGCAAGAGGTTCCCCATCGCGTGCAAGGTCTGCGACGTCGCATAAGGCCAGATGGCACCATCCCATTCACAGGTTCCCACCCCATGGGATCGGAATTCCGGATGACGCCTTTCAGCGGTCGTGAGTCCCCAAGGTGCCCAGAATCCTTCCGGGTCCACCAGTTGCTTCCAGGCCTCTCCGTATTCTGCCTCGTCGGGAGGCAAATGAAAATACCACGGAATGAATCCAATCGCTTCCCGGACATTAGCGAATCCGCCTTCCGGACTCCGGACCTCGAAGAAACTCCTCTCCTCATTCCACAATTGGACCAGGACCCGTTCCCTCAACTCGGCCGCTTCCACCTCGAGGTCAGATGCAGTCTCCTCGTCACCGGCCAGGCGGGCCATCGCGACAAGCGCCCGGGCATTTCCGTACATGTAGCTGTTGATCGTCGGCCGCAGGTTTTTCTCATGGCGCGAACCGCTGATGGATTCCTCCATCGCATCCCAGACGTCATACTGCCAGTAAAGTCCGGACTGGAGCTGCTTTTCCTCCTTCCAGCGCTCGTAGTCCGCCAGAAGCAATGGATACAATTCAAGGAGATCATCCCAATCCCCGGTCACCATGGCTCGATGCCAGAGGGACTCAATTAGCCAGCTGCTGTATCGATGAAAATGTCCTTGTGGCTCGCCGCCCTTCCCCTGCAGCCAATAGCGGATGTAGCTGTCATCCCATTTTTGCTCACTTAACCAGCGGGTCTCCCGGAAATGATGACCCAGCGCACTGGCAATGGTGCGTTCCGGAGGAATGAATGGAGCCTTGGTATCCAGTTCAATGAACTCCGTGTAGGCAAAGTAGTCCCCGACGACCTTCAAGTGCTTCCGCAGGGCCCACCAGCGGAAATAGTAGATTTCCTCGATCTCCGAGTCTGAACATTCAAAGAGTGGGATGGAATCCTTCAGCCAATCCATCGAATCCCGGTTGGAGACCAGGTTTACTATCCGTTCCGGATCATTGGCATTGAAGAATTCCACATGACGCCGCAACGTTTCCTCCAGGCTGATCTCCGTGCTGGTTAAGGACTGCCCACTATCGGTTTCCAAGTCATTGATGCGCGGCTGCGTTCCGTTGATGTACTCCTCAAGGTTTCCATAGCCATCCCCGTCGGGATCGTGGACATAATCGGCAGGATTATTCCAATTAAGGGCGAACCGCCTCTCCCATGCATCCGCCATCCCGTCGTTGTCCCGGTCCACGACCGGAGTCAGGGAACGGTACTCAGGCCAGCCTCCGACCTCCTCCGGTGTATTGATGATCCCGTTGCCATATGTCGGTTCGCCCGAGGCAACCTCATCAATGATCCGGCGGTCAACCGGGTCGCGGACCGGACGGGTTGCTCCCGCCCCGGCAAGTACTGCGGCATACGCCGCATCTGCTGCTTCATGCACTAACGGTCGAACCATCGGCACCGGATCCGCTTGCCGCATCTTATCGACATAGGCGGCAACTTTCTGGTCCGGAACACCATCCTCAAACTGCACCCCTCCATTCCAGTTGTCGGCGCTTATGTCAGGATATCCAAAAACGAGATTCTCCGAAATGTACCACTGGCCGCTTTGGTCCGATTCCTTGAAGGACCGGAATACTTCCGGCTTGGCGATACGGAACTGCAAATCACCCGGACGCGTTGCCGGACCCGCCTTGTAGGCATTGGCGATTATGTTGATCCGTGAGGAGGAGTCGCCGCCGTCGATATTGCGGTGCCGCCAGTTGAACAAGACATTGTTCCTGAAATCAATATGGTCCCCCCAGCCGATGCTGGGAATGCGGCCAGTGTTGTTGGCAAAGAGATTGTGATGAAAACTGGCATTGCGCCCTCCCCAGGTCGCGCCAAAGGCATGATTGTGCAGGTTCAAGCCTTCGCTGGATATGCACCACTGGATCGTCAGGTTCTCAATCGGCTTCTTGATGAATCCGCCCTCCCCGTCCGGCACCATGTACCGGTATAGCGAGACATTCTCGTCAAGGCCCCAGCTGAACGAACAGTGATCGATTATCACGTTGCCCGGCGAATGGACCGCGTTCAGGGCGTCGTCCCGCCGTTCGAGGCTGCCCCGTCGAAACCGGAGGTAGCGGATAATGACATGCTCCGCATTGATGGAAACGGTCTCTCCACTGATGCAGATGCCATCGCCCGGTGCCGTTTGGCCAGCCACCGTCAGGTAGGGATGCTCGATCTCCACCGGGGATTCTAACTGGATCCGCCCACTGACCCGGAAGACGACGATGCGCGGACCCGCTGCCTCAACCGCCGCCCGGAAACTGCCTGGACCTCGATCCTGAAGGTTGGTGACAAACAGGACCCGGCCCCCGCGACCTCCAGGTGTCAGTCCGCCAGCTCCTTCCGCTCCCGGAAATGATGGAATTTCGGGACTTCCGGCAGGGGCATTTAAAGCAGTCAACAGGACAAGGGAGATGAAACAAAGCCAGCGCATGAGAAAGAAGGGTAATATATAGTCGGTAGAGTGAAAACAATGAAGTGTATTCTCTCTGGAAGAAAGCGAATGAGTCAATTATTTCATATGAAATATAGCCTTTTTCATAAAGGTTGCCCCGGCAGGCATTGTCAACAAGAATTAGCGGATACCCTTGTGCCAGCCTGAATGCCCTTTAGTAAAGGCTTTAACGAGGTATTTCCTCTTCCAGCCAGCTGGATTATTTCATATGAAAGGCTTATTTTCCCGACACCTGACCCGTTCACCTGCGGGGACACCACCCTCATCCCCTAATCCGTTCTCTTTCCCATTGGCAGTGCGCTACTTGGAAAATGCGCAAATCTGACAATTCGGGTTGTCAAACCGATTTTATTTCACCAAGTTTCAGTTGAACTAGATTAAAATCCTCCTGATTCAACAATTTATATGAGCAAGCTTGAACCAAAAAAGAAGGCCACCATAACCGATGTGGCCAAGGCCGCCGGGGTCGCTACCGGCACTGTTTCACGGGTGTTTAACCGACATGCCGACGTTAATGAGGAGATCCGCCAGAGGGTTTTGGCAGCAGCCAATGAACTGGGCTACGTTCGCCTCCGCCAACGCAAGTCGACCCGTAGCGGCGTCAGCCAGAAACAGGGAAATATCGGAATCATTTGCTTCGGGATGGAAGACACCCTGATCCAGATACCGATCATCAGCCGGGCCCTCCAGGGAGTGGAGCATTCCCTTTCTAATGAGGGCAGAAACCTGATGATTGCCAACATCCCGCGGGGCGACCGCATTCCACCCTTCCTCGTCGAGGGAAAGGTTGAGGGCCTCATCCTCAAAGGACCCAACCAGGGAAAACTGCCACCGGTCCAGAATTACGAGCTCCTGAAGTATATCTACCGCCTCCCCCACATCTGGCTCATGGGCAAACTGTCCGGTGCCGAGGGCGATCACTGCAACTTCGACACGTGGGAAGCCAGCCACCTGGCTGTCGATTATTTCGCCGAAAAGGGGCACAAGCATGTCGCTTTCTTCAATCCCAAGCCCGGCCAGACCCAGTTCGAGCGCCTGAAGTCCACCTTTCTTGTCGCCTGCCAGGAAAAGGGAGTGGACTCCAGCCTGCTGGAGGTTGAGCCTCCAACTGAACTGCAATGGCCGCTTCCGGCCATCACCCAGACGGAGAACGTCTTCCATCTGGTTGAGGACTGGCTGGCCATCCCCAAGGAGCAACGGCCGACCGGCCTATTCGTGCCCTCGGACAGGACGTCGATCCAGCTCTACACTGCGCTCGAGCGCAAGGGCTTACGTGCCGGAAGGGATGTTAGCATCATCTCCTGTAACAATGAAAAATCCATGACCGCCAATCTCCATCCGGCACTCGCTTCCATCGATGTGCATGCGGAACTCATTGGCCACCGGGCAGTCGACCAGCTCCTCTGGCGGATAGCCCACCCGAACGTGGAGACGGACATGGAGATCCTCATCAAGCCATCACTCATTCGCGGGGAATCGGTTACCAATCCCTGAAGAGGCTGACTTCTTTCAATCGTCTTGAATAACAGAACCGGGCCGATTGCTTCGGCCCGGTTTTTCTATGGCTATTTTATGAAATAAGAGAGTTGACAGAACCTATTTCATGAAATTCTATGACATGTAATTCATCTGTCTCCACATCCCGCGACCATTCCACAATCCTCGCTCCCGTGACCTTATCCGCACTAGATTACAGCATTCTTATCGTCTACGGGCTGGGTATCCTGGGAATGAGCGTATTTCTCTCCAGGCGACAGAAGGATACCCGCCAGTATTTCATAGCCGGCAAATCCATGCCGGGATGGGCCGTAGCCATGACCCTGATGGCTGTCCTCATCGGGAGCGGTACCGTCGTCGGTCATCCGGCCACGGTCTACCAAAGCGGCATGATTTTGCTCCTGGGTAACCTGACCCTGGTCATTGTGCTGCTCTTCGTCGCCCGTTACATCGTTCCCTTCTACCGACGAACGGTGGGCATGAGTGCCTACGAGTACATTGGCAAGCGATTTGGACTGGGAGGGCGGTTCTATGCATCTTTCGGATTTCTTGCTGACCGCCTCTTTGATCTCGGACTGACCCTTTTGACCACGGCTATCGCCCTCAATGTGATGACAGGCTGGCCCTTGCCCAGCGTCATCTTCTGGAGCTCCCTTTTCACCGTCTTCTACACCATGATTGGCGGTATCAGTGCGGTGGTCTGGGCCAGCGTGGTGCAGGGCTTTATTTTCGTCGGGGCGGCTGTGCTTATTGTGGCCCGTTTACTGTTCGCTCCGGAAGCAGGTCCCTTCGGGGCTGTTGTCGGGGAAGCCTGGAGCGCGGGCAAGTTCACCCTGGGATCCTTCGACCTGACCTCTCTAGGTGATCCAATGCTGACCTCCCAATGGCTCTTTATCCTTGCCTACATGGTCAACTGGGGAAGGCGTTACATTTCCGACCAGCACATGGTGCAGCGTTACCTGATCGCCAAGTCTGACCGTGAAGCCAGCCGTGGAGCAATCTGGAACGCCCTCCTCTGCGTGCCCATCTACTGCATTTTCATGTTTATCGGCGCCTGCCTCTTCGGCTACTATGCCCTTACGGAACAACCGCCGCCGCAATTGGTCGACAATGTCGTCCCCTACTTCATCGTTAACAACATGCCGGCGGGGATTGTCGGCCTGATCCTTGCAGCCATCCTTGCGGCCTCGATGTCCTCGGTCAGCGGGGACCTTAACAGCATCGCCACCGTACTGACCCGCGATTACCTGAACTACCTCCGGCCAGAAGCCTCGGACAGGTTTCAACTCATTTTTGGCCGCCTCATGGTCGTGGTGGCCGGCATCGTGACCATGCTGATCGCCATTCTTTTAATACCGGAACAAGGACTGGCCTCTGTCATGGAGCGGGCGGTAACCATTGCTGCCATCCTCTCAGGGGGAATGCTGGGCCTGTTCTTCCTCGGATTCCTCACACGCAGGGCCACACGAACCGGTTGTTACATAGGCATCATCAGCTGCCTGTTGTTCACTGGTTGGGCCCTGCTCACCGAGCCCAAGAACAACATTCTTGACCTGCCGTTAAATTTCGGCCTCAACCCGATCATCATTGGCGTCCTTAGCCACATTGTCCTTTTCGGGGTCGGCTATGCAGCCAGCCTGATCTTTGGTGGTTACCGGCCAGAGGAGGTTGAGCAGCTGACCATCTACGGGAAAGCATCCGGGGAAAGGAGTGCCGCATGATCCCGACGCAAACCGCAACTGCCCTTGGGGCCATTCACCTGAACACGCCTGCCGCACTGTGGTTTGGCTGTGGTGAACGCACGCGGCTTGCTGAAGGTTTGCAAGGACTTGGAAGCCGCAAGGCTTGGATCCTGACAGCTGACTTTTGTATTGAAACAGCCGATACACTGGCTACGGCTTTCGCTGAATGCGGGATTGAGGCCTTCATCAAGAGCGACCTTCCGGCAGAACCGACAGTTGCTGATTTCCAGGCAGTCTGCAGTGAGGAACCCGCCTCCGTATGTGACACCATTATTGGTATCGGTGGTGGAAGCGTTCTCGACATCGCCAAGCTTGTCGCGGCCATCGGGGATCAGCCCTCGCGGTTGCCCCACTACTTTGGCAAAAACCTTCTGCCGGAACGCCAACGTAGATTGATTTGTCTCCCCACAACCGCTGGTGCCGGCAGTGAGGCATCGCCAAACGCCATCCTTCTGGAACCAGCCAGCGGACTTAAACAGGCGGTAATCAGTCCCTACCTGGTGCCGGACCTCGTTGTTATTGATCCCGAGCTGGCCCGTTCGCTGCCGCCGGCTGTAACCGCAGCCACTGGCTTTGATGCGCTCTCCCATTGTATCGAGGCCTATACCAATCTGCATGCCCATGTTCTCGTCGATGCCTTCGCACTCCAGGGAATTTCCCTGATTTCGAGTCAACTTGTGGCAGCGATCAAGGACGGGAACGATCTTATTGCCAGGAGCGCACTTGCCCTCGGCAGCTACTTGGGCGGTCTATGCCTGGGACCAGTCAATACCGCCGCCGTCCATGCCCTTTCCTATCCTGTAGGGTCCCGCTACAAGGTCCCCCATGGCCTTGCCAATGCCGTCCTGCTGGCTCCCGTCATGCGGTACAATCTCCCCTCCGCGACCACGCGCTACGCAGAAGTCGCCCGTGCCATGGGAGTGGCGCATTCCGGGACGGATATGGAAATGGCGGAAGCTGCCGTCGGACATATCCAGCAAATGCTCCGCGACTGCTCCCTGGAAACAGGCCTCGGCAGTCTCGGTATTCCATCCGAGGCCCTGCCTGAACTGGCTGACCAGGCACTCCAGGTTACCCGTTTATTAAACAACAACCCCCGGCCCATCGACCGGGCAGCTGCAATGTCAATCTATGAGGAAGCTTTTTGAATCATGAAGGCGAATATGAATCACTCCGGAGTAATCGTCCCCCTAACCACCCCGTTCACCGCGGACGGTGCTATCGATTTAGCGGCCGCCGGTCGGATAGTCCAACGAATCGCCCGCCATAACCTTGGCGTCTTTGTTCTTGGAACCACAGGTGAAACTGCATCCATCCCGCGCCAGGATCGGCAACTACTGGTTGAGGCTGCGGTCAAGGCGGCAGACGGCAAGGTCCCAATATATGCCGGAATCGGCGACAATTGTCTCTCCAATTCCCTTATCGCAGCCCAGCGTTATCATGACCTCGGGGTTGCTGCCGTGGTGGCCCATCTCCCGGCTTATTATCCCCTGACCGAAAACGAGATGCGGGATTACTTTCTGCTTCTGGACAAGCAAGTCACCGGGCCCTACATGATTTACAACATCCCCGCGACAACGCGGATGTCGATTCCCCCCGAGGTTGTTGTGGCCCTGTCCGATCTTCCCCTTTGTGTCGGATTCAAGGATTCCGAAAACGCACCTGGCAGGATGGAAGCAGTCTTCAACGCCCTGGGCGGACGGGACGATTTCGCCCTCTTCATGGGTTCAGCTATTCTCTCCGTCGATTCCCTGAAGCTTGGATATGACGGTCTCGTACCAAGCAGTGGCAACCTGGTACCCCAACTGTGGGAGCAACTCTACGATGCCGCCCTTCAAGGCCAATGGGAAAAGGCGGAAAACCTGCAGAGGCAATTGGATGCGGTTGCCGCTGTCACCCAGGTAAACCGCACTTTGGGACAATCCCTGGCGGCATTGAAGGCAGCCATGGCAGGTATCGGCCTCTGCCGGAGCGATGTTCTTCCGCCACTTCAGACATTGGGCGGCGAGGAAGCAGAAGACATCAAGAACCAGATAACCGCCCTTTGCCCTTTCTTGACTGATGAGCAGGAAATCCTTCACGGCCCTGGCCGATGACCTGACTGGCGCCTGCGAGATTGCCGCCATCGGGCACAGGCCGGGCCTGCGGTCAATTGTCAGCATGAGCCAGCAGCCCGTGGAGGAAAAGGCGGACCTTGTCGTATATGATACCGAAACCCGGCTCTGCGGGGAGGAGGCAGCAGTAGCCCAGGTTCGCCATCTTGCCGAAAAACTGAGTGACCAGGGAAACACCCGTTTTCTATTCAAGAAAACCGATTCAGTGATGCGTGGACCCATCGCCGCGGAACTCTCTACACTGATGCGGGTCATGGGCATGCAACGGACCATTCTCGTCCCGGCCAATCCACATCTGGGTCGGACAATCGAGGATGGAATTTACCGCATTGATGGCGTTCCCCTGGACGAGACACCCTTCGCTGATGACCTGCATCATCCGGCAAAGTCCGCTGCTGTAGTTAATCTTTTAGGTGCGGTTCCCGGTATCGAGGTTCATACGGCCAGGCCCGGGGACACATTACCCACGAAGGGGATTATTATTGGTGATGCCCGAACAGAGGAGGATTTGGATAGTTGGGCCGGCCTGTGGGATGATGCCACCTTATTAGCTGGTGGGGGTGGCCTTTTCCAAGCGCTGGTCAAGACCCTGAAACGCTCCCCAGTTGACTTTCCGGAACCCACTTTCAACCAAGGGCAATACCTCCTTGTATCTGGCACAACCCACATTGGGCAGCAGGCATTTCTGGACCAGTTGGAAACCTCCAATATTGTCACCGTCAAGGGCACTACAGAGGACACGACCGAGGCTGCAGGAGAGCGATGGGGCAAGCAACTTCTCCAAGGTGAAACCCAGTCAAGGGGCTGTGTCCTGCGGATGCAATCCGAGGCCAAGCCGAACTCCGGAAACGCCACCTGGGTGGCCCAGCAACTTGCCCTGGCTACCTCAATAGCGCTCCAGTCCGGTCATGTCGACCATCTGATTGTTGAAGGAGGGGCTACCGCTGCCTCGATAGCCATGCAACTAGGCTGGGAAGAATTCGAAATGATGCATGCCTGGGGACCGGGGGTGGTCACCCTTGCACCCTTGAAGCAACATAAGGTTAACTTCACCATCAAGCCGGGCAGCTATCCCTGGCCGGATACCATTACCAGGGAAGTCTGGCCCGAGCTAAGCAATATCCACGACCAAACCATTCAATAATGCGCCCAACCATAGCTATCACCATGGGGGACCCTGCCGGGACAGGTCCCGAATTAATAACAAAAGCCTGGCAAGAGGAAGATATCCACCGCATCTGCAATCCCATTGTCATCGGCGATGCGACAATCATTGAGCGCGCGCAAGAGTACACTGGAACAGGATCGACGGTCGAACCAGTTACAGGGATTCCTGACGAAGGCTCATCTCCACAGGTTATTCGTGTTCTCGACATGGCCAATGTGGATACCGGAACACTGAATATTGGCAAAGTTGCGCCTGAAGCAGGTGAAGCAGCTTATCAATACATCTGCAAGGCCGGTGAATTGTGCCTCAACGGGCAGGCCGGTGCCATGGTTACCAATGCCATCAACAAGGAATCGCTGAATCTTGCCGGCCATACCTTCGACGGCCATACGGGCCTCTTGTCCCACCTCTGCAAGTCACCCGGGGCCACCATGATGCTGGCTGCAGGAAAGCTCCGGGTAAGTCATGTTTCCACACATGTTTCCCTTCGCGAGGCAGTGGACCGCGTCCAACCGGAACGGATACTCAAGGTCATTGCCTTGACCCGTGAGGCCTTGCAGCAGATGGGCATCGAAAATCCATCAATTGCGGTGGCCGGGCTCAATCCGCACGCGGGAGAACATGGACTCTTTGGCAGCGAGGAATCCGAGTTTATTGAGCCGGCGATTGAACAGGCCACCAAGGAAGGCTTCAACGTCAGCGGTCCCTACCCGGGAGACACCGTCTTCTTCCGGACCCTGCAAGGTGAGTTTGATGCCGCAGTGGCGATGTACCATGACCAGGGACATGTCGCGGTGAAAATGCTCGGCATCTGGCTTGGGGTGAATATTACTTTGGGACTCCCCATCATCCGAACCTCTGTAGAACATGGAACCAACTTTGACCTTGCCGGAACCGGCAAATCCGATCCCCGCAGTCTCCTCGAGGCAATCCGCATGGCTGCCAGCATGGCGCGACAAAAAGGACCCAACGATGCCTGAATTGATGTTCAAGAAATGGACCCTTCCGTTCCTCTCGATACTTCTCGGGACAACCGGCTGCGTCTCTAATGAGACCCCCTCCCCGATTGTCTATACCGGCACACAGGAAGTAAGTACGGCCGCCGATGGTGGCCTGGCGCCGGCAGTGGGGACCCACAATATTCAAGTCTACCGGGCCAACCGTTCCTTTCCGGAGCATGTCGACAAGCTCGCCCACACCTATCTGCACGCTCCAAACCTTGCCTATTGGAACGAGCGCTTCTACCTCGCCTATCTCAGCGCACCGGTCAATGAACATGACATGCCGACGGACACCTCCTTCACCTCCTCAACGGACGGTGTCCACTGGGAAGCACCACGATTGCTTTTCCCGGCAATCCAGCTGCCTGATGGCAAGCAGACCATCACCCACCAGCGGATGGTGTTTTATGTCGCTCCAAACGGCCGCCTGCTGGCAACGGCTTTCCACGGACTCTATCCCCGCCCGAACGATGGGAGTGGGATCGGCCGGGTTGTCCGGGAAATTTATCCCGACGGGTCGCTCGGTCCTGTATTTTTTATTCGCTACAACCAGCATGAGGACTTGGACGCCGATTTGACGGAGGCTTATCCGTTTTATGAGGAATCTCCCGACGAGGGATTCGTTACCGCCTGTGAGGCCCTGCTGGGAGATCGCCTGGCAACAGCTCAATGGTGGGAAGAAGACCGCTCCGAGGACGGGTTTTACCGCGTCAAGGGGAAGGCCTTCTCATTCTACCGCAATCCCGAGGGGAAAGTCGTCGGAATAGCCAAGGATGCCCAGGCATCCATATCGATCGATGAGGGAGAAACATTCACTCGCACGGGATTCGCGGAAAACCTTCCCGTCAATTCGTCCAAGTATTGGGCCCAGCAAACGGATGATGGCCACTATGTCCTTGTCTTTAACCCGACCAGCCGTCTGCGGCACCCGCTCGCTGTCGCCCTGAGTGAAGACGGTCGCCATTTCGGCAACCTGCTGACGGTCCACGGTGAATTGCCCGTGCAGCGTTTCCCCGGACTCTACAAGAACATGGGACCCCAGTATGTGCGGGGAATCTTCCCGGGCAACGGCAACCCTCCAGGCGATGACCTTTGGCTGACCTACTCGGTCAACAAAGAGGACATCTGGGTCAGCCGGGTTCCGGTTCCGGTCAACGGAACCGTCCAGTACAACGCCTTCAAGGAAGACTTCGAGTCCTTTGCCGAAGGCGGGATGCCCGTTGGATGGAATGTCTACCGCCCCCTGTGGGCACCGGTTGAAGTTCACGACACTCAGGGCCAACAGGAAATGGCTCTCAGGCTTTCCGATGCGGATCCCTATGATTATGCAGCCGTTACCAAGGTCTTCCCGAGGAACCGGAGTGCGTTGATCCGCTTCAAGGTCAAACCTTCCCGGATTGACGGACGTCTGGAAATTGACGTGGTGGGCCCGAATGGCGGGCGTCCGGTACAAATTGCCCTGACAGAAGAGGGAAAAATCGAAGCCCGTCATGAGGGAATTTGGAAACCGGGCGGGACCTATGAGGCCAACCGCTGGACTGAAATTGAAATCGACGTCAACCCGGACTCCAATACAGAACGGTTCCAACTCCGCGTCGACGGGAAGGAAGTCCTTTACCGCATCGCCTACTTCACGGATTTTATCCCGGAGGTGGAAAGACTGGTATTCCGTACCGGAAAGTACCGCCATCGGGGCGACGGAGGACATGAGCTCCCCGGATCCGATAGGAAGGCCACCCTGCAAACATACCTGATTGATGATGTTTCCATTGAGTCGCGCCCGTAGTCATCTTGTCGTCAATTTCCTGACCCTTCTTGCCTTTGCTTTACCTGGAGAAGCGGCCCGATGGGTCATTCCACTTGAGGATAACTGGCAAACGGTCCTTTCGGCTGAGGAAACCCAGCTGACCGACCTTGAGACAGTGGATAACTGGAAATCCGTGACGGTCCCCCATAACTGGGATGACTATTTTGGATATCGCCAGCTGAAGCATGGTAATCTTCACGGGACGGCATGGTACCGCAGGCAAGTCATGATTCCCGAAATGGACCCGGACCAGCGGGCCTTCCTATATTTCGAAGGGATCGGCTCCTATGCCGACATTTACCTCAATGGAAAGCACGCCGGCAGCCACGCCGGTGGCCTGACAACCTTCACCCTTGACGCAACAGACCTGGCCATCCCCGGGAGGCCCAACAGCCTCCTGGTTCGGGCTCATCACCCGGCAGGTATTCGCGACCTCCCATGGGTATGCGGCGGGTGTGAGCAGGCATACGGATTCTCCGAGGGTTCCCAGCCATTTGGTATCTTTCGTCCGGCTCATCTTGTCATCACCCGGTCGCTACGGATTGAACCATGGGGCATCCATATCTGGAATGGAAGCAACATCTCGGCCGATCGGGCCGAACTGAACATCACGGCGGAAATCCGCAATTACAGCAACACGCCGCGAACTTTCGTCCTCCGGCATTTGTTGATATCTCCAGACGGTACAGTCTGCTGGATTGGTGAATCCGAGGAAATGCTGGAACCGGGGGAAAAGAAGACCTTTACCAGCGAAAGTCCGGTCCTCGAGAATCCCCGCTTGTGGTCACTGGAGGATCCCTGCCTGTATACCCTCAAGACAGAACTGGTTGAGGCGGATAGAGTGACCGACTCCTGTGAAACAGGCTACGGGGTCCGCTGGCTCGAGTGGCCGGACCTCAATGGCCCTCCGGGACAACCCTTCAAGCTGAATGGAGAGCCCGTCTTCATCAATGGGGTCGCCGACTACGAGCATCTTCTCGGAGGCAGCCACGCCTTTTCGGCGGAGATGGTGGACATCCGGGCCAACCAAGTCAGGGCAGCCGGCTTCAACGCCTTCCGGGATGCCCATCACCCCCACAACTTGAGGTTCAACAAGATCTGGGACCGGGAAGGCATCCTCTGGTGGACCCAATTCGGGGCCCACATCTGGTTTGAAAACGAGGCCTTCAAGGATAACTACAAAGCCCTGCTACGGGACTGGATTCGGGAGCGGCGCAACAGCCCTTCCCTCTTCCTCTACGGGCTTCAAAATGAAAGCAAGCTTCCGGCGGACTTTGCCCGGGAGTGCGTTGAAATCATGCGTGAAATGGACCCCACAGCCTCGATTCAGCGACCCATCGTCACCTGCAACGGGGGCGAAGGCACGGACTGGGATGTCCCGCAAAACTGGTCCGGAACCTATGGTGGGGATCTCCAGGCCTACAACAGGGAGCTGGTCCAACAAAGGCTGGTCGGTGAATACGGTGCATGGCGCAGCATCGGATATCATTCGGAAGGCGGCTTCATTGAAGAGGGCCCACTCACCGAGGACCGGATGGCTGCCCTCATGGAAACGAAAGTCCGCCTTGCGGATACAGTCCGGGAGCAGGCTATCGGCCACTTCGCCTGGCCACTGGTGACCCACAATAATCCGGGAAGGAATATCGGCAGCAAGCTGCAACAGGCCAGTGACGGGATTCGCGAATGGGACCGTATCGGTCCGGCCAACAACAAGGGGCTCCTGACCATATGGGGAGAGCCCCTCGATGTCTACTACATGTACCGCAGCAACTTTGTCCCCGCGGAAACAGAGCCCATGGTCTACATTGTATCCCACACCTGGCCAGACCGTTGGACGGAGCCGGGATTGAAGGATGGGATAATCGTCTATTCCAACGCCGAGGAGGTTGAGTTATTCAATGGCTACAAGGGTCGCTCACTGGGCATTCAGCGCAAGAACGGAACCGGGACGCATTTCCGGTGGGACAAGGCCTTGATCAAGACCAATGTCCTCTACGCGGAGGCACGCATCCAGGGCCGGACCGTCGCCACCGACATCATTACCCTGCATCACTTGCCCGGGGATCCAAACCTGCCGGACTGGGATCCCGATCCGGCAAATCCCTGCCAGCCGATAGCCGGGCGCCACTACCTTTACCGGGTCAATGTTGGGGGACCCACCTTTGTGGACAGCCATGGCAGTACCTGGATGAGCGATCAGGAGCATGGTCCCGGAAGAACATGGGGAGCCCGCTCGTGGGCATCCGCCTTTCCCAATCTTCCCCCGCAATTTGGCAGCAAGCGGGAAACCTATGACCCCGTCAGGGGAACGGTCGACGACCCTCTGTTCCAGTCCTTCCGCTATGGTCGCCATGAACTGGCCTACACGTTTGAGATTCCAGACGGACAGTACGCAGTCGATCTCTACTTCATCGAGCCTTGGTACGGGACAGGAGGCGGGATGGATTGCACGGGATGGCGCTTGTTTGACGTAGCGGTCAACGGACAAGTCGCACTTGCCGAACTTGATATCTGGAAGGAGGCCGGACACGACACCGCCTTGCGCAAGACCGTGGTGACGCAAGTTTCCGGAGGCGTTCTCGAAATCAGCTTCCCCTCCGTCAAGGCAAGCCAGGCCATCCTGTGTGCCATTGCCATTTCTTCCGCTGAGATAAATCCTGTTCCAGTCGAAGCGTCACGGCTCATCAAAAATCTTGTCGCTACCGCATCGCTACAAGGAAAGACGCAGGTCCGGACATTCCTCGACACGGGGGTTTCCCGTTACTCCGACGATGATGAGACCATTCATTCCCTTTCCTGGGAGTTGCGGGAGTCCGAATGGATTCAAACCGCGAGAACCGTCCCCCATTTCAATTACGGAGATCTGCTGCAATTCGAACTGACATCGGATGCCGATGTTTTTGTTACCTTGGATCCCCGCCTTCAAGAGCTTCCAGACTGGCTCCAGAGCTGGGACAAGACCACCCACTCTCTCTCGACGAGCGGAGCCCCGGACATCCGCCATGCCGTTTTCCGGAAACACTTCAAGGCTGGCGAAACCGTTACCACCGGACAAACCGGACATTCCCCAGCGGGATCCGCCGACATGTACACGGTCATTGTGAAACCCCATTCTCCGCCCCCGCCCGCCGCAGCCATTAACGGGTTTGCTGTTTATTCAAGTTCTGATCCAAATGGATGGAAGCCATTCGGCAACCTAAAGGCCGGACGACGACTCTATAGTGATGGTGGAGCGGTCATCAGCAGATACACAACCCGGCTCGGCGGTTGTGACTGGATTCGCACGCCCATCACTGATGCGGCCAATCCGAATATCAAGGCCACATTCATGGTGGAAGGCCACGCGGAGGTATTTGTCGGGATCGATGCCCGGGTTGAACAGTTGCCGGACTGGTTAAAGGACTGGATTCCCACCGGTTGGTCGCTGGAAGCAACGAGTGAGGATGGTGGCAGCTTCGACCTTCTCAAGCGCCGCCTGAAGCCCGGGGAGCCGGTCAGCCTTTTCCAGAATCCAAGCCTTCCTGATGGAAGCCCTGCTTCCATGTACTGCGTGTTGGCGAGGCAGGTACGCCCTGACCAGGTTTATCAACCGCCCGAGATTGAAGGGAACCGGATGGACTGGATCATCAAAGTCGGCGTTGGCGACCGATACGGATTGAACTTCACTTATCGCTCCCCGCTAAAGGAGCCCATTGAAGCGACCCTGCAAATCATCTCCACCCGTGACGACCGGCTGGTATGCGAGGATACCCTCACCTTCTCACCTTCCAAAGGCAATGACTGGGAAGTTTCCCGCAACCGGACCTGCGATGATATCAATGCCGGGACTTACTTTATCCGGCTTCAGGCAGACGACCTCAATAAGCTCAGCTTTGCCCAACTGCAGGTTGAATGAATCAGGGAACCACCGGGTCATCCGGTTGTACTGTCCGGAAGTTAATCAACCCCGCAAACTCCTCCCGGATGCCTGCCCGTTGCAGGATCCTGGCTGAGACGCTTGGCCCGTTGTTGGTCCAGGTATTTCCCGGACCATTGGCATTGGTTGAGTACTTCAGCCCCTCGGTCCAGTTGTCCCTAACCGTAAAGTATGAGGATCCTTCATCGAGGTAGATGTAGGACCAGTGGTTCGGGTCGTGGACGTACGACGGACGATAGATGCTGTGGATGAAATTCTCCGAGATAACCGAGCTCGGCTGGGGAGAAAGCGTGTAGATCCCTCCCGTGTCATACATCCGCTTTCCAAAATGGTGGATATGGTTGGCGTGGATCCGGTTGTCCTGCATCACATTGACGGACTTTGTCCATCCCCATCCTAGACTGATTCCGGTATAGGAAACATCGCAAATTTCGTTGTGGGCAATGGTTACATCGCGGACAAAGCCGGTGACAATGCCCACGCAGCCCCAGTCCTCATTGGCAATGTCAGTGAACAGATTGTCGCTGACGTTGATAGCCTGGCAAAGGATACGCGCATCCGCGGGATCAAAAGGCAGATGTGTTTCAATACCACCTTCCTGGAATGTACCCATGACAAGCCCGTTGCTGCCAATGTCCCGGAAGAGACTGCCACGGATGGTGCTGTCCCTCACGCCCTCAATCAAGTCCAGTCCGGATGCCCCGAGCTGGGTAAACCGGCAATCCTCAAATAGCAGATCGCGGGCCCCCTCGACCTGTACTGCGGCCGGTTGCCGCCCAATCCATGCCTGATTTTCCAATCCGGCCTTGTCCGGGGTTCCCGCAGGCCGAAGCTTGTAGGCATCCAGCAAATACATCCCTGCCTGCAGGGGAACGTGCCCAGCCCTCGACGGACGCAACCAGTTGGTGTGTGAAAAAGTGACTCCCTCGAAACGAACATGCTCCACCGGACGGTCAACCGTACCCGCCACGTTGAGCAATGTCTCCATCGACGGAACGATGGCCTGCGCCTCCGGCATCGACTCACCCTCCTGCGGCCAGTAGTAGATTTTTCCGGAGGTCAAATCCTGATACCATTCCCCGGGCTGGTTAAGGAAAGCTGGATGGTTTGTCAGGTAATAGGCCGAATTGCCTTCCTCCGATATCACAACCGGTGGCCAGGGGTGCTCGAACTGTATCCGGCCCTCAGGTTCATGGAAGGTCAGGCGGGCCCGGTCCTCGACAACCTCGAGCGACTTTACCCTCAGGATGGCGATGGCCCACATTTGGTGGATGACCATCTCCATCCGGCCAATCTCTTTAATATCCACAACCGCCTCAGCCGGGATCCAACAGACTTGGCCCGGCTTATCCCACTCAAGAATGCGCTGCATCTCCTCGCCAAAATTATCGCGGGCCTTCGCTACGCGATTTCCATTCAACCACATATGGCGATATTCAACCGGTCGACCAGCGCTCATCGGTGCCTCCACTACCCAGACTTTCCCAAGGGCGGTGGCCGGGAAGCCAGCGGGAAGATTCTCGGCCAGGCGCCAGCCAGCCAGGGCGATTCCCCCGCTGATTACCGGACGCGTACCGGGTGCCGCCATGATAACCGTCGGAGAGTCCAGCGTTCCGGAGTCTTCAGGCCGAATCAGGACGGAATCAACCAGCGGATAGAATCCATCACCAAGGACAATTTGAATCTCGCCGCTAAGGTTCTCCTCGCTGGTACGCCTGATTTCGCGGGCTTTCCTCAGAGCCTCCCGGAGAACATAGGGGTTTGCTTCCGTCCATTGTTCCCAATGGACGCCACCATCTACCTCGATGATGTGAGACGGATCGGCAAGGGCCGTTTGTTGCCAAGCCAAAGCGGCGGATAGCAGGCCCAGAATAGTCCTGGAGCGGTAGGAAAAGATAAATTCTTGTGTTCGCATGGATATTAAAAGGGTGGAAATTGTATTTTTAATTCACTCAATTTCATTAAAGTTGTCAATGTTTTCGGGACCCGACTGGATTTGCTTTCCCGTTCCCCCTTGGAAATCGTACATGGAATCAAGGAAAGCTCGAACAATCATTCCTTAATATACTGTTTATTAGTCACTTATGAATTTTATTACGGAAATGAATAATCGGGCACTGAATTTTCGAACATCTCGCTCAGGCAATCATTATGAAACCTGATAAATTTCCTTAATCGAATTTATTTCATTGAAAAACATGCAAATATCGCTTTTAAAGATTTTATTTCATGAAAAACAGCAAAGAATCACTTGGACTCCTTTTTGGAAATCGTGACTTTTTTCCCGATAGCCTCGTCGAGGAAGCGCGAAATGACTATCAACAACTGGCCGAAGAGCTCAATCTCAAGACCATCCAACTCGATCCCGAGGCGACCAAGCTGGGAGGAGTGGAAACCCATGCCGAAGCCAAGGCTTGTGCCCAGCTATTCAAGGCCCACGCCGATGAAATTGGGGGAATTATCGTGGTCCTTCCCAACTTTGGTGATGAGAAAGGCGTGCTGGAAACCCTCAAGCTGGCTGGGCTGAACGTCCCGGTCCTGATCCACGCCTACCCTGACTCCCTGGACCGCCTTGACGTTGTCCGTCGCCGCGATGCTTATTGCGGCAAGATATCGGTTTGCAACAACCTTCGCCAGGCCGGCATCCCCTATAGCCTGACCAATAAACACGTTGTCCATCCCTCAGATCCCTCCTTCCGGAAGGACCTGTCACGATTCCTTTCCGTCTGCCGGGTGGTCAATGGCTTGCGCAACCTGCGCATCGGGGCCGTCGGGGCACGGCCCGGGGCATTCAATACCGTCCGCTACAGTGAAAAGATCCTTGAGCGTAACGGGATCAGTGTAACCACAGTCGATCTCTCAGAAGTCCTCGGGGCAGCCGACAAGCTGGAGGCTTCCGACGCTACCTTGAAAGCCAAGGTCGCTGAAATCGAGGGATACGCCGATACAACCGGCGTTCCTGCCGACCGATTGGAAAAGATGGCCCGGCTGGGTGTAGTCCTTGACAAATTTATTGCCGACAACGACCTCGACGCCACCGCCATCCAGTGCTGGACCAGCGTCCAGCTGAACCATGGCTGCAACTTCTGCACCAGCATGAGCATGATGAGCGAGGAGCTGGCGCCGAGCGCCTGTGAAGTCGATGTAACCGGCGTCCTGACCATGTATGCCATGCAATTGGCCTCCTCCAGCCCCAGCGCATTGGTCGACTGGAACAACAACTACGGCGACGAGGATGACAAATGTGTCCTCTTCCATTGCGGAAACTGGGCGAAGTCGTTCCTCGACGATGCCAAGGTGAGCACAGCCCCCATTCTCGGAACCTCTGTTGGCGAGGAGAACACCTACGGCGCGCTGGATGGGCGGACACCGGCCGCGCCCCTGACGTTTGGCCGTCTGAGCACAGACGACGCAACCGGGACCATCAAGGGATACTTCGGTGAGGGCCAGCTGACCAACGACGAATTGAAGACCTTCGGCAACCGCGCGGTCGCGGAAGTCAAGGACCTGCAGGACCTGATGCGCTTTGTCTGTCGTGAGGGATTCGAGCACCATGTGGTCATGAATGCCTCCCATACCGCGGACGTCATGATCGAAGCCTGTGAGATTTACCTCGGATGGGAAATCCACCGACATCCCGCCAAGTAAACAAACCGATGTCCGTTAGCGAAGACCTCCAGATCAAGTCGCTTGAGTTGCGCAAGCAGATGCTCGGCGCCATTTACCAAGCTGGCGCCGGTCATACGGGTGGAAGCCTCTCCTGCCTCGACATCCTGATTGTCCTTTATAACCGCATCCTGAGGATTTCCCCCGAAAGGCCCGATGATCCAGACCGTGACCGCTATGTCCAAAGCAAGGGACACTCGGTCGAGGCACTTTACGTAGTCCTTTCCAACCGGGGATTTTTTCCGGCGGCTGAACTCGATACCCTTTGCCAATACCAATCGCACTTTGTCGGCCATCCGACCCGCAAGATTCCCGGAATCGAACAAAACACCGGTGCCCTTGGCCATGGACTGCCCATTGCGGTCGGCATGGCCATTGCCGGCAAGTTGGATAATAAGGACTATCGCGTGTTCACCCTTCTCGGGGATGGCGAGCTGGCGGAAGGCTCCAACTGGGAAGCGGCCATGGCAGCATCCCACTACAAGCTGGACAACCTGACTGCGATTCTCGATGTCAACACCCTGCAGATAACCGGCCGCACCTGCGAGGTCATGAACCATGAACCACTGGAGGATAAGTTCCGCTCTTTTGGCTGGGCGGTAACGACAGTGGACGGGCACGATTTCCAAGCCTTGGAGGAGGCCATGGCTTCACCCCTTGAAGTTGGCAAGCCAACGGTTGTCATCACGAGGACAACAAAGGGCAAGGGTGTCTCTTTCATGGAAGATGTCGGGAGCTGGCATCATGGCGTCCCGAGCGAGGAACAATTGCAAACGGCCATGGCTGAACTGGACAAGAAACTTGAAGCAGCTAAGGGGAGGTTAACCACATGAGCGCACCCGCCCCATCCCTGTTCAGCGAAGCGGCAGCCAGCCTGATTAAGGAGACTGGCCTCAAGCTCGGACGGCCCAACCTCGAGGTTTTTGCTGAGACCGCCCTCGAGTTGGCAAGAGCCGATCGCGATGTGCTGGTCGTGACCAGTGACTCCCGCGGTTCAGGCAAACTGAAGCCCTTCGGGGAAGCTCTGCCGGACCAGATTGTCGAGATGGGCATTGCCGAACAAAACCTCGTCGGCGTCGCAGCCGGCCTTGCCTCAACAGGCAAGAAAACCCTGGCAGTCTCACCCGCCTGCTTCCTCTCGGCACGAGCGCTGGAACAGATCAAGAACGACGTCGCCTACTCAGACAACCCCGTAACGCTCGTTGGCATCAGTGCCGGTGTCAGCTATGGTGCCCTCGGTTCGACTCACCATTCCCTGCATGACTTGGCGGCCTTGCGGGCTATCAACAATCTCACCATCCTCGTCCCCGCGGACAACTTCGAGACCGCCGAAGCGGTCAGGCAGGCAGTCAACCTGGAAAGTCCTGTCTATCTGCGCTTTGGGAAAGCGGCCCAATATGATCTTCCCGGGAATAAGCCTTTCCAAATCGGCCAAGCGCGGCCTCTGCGCAGCGGCAAGGACATCCTCTTTATTGCCACCGGCGAAACGGTCATCCATGCCTGGCTGGCAGCCGAGCTACTGCACAAGGAGGCCGGAATCGAGGCATCTGTCCTCAGTCTTCCGACCATCAAGCCCCTCGACACGGAGGCCATTCTGGAAGGCGCCCGCACCTGCAGCGCCGTGGTCACCGTTGAGGAACACATGGTCAACGGTGGACTCGGGGAAGCCTGCGCTGGCTTGTTCATGGAAGCCGGTGTCCACAAGCCGTTCCAACGTATTGGCATTCCTGACGAATACACCGTAACCGGAAGCCAGGCCGATATATTCCGTCACTATGGCATATCCATGGAAGGCCTTTCCCAGGCAGCCATGAAGCTGATCCCCAAGACATGAGTCCATCCTGACATACCCCATGCCCTGTTTCCTCTCCATTGACCAAAGTACTTCCGCCACCAAGGCCATTCTCCTAGACGGGAATGCCAGCGTCCTGGCCCGGGCATCCAAGGAACACGGGCAATCGTATCCACAACCTGGATACGTTGAGCAGGATGCCGGGGAAATCTACGCCAACACCCTGGCCGTCCTGGAAGAAGCAGCGGCCCAGTGCAACGACCCGTCCGGCGTGCGCTGTCTCAGCATTTCCAATCAGCGCGAAACGGTCGTTGTCTTCTCCCGCGAAACCGGAGAACCGCTCTACCCTGCCATCGTCTGGCAATGCCGCCGGGGAACAGATGCCTGCCAGAAGCTCAAGGAAAGTGGCGCGGAGCCCGATGTCCACCAACGGACAGGATTGACGCTCGATCCCTACTTTTCCGCCAGCAAGTTACAGGTGTTGATTGAGGCCAACCCCGGACTGACTCAACAACTCGAGGAGGGCCGGGCCCTCGTCGGGACGATCGACACGTATCTCATCTATCGCCTCACCCGGGGCAGGGTCTTCGCGACGGACCACACTAACGCCTGCCGCACCCTTCTCTACAACATCACGGAGCGGGATTGGGATGACCACCTTTGCGATCTCTGGGGAGTTCCCCGTAAAGCCCTTGCGGAAATCAGGGATTGCGATGCCACGTTCGGCGAAGTGGCGGACTGTGAACCCCTGAACGGAACACCCATTTGCGGCGTTATGGGAGACTCCCATGCTTCCCTATTCGCCCAGCGCTGCTTCAGCCCGGGAATGACCAAGGTAACCCTCGGCACCGGCTCATCGATTCTCATGAACATTGGTGAGGCGGCCTCCCTCTCGGACAATGGTGTCCTGACCACCCTTGGTTGGGTCCGCTCGAACAAGGCCACCTATGCCCTGGAGGGGATCATTGTCAGCTCCGCCTCCACTCTGGCGTGGCTGAAATCACAACTGGGCATCCTTGCTGATGCCGCCGAGTCCGAATCATTGGCCACCGAGATCGATGACAACGGGGGTGTCTACCTCGTACCGGCCTTTACCGGGCTCGGCTTGCCGCACTGGGACCCCAATGCACGCGCCTTGATTACCGGATTGAGCAGCCATAGCGACCGCCGGCATGTTGTCCGCGCAGCCCTTGAGGCCATTGCCTACCAGTTGAAGGATGCCCTCGATGCCATGGCAGCCAGCTCCTCCCTCGAACTCAAAGCGGTCCATGCCGATGGAGGCCCCACTGCAAACCGGTTCCTCATGCAGTTCATAGCCGACATGACACAGATTCCGGTCCGCGTGAGCAGTGTCGCCGACGGTTCACCACTCGGTTCCGCCCTCATGGGAATGATCGGGACCGGCACCATAGCCGACTTGGAATCACTGCCCGAACCTGCCGGTAATGAGCCGGTTTATTCCCCGGCGATGGACGACCAACAAAAACAGAAACTTTACGCAGGATGGTCTTCGGCCATCCGCCAAGCCCTTCTCCATTAACCTCCCTCTCTGATCCATGACCAAATCTATTCTGCATCGAGTTACACTTCTTCTAACCTTTCCGGTGGTCCTCTCCACAGGCCTTCAGGCCGGCCAAAACTGCCTCATCGATACCACCCATTCGCCCATGGCTGTCATGCGGATGGTGGAGCTGGATGACGCCCACTGGACCGGCGGCCTCTGGGGTGACCGCTTTCAGGTCCTCCAGGACACCATGATTCCTTACATGTGGGAAATATTCCAGGACGAGCATGGAAGCCATGCCTGGGCCAACTTCCTCCTCGCCGCCGGACTTGATGATGGCCGGGATGGCAAGTTCCATGGCCCTCCCTTTAATGATGGTGACTTTCTCAAGTGGTTCGAGGGCATGGCCAGTGTCTATGCCATAACCCGGGATCCGGAGATCGACAGCCTCATGGACCGGATCATTCATGTGGTCGGCCTCGCCCAGCGGGAAGACGGGTATCTTCATACCCAGAACATCATTCCGGAACGACAGGGACAGACCCGGGCCAACCAGTTTCTCGACCGCTACCACTTCGAGACCTACAACATGGGGCACCTCATGACGACGGCCTGCGTCCATTACCGGGCCACGGGCAAGACCAGCATGCTGCAACTGGCTCGAAAGGCGGCGGACTACCTCTACAATTTCTACGAGACCTCCTCCCCGGAATTAGCCAGAAATGCCATTTGCCCGTCCCACTACATGGGAGTTGTTGAGCTGTACCGCACCACGCGGGAGCCCCGTTACCTCGAACTGGCAAAGCAGCTCATCGAGATCCGGGACCTTGTCGATGACGGTTCCGACCACAACCAGGACCGTGTACCGTTCCGTGAAATGGAGGAGGCTGTCGGCCATGCCGTCCGCGCAAACTATCTCTATGCCGGGGCGGCGGATGTCTACACGGAGTCCGGTGATGACACGATTCTCGAGACGCTGGAGACAATCGCCGACGACGTCGCCGGGCAGAAGCTTTATATCACCGGCATGACCGGGGCCCTCTACGATGGTGCCTCCCCGTACGGCACCAAGGACCACGAAGGCATCAAGACCACCCACCAGGCTTATGGTATCGATTATCAACTACCAAACAAGACGGCCTACAACGAGACCTGCGCCACCATCGGCTACGCCATGTGGAACTGGCGCATGCTGATGCTGACAGGCGAAGCCCGCTATGCCGACTTGTTCGAGAACTCGCTTTATAATGGAGTTCTGCCGGGAATCAGCCTCGATGGCACCCACTACTTCTACGTCAACGCCCTTCAGAAGGTAGACGCCTTTGACTGGCCCCTGCGCTGGTCGCGCACGCGTGAGCCCAACATTCCCCGCAGTTTCTGCTGCCCTCCCAATGTCATCCGGACGCTGGCACAGGTCCAAAACTACGTCTACAGCCTGTCGGAAGACACCGTCTGGGTGAACCTCTACGGTCCCAGCGAACTGGATACTGTCCTGCCCGACGGCAGCCCCTTGCATCTGATTCAGGAAACGGGCTATCCCTGGAACGGTTCCATCAAACTCTCCATCAAGGAAGCCCCGGACCATCCGGCAACCATCAAGCTGAGAATTCCCGGATGGCTGGCCACCGGAGGCGCCTCCCTCTCCGTCAACGGGGAAGACTGCGGGGAGGCATTGCTCCCCGGCACCTACCACTCCATTGAACGCCAGTGGCAACCGGGCGACTCCATCAGCCTGCAACTGCAGCTGCAGCCGGAGCTTTGGGAGGCCAATCCCCTTGTCGAGGAAACAGCCAACCAGGTAGCCCTCAAGTACGGTCCCCTGGTCTATTGCCTTGAATCCGTCGACCTGCCGGAGGGCGTCAATATTCTCGACGTCGCCCTCGAGGTGGACTCCACCGGCTCCGCCGGGCTCAAGCCGGTCAAGGTCGAGGATGCGGAGATGCTCTCCATCGAGCTGCCTGCCACGGTCATCGACCGCTCCCAGTGGGACGAGAATCAACTTTACCGCCCACTGCGCCCGCAGAAGCTGAAATCAATCGATACCCGCTGGATACCCTATTATGCATGGGGAAACCGCGGCGACCACGACATGACCGTCTGGATACCACTCCGCTGAATCCGTTCCGGTACCTCATAAACAATAACACCAAAAAACACCCCTATGAGTCATGATGAATCCCAACACACAATCGTAGAGCGCCTGGACGCCCTCTACGAATACGACCGGGAACCTGTTGCCGGAAAAAAGCTACATGGACACAAGACCTTTATCGCCATGTTCGCCGGCGAGCACGTTGCCGGAACGGAATTTGTCCTCGGTCCGCTCATGCTGGCCCACGGGGTAACGGCGACCGACTTCCTCGGAGGCTTGCTTGTCGGCAACCTTCTTGCCGTCCTCAGTTGGGCGCTCCTCTGTGCCCCGGTTGCGGTCAGGACCCGCCTCACCATCTACTGGCAGCTGCGCAAGATGTGTGGTCCCTACATTACCGTCGCCTATAGCGTCTTTTATGCCATCGTCCTCTGCCTGCTGGCTGGTGCCATGGTCAACGTCTCGGTAACCGCCGTTTCCCTGGTCTTTCCCGGCATCCAGAATCCGGGGCCGCAGGACATGTTCCCCAGCGTGCCATGGATGCTGCTGGCGCTGGTGGTCGGTTCCGTCATCGCCATCCTGGCCGTCCTCGGTTTCGAGAAACTGGCCCAGTTCTCCAAGATTTGCGCCCCCTGGATGGCACTGGTCTTTCTCTCCGCCGGCATGGCTGTCCTCCCGATGCTGGACGTCCATTCGTTCGGGGAAATCTGGCCGGCCTTCAAGGAACGGATCTTTACCGGGGAACCGTTACCCGGATTCTCCAAGTACACCTTCTGGCATGTGATGGGTTTTGCCTGGCTTTGCAATGCCACCCAGCACATCGGAATGTCGGATGTCACCATTTTCCGCTACGCCAGAAAGTGGACCAGTGGCTTTGCTTCCGCCTTCGGCATGTACATCGGACACTTTCTTGCCTGGATCGCTTCCGCCATCCTCTGCGCCGCCGCCATGGGGAATACAACCCCCGGTGAAATCGCCCTGCTTGGGGCGGGCGTCGCCGGTGCGGTCTGTGTTGTCATTGCCGGGTGGACAACCGCCAATCCGACCCTCTACCGGGCCGGCCTCGCCATTCAGGTGGCGACACCCAACTGGCAGCGCTGGAAGGTAACCTTTGCCGCCGGGGCCTTCATGGTCATCACGGCCTGCATTCCCGACGTCAACCGGAACCTCGACCGGATCGTAGGCTTCTACGGCCTTTTCTTCATGCCTCTGGGAGCCTGTATCTTCATTGATGTCTGGATCCTTCCCCGCCTTGGCATGGTCAGTAACTACATCGAGAAAACAGGCAAGCTGTTAAGCTGGCCTGCCCTGCTGGCCTGGATCATCTCGTTCGGATTTTCATTCTTCATGTACGCCAAGGACCACTACGCTTGGATGAACAAGCTGGTCGCTCCCTGGCAACCGGACTGGCTGGCTGCCATCAAGGTAGACCTGCTGTTCATGGTTGGCCCGGAATGGATCCTCGCCGTCTCCCTGTATCTCTTCTTCTCCTGGCTGCAACAGCGTCGTCATCCTGCATCGACTAACTCCTAATAAATTACATTCCCATGAATAACATATTGAAACTTATCTCATTTACCGGTCTTGCCCTGACCTTGATTCCCGGGGCGCTTGTCCTCATCGGCGTTATCGACAACTCCCTCCAGTATACCCTGATGCTGATTGGCATGGTTGCCTGGTTTTCCTCCGCTCCTTTCTGGATGCACAGTACCAGTCTTGACGACAATTAGGAAGTCCCCGCTTCCGGACCCATGGCTACCGACTCCCAGCAATCCTTTACCCTCTCGGATCTGACCTGCGAATATCTTGTCAACCCGTTGGGCATTGACACGGTCCAACCGCGCCTGGCATGGCGGATGCAGTCCGACCAGCGGGGCAAGCGACAGGTAGCCTATCGTATCCTCGCCGCCAGCGAGGCAGGGTTACTTGAATCCGGGGAAACTGACATCTGGGACAGCGGCTGGATCGAAGGTAGCCAGAGCACCCAGATTGCCTGCGAGGGAAAGGCGCTGACCTCGCGAGCCAACGTTTATTGGAGGGTTGTCGTCAGGGACGAGACTGGGTTGGAAGTCGCTTCCGGGCCCGCCTTCTTTAGCATCGGCCTGCTGGAGACATCTGACTGGAATACGGATTGGATCGGATTGAATCCGGAGGCAATTGCCCGGGACAAGGAGGCAAGTCCATCCGACTGGACAACCTGTTCCAGCCCGGGTTACTTCCGGAAAAATATCACTGCATCAGCCAGACCGAAGCGGGCAATCCTCTATGCGAGTGGCCGCGGCTTGCTGCGACTCCGGATCAATAGGACGGAAGTAACAGAGGACCGCTTCCTGCCCGAGTGGACCGATTACCGCAAACGGATCCATTACCGGACATTCGACGTTACCTCCCTGCTGCAGGAAGGAGAGAATGTGCTCGCAGCCATTCTTGGTGATGGTTGGTTCAGCGGTTATGTCGGCTGGCAGGAAACGCGGGGCCAGTATGGACTCACCAACAGCTTTATCTGCCAGCTGGAGCTGGAAATGGATGATGGCACGGTTACGACCGTTAGCACCGACTCATCCTGGCGCTGTAACACCGGCCCCATCCTCTTCTCTGACTTCATGATGGGCGAGACCTGCGACAACCGCCGCCAGGTGGAGGGGTGGGACCAGCCACAGTTCGATGAACAGGACTGGCTGCCGGTTCTGGAAGTCGACCAACCAGATGTGCCTCTGGTCGCCCAGCAATCGCAGCCAGTGCGGGTGATCAAGGAACTGGAGCCCGTTTCCATCCGCCAAACCGGTGAAGATACCTGGCTCTGTGACCTCGGTCAAAACATCGCCGGCTGGATGCGGATACGGGTCGATGAGCCGGCTGGTAAGTCAATCGTCCTCCGCCACGGGGAACGCCTCAAGGCCGACGGTAGCCTCTTCACGGAAAATCTTCGCCGGGCCAGGGCGACCGATACGTACATCTGTGATGGGCAGGGTCCTGCAACCTGGGAACCGTCCTTTACTTTTCACGGGTTCCAGTATTTCGAAATTTCCGGTCTCTCCAAGGCACCCTCGAGCGGCGACCTGACTGCCTGCGTGGTCCAGTCGGCCACGCCGCAAAGCGGCAGCTTTTCCTGCTCACATGAGGGGGTCAACAGACTCTGGCTCAACGGCCTGTGGTCGCAGATCGATAATTTCCTCAGTGTCCCGACCGATTGTCCCCAGCGCGACGAACGCCTTGGATGGATGGGAGATGCCCAAGTCTTTATCCGCACAGCTGCCTTCAACATGGATGTGGCCGCGTTCTTTACCAAATGGATGGTCGATGTTGAGGATGCCCAGACGGAGAATGGCATCTTTCCCGACACCGCTCCCCGCCTTCCGGAGGATGGCAATTTCATTGGCCTCGATGGCCTTGGCGGAAGTCCCGGTTGGGCGGATGCCGGGGTTATCATCCCGTGGACCATCTGGAAGGTCTATGGTGACCGCCGCATCATCGAGCGCCACTGGAATGCCATGACCGCCTGGCTCGATTACATTGAACGGACCAACCCGGACGGCCTGCGGATCAACGAACTAGCCAACAACTACGGGGACTGGCTCAGCATACCATCGGATACAACGTTCCGGACCCATTCGCCGCTGAAGAATCTGCTCGCTACGGCCTTTTGGGCCGATGATGCCAGCAAGATGGCGGAAATGGCCAGGGAACTCGGACGGGAAGAGGAAGCCGTACGCTTCGA
Organism: Puniceicoccaceae bacterium; assembly: GCA_040830765.1. Taxonomy (GTDB): domain Bacteria; phylum Verrucomicrobiota; class Verrucomicrobiia; order Opitutales; family Oceanipulchritudinaceae; genus Oceanipulchritudo. The sequence continues at coordinate 25,435 of JBFOMH010000032.1, read as the reverse complement.
GCAGACCTTTACCCGCGTCCGGGATGCCTTCCAGGAAGCCTACGTTCGGCCGGATGGATCGCTTGAGGTCGATACCCAGACCGCTTACCTGCTTGCCTTGGCCATGGACCTCCTCCCGGCGGAACTCCGGGCGAAGGCCGTTGGCCACCTTGTCGACAATATCCGTTCGCTCGATAAGCACCTCAGTACGGGATTCATCGGAATCCGTTTCCTCAACCCGATCCTAACCGACTATGGCCATGCCGACCTTGCCTACGAGCTGCTGCTAAAGGATGACTATCCGTCGTGGCTCTATCCTGTCCGGCACGGGGCCACTACCATCTGGGAGCGCTGGAATGCCTGGACTGAGGAGGATGGCTTCCTCGATGCCCACATGAATTCCTTCAACCATTACTCACTCGGCTCCATCGGGGAATGGCTCTACAGCCATGTAGCGGGTATTAACTACAAACCGAACGAACCCGGTTTCCAGACCTTTATTTTAAAACCGCATCCTCATCCCTCCCTGCAATGGGCCGAGGGAGAATACACCTCTCCCTATGGACGCATCCGTAGTCACTGGAGGTATGTAGAGGACACCCTGCTCGAGTGGTCCGTTGAGATCCCGGCCAACAGCTCGGCGGACGTTTGTTTCCCTTGGGGAACAGCAGAGCTCATAACCGAGTCGGGGCAGCCGCTCAAGGATGACGCTGAAGGTAAGGTAACTGAGCAAGCGGATGGAGGCCTCACAGTCCATTTGCCATCCGGGCATTACACTTTCCGCATTCCCTGCGAACCCGACCATCCGGACAAGAACCATGAACCGCATATCAGCCACTTACTGGATTGAGACCCCACTGGAGCCGAAGAAGGCCGCTGAATCGATTGCCGGCGAGCAATCGAGCGGGACCTTCGTCGAGGTGCCGGGTGAGACGACTTCCCTGAAAGAGAAGTTCGCCGCCCGGGTGGAGGAAGTGGAGGTCCTTGATTCGGTCAATGAACCTTCCCTGCCCGGTTCCCGGCCCGCAGCAGGGACTTACAACCGGGCCCATGTGCGCATTTCCTGGCCCGCGGAAAATGTGGGTGACAATATTCCTGTCCTCCTCTCCACCCTGCAGGGGAACCTTTATGAGCTGGCACAACTCTCCGGTATCCGGTTGCTGGATTTTGATTTGCCAGCAGAGGTAAGCGCCCGGTTCAAGGGTCCTTCCCACGGAATTGCGGGAACACTTGCCGCAGCAGGACGCCAGGAAGGCCCACTCGTCGGCACCATCATCAAGCCCAGTGTGGGCCTTTCACCAGAAGCCACTGCTGCCTTGGTACGGCAGTTGTTGCCGGCGGGGATTGATTTCATAAAGGACGACGAACTCATGGGCAATCCTCCCCACTCGCCTTTCAAGGAACGGACACGAGCCATCCTCGGGGAAATCCGGCGGCACTTCGATGAAACGGGCAAGAAGGTTATCTACGCCGCCAACATCACGGATGAACTGGATGTCATGCGGCGTAACTGTGACCATCTGGAATCCCTTGGCGGGACCTGCGCCATGCTCAGCGTGAATCCCCTCGGCTTTGCCGCCGTCAAGGCAATAGCCGACGAGGGCCGTTTCGTTCTCCACGGTCACCGGAATGGCTGGGGTATGCTCAACCGTCAACCGGCAACAGGCATGGGTTTTGCCGCCTACCAGAAGTTCTGGCGCCTGGCCGGAATCGACCAACTGCATGTCAATGGTATCGCGAACAAGTTCTGGGAACCCGACGAGTCCGTGGTCGCATCCATCACTGAGTGCCGTAAGGACTGGCATAACCTGAGACCGGTCATGCCAGTCATTTCCTCGGGTCAATGGGGCGGCCAGGCCCCGGAAACCTACAAGCTGACTCAGACCACAGACCTCCTTTACCTTGCTGGAGGGGGAATCATGGCCCACCCGGACGGTCCGGCTGGAGGCGTGACGGCCATTCGCCAGGCCTGGGAATGTGCCATTGCCGGTATTCCCCTGGAAGAGGCGGCAACCGAAAAACCTGAACTGCGCAAGGCTATGGAAAAATTTGGAGGGAGCCAGAATTAAGATGCCCACGCGAAACCAACTTGTGTTCTACGGGGACGACTTCACCGGGTCCACGGACGCCTTGGAATTATTACATCTTGCCGGAATCCGGACAGCGCTTTTTCCGAATGTCCCGACCAAAGAGCAACTAGCCGCATTTGAGGATCTCGAGGCGTTTGGCATCGCAGGGACAACCCGGACCATGGGACCGGACAGGATGCGGGAAACCCTCGAGCCGGTCTTTGATTTCATCCGCTCCATCAATCCAAGGCACTGCCATTACAAGGTATGCTCAACTTTTGATTCATCCCCGGAAACGGGCAATATTGGGGTTGCCATGCGGGTTGGTGCTGCCTGTTTCAAATCGAAGTTTGTCCCTGTCCTGATCGGGGTTCCTGACCTCGGGCGGTATTGCATTTTCGGACACTTGTTTGCGCGACTTGGTACCGGGGATATCAGCCCTGTCTACCGGTTGGACCGGCACCCGTCGATGGCCCATCATCCAGTGACACCGGCACGGGAAAGTGATATCCGCCTGAGATTGAAGGAACAAGCTGGCTGGGAAACGGCTCTTTTCGATATCTTCCACTGCCGGATGGAGCGAGCTCAAGCCTCCGAGGCCCTGGCAACCTTGCTCGCAGACGGCTATACCGAGGCGGTTCTCTTCGACGCATTTGTCGAGTCTGACTTGTCGATTCCCGGTTTCTTGATGGAAGACAATGTGCCGGAAGAGGGGACACTTTTTTCGGTCGGTTCATCCGCTGTGGAATACGCCCTGGCTCATGCATGGCGTGATAACCGGCCGACACCGCCAGAACCCGCTACTGCAGAAGGGGCTTACGATGAACCAATCCTCGTCCTCTCAGGCAGTTGCTCGCCAGTGACTGTCAATCAGATCCAGGAAGCGACGAAGGCCGGCTTTGCCGAGCTGGCCCTTGATACCGTCGGGATATTTGCCGGTAATGAAGAGGCGGTCATTTCCAACACAGTGGAACGAATTAACCGGATGATGCGGGACAAAAAGAGTGCCATTCTGCACACCTATTCCGGTCCGGATGACGGACGCACCCGTTACACCCGGGCAGCCATCCGGAAACGTTTCAGCGAGCAGGCAGCTGGGTCTGAAGTGCCGCGTATTCTCGGGACAGCCATGGGATCGATCGCACATCAAGTGATCGAGCAAACGGGCTTGGAACGTATCGTAGTGGCCGGTGGGGACACGTCCGGACATGTCGCAGCCGCCATGGGCATTGAGGCCATGACTGTCAGTCAGCCCTTTGTCCGCGGGGCCCCGTTTTGCCGCATACACGCCGCCGGATCTAAGCTTGATGGAAAAGAAATCAATTTCAAGGGCGGCCAAATCGGAACGCCAGATTACTTCATCAAAGCCGCATCCCATAGCCAATGCCACCTCCTGACCTTGTAATTATGGAAGAGAAAATAGCCTTTATCCACACCTCCGCCACCCTGGTTCCCTTATTCACGGACCTGGCCAGCAATTCCCTTCCAGGAGTGGCAACCTTCCACATCGCCAACGACAGCCTTATCAAGGATGTCATCGCCAGCGGATGCCTGACCCCGGATGTCGCCTGGCGGGTGGCAGAACTTGTGCGACAGGCGGAAGGGAGCGGGGCCACGCGGATCCTTGTCACCTGTTCTTCCATAGGGGCAGCTGTTGAGGCCTCGCGCCTCTTTGTCTCCGTGCCAGTCTACCGGGTGGATCAGGCGATGGCCGAAAAGGCCGTTGCCAGCGGCAGTCGGATTGGAGTTATTGCCACACTGCCCACCACTCTTGAGCCGACCAGGAATCTCGTCGAACGGGTAGCCAAGACTGCCCTCAAGGAAATCGACGTTCAATCGCATCTCTGCGAAGGCGCGTTTGAGGCACTCATGTCAGGCGATCCTGAAGCGCATGACGCAAGCGTCCGTGAGGGTCTCTTCGCCTTGATGGCGGACTGTGATGTCATCCTCCTTGCCCAAGCCTCGATGGCTCGTGTCGTGGACACCATTCCGGCAGAGGAGTGCCGGGTTCCAATTTTATCCAGTCCCGCCCTGGCCATGCAATGGCTGGCGGGCCAACTCGATTCTGATAAATGAAGGTTCTACGCCAGTCCTGTCTCTATGCCAGCGCCCTTGCCGGCCTGACAGTCCTGCTCGGCCTGTTCCTCCAGAACCAGACCCTGTGGAACGCGGCCCTGCTGGCATCCAGTGTCTGCCTCTCCCTTGGACTGGGAGCGCTTGAGAAATGGAAAGGATACCAGTACACCGCCTGGATCGTCACCGCTGTTGTCGCAGGACTGGCCTACCCTGCCGCCTTCCTGAGCTGGGGCGAATTTGACTTGCGCAACCCGGTCCTGGTCCTGTTGGTCGTCCAGGCGGTCATGTTCGGCATGGGGACGCAGATGCACACCACGGATTTCAAGGGCATCAGCCGCTCACCAAGAGGGGTATTTGTTGGCCTCCTGTGCCAGTTCTCCATCATGCCGGTTTCCGGCTTGATTTTGACAAAGGTCTTCAGTTTTCCGGCGGAGATCGCGGCGGGTATCATTCTCATTGGTTCCTGTTCCAGCGGCCTCGCCTCGAACGTCATGACCTACCTGGCCCGGGCCAACCTTGTCCTCTCGATCACGGTTACGGCCTGCGCCACTTTGCTGGCGCCCTTCTGCACCCCCTTCCTGATGAAGATGCTGGCCGGGACGCTTATCGAGATCGATTTCCTGAAGATGATGCTGCAGATCATCAAGATTGTCCTGGTCCCCATTGGGGCTGCACTGCTGCACGACTTCCTGCGCCATTGCAGTAGTCAAGGCAGGCGCAATGTCTATGTGCTGGCGGGATTCTCTGCAGCCTATCTGGTTATCCTCCTTGCGGGCGGTGCTGCGTGGATCAAGGCCAGCTTCAATGAGCAGGCTGCAGCCTCCCTCGCCATCCTGGGCTACTTTGCCGGCGCCGTCCTGTTCGGGCTCCTCTACCACGGCGCTACCCTGCTGATCCGGCGCCTCGACAGCCTCATGCCGTATATTTCAATGGCCGGTATCGTTTATTTCACTACCGTGACGACTGCCGCCGGCCGTGAACAGCTGCTGCAGATAGGACTCCTTCTCTTCCTTGCCTCGGTCCTTCACAACGCCACCGGATATGTCCTTGGGTTCTGGCTCAGCCGCCTGCTTGGTCTCGACCAGCAATCTGCCCGGGCGATGGCGCTGGAGGTCGGCCTGCAAAATGGTGGCATGGCCTCCGGCATTGCCGGTTCGATGGGCAAGCTGGGAACACTCGGCCTGGCCTCGGCGGTCTTTAGTCCATGGATGAATATTTCCGGATCCATCCTGGCCAATTATTGGAAAAACAACCCTCCCAAACAAGAATCATCCACTACTGAATCATGAATACACTCAAACCACTCGCCTGTATCTCCTGCCTCCTCATTGGTACGCTCCTTCATTCAGCGCCCAGCATCAAGGAAGCCACCTATGGTCAACTTCCCGATGGCAGCGAAGCGCGCCTCTACACCCTGACCAACAGCAACGGGCTGGTCCTCAAGGTCACTGACTACGGGGCCATCGTTACCGAACTGCATGTCCCCGACCGGGATGGCAACCTGGGTGATGTCGTTCTCGGCTATGAGAAGCTGGAGGATTACCTGATCGAAACGCCTTACTTTGGCTGTGTCGTGGGTCGCTACGGTAACCGCATCGGCAAGGGACAGTTCGAGATCGACGGAATTTCCTACCAATTGACGATCAACAACAACGAAAACCACCTCCATGGGGGGAACCAGGGATTTGACAAGGTCTTGTGGCAATCCGAACCCTCCAGCACAGAAGATTCCGCCTCGGTTACCTTCCGCTATACCAGTCCGGATGGAGAAGAAGGTTATCCCGGAAACCTGTCCGCCACGGTTGTCTACACACTCGACGACAAGAATCAATTTGTCATTACCTACGAGGCCACCAGTGATCAGCCCACCGTCGTCAATTTGACCCATCACAGTTATTTCAATCTCCACGGCCAGGGACGCGGGACCATCCTCGACCATGAACTGACCCTCAATGCGGACCGCTACACGCCAGTGGACAGCGGGCTTATCCCGACCGGGGAACTGGCACCCGTGGAAGGCACTCCAATGGACTTCCGCATGGCACGGCCCATTGGATCGCGTATTGAATCCGACTTTGAACAGCTTCTCCTCGGAGGTGGCTACGACCACAATTGGGTGCTCAACACCGACGAGGAGGCGACGCTGAACTTTGCCGCCCGCCTCTATGATCCCGACAGCGGGAGGGAGATGGAAATCTGGACAGAAGAACCGGGCATCCAGTTCTACAGCGGCAATTTCCTCGACGGGACGCTGAAAGGCAAAGGAGGCGCGATCTACCACTTCCGTTACGGATTGTGTCTCGAGACCCAGCACTTTCCGGATTCACCCAACCAGGCAAACTTTCCCTCAACCCGTCTCAATCCGGGTGAGACCTATCGCACAAAAACCATCCATCGCTTCTCAACGCAGTAAACTCGATTACGTGTCATGAAATCCCTTCAATTTATTACTATCCTCCTAATGACTTGCTGCACAGGCCTCAACGCCCGGGACTACCCTGTCTCTGACTTCGGGGCCATCTCCGACGGTTCCACCCTGACGACTGAGCACATCCAGCGTGCCATCGATGTCTGCGCACGGGACGGTGGCGGACGGGTGGTAGTCGGCCCGGGCAAGTACCTTGTTTCCCCCCTCTTCCTGAAAAGCAACGTCGAGTTTCATGTCGCCGAGGGAGCGGAGCTGGTCGGTTCCATCGACCCCGAGGACTACCCGAAGCTTTGGACACGTGTGGCAGGGATTGAAATGGAGTGGCCAGCCGCCCTCATCAATGCGCGCGGCCGGCACAACGTGAAGCTTTCCGGAACGGGCACCATCAATGGCCGGGGCAATGAATACTTCTGGCCATGGTATTGGGAGATGCAGGAGGAATACTCCGCCAAGGGGTTGCGCTGGGTTGTTGACTACGATGTCGGACGTCCGCTGCTGATCCAGATCTACAACTGCGAAAATGTGGAAATCCGCGACCTGCACCTGAAGTTGTCCGCCTTCTGGACGTGTCACATCGTCTACTCCCAGAACGTCCTCGTTGATGGGCTGACGATACGCAACAATATCGACGGTGTCCCGGAGAAGGAAGGATTCGGGCCCAGCACGGACGGGGTCAACATGGACTCCTCAAGGAATGTCATCGTCCAGAACTGTGACATCGACTGCAATGACGACAATATAACCCTCAAGTCGGGTCGCGACTCGGATGGTATCGCGGTCAACCTGCCGACGGAAAATATCATCATCCGCAATAACATCGCTCGGCGGGGAATGGGCATGTTCACCTGTGGCAGCGAAACCTCCGGCAGCATCCGCAATGTCAAGGTCTACAACAACAAGGCCATCGGAACGATCTTCGGAATCCGCTTCAAGTCAGCCCGTACGCGCGGTGGCGTCGTCGAAGCCATCGATATTTTCGACAATGAGATGGTCAACGTAAAGAACCCGGTCAAGTTTGAGTCCAATTGGTTCCCCGCCTACAGCTATGGGGAAGTGCTTGAGGAAGGAAAGGAGTACCCGGACCACTGGCACAAGCTGGCCGAACCGGTGCCCCCGGAGGACGGCCTGCCCTTCTTCCGCAACATCACCATCCGCAACCTGAAGGTGGAAGCCTGCCCCGACGAAGGTCTGGAAATTTACGGACTGGAGGATGCTCCGGTGCGCAACATCTTTTTCGAAAACGTGACCATTGAGGCGGCGGCTCCCGGGGTGATTTCCAACGCCGAAAATATTCTTCTCAAGAATGTTAAGATCATTACCCCCTCAGGGGAAAAACCGGCTTCGAAGAACATGACCCGGAATATCCTCTGGGTGGATGGGGATTGATTACCGTTCGCCCTCCCAGACCCGGGGATGAATCCCCGGGCTAGTTTATATCGTCTCTTCGAGACGAATAGGTAGGATTCAGGAAGGATAGGTGAGGTTCGAGAAGGATAATTGAGGTTGGAGGGTATGCTCAATTACTCTTTCGCCAGATTCAGACCGCGCAGCCATTTGCGCAGGGCCTCCAGTTCGAAGGCAAAGGCAAACTCCTCGTGGGCAATGCGTCCGGAGCCGCCGAACTGGTAGCGCTTGTCCATGGCCAGGGTCTCGCCTGACTGGATGATTTCGCCTGCTGCGTCTTTGATGGTGTAAGCGAAGAAAAGACGAGGCAGGAAGCGGTCATCGTAGAGCCGGATCTGCCGTCCGGTGGCATCGCGTGCCATGTTGCGGTCACCGGCCATGTCGATGTCCGTGAAATGGAACTCCAATGAGGAGCCTTCCGGGAGCAGCTCAGCGAGACGTCGTTCCCAGTAGGCCTGTAGCTCCTTCTCAAATATGATGCGCGCATCCTCTGCCGATTCGGGCTCGTGCAGGCTGAAGTCCGTGAAGTCCTCAACCGGATCAAAGGTGACGGTCAGGTCACCGCCACGAGCAAATGACGGGAGGAAGAAGCTGAGAATCAGGAGACTGCAAACCTTTATCCTCATGCAATCAAGATAAGCTTCCTGGCGCGGAATTTCAACCCGCAAGGATTACCTCATTTACCGAACTGGGGCCGGGGAACAACCATGACCACGTCATCCGTTCCCGGTGCTGCCTCGCGGTCCCGCACGATGACATAATACATGCCGTGCTTGAGTCCCTCCATCCTGTAATGCTGACGGCGGTGACCCGGTCCCAAGTGAACAGTAACCGACTGCACTTCCTCACCCTGGTCATTGACATAGGTTCCTACCAGACGATGTAGGCGGTCGGCGTAGTTGTAGACCATGATTTCGTCAGAGCTGTAGAAAGGCCGCTTTGAATAGAGATAGACCAGGCAATCCCGGCCAAAACGCAGCTCTCCCTTTTGTCCCGCCGGCAACCAGGAGCTCTTTTCCGGTTTCCCTTCCTTGTTGGAGGTGCTGTTCCTGTAAAAATTTACCCGCCAAATGTCCCCGGGGCTTGGAAATGCGGTGGATAACTGCGCCCAGGGAATTGCAATTTCCACATCCCAGGCACCCTGCCGTTCGGCCACGGCGGATTCAATTCCTCCCGGCCCGCCCCAGACACTGGGTTGGCCACCTTCCTGCATGAAATTACCTTCATGGTCGACAGAGATCCGGGTCACAAAAAGTGTCCCATTGCTTTCGTATTCCAGTACGAACCCAACGGAATCGCCGGTTAGTCCTACCTTGTCATCCATTGAGGAGACCCGGCTGTCCATATCCGCCTCTTCAACTGTGAAGGCAATGTAGAGCGCGTCGTAGTCATGAATGATGCGGGCCCGGGTGGGTTCCGTCGGAGCGCTATCGCCGGTCGCATTGACGAATCCGTAGGTCATGGTTCCCTGCTCCCAGGCCCGGTCGCGAAGGTCACCATCAATGACGATCCGCTCGAGGGTCCAGGCCCGGGGAACGGTGAGACGGGCCGGAATTGCGAAGGCCTCATCGCTGGAGATTTCAGCGCCAAGCGAGACAGGCAGGAGAGCTGCCAGCAGGCTGATGCCGGTTAAAATGCGTTTCTCAAATGAATGGTTCATTAATCGAGTCCTCAAGAAGTTCGGGCTGGGAATGAATTAACGGACAAGGCTGTTGTTGGGCAGAAGGAGCGTATTGAAGTTACGGGTCGGATCGCGCCAGTCGATATATTGCCATGGGTCCAGCCCGCTGAGGAAACACTCAATGTTGCTGTAGCCGTCGCCACTCATGTCAAACCGGGCATCCTCGGCGCTTTCCGGATCAAGGCTGAAGCGCTCTTCCCACCAGTCAGGCATTCCATCACCGTCGCGGTCCTTGTAGGGCGTTCCCTTGTATTCGGGAAATCCACCTACCTGCCGAATGTCAGAAATGATCCCGTTGCCCTTCCGGTAAGTCACCTCACCGGTGCGGACTTCCTCCATGATGCGTGTATCGACAGGGTCACGACGAGGCAGGGAGGCACCACCGTGCTGAAGGACAAGTTCCAATGCCCGTTCAGCGGTATGGATGGTTATGGGAGCCATCGGGAAGGGATCGTCTGACTTGATAAAGGGCAACCGGTCCTCCGGAATGAATCCCCAGTCGTCATAATGGACACCTCCATTCCAGTTGTCGGCGGTGACCTCGGCATCACCATGAACGATATTGCCATGAACGTACCAGTGCTGGGGACGACCCAATTTGTTATCCGCGCGGTCCGGTCCGGGCTGGATGCGACCAATACGGCGCTGGATAATCCCTTCCTGGGTCGCCGGTCCCGGCTTGTAGTAATTGTTGATGATGTTCTTCCGGCTACGGTAGTCCCCGCCATCAAGGGTCCGGTGGCGCCAATTGAAGATGACGTTGTTGACGAAATTGAAGTCGAATCCCATCCCCACGCTGGGATTGCGGGCGGTGTTGTTGGCAAAGAGATTATGGTGCAGGCTCGTGTTGCGTCCACCCCAGGTTCCGCCAAAGCCATGGTTGTGCGTATCGAGGCATTCGCTGGAAATGGACCACTGGATGGTAATGTTACGGGTCGGGCCAATCAGGTGTTTGCCGCCCTCCGCGGCATTGTAGGCATAGCGATAGAGGGAGACATTCTCATCAATTCCCCAACTGAAACTGCAATGGTCGATAATGATATTCCCCACTGGGTTGCCGCCAACGGCATCATCCCGGCTCATGTGGTCGGTGATCAGGCCCCGGCGGACCCGTAGATAGCGCAAGACCACGTCGTGCGTACTGATGTCGACAGTTTCACCGGAGATGCAAATCCCGTCACCCGGAGCAGTCTGGCCGGCAATCGTGATATAGGGAGAATCGATAACCAGTGGTGACTCGAGATCAATAATGCCTGCGACATTGAAGACGATGATGCGAGGAACCTGTGCCTCAACTGCTTCCCGCAGGGAACCCGGCCCTGAGTCCGCCAGTGTGGTCACAACAAAAACCTCACCTCCACGGCCGCCGAAGCTATACTTTCCCCCACCCTCGGCACCGGGAAAGGCCGGAATGTCTGACTGTGGAAGGTCACCTGGTGTAAAGACCTGCTTAACGTCAACAACGGGCCGGGTGACTTTGACATACTTCTCCCCAAAACTCTCCGCAGATACGGAGGCAGCGGCCAGGAAAAGGACGAGCACTGGAAGCAATTTCTTCATGATGGAATGGCTTGTCTTATATAAAGTGAGATGAACAAGAGGCTAGAAGTGTTCAGGAGGATTGAAAAATAGACTTAAGGTATCGGGTATTAGCCCCGAAGTTACCGACAACATCGCGGGGATTGTTGGCATCACGCGAGCGCTCGATGACCAGCCAGCCCGACCAGCCGAGATCATCAAGGGTGTCCTTGACCCGGTGCATATCGAGGCGCTTGTTGTCTTGCAGCCAGACGCCGTCTTCATCGGTGCAGTGAATCTGGCAAATACGGTCCCGGCCAAGGATGCGCAGCTCCTTGTGAAGATCGCGACCCGCCTGCAGGGAATTGGCAAAGTTGAAATAACTCCGGATGGCAGGCGAGCCGACTTCATCAAGTAGGGCCACCTCGCCCCGGGCGTCCAAAGCAGTCTCCAAACCGATGATCACACCGGCTGCCTCGGCCATTGGAGCTACCTCCTTGAGCCGGGCCACGATGCGCGGCCTTAGCTCGGGCCTCTGCACAAGATCCCCCTGGACGCCAAGGGGAAGAAACGCCACCTTCACGCCCATCAGTTCCATCGTATTGATGGTGTCCTTGACCATGAGGGGAACCGTCTCCCGTTCGGCAAAGGATTGGGCATAGAATCCGGACATCGCCATGGAACAAATCTCCAGATTGTACTTCCTAACTTCTGCCTTGAACCTTGCCCGCTCAATGGGGTCCATCAGCTTGCTGTCGAAGGTCGGCCGATTACCAAGTCCTCCCATATCCAGCTCCACCCCGTCGGCTCCGATCTCATGGGTCCGCTTGAAGGCACCCAGTTTCTGGCGCTTCAAAATCATCCAGTCGCAGACCGCAATCCGGTAGCGTTGGCTTGGTGCAGTTCGCGGGGCGGAAGCCTTTCCAGATAACGGTCCGGCAGCCAACCCGATTGCCGCCAATGCGCCGCTCAGGCAAAAGGTCCTGCGTCCGATACGCGCTTCCGTCATGCTTGCTTCTCTCCTGTTTCGGCCATACTGCCTCCGGCAGCCAGCCAGTTCAGATAGTCTTCGAGGTTAGTGAAGCCATCGCCATCCGGATCTCCAGCACCGTCGGACCCATTTTCCGGATCAAGGCCACGGGCGGTTTCCCAGTCGTCGGGAATACCATCGTTATCGGAGTCCCAGCCTTTGGGACGATGCACTTCCGGATAATTCTCCCAGCCGCCGACATCCTCCTGGGAGTCCGGCAATCCGGGAAGGCCAGAGCGGCTTCCCTTGTAGGTAACGGTGCCCTCCCGGACTTCCCGAATAACCCGGCTGTCATGTTCATCCAGCACCGGGACGTTGGCCCCGACGTCATCCAGCACATCAGCGTAGGCCTCTGCGGCCGTTTGCGTATTCACGAAAGATGGGAAAAAAGCGGTTGTAACAAGGTAAGCCTGCTTGGGTTCGTCACCCTCTTCGGCCACCCCGACCCAATGCTCCTCTGGTCCGTAGTGACCCTCCATGACATTTCCCATGACAAAATAGTCCTGCGGCCCAAATGCCTCCACCAGCTTGCGTTCCGGCTTGAGGACATGGAAGACCCGGCTAGCCGGCCCGGGCTTGTAGTAGTTGTTGACAAAATTGACCTGTCGGGCTCCTCCATCGGTTGTCCGATAATCCCAGTTATAGACGACATTGTTGCGGATATCGAGGCGCCCCGCATGCCGTGAGGCATTGTCCAGACCACCGGCCAGGCTCCAATTGCGTCCGGCACAATGTGCCAGGAGGTTGTGATGGAAGGTGCCAATATCACCGGAAATGCTGGCGGCAAACCCGTGCCGGGCCCCTTTGCCATACTTGCGGTGACCGGCCTCGTTCAAGGCTTCTGAAATCAAGGTCCGCTGCAGGGTGATGTTGCCGGCACCGCGCGAACTGAATGCCTCGTCATGGGTCCAGCTAATCGAGCAGTGATCGATGATACAGTGGTCGCTGCTGGCCATGCCCATGCCATCAAGCGTGTCACCTGAGGTGTCACCCGGCCTGACCCGCATATGCCTGATAATGACATCATGGGTCCCCAGCATTCCAAGGTTGTAGTTGGAAATGCAGATACCTTTCCCGGGAGCTGTCTGGCCGGCTATGGTAAGGTAGGGATTCCGGACAACCAGTTTTTCCTCCAGGACGATTCTTCCGGAGACGTCAAAGACCACCGTCCGTGGTCCCTCTGCCTCGACAGCCGCCCGCAGGCTACCCGGTCCGCTGTCGTTCAGGTTGGTCACCTTGATAACCCGGCCGCCCCTGCCCCCGATGGCGAATCGCCCATAGCCTTCAGCCCCGGGGAACGCCAGTTGTCGGGTCCGGAATGTCCAGACATCTCCCCTGGTGACAACACCCTCCGTGTCAATGGCGTCAACCCGCCAGGCATGCCAGGCCAGGCTGTTGCCGGTCTCCACATTCTGGACAAAGGTTTCATGGGGAAAGGTTCCGCGGACCAAGGAAGAACTCGGATCAGCTGCAAAAACCTGCTCCCTCAAGTCCTCCAGGTCATTTCCTGTCGCGTAATAGATCCGGTGCGACTTCGTTCCCGCGGCCTTCCTCCACTGCAGGCGAACCTGCCCGGCATCGCCATCGGCATGCAAATCCCCGTCGGCCGGGTAAGGGCCAAAAGCCTTGCGCATGGGGTCGGAGCCATTGATCTCAATGCCGTTGAGGATAATTGTATCGGTCCCGCTGATACGTACTACCACGGGCTGACCGTTCTCAACACTGAACTCGAAATAAGCGCTGGCAGATTGGAGGTCACTCTTTACCTTGAGTGGCGGTTGAACCCGCATTGCCTGATCCCCGATTTCGATATCCACATTCCCGGATGAGGAATCATCAACAAAGTTGTGGTAGGTAACTATTGAGTGGCTCCCCTCCTTGAGTCCACTAATCCGGACCTCGATTGAATTTCCGCCAGCGCCCGATGAGGCGATTCCATCGGTGGCCATGGCAGCATCAAAGGCCAGGCCCTTCTTGAACCACGTTCCCGTAAAGCCGTCGCGAGAACGCAGCTCCAGAGTCAATTCCCCAAACTGTCTTTCCGCCCCTGTCCCGTTGGGCACCTGCCACTCAAGCCAGCCATCACGGGCGGTATCACTGCGCCCGGTATCCATCCCGAGGTCGATCCGCACCGGCAACGCCACAAGCAACCCCGGCAGGAGTCCGGCGGCAAGGAGGATGGGAAACCTGGTTTTGTTTCGATAGATCGGCATCGGTCTGTCCTACGGGGAGGTCTTCTCCTCTTTCAAACGGGCCCACATTGCCCGCTCTGCTTCCTTCAAGTCGACCCCGCGGGAGGAAAGGTAATTATTTATTCGTCCCTTGTACTTGCCGAACCACTTGTGTTTTTCATCCGAGGAGCCCGCATCCATGGCGTACTCGCGGGCTTCCCACAGCCAGGCCTTGATCAGGGCCTTCCCTTCGTCGTCGAGGTCCGGGAGCATCTGCATGTAGACGCCATACGTGTTTGGGGCCACATGATAGGTCATCCCATTCTTGACCGCCTCAAGGCCATCGCTTCCGACAAGGGATTCTACCCGTGCCACAAACTGCCGATGCGCATTGTCGACGGCTTCCCGTGCACCCGCCTCAATTCCCTCACGGGCCAGGCGGTTGAGCGATTCGAATCCATGATCGTACTCGGTTAACTGCTTCAGGGCAGCATCCCGGATTTCGTGAATGGCGAACAGGTCACAATACTGGCCGGCTATCACCTCCACTAGTTTCCGGGCGATTGCGGGATCAGCCAACTGCATACCGGTCACGATCTTTTCGGCCCGTCCAGTGGCTACGGACTTGTACTCATCGACGCTTGCTGCATCGAGGCCATATCCATTAGCCGGCAGAAGGGCGGCCAGACAGATTGCCGAGAGGAGTTGTATTTTGAATTTCAACATGATGGGA
The DNA here is from genome assembly GCA_040830765.1 of Puniceicoccaceae bacterium. Lineage (GTDB taxonomy): Bacteria > Verrucomicrobiota > Verrucomicrobiia > Opitutales > Oceanipulchritudinaceae > Oceanipulchritudo. Next base: position 10,346 of record JBFOMH010000032.1, on the reverse strand, counting down.
GAAAAGAGTCACTAGCCATGAATTTGGATGCCGGATGGATTGCTTCCGGTATCTGGCATGACAATCTTGAAGGTTGGATTAGAACTGCCCGCTGAACCCAATCGTGTAGGTGACACCAAACTGGCGCTGCTCCTGCAACTGGGCATAGATGGGATAAGTGTCATCCACTGACTTGAAGAAGCGTTCGGTCTTGGTGTTGGTGATGTTCTTGGCCGTCAGGTCGATTGAATAACGGTCCCCGATGCGGTAGCTCAAATTGACATCCACCTTCAACTCGGCCGGCGTCTCCGTAAAGGCCGCCACCGTGGTGTAATTGTCGTCACCTGCCTTCTGGGTCGGGTCGATAAGCACCCGCAATTGCTGGCCTCCACTGACTTGTTCCGAGCGCCAGGTGGCATTTACCCGGGCACTGATCCGCCTGTAGTTGAAGTTGACACCACCGGCAGCCAGCTCGTCCGAGGTTGGCCCGATGGGATCGTTGCCCACCAATGGCTGGCGACGTGACTTGGAAGTATAACTGGCATAGACGTAGAAATACTTCCCCCAGTTACCCAGGATGCCGAGGTCCTGGCTGACCTCAACCTCGTATCCTGTCGACTCACCGGTTCCTTCCCCGTTTTGCTGGGTCTGGATCACCCATCCATCCTGGTGGTAAATCGGGTTTGGCGAGATGCCATAAAGGGGAAGGATTTCCTCAAAGTTTTCCTCAGTGATGGGAATGATCACATCCTCGTAGAAATTCTTTTCCTGTTTCAGGAAGTAGGACAGGGAGATCTTCCCACCGCTGTTGGTGTAATAGGTCAGCCCAATGTCATAGCTATCTGCCGTCCAGGGCGTGAGGGTCGGGTTGTTGACCCGCAAGGTTGGCGGCGTGGCATCCGTGTCATAGCGGACGTCCCGCAGGATGGTATCCTCGATGTTCTTGTTGGCATGGGAGCGGGCCCATGACAAGCGAAGGACAATCTTGTCCGTGACGTCAAAGGAACCACTGATGATCGGGGATGGCTGCGATGACGTCTTCTCGTTGACCGGGAAATTAGCCTGGCTGCTGAGCATCGCCTGGGCGAGGGAGCCGCTGACGACATGACCCTGATTATCAACCCCGATATTCGTCGAGGGATAAAAGTAGGTTGGCAGGCTGGCAATACCGGGGCGGATTTCCAAAGGAGTCCCATCAAAGGCAACACCAGCCTGGAACGGAGTGCCATCAGCATAGGTAACACTCCATTCCGGATGGTTGGCCCAATACTCCGCGGTAAAGGTGAACATCGGGTCGTCTACCCGCGGCTGGCCATAAATCGGATCCGGCGGAATGACATCAAGGATGCCGTCCCCGTTCTCATCCAGTCCTGTCCGGAGGACATTCCAATCGGGATCGGTGAACTTGGCCCGTCCCTTCCGTGACGACTCGTTTTGGCGGACCCCGCCAACGATGCTCAGCCGGTTATTGAAGAAACTGGACTCTATCTGCCAATACCAGGACATCTTCTCCTCAGTAACGGAGAGGTTTGTATTGACGGACTCATTATAATTATTGGCCGCCACGGAAATCTCATCCACATCGCCATCGCTGTTGAAGCGAGGGATATCCAGGTCATTACTGAAATCCTCCGGATTCTCTTCAAAGTAGTCATAGACCTTGTACGGATCCGGCCATTCATAGGGATCAAATCCAAAGCCGGGGTCCACCCCGACGTAGTTTTCGTCGATGAAGTCGCCAAGGTTAAGGTCGTTGCCGGAGGCACCGGTGAACTGGTACTTGTAATTGATACCCAAGCCCGTCTTTTCCTTCAGCTTCTCCTCCCAGTAGACACCTGTCTTTACCGCAAGGTGCATCCAGTCCCAGGGAATGAGGTCATCCAGATCCCGCTTGATATCAAACTTTGCCGTCTTGATTTCGTTGTGGGTGCGTGTTTCACCAGCCCGCACACTCAGTGTACCGGCCTGGGGATCTGTCGGATCATACCCCGAAATCCGGTACGAATCGAGGTCATTGGGATTGAGCAGGTTTCCGTCTTCGTCGTAATACTCGAAATCAACCGGGATTCCATCGGTTATTTCATAGAAAAAGGACTTGTTGATACCACCCATGGATAGCTCCAACTCGGAAAAGTGTCCGTTCTCACCACTGAGGAGATTGCCGTCTGAGGTTGAGTAGGAGACGTGGGTCCGGATATCCCACGGGCCCTTGATGTAGGTTGCCTTGATGTAACCGGAGTGGGTCTCGCCGTCACGGTCAAGGGACCGGACAATCAACTGGTGGTTACCTTCACCGTCCTGTCCGATGTGGTAACCCGGTCCATAGCTCTCGAGGGCAAAGTTGCCGGCGGCGTTCATCTCCGCGAGGCGTTCGCCCTGCTCAGAATTAAATGTGCTGAACTGGTAGTTGGTCGTAATCAGCAGTCCATCCAGGGGCCGCCAGTCCATCTTGACCGCAGCTGAGTTGCGGTAGGAAAAACGCGGATTGTCGCTGAGACTGAAATTATCAAGGACCGGACGGCTGGCATCCGCATAGACCGGCGAAATCGTCTCACCATCCTCCCCTACCCATTCGCCGATCTCGGTGTCCCGGCGGGTGCGCCAGGTTGGCTTAATGCGGTGGTTCTCATTGAACTGGTTGGAAGTGGCCAGGGTGAATGTAAAACCAATCTTGTCGTTAATAGGCCAGGCGTAGGTCAGGTCGACACCAGGCAGGGTCTTGTAGGTCGGCTTGTTGGTCGGCCCCGGGGTCTTGCTGAAGAAATCCGTGTTTTCGGAATTGATGGAGGCATAAACCCGGTAGCTGAGCTTGGGCTTGGGATACTCGAAGGCGGTCTTGCTGATCAGGTTGACCGTTCCGGAAATCGAGGCACTGGGCTGGTCGGGTGTCGGGACCTTGATAACCTCAACCCGGGAGGCGTTGTTGATGGACAACATGTCGAGGCCAATAGCCTCGGTCAGCTCGCCCGGCTGGGCATTGGCCACCGGGATGCCGTCGATGGTCACGGCCGTCTGTTCCGCGCCATAACCCCGGATGGAGATTGCCGTGGCATCGGCACCGCTGGAATAAGCTTGTGAGCCATAATCAACCTGCACCCCCGGGATGAACTTTACGAATTCACCAATGTTCCCTTGAGCGACTGCCCCGTAGGCCTCCGCGGAAACAACGTGCTTGAGGTTGACGGCTACCCGCTCCTCCTGAATGGCCAGTTCCTGCATGCTCTCGAAGTCATGCGCATCGACCACAAATTCCTCCATCTCGAATATCTGTTCCTCGGATTCCAATTGTTCAGTTCCGGGGCGTCTGGCAAAGGTGAAGTCCTGAATAATGGTCTCTCCGGAAGACACCCGCACGCTGGCAACCTCAGGAGAAAGACCCGTGTAAGAAGCCGTGAGGATATACTGGCCCGGCTCGAGCCCGTAGATGCTGTACTCCCCGAACTGGTTGGTCAGTTCGCGCCTGGAAGTCCCCTTGATGGTGATCTCCACATTGTTGACGTAGCGGCCAGTGCGGGCATTGAAGACGCGTCCGATGATTAGGCCATCGGCCGCTTCCTGGGCCTCCAGCAGGGAACTGGGAAGCAATAGCAGCAGCGTCAGAAAGCAGAAGCTAAAGCGTCTGGCGAGTGTACGTTGAGCAGACGGGGTACGATCGTGGGTCGACATAATTGGAATTCCTAAGGGTGCGCGCTTGGAGTAGATTTATTTCATATGAAAGAAAACAGCTTTTTATTATTTTTCATGAAACCCCGATGTCAACATTACTTTTTCCCGGAAGCCCACGAGGCGTTCATAAACGTTCACAAATCTTCATATTAGTCAACGCACAGGCATCCCTAGACAATGCTGGCTTGACAAGGAGGCCGGAGTTGAAATAACAAGAGCGAATGCAGTTCTTTAGATGAAATAAAATGAATTTATGGAACTTTCTGCCTGTCAATGGTGCCCAATCAAGCTCCTGAAGACAGGCCTCACTCTCCTTCAACAACCCGAACAAAGGCCCACTTCCATGGAATCCGCCCCACTTTTTGGAACTTTTCTCCATACCATTGGCGCTGGCAGCGCTGCCCTTTGCTACTCTCCGCAGAAATTCCTCCACCGATGGAGCTGGCAGACCTACTGGTTGACCCAGGCCTTCTTCTGCTGGCTGTTGCTGCCCTGGATAGGGGCCTATCTGTCGCTTGGGGATCACTTCTGGACTGTTCTGGGGGAGGCTCCAAAAGGCGCCATGCTGCTGTCGTACCTCTACGGGGTCATCTACGGGGTCGGGGGCATCGCCTTCGGGGTCTCTATCCGGTACATCGGCTTCTCACTGACCTACGCCATCGCGATTGGCTTTTCCTGTCTTATCGGGACCCTCTTCATGCCCCTTATCAACGGGGTGCTGGCCGAGAAGCTGCAACAGGACGGTGGCCTGATTGTCGTCCTTGGGGTAATCCTTGGGTTCTTTGCCATGATCCTGACCGGCATCGCCGGCTTCCGCAAGGAACGGGAACTAGCCGAGGATGGGAAGGAAACAACCTTCAATGCCCACATCGGCCTTCCCCTCTGTGTCCTTGCCGGTGTCTTGTCGGCGGTCTTCAGTTTTTCCCTTGATGCCGCGACCCCCATTGCCGAGGTAGCGGCCAAATACGGGGCCGGTCAGAACCGGGAAAACATCAAGTACATCTTCTCCAACAACGGGGCCTTCACCACGACATTGATCTACATCATCTACCTGATGAACAAGAACAAGACCTGGGGTGAGTTCCTACGCACCCCGGATGGATCGGCGGGCGGACTCATTCGCAATTATGTCCTCTCCTTCGCCACCGGGCTGATGTGGTACACGCAATTCTTCTTTTATGGTCGCGGTCATGTCCTAATGGGCGACTTCAAGTTCTCCAGTTGGGCCATCCACATGATTATCCTCATTCTGCTCAGCAGCGGATTCGGCGTACTCATCGGCGAATGGAAGGGAGCGCGGCGCAAGACCCTCTTCGACATGGGAGTCGGGCTGGCGCTGCTGGTCGGCGCGGTCGGCCTGATCACCTACGGCAATTACCTCGGCAACCTGGTCGGCTCCGGCCACTAGCTCAGGAGCCGCGGACAATCAAGACCCAGTCACTGTCGGAATCCGGGCAGGTAAACGGCACGCTCTCGCCTTCCCCGGATACATCCAGGGAAGGAAGCTCCACGGTGTCCCCGGTCTTGGCGTTAATCCATTTGACGGTGGCATAGCTGCCGGGTTCGATACTCAGCGAGAAGGGCTCAGCCTCGATGGAGAAGACGAGGTACTGGCGGCCCGACTCCGCCATGGCATAGACCCGCAGGACTTCATGGCGGTCGAGCAAGCGGTCATCGGGCCGGAGTTTGTGAAACTCCACTTCATTGTTCATGGTGTCGGCGATGATCTGGACACAGGTCTCACTGAGGGTGTACTCGTTTTCCTCATTGAACGGCAGGCCGGTTTCGCCGCCGGCATAGAGCTCGTATTCCTTGGCATGGCCGTTCCAGGTGAAGGAAGCACCTGCGGTTACCGTGGCCCAGGCCGCACGGCGCAGATCATCCTGGTTGGCGCGGGCCTTGTCATGCCAGTAGCGCCGCCAGAGGGAATTCCCCTCGCTCATGAAGACCGGCTTCCCCTTGTAGCTGAGCAGCGAGGCCATGTGGTGCGTCCATGGCGAACGCCACATGTGCCGTTCCTGTGACTTGTCAGGGGCCATGATACCATGGTTCTCAACTGCGGCAAAATTGTAGGCCGGAAGGTGGTAGTAGTTCTCCCGCGGATACTCGTCCTCGTAGGTGCGAAGATGATCAAAAATATCATACTCGGCCAGCAGGCGGGCCAGGCCAAGTTCCTGGTCCTCGCGGCCGCCATCGACTTCCCAGACATAGTTCCATCCGGCAATGTTGGCGTAGGGAGCCAGCCGGGCCACCACGTAACGGACGTAAAAATCCTGCTCCTCCGGCGTCAGCGAAAGCCACTCCGGCCCTTCATTGCGGGACCCGTCAAAGCCAAGGAACATGTGGACGCCGATGTCATGATCGTTCAGCCAGCCGAGGTGCTGTTCCATGCGGCGCCAGACATCCAGATTCATGGTGGTGGTCACTTTGCCGTCCTCGTACAAGGCGAGGTCGAGGGTTTCCGGTTCCGGTCCGTCGAGGTAGTACTGGCCAAAGCAGCACAGCGAGAGCAGCCAGTTTACCTGGAGGTGGTTGTAACCATGCTCCAGCAGCTTGCCGTAGACATTCTCGACGATCCAGTCGAAGTCCTGGCCCAGGGAACCATGACCGGTCTCGTAATAGGACTTGATCCAGACCGGCTCGGTCCCGTTGTAGGCTAGCCAATGAGGATTCTTATGGTAGGCCTTGAGGATGCCCTTGCCGGCGCCCTCAGCGCTGACCATGAAGGTACCACTGCCTCCCGCGGTTCCATCGCTCCAGCGGTAGACATATTCCCACTTGCCCGTTTCGTCCGGCATGAAACGCATCTTCCAGGTATCGCCATTGGTCACGTCGCCGGCCCCTTCGCCATAGCCGTCATAGAAGCCGGTGAAGTTGGTGATCCGGCCCGACGGCGCCTGGTACTGGACCTGCAGTTCGACATCGGTGAACTTGTTGGCGTAGGGCGTCTCGTTCTGGACCTCCGTCTCAAAGACCCGGTAAAGGGGGACTAAGGCATCGCCAAACCAGGTCTCGGAGGCGAAAACCGGGCCAAGAGCCAGAAAGATGGAGAGAGTCAGGTGTATTTTATGTTTCATGACAGGATAGATATGGGATTAATTATTTTCCAGTTGGGCGAGGAAGCGCTTGCGCAGGGCAAACGGGTCTGCCTCCGGGGAAATGGGATGGATGATGTAGGTCAGGTTATACTCACCGGGGAGCACGGCATGACGCTCCAGGACACCGGGCCCGCAACTGCTGTTGCCCAGGCCGGAGTGGGCGGCGTCAATGGACAGGATAACGGCATCGCGTGGAACCAGCTCATTGGTATGCCGGGCGGCATCGAGGTCGCCTGCCGTGTAGTGGAGGGCGGAAAAGGAGAAGAGCTGGTCACCGGAAACCACGGCAACGCCATGTCCTGAATCGTCGGTTAACCGGACCCAGCGGACATCCTCCTTGTTGCCAGTCTCCTGTGGCCGGGGATAGGGAATGTATTGCTCCCCCACAGTGCTGTCCCAGAGACCGACCGCCGTGCTGGACTTTCGGTCCCGGTAGTTCTCGTGGGGTCCACGGCCGAACCAGGAGAGTTGGCCAAGGGCCTGCTTGAGCCCCATGACAACCCCTATCCGGGGCAAGGGGGGCAGGTCCGGTGAGGTAGTAAAGTGGTTCTTGGAAAGGATGGTTCCGTCCGGGTAGACATGCCAGTCAACGACATGGACAAACTTGCCACCAGCAGCCTGGTGTTCGACCCGGGAGGCGATATGGATGAAATTCGTCGACTGGCTGACAATCTTCACTTCCTTGGCGACCGCTTCCATCGTAGCAAGCCCTGCCTCACGCCAGTCATCGCGGAGCCAGCCACCGAATCCCTTATCGTTATCGGTGTAGGCACGGTACGCCTGCAGGACAGGGCCCCGGGGATTATCGCCACCTGCCAGAACCTCCTGGTTGTCATAGATAAGCGTATCGATTGTTCCGCTACTTTTCGAGAAAACGACGGAAAACTCTGCTCCGTCGATTGTTATCCGATCATCCTCTTCGCGAACCCTGAGGGTGCCGTCAGTGGGCTCATGTTCTGCAAACTGTTGCTCCGGCTCGATCGCGATCGGGAATTGTTCCCATGCCAGGACGTGCCCCTCCCCGGCCCACGGCGTTTCCTCGGACAAGGCACAGTCAATGCTGAGTAACAGCTCATCGGCCGGATGCAGGTCTTCCGGCAGCTTCAGTGGCACGGCCGCGACAACCGATTCACCGGGACCGGCGTCAAGGGGCGCCAGACTCCCCTCCCCGACCACCTGGCCATTAAGCTCAAGTTTCCATGCAAACTGGTACCCCTTCAGGTTTTCATGATGCTGCCGGTTGGTGACGCGAACAAATGCCATTCCCGAGGAGAGGATTTCCTCCAGTTCAAAGTGAACCGGCTGGTAGACTTTCTTCAATTCGGCATATTTCGGGGTCACTTCCCGGTCGGCAAAGACAATACCATTGAGACAGAATGCCCCCAGGTTGGGCTTGTCGCCGAAATCTCCGCCATAAGCGATAAACTCGATACCGTCGCTGTCAGACTTGTAGATACCCTGGTCGGCCCAGTCCCAGATAAAGCCCCCCAGCATACGGGGATGGGAATAGATTTCGTCCCAATAGTCCTGTAAGTTGCCCAGGGCATTGCCCATGCAGTGGCCGTATTCACTGGTCAGGACAGGCCTGTTGTCGCGCGCGTCCAGGGCAATGTCCAACAACCGAATCCAGCGGGCATTTTCGGCCCGCTCGACCCCGCTTTCAGGGGACAATCCCGGATTCAGGTAGGCTTGCTTTACCCTGGGATAGAACCGGCTGATGACATCAACGGTCAATGGATCCCGCCATGGCTCGTCAACCGTACTGGGAGTACCCGGGTAGGAAGGCGGCTTGTTAGGCTCCAGATACCCCTGGGCCCCCTCATAGTGGATGGGCCGGGTCGGATCAAATTCCCGCAGCCAACTGGAAATGGCGGCGAAATTGGGCCCATAACCGGACTCGTTGCCCATCGACCAGAAAATGATGGAAGGATGATTCTTGTCCCGTTCGGCCATGCGGATAGCCCGGTCGAGAAAGGCGCTTGCCCAATTGGGCTGGGAAGCGAGCCAGCCCCGAAGCCCGTGGGTCTCAATATTGGCCTCATCCATGACATAGAGACCGTATTTGTCACAAAGTTCGTACCAGCGCGGACTGTGGGGATAATGCGCGGTCCGTACCGCGTTCACGTTCGCCTGTTTCATCAGGAGGATGTCCTGCAGCATGCGCTCTTCCGACATGACATGTCCGGTCCGGGGATCATGCTCGTGACGGTTGACGCCACGCAGGCGGACGGGCTTGCCATTGACCAGCAATTGACCGCCAGCAATTTCCACAGTCCGGAAACCCACATTGGTCGAGACCACTTCCCTGACCTCACCGGATGCATCCACCAGGGAAAGGACTAGCTGATAAAGATTCGGGGTCTCGGCAGTCCATTTAAGGGGATTGGTGACGGTTGCCTCCAGCCAACCGACGCGCCTTGGGCCACGCTGAGGGGTCCGGTCGACGAGAATACGGGCTCTGTAATCCTTGTTGAGGAGCAGATTCGCCTCAGCTGAAAGGGGCTCCGGCAGAACAGGGTTCCCATTGGCATCATGTAGCATCGCCTGTACGGTCCAACCTTCAAGGGAAAGATCGCCCGTCACTTCCAACTCCGGCTCAATCCGGAGCACAGCATCCTCGTAGTTTGCGTCGAGATCCGTCCGGACCGTAAAGTCACTGATGCGGGCAACTGGTGTGCAAAACAATTCCACACTCCTGTAGATGCCACTGAGGCGCCACATGTCCTGGTCCTCAAGGTAACTGCCATCGCTCCACCGGAAGACTTCCACCGCAAGGAGGTTCTCCCCGGGAACAAGAGCGTCCGTGAGCTCGAATTCCGCCGGTGTCATGCTTCCCTGGCTGTAGCCAATCTCCTCGCCGTTGACCCAGAGGCGAAAGGCACTCTGCACCCCGCCGAAGTGGATGAATATCCGCTGGTCATTCCAATGGTCCGGCAGGACAAAGGTTCGCCGGTAGGCCCCGACGGGATTGCGCTCCAGATAGCTCGTGTAATGCTCCGGTGGTTCAGTGGTCACCCTGGGTGGATCAATCTTGAAGGGATAACCGGCACTGACGTAAATGGGTGTGCCATATCCCTGCATTTCCCAGTTGGAAGGGACCGGCAGGTCATCCCATGTTTCGTCATCAAAGTCCGGTTGGTAAAAGTTTTCCGGACGCAACTCCGGTGTCGATACCCAGTTGAACTTCCACAGGCCATCCAGACTGAGGACACGCGAGGATTCCCCACCGGCCAGTGCCGCTTCATGGGTCGCGTAAGGACTGTAGGAAGCTCGCGCGGGAAGGCGGTTGAGATGAAGGACTTGTTCGTTCTCCCAAATCTCCGGCGCGGCAGAGGTGGAACAGGCAAGAAGGCATGCCCAGGAAATCCCCATCACGCCTCTATTTATCATCCTGCCCATGCTGGCTTCCTTCCTTGGTTCATGGATGAACCCGGATCCCCCATTGAACAACATGGCTGGCTCCCTGCAAGTCCGTTACTTTCACGGAGACGCTGGCAAGACCGGTGAATCCGTTCGCCGGTGTAAATTTCAACAAGGTTTCGGACACCCATTCTGATGATCCGTTCTCGATGGCGACCACCGAGTAAACGGGACTGTTTTCAT
>JBFOMH010000031.1:0-16103 GCA_040830765.1 Puniceicoccaceae bacterium | reverse complement strand
CCGCGCAGCTGTCGAGGCTGGCCAGTTGTTGATAATCTTCCTCGGGTACCTCAATGCCGAACTGCTTGCGCAATTCCATAACGATATCGAGAAAGTCCATGGAATCCAGATCCAGCTGGTCCCTGAGCCGGACGTCCGGCTGAACATCGCTTAAATCCTCGTCTGGGGCGATTTCGGAGATAATGTCCAAAACCACCTTCTTACAATCTTCCTTGGTCATATTGGCGCGGTTGTAGATAAATCGGCTTATTCTGCAAACTTTTTAACGATCAAGCAGGAATTTATCCCCAACATCCCGAAACTGTTATTCAAAATGGTGCGGACTTCAGGTCGCTGCTCAGGCTCATTGACCACCAAGTTAGGCAAGGAGCACTCGGGGTCAAGCTGCTCGATATTAATTGTTGGATGGACCATGCCGTCCTCGAAGGCGGGAAGGTTTCCGGCCAGCTCCAGGGCCCCGGCGGCCCCCATGGCGTGCCCAATGTAGCTCTTGGTATTGTTGACCCGCGTATTGGGGCAGGTCTCCGCCGGGAATAGCTCCCGGATAGCCATGCATTCCTGGATGTCCCCCTGCGGAGTCGAGGTCGCATGGGTATTCACAATATCGATGTCGCCCGCCTCCAGGCCGGCTTTGCGCAAGGCGATTTCCATACACTGGCGCTGCCGCTCACTGTTCGGCAGAACCGCGTCGGTGGCATCCGAATTGATATGATAACCGACAACTTCCGCATAAATGCGGGCTCCCCGGGCCTTGGCATCTTCAAGCCGCTCGAGGGTGTAGACCGCTCCTCCCTCACTGACTACAATGCCATTGCGGCCGGAATCAAAGGGCCGGCTGGCCTTGGTCGGGTCATCATGGACGGCCAAGGCGCCCTGGCTCTTGAAACTGGCAAATATCCCGAAGGTGTGGATGGACTCGGAGACACCCCCGGCGAGGGCCATGTCCACTTCACCCAGCTTGAGCATTTGGTACCCCTGGATAATTCCGGCGTTCCCGGCGGCACAGGCGGCCCCGATCGTGTAATGCGGCCCGTGGATTTTGAGATTCATCGTGACCTCGCCGGCAGGATTGTTGGCTACCGTGCGCGGATTGTGATGGTGGGACCAGAAGCGGACGTCGTAATCGTACTGGGAAATGTTGTAGACCTCATTCTCCGTCTCGACGTTGCCGTGCTCGGTGGTCCCGATGTAGACCCCTACCCGGCTGGTGTCCACGTTCTCCCAGTCGATTCGGGCATCCTGAATCGCTTCCCGACTGCAGAAAATGGCAATACTGCCCGCTCGCGTGCTATTGCGTAATTCCCGGCGAGTCTGGTACTTGCGGGCGTCATAGTCGCAAACACCGGCATGCACCTGGCCCATGTAGCGCATGTCGATATTGGTAATTTTGCTCACTCCGGAAAGCAGATTGCCGCGGTACTCCTCGAGAGTGTTGCCACTCGGTGAGGTCAATCCGATTCCCGTGATCACAATTCGGCTGTTGATAGGCTCGCTCATTAATGGCTCATGCTGGCGGGATCATCCCGTCAATAGAAAGACACAGTCTCAATAAGACAGCTTGAAGCTGTCAATGCAAAGGCAAATCCCCGCCCCTAAAGTTGGTCCAAAGGGAGCGAATCGGCCAAGAAGCATGCAAAAAGGCTTTTCAGAACGATACTCCATGGACTTAATCACGCCATGAATGTCCTGGTCGTCGGAGGAGCCGGTTATATCGGCAGTCATTGTGTGAAGCAGTTGGAAACCAGCGGACACCGTCCGGTTGTGTTGGATAACCTGGTCTTCGGCCACCGGGAGGCGGTCGCCGGCCACATTGCCTTCCACGAGGGGGATCTGGGAGACCGCGCACTGGTCAAGAAAGTCCTGCGGGAGGAGTCAATCGACCTCGTTATGCACTTTGCGGCCTTCGCCTATGTCGGGGAATCCGTGACAGACCCACTGAAGTACTACGAAAACAACCTCAGCAAGACTGTCTCCCTCCTTCAGGCCATGCAGGCCTGTGGGGTCGCTAAGTTCGTCTTTTCCTCGACCTGTGCCAGTTATGGCGTTCCCGAAAAAATGCCCATGACCGAGGATCTGCCACAGAATCCCATCAATCCCTACGGCCAGACCAAGCTGGATGTCGAGAACCTGCTCAAGGCCTGTGCCCACGCCTACGGACTGAGCTCCGCCTCCTTCCGCTACTTCAATGCCGCCGGGGCCGCCAGCGATGGCTCCATCGGCGAGGATCATGATCCGGAAACGCACCTCATTCCCCTCGCCATTTGGGCCGCCCAAGGGAAACGGGATAAGCTGACTGTATTCGGAAACGACTACGACACGCCGGATGGGACCTGCCTGCGGGATTATATCCATGTGGATGACCTGGCCCGGGCACATATTGCCGTCTTTAACAAGATGGAGAAGAAGGGCACTTGCCTTTTCTATAACCTCGGAACCGGGACACCGGTCAGTGTCCTCGAGGTCGTCAATGCGGTGGAATCAGTGACCGGGTTAAAGGTGCCCTATGAAATGGGTCCACGGCGAATGGGAGATCCTCCCGCCCTCTACGCGGACAGCAGCAAGGCGCAAGGCGAGCTCGGATGGAAGCCGCAATACATGGACATCCGCGAAACCATTTCCACGGCGTGGGAATGGCACAAGAATCATCCCGACGGATTCAGCAAGCAGGATTGAGGCATCCTCCTGTACGAGTGTCACAAAGTCGTGACAAAGCCCCTACAATTCCTCAGGCCTCCTTGGCCTTGGAATTGTGTTTTTTCAGGTTTTCCAACTGTGGCTTGATGACCTTGTCGTAGTACTCGGGCTCAATTCCATGGGAAACCGTGAGCCCAAGATGCTTGCGCATGAAGTCCTCGATCGTCTGCCAGCCTTCGTCCGGGAAATTGATCTTCTTGGTGTAGGCACAAATCGTCAGGACACTTTCCAATGAATGAATGTGGGAACTGGCCTTGAGGATACGGGAGGCGACATTGAGACGGATCTCGAGTTCGATACGGTCCAGCGGCTTGGCAAGGAAATCATCTACCCCGGCCTCCATGGCCTTGAAGTAGTTCTCCCTCTGGCCAATATTTGCCGTCAGGAGAACAACGTAGGTGTAGTCGGACATGTCCTCGGAGCGGATTTTCCGCACCAGTTCCAGCCCATCAAGTCGCGGCATGAGCCAATCGGTAATGACCATGCGACTGGGTTGCTTTTTATAAATCTCCCAGGCCTCTTCCCCATCGGAAGCAACAGATACCACATGCCCAAGCTCCTCGAGAATGTTCACGAGCAGTTTGCGAGAAATGAAGTCGTCCTCAGCTATGAGTATATCCATGCGGCCAGCAGTCTTGAGTGAAGGATACAATGCCAATCCTGTCCACACTGCAACCATAAAGGCTTGGGTGGTTGACCGGGCAGGCCTAGGTAATTTCACCTAATTTCAATAGGGATCTTGTGTAGGGAAAACAGCATTGCAGGGCGTGCTGTCCTCCTGCATCCTTTCGTTGCAAGTGTCATGAGAGCGGTGATACAAAGAGTAAACTGGGGAGAGGTCCGGGTCGCCAACAAGGTTGCCGGAGCGATTGGCAAGGGTCTGCTGGTATTCCTTGGAATAGAGAAGTCGGATACAGAGAAAGACATGCTCTGGCTGGCGAACAAGATACCGGTCATTCGCTGTTTTGAGGATGATGAAGGAAAAATGAACCGCAGCCTGATCGACCTCGACCTGGAACTCATGGTCATCAGCCAGTTCACCCTTTTCGGGAGTTTACGCAAGGGTACGCGACCCTCCTTCAACCGGGCAGCGGAACCGGCCATGGCGATCCCGATCTATGAACAATTTGTCGCCACCTTGGAGCAAATTACCGGTCGGCCGGTGGCAACCGGAATCTTCGGTGCGGAGATGCTCATCCAAGCCCACAACGATGGACCGGTTACGCTGGTCCTCGATACGCACGACAAGGACTTTTAAGGAAGGATTGCTTTCCGGTTGTACCCGGTGCGGGAATGCTTCTACTTGGCAAATATGGAAAATCGATTCTACGGGGAATTCGACTGCGAGCACCTGCCGGGCAAGCGCCCGGAGAATGACCACCGCACGCCCTTCCAGATTGACCGGGACCGGGTTCTCTTTTCTTCCGCCTTCCGCCAACTGCAATCCAAGACCCAGGTCTTCCAGTCGGGTGAATATGATTTTTACCGCACGCGATTGACCCATACCATCGAGGTCGCCCGCATTTCCCGCTCCATTGCCGAATACATCAACCAGACCAGCGAGCGACTGCGGCCGGACTTTCAGATTGACCCGGACCTTGTCGAGGCCGTCGGTCTCGCCCATGACCTTGGCCATCCGCCCTTTGGTCACATCGGTGAGCGCAAACTGAACGAGCTGATGTCCGTTCACGGAGGCTTCGAGGGCAACGCCCAAACACTGCGCATCCTTACCAAACTCATATATGAACGGCCGGATCGCCCCTCTGGCATGAAACCGACACGGGCCTTCCTTGACGGCATCCTCAAATACAAGGCCCTGCATACGGAGAGCTGCCGGGATACCGGGGAGCAAATGCAATATCCTGACAATCATTTCCTTTATGATGACCAGAAGGATCTGCGGGAATTCGTCTTCCCGGGCATTGACTTCAGTGGACGCTCACCTGACCAAATCAACTCCCTCAAGAGTATCGAGTGCCAGATTATGGACTGGGCCGACGACACCGCCTATTCCCTCCACGACATTGTTGACGGCATCAAGGCCCGTTTCATCACCCCGGACTCCCTCCAGGAATGGGCCGATCAGCAGGCGGATCTGACCAGCTACCAGAACCAGACCCTTGACGATTTGATTAATGAAATCCGCTCCGGCGGTTATGAACCCCGGACCAGTCTCTGGATCGGCCAGTTCATCCAAGCCTGCTCCTTGAAGCCGGTTGACTCCGAGCTCGCCGAATTAACCAACCGGCACCGCTTCCAGTTGCACATCGAGCCGCGGGTCCGCGAGGTCTGCAGCCTGCACAAGCGGATTGCCTTTGATCTGATTTTCAAGTCCCCACCCCTCCAGCAAATTGAGTTCAAAGGCGGATACCTGCTGACCCGCCTTTTTGAAGCCTACACGGAACACCTCCTTGGCAACCTCGAGAAGCCCTTGCGAATCCTGCCCGACCCGGTCAATCAATGGGTCCACAACGCCGGGGACGACCAGACGAAGCGTCGCTTGCTCTGTGATTACCTCGCCTCCCTGACGGATGGCCAGGCAATCCGCGCCTACAAGCGGCTCTTTGAACCGGATTTCGGGACCTTGATGGACCTTTACTAAGGACAGGTCCTAGCGGCGCACGCGGGCGTTGCCTTCCCAGAGGGACCAGATCTGTTCCTCGTCGGCCGGTTGGGAGTAATCGGTCAGGAGCGTCGTCGTGAAAGCCCCATTGGCCCAGCCAAACTGGGCCCACTTCTCTGGTTCCCAGCCCTTCAGCATCGCGTAGAGCATCCCGCCAACAAATCCGTCGCCACCACCAATCCGGTCAACTACGCCGATTTCCCTCGGCTCGATGACATGCCAGTCGTCGCCTGCGGAGAGGATCGCTCCCCAGAGGTGCTTGTTTACGCTGATGACTTCCCGCAAGGTAGTCGCAAATACAGAAGTATCGGGATACTCGGCCTTCACCCGGGTGATCATCTCCTTGAACCCGTCAATCTTGCCCTGCAGGCCCTGGCCACCCGCTTCCGGTCCGGCAACCCCAAGGCAAAGCTGGAAGTCTTCCTCATTGCCAACGAGAATATCCGAAAGACCGGCAATCTCCTTGAAAATTCCCGCCAGTTCCTCCTCGCGATTTATCCAGAATGAGGCCCGGTGATTCAAATCAAAGGAGATCAGGCTGCCATGCTTCTTGGCCGCCCGTGCGATCTCCTGGCAAAATTGGCCAGTCTCCGGTGACAAGGCTGCCACCAGCCCCGAAAGGTGCACCACCTTTACGCCTTCCTCGCCAAAGATACGCTCCAAGTCAAAGTCCTCAACCGAAAGGGTCCGGCCTACTTCCCCAGCCCGGTCGTTTTGGACCCGGGGACCCCGCAGGCCCGCTCCGCTGTCCGCGATGTTGATCTGGTGCCGGCAGCCCCAGGGACCGCCCTGCTCCACTTCCGGGCCCTCCACATCCATGTGCCGCGAGGCCAAGTCATCCCTGATGAAACGCGCCACCGGGCTTCCTTTAACAAAATTGGTCAATACCTTCACCGGTAGTCCCAGGTACGAGACAATGCTCGCCACGTTCGATTCAGCACTCGTCGCCTGCATGATGAACTCCCGCGCACTGTGCACCGGTTGCCCCGCCTTCGGCGTTAACCGCACGCCCATGCTCGTCGCCACCAGTAATTCGTATTTCGCTCCTTCTCGTGTCTTCATCGTCTTTCCTTTCAGGGTTTCGTTCTCAAAATTCCCACTCTGCCCATACTTGCCCGCCTCCGTCCAGCAAAAAAACCAACACGTGTGTGAATAATTCCGGAGCGGATTGACAGGACCGGGGTGGACAGGGTAAAAATCCGCCCCATGTTAGCTCTACTCCTGATTTCGATCGTCTTTTTCGCGGTGGCCTACCGGGTCTACGGGAAATTTTTGGACCGGCGTTGCCAATTGGATGACAGCCGTCCGACGCCGGCGGAGACGTTGAAGGACGGAGTGGATTACGTACCGACGCGGGCCTCCATCCTGTTCGGCCATCATTTCTCCTCGATTGCGGGAGCGGGACCGATCGTGGGCCCGATCCTGGCAGCGATGTACTTTGGCTGGGGTCCGACGTGGCTGTGGATTCTCATTGGGGCGGCGTTTGTGGGGGGCGTGCATGACTACGGGGCAGCCTTCATATCGGCGAGGACAGGGGGCCGGTCGATTGCGGAAGCGATGCGTTCCATTGTCGGGCAGCGGACGGGCCGCTTGTTTGCCCTGTTTGTCCTGCTGGCGTTGATTTATGTGATCATCGTCTTTCTTGACCTGACCGCCTCGACCTTCTCCACCACCCCGTCGGTGGCGACATCATCGGGCTGGTTCATCCTCATCGCGCTGGGATTTGGATTTGCCCTGACGCGGACCAAGCTGTCGTTCGTGACCAGCATCGCGATTTTCATTCCGCTGACTTACTTTGGCCTGGTAGTGGGACATTACTTTCCCATGCCTGAACTGAGCGGGAGTACCTGGGCTCTTTGCATCCTCGTCTATTGTTTCATTGCCTCCATTCTGCCGGTTCAGGTCCTCCTGCAACCAAGGGATTTCCTATCCTCGACCTTTCTCTACATCCTCATGGCGACGGGTATTGTCGGGGTTCTTTTTTCATCCGCCCCGATCCAGATTGATCTGTTCAGCGGCTGGAATCATCCGCAGGCGGGCACCCTGATCCCCATCCTCTTCATAACGGTGGCCTGCGGGGCCTGCAGCGGCTTTCACAGCATTGTCAGCAGCGGGACAACCTCCAAGCAGCTGGCCCGCGAAAGCGATATCCGCAAAGTCAACTACGGCGGCATGCTGGTCGAGGGCGTCCTGGCGGTCTTCGCCCTTGGCACCATCGCCATCCTGACCGAGGTTGAGCGTACAACGGCGGGCACACCGGTTGCCATTTTCGCCACCGGGGCGGCAAAGTTCATGGGCTCCATCGGCCTTCCCCAATCCCTGGCGATGGAATTCACCCTCCTGGCAGTCAGTACCTTCCTCTTGACCACCCTCGATACCTGTACCCGGTTGAGCCGCTTTATCCTTGAGGAATTACTTGATTCCCGGGGCCCCAAGACCCGTTACCTGGGCACACTGGCGGTACTGGTCATTCCGGCATTCGCCATGTTCCAGACCATTGACGGCCAGCCGGCGTGGAAGGCCGTATGGCCGCTCTTCGGCGCCACCAACCAGTTGATGGCAGCCCTGGCCCTCCTGACCTTCCTCGTCTTTCTCAAGAGCAACCGCATCGCCTACGGATTTATCATCCCCGCGGTTGTTGTCATGGTGATCATGCCGCTGTCCGCCCTTGCCATGATGGCGGTCTCCAACGGACCTTTCTCGCTCATCGGCGGCGTGTCGACGGTGATGCTTGTCCTGGGGGGCTTTGTCACCGCAATGTCCCTCCGCTACGTCGGCAAGGATGTCGCGGTCGCTACGGGCTCGTAAATTTGACTGGCGTTTCCCGCACGGGGCCGCACAAGATTCGGGAATGTTCACTGGTATTATTGAAGAAACCGGCACCGTTCTCTCGTTTGCCGAACAGGAAAGCGCCTACCGGCTCAAGCTGGCTGCCAGCCGGGTCCTTGAAGGGATGGAAATGGGTGACTCGGTCGCCGTCAACGGCTGTTGCCTGACCGCCGTCGAATGGGATGCTGAATCCGTCTCATTTGACCTGCTGCAAGAGTCGGTCCGCCTGACTTCCTTCCAGACCGCCAAGGCCGGCGACCCGGTCAATCTGGAGCGCTCCCTCCGATTCAATGGCAAGATCGGTGGTCATTTCGTCACGGGTCACATCGATTCCACCGGAACCGTCACCCACGCCGAGCGCAGGGGAAAAGACCTCTACCTGCGTATCGAACCACCCGCGGACTTTCTTAAGTACCTTGTCTACAAGGGTTCCATCGCCATCGATGGGGTCTCCCTCACTGTCGCCGAAGTCGACGAAACCGGGTTCGCGGTCTGGCTCATCCCACACACCCTCGAGGTCACCAACCTCGATAGCAAGACCCCCGGTTCCCTCGTCAACCTCGAGTTTGACCTCCTTGCCAAGACCCTCGAGCGCCTCTTCCCCGGCAACCGCGACATTGTCCGCAGCGAATAACCCACTCTTAACTTTACTTTTTTGCCTAATGAACCTTTATTAAGGCTGATGACCATGAAAAGTGGAGAAGAAGCGGGCGGGAAGCCGTTGCACAAGAACGAGGGGATCAAGTCGGACAGCGACTATCTGCGGGGCACCCTGGCGGAGTCCTTGCAGGACTCGTTGCGGGGAGATGTCAGTGCGGAGGATGCGCAGCTGACGAAGTTCCACGGTATTTACCTGCAGGACGATCGGGACGAGCGGCGGGAGCGGCGGAAGAAGAAACTGGACAAGGCCTACAGCTTCATGTTGCGGGTACGGGTTCCGGGCGGCGTGACGACCCCGGAGCAATGGCTGGCCATGGATGAGCTGGCCGACCGTTATGGCAACGGGACGATGAAGTTGACCACCCGCCAGGCCTATCAACTGCACGGGGTCCTGAAAACCAATTTGAAAAAGACTGTCCAGGACATCAATGCGGTGATGATGGACACCCTGGCGGCCTGTGGCGACGTCAACCGCAATGTCATGTGCAATCCGAACCCGGCACAAAGCGCGGTCCACGAGACGGTGTTGCAGGCAGCGCGGGACATCTCCGATCACCTGACCCCGCAGACGCGGGCCTATCACGAGATCTGGCTCGACGAGGAGCGCGTAGCCGGTGGGGAAGAAGACGTGGAACCCATTTACGGCAAGACCTATCTTCCCCGAAAGTTCAAGATTGTCATCGCCGTCCCGCCGAGCAACGACGTGGACATCTACGCCCACGACCTTGGCTTTATTGCCATTGTCGATGACGACAAAGTGGTTGGTTACAACGTGACCGTTGGCGGTGGCATGGGCATGTCCCACAACAAGGCGGAAACCTACCCGCGCCTGGCCGAGGTGATGGGCTTTTGCACGCCGGGGCAATTGCTGGAAGTTGCCGAATCGGTGGTCAAGGTTCAGCGCGACCACGGGGACCGGGTCAACCGGGCCCACGCACGCCTGAAATACACCATCGCTGACCACGGGCTGGACTGGTTCCGCGGCGAGGTGGAGAAGTACCTTGGCTACAAGATGGAAGCCGCCCGTCCCTTCAGCTTCACCAGCACGGGTGACCGTTATGGCTGGGTGCAGGGCGTGGACGACAATTGGCACCTGACCCTGAACATCCAGAACGGCCGGGTGAAGGATACTGAAGACTTCCCGATGAAGACTGGCTTGCGGGAAATTGCCAAGGTTCACAAGGGTGACTTTCGCCTGACCTGTAACCAGAACCTGATCATCGGGGGCATCGCTTCCGGCGACCGGGACGCCATTGAGGCCCTGGTGAAGGAATATGGCCTTGATGCCAGCCTTGGAGCGACCGGCCTGCGACTCAATTCAATGGCCTGTGTGGCCCTGCCGACCTGCGGGCTTTCCCTGGCCGAGTCGGAACGCTACCTGCCGGACCTCCTGACGGAATTGGAGACCGTGGTTGAGGAAGCCGGTTTGCGGGATGATGAGATTGTCATCCGCATGACGGGCTGCCCCAACGGATGTGCCCGCCCTTATCTCGGTGAAATCGGCCTCGTTGGGAAAGCGCCCGGGAAGTACAACCTCTATCTCGGAGCCGGCTTTGACGGGGCAAGGTTGAACCGTCTCTACAAGACATCCGTCAAGTCAGAGGACCTTACCGACGAACTCCGCCCAATCATCCAGCGCTATGCCACTGAGCGGGAGAACGGGGAACGATTTGGCGACTTTTGCATCCGTACGGGGATTGTTACCGCTTACGAACCGGGGACGAACTACCACGAACCCAAGGTCAACTAACCAGCCAGCCGGGTCTTCGTAAGTGTCGAGATGTCCCAATGAGGCAATTGATCTTCCCGCACCCGGGGAACTTCTATTTGTCTACGGGACCCTCAAGCGCGGGGGCCAGTATCATCACCTCCTGAAAGACAACGGGACAGTCTTCAAGGGGAGTGCCCAGCTGGTGACGCCCTACCCGCTCATCCTGGCCGAATATCCCTGCCTGCTCGACCAGCCTGGCAATGGTTACCGGGTCCGGGGAGAGCTGTTCAGTATCGGATCCATGGAGACATGGATAGCGGTTGACCGACTGGAGGACCATCCCCGCGAATACCTCCGCCGACTCGAGCGGGTCGAAACGGATACGGGGCAACACCTCGCCTGGACATACTTTTATCGCAAGCCCCAGTTGCTGGATGCCACCCTTCAGCCCGTAGAGACGTTCCCCGTATAGGTATCAGCTTGTCCCCCTAGACAACCCCGTGGGAGAGCATCGCCTGGGCCACTCGTAAGAAGCCCCCGATGTTCGCCCCGTCGACATAGTTGTCCGGCTCACTGAACTTTTTGGCATAGTGGACGCAGGTCCCATGGATACTGGCCATCGTGTCCTGCAACCGTTTGTCCACCTCGGCAAAGGTCCATGTGGAGAGAGCCGCGTTCTGCTGCATTTCCAGGGCGGATACCGCCACCCCACCGGCATTGGCCGCTTTCCCGGGACCAAAAAGGACTTTCTCCCGCAGGAATACCTCGATTGCCTCCGGGGTTGAAGGCATGTTGGCCCCCTCACTGACGGCAATACAACCGTTCTTCACCAATGCCATGGCATCCTCCCCGTTCAACTCATTTTGCGTCGCACACGGAAGGGCGACATCGCAGGGAATCGTCCAAATACTGGCTTGGTCCCTCGGGATGAAGGTTGCCGCGGGACAACGACGGGCATAGGTTTCAATACGCCCGCGCTCGATTTCCTTGATCTCCCGTAGTTGGTCGTAGTCCAGCCCGCCTGGATCATGTACGGCACCACCGGAATCCGAACAGGCAACCACCTTCGCTCCGAGATCCATCAGCTTGCGAATGGCGTAGATGGCAACATTTCCCGAACCTGAAACGACGGCTGTCTTGCCTTTCAGGGCCTCTCCTTTTCGCTTCAACATTTCATCGAGGAAATAAACAGCGCCGAATCCAGTCGCTTCCTTTCGCACGAGGGATCCCCCCCATGCCGTGTCCTTTCCGGTTATGACACCAAGGTCGTAGCGGTTGGTCAGTCGCTTGTATTGACCGAACAAGTACCCGATCTCCCGGCCACCGACCCCAATGTCCCCGGCGGGTACATCCTCACTCGGTCCAATGTGCCGGTAAAGTTCCGTCATGAAGGACTGGCAAAAGCGCATTATCTCGCTGTCCGATTTCCCCTTGGGATCAAAGTCACTCCCTCCCTTGCCACCACCGATGGAAAGGCCGGTCAGGCTGTTCTTGAATATCTGCTCGAAGCCAAGGAACTTGATTACCCCAAGGTTGACCGTGGGATGAAAACGCAGGCCTCCCTTGTAAGGACCCAGGGCGCTGTTGAACTTGACCCGGAATCCCCGATTAACCTGGACCTTCCCCTTATCGTCCTGCCAAATGACACGGAATATCAACTGGCGCTCGGGTTCGCAGACCCGCTGGAGTAGATTCTGTTCGAGGATTTGCGGAAAGGCGTCGATGACGGGTGCTAGTGAATGCAGCACCTCGTCAACTGCCTGGATAAAAACAGGTTCACTGTGATTGCGTGCGTGAACCCAATCAAGTGTATCCTTGATCGGCTGGGGTAAGGTTTTCATGCGGACAAATTAACAAGCGAACCAGCTTTTGCAATCGCCATTGAAGGAAGTCCACTGAAGGATTTGCAGAACGGCCCGTTTTCATTATAATTCCATGGATAAATGACCTCAGCCAATCCATCCGATCCGCACGATCCTCTCCTTGATGCGCTCCTCGCCCAGACAGGCGAGGCCGTCCTGGTAGCGAAGGCGGTGGATTGCCAGATTCTCCGCTCCAATGAGCGGGCACAGGACCTCCTCGGCTGGAATGAACGAGAATTGAAGAAAATGGACCTCGGGCAGCTCTGGCCGGAACAGTCCTCGAAGGAACTTTCCGCGCTCATCGACAGCCTGACGGCCCCAAATCAATCCGCCCGATTTGAAGGTCTTCTCGAGCATCGGGACGGATTCCCCTTCTCCTGCGAGTTTACCTGCAGCACGGTCGAGACCGAAGAGCCCCTGTATTTGATTACTTTCCAGGATGTCTCCGAGCGGGTCCAGGCCCGGGAAGATATTGCCCTGCGTAACATTGCCATTGCCAACGTCACTTCAGGTGTGACGGTTGCGGATGCCCGGCAACCCGACTTGCCGTTGATCTATGTCAACAAGGGCTTCCAGGACATCACTGGGTATTCAGCCAAGGAGGCCATAGGACGAAGCTGTCGCTTCCTCCAGGGAACCGACCGGGACCAGTTGGAACTGGAACACCTCCGGAAGTGCCTCCGTAACGGTGAGTCCTGCATCGTCCGCCTGCGAAACTACCGCAAGGATGGAACCCTTTTCCATAACGAGCTCCACATCTCACCAGTTTACAGCGAAAAAGGTGAGCTGACCCATTTTGTCGGCATTCAACTGGACGTGACCGAGCAAGTTAAGGCACAGGAATCCCTCGAGCGAAGCGAGAGGCGCTACCGCCAGGCCCTGGAGCAGGAAAAGGAATTGAACGACATCAAGACCCGCTTCATCTCGATGGTCAGCCATGAATTCCGCACTCCCATGACCGGTATACGCGCCTCCGCCGCCCTTCTCAAGAAATACGGGGACAAACTGCAGGAGACCAAGAAGGAACGTCACCTTGAAAACATCGAGGTTTCCCTGAAACGCATGAACCGCCTTCTCGATGATGTCCTCTTCTTCAGTCAGGCTGAGTCCGATAAAGTTAAGGTCTCTCTTAAGCCGGTTGACCTTGCGACCTATCTTCCGGCCTTCATCGAGCGTTTCTCGCCCATATATCCGGACCGGGAAATTCTCAGCGATTGCCGGATCCCAAAGGGCAATCCCTACTTGCTCGACGAACACCTGCTGGACCATATCCTCCAAAACCTCCTCGGAAACGCCGTCAAATACTCCAATGGGGAGTCAGCCGTGACCTGTTCTGTCGATGAATCCGATACACATCTTCAGTTTTCCGTCAGTGACAAGGGAATCGGCATTCCAGAATCCGACCAGAAGCGCCTCTTTGAAGCCTTCCATCGGGCCGGAAACGTCGGTGCCCGACAAGGAACCGGCCTCGGGCTCAATATTGTTCGCCGCGCGGTTGAACTCCTGAAGGGAGATATCGAGTTTTCCTCCACTGAGAACGAAGGATCCACCTTTCGTGTCTCGCTGCCAAAGCATACTGAATCCAAAGGAACATCATGACCACTATCCTCATTCTCGAAGACGATGAAAATGTCCGCCTGCCGGTGGTCGATCTGCTGGAAACCGCAGGCTATACCGTGGAGTCCGCCAACGACGGCAAGGAAGGCCTCAAGCTGGCCAAGAAGATAAAACCCGACCTTATTGTCTCGGACGTCATGATGCCGGAACTGGATGGACATGGGGTTTTTGATGCCTTGCAGAAAGACCCGGAAACAGCCGTTATCCCCTTTATCTTCCTGACCGCGAAAACCGACCCGGATGACATCCGTGAGGGGTTGGGCGCTGGTGCTGATGACTATATCACCAAGCCTTTCGAACCGGAGGATCTGCTTGGCTCCATTGAGCAGCGCCTGGAGAAGTACAAGCGAATTTCCGAAGCGGCTGTGACCGCGGTGGGAAGTGACGATTACGACTACATTTTCATCAAGGATGGTGAAAGCTGCTGGTTTGTCGATTATGACAAAATCCGGCTTCTCGAGTCCGAGGACAATTATGTCCGGATATTCTTCGATGACAACAAGCCCCTGGTCAGCCGGACCCTCAACTACATGGAGGATCGCCTCCCATCAAAGTACTTCTTCCGCGCCAACCGGAAGCAAATGGTCAACCTGAAGTGGATTCGCAACATCCAGCCATGGTTCAACGGCGGCCTGCTGGTTACCCTGAAGGACGAAACCAAGGTCCAGATGTCACGCCGGGCAGCCCAGTTCTTCAAGTCGGTCATGAGTATTTAGTGACCCCCAACCAGGAACTTTGAATAAAAAAGCCCCGGCATATGCCGGGGCTTTGCGATAAAATGGAATAGGATTCCGCTTAGGCTTCCACCTTGTGCAGGTGTACGTCCGTCTGCGGGAAGGGAATGGACACCCCTTCCGCGTCGAAGCGCTTCTTGATCGTCTCGTGGGTGCCGAAGAAGACACCCCAGTAGTCGGAGGCCTTGACCCATGGACGGCAAACGATGTTGACGCTGCTATCGGCCAGCTCGCTGACGGCAATGGTCACGGCCGGGTCCTTGAGGCAACGCTCGTCCGCGTCGATGACTTCGGTGATAATCTTCTTCGCCTTGTCTATATCATCGCCGTATCCAATGCCGAAAACCATGTCACAGCGACGGTTTTCATGAGCATTGAAGTTGACGATGTGCCCGCCCATGACCTGGGAATTGGGAACAATAATCCCCTTGTTGTCAGGCGTGTGCATCTTAGTGACAAGAATCCCGATTTCATCAATCACACCCGTGACTCCACCGGCTTCAACAAAATCGCCGATCTTGAAGGGACGGAACATGATGATGAGGACCCCGCTGGCAAAGTTCGACAGGGAGCCCTGCAAAGCCAAGCCAACGGCAAGACCGGCGGCACCAAGGACGGCAACGAAGGAGGTAGTCTTGATGCCCAATTGGGAAATCGCCGAAATAATCACCATCACCATGAGAAGGTAATAGGCAATGTTGGAAAGGAATCCGACCAGGATGGGGTCCGTATTGGACTTCTCCAAGCCCCGGCGGATGACTCCTTTGATCAGTTTTGCGATCCACTTCCCGATGATGAAAATCAGGAGAGCAACGACGATCTTCAAGCCATAATTCGTAATGAAGCCGACGACCGATTCGATCTGTTCTTGTGATAATTCCATAGTATAGCCTTTGTTTTTTTAGTGGTTAGATGACAAGAGATTCACCCTTACTCCCAATTCAGGATGAGGCGGGTGAAGTAAGTTGTGTCGAGGGTCTCGAGAGAGGCGTCAGCCGGGTTGCTGTTATACTTGTGGCTCAGGCCAATCTTCAGGACCCAACCTTCCGAGGTTCCCAAGGGAATATCCACACCCGATTCATGGGTGAAGAGATAATCTCCGAAATCGTCGATACTGGGCACATAGGTGAAGTTGGAAACCAGCTTGCCCCAGTCAGCGAATTGCCAGCCGAAGTCGAGACCGAAATCGAGGCCGGCGAAGTCGTCATCCGAGGGATCGTCGAAAGTATAGCTTTCATAGCGGTAGCTGAGACCGGCATTGCCTTCCAGCGTCATGCGGTCTTCCTCAATGAACTTGTACGACAAACCACCTGCTGTCGTGGACCGGAAGTCAATCTCCTCGAAAGTATCCCGTTCCAGTTCCTCGCGGATAT
>JBFOMH010000030.1:0-2196 GCA_040830765.1 Puniceicoccaceae bacterium | reverse complement strand
GGTCTCGCCGCTTTCCTCGACCTCAATCCAGGCATCGCCGTTCTTGCCTTCAACAACATTGAAGGGAACGTGTGCGGCTTCCTCGGTCACTTCCGTGAACTTGCGGCCGATGAGGCGCTTGGCAGAGAAAATCGTGTTGCTGGGGTTGGTCACCGCCTGACGCTTGGCGGCCTGGCCCACCAGGCGTTCTCCATTCTTTGTGAAAGCAACGACTGATGGAGTGGTCCGTGAGCCCTCGCTGTTCGGGATCACCACCGGTTCGCCTCCCTCCATGACAGCCATGCAGGAGTTAGTCGTGCCTAAATCAATTCCTAGAATTTTACCCATATCGGCTCTCTCCAATGCAATCGGCGTGCCAGCCAGATCATTGATACCTTAACTCATTACAAACCAATAAGTTAAAATCACCAACCAGAATCCGTACCTCCCCTCGAGCTGGAAAGTGTGACACCTCTTGTCACACCTTGTGTCACACTTGGGCCAGTAGCTGTCCCACCCATGTCCCACCTTTGGCAAGTCGAGAAAGCAACTTGCCAAGGCTGAACAGCTGGCCCAAATCTTTGAGACATGCAGGATCCCCTCGAGGCAATAACCGGCAAACGGAAGAAAAAGGTCGACATGGAAGCACTCCAGTCCCCGTTGAAGCGCATCCCCGGAATGGACATTGGAACGGTGCGGGACTTGATCGACATCGGGATCCTCGACATCGACGAGTTGCGGGGGCGCTCTCCCGAGGCCCTGCTGGAGGACATCTTCAATTTGCGGGAGCAAACACCCAAGGATCGCCTCAGCTATCTGCGACTGGCAGTCTACTATGCAGAAACCGATGAACCGGACCCGCAGCTTTTGGAAGCATGGAAATGGAATAACCCGAGTGTGCGCGACTAGTTGCGGCATCAGAAAAAGTGGTTTAACCTGCATCAATGGACCCACTGGACGAAATCACCATTCCGGAAGTTGTTCCCGTCATGACGCTGCGGGACACCGTCCTCTTCCCCCATGCCGTGATGCCCCTCTTCATCTTTGAGCAGCGGTATCGGTTGATGCTCCAGGAAATCCTCGGTTCCCACCGGTTATTTGCCATCTTCAACGAGAAAGCTGACCCTACCGACGAGGACTTCGAGGAGCCGCTGGAAATTATGGGCACCGTGGGTGTCGTCCGGGCCGCCCACAAGAATCCCGACGGGACTTCCAACCTCGCCCTGCAAGGGATCGCCCGGGTCCGGCTGGTCGACATTGTCCAGGAAAATCCCTACCGGCTAATCCGTGTCGCCCCCTGCAAGGATGCTGATGACGACTCATTGATCGATTCCCAGCGGCTGGAAATCCTGCAGATGCTGGAGGAACGATCCCACCTGACCCAGGGATTGCCGGAGGAATATGTGACCTTCATCAAGTCGCTCGATACACCCGGGCCGTTCATCGATGTCGCTGTTCATTCCATCTGCCAAAACGCACGGACCAAGCAGCTGCTGCTGGAAACCTTGTCCCTGCGCAAGCGATTCGACCTCTTCCTCGACTTCCTCGGAAAGGAATGCAACCGCCATGACCTCTTCCGCCTCCTACAAGGCTCCACCAGGGACGAGGAGATCGATCATAATTAGACAGATTAAGCGCGTTTTTTACATAAGTTAATCTTTATTTGACTTTCCCGCCAAAAGGTTTAGACCAGTCCCCCTATGTCTGGGAAGGGAAAACCGGGAGGCTTTTCGAGCGTCGAGTTGTTCGTCCTAACCTCCGTATTTGGCCTCTTGCTGTTGGTGGCCATTCCCAGCTACCGGGACAAGCAGACCAATGCCCGCGCCGGTGAATTGGCGGAGGATCTCCGCAGCTACGGCTGTGCCCTTTGGGACTACCACGCAACAACCGGATCCTGGCCGGCCGATTCCCAGCCGGGTGCTATCCCGGAGGGCATGGGTGACCGGCTGGCAGGATTCAGCGAGCCTTCCCCGATCGGCGGACAGTGGGACTGGGAAGGACCGAAGGCTTGCTGCTCGGCCAGTATCTGCATCGACGGGGTCGAGTGTTCGATACGGGTCATCCAGCGGCTCGACGAGATCATGGACGACGGCAACTTATCCATGGGGTTGATGCGGTACGAGGCAAGGCGCCTCATCATGGTACTCGACCGTTAAGTGAAAGGCCGTACCTAAAAAGTGGCATAGGGATCATTTGCAGACCTGAATGACTGTAGTG
>JBFOMH010000029.1:0-2918 GCA_040830765.1 Puniceicoccaceae bacterium | reverse complement strand
GTTGCTGGAGTTGAGGTCCGGGAATATGAGGACATTGGCCTGGCCGGCAGCCACTCCGTCGGCGAAGCCCTTCTGGTCGGCCACAACCGGGTCCAGTGCGGTGTCCAGTTGAAGCTCACCCTCGAAGTCTGCCAGCAGACCACGGGCTGCTGCCTTGGCCTGGGCGATTGGGACCGCCTCACGGATCTTGAGGATGGAGGGATGTGCCGGTCGGCGACTGTGGGTGGCAAAGCTGAGGAAAGCGACTTTGGGCTCGCCGCTAGTCAGGTGGCGGCAGATCTCCGCTGTGGATACCGCTATGTCGGCCAGTTGTTCGGCGCTCGGGTCGGGGATCACCCCGCAATCAGCCAGGAAAAGGATCCCGTTCATGCCAACCTTGGTGTTCTCCTGATCGAGTACCATCATGGAGGAAGCGGTCTTGACCGCTGGCAGGGTGGGGATGATCCGGAAAAGTGACCGCAAACCGCTGGAAGCCGTCACGGTGGCCCCGTCGATCAGGGCATCCGCCCGACCGGAAAGGAGCATCACGGCGGCGAAATTGTGCCGGTCCAGCAAGAGCTCCTTTTTCTCCTCAATCGACAAGGAAGCATGCGATGAGTAATCCAGCATCGGGAGGAACAAGTCTACATCATCATTTCGCTCGGGTTCCATGATGCGAATTCCGTCCAGCCGGACATCCAGCCGTGCCGCCCGTTCCTTGATGGTAGCCCGGTCTCCCAGAAGGATGGGAACGCCACAGCGGTAGCTGACGAATTGCCGGGCCGCCTGGATGATACGGGGATCAGATCCTTCCGGGAAGACAATGCGCTTTGGGTGCCGCTGAAGCTTGGCAGTGAGGGAGTCCAACAATGACATGATATGCGTTGGTGCTACGAGAGGGTGAGGCTGGCGTCAACCCTCGAGGCGTGCGAGGCACAATTGGGAGGTGCTTTCGCAGCTCCGCCTTCGACTCGATTTTTCTCGTCCTTGTCCCCGGCAGACGGCAGAAATTCTGCCATGGGCAAACTTTCTCAGCGGATCTCCGAGGTGGCTGGTTGGACTTTCGCGTCCCGAATCCTCGGCCTCCTCAGGGATATCCTCCTGTTCGCAACCCTTGGTACAGGCATCCTCAATTCCGCGTTCATCCTTGCTTTCACCCTGCCAAACCTGTTCCGCCGACTGCTGGGTGAGGGGGCCTTGACCTCTTCTTCGATCCCGGTCCTTTCCGAGTCCTTGGAAAAACAGGGCAAACAGGAAACCTTCCAGCTTCTAAACGCCATTCTGAGCCGGCTGGGCATCGGCCTGCTGGTCCTTCAAGTCGTGGCCGTTCCCTTATTCCTTTGGATTGGAAGCCTCAAGGGGCTGGAGGAACGCTGGTACGCCGGGGCGAAACTCTCGCAGTTCCTTTTTCCCTATATGTGGTTGATCTGTCTTGGAGCACTGGTTTGCGGAATGCTCAACGTGCTCGGGCGATTTGGCTTGGCCGCCTTTAACCAGGTTTGGCTCAATCTCGCCATGATTGCTTCCATGTTGGCCGGCATCCTGATTTTCCCGGGGGATGGGTGGTCCAAGGTTTACCTCCTCTGCGGTGGTGTTCTGCTCGGCGGGTTTCTGCAGCTTTTGGTACCTTCCCTGGGCCTGAAACGTGATGGTTGGCGTCCATCTGTCAACCTGCAGCCACACCCCGGGCTCGACAAGGTGTTGAAGCTGTTCCTTCCCGGGCTTCTCGGAGCGGCTATTTTTCAGATCAACATACTTGTCTCCCGATTTCTGGCCTTCTCCCTCGACGACACGGCAACCGGTTTGCTCTACATTGCCAGCCGGCTGGTCGAGCTCCCACTGGGTGTCTTCGCCATCGCTGTTACGACCGTCATATTTCCGGAATTATCCCGGCTCAGTTCCATCGGCAAGGAGGAAGGATTTGCCCGGACCTTCACCCGCGGATTCAGCATGATCCTTATGGTGACCCTGCCGGCCATGTTGGGCCTGATCTTGCTGGCTAAACCAATTCTGGCGTCTCTCTTCCAGTGGGGGCTCTTTGAAGCCCGGGATGTAGAGGCCGCTGTTCCGGTGCTCATCGTTGCCGCCACGGGCCTTCCCTTTTTTGCATGGTCGACCCTGCTTACCCGGGCATGGTACGCCCGTCAGGAGATGACGGTTCCGGTCCGCCTGTCGGCGCTCAATCTGGTTTTAAACCTGGTCCTTGGATTGCTCTTGATGGGGCCTTTCGGGGCGGTTGGCCTGGCCCTGGCGAACACCATCAGCGCGGTTGTCCATTGCCTCGCGTTACAGATCTTCCTGCCGGGGAAATCCCTCTCCGGTTGGTGCTGGCGCGCGAGTGCATCCCTGTTGTCGGCCCTGTTTGTACTTGCAGGAGTCTGTGTCGCCGGGCCGCTGTTGCTGGGCCTGTTCGACCTTTCCGGGAAGGTCCGGGATCTCCTTGCTGTGGTCCTAGTGATCCCGTTGGCGACAGGAGGCTACTTCCTGATCCTCCACTTGCTGAAACACGAGGCCCTGACGCAGTTGCTCGGCAGGGATGGGTGAACCTTACTCTTCTGGCAGTTCCTGCGGTGGCGAAAAGGCCGTGTCGAGGATGCCCACGTTGCTCTGGACGCTGTCCATCGTCATGGTGATGCTCTCGCCATCCGGATTCACGCGTATGGTGGTCATGGCAAAGAGGATTCCATCGATCTGCTCAAAGTCGCTTGGGATCATCTCGGCCACCAGTTCACCGGCATCATCGTACTGGTAAATGCGTCGTTCCAGATAGGTTTCCTTTTCAATGCAGTGAATGACCTTCGATCCGTCATTGTAAGCTGCGACAATCTGGTAGCACGGTTTCCGGGCGATGGTCACATCCTCCCCAAGGCTAAGTTCAACCCGCGGGTCCCGGCGCCGCACGAGGATATTTTCCAATGGGGCTTCATGGATAAACCGCT
>JBFOMH010000028.1:0-95088 GCA_040830765.1 Puniceicoccaceae bacterium | reverse complement strand
GCCACCTCAACCGCCTCGGAAATAGCAATCCCAAGGGATCCGGTACAATCAGGATCATCCTCCAGAATGGCCCGCCCTGAGGCGGTTGTTGTACTGGGACTGGCAATACACTTCGCCCCGAAGGTTTCCATGAAGGCTCGACGATAGGGCTTCTGGTTGAAACTGACCTTTACCATGTAGACCAGGCACTCCAGTCCGAACATCTCACAAGCCAGAGCCAGGGAGGATCCCCACTGGCCAGCACCGGTTTCCGTAGTAATTTTCTTGATACCAGCTTCCTTATTGTAGAAGGCCTGCGCCACGGAGGTATTCGGCTTGTGCGATCCGCTGGGACTGACGCCCTCGTACTTGTAGTAGATTTTAGCCGGCGTATCGAGGGCCTTCTCGAGGTTGCGGGCCCGGTAGAGCGGCGTGCAGCGCCATTGCAAAAGTATCTGCCGGACTGGCTCGGGGATCTCAATCCAGCGCTCGGTACTGACTTCCTGCTCGATCAGGGCCGGCGGGAACAGCGGGGCCAGGTCGTCCGGGGAAATCGGCTCGCCGGTTCCCGGGTGCAGCACCGGCGGAAGGGCTTCAGGGAGGTCCGCACACAGGTTGTACCATGTCGCGGGGAGTTGATCATCGTTGAGCTGGTATTTGATGGTATTCATATTTTCGGGGGTTAGTTCAGGAACTGAAAAATCAGCTTGAGACGTTAATGTCAACGCCTTGGCGGTTCCGGCCTTGCCTCGACAGCCTGCAACCCCATTGATGGACAGCATGCAGACCCGCGAAACAAGGGACCTTGCCTGGACCGGCGATGCCGTGCTGGCCCTCTATGCCCGGGAATGGCTCCTGCAGCAACCGCCCCACCCGCTTTTCAGCCGGCAGGAGCTGTTTGTCCGCCTGACTTCCAATGCTTTCCTCCAGGCCCTTGGCGAACCGACCAAGGTGGAGGCCGGTATTGGCCTTATCTACAAGGAAAAGGGCCTCCAGGCTGCCTTTGACCACATCGAGTCTACTATCCAGCCGATGTTTGAGAAGCACCTTGCCAAGGCCAGCAGGGCCCAACGGGGCCGTAAATCGTCCTCGCGTTAAAACACGTGCCAGCGTCCGGCGTTATCGCCCCGCGTTGAAACACGTGGCTTAGCCTACATCATCCCGTCGGGATGATGAGATATATAGACCCGGGTTTTAACCCGGGTTCTCCAGTTGAGACATATCCATCGCCCCGCGTTGAAACACGGGGCTTAGCCTACATCATCCCGTCGGGATGATGAGATATATAGACCCGGGTTTCAACCCGGGTATCCAAGTATCCTCCCGTGTTCTACCGTGGCTCCAGAACGTGAAAGCTTAGCCGGTGGTTCCGCCACACTTCGAGAAGCACTTTCTCCGGATTCTCCTCATAGGTCTCGTAAAAGGTCTTCAAGACATCCAGTGAATCAACTTTTTCACGGTTCACGGACAATACGATGTCACCCGGACCGATACCTGACTTCTCGGCCGGAAAGGCTTGCTGGACACCCGTGACGAGAACGCCTTCATCGTTTTTCAATTGCATCTCGCGGGCATAGGCACGGCTCACATCCTCGACACTGATACCCCACTTCTCAAAGGCCCAGCGTTCCCCGACCCGACTTTCCAGTTTTTCGGTGACGACTTCCAGTTCCTTGCGGTTGCCGTTGCGCTGGACAACCAGATTGATTGTCGTCCCGATGGGAAATTCAGAAATCGTATGCAGCACCGGGGGCATCTGCTCCGGGAAGCGGACATCGAGTGACTCGCCATTCATCTCAAGGATGACATCGCCCGCCCGCAGGCCGGCCTCGTCGGACGGGGAACCGGGATCGACGCTCTCGATCAACATCCCGACATTGGCATCCAACCCGTAGAATGACTCCAGGTCCTGGAGCGGTGCCGGCTTCAGACCGGTATAGGAACGCGTCACCCGGCCGCTCTCCTTGAGCCATGGAATGACCTCAAGGGCGATTTTGGTCGGAACCGCGAAAGAAAGATTATTTGAACCCAGATAGCTGCGGGTGTTGATACCGACAACCCGTCCATCGTCATCCACCAATGGTCCTCCGCTGTTACCGGGATTGATGGCGGCATCAGTCTGCAACCACGTGTTGAAGTAGCCTGTCTCGTAGCCCCGAATCTGGTTGGAGGCGGCAAAATAACGATTCTGGTTGGAAATAATGCCCCGGGTCACGGTTCGGGTGAGGCCGTTCGGGGTCCCAACGGCATACACGGTCTGTCCCGGATAGAGGGAGTCCGAATCCCCAAATTCACTATGGGAGAAACTCAAGCCGCGTTCGCGGACGGTTTCCATGTCCAGCCGGACCAGCGCGAGATCCGTCCAATGGTCCCAACCCACCAGCTCGGCCTCGACCCGCTCAAGGTTCGGCAGGGTAACCATGATTTCCTCAACATTGGAGCCGATGACGTGGGCGTTGGTCAGGATATACCCGTCCTCGTCCAAAATGACCCCGCTGCCGACACCGCGGACGGTCTGCTTCATGCCCATGCTGTAGCTGGCTTCCCGGACATCGAGGCGGACCACAGAGTCGAGCAGGTTCTGGAAACCCGCTGCCTCGCCGGGATCCTTTACCGAAACAGTCTCACAACCTGCGAGGGCGACCAGGCCGGCCATCAGGGCCAAGGCCAGTTTCAGATGCTGTGGCGTTGACCTCTGGCAGTTAGTTGACCAATCTCCGCTGTTTTTACTCATGATTTCAGGGGGTAATTCAATGGATAAAGATAAAGTATACCCATTCACGGAAATTGAAAACCGATGGCAACAGTTTTGGGAGAAGGAGGCCACATTCTCCGCCCCAACCCAATCCGATAAGCCAAAGTACTACCTGCTGGACATGTTTCCCTACCCCAGCGGGGCGGGGCTGCATACCGGCCATGTTGAGAATTTTGTCGGGAGTGATGTTCTTGGGCGCTACAAGCTGGCACGTGGCTTTAATATGCTCCACCCGATGGGCTGGGATGCCTTTGGCCTTCCCGCCGAACAATATGCCGTCAAGACCGGCACCCATCCCGCGATCACCACCCGTGAGAACATCAAGACGTTCCGGCGCCAACTGAGCGCTTTGGGACTGGCGCTTGACTGGTCCCGGGAAATCAACACCACAGACCCGAACTATTTCCGCTGGACCCAGTGGATTTTCCAGAAGCTGTTCCAGCACAACCTTGCCTACGTCGATGAACGCCCGGTCAACTGGTGCCCGGCCCTCGGGACCGTATTGGCCAATGAGGAGGTCATTGACGGCAAATCCGAAGTTGGCGGCCATCCCGTGGAGCGCCGCAACTTGCGCCAGTGGGTGCTGCGGATTACCGCCTATGCGGATCGTCTGCTCGATGGCCTTGAAGACCTCGACTGGCCGGACTCGACGAAGGCCATGCAGCGCAACTGGATCGGCCGCAGTACCGGTGGCAACGTTACCTTCGATCTTGAAGAAGGCGATTCCATCACTGTCTATACCACTCGCCCGGACACCCTCTTCGGGGCCACCTATATGGTGCTTGCTCCCGAACATCCGCTGGTTGCCAAGCTGACCAAGCCGGAGCAG
Source organism: Puniceicoccaceae bacterium (assembly GCA_040830765.1). Lineage (GTDB taxonomy): Bacteria > Verrucomicrobiota > Verrucomicrobiia > Opitutales > Oceanipulchritudinaceae > Oceanipulchritudo. The sequence goes on along the minus strand of JBFOMH010000028.1, from coordinate 91,525 downwards.
GAAGCAGCGGTCAGTGACTACATCAAAGCAGCCGCCTCCAAGAGCGATCTCATGCGTACCGAACTGGCCAAGGAAAAGACAGGTGTTTTCACCGGCAGCTATGCCATCAATCCGGTCAACAGTGAGCGAATCCCCGTGTGGATAGCCGACTATGTCCTCATGAGCTACGGAACCGGCGCCATCATGGCCGTCCCGGCCCACGATGAGCGCGACCATGAGTTTGCCACCACCTTTGACCTGCCGATCATCGAGGTCATCCAGCCTCCGGAAGGGACCGAGGTACCGGAAGGCACCGCCTTCACCGGCGTTGGTACCATGATCAACAGCGGTGAATTCACCGGGCTGGGCAGCGTCGAGGGGAAGGAAAAGATCATCGCCCAGCTGGCCGAGTCCGGAAAAGGCGAAGCCGCCGTCAATTACAAGCTGCGCGACTGGCTCTTTTCCCGCCAGCGTTACTGGGGCGAACCCTTCCCGGTTGTCTGGGTGGATGCCGCTACCTGGGAGTCGGTCAAGGATCGCGAGACCGCCGTGACCCGCCTCCTGCCGGAGGAACCGGTCACCTACTCGGAGAAAGGCGAACCATACTTCGCCCTGCCCCTGCCCGACAGCGCCCTCCCACTGGAGTTGCCGCAGACCGACAATTACCAGCCGTCCGGAACCGGGGAAAGTCCCCTCGCCAACAACAGCGAATGGGTCAATATCTGGTTCAACCTCGAGACCGGCGAAGGCCGGCCGCAAAGCGGGGACAAGCCGGAAGGCGATGCATGGGTAGCCGCCCGGCGCGAGACTAACACCATGCCGCAATGGGCGGGAAGCTGCTGGTATTACCTGCGCTACCTCGATCCGTCCAACACGGAGGCCATCCTCTCGGAGGAGGCCTGTGATTACTGGGGTGTCCCCGATTTTTATCTCGGTGGGGCCGAACACGCTGTGCTGCACCTGCTCTATGCCCGCTTCTGGCACCTCTTCCTGCTCGACCTTGGGGTCGTCAAGGAACCAGAGCCGTTCAAGAAGCTCTTTCACCAGGGCATCATCCTTGGCGAGGACGGTGAAAAGATGTCCAAGAGCCGGGGGAACGTCGCCAATCCCGATGACTACATCGAGAGCCATGGCGCGGACAGCCTGCGGGCCTACCTCATGTTCATGGGCCCCCTGGAAGACAAGAAGCCATGGAACGCCCAGGGCATCGAGGGCGTCCATCGCTTCCTGCGCAAGGTCTGGCGTGAATTTGTCGGCTCGCCGGAAAAGATTTCCGCCGATGCCAAGGACTCGCCGGCCCTCCTGCGGGTCCTTCACGAGACAATCAAGAAGGTCACCAACGACTACGAGAACATCCGCTACAACACGGCGCTCTCCCAGATGATGATTTTCATGAACCAGCTCGCCAAGGAGGAGCAGGTCAGTGTTGATACCGCACGCGATTTCATCCGTTTGCTGGCGCCGCTGGCCCCGCACCTCGCCGAAGAGGCATGGAGCAAGCTCGGGGGAACCGGCTCGGTCGTCAATGCCGGCTGGCCGGAATACGACGAGTCGCTCCTCAAGACGGATGAGGTCTCGATCGGCCTGCTGGTCAATGGCAAGGCGCGTGGTGAAACCATGATTCACAAGACGGCTACCCAGGACGCCGCCATGGAAGCCGCCATGGCCAATGCCAAGGTGGCGGCGCACATCGAGGGCAAGCAGATCGTCAAAGTGATTTACGTTCCGGGAAAAATCCTCAACGTTGTCGTTCGTGGCTGATTCCACCGGATCCCAATTTCTGCCCGCCGACTTTGACCCGACCCGGCCGGTCGCCGTCATTGCCGGCCAGCGGGACTATCCCGTCCTGACGGTCGAGGCCATCCGGGCAGCGGGCGTTCCAGTCCGCCTCGTCGCCCTGCAAGGGGAAACCCGGCCGGAGCTAATTGAGTCCTTCCCGGAAACCGAACGGGAGCTCATCAAAGTCGGCCAGATTGGCAAGATGCTAAAGTCCCTTCGCAAGCTGGAAGCCAGCTATGCCCTCTTTGTCGGGCAGGTCTCCCCGGGCAAGCTCTTCCGCGATCTCACCCCCGACGTCAAGGCACTGACCCTTCTGGCCAGCCTCAAGGAGCGCAACGCCCATACTATCTTTGGTGCCATTACTTCTGAGATCGAAAAAATCGGGGTCCAGATGCTCGATGCCCGGGCTTTCCTCGACGCTTCCCTCAGCACCCGCGGGTTGATGACCCCCGGCAAGCTCCATGCCAAGAAAGACCATATGGACTTTGGTATCCGGATGGCCAAGGAGGTCGCCCGGCTGGATATTGGACAGGGGGTGGTTGTCCGCAAAGGGACGGTCCTTGCCGTTGAAGCCTTCGAGGGGACGGACGACATGCTGGCCCGGGCCAACAAGTACAAGACCGACCAGCTCATTTTCGTCAAATGCGCCAAGCCGGACCAGAATCCGCACTTTGACTGGCCGGTATTTGGTGAACGGACCCTGGAATCGATGGAAGCCAGTGGCATTACCACCGCGGCCCTCGAGGCGGACCGGGTTGTCATGCTCGGCAAGCAATCACTCCTGCAGCAGGCCGCCGCCGCCGGGATTGAGATTTACGGCTGGTAAGGGGAACTACAGGCACCTCGCCTGTAGCTGCCACCCCGCAAAGGACTACAGGCGTCTCGCCTGTAGGTGTCACGTACAGGCGGGACGCCTGTACTCCATTGGGGCCGGACCACCCGAAATTCTTGTTTGACGGGCCCCGATCCTGTGCTTCATTTTAGATGGTTTAAAGCCCTCTGGGATGTGCGAGCGATTTTCACTGCGCTCTTCCCTGATAATTCATCAACGGGAGTTCTGAAGTCTCGTGGCTGTCAGGCCGTAAACCGGAAGACAAAAGCGGGAATAGGGGCACCCACCTATTCTAATCAATAGGAAAAAGAGCACGAATTTCCGTTACGGCATCACCGGAGGGCTTAATTTTTCCCATCAAATGGAACGGGAAACTTCCTCCTTAAGGGAATCCAAACGGGAATTGACGCCAGTCGCATAGGCATCCGGCAGGATGCTGCTGGAGACAAACTTCAGTGCGCCAGCAACATCAGCCGCCAATCGCTTCTGTTCCGATTCCAGGGGCTTCATGATCAGGCCCTGTTCCAGCGTCGACAACCCTTCGCCAATACGTGTCAGCGTGCGCGGGGAAACACCGGTTTCAGGTACCGTATCCACGACTGCCAGTTCCGGAGCTTCGGAAGGAATATCAACTTGCTGCTGCGCATCCGGGCGGGACAGCATGACAAAACCGACCACGACCGCCATGGCGAACGCGGAGGACGGCACCAGCAGGTCGATCCAGCGCCATCCGGGACGGACCGTCTCGCCTTGCTCAACAACGGCACGCTCGATGCGTTGTTCCAGGAAGGCTGGTTCCGGGAAGTCCCTCGGGGCGTCGTTCTTGAGGCTTTCCGTCAACTCCCGCTCAAGGGAAACCTGGTTCTCAAATTCACTGGACGGAATCAACCGGCGAACCCATGCGGGTACGTTCCAGCCGAATATCTCCGCCGCTGCTATCCATTGTTTGGCAATCCACCTTTTCATTGGGTTAATCCTCCGATGGCTTGGGTTGATTCAATCCGCTTCTTGAGAGCGGCCCGGGCGCGAAACAAAAGCACTTTGGCATGGGTCAGGCTGACCCCCATGATGCTGGCCGTCTCACGTAAATCGAAATTCTCCTTATAGTGTAACAGCAGGACCTGGTAGTACTTCACTTTCAGGCCCCGCGCCAGTTCCCAGAGGTTCTCCTTGTTGTCCGCCGCGACCGTTTGCTCCCGCGGGCCTGGTTCCGGGTCGGCAAGGGATTCATCCAGGTCAACAGTGGTCTGCTTGCGCTGGCGGTAGAAGTCCGCCACGGAGCGCCGGGCGATGGTATAGATCCACGGGGCAAACTCCCGTTGCGAATCAAACTTGTGGAAACTCTTGAAGGCCCGGACGAAGGTCTGCTGGGTGATGTCTGCAGCATCCGCCTGGTTGGGACTTTGCTTGGCGATGAAGTGATAGACCTGCTCGTAGTACGCCTTGGTCAGCTCCGAGAAACCGGCCAGGGCCACGTTATTCTCGGATTCCTGATGAGTTGGCTGAACCATACTGATTGTCATCTCAAGCGGGCGCATCTTTCATCCTTGGGCTTTTCCCGGAAAAGACAATTCCCATTAGCCGGCGGTTTCCGGGTCTGCAGTGGCCTCTGCCTCAGCTTCGGCCTCCGCGGCAGCGGCTTCGGCTTCCTCGGCGGCGGCTTCAGCTTCCTCAGCAGCCTTCTCAGCTTCCATTTCCGCCTTGGCCATCTGGGCCAGGGTCTGGGCCCAGACCACGGCGGCCTCGACCGGATAGGAAATGTTGAGGGAAACCGTCCGCTCGTTGAGGCTGACCTTGGCCGACTGCACAAGGGTGGTGATTTCCGGATTCCCTGGATTACTGAGCGCGAATACCGCAATCAATCCCTTGAGGACCTCACTCACCTGGGCCGCCGTCTTTTCATCGGCAGTCATCAGGGAGGTCAGGAGGTTCAGGTAATCCCCTTGTTCGCCCAGTTGCAGGGAGACCGCTTCGGTCAGCTGGAGGATACGGGCTTGGGCCGGGAGACCTTCAAATTCATTAAGCCCCTCCACAAAGGCACCGAAAAAGATGCCCGAAGCCGCATCGCCGGAGTAGATGGCAAAGCGCTCGGAGAGATTTATGTGGGCACTCGTTCCATTGTAGGTACTAAAGAAATTCTGCAGGCTGGGAAGGGTCTTGCTCAGGGCGAGCCGGTTTTCATCGACAAAGGAACCGTAGATTTGCCCTCCCTGGATGGAAAGGATGCCATTACTGTCGCCTTCCACAGGCACGATGGCTTCGGGTTGCTCAATCTGCATGCCGGATACGAGGCCCTTGGCTACCTGCAAGAGGTCACCCGTTCCCTCCAGGATCACAACCGCATCGGGCTCGAAGTTTTCCTGGGAAAAGTCAGGCATGGTTCCAAAGACGGTGATGCCGGTGACTCCGTCAGCGATCAGGATGGGATCGATCGGCAATTCGTCCTTGTTGGGAATGGGAATGATGGCCTTGAACTCGTCATGGAAGGCACTGCCCGTCTTCGAGGCGCGCAGCATTTCCATGTCCACATGAACAAACCAGTCAACCTCGGAAGGAATGGCTCCTTCCACGACCGGACCGGAGTGGACCGTTTGAGGGGCGGTCAGGGCCCCGAATGAGAAGAGAATGGCGAATGAGATGGTGAATTTCATGGCGATTAAAAGCGGTTTTGGACAGGCTGGGCATCTCCATGATGCCGGTTCATCCATGGATTCGGGGATATCCCATCAGCGGTTACAAAAAAGTTAACCATCGAGAGTCGGCCCTTCAGGGCCGGTTGTGACGTAACCAGGCCCTAAAGGGCCGACTCTTTAAGCCTTATTTCCTTCTCACAGGCCTCCATAAAGGCATCAGTCCAGAAGACGGGCCGGTGGGTTTCCTTATCGACCTTGCAATTGAGGCGCATACCCCGGCAGTAGAGGGTCTCCAGGTCCGGACTGCGGATTTCAAAGTGAATTTCCAGCTTGGCGGCACGAATCGAGACCGGCCACAGGACGACTGTAATATCGCGGACCCCCTCGATAGGAACAATGTACTCCGCCTCCAGCTTGCGGACGACAAGGTACATGTCAGGGAAGTTGCGCCAATCGAACTTGGGCGCGCCGAGGACCGATTCCATCCAGGCCTGCTGGGCCCTTTCGATAAAGACAAAGTACCGCGGATGGTGCAGGATCATCTGCCCGTCCAGTTGGTCGTAGTACGTCTCCGTGTCGAAATAGTAGCGTCCGGGCAATCGTTCTGGCATGGGGGAGAAGCTAGTCAGAATTCAGGAATTTTCCAGTCCTTAGCGGAACAAGCCTAAGCACGGGGCGTTTCACCGGCTTTCCAAGCTGCCAGATACCTTTCCAGACCTTCATCGGAAGGAAACGCCTCCGGCCGGTAATGCAATTCCCGACGGGCAGCCTCTATGGAAAACCAGTGGCTCTTGGCCATCTGCTGGGCGACAAACCGGGTCATGGGCGGAATCGACTCCTTGCCAAGTAGGCGCCACACCAGCTCGCAGATACCCCCGATACGGAACGCTGCAGGATGGGAAATCTTTTTCTGCAACCGCGGCATTTCCAGGCCTTCAAGAATGTCATTGAGCCAGTCCCATAAGACCACTGGCTGACCCTGCGAAAGGAAATAGGCGCGATTGACTGCTGATGGCTTGTCCAACGCCTGCAAGGCCAACAAGTGGGCCCGGGCTGAATTCTCGACCCGCGTCACATCAATCCGGTTTCTGCCGTCGCCGACAATCCGAAGGCGACCCGCCTCGCTGCGCCGAATGACCGGTGGAAGCACGTGCGGATCACCGATACCCCACATCAGGTGTGGCCGCAGGGCAATCACCCGGCCGCGCCCTTCCCTGCCCCAGGCCAAGACCATTTGTTCGGCCAGTGCTTTACTTTCCGGGTATGGGCAATGCCAGTTGCGTCCATAAGGCAGGGACTCATCCGCTCCGTTGAAGGACCCTCCATTGAAAACGACACTGGGTGAGCTGCAGTAGACCAGCTTGTCTGTCCCCTCCTCATCCATCAGGTGGAGGAGTTCGCGGGTACCATCCACGTTAGTGGCAAAGAACTCTGACCGGGAACCCCAAACACCCGCCTTGGCAGCCGTATGGATGACCGCATCGCACCCGGACAGGGCCGTGCGTACAGCTTCTGTGTCCAACAGGGAACCACAAACCACTGTCACACCCAGCTCTTCCAAGTCCGGATGCGCACTTCGTTGCAGGGACGCGACACGATGCCCTGCCTGAATAAGCTCACGAACAATATAACGGCCGAGGAATCCTCCGCCTCCTGTAACCAGAATTTTCATCATTTATTCAGCCGCCGGGCCAATTCGAGTCGGTTTATTTTAGCATTGTGCCGGACGTCAACCGGAAAGGCCCGGCAATAGGACACTGTCTGGATACCCTGCGTCAACGGATGCTTTGCCCCGTGTTCCAGAACCGCATCCTTCGTCAGGGAAACACCGGGTTCCGGCTCGATGGCAATGGCCGGTTCCTGGTCAGGCGCTTCGCCGAGACCAACCAGGGCTGACCGGTGCACGCCCGGCAAGGTATTGAAAATGCCCTCGCAGCAATCCGTGTACAAAGGTCCGTCGGCAGTCATGACCCGCTCGGCAATCCGCCCGCAAAACCACAGCAGTCCGTCTGCATCGATATATCCAGCATCCCCCATGCGATGCCAAATCCGGCCTTCAGCATCCTGGATCTTGGCCCGACGAGTGGGTTCGGGAAGGTTGTCGTATCCCTTGGTCACACTTGGGCCGGTGGCAATGATCTCACCTATTTCACCATTGGGAAGCTCGGTGGCATCCGAGAGTTGCTCGATCGGCTTCTCTTCTATGGCAATAACCTTCACTTCCACTCCGGCCACCGGTCGCCCGACACAGGTCCCCGCCCCGGAAACAGTCTTCTCGGCAGATTCCCGGAGAATCGTCTCCCCATCGATGCAACTCACCGGGAGGCACTCCGTTGCCCCATAGGGCGACCACAAACGGGCATTGGGAAAGATGGGCTGCAACTCGCGGACAAGACCGGGCGGCACAGGCGCACCAGCCATGAGGATTCGACGCATGCCAGGGAGGACCTTGCCCCTCTCGGCCGCCCGGCGAGCAATCAGTTTCCACAGGACCGGTGAGCCAAAGCTGTTTGTCACCCCGCATTGTTCAATCGCCTGGATGAGCTTGTCAGGGTCCGCCTTGGCCGGCTTCCCCGGATTGATTTCCGGAACCACAGTGGCCATCCCAAGGGCGGGATTGAAAAGTGAAAAAACCGGCAGCATGGGCAGATCGACCTCTCCCGGCTCGACCCCGAAGGTCTCCCGGATGAGCCGTACCTGGGCATCAAATTGACCGTGTCCGTAGAGAACTCCCTTGGGCGGACCTGTCGAGCCGGAGGTAAAAAGAATCGCCGCCAGCTCGTCCGCCTGCGGTTCCGCAACGGGGAAGCCCTTTTCAGGGAACTGAGTGTACCAGCGGACAAACTTTTTTCCAACCGGCACCCGATACTTCAGGGAGCGGAAACTTCCCGGAAACAGGCAGCTGATCCACTGGGCAATGGGGATGCCGACCAGTGCCTCCGGCTGAGTACGGCGGACACAGCTAAGAAAGTGTTTCAAGCCCATCCCGGGGTCGATGACAACCGGAACGGCTCCCAGTTTGAAAAGGGCAAAACAACAGCGAATGAGATCACTTCCCGGCCGGACCATCAGCAGGGTCCGCATGCCCGGACGCAGACCCTTGTCCAGTAAGCCATGGGCAACTTGTTCCGATTGGGCCTGAAGGTCGGAAAAGGTCAGCTTTTCATACTGGATAGTGCCGTCATCCCCGCGTCCACGAGGCGCCAGGACTGCTGTCATTGTTGGCTGGGAGGCGGCGCATTCGCTGAGATAGCGAGCCACGTTGGCAGAGTTCCCGGTAGTCATTGACTGGCTAGTTGCAGACGCTCGTCGCACTCATGGGCCCGGTGCAGGCAGTCTTCCGTGTCCTTGCCAAGAAACGTCAGGTGTCCCATTTTCCGGCCAGGCCGTGGCTCTCCCTTGTCATAGAGGTGCAGCTTGGCCTTGGTGTCCTGCAGGATAGCGGCCCAGTCCGGTTCCCCGTTTTTCCAGACATCACCGAGCAGGTTCAACATGCAGGCAGGCGTATGCTGCCGGGCCAATCCGGGATGAAGGCCACAGACAAGGCGGATATGCTGTTCAAACTGGCTCGTCATGTGCGCATCAATTGTCAGGTGTCCTGAGTTGTGCGGCCTCGGAGCCATCTCGTTGACGACCCAGCCATCATTGGTCAGGAAGAGTTCAACCGCGATCAGTCCCACGAGGTCCAGCCCGTCGGCGATTGCCAGGGCAATTTCGCGGGCGTCTGTTTCGAGGGCTTCTTCCAGACCGGCCGGACTAACAGAGGTATGCAAAATATGATTCCGGTGGGTATTGTGAATGAGCGGATAGACACAGGTCTGGCCGAGCACGTTACGACCGCAGAGTACCGAGTATTCGCCCGAAAACTCTACCCAGCCTTCCAATACTGCCGAGTGGCCCTCATAGGGTGCCCAGATCGGTTCCAAATCCATGCCTTCATCAATACGAACCTGCCCTTTGCCATCGTAACCGAAGTCAGCTGTCTTGAGAACAGCCGGCTTGCCAATCAGGTCCACAGCTTGTTCCAGCTCGGCCAGGCTATGGACCACGGCGAAAGGTGCACAGGGTATCCCACTGTCCTTGAGGAACTGCTTTTCCCGGGCCCGGTTCTGGCAGACTTCAAGCGCTTTACGACCGGGATAAACCGTCACCGAGTCCGCGAGGATGTCCAGTGTGCGGGCTGGGATGTTTTCAAACTCGAGCGTCGCGATATCGACCCTGCTGGCGAATTCACGCAAGCCGGTCTCATCGTCATAAGCTGTTTCAATCTGATGATCAGCCACCATGCCGGCCGCTGAAGGAGCCTTTGGTTCGAGGACAACAAAACGGTAGCCCATGGCCCGGCCGGCAAGGATGGACATGCGACCCAGTTGGCCGCCCCCGAGCATTCCAATCGTTGCACCTGGTGGAATCAGGTTCATGCGTCCGGCAAATCCATGGCTTCAACCTTGGCCCGGAGACCCTCGCGGTAGGCAATCAGCCGTTCCCGTAATGCTTCATCATTCAGGGCGAGTATGGCCGCCGCGCTGAGGGCGGCATTCTTTGCCCCGGCATCCCCGATAGCCAGGGTCGGCACCGGAATCCCCGCCGGCATCTGCACAATCGAAAGCAGGGAATCCATTCCACTGAGTGCTCGACTGCGAACCGGCACACCAAGGACCGGAAGGTGGGTCATCGAAGCTGTCATTCCGGGCAGGTGGGCGGCGCCGCCGGCCCCGGCAATAATGACTTTCAATCCGCGGGTGGCCGCGCTTTCCGCATAGTCGACCATCCGCTTGGGGGTTCGATGGGCACTGACAATCGACTTTTCGTAGGGGACCTGCAGCTCCTCCAGAATGGCCGCAGCTTCCTTCATGGTTTCCCAGTCAGAAATGCTTCCCATGATGATTCCGACCTTTGCGGCATCCGTGTTTTCCATGATCCGGAAACTATGGGAGGCCATGCCGTTTGAGCAACCCCTTTCGAGCAATCTCAGGATGCCACCGCCAAAAGCACAACGCCGGCAACGCTGACCAGGGATCCAAGAATCGCCAAGGTGCTGGGACGGTCTCCCTCAAGGTACCAGGCCATCGGCATGACCACCAGCGGCGTCATGGCAACAATCGGCTGAACGATGGCGCTGGGAGTGGTCGCAAGGGCCCATTGGAAGCAGATAATCCCGAAGACGGGGCCTGAGGCCGCTGTCAGTATCACATAAAGGGTCTTGTTGGAAAGGGGGTCCCCCGCATGGTCCGGCCTCGGGTGCGAACGCCAGGAACGGATGATGAAACTCAGAAGGAAAAAGGCCGCGATGATCAAGGCCCCGCCCAGCAGGCGCTGATAACCCGTCGTGGCTCCCATCCAGATGCTCTCGACGATACCTTCCCCACCGGTCCAGTTGCCGGCGGCATTAGCCTCTGCATAAGCCTTGCGGCTCAGGACTGCCCCCAGTCCCTGCCCTGCCCCGGCCAACAATCCAAAGGCAAGTCCGGCCAGGAAGGTCGGCATGCTGGCTTTGGGAATATCCCGGGGAGCCAGGGCAATGACGATGCCCAGAAGAATCACGGTCACGGAAAGGACTTGCGGCCAACTGAGGGTTGTTCCCAGCCAGGCCCACTCAGCCACCCCAGCAATCGGCGCGGCAAGGCATTGAGCCATCAGCAGCGTCAGGCGGGAACCGATTCGCGGCAGAGCGTAAAAGACGCCAATGTCACCAAAGCCGAAGCCGATCACGCCACTGAGGAAGAAGTAAATCAATCCTCCTCCACCAATTCCCAACCCAAACAGATGAGCCATCAGTCCCAGGCAAACCACAGCAAGCAGAATGCGGGCAAGGTTGGCCAGATTCTCCCCCAGTTGCTCGATTGAGCGCCTCGTGGCAATCACACAGTAGCTCCAGAGGAAGGTCGTCAAGACGGCGGGAATCATGACCGTTCTCCCGTTGCCCGCCACGGCTTCCAGGGAAGTGCCTGCAAGGCTTCCACCTCACCCCCAGCAAGAAGTGTCCAGGCCTCAGCCGCCTTTGCGGGGGAAATGCCGCCCAAGGTCCGGAGAACCTGTCCTTCCTCTTCCCAGAGGAGAATACCGCCCCTGCGGTAGCCCAGCACAATCCCTTTGCCGGAAGTCAGGTAGACCTCCGGGTAATCGGCCTCGACTGCCTCTTCAACCGAGGTCAGGATGTCGAGCCGATCAACGGCACCCGGTTCCATCCGGGTAACACCATCCAGATCTGTCGTGAAAAATTCCATACATTCCGAATGTCAGGCCTCCCACCTGGCGTAGAGTGAAAGGGGAAGCATGCGATTGGAACCGATGCACTGAAGGGCCAGTTCACCGTATTCCAGTCGACCACCCGGGAAGTAGTCTTCCATGAGGCATTTCAGCATCAGCGAGGAGGCTTCAAGATTGTACATGGTCAGGACAACCAGGCCATCTTTGGGCTCCAGTATTCGCCGGACATTTTCCAGCAGGAGGCCAATCTGCTGCTCAACCTTCCACAACTCACCCTTGGGACCACGGCCGAAGCTGGGGGGATCCAGCAGGATGGCATCGTAGGTTCGCCCCCGACGCACTTCCCGGGCAACGAACTTGAAGGCGTCATCGAGAATCCACCGTACCGGGGCATCTTCCAATCCGCTCAAGGCCTGATTATGGCGGGCCCAGTTGATGGCCGGCTTGGAGGCATCGACATGGGTCACTTCCGCACCCTGGCTGGCGGCAACCAGCGTCGCCGCACCGGTATACCCAAAGAGGTTGAGCACCCGCGGACGGTTGCGGTTGGCAAGGCGGTCCATTAACCAGCGCCAGTGGGGCTCCTGTTCTGGAAAGACGCCGACATGCTTGGACATGTCGGTCAAACGTGCCTCGAAATACAGGCCTTCGAATTCCAGCGTCCATGTCCGCGGCGGCTGCCCCCGCAACTTCCATTTACCTCCAGCATCGCTGATTTCAGCATCCGCCTGGCGCCATTCTGAAACGCGGGAATCCTCGGACCACCATGCCTTGGGTTCGCCCCGGATCAGGCGCTGGTTGCCGAACTGCTCCAGCTTGCGCCGGCCCCCACAATCAATGAGGGAGTAAGCATCCCACTGGGAACTTAAAACCGCCGGGCCCGAGGTCATCGGATTGCTTCTGCCCGGGGCCGTTATTCCAGCACGCGGGCACTGAGGATAAGAATCGGCTCCACCGGAACGTTCTGCATTCCATCCACTTCGCCAACATCCACCAGCGCCATGGCATCGATAACGCTCATGCCCTCATAGACGCGGCCAAAGACAGCATAGCCGCCCGTGATGCCATCGCCGTTGAAACCGGGGTTGTCAACCAGGTTGACATAAAACTGGGCCGTTGCGGAATTCATGTCCATCGTCCGGGCGATACCGACCGTCCCGCGCAAATTCCGCAACCCGTTGGAGGCCTCGTTGCGGATCGGCGGATTGGTTCGCTTCATGTCCATGTCCACCGTAAATCCACCTCCTTGGACCACCTGGCCTGCTTGAACTCGGTGGAAAATGGTGCCGGCGTAGAATCCAGACTCAACGTAATCGAGGAAGTTTTCCACCGTTATTGGTGCCTGGTCTTCAAAGAGCTCGAGAACAACCGTGCCCATCGAGGTGACCAGTTCGACCTTGCGCAGCGACTCCTGTTGCCGCTCCAAGGCTTCCGCATCAAGGGTTGGCCAGACCTGGGTATCACCCGGTCCGAAGAGCACCGGGTGGGGTTTGCCTCGGCAACCAGCGAGAACCAGCAGGAGTGAAATGGCGAAAACAATGGATAGGATTTTCCTCATGGTGCTGCATTATCCGTCAGCAGGCTGGGATTTCAAGCGCTGAAACACATCCATGAAGCGATTCAGTCTTTCGGGACACAAATCCTCGAGGAATGCCCCCCCTCTGCGGAAGGTGGAGCCGACAATAAAGCCGTCGGCATATGGAAAAAACCGCTCCATGTTATCCGGATCCAGACCGGATCCAATGAGAATGGGAAGTTTGCAAGCGGCTTGGGCCGCCTCTAAATCAGCCGTATCAGGCTCGGCACCGGTCCGGGGCCCGGTTATGATTATCCCGTCGGCATGAAAAAAGTCCGCTTGCCGGACATGTTCCTCAAGGTCCAAATCACCTGTCAAGGCATGCGAGCAGTGCTTCTTGCGAACATCCGCGAAAACCCGGAGATGGTCGGCCCGCAGCCGCTTCCGCTCACGCAGCAGAGCCCCGGCACAGCCCTCGATAAGGCCGGCGCCACCGATGTGGGCAAAGACATAGCCCTCAGCACGAATGAAGTCCAGTTTGCAGGCGGCTGCGATTTGTATCGCCTGCAGGTTGGCTGCTTCCAGTAGTTGCAAGCCAACTGGACGTTCGTACTCCATCCGGACAAGGGAACAAATCTGCTCCACCAGGCGGCAGGCCTCGTCCGTCAGGGGCGGCTTGATATAGGGCAGGTCCCCACTGTTTTCCAGAAGGACCGCATCCGCCCCTGCAGACTTGTAATGCTGCAAATCCTCCATTGCCCGGTCGATAATTGACTGAATGCTACCACCGTAACCGGGTGAACCAGGCAAGGGGCGTAATCCTATCATTGCGATAAGGGATTTATCCGGGAAGGAGTCTGTAGGCTTGACCAGGCTCATACTCAGGCGCTTTCCGGATCTTCAAAGTGCTCATCGAACGGAATGGTCACCGTGAAAGTGGATCCCTTGCCCTCGTCACTGACAACCATGATCGAGCCACTCATGAGATCGACCAGCCGCTTGCTGATGGCCAGGCCAAGTCCGTTACCGTCCGGTTCAGCGGATGTTTCCTTGCCGCTCTGGTTGAAGGGCTCGAAGACTGTATTGAGCCGTTCAGCAGAGATCCCCACTCCTGTATCGGAGATGTCGATAATCATGCGGCCGGAGTCCCCCGTAAGTTTTTCGTAGCGCGCCGCAACCCGTACATGGCCATCCTCAGTATACTTGATGGCATTGTTGATGAGGTTGGTCAGGACCTGTCCGAACCGGGTTGAGTCACCGATGACTACATCCGGTACGGTCTCGTCTATCTCCAGTTCCAAACGCAGGTTTTTTTGATTCACCTGACGCAGGGCCAGCTGCTCGCAATAGCTGAAGATCTCCGAGGGACGAAATGGCAGTTGCTCCATTTCAAGCCGGCCGGACTCCATCCGGCCAAGATCCAGCAGGTCATCCATCAGGACCAGAAGATTGCGACTGCAGACACGAATGGTGTCGAGGTACTTGCGCTGGGCCGGGTCCGTCACCAGTTCATCGAGGATACTGGCCATTCCGACCAGTCCACTCATCGGGGCCTTGATCTCATGACTGATATTGGAAACAAACTGGCTCTTGAGCCGGTTTGCATGTTCCGCGGCCTCCTCGGCGATGCGGGACTTTTCAACCGATTCGCGTAATCGTTCGTTAATATGGTGCTGAGTCCGTATCCTTAGAATCAGGACAAGCACCAGTATCGCGAAAAGCAGGAAAAGCAGGACCGTGTAAAACAACGGTTTCGACTTGGGTTCAACCTCCTCCTGGAAAAGGTTGCCCTGATAAGCATTCCACTCCGATTCCAGCCGGTCCGCACGGGTCATGGCATTACCCAGCAGACCGTAGCAAGTCCTTGCAGCGGTGTAGGCAGCATCAGAATTCCCAGATTGCTTCAAGAGTTCCCCGCGGGCGGCATTTGCAAAGGCAACCACATGGGAATCGCCATCACGAAAAGCGAAAGCAGCCAGCTCGTCTAGAAACGGTTTCTGCAACGAGACTCGCGGATTTGCCAGATACTCCCGGGCGTATTGAGCCAGCAAGGAAGGATAGGTACCCGGACTTCCGGCACCCTGGAAGGCATCAGCGGATTGGTCGAGGAATTGGCGAACAACGGCATCTTCATCCCCCATCCAAGCCGCATGAACAGCCCGGTACCAATAAAACCATCCCATTGTCGTGGAATTCTCGATACCTTCCTCAGAAGCCTCTGCTTCGTCGAGGAAGCGTTCAACAAGGATCGGCTTGTTTGTCAGGAGGGCGAAATTAGCCTTCTGTAACCAGAACTGCTTGAGGACCTCCTCACGAAAAAGGAGACCCGGCTCAACCTCGATTTGCTCAAGGACACCGTGCATCTTGTCAGCATCCCCGCAATCTGCATCTGTCATGGCCCGCAACAGGAAGCTGGCCGCCTGACACTCCGTATTCGCGAAACCGCCAAGGGTCTCCACTTTTTGAAGCATGTCCCTGGCCAGGAATGGCCGGCCAAGACGCAAACTTGCCCGGATTCCTGATTCCAGCAGATAGAGCTTGGTTGATAGCTCGGCCTCCGGCCGAATACCCTTCAATCCCTCGAGGAAATAGCCCAGTCCGGCTTCATATTCCCCGTTGCGGGTGCTAAGATCGGCCAACGCCGCCTGTATGCGAACGATCACGTCATCCGGTGTCGGTGCCATCAGGACCTCCACCAGCAGGCTCTGCAACTCCTGTCGTGTCGTTTCAAACCCCTTTTGCATGGCAATGGCCGGTGCCAGGGTAAGGATCAACTCAATGGACTGTTGCCGGGTCGCGGCCAATTCAGGTAGCAAGCCTTCCGCCTGCGCCATTTCTATTGCTGCAGATGGGGAATAGCGGCAGATTTGGCGTAGCAGCTTAACTTTGTCCTCAACGGTCTCCTCAACAGGTTGAGCGACCCCTGTGACCACGAAAACCGTGATCAGGACCAGAAGGGAAAGAAAGCGGCAATGCCTCATTTCAGGACATCACCGATATTCATCAGGGGCAGCGGTTGCGGACTATCGCCATTTATAAAGTAAATCTTCGAGCTCGGGTCCTTGGAAATTTCCTTGAGAGCTTCCATGGCCTGCAGTTGCAGGTAAGCAGGATTCTCCGCTATGGCCTCATTGAGCTGACGGATCTCGTAGGCCCGGGCGTCTGCCAGGAGTTCAATCTGCTTGGCCTGCTCTTCAGCGGCCTGGCGCTGTGCAGTGGCTTGGGCCAGCAACTGCTGCTGTTCGGTGCGGTAGCGCTCCAGCTCGGCTTTCTGCTTCTCGACTTCCTGTTCCCGCTCCTTCTTGGCCTCGATGGCCTTCATGATGAACGGCGGCAGGGTGATGCTGCGAATAAGCACCCGGTCAATCTTCAATCCCTTGGGCTCAAGATCCGTGCGCAAGGCGCTCATCATGTTCTCCTGCAACATGTTCTGAGTCTCTTCGAGAAAGAAGTCCTCTGCCCGGGGAATGCTCTTTCCTGCCTCCCGAAGGATGGACCGCAGGGCCGGAGTCAGCTGGTTGGTGATGAGCATGGTGGTCGTGCCGAAGTTCTGGTAGGTACTTGGGGCGAGTTCACCGTTAACGCTGAAGCGGACACTGACATCGATTTCGGTTTGCAGCTGGTCCTGGCTGGGAACGGCTGCCGTCTCGGTGTGGGTCTTTTCACGGATGTCAAAAAGCGTCCACTCATAGAGCGGGTTCACCGGAATGTGCAGGCCGGACTCGTAGGGCTTGTCGACAACGGACCCAAAGAGGGTGGCCACAGCCACATGGCCGGCTGGGACGGATTTGAAGAAGCGGCTGCCGAAGAGGACAACCAGGACGACGACAATGATGCCGACGATCATGGAGACGTTTGCTTTTCTCATAAAGGCTGTATTACTCCGATGAGCCGGATTTTTCAATACCTTCGCTCATCAAGTCGCCAATTAATTTGGCCAGGCTGGCTCTGGGGAGCTCTGTTTCGCCACCGCTTTGCAGGTCACGTACCTTGACGACATCCCTCTCCCGCTCTTCATCCCCATAAATCAGGGCAAAGCGGGCTCCACTCTGGCCAGCCAGCTTGAACTGCTTGCCAAAGCCTGTCGACTTGAGGGCGTAACTGACCCGGTAACCGAGCGAGCGCAGCACGGTTGCGTCTTGCAGGGCCATAAGCCGTTCCTCACTGCCACCGGTGACACAATAAAAATCCGGACCATCGACCAGGGGCGGCAGGAGACCTGTTTCCTCCAAAGCGTCGGCAAGGACCACATCCCCCATCCCAAAACCGACCGCGGGAACTTCCGGATAACCGAGCAGGCCGACCAGATGGTCAAAGCGTCCACCACCGGCCAGGGCCCGACCCGTGGGACGTCCCTCCTTGTCGGTGGTGAAAATCTCAAAAACAAAGCCCGTGTAATAGGCGAGTCCCCGGACAATTCCCAGATCGATCTGGATGTAGTCCCCCACTCCATGGGCTTCCAGGGAGTCGAGGAGGAGTCTCCACTCCCCGGTGCGGCTGATGAACGATTCCTTCAGTTCCGCTGTGGGAGCAAGATTTGAGACAACTTCCTGCAACCCGTTAATATCCCGCTGGGCGCGGAGTAATTCGACAGAACCGAGGAAATCATCCACCGCATCATTGAAGAAGGGCTTCAGCTTTTCGCGAAGGTCCTCGGCAGACATGCGCTCCATCTTGTCGATGACCGCCAGCACCTCGAGGGCAGTATCCCCTGAAAATCCGAGTCCTTCCAGGAAAAGGGTCCAGAGACGTCGATCACTGAGGCGCAGCTTGATATCTCCCGGCCTGAAGCCGAACTCACGCAAGACGCTGACCGCCAGTGCCATGACTTCAGCATCCGCCTGGGGACCCGCTTCGCCAAAGATATCGGCATTAAACTGGTAGTGCGACCGCAGCCGCCCCTTTTGTTGCCGCTCGTAACGGAAGTTCTCCGCGATGTTGAACCACTTTACCGGCCGCTTAAGACTGTTTATCTTGCTGCCCACCATGCGGGCCAGGGAAGGTGTCAATTCGGGACGCAAGGCAACTGCCCGTTCACCCTGATCAACAAAGTGGAAGAGCTGGCTGACAATTTCTTCCCCGCTCTTGCGGGTGAAGAGGTCCAACGGTTCAAGCGTTGGGATATCATACTCAAGAAAATCGAAGCGGCGGGCCCAGTTGGTCCACTGGCGGAAAATGTAGTTCCGTTTCCGGCAATCCTCGGGATAGAAATCCCTGAAACCCGGCAGCACTTCAAACATGGCGCTGGTTGGGCAACCTTAAGCCTGCCGGTTGTTGTCCAGGTCCTTGAGGTTGGCCTTGAGTTCCTTGCCGGACTTGAACTTGATGACCGACCGCTCAGGAATGACGACATCCTTCTCCGGCCGGTTGGGATTGCGGCCGATCCGGGCCTTGCGGACCTGAACTTCAAACACACCAAAATTCCGCAGCTCGACATTCTTGCCAGATGACAGGGCACTGGAAATTTCGTCGAGGGTCCGCTGTACGATTTCTCGAATGGCCTTCTGAGAGACTTCAGGGTACTCGGTCTTGACCTCATTATGAATACTGAGGACGATATCTCTCTTGGTCAGGTTTGCGGACATGGGAATATTGGTTTAACTTTGGAAATTCTCTAGATTTACAGTAATTCCTTAATAAGCAGGCACATGCTGTCAAGAGTGCCAATACAAAACATCACCAATGAGCAAAGATAAAACACCTTTGGAAGAACTCCAGGAGAAGCTGCAGGACGCCCTGCGGAGTGGTAATGTCCAGATTACGGGTGTCATGCCGGGACAGCAGGTTCCACCCCAGAAATCCGCCGAGGATGGCCCCTCCAAGCAGGATCAGGAGGCTGAGGAGGCCCTGGAACGCATTCGGCATTTCAATTTCAAGCCCCGGGAAATCCGGGATTACCTGGATCGTTTCGTCATTCAGCAGCAGGAGGCAAAAAAGGTTCTCTCCGTGGCGATTTGTGACCATTACAACCATGTCCGGCAATGCCTGGAGAACCCGAAGCTGTTGGAAAAGGACTACCACAAGCAAAACATTCTCCTCCTTGGACCGACTGGTGTTGGGAAGACCTTTATCATGCGGCACATTTCCAAGCTGATTGGGGTTCCGTTTGTGAAGGCCGACGCAACCAAGTTTTCCGAGACCGGCTATGTCGGGGCGGATGTGGAGGACCTGGTCCGTGATCTCTACAAGGTCTCCGGTTCAAATGCAGACCTGGCACAGTACGGTATTATCTATATTGACGAAATCGACAAGATCGCCGCGGCCAGCAACGTTGCCGGGGGCAAAGACGTATCGGGCCGAGGGGTGCAAATCAATCTCCTCAAGCTGATGGAGGACACCGACGTCAACCTTTTCAGCCCCACCGACATGATGGCCCAGATGAGTGCCATGATGGAGGCCAGTCGTGGAGGCAAGCCCCGCAAACGCAGTATCAATACCCGGCACATTCTTTTCATCGTCAGTGGTGCCTTCGACAAACTGGCCGAATCCGTCAAAAAACGCCTCGAGGCCAACTCCATTGGTTTTGGCAACACGCGTGAAATCATTGACCGGGAAGCCAGCGAGTACCTCCACAACGTCGAGACCAACGACCTTATCAAGTACGGATTCGAACCGGAATTCGTTGGCCGCTTACCGGTGCGGGTGGCCTGCGATCCCCTGGCAGCAAAGGACCTTGCCGCCATCCTGACCAGCGCCGAGGACAACCTCCTCGAACAGTACACCCAGGACTTCAAGGGTTACGGTATCGATTTCAAGGTGACCACCGAGGCCATCGATGAAATTTCGGAGCGGGCTTATCAGGAAAAAACCGGTGCCCGCGGATTGATGACCGTCTTCGAACGGGTCTTCCGCTACTTCAAGTTTGAACTGCCATCAGCGGGTGCCCCCTCATTCGAGGTGACCCGTGAAACTGTGGCCGACCCACAGGAGGCCCTCAAGGGTCTGCTCAAGGAGCACAGTCACATGAAACGCAATATCCTCCGGCAGGAACTGGATGCGTTCATTGAACGATTCCAGAGCACAGCCGGAATGACGATTTCCTTCAGTGAAGAAGCCTGCGACCTCCTTATCGACGTGGCTGTGGACCGGGACAAGACCATCCGGGCCATTTGCGAGGACCGCTTCAAAGACCTCGAATACGGCTTGAAGATTGTCTCCCGCAACACCGGAAGCACCACGTTTGAAATCAATCGCGCGATGGCGGAAAACCCGGATGCCGAGCTTTCCAAAATGGTCGTCGAAAGCTTCAACCATGCGCAGGAGAATCCACCGGAACCAGAGGAATCCGAGGAAAAGGATGCCTGAATCCTGCCAACCTTTTCCTTCGTCTTTCGTCCTTAGTCCTTCGTCTTTCGTCCTTAGTCCTTAATACAACCATGCCCGAAGGTAAATCCGTCCAGACCATGTTTTCCGGAATCTCCGGACGCTATGACTTTGCCAACCACTTTCTCAGTGGAGGCATGGATTTCTACTGGCGTTACCGACTGGTCAAGGCGGTGGCTCGGCATGAACCATCTGCGGTGGCTGACCTGGCAACAGGCAGCGGGGATGTGGCGCTGGCCCTGCGCGACAAGCTTCCCGTTACCTGCTCCATCCGGGGACTCGACTTCTGCGAGCCGATGCTCGACGAGGCACGCCGCAAGCAGGACGAACGCAAACTGCCGGGCGAACTAAGTTTCGGCTTTGGAGACTGCCTCAACCTGCCCTTGGCGGATGAAAGTGTCGAGGCGGTGACCATTGCCTTTGGGTTGCGCAACCTTGAGGACCGTCACAAGGGACTCTGCGAAATGCGCCGCGTTCTCAAGCCCGGCCGAGGCGCCCTCTTCGTTCTTGAGTTCACCCAGCCGGATGCCTGGATGAGACCCATTTACGGTCCCTATCTGAAATATGTCCTGCCGCAGCTGGCCCGTTTGGCGACCGGCGACAAGGCCGCCTACGATTACCTGGCCGGCAGCATTGAGGCTTTCCCGGACAAGGCCAGCCTCAGCGATGAGTTGGCAGCCGCCGGATTCAGCGCCATTGAGGCTACCGGATTGACCGGTTCAATTGTCGCCATTCACAAGGCGAT
This sequence comes from Puniceicoccaceae bacterium, assembly GCA_040830765.1. Lineage (GTDB taxonomy): Bacteria > Verrucomicrobiota > Verrucomicrobiia > Opitutales > Oceanipulchritudinaceae > Oceanipulchritudo. The sequence continues at coordinate 70,508 of JBFOMH010000028.1, read as the reverse complement.
TGCCTGACAAGGGTTACTTTTTCTTACCCCAGGAATCCCGCAGGCCGACGGACTTGTTGATAACAAGGGCACCCTCTTTGCTGTCGGAGTCGACACAGAAGTATCCGGTCCGTTCAAACTGAAAGCGATCTCCCACCTTGGCCTCCGCCAGGGCCGGTTCCCCGTAGCCGGTGGAAACGTCAAGCGAGTGCGGATTTAGGTTATCGAGCCAGTCCCCACCCTCTTCGACCTCGGACGGATCCTCCTTCGTAAACAGGTTGTCATACACCCTGGCTTCAAACGGAACATTCTCAGTGGCACTGACCCAGTGAATGGTCCCCTTGACCCGGCGGCCGTCGGGTGTGCTGCCGCCGCGTGATTCCGGATCCATCTCGGCATGGATTTCCGTAATTTGTCCATCGGCGTCCTTGATGACGTCTGTAGCGGTGATGTAGCAGGCATAGCGCAACCGCACCTCCTGCCCGGGGGCGAGGCGGAAATACTTCTTGGGTGGATCCTCCATGAAGTCGGCCCGTTCGATGTAGATCTCCCGTGTCAGGACGACTTCGCGTTCGCCCATATCCGGATTTCCGGGATGATTCGGTCCCTTGTAGGTCTCCCGGGCATCCTCGGGAAGGTTGGTGATGACCACCTTGACCGGATCGAGAACCGCAATCCGGCGCAGCGCCTTTTCCTCGAGGTCTTGCCGGAGACAAAACTCCATCAGGGCGAGGTCATTGATTTTGTTGCGCTTGGCCACGCCAACCCGGGAACAGAATTCACGGACAGCCTCGGGCGTGTACCCGCGGCGCCGGATGCCACTCACCGTTGGCATGCGGGGATCGTCCCAGCCATTGACATGGCCTTCCTTGACCAGCTGCAGGAGCTTGCGCTTCGAGGTGACCATGTAGGTCGTGTTGAGGCGGGCAAACTCGATCTGACGTGGCGTGCTCGGAACGGGCAGGTTCTCAATGAACCAGTTGTAAAGGGGGCGGTGATCCTCAAACTCCAGGGTGCAGATGCTGTGTGTGATGCCTTCGATGGCATCGCTCTGCCCATGGGCAAAGTCATACATCGGGTAAATGCACCATTTATCCCCGGTCCGGTGGTGGTGCGCGTGGGCGATCCGGTAAAGCACAGGGTCACGCATGTTGATGTTGGGATGGGACATGTCGATACGGGCCCGAAGGACCTTCTCGCCATCCTTGAACTCCCCTTTGCGCATGCGTTCGAAGAGGTCCATGCTCTCCTCCGCAGGACGGTTACGCCACGGGCTTTCCTCGCCGGGCTCGGTCAGGTTCCCCCGCATGCGGCGGATCTCCTCAGCGGTCGAGTCATCGACATAAGCCTTGCCTTCGTGGATCAGGTGGCAGGCCCATTCGTAGAGCTGCTCGAAGTAATCGGATGCGTAGAATAGATTCTCCCCCCAATCAATGCCCAGCCACTTGACGTCCTCCATGATCGATTCGACATATTCCGTCTCTTCTTTCACCGGGTTTGTGTCGTCAAACCGCAGGTGAAAACGGCCCTTGTACTTCCGGGCCAGCCCTCCGTTGAGGCAGATGGACATCGCATGGCCGACATGGAGGTAGCCGTTTGGTTCGGGCGGGAAACGGGTCACGATGGTCTCGTGTTTTCCGCTGGCCAAATCTTCCTCAATGATTTCCTCGATAAAATTCTTGGACCTGTTGTCTGGTTCGCTCATATGCTTTACGGTCTTAAAACGTTCGACTGTTAAGGATCCTTATCAATTTGCAATGCTCATTGTCAGGACAAAATATGCTTCAAACCGATGAAACCTTCACGAACCAGAAACCTCGCCAGCGACAATAACGCCCCCATTTGCCCCGAAGCATGGGAGGCCATGGAAGCGGCCAACCAGGGCCACTCGGCCGCCTACGGGACGGACGAATGGACGGCCAAGGCCTGCGAGGCCATTCGCGAGATCTTCGAGACGGAGTGCGAGGTCTTCTTTGCCTTCAATGGAACCGCCGCCAACTCGATGTCCCTGGCCAGCCTCTGCCGCAGCTACCACAGTGTCATTTGCCACGAACTGGCCCACGTGGAGACCGATGAGTGCGGCGCTCCGGAATTTTACTCCGGTGGTTCCAAGATTCTGCTCGTTGAGGGGGACGGAGGCAAAGTCGCCCCGGATGCCGTGGAGTCGGTTGTCCATCGCCGGAACGACCTCCACTACCCGAAACCGAAGGTGGTCAGCATCACCCAGAGCACGGAAGTGGGCACGGTCTACTCCCCCGCCGAACTGCGCCAACTGGGGGCCATCACGCATGGACTGGGGCTCTACCTTCACATGGATGGCGCGCGCTTTGCCAATGCCCTCGCCCACCTCAATTGCCCCCCAAAGGATATAACCTGGCGGGCCGGGGTGGATGTCCTTTGCCTCGGCGGGACCAAGAACGGGCTCGCCATCGGGGAGGCCGTCGTCTTCTTCAACAAGGAACTGGCCAAGGAGTTTGAATTTCGTTGCAAGCAGGCCGGCCAGCTCTGTTCCAAGATGCGCTACCTCAGCGCGCCCTGGCTGGGCATCCTCAAGGATGGCGCCTGGCTTCGCCACGCCGCCAACGCCAACGACCGGGCCGCCCAGCTGGAAGCAGGGCTCAGCGCCATCGACGGTGTCAAGGTGCTCTTTCCCCGCGAGGCCAATGCCGTTTTTGCCCGCATGGAGGACCGGATCATCTCCGGCCTCTACGCCCGCGGATGGCAGTTCTACGATTTCATCGGTGCCGGTGGCTGCCGCCTGATGTGCTCATGGGATACCACCGAACAGGACATCAACGACTTCCTCGCCGACGCCCGTGACCTAGCCGCTTCTTCCGAGGACCACACCAAGTCCCACCCGGTGGTCCGGCATTGATTTTCCCGAATTTTTGCGTTGTCGATTTCGGAACCGCATCCCTAGTCTTTCTTCCCTTGTCACAAGGTGACGGGCGCGTAGCTCAGTTGGTTAGAGCACTATCTTCACACGGTAGGGGTCCGCAGTTCGAATCTGCGCGCGCCCACCATTTTCGCCAGTATCCCTTTATCTTAATCTTAGCCTTAATCTTGATCTTTACCAAGGAGGCCGTGCAAAGGCGCAGGGATTAAGATTAAGATTAAGGCTAAGAATAAGATTAGGAGGAAATGGAGTCACGGCTGCTGGCTGGTCGAAATGCTGGTGTTTTCCTCCACCTCGACCCGGATGTCACTAGTCCGGACGAGCGGAACATGGAAGGAAGCTCCATCGCGGACCATGACCTTCTTGTCCCAGACCGCGTAGCCGGGAAGGCTGATACGGATTTGGTGCAAGCCGGCCGGTAGCTCAAAACTGCCCCCGGCGTTGCCGTAGAAGACCCCATCGATCTCGACAGAGGCATTGGCGGGCTCGGAGGTGATATGGATGACGGCCGATTCCGGAGCCGGCTTTTCCTCAGGGGCGGCAAAGACGGGGCTGTTGAGCAGGGCCTGCGACAGCTGGTCACCTACAATACGCCCCAAGCGGGCATCCATGGTGGTGTCGAGCACCCGGGTCGATCCCTGGTTCTGCCGCTCCTCGGCCATTTCGGTCTTGGAGAAGACCACCCGGCCGGTTTCCGTCTCGATTACCCGCACCGCCACTTCCAACCGGTAGTCAACCGTTGTGGTACGGACCCCGTAGCCCGAAAAATTCCGGACCTCGCGGCCAAAGTCGACAATCTCGCCAGTAAGGATATAGTCGATACCACTCAGGCGTCCCAAGGTCACGGCTGTTGCCGGGTCGACCATGCCGGATGACTGGAATCCCTGCTCCTGCAAGAGCGTTCCCAGCTTTTCCCGTTCGTAGAAATCAAACTGGCCGGAATTGATCAGGTTCTCGGTGATGATGTTGGGGACGACCCGATGCAGGGTCCGCCCATACTGGGTACCAAAGTCCGATACCCCGATGGTCGGCCTGCCACTGACCAATACCGGCATGAGAACCAAGGAGAGACAAATGCTGTGAAGAATCCGATTCATGTTGTTGTTCCTTGTTGGCTGGTGGTCTCAGCGGTCATAGACAACCGCATCACCCCGACTGGGAGCAACGCCATCGACCAGCTTGGCATAGGCAATTTTCTCCGCCACCCGATGGACCTCAATCTTGCCCGTTACCTCCCCTTCAAAGATATCGAGGACTTCCCCGGTATCCGGATCGGTAAGGATTTCCCCGGCCTCCCTGACCACGAACACATCCCCAATCTGGACTCCATAGTTCTCGCCCCGGTTCATGATGATAAGGTTATCACTCTTCACGGTCACGATGTTGGCGGTGATGTCGTAATCTTCCATTTCGGTGGCAATCCAGGCCACGGCCGTCGAAATAGCATCCTGGGCGGCCTCCGAGAGCGGTGTCTCGGCAAATCCACTTAAGTCGCCGCCAAATCCTCGATTGTAGTACCCGATATTGAGTTTGCTGCCTCCAGCCTTGCCGAGGATCCGCTTGCTGGCCAAAACCTGACTGGTCGTTGAATCAATCAGCTTCACCACCACTTCCAGTTCCGACTCATTGCCGCCACCGCCGATGCGAAATCCCTTGTACCCGATACCCGCTCCACTGCCTTGGGTCCGCTCATCAACCCGCGTCACCGTCCCCGTGGCCAGATACTTGGCCGTCCGGATCAGTCCCGTCTGCGCCACTTGCGCGGACTGGGCAGCCCGGCCACTCGCCGCCAAATCCTGCTCTGCAATGACATTTCCCAGTTGCTCACGCTCAACGATGACGAACCGACCCGATTCAAACAGGGCCGATTCCAGCATCATGCTCAACGCGGCACCCAGACGATATTGCGAGTACCAGTTCTGCGGATTGTCAAAGTCAACCACTGCCAGGGAATGCTTGATGCCCGTGTACTCGGGCAGTTCCACCTGGGATTTCCCCTCCTCCGATTCAGCGTCCTTGTCCATCAGCTTGCCCAGGATGGCCTGACAGGGATTTGCCGCTAAAATCAGCATAAATAATAGTCCATATAAGATATTTTTGGCCATAGGCCTAAGACCTTAGGAATCCCCGGCCGGAAATCCAAGCCAATTATTGAGACAATTAACCGCGTAAAGGGCACGCATCCTGCTCAAAGGCAGAGAAGGGAAGTTTATTCCCCTCATCCATTCCCGGTTGTCGGATGTCTCCTGGTGTCAGCAGACGGCAACCGGGAATCTTTTTATACGATCCTAATCTTAGCCTTAATCTTGATCTTGATCCCTGCGCCTTTGCACGGCCTGTTGGGGAAGATCAAGATTAAGATTAAGATTAAGGCTAAGATTAAGATTATCTAGAATTCCACCACGACGACCGTGGTATTGTCGCGGCCGGACTCGTAGAGGGCTTCGTCCATGAGGCGCTGTGCCGGAGTAACCTCTGCCAGGCGGGGCGGCGGGCTGGTCAGGAGCCGGGCGATGGAACTGTCCCAAAGCCCTTCAATCAGACCGTCGGTGCAGAGGACAAACCGGTCCCCTTCCTTGATATCGACCGAACCGGTCTGCGGAACGAGGTTGGTCTGCTTGCCCCCGAGGACCATCTGCAGCATGTGGCGGCCCTCATGGTAACGGGCCTCGCGCTCAGAGATTTTCCCCTCCCGGAACAGCCAACCAACATGGGTGTGGTCTTCTGTCAGCTGCTTCAATTGACCGTCCTTATTGAGCCGGTAAACACGGCTGTCGCCGGCATGGCAAAAATAAGCTTTCCAAGGGGTGAGCCAGAGCATGCTGAGGGTGGCTCCCATGCCAGCGCACTCCTCGTAATGCCGGCTCATGACAACCATCTCGGCATGGATCTGCTCGAAAAGGGATTTCAGGACGCGCTCATGGACATGGTCCCCGTTGGGATCCTCCCTTCGAAACTGCCCCGGAAAGCGCTGGGTAATGGCGCTGACGGCGATGCGGCTGGCAAATTCACCCGCATTGGCCCCGCCCATGCCATCGCTGACCGCAAAGACAAAGTCTCCCAGATCAAAGTCCGCCTCGCCCTCCTTGCCCAGCAAGTGCACTTCGGTGGCATTAAAGGTCAGTGCCAGGAAAGCATCCTCGTTGTTCTTCCGGAAGGGACCCTTGTCCGTCAGGCCCCACCAGCGGAGGTCGGTTGCGGGATGATGGTCAAACGCCAACGGTCGCTCGCTGGAACTCATAGGCCCTTCGCCTTTCGCCCCGGGGCCTTGTCGGTTGCTCCATTGTCTTTTGACCTTTGTCTTTCTTCCTCCTTTGCCTCCTGCTCGATCGCCTCCAGTTCAGCCATTGCCTTGAGGTACTTCTTGCCCTTGTTGAGCTCCTCCAGCTCCTCAAGCGTGAAGCCCTCCCCGCTCTCAATGATGCGGGCAAACTCGAAGTCGATGAGGCAGAAGCGGCCCATGTCCGCATTGTAAGTGACATTGCGGGCATACGGATCGTCGTGCTTGACCCCGTACTGCTCCAACTCCTGGAAGAGGTGGTTTAATTTGCTCTGGCTAATTTTATCCACGATCGAGCCGACATTGGTGGTGACCATGTACAATTTTGACGCATCGTGCTCCAATACCCGCGGGACAAAGGGACAATTCTGCTGCTCAAGGTACTTCAGGACCCGCAATTCGTTCTGGAAGCGTCGTTGGGCCAATGGACCACGGAAAGTCTTGTGTACCCGTCCATCATACCCGACATGCACGGTCGCTTGCTTGGAGTCTTTTACTTCTGGCATCGGTCAATTTCCACGAGGCGGTGAGAATTCGGAAAAATTTTTATGTTGCTTGAAATTTTGGCCCAAAACGTGCAGTTGATCCTGCGCACGGGAACGGATTGGCCACGCCGGCCGGTCCCTCCTAATCAACTGACACCTGAAATAAATCGAAATTATGGCGAAATACAAGCTTGAGTATGTATGGCTCGACGGCTACGTGCCGGAGCCGAATCTTCGTGGGAAAACCAAAATCGTAAGCGAAGCTCCGAAGACGGTCGACGACTGTCCTGAGTGGGGTTTTGACGGCAGTTCAACCGAACAGGCCGAAGGTAGCGATTCGGATTGTATCCTGAAGCCCGTCCGGCTCTATCCGGACGCCGGCCGCAATAACGCGTTCATCGTCCTCTGTGAGGTTTACCTCCCGAGCGGTGACCCCCACCCGTCCAATTTCCGGGCCAAGGTCCTTGACGATCCGGACACCTGGATTGGTCTGGAACAAGAATATTTCATGATGCAGGAAGGCCGCCCGCTCGGTTTCCCGGAATTTGGTTATCCGGGTCCCCAGGGCAAGTACTACACCGGCGTTGGCTACGAAAACGTGGGTGACATCGCCCGCTCCATTGCCGACGAGCACCTTGAGCTCTGCCTCGAGGCCGGCATCAACCACGAAGGCATCAACGCCGAAGTGGCCAAGGGCCAGTGGGAATTCCAGGTCTTCGCCAAGGGCTCCAAGAGCGCCGCTGACGACATCTGGGTTGCCCGTTACTTCCTCCAGCGCCTGACCGAAAAGTACGGGGTGCAGATTGAGTACCATTGCAAGCCGCTGAGCGGTGACTGGAATGGTTCCGGAATGCACTGCAACTTCTCCACCAAGCACATGCGTGAAGTTGGCGGCAAGGACTACTTCCTGGCCCTCATGGATGCTTTCGAGAAGAACCGTGACGAGCACATCGCCGCCTACGGTCCGGACAACCATCTGCGCCTCACCGGCCTCCACGAGACCCAGTCCATCGACAAATTCTCCTGGGGTGTTGCTGACCGCGGCGCTTCCGTCCGGGTCCCCCATAGCTTCATCAAGAATGACTACAAGGGTTACCTGGAAGATCGTCGTCCGAATTCCCAGGGCGATCCCTACAAGATTGTCGGTCGTGTCCTCAAGACAATCGAGGAAGTCCCGACCAACTAGGGAACCTGTCCATTTCATCACTAACGTTCCTTTTCACGGCTCCGCCTCCACGGCGGGGCCGTTTTTTTCACCCATTGCGGCTTGACTTGCCGACAAGGGCCCTATGATAACTTCCTCTTAACGTGGCAGGGTAGCTCAGTTGGTTAGAGCGTGGGACTCATAAGCCTGAGGTCGCCGGTTCAATTCCGGCCCCTGCTACCATGCTTCGTTCTTCGAACTTCGCATGGCACAGCCATGCAGAAGTGAGACTAGAACGAAGCATACCCCGCGAAACGAAGTGAAGCGGGGCGCGACGCAGCCAATCTATATTTATATTGGCGAATTTTCGGGAATGTCATAAGTTTTCCTCTTCCAGATGAAGAATCCCCTGAAAAGACTGGCCAAGCTGAAAAAGCATACATGGTCCCTCAGTCCGCAGGAGGCAAAAGTCTACCTGCAAAACATCCTCGAGAACATCAACGACTCGATCTACTTCAAGGACCGCAAGTCACGCTTCCTGCTGGTCAACGACAGTTGCATGCACAAGCACGGCTTCAAGGACATGGAGGACACAATCGGCAAGTCCGATGCCGACGTCTTCACCGAGGACCACGCCCAGCAGGCCCTCGAGGATGAAGAGAATATCATCGCCACCGGGGAACCGCTCGTCGGACTCGAGGAAAAGGAAACCTGGCCGGACGGAAGTGTCACCTGGGTCTCCACGACAAAGGTCCCCATGCGCGATCCGGATGGCAATGTGATCGGAACCTTTGGCATTTCCCGTGATATCACGGACAAGAAGGAAGCCGAGTTCCGGGCCGCCGAATATGCTTCTGAAAACCAGCGCCTGCAGGAGGAAATGGAAGAGGATGTGCGGGTTGCCGGGGAATTGCAGAAAGCCTTTTTCCCGAAGAGCTATCCGGACTTCCCAGAGAACGCTGCCGACGGGGAAAGCCACATCGAATTTGCCCACTATGCGGAACCGTGCGGATATGTCGGGGGTGACCTCTGTTCCATCAAGCGCATCTCGCCCACCGAGGCTGGCGTCTTCCTCTGTGATGTCATGGGTCATGGCGTTCGCGCCGCATTGGGCACGGCCATCGTCCGCTCCCTGATTGAGGAACTCTCCCCCATCGAGAGCGATCCCGGAGAGTTCATGACCCACCTCAACCAGCGCATCTGCCCGATCTTCCAGAACTCCAAGGATGTGATGTTCATTACCGCACTGTACCTGATAGTCGATACAGCGAGCGGCCATGTCCGCTTTTGCAGCGCCGGCCACCCCAGACCCATTCGCTATTCCAGCAAGTGCCACCTGTCAGCCAGCATTCATGATCCCCATCGCGCGCCTGCCCTCGCCCTCTTTGAGGAGATGGAATACCTGACCGTAGAGCAGGATCTGGATCCCCGGGATGTGGTGCTGCTTTACAGCGACGGAATCTTCGAGACCAGCAACCCGGACAACGAGCAATACGGAAAGACCCGCTTGGCGGAATTCGTCACCGAATATGCCCGGCAGCCGGTCAGCCTGCAATTGAAGGCCATTCTTTCCGACCTCCAGAATTTCTCCACCAAGCCCAAGTTCGAGGATGACATCTGCCTCGTCGGCTTCAAGTGGATGGGTCCGGAAGAATCTTAAAACGGATCCTGCTGCGGGAACTTCGGATTGACCCGCACCGTCTGACCCGGTTCCAGGGTGATTGGCTTGCCTTCCGCGGCGAGTTCATCGTTGAGGAACAAGGTGACCTCCATCGGTTCCTTGAGGTCTTCGATGGACCAGGAAAACTCCCCGATACCGATCAGCTCCATTTGTTGGCCATCGTCCCAGGAAAGCCAGGGCTCGTCGCCCCGGATATAGAGTTTGTTCGCCATTCCAATCATCGCATGGGCAAAGAGACGGGTCCTCCCATCTGAGGCAAAACTGTCCTCACCGCTGGCGTCCTCATCCGAGAGCATCATCTGTTTCTCCGGTGGCTTTTTCGTCTTGGAAGCCTTTCGGGCCGCCTTTTTCGTGGGCTTCTTCTCCGGTTGTGGTTCGGGTTCCGGATCTGGCTGGTCCAGTTCCTCCTCCGGTGCCGTTTCCTCTGCTTCTTCCAGCTCCTCCTCTTCCTCCGGCTCTGGTTCCGGGGCTTCCTCTACCGGCTCCGGTTGTTCTGGTTCTTCCTCCGTCTCTGCAGGCCCCTCTTCCTCTATATCCTCCGGTTCCGGTTGTTTTGGTTTTGCTTCCGGCTCCGGGGCGATGGACCTCAGTTCGGCCATGCGTTGCAGGAGACCATCAAGGGAATCCTGGATCCCTTCGAGGGTTTCAAAAACCAAGTCGAGTCGCTCCATGGCTGAGACATCGATCTCAGACTCGCCTCCCTCGCTGGTCCTTGAGGCCACTTCGGCCATGATCTTCTCCAGCGCCGCGGGGACCCCCTTGATGTCCTTTTTCAGGGAAGTGGCGGCAGTGGTTACCGAGCCCACATCCGTCTTGATGGCTTCCAATGGCTCGCTCAGTTCCTTGACTGCCTGTTCCTGCCGGACCAGCGCCTCTGTGAACGAGTTGAGCTCGAGGGTCTCCAGCTTTTCCGCCAGCTGATCCACCTGTTCAAAGCTGGCCTTGATGCGCTCTGGGACCTGACGGGCAACGAGGGTGCTCTTGGACAAGGCCCCTTCGGCTTCATCGAGCCGGGCCATGACCTCTTCGGAGCGGACCAGCGCATCCCGCACCCGCAGAGTGGCTTCTGCCGACTCTGCCTTCAGTTCATCCGCCCGCCAGCGCACCAGAATCATATAGACCCCGATGGGCAGGGCGTTTCCCGACAGAATGCACAAGGCAACGGTCAGGAAAACCAATGGCGTCAGAGGACCCTCATGGGAGAAGGCGAGGTAGAACGCCAATATCGTGAGCAACAAGTTTCCCAGCCAGCTTGAGGCAAAGAGAAACGGGAAAAGCGCTTTGGGATCCTTCATAGGAAACACCTATGTTTTTTCACCGGCTCTTCACTCTCGTCAACAAGAAAGCCCCACCTCCATCATGCCGGCACTCCCACGGCCGGCTCAAAATCGATTTCTCCAAGCGCCACCCGCTGGTCGATTCAATAAAGGAGTGAAGAAGATTTTCATTTTCCTCGGCCTCCAGGCTGCAGGTACTGTAGACCAGCCGACCCCCGGGACGCACCAGGTCAGCCGCGTGGGCGAGCAGCTGGAGCTGGCTTTCCGCCTGGGTATCGATTTCCCCAACACTGAGTCGCAACTTCACATCGGGACGCTTTTGCATGACTCCCGTGTTGCTGCACGGTACATCGATCAGGACCGCGTCTACCGGACCGGCTTCTGGCGGAAGGTTAAGGGTCTCCACCGACCCCGCATGCACCGCGACCGTAGCACCCGGGATCTGGGAAATATTTTCCCGCAGCCGCTCCAGGCGCGGACCCGGACGGTCCACCGCGGTTATCCTGCCCTCTCCCTTCATGGCCCCGGCGATAAGCCGTGTCTTGCCTCCGGGGGCCGCACAGAGGTCCAGAATGTTCTCACCCGGCTGGGGAGCCAACAGCTCTACGGGAATGCGGGCAAAGGGATCCTGGACATAGACCTTGCCCTGAGCCAGATCCGGCAAGGCTTCACGGAAGCTGCCAGGCCGGACCCTGAAATACTTTTCCCATTCGGTCTCCTCAGCATAAGCCGGACAACTGGTTGAGTGGACGTAGACAGCACCTGCTTCCTGGTTCCAGGCCAGAAGGCGCCCGGTCGCTTCCTGCCCGAAACGATCCCGCCAGCGCTTGACCATCCATTCCGGATGGGTCGCCTCCAAATCGGATTCCTCCGGCAACCCTGCCCGCAAACAGGCCCGCAGGACAGCATTGATAAAGCCCCGCTCGGCTGAACTCAGCCCGAGGATGCGGCCCACCTCACCGGCGTTATGAACCACCTTGGCCGTTTCCCCGCGATGGACCAGGCATTCACCAATCGCCAACCGGAGCAACTGCCGGACCTTGGGTCGAGGCTCACGCCGCATCCGCCCCTCGAGCAGCGACTCGATAACCAGCCAGCGGCGGAATACCTCCATCACCAGCCAACGCAGGCGGCCGGGTTCGAAAGTTTCCAGCAGGTCATCCAGATGGCCCTCCCCTTTTTCCCAGCGAACCAGTAATTCCACCGCCGCACGCCAGTCCCCCTTTCCCAATGTCTCTTTGCTGCTCATTTCCAGTTCCTTACAACTATTAGTCAGATGAAATTCGTGGTTGCAACGTCCACTTTTTTAACAAAATCTTAATCAAGAGTCCGAAATAGGGCACACATTCATGAATTACCACGGAAAATCCCCACTTTCGTGGGACTTTGTGTATTGCCTGCTCAGGGACAACACCTCAATCAGCGACATTTATGAACAAGGAAGCAATCGACTTGCTAATCCAGAAGACACCACGTCTCAAGCGTGCCCGGGCAAAGCTTGAATCCATGCAGACCGGCGCCTACTGCGTCCACCGTGCATGGGGACTGGGCCAGATTAAAGACTATGACGAGCGGGAAAACCGCCTCATCATTGATTTCCAGAGCGGCCGGGAGGGCCATCCCATGGATCCCGTTTTCTGTGTCGACAAGCTGGAAATCCTGGATGACGACGACATCCTTGTCCGCGCCCAGAAGGATCCCCCAGCCATTGAGGAGATGATCAAGAGCCGCCCGGCCGACCTCATTGTCGAGGTTCTGGAACGGGCCAACGAGCAATCCGCCACGGCCCTTGAGATCGAGACGATCCTCAGCCGCCTGATGGGACCGGCCAAGTTCAAGAAGTGGTGGACGCAAGCCAAGAAGGCCCTCGTCAAGGATCCGCGGGTCGCTGTCCCAACCAAGAAGACGGAGCCCTTTATCCTCCGGGACGAGCCTGTTCGTGCCGAGGAGGAGGTCCTCGATGAGTTTTTCGAGACCAAGGCCCCGAAGAAAAAAATCAGTCTCGCCAGCAAACTGGTCGATCTCTCGGTCAAGCATGAGGACATCAAGGAGGAGCTTCCTGACATCCTTTCCCACCTGGCCAATTCCCTCGCTGAAACCAAGCAGCTCAATCCGGGTGAGCGGCTCTACGGCATCTGGGTCCGCAATGACCTCGCCCGCTTTATTCATGCGGATGTGGAAATCCTGGAACCGACTTCCGCTTCCATCATTGCCGATTCAACGGACCTGACCAGCCTCGCCGGCCAGATTCCTGCCTCCCATTACAGCCGCCTGCTCGATCTCATTGAGCGTTGTGCACCTGAACAGTGGGAGCGCGTGACGTTCGACCTTCTGAAGAACAGCTCCGGCAAATTGACCGTGGAGTGCATCAATTTCCTCATGGAGCATAAGAAGTCCGAGGAAATCACCCAGACTTTCGAACGCTGGCTGGTGGAACAAAACCTCAAGGCTCCCGTGCTGACATGGATTCTCAAGAATCGTGCCTCCCGCAAGTATGCACCTATGCTGGCGCCTCTGATGACACCGCGACTGCTCAGTGCCATTTTCTACGCCATCGATTACGAGGCTCTTCAAAATACCAGTTCACGCCGCATCCCGCTGGCCGATCTGGTCAGCGATGACCAGGAATTAATTGGTGACCTGCTGGCCGAAAGCACTTACGAGACTGCCCACGACCTGGCCCAGACCCTGATGCTGAACCAGGGATTCGAAGACCTCTCCAAAAAGTCCCTTCTGGCCCGGTTTATCCGTCTTTATCCGAGTATCCAGTCCATCGTGGGCGGCGAGCCGTCCGCTCCCAAGGACGAGGCTCCCGAGGAACTGGTTGTCTCGCAGTCCAGCTTCGATGAGCGCAAGAAGGAATACGAGGACCTCATCCAGGTCAAAATTCCGCGCAACAAGGAGGAAATCGCAGAGGCCCGGAGCCACGGGGACCTTCGCGAAAATGCCGAGTACAAGATGGCTCGACAGGAACAGGATCTCCTCCTGGCCCAGAAGAACGAGCTCGAGGTGGACATCAACAAGGCCCGCGTGACGGACTTCGAGGATGCCACCAACGACATGGTCAGTGTCGGTAGCGTTGTCGACATCGAGGCTGCCTCCAGCGGCGAGCGTGTCACCTACAGCATCCTTGGTGCCTGGGACAGCGACCCGGAAAAGAATGTCCTTTCCTACCAGACCCCCATGGCCAAGGCCCTCATGGGCAAGGAAAAGGACCAGGAGGTTGTGGTGGAAATTGACGGACACGAGGAAACCTGGACCGTCAAGAACATCCAGCGCTGGGTGGACCTCCATTAATGGCCGACGCGGTCGAGTTGATCAAACTCCTCAGTGACGCAACCCGTTTGCGCCTGCTGGCCTTGCTTCAGTCCGAGCCGCTGTCCGTTGTCGAGTTGCAGGAAATCATGGATATGGGGCAATCCCGTATCTCCTCCCACCTTGCCTTGCTCCGCCAGGCAGGCCTCGTCGAGGACCGGAGGGAGGGAAAGAAAAGCTTCTATTCCTGCAAGCCCCCTCGCAAAGGTCACCTGCGGAAAATCTTTGACGCCTCCCTCGAGGCTGCCGAAACCATGCCCGCCTTTGGCGATGATGCCAGCAGCCTCGACCGCGTCCTGAGCAAGCGGCGGGCAGCATCCGAGGCTTACTTCAACATGGTTGCCAGCAAGCTTGGCAAACAGTACTGCCCGGGGCGTTCATGGGAGGCCATTGGTCACCTGCTCCTGCTTCTGGCACCGGAAATCGACATCGTTGACCTGGGTGCGGGGGAAGGCGTTCTGGCGCAACTGCTGGCCCGGCGGGCCAAGTCCGTCATTTGCATCGATAACTCAGCCGCCATGGTCAAGGTGGGCAAGGAACTGGCCAAGGAACACGGCTTCGGCAACCTGACCTACAAACTCGGTGATATCGAAAAGGTTCCCCTACCGGATGCCTCCATGGATCTGGCCCTTCTCAGCCAGGCCCTCCATCATGCTGGCAAACCGGAGACCGCCCTTTCCGAAGCATGGCGTATCCTCCGCCCAGGCGGACGCCTGGTTGTTCTCGATCTTAACCAGCACACGTTCGAGAAAGCCCGTGAGTTGTATGCCGATCGCTGGCTGGGCTTCTCTCCCAATCGCCTTTATCACTGGATAAAGGAGTGTGGCTTTTCCGAGGTCCATGTGGATCCCGTCTCCAAGGAGACGCAGGAGCCGCACTTTGAGACCCTGCTGGCAACCGGAATCAAGCCCGCCTGATTAAATCAATCGTATTCCTTCAGGCCCTTGAGCGTGTCGCCCATGACCGTTTCATAGAAGGTCGATAACTCGTTTTGAATTTCTTCCGGCTCGTCACAACGAAGAATCCGTATGGCCAGATGCTTGGCATCATGAAGCCGCATCCGCCGGATGAGATACTTGATATTGGCAATACAGCCCATTGATACCGACAAATCGGATGCGCCGAGACCGATCAACAGGGGTGCCCAAAGGGGATCGCCAGCCAATTCGCCACAGACACTGACCGGAACATTGCGCATCTTCCCTTGCTGGAAGATGAAGTTCAAGGTCCGCACCACCGACGGCTGGCTTGGATCATAAAGATAGGCGATGCGGTCATTGATACGGTCGACGGCCAACAGATACTGCATCAAGTCGTTGGTCCCGATACTGAAGAAGTCGCAGTGGTCGGCCAGCATGTCCGTGATGACGGCCGCACTTGGCACCTCGATCATGGCTCCCTTCTCAATATCCTTGTCATAAGGGATACCGCGTTCTTCCAGTTCCTGCTTGGCCTCCTCCAAAAGTGCGTTCGACTGCTTGACCTCGGCCACACTGCAGATCATGGGATAGAGGACCTTGATCTTGCCATAGTGACTGGCCCGCAGGATGGCTCGTAGTTGATCTTTGAATACATCCGTATGCTCCAGGCAAAAGCGAATGCCCCGGAAGCCCATGAAGGGATTTGCTTCCTGATAACCCGTCAGGCTCTTGTGTGGATTCTTATCCCCACCCAGGTCCAGGGTCCGGATGGTCACTGGATGTTCACCGATGTTCTCAACCAACTCCTTGTAGATCGCGAACTGTTCCTCCTCTCCGGGAAATTGCCTTGCGTAGAGGAATATATTCTCCGTGCGGAACAAACCGACCCCGGTGGCCCCGCTGTTGCGCATCTGCTCCTTGTCTTCAACCCCCTCAACGTTGAGGAGCAGGTGGTATTCAAACTTGTCCAGGGTCTCACTTGGCAAAAGGCGTTCGGACTCAAATAGCTCTTCAACGTGGCGTTGCTCGGAAGCAAGTCGCCCGTAGCGCTCCATTGTTTCCGGGGAGGGATTGAGGTAAACAAGCCCCTTGTAGCCATCGACAAGGATCTCCGCGCCGAAATCAGCCACTTCCAGCAAACCATGAACACCAACCACACAGGGGATGCTGAGGGAACGGGCCATGATAACACTATGGCTGGTCCGACTCCCCTGTTCCGTGACGATTCCCAGTACTTCCTTGACGTTGAGCAAGGCCGTTTCGGAAGGACTCAGGTCAACGGAGATGAGGATATGTTCCCCGAGTCCATGATGCGATCCGTGGGTCTTATGATCGCGACCTAAAAGATTGCATATCAACCGCTTGGAAACATCCCGGATATCGCTCACCCGCTCCTTGATGTACTCGTCATCAATTTGGTTGAAGGCCTCAATATAGCGATTGGCGACTTCCTGAAAACAATACTCGATGTTGAATCCCGTTTCCCCGACCTCGCGAATGGTATCCTCAATGAGGGCCCGGTCCTCAAGCACCAGCTGGTGGGCATCGAAAATGGAAGCCTCCTCCTCTCCGACCTTTTCCTCAACTTCAGCCCGGATGGAGGAAATCTGGCGGCGGGTTTCCATCAGGCCCTGTTCAAAACGTGCAATCTCCTCCTCACGCCGCTCGGGAGGGACAGAATAGCGCGGAACCTCGACTTCACCCTGGTAGAAGCTGACCAAGGGACCATGGACAACACCCGGTGCACCGGAGATGCCTTGGAAAATCTGTTCCTGTTTGTCAGTGGCCATGTTCAAATCTGGAGCTCAACAGGGCATAGAGGGGTCCGTCTTAATGCAAGTCCTTAATTGATAGTTGTTTCCTGCATCCAGAAGTGTTCTCCGAATGCTTCAACAAGCTCCTTCTGGACAGCATTCGTATCAAACGGCTGGTCATTGGGAAAGACAAAACACGCACTCCCGCTACCACTCAGGCGGGCATCGAGGCCATGCAGGACCCGCAGACGGGACAGGACCACCGCCAGACTGGGCATCCAGTCCTCTACCAGCCGCTCAAAGTCGTTCCATCGAGGCGGCAGGGGATCCGTTCCTGTTTCCCAGGCCCGCATCTGCTCTTCCACCCTGGCCCGCCGCGATTTCATGGCTTCATCTCGGATAGCGAGCAGGTTTATCCCGCGGCTCTCTCCATAGTACCCACCCGCGGCCAACCGACGGTAGGCTTCGCCGGTATTAATGGAAAAACGCGGCTTGAAGAGGAGTAACGGCCGCCCACGGAAGCGCGCCGCCAGGTCATCAGGAAGGGACCGAATCGCCTCTCCCCGACCCTCCATAACGACCGGTTCATCCCTCAGGAAAAGCGGGCAATCACTGCCAATACGGCCAGCCAGTGCCTCCCAGTCAATTTCGGCAACTGCATCCCCAAAAAGCTGCCGAAGGGCCCGGAATACACCAACTCCGTCGCTGCTGCCCCCACCAAGACCTGCACCGGAAGGAATCTTCTTCACCAAGCGGGCCCGGAAAGCCCCCTGGTCGAATCCGCTTTCTTCCCGGAAATGCCGCAGCGCTGTGCTGACGGTATTGTCTTCCGTCGGCAGTTCAGCTCCCTCAATCAGCAGCGTGTCCTCTATTGGCGTTCCATCGGCATCCCACTGCAACTCAAGGGAGTCGGCCAGCCCGACCTGGGTCACGACACTGTGCAGGCTGTGGAATCCATCGTCCCGCTTGCCTAGAATAGCCAGGGAAAGATTCACCTTGGCTGGGCAATTGATTCGCACAGGGGCATTATCGGGTACCATGTAATTCAGTATTTGCTTTCACCATTCAACAAGTCAAAGGTATTGAAATGAAGCATGTGGCAATCCTGCTGGCGGGTGGATCGAGTTCCCGCATGGGCAGTTCCGTGGAGGATAAAATCCTCGTTGAGGTGGCCGGCCGGCCCGTTTTTGCACATGTCTTTTCCACCTTCGCCAACAGTGGGACTCAGGACGGTATCATCATTGTGGCCCGTGACAACCGCCAGCGGAAGGAACTCGCAGCCATCATCAAGGCCGAGAAAACGAAGCTGCCCGTTTATTTTACCCTCGGTGGCAGCGAGCGGCAGGATTCCGTCTCTGCCGGGCTAGAGATGGTTCCCAGTCGAGCCGAATGGGTCACCATCCATGATTGTGCACGGCCTGCGGTCACCCGGAATACCCTCCAAGCTGTCCGGAAAAGCCTCCTCGCCATGCGCTGTGCCGTCAGCCTTGCCCACCGGGTAACCGATACTATCCGCTGTTTCGAAAGCTCACCGGTGGATAACCCGGGACATGGTACCTTGCTTGACCGGGACAAACTCTGGGCCATGGAGACGCCACAGGCCTTTCCCCGGCAGCTTATCGAAAAGGCCCATGCCAGCCTTAACAACAAGGTGACAGACGATATCGCGGCTGTGGAAGCCCTTGGCGAACCGGTCTTCCTCGTCGAATCCAAGCACCCCAATCCGAAACTGACGCGCCCGGCAGATTTTGCCCTGCTGGAAAGCATCCTTTCAAAAGACGCCATGAATGATGAATCAAAGAGCCAGGTCCGGGTCGGCCTCGGATACGATATTCACCGCCTTAAAGAGGGCCTTCCACTCATCCTGGGCGGAGTAGAGATTGACTCAGATGTCGGCCTGGAGGGTCACTCTGATGCCGATGTCCTGACCCACGCCATTGCCGATGCCATTCTTGGTGGCTGTGGCCTGCCGGATATCGGGCACTACTTTCCCAATACCGATCCCTCCATTGCCGGGATTTCCTCCCTTGAGATTCTCAAGCAGGCGCGTCGTGAGGCCAAAAAGGCCGGAATGAAGGTGGTTAACATCGATGCCACCCTGATTGCGGAACAGCCCAAGGTGGCGCCATACGTCGCCCGGATGAAAACTGTCCTGGCCAAAAAGCTCAAACTGCAGCCAATCGACATTGGCATCAAGGCCACTACCCAGGAACGGATTGGGGCATTGGGTCAGAGTGCCGGCATAGCGGCACACGCAGTGGCAACGTTACAGGGAACGCGCCGAGGATCCACGCAGGTCTAGATTTAGCCCGTTAGGCGTAGCCGATTAGCCGAAGACCTCACTGCGTGGGGCGTAGCCGGTTAGGCGAAGACCTCACTGCGTGGGGCGTAGCCGATTAGGCGAAGACCTCACCCTCAGCGAAGAATCGCTTGATTTCCATCTCTGCCGTCTCCGGACCATCTGAAGCATGAACGATATTGAGCATCATGTTCGTCCCCCAGTCACCGCGGATGGTTCCGGCCGGGGCGGCAAGCGAGTTGGTCGGGCCGACCAGGTTACGGACGCGTTCAATGGCCGAGTTTCCTTCAAGTACCATGACAATGACGGGCATGGATGACATGAAACCCTCAATTTCCGGGAAAAAGGGCTTGTCCGCAATGTGTGCATAGTGCTCCTTCAGCAAGGCGCTGCTGAGCTCAATCATCTTGGTGGCCACGATAGACAGGCCGGCATCCTCAAAGCGGGCGATGGTCGCACCCACTTTCCGCTTTTCAAAGGCATCCGGCTTGAGAATAATAAGTGTTTTTTCCATACAGTTCTCTCAACTTTTCCCTATCAGTAGAAGTGGACCCGCCTCTGGCAAGGCTAAAGGCATCCCTTTAACGCCGACATGGATCCCGACAACAAAGCCCTCAACGCCCTTCTGGCCGCCCTCGATACCAGCCAGGTCATTACCGACCCGGAGGTTCTCTATGCGGTTTCCATGGACAACCTGCGTTACAGCCGGATGCCCTCGGCATGCATCCGGCCCCGGGATGAGGAGGCCGTGGATACCGTTCTGCGCCTGGCCAACTCCCATGGGATCGCCGTGACCACCCGCGGGGCCGGATCAGCGACCACCGGGGCCACCTCCCCTGCACCAGGGGGATGGGTGCTCGACATGTCTGGCTGGAAGCAGCTCCACATCGATCCTGTGGCCCGAATGGCCTATGTCCAGCCAGGGGTCACCCTAGCCGAGCTGGATGAAGCCGCCGCCCGGCACAATCTTGCCTACCCGCCGGACCCCGGCTCCAAGGCCTACGCCACGGTCGGCGGGACGATCGCCACCAACGCCGGTGGCATGCGCGGGGCCAAGTACGGGGTGACCCGGGATTACGTCCTTTCCCTTGAAGGATGCCTGCCCACCGGGGAGTTTGTCCGTTGGGCCGGTAATCTGCGCAAGTTTTCCGCGGGTTACAACCTGCGGGACCTCTGGATTGGATCGGAAGGAACCCTTGGGATCATAACGGGGGCTGTCCTCAAATTGATTCCCCGTCCCCCCGCCAGCGCTACCTGCCTGGCCGTCTTCGGGTCTGACCGCGAGGCACTCGAATGCTCGCAGGAGCTTCTTCGGGTGGGCCAGACTCCTTCCGCACTTGAATTTCTCGATACCCAGACAGTGGCCTGCACTTTCTCATTCTGGAAGCGCAAATCCCCCCACCTTCTGGATGACCTGCCTGATTGCCTCAACAAATACCGCCTGTCCGGAAAAGAGGCGGCGCTTCTGCTCATTGAAGTGGATGGTCGTCCAAACGAAGTCCGCGAGCAACTGGATGCCGTAACGGCCCTGGTGGCCGATCGAACGGGAGACTACACCACGGCCATTGAGGAGGAAACCGTTGAGTTGCTCTGGAAAGTACGTCGTTCCTGTTCCCAGGCCATGTTTGAGCTCGGAACCCGCAAGCTCAATGAGGATGTTGTGGTGCCCTTTGACGCCCAGCTCGACCTGCTGCAATTTGTGCACGATATCCATCATCAAACCGGCCTCCCCACCCCGACTTTCGGACATGCCGCGGATGGCAATTTCCATGTCCATATCATGTATAATGAAACAGATGCGGAAGTTTCCGCCACGGCTCGCACCGCCTTGCAGGAACTGATGGAGAAAGTCATCGACCTGGGCGGGGCCATTTCCGGGGAGCACGGGATTGGACTGGCCAAGTCTCCCTTCTTCCAGCTGCAACATTCCGAAGCGGAAATCCGGGCCATGCGGGCCATCAAGGAGGCCCTTGATCCGAACGGGATTCTCAATCCCGGGAAGCTGTGGGAAATCAGCGAGCCCTGGTCGTTCACCCGTGAGGACGTTCGCATGCCCTGGGACCATTAAGGAATCTTTACATACCGGGCAATGAAACTAAGGTGAGCGTGCCATGAGGGTGGTTGTCGTTGAAGACCAGATACTTTTCCAGGAGTTCCTGATTGACCAGTTGCGAGACAAGATGGGATTTGAGATCGCCGGTATCGCGACGGATGGGGAAGCCGCCCTTGAGCTCATCTTGAGAGAGAAGCCAGATTTGGTTATCCTCGACATCCTGATTCCAAAGCTGTCCGGTATCCATGTTGCAAGGCGGTTGCTGGCCGTAATGCCAAAGCTACGTATCATCGCCCTTTCGGCGGAAACCGATCCCAAGACCGTTTACCAGGTAAACAAGCAGCACCTTCCGGCGTTCATCGACAAGAAGGAGGCCTCCGTTGACGTGCTACGGCAGGCGATCGAGGGAGTCCTTGCGCGCCAGCGATACTATTCCCCCAGTATCCAGGCCGTCCTGAATCAATTGCGCACGGACCCGAAGGCTTTCCAGAAGATCCTTACCAAGCGGGAACAGGAGGTTCTCACCCTCATTGGATCCGGATTATCTGACCGCGAAATCGGCGAAGGCCTCGGACTCAGTGAAAGCTCCGTTCAAACCCATCGCCGGAATCTTTTCCGCAAACTGGACGTCCACAGTACGCCAGAACTTATTCGCTACGCCAACGAATGTGGATTCTGGAAGCCCGCCTTTCCTAGCATGGGGCTGCAGGACACCTACCATGTACACGATTGAGGATCACAATTTCCTGTAAGCCTCACGGAATGCCTCCAGCCGACCGTTGAACGTGGCCCAGTGCCGGCAGATACGCTCCATATCTCCTCCATGAGCCGCAACCAGCATCTGCTGGATGGGTTCTGCGATGGGTTCCGCTTGGAGCATGCGCAAATGCCCGAGCAGCTTGTGGGTGTAGCGGCGAATGGTCTCGCTGTCGCCACCTTCTATGGCCTGGGCAACCTCGAGGACGTGCTCATTGAAAATTCCCAGCCACCGGTTCTTCAAGTCGTCCCAATCCTTGTGAGCCGACATCTCAGCCAGGAGTCCCCTGCCTGCGATCAAGGACTCACCGCTGTTTCCTGCCCCTGTCTGCGTATCTTCGGATTCCAGAGCTCCCTTTATAACATCCTTCAAACCCGGGTATCTTGTCTCGAGGACCCTGTAAAGATCGCGAAGTTCCAGCGGCTTGACCAGGAAAGCACTCATACCCGCCTCCAGTCCAGCCCGGCGCCTGTCCTCCGTGGCAAAGGCTGTCAGTCCCACCAGCAGTGTGGATTGATCGAATTGCTGATTCGCCCGCAGCTCCCGGGTAATCTCCACACCATTCATTCCTGGCAATTCCCAATCAAGGAAGATGAGGTCATACTGACCTTTTAGCGCCATCTGTAATCCGGTATTTCCATCTTCGGCAAGGTCAACCCGGCACCCGCGCTCGACAAGCAAGTCCTCCATAAAGAGTCGGTTGTAATCGGTATCCTCAATGACCAGGACAGAGAGGTTCAAAGCTGCCCCGGGGAGGTCTGCTTCACCGTTGTCAGATCCGAATGCGGCCACGGAAACCGGAAGCGACACCGTAAAGGAGGAACCTTCCCCTAATGTGGACTCCAGGCTGACAGTTCCCTGCAAGAGCTCCGCATACTGCCGAACTAGTGCCAGACCAAGACCTGTGCCGGGAGTCTTTAGAGCGGGTCCCTTGCTCTGGTAGAATTCCTGGAAAATCTTGTCATGGTCTTCAGGGGCTATGCCACGACCTGTATCCATGACGCATATAGTCAAGTTGCCCCTCTCCAGCTCCTCCACTTCCAACCGGACCTCGACCGATACGGTACCCGCCTCGGTGAACTTGATCGCATTGGAAACAAGATTACCCATGATTTGCTGTATCTTCTGTTCGTCCGTAACGACAACCAACTCATCCGCGACTTCAAAGTCGACTTTAAGGTCAAGCCCCTTTGCTTTAGCCTGGGACCTGTAGATACCAACGGGCCCCATGAGGACAGGTCTTAAATTGACCGGCTTGAACTTGAGCTCAACCTGACCCGATTGAATCTTGGAAAAGTCCAGTACGCCCTCGACTGTGTTGCGAAGGTAGTCCGCTGCCTGCCGAAGGGCCTTCAAATGGCTCAAAGGAGGCAGGGCATCCTCCTTCAACTGACGGATAAGGCCAATCACTCCGTTCAACGGGTTGCGGATTTCGTGGCTCAAGTTGGCAATCAAGAGGTCCTTGAAGGCATTTGCCTGGCGCAATTCGTGGGTCCTTTCATCAACGAGGCGCTCCAGTTTGCGCTGTTTGTTGCGCTCCAGATGGATAGCGAAGCGAACACCAAATGCGACCAGCAACAAGATACAGCCAAAGTAAATGAGGTAAGCCCATCCGGTACGGCTCCAGGGAGGATTAACCTTCAACCGGACCGAGGCAATTGGGCCCACCCGGCCAAAGGGATCTACCGCCCGTACCTGAAAGTCGAACGTGCCGTCCAGCAGTTGCCCGGTATCCCTGAAGGCAAATGGACTTGGGGGAGTCCAGTCAGGGTCCATTCCCTTAATCCGCGTCTGGTACCACACAGGATAGTGCCAGCTGGCCCGTGGGGTACTGAAGGAATAATGCAGATTGCCCGCACCAAATTCCGTTTCCCGGTCACCAGCGGGTTGTATGCCGGCCAACCCCTCCCAAATAACCGGCTTACCTGGTGCAGGAATGCGCTCCGACACCGCGACCGGTGCAATGAGGATTCCCCGCAGGCCGCCAAAGACAAAGTATGGTTCCGGACCATCCACATATTCAAAATCCATGACCGGACCAATCTCATCCATCGCAGGCCAGGGCAGGATGCTCCAGTCCACTACGCCGTCTGCCGGCCAGTTCACTTCCAGAAGAAGGCTGTTGTCCGTCATCGGATCCCGCACGATCAGCCAGCCCGACAGGTTGTTCGCCTCCATCCGGAAATCCACGGCCTGCAATCGCCCCAGTCCAGGGTCAAAGGGCGTCACTTCCCAGATTCCCTTTCCTGCAGCGTAACGCGCCAATGTGTCATGAAAGACCAGAACCGGACCCACGGAAGTTATCGCAAATTGATGCTCCTCGCTGAACAGGTCCCTTCCCGAAACGGTGTCGTACCGATGTACTTTCAACTCCATTCCATCAGCAACGACCTCCAGCAATGGCGTGCGGTGAGACCACCCCCAGACCCGTCCAGTAGCATCGGCTTCCAGCTTAACGAGCCCGTTCAATGTACTGTATTCCCCAAGCAGCTCCAATTCCCTACCGGGGATGATGCGATAGGCCTCCAACCGATCGTTGAAGGCCACAACCAATCGGTCCGGCGAGGTCAGGGTGAACGTGCGGATCTCCCGGTCAAACTCCGCCAATACTTCCGGGTTCCCGTCCTTGAGAACCATCAACCGATCGTAGTCATCAAAATATATCGCGCCATCAAAAGCGACAGTCTTTTTGGATTCATTTTCGGTGTGCTGAATCCAATTGTTTTTGAGATCTTTAGACTTAAATTCAAAGACTCCAGTATCCATTCCAAGTACTAAAGAACTTTTTATTAAACTGATGTCTCGAATTGTCCCTGAGGGGAAATCTTCCGGTCCTTTAAGCAGAGTTATTAGGAATGAAAAATCAACGATCTGAACAGAATCTAAATCAACAAGCCATAGTTCTCCGTGGGGATCGGTCAGTAATTTGATTATACTTATCTGTTCTCTCTGAGACTTGCTTTTCCTAAGCGAGAATTCCTGACCCTCTTTGGTTAACTCGAAGATGCCATCACTTAGGGTACCTAAAAGCCAATGATCTCTAGATATTTCACATACCCCACTTAGTGAAATATGTGACGGAAACTGATTCTTAATTAGTGATGGTATATAATTCTCATGGTAATAGAACACCCCACTCCCGGAGACGGCCATCAACGTTCCATCAGGCTGATCCTCAAGATAGAGGACGCTGCGTTCGGCCAGTTGGGAATCATCACAAAGCAAGTGCATCTCACTGTCCTGCAATCGCCAAAGGCCGACACCAACCTGGTGCGCATAAGTGCCTGACTCAAGAAAGTGGAAGATGACCCGATGGTCCCCGGGAAATGACCAGTCGCTGAAGCTGTCTTCCCCGACCCGGAAGAGTTGATGGTCCGTGGCAACCCAAAGGAACTCCCCGTCGTGGTGAAGGTCCCATACTTGTCCGAAAGCCTGTTTTTCCCGCGGAATCCAGTCCAGTCGGGAATCATACCTCAAGGTACGGGGATCGAAGACCCCAATCTCATTGAAACTTCCCAACCACAGCCTGCCTTGGGCATCGAAACACATTCCCTTGAGTTCGACCAGGTGATCCGGTCCCAGTTGCCTCATGTTGGTCCCATCCCAGCGCCAGAGGGTATCCCGGCCAAGATAGGCCACCCCCAGGTCGTCCCAGACAATATTCCAAATATACCCCCCTTCTTTGGATCCATCAATACCCAGATCCTGCACCAGCGGCTCACCGTAGTGGAAAAACCGCTCCATGGAGGCCTCCAGGAGAGAAGCTACCGCAGCAACCAGGAAGACCGAAAGCAAGTGGGCCCGCATCGTCCAGCCATGTAAAGGAAAAAAAGTACTTGAATTCAAGGAGGTCCTTTAGTCGAATTTAGGTAGCACCGGAATTATTCCTGAACACATGAGCAGAATACGCATACCCAGAATCATTCTTCATGTGGCAGCCACATTGCTTTTAAGCTGTGGGTTCGTCAAGGCTGCGGAGGCATTTGATGAACTGGAAAGCGAGTCCAGGTTGATTCCCGATCCTTCCAGCGATTCGCCCGCACTCGGGACCCTGCCCTGCGGTTCAAACAAGCGCAAGTAGCGGACAGTCCGCTACAGGAATGTTTTCATCAACTGGCTGGAGCACCTCATGTTGAGCCTTGCGCCCCTGCGATACAGCAAAGTCCTCAATTGCCATGGCGGCCCCATTGAGTACCTTGAGCACGGTCCTGTCACCATCCAGGGAAGACAGCTCCAGCAGGCCAGCGCTTACTTATCCCGGTACTTGAACCTCAGGCAGGGGGAGAACCAAGTCTTTGCCAACGCTGACGGGACCGGGACCGACGCCTCCCCAATGGTAGCGCGGCACAAGGCTATCTCGGAAGCACTGGAACGGTGGGCCTTCCACTATATCTGCCAGCAGGGCCAACACGCATCCCATGGGTTCCAGGATGATGACACAACAAGCGGCATTGCGGCCTTCCCTGGACTCTTCAAGGGATCAGCCCGCGAACGGGCGCGGCTTGAGGCCGAGGAACGGTACTGCCTCGTCCAGTGGTGGAATCGCTGCCTGGAGCATCAGCCATTGGAAACTAAGGTACCTGGATTTTCGGCTGTCCGGATCAACAACCCGATCTCCGAAGCTGCGGTAGTCCTCTGCTGGAGGATGGGCCCTTGCGGATGGACGGGCTATGGCACTGCCGCGGCGGTAAAGGTTAGGGATTCGCTCTGGAAGGCGACCATTGAACTGGAGCGGGCCATCGTGGCGCTGGAGTTTTTCAATAAGCGAAATCCCCGCTTCAGCGAGACGGATCTCCCTGCCCTGGGCAATCATCTGGAAAGACGGCTTTTGCACTATGCATTCCCTTACGGCCATGCCGTCTTCAGGGAGCGATTGAAAATGGATGTTCCTTCACCTGATGACACTTGCCCGGAACCATTGGTGGACAACGAAATCCGGGGACCATGGGAAAATTACGCCACGGTGTGGCGAACCCTCTATCCGTCACGCTCAAAGAAACACCTGGACCCCCGGGTAATGACCTTCTTCTGGTAAGGTCAATCCTGCATTCTCAGGATAAATCCCTTGAGATACTCCGATTCCGGAAAATTCAGCAGGACCGGATGGTCCATCGGTTGGCCGGTTTCGTAAAGAACCTGGACCTTGCTCCGCGTGTCGGCCGCGGCTTGCTCAATGACCTCCCGGAAAAGGCTCCGGGAGACATGATGGGAGCAACAATAGGTAGCAAGAATGCCGCCGGCATTGAGCGACCGGAATGCGCGAACGTGGAGCTCCTTGTATCCCTTGAGGGCACCCTTGACCGATCGCCGGTTGGGAGCAAAGGAGGGTGGATCGAGGATAACCAGGTCAAAGCGCTCCTCCCGGTTGGCAGTGAAATAGTCAAAGACGTTCTCCTCCCTGAATTCCACGGAGACATCGTTTTTGGCAGCATTTTTCCGCCCCTGTTCAATAGCCTCCGCTGAGCTGTCAATGGCAATGACTTCCCGAGCGCCAGCGAGGGCACAATTGATGGCAAAGGCACCTTGGTTGCAGAAGGCATCAAGAACCCGCCATCCGGAAGCAAAGGTGGCCACCTTGAAGTGTTCCTGTCGCTGGTCCAGGTAGAATCCCGTTTTCTGTGCCTTGTCGAGGTCGAGGTGATAATGCACGTTATAGATTTCCGCCCAGAACGCCGGTAGCGGCTTGCCGCTGACAGTGTAGCTCTCCAGCTCAAGACCCTCCCGCCGCCGACTGGGTGCATCGTTACGGACAAGAATCTCCCGCGGGGAATACTGTTCCTGCAAAAGTGGCAGCAACTCCTTGAGCGCAAGATCAATTGCCTTGGTCAGGGCCTGAACAACAAGGACATCGCCGAATTGGTCTACAACCAAACCGGGAAGGTCATCAGCTTCCGACCAGACCAGACGACGAAAGGGTTCCTCCTCGCGGTTGTGGTTTGCCCGCTCGAGAGCTTTGGCCCAGAACTCAGGACCCCAGGCCTCCTTGTCCTTATTGTAGCGCCGCCAGAGGATTTGGGATTGTGTATTGACAATGCCCATACCGAGATGACGACCACGGGCATCCTCAAGGGCCAGTGCCTTGCCATCAAAGGAGGCATCCGGTACCGCCTCGACCTCGTTCACAAAAAGCCACGGATGGCCATTGCGGACACGGGCCCGCGCGGCTTCCTTTTTCAAGACAAGCTTCATCATGGATGTTGCAGTTTAATAAAGTACCATCCAATGAGGGCAAAAGCCGCGACATTTGGCAACGAAGCCGCCAACAGCGGGTTGAACCCGCTGGTCCCGGCAAACTGGGCCACATTGAGAAGGATGTAATAAAGGAATAGCAGGCCCATCGCCTTACTGACTCCGACAAATGGGTTGGTCCTCACCCCTGTAACCGAAAAAGGAATCGCCAGTCCGAGGATGATCAGGCAGCTGACTGGACTGAAGAGCCGATCATAGAAGGTCACGGCATAAGTGGCCAGGCGGGGATCCTCCGCTGGACGAAGGTAATCAACCACCGTCTTGAGCTCGCTCAGGGAGAGGTCCTTGGGACGCTTTTCGAGGGCCTTCATCAAGTCGGGATCCTCCGTGAACCCGGCCATGTGCAACTGGTCAAAAGGCAAACTGCGAACAGGATCGCCACTGCTTTCATCAAAGGTTGTCTCCCGTCCCTCATTGAAGGTCCAGCCACCGTTCAAGTCATCATAGTAGCCCCGGTTGGCGGCAATGCGCCGCAGCTCCTGCCCGTTTTCCGGATTCAATTCGGAGATGGTGATGCCAAACCCGCGGTAGTTGTACTCGTTGAAGCGGTTCAGGAACCACAGACGGCCGTCCCGACGGTTGAAGAAGGTCAGATTGTAGAGCAGGCCCACTTCCTCATTGGCCTCCTCCTGCAGTGCCTTGCTGTAGGCATAATCGTTCCAGATCTGCCGGGCCTCCTCGACCGACCAGGGAATGATCCGGGCGTTCATTTGGAAGAGGATGACAGTGAGCACGAGGCCAGATGCCCAAAGGCTGCGGGTAATCCGGAAGAGGCTGAATCCGGCCGCCCGCATGGCCGTTATCTCGTGATTCCGGTGAAACTGCCCGAGACTGAAAAGCAGCGAGACCATGAACCCCATGGGAACAACAATGGGCACGAAGGAAGGCAGCTTGATGGCATAGTAACGCAAAATCTCTGCATTGCTGGCCCCGAACCCGAGCAGGTCCGGCAAGTTGTCCTGCAGATCGCTGATGATGAGCAGCCCGAACAGCACGAACAAGGTCATGATAAAGACCTTCAGCCACTCCCTGAACACATACCAGTCGATCCGCATTTTCAGGACATTAAAGCCTTCAGGGTATCAAGATCAACCTTTGCCGACTGGGCGGCACTTTCGTCCAGAAGTTCCCGTAATAGGCTGGCTTTCTGCAACTGCAGTCCAAGGACCTTGTCCTCTACGGTTCCTTCAGTGACCAGCTTGTAACTGGTTACCGTCCGTTCCTGGCCGATCCGGTGCGCCCGGTCGGTGGCTTGGTCTTCCACCGCTGGATTCCACCATGGGTCGAAGTGGACCACGGTATCGGCACCGGTCAGGTTGAGTCCGGTCCCTCCCGCCTTGAGGGAGATGAGGCAGAGGGGGATGTCCGGATTGTTGTTGAAGGAATCGCAAACCGCGAGCCGGTCCCGGGTCGAGCCATCAATGTAGGCCGACGGGATATCCTGCTCCTGGAGCCATTTCCGGAGACGTTTCAGGAGTTTGACGAACTGGGAAAAGACGAGGATGCGGTGCCCGCCGTCCATGGCCTCCTCGAGGAGTTCCCGGAAGGCGAGAAACTTGCCCGAGGCCTCGAGCGGGAACTCCGGGTTGACCAGTCCCGGATCGGCGCAGACCTGACGGAGACGCAGGAGCTCCGTCAGGAGGGCGAACCGCAGCCGGTTTTCGGATACGCCCGACTGGGCCATCTCCATCATCGCCTGCTGGCTCTTCTGCTGCACGGCGTGGTAATACGCGAGCTGCTTGTCCTCAAGGCTGCACCAGATGGTCTGTTCAATCTTGTCCGGCAATTCCGGAGCGACCATTTTCTTGCCCCGGCGGAGGATATAGGGAGCAGCCATCTCGAGATGGCGCTTGTCATGCCAGGCCCGGTCCTCACCCCGGCAATCGGAGGGCGGACGCTTGAGGTAACCCGGCAGGCAGAATTCAAAGAGCGAACGGAGGTCATCAAGGGAATTCTCGATGGGCGTACCGGTGAGGACAAAGCGGGCCGGGGTATCAATACTGCGCAGGGACCGGGCAGCATGGGTCCGGCGGTTCTTGACGTGTTGGGCCTCGTCCGCGATCGCGAAGGAGAAGCCCTCCCCGCCAAAAAGCGTCTGGTCATTACGCAAGGTGCTGTAGGAGGTGAGGCAAACATCCGGCTCTTTGTCGTCTGGCCAGAATTCCGTCAAGCGCCCGGGACCATGATGCAAGTAGACGCTCAATTCTGGCGCCCAGGTGGCGAGCTCGCGCTGCCAGTTTCCCAGCAGACTGGCGGGAGCAACCACAAGAACCGGTCCATTACACTCCCCTGCCCCTTTCCAACTCAGGATGAGTCCGATAGCCTGGATGGTTTTGCCCAAGCCCATTTCATCAGCGAGGATTCCGCCGAGGCGGTTGCGATATAGGTGCCACAACCAGGCGGTTCCAATCAACTGGTAAGCACGGAATTTAGCCGCTGTGGCTTCCGGGATTGGCGGCGCCTGAAGCCGCCCGACCTCCCGGATGGCGGCACTGCGCTCCGTCCAGTCAGCCGGCAACTCGGCCTCGATCTCCAGATCTTCGAGGACACTGGCCGTGTCGGCGAGATTGGCCCCGGGAACATCCATTTGGAAGATGCCGCTCATGGGCAGTTCCGGATCGCCCCCAAGGGATCGGCTGGCTGAGGCCAGTCGATCGAGGGTGCTCTTCTCCACCAGGTAAACCTTATCGTCCTGAATGATGTAGTGACGGCCCGTTACAAGCGCATGACGGATGTCGCGGATATCGGTGTCACCGGCCTGCAGTTCCATTCGCAGGGTATAGCCGTTCCGTTGCTTCTGCGCCTGGCAGTCCAGTTTAACCGGCTGAATCATGCGGGTGCGCTCCTGGAAACCTTCCGTGAAGCCGACATCGTAGTCCGTCTCCAGCCTCTGCCGGTTGAGGGCCAGGAAGTTCAGTACCTTGTGCTGGTCCCGGAGCCACCATTTCCCGTTGCTGGGCTCATGTCGGAAACCTTCCGCCCGCAACCAGTCCACCAGACGGCTGTATTGCGGGTGGTTTTTCTCCCGCAGCATGATGGAGAGGTACTTTGGGGACCCATCCACCACCATCCAGTTTTGCGGTAGCAGAACCCGGTTCGCTCCTGTGCGTGGCCGCTCCGGAGCGCTGGCCGCAGGCGTTGCCTGCTCCATCCGGCGGGCCGCCAGGCAGAGGGCAAGGGCATGGGGACAGACTTGTCCGCTTCGGCCGGTACGGCAGCTGCACCGGTTGCGCACGAAGGTCATGGAACGCAAATCGAGCTTCGGCTCGTAGACGGTCTCCCCTTCCCGGACAGTCCCGCTGAGCACTGGCTTCTCCCAGTTAACGGACTGCACGGCCCCCGCTTCAAAGAGGGTCCGGGCACTGCGCAAGGCGGTCCAGCCCCCCATTTCCGCCAAGGCCTCGCGGGTAAAGTCTGGCAGACTGAGCAGATCCATCTGGAAAATCAGGCCTCGAACGTGAAGAGCACCTTGCCCAGGCGTGGCTGCCCGGCACGCTCAAAGGCCTGCTTGAAATCCTCAATTGGATAGGTTGAGTCAACCGAGGGAGAGACGATTCCCTTCCGCATCAAGTCGAAAATCTTGTCGTACATGATCTGGATGCGGGGTTGCGAATGACTGCGGAACCATTTGTCCATCCAGAATCCCTTCATGTGGACATCATTGAAAATCAAGGCCCGGGTTGGAAAGCGGACCGCCTCGAACTGCATCGCCCCGAAGGTGATGTGGATACCACCCGGTGAAAGGGCATTGACCAGGTGGATGGCACTTTCCCCTCCCACGGAATTCAAGGCCAGCTTGACCGGCTGACCGCCGGTTAATTCCTTGATCCGCTTCTCGTAGCCGGAATCCTCAAGGACAACGTGGTCCGCCCCGAGCTTGAGCAACGGTTCGACCAGCTCCTCCCGACGAACGACATTGATCGTCTTCAGGCCAAGGTGATGAGCCATTTCAATGACATGCAGGCCAACCGCGGAATTGGCCGCGTTCTGGATGACCCAATCCCCGCTGGCGAGGCCGGAATCCCGCAGCAGGCGCCAGGCCGTCGGGGGATTGACCATGACCATGGCCGCCATTTCCACGGGAATGTCCGCCGGAACACGGAACAGGCCCTCTGCCGGGACAATCCCGCAGGTCTGCCAGGAGCCCATTTCCTTGGGCACGACCACCCGGTCTCCGGGCTGGAATTCCGTAACGCCCTCTCCGGCGGCCTTGACAACAGCCACGCCCTCGCGTCCAGCAATGGCTGGGAGTTCCTTCAGCTGGCCATATTTACCAAGGATCATCCCGAAATCCGACGGATGGACAGGGGCCGCCAAGACCTGGAGCAGGACTTCGCCAGGTCCCGGATCCGGCACCGGTCGTGTCTCCACGTCAATCACCGTCGACGGAAGGCCGTATTCCTTGTAAATGAGGGCTTTGGACTCGTTCATTCTCTCATCCTTGGAAACCCCTGAGGAAATTTCCAGACTTAATCAGGGACTTCATGGTGAGAAATTTGGCCTTGTTCTTGCCGCATCCACTTTCCGTGATTCGATATAGGCATGCATTCTGAAAACCTACTACTCGACAACAGCTTTTCCGTCCCTTGGTCGAAGCTGACCGCTGACCTCGTGGAACCCGGTATGGATGAGGCCATCCGACAAGGTTCAGCCGGCCTTGAGGCCATCAAGGCCATCCCTGATGGCGAAGAAACATTCGAGAACACCTTTGTTGCCTTGGAAAAGGCCACCGACAAGGTTTCCGAACCCTGGCACAAGGTAAACCACCTGACAGCGGTCAACGATCATGCTGAATTGCGGGCGGCCCACCTGGCGGCTCTGCCAAAGGTCAGTGCCTTCTTCGCGGACATCCCCCTCGACCAGGACCTGTACCGGAAACTGAAGAATTTCGCCGCTACCGATGCGGCCAAGGCGCTTGACTCTGTCGAAGCCCGCTTTGTTGAGGAAACACTTCATGACTTCGAGGACTCCGGAGCCAACCTGCCGGATGTGACGCGCGATCGCCTTCGCGAGATCGAGTCCATCCTCGCCGAAAAGACCAAGACTTTCTCCGACAATGTCCTCGACTCGACCAATGCGTATGAGCGGATTGTCGACTCGGTGGAGGAGCTGACCGGCCTCCCGGAATCCTTCGTTGAAGGTGCCCGCCTCGATGCCCTCAAGAAAGGCATCGGGACCGAGGAGGAGCCCAAGTACCGCTTCACCCTGCAAGCCCCTTCCTTTATCCCGGTGATGCGGTTTGTCGATGATGACGGATTGCGACGGGAATTGCTGGAGGCGTACCTTGATGTCGGGCACTCCGGGAAATTTGAGAACGAACCCCTGATCCGGGACATTCTCGCGCTGCGGAAGGAAAAGGCGAACCTGCTCGGCAAGGACATTTTCCCCGACTGGGTCCTCTCCCGGCGCATGGCCAAGTCCGGCCAGCGTGCCTTGTCCTTTGTCGAGGACCTGCAGCAAAAGACCAAACCGGCATTTGACCGCGAAATCGAGGAGCTGCAGGAATTCAAGGCTGCCCATACCGGTGGTGAACCAGCCCCCCTGAACCAGTGGGAGGTCGCCTACTGGAGTGAAAAGCGGCGCAAGGAACACTATGACTTCGACGAGGAGGTCCTGCGGCCCTACTTCCCCATGGAATCGGTCATGACCGGTATGTTCAAGCTAGTGGAACGCATCTTCGGGATCACCGTCAAGGAAGTCACCGATCCCAAGCCAGACACCTGGCATCCGGAGGTCCAGTTGTTTGCCATTCATGATTCCGCCGACGGGCGCCATCTTGGCTCTTTCTACACCGACTGGTACCCGCGCGAATCCAAGCGCAGCGGTGCTTGGATGTCTTTCATGATCACCGGTGAACCGATGGAAGACGGCACCCTGAGCCCGCATCTGGGGCAGATTGCCGGGAACCTCACACCACCCGTCGGGGACAAGCCGGCCTTGCTTAACCACAGTGATGTCGAGACCGTCTTCCACGAGTTCGGCCATCTCCTGCACCACCTGCTCAGCGAGGTAAAAATCCCCAGCCTGGCGGGTGTCAATGTCGCCTGGGACTTTGTCGAACTGCCCTCCCAGATCATGGAGAACTGGTGCTGGGAGCGCGAGAGCCTGGACCTTTTTGCCCGTCATTACGAAACCGGTGAGACCATCCCGGAGGACCTTTTCCAAAAGATGAAGAAGTGCCGTAACCTGGGCGCTGCGCGCATGCAGATGCGTCAGCTCTCCCTCGGTAAAATGGACCTCGCCCTGCACATGGAGTTCGATCCCGCCAACGGTGCCGACATGGATGCCTTTATCAAGGACTCCCTTGAAGGCTACCTCCCGCCGGTCAACGTTGAGTTGAACAGCGGAATCCGCTCCTTTGGCCACCTGTTCAGCGATGCTACCGGATATGCCGCCGGCTACTACAGCTACAAGTGGGCCGAAGTCCTCGACGCGGACGCCTTTACCCGGTTTGCCGATGAAGGTATCCTCAACCAGGAAACAGGACTGGCCTTCCGCAAGTCAGTCCTGGCCATGGGCAACGCCAAGGACCCGGCGGTCTTGTTCCGCGACTTCATGGGCCGCGATCCGGATCCGGATGCACTCCTCAGGCGCCTCGATCTGCTCGGCAGCAACTAAACTCAGGGAATCCGCAAGGCGAGGTAACCACGGTTGCCCCGGAAGGATACCCACAGCTTGTTGACCCTGCCTGGGCGCAGGTTGGCATTCAGTTCACCGATGGTCGAGACAGCCTCGTCGTTGACCTCCAGGATAACCATGCCACTGGCCAGGATCTGGGCAAAGGGCGATCGCGGGTTGACCTCCGTCACGATAATGCCGGATTCCTCATCGACGTTCCATTCCTCAGCGGAAGCTGGAGTGAGCGGCTCAAGGCCGACGCCATCAAGCGGGGAATCTTCCCCGGTCACGACT
This sequence comes from Puniceicoccaceae bacterium, assembly GCA_040830765.1. Lineage (GTDB taxonomy): Bacteria > Verrucomicrobiota > Verrucomicrobiia > Opitutales > Oceanipulchritudinaceae > Oceanipulchritudo. Next base: position 35,507 of record JBFOMH010000028.1, on the reverse strand, counting down.
GCTGTCGGGTCATCAAGACTGCCCAGGGTGACTACCAAATTCTCCTCCTCACCATCCCTCAGGATGCTGATATTAATCTCTGTTCCCGGACGCATCGAGGCCACCTTCAGGCGCAAATCAGCCACGGACTCAACAACCTCACCTTCAATGTGGGTGATGATGTCTCCCCGTTCCATGCCAGCTCGGGCAGCCGGGGTGGATTCCTGGACCGCTTCGACAAGCGCACCTTCTGTGGACTCAAGGCCAAAGGCCTCCGCCATGTCCAGATTGAGGTCGCTGATGGAAACGCCTAGATAACCGCGGCGGACGCGGCCGCTATCAATCAGCTCCAGCACAACCGTACGAGCCAGTCGGGACGGGATGGCAAAACCGATTCCGATGTTCCCCCCAGTCTGGGAGAAGATGGCGGTGTTGATGCCGACAAGGCGTCCCTTGGCATCGACAAGGGCCCCGCCGGAATTACCGCGGTTAATGGCCGCATCGGTTTGGATAAAGTTCTCGTAGCCTTGGTTGCCTAGCAGGCCAAGGTTGGTCCGTTCAGTTGCGGAGACAATACCCATGGTACTGGTCTGCCCCACCCCCAGCGGATTCCCGATAGCAAAGACAATGTCACCGACCCGCAGCTGGTTGCTGTCCGCCATTGTAATGAAGGGCAAGCCACTCTCCTCAATCTTCAGGAGGGCGACATCGGTCCGCTCGTCACGGCCAACGAGGGTTGCCTCCACTTCACGTCCGTCATCCAAGTGGACGGTGATCTCGTCCGCGGGTTCACCGGAATTGTCGGAGACAACGTGGTTATTGGTCAGAATGTAACCATCCTCGGAAATAATGACACCGGAACCGAGCCCATTGGGAACACGCTGCTCACGGCGTTCACCATCCGGTTGCTGGCGGCGGGGATCCTCCGGGAGGCCGTAGTAGCGGCGCAGGAATTCCTCCATCGGGCTGCGGCCGCGATTGCGCATGATCTCGACAATACTCGCCGTTGTCACGGAAACCACTGCCGAGCGCGCCGGTTCAAGGGTGTCCGCATAGCTGGCGATGCTGGGCAAAGTCCCATCCTCGACCGGGCTGGTGTCCATCGGGAAGGACTCCTCGCCCAGGAGCGGGGCTGCCCCAAATGCCAGAAGGAGCAGGCAGATGCCTGTTCCGCGTTGCCACACATTCAATTTTCCAGAATCAATCGATTTCTTCATGTGAATAAATGATGTCATCACCGGGTTTTGACGCGCCAAGGGCACGATTTATTCAAAAATAATCTTTCCAAACTTGGAAAGATTTCAAGTCAGGGAGCCTTAAAATCCCTTGATCTTGAAGAGTGAGGTGACGCTCTGGTGGTTATTGATGCGCAACATCGCCTCGCCCAGCAAAGGCGCGATGGAAAGGATGGTGATCGGAAGACCGCGGCAATCCACCGGAGTGGAATTGGTTGAGATCAATTCATCGAGAAAGCCTTCCTTCATACGCTCATAGCCCTTCTCGTTGAGCACGGCGTGACTCACCGCTGCCCGGACTTTGGAGGCGCCTTGTTCCTTGAGTAATTTGGCAGCCGCCTGCAGGGTGCCGGCAGACTCAGTAAGGTCATCGACGATAAGCACCGACTTGCCTTCGACATCGCCAACCACACTCGTGGCCTCCACTTCGGTGGCATCCTTGCGTTTCTTGGCCACAAAGCCGAAATCCGTTCCCAGCATATCCGCATAGGCGGAGGCCATCTTCATCCCACCGACATCCGGGGAGATGACAATGAGGTCCTCATCCTTGAACTTCTTCAGGTAATCGAAAAAGACCGTGGAAGCATAGAGGTGATCCACCGGGATATCGAAGAAACCCTGAATCTGGGGGGCATGGAGGTCCATCGTGAGCACACGGTTGGCCCCGGCAGTCACGAGTAGATTGGCCACCAACTTGGCGGTAATCGGTACCCGCGGCTGGTCCTTGCGGTCCTGCCGGGCATAACCATAAAAGGGAAGGACGGCCGTGATACGCCGCGCGGAGGCCCGACGGGCGGCATCCATCATGATGAGCAGCTCCATCAGGTTGTCGTTGGCCGGGGGGCAGGTTGGCTGGATAATGAAGACATCCTTGCCCCGGATGTTCTCGTCAATCTTGACGAATACCTCCTTGTCCGGAAAGCGCTTCAGGGTGACATGGGTGGGTTCGGTACCCACAAATTCACAGACAGACTTGGACAGGGGAACATTGGCACTCCCCATCAGAATTTTCATTTCACCCAGCTGCATAATCTCTATCGAACTTGTGTTAATTCAATGGAAGGCCTTGCGGAGGGTGGCAAACAAATACCATGGAAATTAATTCATCCGTTCCTCAAGGGCCTTCACCCGTTTCATAAAATCCGGTAGTTGGCGTATCAGGACTTGTTTGCGCATCTCCTCCCGGTGCGGCCCAGCCGGCGTCCCGCTGAGGATGAGGCCGGGCTGGGTATCCTTGGTGACACCGCTCTGTCCCGTTGCCGTGACCCCGTCAGCAATCTTGATATGCCCATTCACGCCGACCTGGCCGGCGAGTACCACGAAATTGCCCAATTCCGTGCTTCCTGATATCCCCACTCCGGAGCAAAGGATGCAGTGCTTGCCAATGACGACGTTGTGACCGACCTGGACAAGGTTGTCGATTTTCGTCCCCTGCCCGATCCGGGTCTCGGCGAAGCGGGCCCGGTCAATGGTCGAGTTGGCCCCAACTTCAACGTTGTTCTCAAGGACCGTTGTCCCGATCTGCGGCAGGCGGGTGTGGCCGGCCTTGTCGGAATGATACCCAAATCCGTCGGACCCAATCTTGGCACCATGGTAAATGAGACAGTTTTCCCCAACCACGCAGTTCCAGGCAACCACGGCGCCATGATAGAGAGTGGAACCGGAACCAACCCGGGCCCCGTGTTCAATACTGACGTTGGATTGCAGCACCGCATGGGCACCGATGACAGCCCCTTTCCCGATAACACAGAAGGGTCCGATGTGGGCTGTCGGATCAACACTGGCCTCCGGATCAACAACCGCGGATGGATGCACGCCCGCCTCCGGACGGGGAGCCAACTGCTTTTCCAGATGGGAACAAATTCCTGCCAGGGCCACCGATGGACTCTCAATCGGTATCCACACCTGGTTGTCCGCTGGCGTTCCCTCCTGATCGGCCGGTACCAGAATCACACTCGCCCTGCTTGAAGCAAGATACTTGGCGTACTTGCTGGAACTGAGGAAGCTCAGCTCACCGGCCTCCGCGCTCCTGAGGTCCGCTATGCCGGTAACCGTCCCGGCGTATTCCCCCTGGGACGCTTCCGTACCCAGTAGTTGCAGAATATGATCAACTGAAAGTTCCCAGCTCATGCCTTTCAGCTTGAGCCATCATCCCACCCTTTCAACCGTTTTCAGGACAAAAAAATCCCGGTCCCCAACGAGGGACCGGGATTGGAAAGGTTACAGACCGTTGAGCGGGGCTTACTCGGTCGGTGCGTCAGCATTGAGCTGGTTCAACACCTTGTCGGTGATGTCCAGAGAGTCGCTGCCGTAAAGGAGAGTGGGAACACCACCAGCCGGGGAGCTGCTGTCGAGGACAAGGTCGGCAGAGTGATCCCGCAGGGCGATTTCCTGCACCAGCTTGACGATCTCATTGATGAGGTCGCGGCTGATTTCCTGGCTCTGCTGCTGCAGGTCATTGACCTTCTGCTGCCACCAGCGCTGGGCTTCCTGCTGCTTCTGCTGGATACCAAGACCCATCTGCTGGATTTCAGCTTCCATTTCAGCCTTGGAGTCCTCGGAAAGGACAGGATTCTGGAGCTCTTCCTGCTTGGTCTGGAAGTCCTGGACAAGGCCTTCGAGTTCCTTGGCCTTTTCCTCGCGCTCGGCGACAGCTTGCTGCTGGACACTTTCGAGGCGCTGTGTGGCCTGGGCGGCTTTGTAGTAGCCGTCGAGAAGCTTCTGCAGATTCACAGTAACGATTGTTACCTCCGCATTGGCCGCATTAAAAGCAAGGGCGCCCATCGCGAGAACGGGCAGAAGGAGTTTCTTTATATTTCTCATTTTCATGAATGTTTTGATGGATTTGTTCGATAGGTCAATGTTGAAGAGACCCCAGAAACAAAGGGGTGTTCAAATTTAAAAACGGGTACCAAAGGAGAAATTGAACTGATTTCCGGTATCGTTGGTGTAGCGGAGGTTCCCGTTTTCATCGTAATATTCCGATGAAGTGATGGGTATTCCGTAGTCGAGACGGAGCGGATTTCCGAGGACCAGAAGACGCACCCCGAAACCGAAGTTATCGTTGTAGGTAGAGGGATTGAAGTCGAAGTCGTCCTTGTTGACAAAGCCCCAGTCATAAAAGAGGGCAATCCGCATCGCATCGGCCAGTTTGATGGAGTATTCCAGACTGGCAAAGCCGTAGGAATTACCGCCGATGGGCTCCCCGATAAAATCGCCATTGGGGCTGCCATCCTCATCAAAACCACTGATCGGCCCGACATCGCGGTAGTCAAATCCACGCAGGGAATCCGGCCCACCCATGTAAAAACGATCAAAGAAGGGAGCGAATTGTCCGCTGTATTCCCAAATCGAGCCAGCCCGGGCGAGAAGAATGATGACCTGGTCGCCCAATTCAAAAGTGGGAACGAAGAAGGCGCTGCGACCCTCAAATTTAAGGTATTCCGTATCTCCACCGATACCGGCAAAGGTCGAGGTGAGCGAAATTCGGCTGCCCCGGGTAGTAAAGATGAGGTCGTTCCGGGTATCGCGCCACATGGTGAAAGCCATCTTGGACACCGAGCGCGGGCTTTCCGCCGCCTCTTCGCGGATGACGAACGGGGCGTTGCTGCTGACGTTGCGGAGATCAACGATTTCGTAGTTGTAGGCCAACTGGCCATTAACGAGCCCGAAGAGACGCTTTCTCAGGTAGAGCTGCAGGCCCGTACGCATTTCGTCGTAGGTCGTACTGTTGAAGTCCGTTTCGCGCCGGAAGAGTTCAAAACCGAAGGCCAGACGTCGCTCAAAAAACCAAGGTTCTTCAAAGGCCAGGACCACTTCGTTGGAGGTGGAACCAATGGAACCGCGGAAGCGGAATTTCTGACCATCCCCTTGCAGGAACGGTGAGCGCCACTTGAAGAGGTCGAAGTTCCCTTGGGAAACCTCGAAGAAAAAGACGGCATTCTCGATGGAGCTGAATCCGGCCCCGAACTGGAAGTTTCCGGTTCGGCCTTCCTTGACCCGGATCTTGAGGTTCCGCTTGCCGGGAATGTTCGTCGGTTCGGGGGATAGCTGGACTTCCTCAAAGAAGCGGGTGTTCTTGAGGATGGCCTCACTGTTCTTCATGTAGACCATGTTGAAGGTCCGCCCGGGGGACAGGGCCAGTTCCCGGATAATGACCGTGCTCTTGGTCTTGGTGTTGCCCTCGATAATGATCGACTCAACGTCGAACTTCTCACTTTCGCGGATGTTGTAGATGAGGTCGATGTTCCCGGTCTCGATATTGGCCCGGCGGTCCGGCCGGACGCTGGTGTCAAGATAACCAACGGATCCGTAAATATTGGTCAGGCGCTCGACATCCTCGTCCAGTACTTCAGGGGAGAAGATATCCCCCGGCAGAAGGTCAATGGAAGCAAAGAGGAGTGGCGTCGGGAAAATGGTATTTCCTTCAAAGCGGATGTCCCCCACCCGGTACTGGCGCCCTTCATCAACCCGGATGGTAACGACAATCTTCCCAGGCTTAGGATAATCGAGGGAAACATTTGATTCCGGAATACTGACATCGAGATAACCGGCATTGAGATACTTGGCCCGCAGACGCTCAAGGTCTTCCTGGAACTTCACCTCGTCGAAGCGACCTGACCCGGTGAGCCAGGACAGGAACCAGCGCTTGCGGGTTTCCATTTCCTTCTTCAGCTGGCGACCGGAAAATGCGGTGTTCCCGATAAACTCGACATCATCGATCTTCAGCTTGAGTCCCTCATTGATGAGGAAAATAACTTTCCCGTCACCGGTGTTGGGATTCTTGTCGATGCGGTAATCGACCCGCACTTCCGTATAACCCTTGTCGCGATAATATTCCTTGATGCTGTCGGCACCCCGCCGGATGCGCCGCTCATCAATACTTTGGCCAACCCGGATATCCACCTCGCGGCGAAGACGCCGGGTCTTGACCTTGTTGTTGCCACTGATCTCGATTTCAGCGACCCGGTAACGAGCCTGGACAGTAAAGATAACCCGCAATTGCCCGCCGCTCATGTCCTCTGTCCGGGCCTCGATAAAATCGAAAAGCCGGGTGGCATAAAGGTTGCGGATCGAGCGGTCGACCAGGTTCTGGCTGAAAGGCATGCCCTCCCTGATTTGGAGACGGGCGAGGACAGCCTCATCACTGATGTTTCGAATATCGACAAACTCAATATCGATATCGCCAACGATACGGTCCGTGACTTGTGTCTGGGCGGAAAGCGGGCTGAGAGCCGCCAGCAGGAGCCCGAGGATCAGGTATTGGATAAGGCCTCTCATATGATTATTCCAAAGGCTGGTCAGTATGGTTTTCAAAGCGAGTAAATTCGGGAATAAAGGTCAATGCCACGCTGCCGGTCGGACCATTGCGCTGCTTGGCAATTATGAGGTCCCGCTCGCGGGAGGCTTGCGGTACAGAGGGGTTATCCTCGGTGTTCTGCCTGGCGGCAAGCAGGAAAACAACGTCAGCATCCTGTTCAATGGAACCGGACTCGCGCAGGTCGGAAATGCGGGGCTGGCGGTTTTCCTTTTCCGAGGAACGGTTCAGCTGGCTCAGAACGAGCACCGGAACGTTCAATTCCTTGGCCATCGCCTTGATCCCGCGACTGATTTCAGAAATCTGCTGCTCGCGGGGTACCCGGGAATCCGTCCCACTGATGAGCTGGAGGTAATCGATGACGATGAGCTGGACCTTGTACTGACGATGGATGCGCCGGGCCTTGGCCCGTAGCTGCAGGATGTTGATCCCGCTGGAGTCGTCCACCCAGATAGGGGCGGTCTTGAGGACCTTGGCCTCCCGGGCCAAATCCGCCTGCTGCTTCTGGCTGATCATCCGGTCCCGGACTCGCCGCATGCTGACCTTGGCACGGCCACAGAGCATTCGCATGGCCAGCTGTTCGGACGGCATTTCCAGGCTAAAGACAAGAATACCCTTGCCTTCCCCATGATGCGGAAGGGCCGCATTCTCGGCAATGTTCATTCCGAGAGAGGTTTTCCCCATCGAGGGCCGGGCCGCCAGGACCACCATTTGCCCGGAATGAAGCCCGAAGGTCATGCCATCGATGTCCTTGTATCCGGTCAGGACACCTGCATCCTGGTTACCCTCGAGGATATTGCGGATCAGCGTGCCGGCGTCCTCGATTGATTCATCAAACTTCTTGGCGGAGTCTCCCGACCGGTCTTCCTGAATGGAAAGGATTCGCGCTTCCGCCTCTCCGATGAAGGACTCCAGTTGGTCCTGGTTGACGTAGGCCTCCTCGGCGATGTGGGAGGCTGTTTCAATCAATCGCCGCAGAAGCCACTTCTGGTGGACAATATCCAGCCAGTAGCGGGCGTTGGCGATGGATTCAATCCGGTTCGTCAGCTGAATCAGGGCAGCCGGTCCCCCAACCAGTTGAATCAGGGGTATCTTGGGATCCGTATTGCGTTGTTGCCGATGCAACCAGTCAATGCTGCTGACAGGCCGGCTGCTGAGGGCATCCAGTACCGTCACCTCGTCCACGCCGCTGTTTTCGGCATAGAGCGTTTGCATGACGTGGAAGATGACCTTGTGGGCCGGCTTGAAAAACGATTCGGCCCTGAGGCCCGCCTCCATGCAGGCGGAAAGGATATCCGCCCCCGGATCAATTAGGCAGGATCCAAGCAGGCCTTCTTCCGCTTCCAGGCTGTGCGGCGGTATGCGTCCTCGCTCCTCAGTCATGGCAGGTGCGATGTCGCATGTAAGAATCCTCAATCAAGGGTAACGAACGGCAGAATTACTCCTCAGCCGCGCCTTCGCTCTCTCCTTCTCCTTCTTCGATCGGATTTTCCGAGACAACTTCGAATTCGAAATCAAGGGTGACGTCCTCGTGCAGGCGGACGCGGGTGCTGTGCTTGCCAAGGCTCTTGACCGGAGTGTAGAGGCTGACCTGTTTCTTGTCGAGCTCCACCCCTTCCTCGGCGATGCGGGTGACGAGGTCCTGGGCAGTGACGGCCCCGAACATCTTGCCACCGGGACCCGTCTTGACAGCGAAGACAATCTTGATCGTCTCGAGCTTGGCGGCCACCTGTTGAGCACTCTCCAGTTCGGCGGCCCGGCGCTTCTCGGCGCGGTCCTTGAGCGACTCAATCTGCTTCCGGTTGGCCCGGGTTACAGGAATAGCGAGGCCGCGCGGCAACAGGAAGTTGCGGGCGTAGCCGGTCTTTACAGTGATGGTGTCACCCTCGTTGCCAAGGTTTTCCACCGGTTGAAGTAACAGAAGTTCTGCGTTTGCCATGGGAATTATTCTCCTCTGAAAAAGTGTTTGGTTGATTGCAATCAGTTGTGATTAAAAGGGGACCTCGTCGTCATCGAAGCTGTCTCCGCCGGAGGAACCGGAATCCTGCGCCGGGCGCGGGTTGTCCTGGGTTGCCCGGGGCTCATCCGAGCGCTCCTGGCTCCCACCGGAACCGAGAAACTGGAAGTTCTCCACCACAATCCCGAGCTTGGACCGCTTTTCGCCGTTCGGGGTCTCCCACTGGTCGAGCCGCAAGCGGCCCTCGACAAAGAGGGGGGATCCCTTCTGGCAGTATTTCTCGATAATCTCGGCCTGGTTCCCGAAGGCATCCAGGTCAACGAAGGTGGTTTCTTCCCGCGCCTCGTTGTCGCGGGTGCGAAAACGACGGTTCACGGCCATGCCAAACTTGGCAATCTTCATCCCCGTTGGTGTGGTCCGCACTTCGGGATCACGGGTCAGGTTGCCCATCAATAATACTTTGTTGAAGTTTGCCATGGCTCAGGTCCTCCGGTTTTCGTTCAGGCTGACTTAAACATTGCCCGCTTGACGAGACGGTCAAGACGGATCGAGTCCTGGAAGGATTCCGGCAGGCTGGCGGGTCCGGTGACAACGACCGAGAGATAGGAATCCCCGGTGTGTCCCTTTTCCGTGATGCGGCTGAAATCGTGGCGTCCGAGGTTTTCCAGGGACTCGACTTCACCACCGGCGTTCTTCATGAGTTCGGTCACCGTTTCTTCCAGCGTTTCCACGGGCGACTCGTATCCGCGCGTGTCGAGGATAATGGTGACGTTATATTTCCGATTGTTTTGAAGGCTCATTCTTGAGAATGCGTTGGTTGATTGTGTTGGCTGCGAGGGCCGGACCCTTCTGAATGACCAAGGCCAGTTCAGAAAGAATGCGATCCCAGCAATTGTTGAGAGTGCTTGTTTCCCCGGGGGTGAATTTCCCGAGGACATAATCCGTCATGCTGGCGCGGGTGGCTTCCTCTGGCGCAATGCCAATCCGGAACCGGGGAAACTCCGACCCATAATGCTGGATGATGTCATCGACACCATTGTGCCCGCCCGCACTTCCGCGGAGGGAGAGCTTCGTCTGCCCCAGGGGCAGCTGAAACTCATCAACCACAACCATTACCGACTTCGGGGACCATTTGTAGAAACGGCATACATTCCCGATAGCCTTGCTGCTGGCATTCATGTACGTCTGCGGTTTGAGCAGGAGCACAGGATGGCCAGCTATTTCGATGGTAGCGGTGTGGGCACACATCCGGCTTTCCGCTTTCCATGAAGCGGAATGGGCCTCGGCGAGTTTATCCACCGCGGCAAAACCGACGTTGTGGCGTGTCCCATCGTATCGGGCCTCGGGGTTACCCAGGCCGGCGATGACACGCACCGATTGCATGCAAAGAACAAATAAAAAAGATCAGGACTCGGCGGTGGCAGCTTCTTCAGCCTTGGGTTCCTCGCTGTCTACAGCAGCGGCTTCCCCTTCGGCGGCGACTTCTTCACCTTCCGCTTCCTCTTCCTCGGCCCCGCTGGCACCGGCAGAGGCACCGACACAGGCGATGAGGACAAGTTCCGGATCACCGAGGAATGTCACTCCTTCCGGAGCTTCCACTTCAGACAAGTGGATGGACTTGCCAATTTCCAGTTCGGTGACATCGACGACAATTGCCTCGGGCAGGTCACGCGGACGGCAACGAACCCGGAGGAGCTGGGTGCTGATCTCGAGGACCCCACCGTAATTCTTGACCCCGTCGGCAGTGCCACGGGTGGTAACCGGAATGTCGGTTTCCATTTCCTTACCACGGACGATTTCCTTGAAGTCGATGTGGACAAAGGCGTCAGTGCGCGGATTGCGCTGCAATTCCTGGATAATGGCGTAGTGGGAATCGCCTCCCTCTTCCTTGAGTTCAATGAGGGCGGCGGTGCCGGAAAACTTGCGGTAGGCCATGCCAAACTCGTGGGCATCGAGGGTCAGGTGGCGGACACCGGATTCCCCATAAATGATGGCCGGGACAATCCCTTGCTGTCGCAGGTGCTTGCTGGCCGTCCGGCCCATCTCCGTTCTTGGTTTCGTGTTAAGCGTAATCTGTTTCATTGCGTGAAAATTAGGGTGATCGCAAATTTCCGATCAAAGAAAAAGAGTGACCCATACGGAAGCCGGGCCCGAAAGCAAATCTATTTTTTCATTCCTTGGTTTTCTTCTTGCCATGGACCATGCGGCTTAACAAATTCCGACCCTTCTTTGGACGCCACCCTAGCTCAGTTGGTAGAGCAGCTCACTCGTAATGAGCAGGTCGTCGGTTCGAGTCCGATGGGTGGCTCCACGCTTCGTTCTCCGAGCTACGCGTGGCATAGCCACGCAGGAGCGAGGTTAGAGCGAAGCGTGCCCTGCGAAGCCCGCAGGGCGAAGCACGGGCAGTAGCGCAGCGAAGCACGGGCAGAAATCCGGATTTAGGGCTCAGGCCGGAGCGGGAGCAGCTTCCGCGCTCAGCTCGCCATCGTCCTTTTTGTCGTCCTCAGGCTTCTTGGCGGCCAGTTCGTCCTCCGGCTCTTCATCGTCCGCACTGTCGGCGCGGTCCTTGATGGTCTCGACGGCGGTACGAATTTCCCCGAACTTGATGATTTCATCGACATGGATGCCCTCGATGGTCTCGTGCTCGAGAAGTGCCTCGGCGATGATGCGCAGGGCCTCGCGGTGCTCCTCGACAATCTTGTGAGCCCGGTTGTACTGCTCATCAATGATGGCGGAAATGGCGGCATCGATCTTCTCGGCGGTAGACTCGCTGAAATTCTGGGTCCGGTTGATTTCCTTGCCGAGGAAGACCTGTTCCTGGTTTTCCCCGAATGCCACCGGTCCCAGGTCGCTCATGCCCCAGTCACAGACCATGTGACGGGCAATCTTGGTCGCCTGCTTGATGTCGTTGGCGGCCCCGTTACTGAAGTCCTGGGTCTCGATCTCCTCCCCTATCCGGCCGGCCATGGCACAACAGATCTGGTTCAGGAGATGCTTACGGGACTGCCCGAGGATATCCTTCTTGGGCAACATCATGGTCAAGCCGAGGGCCCGTCCCCGGGGAATAATCGTCACCTTGTGCAGCGGCAGATGGCCATCATCAATGACGGCCTGGACAAGGGCGTGCCCGGCCTCGTGAAAGGCGGTCATGCGCTTGTCCTCGTCATCCATGAGCTTGCGCCGCTCACGACCAAAAGCGATCTTGTCGCGGGCTTCCTCGACGTCATGCCGGTCGACCACCTTCTTGTTGTAGCGGGCCGCGATGAGCGCACTTTCATTAAGTAGGTTGGCGAGGTCCGCACCCGAGAATCCGGGCGTGTTGCGGGCGACATTGAACAAGTCGATATCCTCGCCCAGTTTGATCTTGTTGGCATGGACCTTGAGGATTTCCTCGCGACCGTGCAGGTCCGGAAGGTCGATCATGATCTGGCGATCAAAGCGCCCCGGCCGAAGAAGGGCACTGTCGAGAACATCCGGCCGGTTGGTCGCGGCCATGATAATGACGCCCTCATGGCCGTCAAAACCGTCCATCTCGACAAGGAGGGAATTCAGGGTCTGCTCGCGTTCATCATTGCCGCCACCGAGGCCGGCACCACGCTGACGGCCCACGGCATCAATTTCATCAACAAAGATAATACAGGGGGCGTTCTTACGACCCTGTTCGAACATGTCGCGGACACGGGCAGCCCCGACACCGACAAACATTTCCACAAAGTCGGAACCACTGATACTGAAGAAAGGCACATCGGCCTCGCCGGCAACGGCACGGGCCAGAAGGGTCTTGCCGGTACCCGGAGGACCCACCAGGAGAGCGCCCTTGGGAATACGGCCGCCAATTCGCTGGAAGCGCTTGGGATCCTTGAGGAAGGAAACCACTTCCGCCACTTCCTCCTTGGCCTCATCACAACCGGCGACATCCTTGAAAGTAACCTTTTCGCGGTCGCGGGTCAGCATGCGGGCCTTGCTTTTGCCGAAGTTCATCGCTCCCCGGCCGGCACTACGCAACTGGCGGACAAAAAGGAAATAAAGAATCAGCAGGATGAGCAGGATCGGCAAGAGGTTGAGCAAGACCTGGGTAAAGAGGGTGCTGGCCGGTTCCTCCTTGAAAAGACCGGATTCCTGAAGGACCTGGATATTTTCCTCGGTCAGCTGACCTTCTGCGAGGAAGGCCAGATCCTCGCCGCCTGCCGTCTTGAGACGACCGCGAATTTCGTGCCACTTGGTTCCTCCGTGGGGAGCAGCCTTGATAACAGCCCCGGGAACAATGCGGCTTTCCTCGCCCTTTTGAGCCTCCTGGATGACCTGTCGAATGGTCAATTCCTCGGACTGCTGCATGTCGGAATTACTGACGAAAAGGATCGCGAAAATGACAAAAAATACGAGCAACCAGATGCTCAGCATCCGGAACTGCCCCCCGTTGTTGAGGGGCTTGTTGCGCTTTTGATTGGGATTCTCAACCATAATGAAGTGGCAAAAGTGCCTATTGCGGATTGTAAGTCAACTTTAGAGCCGATTTGTGATTGTGGCAAATCCGGAACGCCTCGGCGGGTGGAAAACCGGGAATCCAGACGATGGCCTCACGGGTATCAAGTATGACTGGCAGGCGTGATTTTTGTTCGGAATTAAGCTTCGCATCGGTAAAAATGTCCTGCACCTTGCGCCTTCCCGGAGCGCCAAGCGGTTGGTACCGGTCTCCCGGCATCCACTGGCGAACCAGCAAGGGTCCGTCGACTCCCGCCACCCATGCCTCAAGCTGCGGATTGGCTGTCTTGTAGGCATGGGGGCCGTTTTCAGGGAGGGGCACGGATTCGCCACTAAGCCAGTCGCCATGGGGAAGAAAGAGGCTCCCAGCCTTCCAATGCCAGTGGATTCCCCCACCCCAGGACCTCGGTTCACCCACCTTTTCCGGCCGCAGGATGAGTGAATTATCCTCCTCTATTTCAATAACTTGTGAAATTTCTCCTAGGTTTTTAACACGCCCGATGGGAACGATCAGACCCGTCCTTCCGGCCGCAATCGCCTTGACGAGGGCATCGACTGGACGTGTCGGGAAAATCTGATCCGGATAGTGCTGCAGCCACCAGGCCATGAGAATCCGCCGCACAAGGGCGGGTGACCGACCCATTGCCTTCTTTAGGTCAATCCGGAGCGGATCCGCCAAGCCCAGACCCAATTCTTCAACTGAGTGATCCAGAAATTCCACTGCTTCCTCCATCAAGTGACGGGTCCGGTTGGCTCCAGCGTGGATGTCCTGTGGATACTGCTGTTCCAGCAATGGCACGATTTCCTTGCGCAACCAGTTGCGGGTATAGGTCGTGTCCTCATTGCTGGCATCGTTTCGATAAGGGACAGGCACCTGATCGAGGATGGCGACAAGATCCTCTCTGGTAAGGCTCAACAATGGCCGCAGTCGCACCTGACCATCCGGAAATGAGCGGACGGGCATCGGTGTTGCTAAACCGGCCGGACCTGAGCCACTGAGCAGGGCCATCAACTGCGTCTCCAGCAAGTCCCCCGCATGCTGGCCGAGGACCAGGGAACCTGCGGCTGTTTCCTTGTAAAGGGTTCCCAGCCACTTGTAGCGCGCTCCCCGCAGAGCAGCCTCATCTGTTGCTAGCGGCGACTCTGGCTGGCCGATGGAAAAGGGGTGACCCAAGTCCCCAGCCATCTGCCGGACAAAGGCCGCGTCGGCATCCGCATCGTTACCCCGGACTCCATGATTGAAGTGAAGGAGATGTAGCCGTTCGGGGGAGTCGGCAAAGAGCACATGCAGGCAAAGGAACAGGAAGACGGAGTCCGGCCCACCGGAACAGGCAGCCAGCACCGGTTGGTCAGCAGATAGCTGCTGCAGGTATCCAACCGCCTTCCGGTCGAGGTGGCGGACTGGCTCCAAATCAGCAAATTGCCGGGCAATCTCCGGCCAATTGGACATGGCCTCAGCTGCCGGGCGACGTCAGGCGGTCGCCCCCAAAATGCGGGACCAACGCACCCGGAAGCAAAACGCTTCCGTCGGCTTGCAGATTGTTTTCCAAAAGGGCTGCGAGGACCCTTGGAATGGCGAGACCGGATCCATTGAGGGTGTGGACCACACGCGGCTTCCCACTTTCGTCACGGAAACGGATATTGGCCCGCCGGGCCTGGAAATCCGTGAAGCAACTGGCGCTGGAGACCTCCAGCCAACGCTTCTGGCCACCCGCCCATACCTCGACGTCATACTGCTTGGCGTGCGGGAAGCCTATGTCCTTGGAACACATCAGGAGAGTCCGGTAAGGCAGTTCCAGTTTTTCCACCAGTCCCTGGATATGGGTGCGGAGGTTCTCCAGCTCATTCATGCCCTCATCCGGGTGGACCCACTCCACCAGCTCCACCTTGTCGAACTGGTGCACACGGTTGAGCCCACGGACATCCTTGCCGTAACTGCCCGCCTCGCGCCTGAAACAGGGCGTGTAGGCACAGGCCTTCAAAGGCAGGTTGGCGGCATCAATGAATTCGTCGCGGTAGAGGTTGGTCACCGGGACTTCTGCAGTCGGGATCAGGTAAAGCCCGTCTTCCTGAACGTGGTACATCTGGCCCTCTTTGTCAGGCAATTGCCCGGTCGCCGTGGCACTGGCCGCGCTGACGCAGATCGGCGGGTGCACCTCCTCGAACCCGGCAGCGGTATTTTCCTCGATGAAGAAGGTCAGCAGGCTACGAACCAGGCGGGCCATCTGGCCGCGGAAAACCGGCCATCCGGCACCGGTAATCTTTGTTCCCCGCTCCAGGTCGACGTAATGGGCGAACCAGGGGATATCAAAGTGTGCCCTGGCGTTGGGAGAGACTTCTTCCGGATTTCCCCAGGTGTGAA
The DNA here is from genome assembly GCA_040830765.1 of Puniceicoccaceae bacterium. Taxonomy (GTDB): domain Bacteria; phylum Verrucomicrobiota; class Verrucomicrobiia; order Opitutales; family Oceanipulchritudinaceae; genus Oceanipulchritudo. Next base: position 20,175 of record JBFOMH010000028.1, on the reverse strand, counting down.
AGACCACATTGTCTTCCTCCGTCTCGCCGTCCGGAACGCTGGAGTCCGGAATATTGGGAATGGCCAGGAAGGCCGCCTCCCACTCTGTTTCCACTTCCGCCTGCTGGGACTGGAGCGCCTTCACTTCCTGGGAAAGCTCACGCATCTCCGCCAGCTTGGCCTTGAAGGCGTCAGACCCCTTGTCGAGCTTGGCCATTTCCGCATTAGCTGCCTTCTGGGCGGCCCGCTTCTCCTCGGCTTCGCGGATAATGCGGCGGCGGCTGTCATCCAACTCCAAAACGGTGTCGAGATCACAGTCGAATTTCTTGCGGTTTATGCCGCTCCGAACGAGGTCGGTATTCTCACGGAAAAACTTAAGATCCAGCATAAGCGACCAACGATGCAAATGCCCATGGCAGTGGAAAGCCCAAAATGTTGCGCCCGCAGAGTCGGCCCTTCAGGGCCGACTCTGGTTACCTCACTTCATAATCCCCCACTCCCGGAGGTGGGACTCGATAAACTGGATAACCGCCTCGTGGGCCTCGCGGTCGGAGCCCTCGATGCGGATAGGCTCCCCGAATGCGAAATGAACAGCTTCATGGGGCAGGAAGGGACCATAATCCTTAAACAGCTTGCCGTTGCTCCAGGCATTTGTCTTCAAGGCGAGAGGAATAACCGGCACCCCGGCCCGTTTGGCCAGCTTGACCCCGATGGTGTTGAAGGATTCCCGGTCAAATTCCACTGTCCGGGTCTTCTGTGGAAAGATGACGATGGAGGTTCCTGCCTCGAGGCGCTCCCTGCCTCCTTGGAGGACCGCCTTGAGGTCTTCACGGGGATTGACCCGGCCAACCACGATCGGGCTGCGGGAAAGCATGATGTGCTTAAAGACAGGATATTGGACAAGGGCCTCCTTGACAACGAAGGTCACTGGCCGGAATGGAAGCACCATGGAGGCCATGAGGAACGTTTCCGCAGTGCTCATGTGGTTGCCTATAAAGACACAAGGCTCATCCAGGTTGGCAATGTTGGCAGTTCCCTTGACCGAGACATGCGCCCCTGTTTTCTCAAAGGCCTTCCGGACCTTCAGGCTGGCGGAATACCACGCCCAGTCGCTGAACTTACCCCTCTTGGCCTTGTAGGCCGAGGCGAAGACGGCCTGGGAAACCCGGAAATAAAACAATGCGCTTGGAAGCAAGCGGCTCAGGGGTCCCGGCTTGACCTCCGGCGAAGTGTAATCGGCAAAATGGGGTTCAGAAAATGTTGGTAGAGAATTCATGTTCTTGGCTGGGCCTTATGGGCCAGTCTCCGTTCTTGCCCTGAGCATGGACCTCGTCAACACTTCTGCCAATCCCAGAATTCCAAGAAACCATCCTTCCAGCAGATGCCCAGATCGACATCCACCTCCCTTTGGCGCCCCGGAAACGCCCTTGCCGCTTTTGGTATCCTCCTCCTGAAGTTGAGCGCCAAACTCCCTTTCAGCTGGATGCGGGCACTTGGGAAGGGTATCGGATCCGTTGCCGGAGTATTGTTTCCCTATCGCCGGAAAGTTGGCTTGGTGAATTTGCGCCTCTGCTTCCCGGACATGAGTGAGAAGGAGCGAAGGAAATTGCTTTTCCGCCACTACCAGTCGATGGGCATGGGGATCTTCGAGATGGCCGCCGGTTGGTACAAGCCCTTGGGTGCCTTTGACCGGATCAGCCGGATATCCGGACTGGAGCATCTCAAGGCGGTCGAGGAGTCCGGACGTGGTGCCCTGCTGCTTTCAGCCCACTTCACCACCCTGGAAATGGGCGGACGTATGATGATCGAGCATTACGGCCCGTTCGCTTGCCTCTACCGCAAACCCAACCAGCCCGTCATTGCCCGGGAAATGACCCGCATCCGGGAAACCAAGATGCGCCATGTCATTCACTTTGATGAAATGAACGACCTCATCCGCGTGCTCCGGGACGGGGAATTTGTCTGGTATGCTCCGGACCAGGGGAAGAAGATGAAGTACAGCGATATCATTCCCTTCTTCGGGGAACCGGCCGTCACCAATACCGCTACTGGCCGCATTGCCCGCATGGGCAAGGCTGCCATTGTGCCCTTCATCGCATACCGGTGTCCGGATGGGACCTACCAACTGGAAATCTACCCGGAGCTGAAACACTTACCGACCAAGGATGCCAAGGCGGACGCCCTGGAGATCAACCACATCATCGAGGACCTTGTCCGCAAGGCACCCGACCAGTACTTCTGGCTCCACAAGCGCTTCAAGCGCCGCGGCCCGGAGTACCCCGATGTCTACAAATCTTAATCTTAGCCTTAATCTTAGTCTTAATCTAACCCTTACGCCAATCTCCGTCTCGCTCTAGGAGCGGGATCGAGGGATCAAGATCAAGATTAAGGCTAAGACTAAGATTAAGATTGGCATTGAGATGGAGGGGAGAGCCCGCTTAACTAATCTCCCTATATTCCCATGGATTATTCCCGTTATTACAGCCTGGCCAAGAAGAACCGTCGCCTGTTGGTCATCGGTGTCCTCGCCGGGGCGGTGGCCGGTATTACCAGTGGCGGCGGTGTGCCGTTCTTCATCGAGAAGGTGTTTGCCAGCATTTTTGAGAATACGGAACGCGACTACTCCCTCGCCTACCTGCTCTTCATATCCTCTCTCTTGCCGGCTGTATTCATTATTCGCGGGGTAGCGTATTATATTAACCAGTACTTTCTCCAGTGGGCTGTGCAAAACATCCTCATGGATGTCCGACATCAACTGTTCAACAAGCTGCAGTCCCTCCCGGTGGTCTTCTTCGAACGTCGCAAGTCCGGCGACCTGATGGCCAAGCTGGTCGGGGACACCCTGCAAATCCAGGAAGCGATCCTGCTCGTTGCCCGGGTGGCCTTCATATACCCATTTACCTTTCTCGCAGGACTGGGTTACCTGATCTTTCTTTCGGTCACGGAAAAGCAGATTGGATTTCTCCTCCTGATGATCATCCTCGCTCCCCTGATGGTGGTCCCCGTGCGTTACATCGGCCGCCACTTGCGGCGCCGCTCGCGCGAACTGCAACACACCCTTGGGGAGTTGTCCGATATCATGACGGAAAACCTGCGCGGCGTGGTGGAGGTCCGGTCCTTCAATTTGCAGGAGCGGGAAAAGGAGCGCTTTGATGTCAAGCTGACGGCCTACAACAAGTTCGCCATGAAGATCGCCAAGTATTACCACATGACACAGCCATTCATGGAGCTGATTGCGGTACTCATGGTCTCGGTGGCATTCCTCTACTGCTACAAGACGGGGATTGAAGTCTCCGTTTTTGTCGGTGTTGCCGGCGCCCTCTATTTCACGGTGGATGCCTTGAAGCGCCTTGCCCGGATGCTCAACAGCGTCCAGAAGGCCAGCGGCTCCTTCGAACGGATAGAAGTTGTCCTCAAGGAGGAAGAGGCGGTCAAGGATTCCGATAAGCCGGTCATCCTACCGGCGCCCAAGGGCAACCTGCAGTTCAAGGACATGCGGTTCAGCTACATGGATGCGGTGGAATCGCCCGACCTGGAGATCAATGAACTGGAAATCCCGCTGGGCACAACCTGTGCCCTCGTCGGGCCAAGCGGGGCCGGAAAATCCACTTTCGCCAAGCTGGTCCAGCGGTTCTACGACCCGAATTCCGGGACCATCCTCTTCGATGGGATCGATATCCGCTCGCTGAAGAAGGAACACCTGCGGGACAACATCGCCTTTGTCCCGCAAGCTCCCGTCCTCTTCAATGGAACCGTCGCGGACAACATCCTTCTGGCCCGCCCGGAAGCCTCTGAAGAGGAAATGCGCGAAGCCGCCCGACAGGCCCATGCCGAGGAGTTTATTTTGTCATTACCAGATGGATACAACTCCATTGTCGGGGAAAACGCGGTCCGCCTCAGCGGTGGCCAGCGCCAGCGCCTGGCACTGGCCCGGGCCTTCCTCAAGAATGCTCCTATCCTGATCCTGGATGAAGCGACTTCCGCTCTTGACTCGGAGAGCGAGGAGAAAATCCAGCAAGCCTTGAAGGCCATTGCCCGCAACCGGACTTTGATCATCATCGCCCACCGTTTCGCCACCATCCGGATGGCGGAGACCATCCTCCTCTTCGAAAAGGGCCGCATCCGCTGCCGCGGGGATTTCGAAACCCTCCTCCAGGACGACCTCTTCCGGCGCCTCTATGAGGTCCAGGTGGCGGGGATGCCCGCATCGCCTCAGAGTGGTTGATACGGTCAGGTCGGTGTGTATCGTTCCTACTTGGCTGCCTATTTCTTGCCCTTCCGTACCACTGCAGCCTCAGGGGCCGAATCCGGCTTTTCCAGACGGTAGAATTGGCGCACGGACAAGGGTCCGGAAACAGTCACAATCCACTCGCCATTTTGCCTCTCAGTAAAGGCTGGCTGGGTCATGGCCGTCCAGCCCGCGAGGTCCTCAGTGGAGGAATCCTGCAGAATCCAGTCCGGACTGGGTGTGGGCCAGCGAAGCTCAATTCCTCCGGATTCAAGTTTAATAAGAAAGAGCTGATCGGGATCGGCGACACTGTCCGGATCCGACATGTTGTAGAGATCATCCCCATCGTTATCCAGGCCCGGCTCTGAGAAGCGGGCATAGGTATTGGCACTGACTTCGTTGTTGCTGGGATCCACCGGTGCACCGCCAAGACTGACATCCCCCCTTAAATAGTAATGGGTGGTGTTGCCTGAACCGGGATCGATGACATTCTCCGGATGAGGTGTCTCGGTATCCGTATGACATCCGGCACAGCTCGTGATGCCACTGACGGCATGATGCAGCCGGAGCCCTACCCCGCTGTTCTTCTGCTGTCCCGAAATGGGAAAATCCCGGTAATCCGCAACGATGGTTTCCCCGTAGTCTCGTCCATGGCAACCGGTGCAGCCAAGGCCATCATCCGAATCACCGGTACTCCAGAGCGTGAAGGGGTTATCCCTGCCCGAGCCAGTATGGCAAAGACTGCAATTCGTGGTCACGGGATCGTCCCCACCGGTATGGAAGGCGTGTAGGGTATCGCTTCGCCCGCTGGTGAATCCGGGATGGCAGCTTGAACAATAGCCAGTATCATTCTGGTTCGGATCGTGGTAACTCTCGAAAGCCAATAGACCTGCCGGGATGGCCACTAGGAGTGCTGCGACTGGGCCAAGCGCCCAGCGAGGGGGGAAGGGATAGGGAATATCCATTTTAAAATTAGGGTTTATTATCTAAGGGTTAATATCTTATTAGATTTATTAATACTATTTCCAAGGCTGAGTCAAAGTTATGTGCCCTGGCAGGAAGGCATATAACATCGAGTACTAATCCCTATAAGACCCCCGAATGCCGCGACTTGATGTCCTAGCTCCAGACAGGCAAACCAGATAGAGCCAGGCCAATTGAGGTCCCGTAGAGGGGCTTGCGTCCACAGGCCGGATTACTAATGTACCGGCCGATGAACCTCGTCCGCCCTCAGACACCCTACCAGTTCGTGCCTCCCAAATACTCGCGGGCCTTCCGGCCGCTGCTGCACCTTCTGGTCCGGTTCTCGCAACGCTATGAATTCAAGGTAGCAAACACGACCATAGAGGGCGCGGAAGAACTGACCAAACTGGTCAAGGCCGGGCAGTCCGTCCTGATTGCCCCGAATCATGCCGACCATGCGGATCCCGGGCTGATAATCACGGTCGGCCGGAGGCATGGATTTGCCCCCCATTTCATGGCCGCCCGGGAAGGCTTTGAGAAGAGTGCCCTGCACCGCTGGGTACTGCAGCGGGCGGGCGCGTTTTCGATCAACCGGGAGGGAGCCGACCTTGCTGCCATCAAGATGGCCATCCATGTGCTGCAGGAAGGGAGATTCCCGCTTGTCATCTTTCCGGAAGGGGAAATCTACCACCACATGGAGGAACTCGACGAACTCAACGACGGAGTGGCCAGCATCGCCTTGAGGGCAGCGACCAAATTGCCGGAGGGGCGACGGGGATACGCCGTACCAGCTTCCATTCGCCTGAAGCACGATCCCTCCGTGGAGGAATGCTTTTCCGATCGCTTGAGCGTCCTCGAGAAACGCATTCTCCTCAAGCCCCGCATCCATGACTCCCCGGTCGACCGGATTTTCCGGCTTGGAGCCGCACTTCTGGCCGTCAAGGAGGAGGAATACCTGGGTGCCGCCCAGCAAGGAGCGCTAACTGAGCGCATTCACCGACTGCGATCATCGATCATGCAGGACGTAGAGGCAGCGCATGGCATCAACCATGAGGACCTTTCCTTTCCCAAGCGGATCAAACTGATCCGGGCCCGTATCCGCAAGGAGCTGACCGAGGGAGAAGGTGAGCCCGAGGCAGAGCGCAAGGAGGAACTGTACGACCACTTGGATGACATCTTTGTCGTCCATCAGCTCTACAGCTATCCGCGGACCTATCTTCTTGGCGAGCCATCCGTGGACCGGATTGCGGAAACAATTTTCAAGCTTGAGGAAGACATGCTGGGCGAGGCGCGCTATTTGGGACAGCGGCAGGCGGAAATCCGATTTGCGGAGCCCATCGATCTGCGGGCTTTCCTTGAACAGCAGGGTCTCAACGCCAAGACCGGAATCGATCCGCTGACTCGGGAGATTGAGGACCGGATTATGAAATTGCTGGCCCGCTAGTGGCCGATTTGACCCGGCTTTCCTTGACTCCGGGGCGGGATAACCGTCTCTTACCGTCACCGATTTCTAAATTTATGAAAACCATCCTTTCCTCTCTCGTCCTTCTCCTTGTCTTTCTGGCTGGCTGCGAAACGACCCCGAACGTCAATGTGCAGTCGGGTCCGGACTTTGATCCGTCAAGGTATTCAACTTTTGCCGTGCTGGAACCTGAGGAAAATGCCCTCACGCCTGGCGCTTCGGTCCATTATGCCACAGTCAAGATGCTCATTGCCGGACCCCTCAAGAGCAAGGGGCTCGTCGAGGATGAGCTCGAATCGGCGGATATTATCTTCCAGGCTGTCGGCGGCGCCATCCCCATGGTCAGTCCATCCCAATATGGCTTTGTCTGGGTTGGCGACTGGTACATGTGGCAACCCACCCTCTACCGCCGCTCCAACATGAACAGCCAGTCCGCCGGCATGATTGCGGTCAATGGCTTCGACAACAGGACCAAGGAAATTGTCTGGCAGGGAGTGGCCTATGGACAAGGAGCAACGGCCGCCTCTGGTTCCGGCCTCCCCACGGAGGCGCTGAAGTCCATCATGGCCGGCTACCCGGCCAAATAGCGGCCGATCTCGAGCCAGATGAACGGTGATAACCGGATTGGCTCCCGATACCTCCTGAACTTTTGTTTACTTTAAAAAACACTTGATCAACAAGTGTGAATGACTTAAGAACCATGGCATGAAATCCGTACGTTCAGTTCTCTTGGCTCCAATTTTAGGTTTAATTTTCTCCATCCAAGCGGTTTCGGGTGATATTTTGATCACAGAAATCATGTACAACCCACGGATTGCCGCGGGCGGCGACCTGCCCAATGAATATGTGGAGATCTACAACAGTGGCCCAGTTGCCGTTGACCTGACGGGCTGGAAATTATCCGATGAGGATTCCAACGCCGGCGACTGGGGCCTCATCTCCGGTGTCCTCGGTCCCGGACAAGTCGGGGTGATCACGGAATTCAGCGAGGCGGATTTCAAAAGCTCGTGGTCAACTGCCACAGATGCGGTTATCTTCACGGTGTCGGGCTGGGCATCTCTTGCCAATGGCGCTACTGATACCAATGAAATCCTGGAAATCCTCGATGCCTCCTCGCTATCGGTGGATGTGGCCAATTACAGTGTCTCGGCTCCCTGGCCGGAACCGAGCATCAATGGCAACGCCATTTACCTGCTTCCCGGAAACTTCACCCAGGCCGGCAATGACGACGGTGCGAATTGGGCCCACGCCGTGGGTGGTGTCGATGGCGCCATCGAGCTCCTTGTGACAACAGGAGTTTATGATGACGGAAACATCGGATCACCAGGCTACGTCATGGTGGTTCCCGAACCATCGGTCTTTGCGCTGGTCATGGGTTCACTGGCCTTTGCCGGATTGATGATCCGCCGGCGCCTCCGCTAACACAGAATACGTCCTAGTCAGCCGGATTCATTTCCGGGCTGAGAATGTGGATGGACAACGGAATGTTGTTCCCTCAGGGTGCGGGTATGTCTACAGACAATCCGCAGCTGCACTTAAGGACAAATTTTGAAGCGATTATCCGGAAGGCAGGCGGTCATACACTCCCGGAACTGCTGGAAAGCACGGACACCTACCTCCGCTGCCTGACGGGACTCCCCCACCCCCTGGGAAATATCGTCATTGTCAGAAACGGGGATGAGCAGCACTTCAAGGAGGTTATCGCTGAAGTGGAATCCCGCTCCGTGGAGCAGTCCTTTCCGGCTGCGGCCATCCTCTTTCCGGATGTCAACCCTGCCTCATTCGCGACCATCCTTGAAGAGCGGAGCTGGGTATTAATGGACAAGATGCCCGGGATGTGGATGGAGATTCCCGAAGGATTCTCAGCAGGCTCCCTTGCCGAAGGCGTTGATGTCAGGCATGCTTCCGATGAGGACGGGCTGGCCATCGCGGTCGCCTTGCTGGCGGAGGGATATCCCATTCCCTTTGCGGTTTCTGAATTTTTCATGCGGGGCATCCACCTGGAGGGGGAGCAGAGTAACGGCAGCATGGCCAACTTCATTGCCACGGTGGACGGGGAACCGGCTGCCTGCTCATCCGTCTGCATCGAGGATGGCGTTGCCGGTATCTACTGTGTCGCTACCCTGGAGAAGGCCCGCGGCCGCGGACTGGGGACGGCCATCACGCGGGCCGCCGTGGAATATGGCCAGACGCATGGAGCGACGCACGCCCTCCTCCACGCGACGGAAATGGGGGAACCGATTTACCGGAAAATTGGCTTTGTCGAGAAAAGCCGCATCCCGGCATATGGCTTTGGATTGGGGTGAGAATTTAAAATGACCACACACATTGCAGCAGGCGGCCCGGAGGGGCACATTGAAAGGGAACAACTGGAGGGATGTCTCGACCAGATTATTGAGAAGCTGGCCGGTCGGGCTGGCAAAGTGTTGCTCATTCCGCCGGACCACACTCGCCTCAATTCGCGGGCCGGGGAAATTACGGCCTATCTCTATGCGCAATTAAAGGACCGTGCGGAAGTCCGGATCATGCCGGCGCTGGGAACGCACTTCCGGATGACAGATGAGCAGTTGCACATGATGTTCGGGAAGGAAATTCCGCTGGAGGCCTACTTGCACCACGACTGGCGCAATTCCCTCAAGGTACTGGGTGAACTCCCGGCCAGCCGCATCCGTGATCTGTCGGAGGGCAAGCTGGACTTCCCGATGCAGATGGCAGTCAACCGGGAACTGGTCGAGGGTGGCTATGACCTTGTTCTCTCGATTGGGCAGGTGGTCCCCCACGAGGTTATCGGGATGGCCAACTACACCAAGAATATCATGATCGGGGTTGGTGGGGGAGATACCATTAACAAGTCGCATTACCTGGGGGCTGTCTACGGGATGGAGCGGATCATGGGCGAGACGGATACACCGGTCCGGGCGGCCCTCAACGAGGGCTTCGACCAGTTTGTCCGGCCACTGGTCAATTTGCACTTTATCCTGACCGTCATCGGCAAGGACCAGGATACGTTGGTCATGAAGGGCCTCTATGCGGGGGATGACCAGGCGACCTTCGCCAAGGCCTGTGCCTTGAGCCGAGCCGCCAACCTCGATGTCCTCAAAAAGCCGCTACAGAAGTGTGTCGTCTACCTGGATCCGGAGGAATTCACCTCCACCTGGCTGGGCAACAAGGCGGTCTACCGCACCCGTAAGGCAATGGCCGACAACGGCGAACTGTTCATCCTCGCCCCGGCGCTGCATACCTTCGGGGAGGATCCGGAAATCGACCGCCTCATTCGCAAGTACGGCTACCGGGGGACCGACCAGACCCTGCGTGATGTCGAGGAAAACGAGGAGCTGGCGGATAACCTCTCCGCCGCCGCCCACCTTATCCACGGCACCTCAGACGGCCGCTTCAACATCACCTACTGCCCGGGGGACGGTGTCACCCGCGAGGAGGTCGAGGGAGTCGGTTTCAACTACCTGCCCTACGCGGAAGCCGTCGCCCAATACGATCCCGCATCCCTGAAGGACGGGTGGAATACGGTCGACGGGGAAGAGATTTTCTACATCAGCAATCCCGCCCTCGGGCTGTGGACGATTTGACGATCAGTTTGGAAAAATATCTGCCTCCAGCCCGGTCTCGCCGGTGGCCGGATTGTAGAAAAACCGCTCGCCAGGCGTTCCAAAGGGAGCGTAGTAATAATACCAACCGCTGTTGGCACCCAGCTTGAACATCCAGGGATAGGCATTCCGATCAATCAACCACCAGCTATCGAGGCTGGTATCAAAGAGCGCGAAGCTCTTTGGATCACTGCCCTGGGTGTAGATCCAGCCATGTTCGATGTGATACACCCATGGGTAGGTGCCGGAATCAGCCAGCCAGCCAAACCAATCGATGTTCTTGTAGGCATCCTCGCGTGCAGGAGCTGAACGCCAGAGATAACGTGCCCCGGCGGGGACCAGCTCTTCCGGCAGGGGCATGAAGAAGGCGAACTCACCATACTTGCCCGCAACCTGACCCACCAGATGGGTGCCCTCGTCGTTGGGATTTGCCAGTGTAATTTCATAGGGCCCGACAGTATAGCCCAAGACGGTTTCCAGGTAGTCCTTGACCTCATAAACTCCCCTATTCCGGTCCCAGACGAAGGTCAATGTTGCCTCCCCGTCCCGGGCGATACCGGTCACGATTGAGCCGTCAAAGTTGGGTTTCAACAGGTCCGGCTCAGTCCATCCTCCAGGCAAATCAAGCATATCAAAACTGTCATCAGCAAGATTCCACAGGTATCCCTGACGGCCGGCAGGTTGGTTTTGCTCGTTGAGGTTGTAGAAGCTACCCACAACTGTTGCGCCATCGTGCGACATGAACCAGGTATCCGCATTGGTGTATCCCTCCAACAGTGGCATCACACGGGGACTATCCCCTTCCCAGACAATCGGACGCCAGACAAACCCGGTCGGTGATATGGCGTCGGACAAAAGAGCAAATCCATTCACAACCGAACCGTTGACGGATATGTCCGTGGCGAAGGAAAGGAGCGCTGAATCCACGCCCTCGATTGAAAGGAGCTGTCCCTCGCCGAGTTGGTCCCAGCGGGCACCCCGGTTGGGTGTCGAACGGCCCCTGGCATTGGCCTGACCAACAATGATGTTTCCTCCATCAGACATGGCGAAGGCGCGGCTCTCCTCCCGGATAATCTGTCCTTCGATGGGTGAAAAAATCTCGTTGACCGGCAGCCGGGCAGTCTCGCCCTGGGCATTGGCCATAAACCCGTAGCCCCAGGTCTCGGCTCCAAAGCCTTGGCCGACCATGAAGTCGCCACAGGTGGTGACGTCGTAAACCCGGCCAAAACGTCCGCTCCATTCATCCGGATTGGGATTGTCGGTCATCCGGGCAAATTCGCGCAAGCCGGTCCCCGGAGTCCAGTAGACGGGCAGGGAAATCGATTTCGCACCTTCGTGGAAATTGCCCTGACCGGCGGCAAGGCGCCCCAGCGGGTCGATGTCCCGGATAAAAACCGAATCACCGACACCGTCCTGGGTACGGTTATCCGGATACGGCAGGCGCCCGACGATGGTCAGGTCCGTCGGGGTCGGGTCAATCTGGGCGACATAGCCTTCCACCGCACCGGTATCCGGGAAGAAGACTTCCCCATAGAACGTCTCCCCGTCCGCAAGAATGGATGCACTCTGCACATGGGCACCATTAAAGGAACAGCCATACTGCATCGCCCATGGCTGGAAGAAGGTGAGCACCGTGGATTGATTTGCCCGAATGGGAATTAATGCATCTGTAGTGGAACCATTGCCAAACTGACCCGATCCATTGAAGCCCGTTGACCAGACGGAACCGTCCCGTTTGACAAAGGTGCTGTGATTGGTCCCGGCAATGATCTCAACAACGTCGTCCAGGACCTGCACAGGCGTGCTTTTGTTTTCTGTTGTTCCATCACCCAATTGTCCTCCAAAATTATTACCAGTGGACCAGGCAGTCCTATCGCTTCTCAAAAATAGACCATGGACATAGTTTGGTGCTGCAGAGATGGCCACGATGTCACTCAGACCGCTGACTTGCACCGGGCTCGATTTATCAATTTCTGTTCCATCCCCAAGTTGGCCCAAAGAATTCAATCCCGTGGCCCAGACCGTACCATCTTCCATAAGGAAGTAAGTATGATTGCCTCCACAGGCTATGGAAACAACACCGCTGAGACCAACGACCTCAACCGGAACCAACGACTCCGTGGTTGTCCCATTCCCGTATTGCCCATTGAGATTTCGTCCCGTGGCCCAGACTGTTCCATCACTTTTTAAGAGCATGCTGTGACCGGATCCTGCTGCAATCGCCACGACATCCGTAATGCCGGTCATCTGAACTGGAGTGGACCGGTCTGTCGTTGTCCCGTCTCCAAGCTGACCGTTCAAATTGAATCCTGAAGCCCAGACTGTTCCATCGCTCTTGAGGAAGAGGCTATGGTTCGCAGCTGTTGCAGTTGCAATGACATCCGTCAAGCCGACCACTTCGACTAAAGTGGACCGGTCCGTAGTTGTGCCATCACCGAGTTGGCCACCCGCATTCCATCCCGCAGCCAAGACAGTACCATCAGCCTTCACAAACAAGCTATGGCGGAGTCCTGCAGTGACGGAAACGACATCCGTCAATCCAGGGATTTGAAAAGGTGTCGATTTATCGACATTGGTCCCGTCGCCGAGCTGGCCGTAGAGGTTGTAACCCGTCGCCCAAACCGTCCCATCCCCTTTCAGATAGAGGGTATGATTGCTGGTCGACAGGGAGGCATTGTGCCCAGCAAGGTCCCACATGACGCCAGTGAAGACCGGACCCTCTGATTCATCGGAATCGACAAGGTATCCGGTGGCCACTGTGCCATCGGCGGAGAAGCTGTCCACCTGTCCACCTTCAAAACCTTCTGGAACGGGCAGCACGATTGGTCTCCGGCCGGCAAGACTCCAGTAGGCCGGATAAGACACCTCGTTACCATAAATCCGCCCGCCGCCGAGGGTTCCGTCATCCGAGAGGGTCAGGACATCCGTGAATCCCAATGCTGAATCCAGAATCTGGATACCATCGGCTTCGGTCCAGACAAAGCCGACCTGGCTGATGACCTGAATGCTTTCATCCCACTCCTCCGCAAAGCCAACGATGACCGTGCCATCCGGCGACACATCATAGGCCCAGACAAAGGACTCGTGCCCAGGTACTGGAGGAATAAAATTCAGGTTCCGTTCAGCGTCCCAGTAGACCGCCCGCCGACCCTCCACGGAATCGTTCAATTGACCGACAATGATCGAACCGTCATCCGAAATGCCCGTTGCCCGGGAAAGGACAGCATTCGGGCTGTGTGGCATCCAGGTGAAATCCTCCCCGAAGGGACCACTGACAAAGGCTCGGACCTCGCCGGTCTCATCGTATTGGCGGCCAACAATAAGGGAACCGTCAGGAGTAATATCGGAAATGGTCCGGAAGCCAGTCCCGGGTAGACTGCCAAATGCCTGAGGATGGATAAATAACTCAGGAGGAGTCGATTCGTCCCCGGTCGTGAAGGTCGTCAGCTCAAAGCCCAAATCGCTCTGGGAACCACCCACCACCAAAAGATCCGTTCCGCCATTCAGGCTCGCCACTGCACGCGCCTCACTGCGGTGGTTCCCACCACCGGCATCACCGATGAAAATCACATTCTGCCCCTGCAGCGGGACTATTAGACAAACAGCACACAGGCCAAAGACCAGTTTTCCATATTTCGCAAGCATGCACCCGTTTGCACCATAAGCACTAGTTTTGCAAGCGATTAGCATTACTGCTTGTTTAAGCATTGTCAGCTTGCTGAAAATCGAAGACCTACCTTTAGCAAATCAAGGTTAGCGATCTCAAAAGACGAACTTGAAAAATTCACATCCACGGGCAAGGCTGGCAGCATGCCACAATCGCTTACGCCTCATGCTGTGACCCTCATTATTTCGGGAATACTGCTGAATTGCAGTAACCTCCCGGCAGATGACATTGGCTGGATTTCGCTCTTCAACGGCGAGGACTTGTCCGGTTGGAGTGTGCAATGCCTGCCGGAGGACAGAGGAAAGACTTATTGGTCGGTGCAAGAAGGGACTATCCAGTGCGACTCCATGAATGATCCGGACCATGATTATGTGTGGCTGCAATTTGATCGCGAATTTGAGGACTTTGAGCTGAAATTGAAGTTCAGGAGTCTTGAGAATTCCCGAGGTAACTCAGGCGTGCAATTCCGCAGCCGTTATGATGACGGAACAGATGCACCGGGTGGCGGCTGGCTGGACGGTCCCCAGGCTGACATCAACCCAAGAGGTCCCTTTCGCAACGGACTTATCTATGACGAGACGCGCTCGGAGAAGCGATGGATAAATCCCAGCCTGCCAGACTCGAGAATTTCGCCCGAAGCGGTCCCCGGCGAATTTGTCTACCACGAGGGAGATTGGAACGACATGTTCATCCGCTGCCTGGGGACGCGGATTGTTGTCGTGGTCAATGGAATACAGATCACGAACTTTAATGCCAAGGGCATCCTGGATGACAAGGCGCACCAGGAACTCAATGTAGGGATGAACGGCTATATCGCCCTCCAGTTGCACAGGAATGATGCATTGAAGATTCAATTCAAGGACCTGTTTCTACGGGAGCTTTGAATCCTTCTTGCTGTTGTCGCCGACAGGCCTGAAGCGGATTGAAAAGAGGTCGGCCTCTTGAAGGACAAACCGAATGCGGACCGGCTTTCCGATTAGTTGGTGCAGGTTGTCCTGACCTTTCCAATTGATGACATGTTCAATGGCATCTCCGACAAACGGTTCGCTGTCATCGAGGGAGAATCCGTCCAGCGGCGAGCCATCAACGGCTTGCATTTCCACCCGGATGCTTCCGGCGGCGGAGGTGCTGGCATTGATCACCAATTGATTGCCAGAAAAAGTCAGGACCTTGGTCAGAAGCTCACCAGCTTCTGCTCCGGCATGGACAGAGACGAACCCATCCGTCCGCAGGGTGTAGCGTCGACCCGACGGTCCGTGCCAGATGGACAACTCATCCGGACCTGTTGGCAGCACATTGAGGGCGGCGTAATTGGCCCGGTTGCCCCAGCGGGCGGGATCCAGTCCCGGGCGGATGAAGGCCTCGGTGAATGTGCGGTCGTAATGGTCCGAGCCAACCCGAGTGGTCATAAAGAGAATATCAGTCGAGTTGCCCCGGTCCGGCAAGAACCGGGTCGGCAGGGCTATGTAGAGATGCGGGGCCCGGAAGTAGGGATGGGTGTTGTTGGTGTAGAGGTGCTCGCCGGGGAGGTTTGGATGCATCGGCACCGGCGGAGTCCAGTTAAGGAAGTCCTCCGATGTCGTGCGGCTGATGGTCCGCAGTCCGTCTTCGGGCAGCGTCCATGAACGAAAGTAACAAATGTACCGCCCCTCCGCTTCCGACCAGAAGGCGGAACTCTGTGAATCAAAAGCAAATGCCTCGGAGGTGATGACCGGTCCGTTACCCGCCTCCCGCCAATCAATGCCGTCTGCCGAGACAAAGGCATGCAATCCTCCACCGGCATGGACGCCAGACATGGCCTTGTAGCGCTCATTCGGAGGACAATCGGGTCGCGTGTCGATGAACGGGGAGAAATTGTGACTGAAGGGGGCTTGCCCGGCCAGGATGACATTGCCGCCCTGGGGTCCCCTGACCTCATGGATGTCCAATTCAGGGAAGGTCCAGTCGTGCCCATCCATGCTTTCTGCGTAGCAGGTCAGTTCCCCCGGGTGCCCATCATAACGCTCCCCGTCATAGCCGGGAATGACCGCCCGGTACCAGGCCCGGAAACGGTCTCCGTCCTTGAGGACCGTCGTGTATGCCCCAATCAGGGGTTGCTCCGGGGCAGGTGCCAATTGGGGAGCATGCAGCTTCAGACGGAGGCCATCCATCCGCCCGACAAGGTAATCGTCGGTGAACAATTCCAGCCGTGAACCGATTTCGCAATCCACGGTGGAGGCACCGGCGAGCACCCCGGCCATTTGCAAAGCCACAACCACCCAGTTTCTGCATCTACCTGCCTTCATCAATTTTCCTTTCCGGTTACAGCCCCTAGTAATCCCCCATTACGCCCCACATGACCCAGGATATCCCCACCGAATAGAGAACCATCCCGGACAGGCAGCTGACCGAGATGAACAGATTGGGAAGAAACAGAAGCAGCGGGATCAGCAACAACAGGTTGCCCAAGACCATGAGCACCAAATAGTCACGCCGCTTCCGCCGGGGACGCTCTGTTACCTCGAAAGATTCGTTGGTCAGTCCTCTCTCCGTGTTCTCCTGCAGTATCTGACGTGAATCGACCGGTTTATGGTCTTGTTCCAGCGTACTGTATGGCTGTGAAACGGTAGGCTTTAACTTGAATTTCTTAGCGCACATAAACTAAACCAAGTGTCTAGTTTATGCATTCCATTATCGCTCAAAGCAAGCCGGACCAAAAGAGGCCGAAAAGGTCTCAATCTCCTGGCCCATTCCGATATGACACCACGCTTCGCTGGCCGGACAACCGGCGGGTATCTCGACCCCCCCCTCATACAGTAATGATAAATAAATGGCGGTTTGCAGGAGGAATCGGTGCTTTAATGTTTGTTAGGTGATAGAACTTCGTCCTAGAATAAACCCTCACACGACCCTTATTACGAACGCTTAAAGGAATCAGATGATGAAACAAACAACTTTAACCGGAATCCTTGTAATCGCAGCCATGACCTCAGGAATGGTGGCCAACGCTGGCATATTTTCCGCGGATGTCAGTTCCAACAATGTCATTCAAGGAAACTTCGAAAGCGGCAGCCCGGAAGTCTTTCTAACGGACAACAACAATTCACGCCGTGTTGGAGCAGGTGGTGCTGCCGGCAACCTGCGCGTCAATGTTCCCGTCCTGGGTTTTGTCCTGCCAATTTTGCCAGCAGGAGAGACCATCAGCTCGGTCAACCTGACCTTCACCATGGATACCCCCGCGACTACCAGTGACCCCAATTTTGATGTGGTCGTCAGTCTGATGGGAGCCGCCGACATTTTCGGAATTTCAGAAGCCGACTTCACACAGGATGTCGGTTCACTTGGCGCAGGCAATGCCCTTTGGGGAACATTCGGCACAGCTGATGTCAGTGATGGTCTGGATGTCTCAATTGACCTGACTTCCGGTGCTGCATTCGACCAGTTTGCCGCACTCTATGATGTCAACGGGAATGCGAGCCAATTTGAGGTATTTTTCCGCTTATCCCCCAGCCAACCGATCGACGTGATCAGCGGTGCTGAGGACAACGACCGCTACAATCTGGGGAAAGTAGACAATTTCCCGATCCTCCGCAGTCTGGAGATCACAACCATACCGGAACCGTCCACAATGGCCGCGCTTTTTGGCCTGATGGCCCTTGGCTTGGTCTGGGTCCGGAAACGCCGCTAGGCTGACATCCAAGTATCCTTTTCATCAAGAACGCCGGGTCTTTCAGATCCGGCGTTTTTTTGTCTGCATGGGTAAAAACTTTAGGCGGTCCGGATTTTAATTCGAGACCCTGATGTCAACTGGCGGGGGCGGCGGGATTCGAACCCACGACCTACGGTTTAGAAGACCGTTGCTCTATCCGACTGAGCTACGCCCCCACGTGTTGACTATCAATAACTCATGACTCCGGCAATACACATGGAATAAGGAGTTACCAAAGTTTCCGAGAACCTTTACCGAAGTGTATCATCTGGCGTGTACTATGCCCTCGAGAAGAAAATGGGCAAGCAATTCAAGCGGGTCCTTGAAAACCCGGAATCCGCAGCTATCCAGACGGCGATTGAGGGAGTTCAAGGAGTAAATTGAATAGGTTGACCATTAATACGACGGATCGGAAGTAGAGTACTCCAAGCCTGAGTGGTTATTTTGCACCGTTTGCATAGGTTCAAGGCTATTCCTATGCTCCCCTACCCAGTAAATGTGCTTTCGGTTGCCTCAAAAGTCCTTGCGCCTGAGCAACACCTGCGATACCCAGCGACGGCGTTCGGTCGCTTTCTCCTTGAACTTCTCCCTGAGAGGCTCATCGCTCGGACGATTGGATTGATCATAACAGGCGCCCGCAGCAGTTTCAGCTGATTGGGCTCCAATCCGCCGTATTTGCCCTTCCATTTACAATACGTCCCCTGGCATATCCCATGCTTCCGGAGCAGGTCCGACACCAGCACCCCTTTTTGTCACTCCTTCAGGATCCTGAGAATTTATTCTTCTCAGTTTCGTCTCTTCCGAGCCACCTTTTTACTCCTTTCTGATTCTCATAAAATCAGACTCGGAACTTCACTTCAAACCCGTCCAATTAACGGGGAATGGTCACTACGCTATTTCCTTCCAAAGGAAATTTAGAAAATCGCCAATAATTTATCGAGTTCACACGTAGCCAAAGATATTGAAGTATCACAGCAACCATAGTACATAAAGATGCTATCATCCTTTAAAACGTTGTCAGTGGGGAAGATGACATTTGGAATTACAAGGCCATACTTCTCATAATACATTGTTGGCTGCATAATCGGATTCTTCGTCCTCGCAATAACTTTTGCGGGATTATTGATATCCAATAACATCGCACCCAGCCTGTAGACATCATATGCATCTACCCCGTGGTAAAAGCAAAGCCACCCTTCAGGAGTTTCAATGGGCGTAGTAGCGGCCCCGATTTTCTTTTCTTCCCACAGTTGTTCGGGAAAAGCAATGCTTCCAGGTTCTTCCCAGAAATTGAGGTCTTCCGAAAAAGATATCCAGATACCAGGCTTATCCGTACCGTAACGTTCTCCTACAAATTGCTGTGGACGGCGGAGAAGGGCAAACTTGCCATTGAACTTCCCTGGAAACAGGACATTGTCCCGGTCGTCTATCCCACGTGGAGTCGTAAAGGAGTGGAAGGTGAAATCAAATCCGTTTGAAGAAACCGCTATTCCTGATTGGGTCATCATCGGACTCAATTTGTTTAATTTCCATTCCCGATAATGACTGCTGTAATATTCGGGAACACCAATCCCGTTGGGCCAACAATCAAATGAGTAGGGCTGCATGGCGAATACAAGATAATATAAATCATCAATTTTGGTTACCCGTGCATCTTCAATACTTGCGTCAGGAAAACCCACCATCTCGCCGGTTAATATGGGTTCTTCCCTGGCGAGCTCGAAATTCACCCCATCATCGCTGATCAGGGCACCGATACTGCTATGAAAAGGACGCAACGATCCCGCTGCGCGTTCGTATAGTATGAATTTGTTGTCGCCTGTGAGAACCACTCCGGGATTGAACACAGCAACTTGTCGCCAAGTTTCCTTTCCAGGTGTTATGATGGGATTCTGGGGGTGTCTTTCAAATATTTCTATCATAGTATGGTGAATGGCATTTTAGCAGAGGAGGACTGAATGGTCTAAAGTATATACGGCTCGCAGGATTGAAATTGTGATGGTCGCCTTGGGATACCCCAAGGCGACCATTCTTTCGTTATATTCTTTCCACGACTACAGAACATCATCAGCTAAGCGAATGCTCTGAAACCTTGCATTTCATCCGTATTCTCCCTACGGGACCTTAACCCAAATTCCCGTGGAGAAATCGTAACGGAAAACCCCCTCTTCAGGAAGAACAATGAAGGTAATCCAAGTTTGAGCTGCATAATCATAAAAGTAGCCGAATATATCCTGGCTGGTCCATAACCACGTATTCAAGTTGTAGCTATAGAACACCATGCTATCCGTGGATTCAACCCATCCGGTGAACAGCCATCCAAACTCACCATGCTTTATCCAATCGATAACAGGTGTTTCAAAGTATCCGAACCATTCGGAGACATATCCGGATCCCGATGGAGCAGCATTAACCAATCCTATAATTGGGAATGCGGACAATGGAGAGACTCCCAGCAGGAGCTCACCCATAACCGAGGGATTCTCGTAGGCGGTTCCGCTTCCATCGGCCCACCCCAATCGGGTCGGCGCCCAGCCACCCGCATTCAAGTCTCCATCGTTGACCGCCACTTCGATACCAATCGAG
>JBFOMH010000027.1:0-101272 GCA_040830765.1 Puniceicoccaceae bacterium | reverse complement strand
TGAACTTGTACGACAAACCACCTGCTGTCGTGGACCGGAAGTCAATCTCCTCGAAAGTATCCCGTTCCAGTTCCTCGCGGATATACCAGCCCCACTTGCCTGATACGAAGTTCGTGTACTTGATACCACCCTTTTGCTCGTCATTGGTCGCTTCACCATCCGTGGACTTGTAGGTGTAATTGGCATACATGAGGAGACGGTCATCCGGACCTTCGAGCTTGGCCTGGAAGGCCAGCATGGACCCGAATTCCTCGGTATTTCCGTCACTGCCGGAAATATCGACGCTGGCCTGGTAGCTCCACTTGCGCATCTGGCCGGCAAGAGCTGCTTCCTTGGCTTTCATTATCGGATCCCGATCACCCGGTTTCCAGACCGAGGCAACTGTCCCAAGCTCCGCCTTGACGGGACCAGAGGCCGAAGCAACGGTGACTTGTCCACCTTCGCCCGCCATGACAGGCCCTTGGAAGACCTCTCCAGCGCCTGTCCGGAGGAAGACCGGATCAGCGCTCTCGAGGGCCACAACCTGATCCTGCTTGATTTCCAAGACACCGGCAAAGGCGGTCTCAAAATAATAGACCCCGTCATGGACACTCTGCAGGTCACCCTTGATGGATGAACCATCAGACAGCGTAAGCGTAGCGGCATGGGAGGCTACTGCTGAAAATAACAATGTAGTCGTTAGTAGTTTTGTAACTGTTTTCATCACGTTCGTTTAGTTTTTATAGCAAGGATTAATAACTAAAGCAATCCCCTCAATTTTCTCAACTACAATCCAAAAATTCGAATTCCTCGCGGATTTGAAAACACGGGAGGTGAAACCCGACCGTTCAGCCTTGAAATAAGGGGTTTATCCGGATAATTTGACAGCTTGTCCCGGATAGTTTGTTAGGAAGGAAAAATGAGGGTTTTTTAGGTGGTATGGAGTCAGTAGCGGTTATTGGGACGGGAATTGCAGGCATGTCCTGCGCCCGCAAGCTTTTCGGCAAAGTCAACCTGTCCTTATTTGAGGCAGAGTTGGAACCTGGCGGCCACACGCACACGGTGGATGTCCAGGAGCAAGGGGCGGACATTCCAGTAGACACCGGCTTCATGGTCTACAACGAGGTGACCTACCCCCTCCTCACCCTCCTCTTCAAGGAACTTGAGGTGGAGACCTATGAGACGGACATGTCATTCGGTGTCCAGTACACTCCTCAAGGCCTCGAATATTGTGGCTCCAACCTGAACAGGCTCTTCGCCCAGCGCAGGAACCTACTCAACCCAAAATTCTATGGCCTGATCAGGGACATCCTCCGGTTCAACAAATTGGCCAATGCGGCGCTCGCCGATCCGCAGATCCTCGACCAAACGCTTGAGTCGTTTGCCCATGAACACCGTTTGGGAGAGACTTTCCTCAAGGCCTACCTTGTCCCGATGACATCTGCCATCTGGTCCACCCCGCCAGGAACCATGTTGCAGTTTCCTGCTCACACGCTGATTCGCTTTATGTACAATCATGGGCTCCTTGGAGTCCAGACCCAGCACACTTGGAGGACAGTCAAGGGAGGGAGCCGTTCCTACCGTGACAAATTAATCAAGCCTTTCCGCGACCATATTCAATGCGGGCGCCCGGTAACTGAGGTTATCCGGCATGAAACTAACGTCGAGGTCCGGACAGCTGATGGCGACAAGCAGTTTTTCGACAAAGTGGTCATGGCCACCC
This sequence comes from Puniceicoccaceae bacterium, assembly GCA_040830765.1. GTDB lineage: Bacteria > Verrucomicrobiota > Verrucomicrobiia > Opitutales > Oceanipulchritudinaceae > Oceanipulchritudo. The sequence goes on along the minus strand of JBFOMH010000027.1, from coordinate 99,570 downwards.
ATGCCGACACAACCGTCCGCCTGCTCCAGAATCCGACCGCGGACGAAGAACGGGTGCTCAGCTGCTTCAAATATGCCGCCAACGACATTACCCTGCACACCGACGAATCCATCATGCCGCAAAACCGGCGAGCCTGGGCCTCGTGGAACTACCGTATGGATACCGTCGAGGGAGACGAAGAGGAGGCCAGTACCCACTACTGGATGAATTCCCTGCAAGACCTCGCTGCAGAAAAAAATTACTTTGTCTCGGTAAATGGTGCCGAAGGTATCCGGGAGGACTCAATCCTGCGCCAGTTCAGCTTTGACCACCCGATCTTCGACAAACCCGCCGTTCAGGCACAGGAGAAGCTTCCGCGCTTGAATGAAGCCGGCAAGCTCTACTATTGTGGCAGTTACTTCCGCTACGGTTTCCATGAGGACGGTTTGATGTCCGGATACGCCGCCGCGGAAATGCTTCTCAAGCATACAAGGCCCCATGCAAAGCTCGCTGTATAGCTGTACTGTTTTCCACAAACGCGTCTCCCCGAGGGACTACGGGTTCACCACCCGTGTCTTCATGTGGCACCTTGATTTGGATGAAATCGATACGGTGATCCGGAAAAATCCCCTGGTTAGTCACAACCGCTTCAATATCTATTCCTTCCGCGACGCTGACCACATTTATCTCGGCCAGCCTACCCTGCGGGAAAACGTGGAGGCCTACCTCGAGCAGGAGGGCGTTGATGAGAAACCGGCCCGGATCACCCTCCTGACAAATCTGCGTACCTTTGGCCACGTTTTCAATCCGGTGAGCTTTTACTTCTGCTACGATGAGCAGGACCAGCCGCTGGCCGTCGTTGTCGAGGTCCATAACACCTTTGGGGAATTGAAACCCTTCCTCCTTACCAGGGAAGACCTCAAGGACAGGAAGTTCTCCCGCAAGTATCCCAAGCTGTTTTACATCTCCCCCTTCTCCGAGCTCGACCAAGTCCTCGAAATCAAGGCGGAGATGCCGGGAGGTAGACTAGCGCTCTACGTTAACAATTATGAAAAGGGTGAACCCAAGCCATTTTTCCGTTCCAGCCTGACGGGTGCCAGGGTGCCGCTGACCACGGGTTCCCTGCTCCGCTACAGCCTGCGCTTCCCGCTCATAACCCTGAAGGTCATACTCTTAATCCATTGGCATGCCTTGAAATTATATTTGAAGAAGGTCCCGTTTCACGCTAAAGATGAAAATCCTCACCTGCAGACGGGCATTTTGCCCAAGAAACATCAATCGACTAGTTCCTGACGCACAATGAAACAGACCTCTCTACCAAAGGAACCTGAAACGGTTCCCGCCGGACTACCATGGACAGATCGTTTCTCCCGCAAGGCCTTCGTCAATATCATGGAGCGGTTTGAGAACACAGGTATCCAGGTTCGCTTTCCTGAGGGCACCACCAGTCACTTCGGCCCGGAGGGTTCAGGCGGCGCGGAGATCCACATCCACCGGGATACCTTCTTCAAGCGGGTCCTCCTCAATGGGGAAATCGGCTTTGGAGAAGGCTACATGGACGGCGACTGGTCCACTCCCGACCTGCCACGGCTGCTGGCTGCCCTGATCGAGAACCTTGAGCACATTCCCCACATGTCGGGAAGCCATTCCCGGAAGGCTGCCTTTAATCTATTGCGGGCACTGAACCGGTTCGCCCATTGGCGGCGGCGGAACACCCGGAGCAACAGCCGACGCAACATCAGTGAGCACTATGACCTCAGCAACGACTTTTACTCCCTCTGGCTGGACCGTACCCTCACCTATTCATCCGCATGGTTCAACGGTTCGGAATCCCTTGAGGATGCCCAGATCAACAAGTACCAGCGCCTTTGCGAAAAACTGTGTCTCGCCCCCGGCATGCGGGTCCTGGAAATTGGATGCGGCTGGGGCGGCTTTTCCATCCATGCGGCGACAAACTTCGGCGTTGAGGTGACCGCCATAACCATTTCCCAGGCCCAGTTTGAAAAGGCCTGTGAACGGGTCAAGGAAGCCGGTTTAGAGGATCGGATCACGGTCAAGCTATGCGACTACCGGGATATCCAGGGCCAGTTTGATGCCATTGTCTCCATAGAGATGCTTGAGGCGGTCGGGCACAAGTTCCTGCCGGCCTTTTTCAGCCAGTGTCATCATCTCCTGAAGGAAAGCGGCCGGGTTGGGCTGCAAGTCATCATCTGCCCGGATTCCCGCTATGAGGCGATGCGCAAGTCAGTCGACTGGATAAAGAAGTACATCTTTCCTGGCGGACAATTACCCTCCATCAAGGCCTTGATGGATTCCGCGAATTCAACCAGCGACCTCTATATCCACCATCTGGAGAGTTTCGGTCTCCACTATGCCAAGACTCTTCATATCTGGAGGGATGGATTCAACAAGCGCAAGGATGCCGTCATGGAACTGGGATTTGACGAGGTGTTCCTGCGCAAGTGGAATTATTATCTGGCCTACTGCGAGGCAGCCTTTGCCACCCGCAACATCAATGTCACCCAGATGATCCTCTCCCGCCCAAACAACACTGCATTTGCCCTGGAATAGGCTATCTGGCTTGCCTTGGGCCAGGGAAATCCATAGATAAAAACCCGTTGTTCCGACGGCGCTATGGAATTCTCATTACAATCACTGACCGGAAGCTTCAAGGAAGCGGGCAAGGCCAGTGTGCACTATGCCGGCAGTGAGCTTCGCCACGATGCCCTGGCCGGGTTAACGGTGGCCGTCATGGGGGTACCGCAGGCGATGGCCTATGCCCTAATCGCCGGACTGCCTCCCGTTTACGGCCTGTATACCTCCATCGCGACCTGTATCGTTGCGGCCATCTCCGGCAGCTCCAACCACCTCGTCACCGGACCGACCAATGCCCTGTGCATGGTCATCCTCAGCCTCACGGCACATTTGCCGGATAAGTATGGAGTCAGCCTCATCGAGATTGTCTTTCTCCTGACCCTAATGACCGGCCTCATCCAGATGGCTTTCGGCTTTCTCAAGATGGGAGGTATCGTCCGTTATGTTTCCAATTCGGTGGTGGTCGGTTTCACCGCTGGGGCTGGCATCCTGATCGCCATCAACCAGCTCAAGAATGTCCTTGGAGTTAATCTGGAAGCTCATGCAGAGCGCTTCTACGAGGTCCTGATCGGGACCATCCAGATGGTTCCGGAAGCCAATTGGCGGGCAGTGGCCCTCGGATTAGGCACAATTGCGGTCGTGGTCATCCTGAAACGGATCAACCCGAAGATTCCAGGTGCCCTGATCGGGGTCATCACAGCCGCCGGCCTGTCGGCTTTGCTGGGCTGGCACAATGATGCCCTCGGGGCCGGACAGGTGGAAATTGTCCGCGACATCCAACCCATCACGGGTCAACTGAATGAATTCCATATCCCGGAACTGGTCCTTCACCCGAATTACGAACTAACCCGTGAATTAGGTGCCGGCGCCCTTGCGTTGGCCCTACTGGGTCTGATTGAGGCGGCCTCCATAGCGCGGGCGGTCGCTTCCCAATCCGGCCAGCGCCTGAACTTTACCCGGGAGTTCATTGGCCAGGGTGCCGGTAATGTCGTCGGTTCCTTTTTCTCCTGTTTTGCCGGCTCGGGTTCCTTTACACGCACCGCAGTCTGCTTCCAGTCTGGCGGACGCACCCGGATGGCGGCTGTTTTCTCTGCCATCTGGACAGCGCTGACGGTGATCCTGCTGGCCAAGTTCGCCAATTACATCCCCAAGGCCAGCCTCGCCGGATTGCTCATCATCATTGCCTGGTCGATGATCGAGAAGGAACGCCTCAAGCTGACCTGGCGTTCCGGGGCCAATTCCAGGCTGGTCCTCGGGGGGACCTTGGCCTCTACCCTCATCCTGCCCCTTGAGTACGCCATCTTTGTCGGGGTCTTTCTGTCCATCGTACTCCTCCTACGGGTCACGGGAAGTACCGACCTGACCCAACTGGTCCAGTCGCCGGATTCCGGTTTCGAGGAAGTTCCCTTCAACCGGGCCGCCGCTTCCGAGGTGGTTACGATCAACATGGAGGGCGATCTCTACTTTGCCGCTGTCGAGGACCTTGATTATGAATTGGTCCGCTGCCTGACCCCGAAGACCCGTGTTGTCGTCCTGCGCATGAAGCGCCTGCGGGCAGTTGGCAGCACAGCCATGGCCATCCTGAAACACTATTACGAACTGCTCAAGGACCGCGACATCTACCTTGTTGTCTGCGGCATCGAGGAGGAATTGAAAAAGGTCATGACCGGTACCGGCTTGCGGCAGCAGGTTGGCGAACAGAACATTTTCTACGCCGACAACAAGCTCTTCCAGTCTACCGAGCTGGCGCTGGCGCGGGCCTGGAGTATTGTCGAGATGGAACGCCGCCGCGAAACCCCAGCGGATGCCAAGCCAAAGGCGGTTCCCGCACTGCCCGACGCGGATTCAATCATGACGCGCAAGTGCATTCGCTTTGGCAATCAGCATCAGTTGCGGGAAGCCGTCTGGTTGATGTCGGAGATGTACCGTCGCAAAGTCACCTACTCCGCCCGACCCTTGTTCCTGCAGGACACGGAAGGCCGCCTCGCCGGACAACTGGAGACCTTGGCCATCCTTAAGGAAATGGCCTCCCACATCCGCCTGGAGGAACTGGGCCGGCCAGCCAGCGACGAGGAACTGGGCAACCGCCTTGCCGGCTCTTTCAGTCGTCCGATATCTGAAATTGCCAATGTCGGCATGCCAGTCTGCAGTGAGTCGAACATGCTCATCAACCTGTTGCAAAGCGCAGGGCGGATTCAAGCGGGAGTGATGCCGGTCTGTGATCCGGAGAGACGCATTCTCGGGGTCATCGACGAAGGCCAGTTGATCGCCGCCCTGGGCAACGCGCTCAATATTCATCTCGATCTGGATGAGGGTGAAGGCGATGACATCAAGGAGGTGGAATCATGAGTGCGGAATCGAAAAGCCGCCAGAGATTGCGGGATATCATGCTGCGCCGTTACCTCCGCCTGGGTGAATCCCACACCATGCACGAGGTCATGGGATTCCTGACCGACAAGCACTTTGAGGAAAACGGACTGCCCTTCCTGGTGGTAATTGCGGAGGATGGGACATTTGCCGGCATCCTTGAACCAAAGGCCATTCTTTCCTCCGTCGCTGGTGGACCAATGGATTCAGAGTCCCCGTCAGACGACGGATTTGCGGAAATTGTCGCCAGAAACCTACATCTGACAGTCGGTCAGATCATGAACCGGGACATCCCGCGGCTTTCCCCGGATGCTTTTCTCGAGGATGCCTTTCTCTGTCTTGCTGAGAACCAGACCGAGGTCGCGGCAATCACTGAGGAAGACCGGGTCATCGGCCTTGTTACTGCCCGGCTTCTTTTCGAGATCGCCTCCAACCTGACGGTCGGTTCCCTGACCGGGGGCGTTATCCCTCCATCCTCAAGCTAGATCGAGGAACCCTCAGCTGCCACGTTGGGGCTAATCTCCTCCTTGACCGTCCTTGCCGGTTGTTCTCGCTCAAAGAGCAGGAATATGCCCACTCGCACAAAGAGCGTGAATATCAGGAACCCGATACCAAAGATACCAACGGCCACCCTTAGCTCGGTGGCGCTTGGCGTGTAGGCATAGATCTGCCCCAGCGAGTCGGGCGTGTAGCCCGGAATGATAAGAGCGATTCCCTTCTCAATATAAACGGAGAAGTAGATCAGGAGGGCCCCGATGTTCATGGTGAAGAAATTGCGCCGTGTCACCGGGATGACGAAAAGGAAAAACGCCACAATGGAGAAGACCAGGGATGTCCAGGCATACAAGGCGATGGGTGATGGCTCACCGTTCACACCGAAAAGCAGGTACTCGTAATGGACCAGGTGATGGGTATTCGAATAATACTCCTTGAAGATCTCAGCCCCGAAGAGGAAGAGGTTGAAGCCCATCGCGTAGGCCATCAGCTCGGCAATCTTGTGGATGGCATTGTCCTTGATTTCCAGCGGCGTTATTTTGCGCAGGACCTGGAACAGGATCAACAATACTGCCGGTCCCGAGCAAAGAGCAGATGCAAGGAATCGTGGAGCCAGGATGGAGGCGTTCCAGTAGGGCCGGCTGGCCATTCCGCTGTAAAGAAAGGCTGTTACCGTGTGGATACCAATTGCCAAGGGGATGGACAGGATAACAAGGGGAATGACAATTTTCGTATTGTAGGGCTTTCCCTGATACGCAGACCAGAGGAGATAGATGACCACGAACAAGTTGATCGCCAGGTAGGCGTTGAGCACAAGGGCATCCCAAGCCATCAGGGAATTGGGAAAGTTGGGCATCCCCAGCCCCGGAATCATGTGCCACAAGCGCTCCGGATGACCCATATCGACCAGGACAAACAGCAGGCACATGACAATCGCCGCCACCGCCAGCAATTCGCCAAAGATAACCACTTCCTTGATCGGCTTCCAGTTATACACGTAGGCCGGAATAACCAGCATCACGGCGGAAGCCGCTACCCCGACAAGGAAAGTGAAATTACCGATGTAGTACCCCCAGGAGACAGAGTCCCGCATGTTGGTGACAATCAGGCCGTCGGCAAACTGTGAAGCGTAGGCCAAGAGCCCTTGCACAATGCAGATGAGCAGGAAAAAGACCCACGCATAGTAGGCAAAACTGCCTTTGAACATGATCCGGATGATTGCTTTCATGGGAAGTCGTATTTTCAGATTGAGAAGTAATAGAAGAACTTAGGCTGGGTATTCAGTTCCTCTTTAAGAATGAAGATGCGGTGGTTCTTGAGGACGTAATTGATTTCGCTCTCAGGGTCCAAAAGGTTGCCAAACTTGCGGGCTCCCACCGGACAGACCTCGACGCAGGCAGGATACTTGCCGTTACGCGAGCGCTGCATGCAGAAGGTGCACTTCTCGACCACCCCTTGTGGCCGGGGCCGGTTGCCAAGGTACTCCGTGACGGGATTGATTTCCTCGGCCGGCACGTTCGGGCGGGCCCAGTTGAAGCTCCGGGCCCCGTAGGGACAGGCGGTCACGCAGCAGCGGCACCCGACACACCATTCGTAATCAACAACGACGATACCGTCCGAATCCTTCCAAGTCGCCTTGACCGGGCAGCTCTTGACGCAGGCTGGATTCTCACACTGCTGGCATTGCACCGGGAAGTAGAACTTGTCCTCCCGCGGAACCTTCTCAGCATCATAGTAGGCATCCGCATGGCGCAGATCGATCCCGTGCTTGTTATCCATCTCAAGGACAGTAATCCAGTGGACCTGGGGATCGCGGGACTGGTTGTTCTCTTCAACACAAGCATAGACGCACTTTCGGCAGCCAATACAACGGGAGACATCCAGCGCGTACCCGAAGAGGACGCCTTCCTGTGCCGGAGTGGCATTCACTGCCACGTCACGGTTGTAGCGTTTTTTGTAGCGCCGTTCCCAGCCCTCCAAAGTGGAGGCCAGTTTCTCCGGTGACATCTCCTGAAAGTGGGTATGGAAGAAGGTGCTCAACGAATCGGCTTCCCGCTTGCAGCCAGTGGCTGTGTAAGCTGCCGCAAGGGTGAAGAGGGTCTTGATGACTTCCCGCCGGTTGACGGTCTGGCAATCTGCATGATTCTCGGTGCTCATTTGATATTCTCCTGTCGGATAGGGGGTGGTAATGGCGTGAGGGATTCAAAAGCCGGGCTGTGCGGATCATGACAATGGGCGCAAAGGAGGTATTGCTTGGTTCCGGACCATTCGCCCGTGCGGCGCCCGTGGTCACCAGCTTCCCAGTCGCGCCTCTGCTGGGCATGGCATTGGCCGCAGAGCCGGTAGGATTCCTCAAAGGGGATCAGGCGACCGTCGGCGAGGTGCAGCATGTCCCGATTCTGGGCGTCATGGCAGTCAAGGCACCAGCGACTATCCGAGGCATGGTCAAAGTGGACGGTGTCGTGGAAATCCACCTCATGCGGGTCCAGGTCCACTTCATCATCCTCGAAGTGGCAATCGGAACAGGGGAATACGCCCTCGGAAAACGGAGGGGGTGCCACCGCGATCAGTTCCTCGGGATTATTCCCGCTCCCGGAATCGGTCGTTTCTGGTATGTCGAGGGAACTGACAAGGCCCACCGTGGCCGCGACCATGGTGTAGAATAGAATCAGGTTGGTTCGCATCTTCATGTCGATAAGGAGAAATGGTTGCAATTGAGAAGGTGGTTCCCGGCGTTTCCAGAACCAGCAAAGTCGTTGACACTTTTAGCTGCTGAAGGCACCCTGAAGGCATGAAGAAACAGCTTATCCCCATTATCGCAGCCATCTCCCTCATCGCCCTCCCCTTCGTCGTTTCCGGTTCCACCGGCGAGGAAGTCTGGATGAAGTACTGCAAGAAATGCCACGGCGAGGATGGCACGGGCCAGACCGCCATGGGCAAGCGCTTTGAGATTCGGGATTACACCGATCCCGCGGTGCAGGCGGAATGGTCGGACGCGGACATCAAGGCCGCTGTTATCGACGGGGTTAAGAATGAAAGCGGCAAGAAGGTCATGCTGGCCTTTGGAAAGAAGCTTTCCGAGGAGGAAGTGGACGCCGTTGTCGCTTACCTGCGTTCGCTGGCTGCGGAATAGCCTGGCCGCATCCCATAAGGTTATCGACCCCATCATTCGCCAGACTCCCCTGTTTCCTGGTTTTGCTGTCGCCTTCCCCGAACCATCGTGAAGGCCAGTGAGACCACTAGCATGATGGTACCGAGCACGAAGAATGTAATGATCCGGTAATGACTTTCCAGCTGACTGGTCCCGATGATCAATACGTAGAGCGCTGTCAGGATCAAAGTCATGTGTCCCATCCAGCGGTACTTCCGGTTCCGCATGATCAGATTCATGCCGTAGTAGAAAAGCGCAATACCTACCCACGAAACGGCGACAAAGGCTGCCGGAACCAGATAGTATAGAGCATAGGGAAAGACTACGAAGGCAATCGCCAGGTAGGCATTGCGCATCAGGTCCGTCTTCAGGCTGAGGCGTTCCTGCTGCCAGTTGAGAACCCGTGCACTGACCAGGGCCACGATACCGAAACCGATACTCATCCCTTGCTCCGCCTCCGCCACGACAACATAGCCTACTATGATACCGATGAAAATCAGGCAGTTCGTCACAATGATGAACGGTGACCGGAAATAGATAGCGGTGGCGATGACCACCAGGCTCTGCAGGGAAAGGGCGACAAACACCTCCGGCACGGCGAAGGCCTTCATCAAGGCAAAGCTGAGGGCCATGTAGCCGGTCATGGCGTAAATGAAGGTCGAGAACCAGCTCTGTTCGCGTTTCCAAAACGCTACCGCCAATACCAGCAACACCGCGGAAGCCAGCAGATGGGAAACGATGAAGGTTGTGTCAAAGGCGATCAGGTTGTGCAGGAAAAACACCCCGAAGCCCATTCCACAGACCAACAGGCCGGTTACCTGGACATTGGTATGCTCCTTCTCCAGATTCTCGCGTAGAAGGGTTCCTGCTGAAAAGACAGCCATCCACAGGGGAATAAAGTACACCGCCAGTTGCGCTTCCCGCTGAATGGCCGCTGTATTCCCCACAACCGGATTGCCCACCGCCCAGATGGCATAGGTGGCCATGGAAAGGACAAATCCCAAGGGGGCCAGGTTGCGCCACTGGCGCTTTATCCGCACATAGACCACGAGGAAGGCGAGCACCGTCACTAGCCCGAGCAGGAATCCCGTCGAGTCCACTGCCACGGCCGTGGCATAGCCGGTCAGCATAGCAATAAAGAAGAGCGGTTGGGAATCCCGTCGCCAGGCCAGGGTCAGGTTTAATGCCAATACGGCAATGAAGATGGCCCGGCCAACCAGCGACTCGGTCTGCAGGGCCAATGTCTCGCCGAAGTAGAACAGTCTCAGGGTGGCAAAGAAGAGCAACAGCATGCTCGCTCCCCGGAGATACTTCGAGAGGGTCTCGAACGACCGTTGGGAAAAGCGCGCCAGCAACAGCATGATGCCACAAATGGCATACCCCGCAACCGAGGGAAGGACCGCCGGCAGACCGGCAAATGGCAGTGACAACAGGAAGGCCATCCCGATCGCCAGCACGACAATCCCAATCAGGGCGAACCAGTTCTGTCCCACCTCGAATTCCAGCGAATCCTGCTGCTCGCGGGCAGAGGCTTCCACGACTTCCGACTCTGCCGGTGATGGCTCCCGGGTTACCACTGCCTGGCTGGCGATGCCCAACCTGGCCTCCACGGCTTTCAGGCGTTCCGACAAATCAATGACAACGGCCCGAAGGTCGTCGCCATGCGGATCTGGGGTTTGAGCTGTCATCGTCAACGCGCCTTGCGATACGATTAATAGGGGTATTGTCGCTGTCTATAGAACGGAGGCATCCGGGGTTTTAATGCCCGCCCTGCTTGGGAGCGCTATTAGAATCACGAATACCGGAACAGCTGTCCAGTCATACTTTACTAATACCTGAATTAAGCACGGAAACACCAATCCACCCCCCACTGAAGACAAATTCAGGATTGCCTTGACCCCTGCCCCTCCTTCCCTTCTTTATGTTCCCTTTATGGCGGGCTGGGGCGCCGTCTGGTAGCGCCCTTGCATTGGGTGCAAGGGGTCGCCGGTTCGAATCCAGTCAGCCCGACCATGCTTCGTTCTTCGAACTTCGCATGGCGCAGCCATGCAGAAGTGAGATTAGAACGAAGCATGCCCCGCGAAGCCCGCAGGGCGAAGCGGGGTTGGCGCAGCCATGCAGGAGAGCTTGTCAGGCGAAACGCTGTGGAGCCTGGAGATTAGGGCGAAGCGGGGTTGGCGCAGCCATGCAAGAGAGAGCGCAGCAACCGCAAAATTGGGTAATCCCGTTATTCGCGGTATTCTCCTCAAACCCCACAGTCTCAGGAGTGCCTAAAACATACCCATACTACTACGTCTATATCCTCCGCAGTATCCCTTTCCCAAAGAAAACCTACATTGGTTATACCACCAACCTTTCGTCCCGTCTTGATGGTCACAATAGCGGCAACTCTAAATATACGCGTCGGTTTCGGCCATGGGAAATGGAAACGGTGATTCGTTTCAGAAGCAAAGAATTAGCCCTTGCATTTGAGAGCTACCTGAAATCCCACTCGGGCAACGCATTTTAAATAAACGACTCCTGTCCTCATGAGTCCCAGAACCGCGCCTCTAGCATTCGGCAAATGGCGTGATAGACGGGCAAGTGCAGTTCCTGGGCCTTGAAGGTCTCGGTTTCCGGGACCCGAATGCAGACATCGCAGAGGGCCTTCATTGCGCCACCATCATGGGCGGTCATCCCAAGGCACTTGAGCCCCCTTGCGCGGGCCGCCTTGAGGGCATAATTAACATTTTTGGCATTGCCGGAGGTGCTAATGGCCCAGAGAACATCCCCGGCCCGACCGTAACCATGAATCTGCTGGGCAAAGATCAGGTTGGGATCGGTATCATTGGCAATGGCCGTGACCAGGCTGGTATGGGCGGAAAGATCGATCGCCCGTAGTGAACCTTCCAAGTGGTCGGCCAGATAGGAATCGTTCAAGGCTTCCCTGGCCTCATCCGGCAACGGCCGCTTCTGGTCAAATGCCTTCATCAGCTCACCAACAATGTGCGCCGCATCGGCGGCACTGCCCCCGTTTCCACAGAGGTAGACAATACCGTCCTGATCGTAGCAACCAGCCAGTAGGTCAAATGCTGTAGTGATATCCTCAACACATGCCTCCAGGGAGGGATAGCGCTGCACAAGCTCTTCAATTATTTTTTGCATGATTCCTCCAATGCCAGATTAGCCACCGCCAGGGCGGCCTTGTCCCCGATTGCCTCACCAAGTGCGGCTGGCACGACCCGGCAGGCTTCCAGGGCGGATGGCAAACACTCCCGCTGCATCACCCTTTCCATGGCCGGCCGAAGCAACTCCTCACAGCGGACAAAAATACTCCCGATGACGATAACTTCGGGATTGAACAGATCGACTGTCATGGAAAGTGCCATTCCGAGGCGTTCACCGACTGTCTCAAAAATGGCTATTGCTTCCTTGTCGCCCGCCTTCGCCGCCTCAGCGAGTGCTTTTGTGGTCTGGTGTGTCTTGGTCAAACGGGCAATCCCGCCCCCGCTGCACCAGCCCTCCACGGAACCGGCCTTGCCGTAGCCCTCCGGCCCGTCCGGGGTCAGGCGGACATGCCCAATTTCCCCGGCGTTGCCATTGGTTCCCTCGTAGAGTCGGCCGTCGAGAATGAGGCCGCAACCGAACCCGGTCCCCATGGTGCAGAAAACCAGGTTCCGGGTCCCCTGCCCCGCGCCGTACTGCCATTCGGCCAGTGCTCCCGCATTGGCATCGTTCATCAGGCGGACGGGCAAATTAAAATGGTTCCGGAAATACTCCACCACTGGCACCGCATCCCAACCCGGCAGGTTGGGTGGAGACAGGATCAAACCGCGTTTAGCGTCCATCGGGTTTCCGCAGACTATTCCCACAGATTGCGGAGGGGCAAATTCCCCGGCGAGTTCCCTGCCCATGGCGGCCAGTTGGTCAAGGACCTTCTCCGGATTTCCACCTGTAGGAATTTCCCTGCGACCGAGAACCTGAGCCCCCACGGAGCCCAGGCAGACGGCACACTTGGTCCCGCCAATGTCAATCCCGAGCAAACGGTTCATCGGTTTCTATCCTTTTCGGGGCGGTTCATGTGGCTGCAAGTATAGACTTCACTATCAGGCTCCGGACAAGACCCGTCAATAAATAGAAAGCTGTCATCGAGGAAACCGGACAAGTCGCCGCCATTCAATCATTGCAGGGTACCGTCAGTTCCACAAGAATCAGTTCCCATGAAGACGAATCGCCGCGCCTTTCTCAAGTCCACTGCCATCCTAGGATTGGCAACTGGCACGACCGAAGCGAGCACGGGCTTAAGGGGCCACTCCCACGAACCGGTAACCAATTACAAAACTCTGGATGCGATCCTCAAGCAACCTGTCCTGCGAAGGGGGCTGTTCCCAAATCCCGTCACCATCGATTCCGTGGAGTTGCTACGGGACCGCAACAACTTCATTTGCCGGGTGCGCTCAAAGGACGGGGCCGAAGGCATTTCCATCGGTCACCCGTTCATCTCGAAGCAAAGCTATCCCATGTTCGTGAACTTGCTTGCTCCGCGTTTCCTCAACCAGGATGCAAGGGACCTCGACCAACTGGTGGAACTGGCTGCTGAACGGCTGGTCAAAAACCAGGGAGTGCCTCTCTGTGTTCAGTTGGCCACACTGGAGTTTGCCATCCTCGACATGCTGGGTAAAATCGCCCATCTGCCGGCCGGTCGCTTGCTTGGCGATGTGATTAATTCGGAAGTGGCGATCTACCTGGGGCATCACTATAGCAACCTGAGAAAACTGGAACCGGAAGAATCCCTTGAGTTGATGCGCCGCGACGCCGAGGAAACCAGTGCCCGGGCGATCAAGTTAAGGGCCGGAAGTGGCGATCAGATGGGTCTGGATAAGGACAATGCCCCGGGCCGCACCGAAAAGCTGATCCGCATGGCCCGTGAAGTCTTTGGCGATGGCATGGTGCTGATGATTGATGGAAATGGATCCTATTCGGTCCAAGAGGCTATTCGTATTGGCCGCCTGCTGGAGGAATACAACTACGCTTTCTACGAGGAGCCGGTTCCATGGAACTGGTACGAGGAACAGAAACTAGTCGAACGGTCATTGGACATCCCAATGGCGGGTGGTGAAGAAGAATTCAGCATGCACTTGTTTCGGTTTTTTGCCGGGAACCGGGTATTCCAGATCCTGCAACCCGACCTCTTTTACTTCGGCGGCATGATCCGGACGATGAAAGTCGCCCGGATGGCCGCGGCTGCCGGACTGAGGATCACTCCGCACATTTCAGGCGGCGGGCTGGGATTTGTCTACATGCTGCAGATGGTCTCCGTCTGCCCGGCCGCCTACGACTATCACGAATTCAAGATGTTCGCCACCAAGGATGCCAATGGAACCCCCATCCCGGTTGAAAGCACGGCAGGGCCCTTCGAATCAATTGCAGGTTCGATCAAGGTTCCCTCAGGATTTGGCCTGGGGGTGGCTATCGATCCAGACTATATTCAAAGGCACACGGCCTTGTAGGCAAGGGGGGACACCAGTCGGGGCCTCTCCTACTCCTTTGTTTTAACTCCCACCAAGCGGTTTTTGCGGGTTCATATAGAGCCACATGGTAATGGCGACGACATTGAGCCCGGCCCCGATGTAGAAGAAGGGCTCCGTGCTGCCAAACCAGGTGTTGAGGTAGGGAAAGGCCAGGGAGGTGACAAAGGCCCCGATATTACCGGCCATGTTCATGGTGCCCGAAATGGCCCCGGCATGCTTGCCCCCGATGTCGACACAGAAAGACCAGGATGGGCTCAGGGTCATGTCCGCGCCAAATATGGCAATGGTCAGAAGCAGGACCGCTCCGATTGCCGTATCCATCTGCAGGCTGCCGATGAGCCCGATCGCGGCCAGCGCAAACCCTGTGATCGCTGTCAGACGACGGGAAAGGGTCCAGTGGCCCCTCCGGTAGATAAAATCGATCAGCCAGCCGGAGAACCAGTTTCCGCAGGCTCCACCGATGAGGGGTACGGTAGTGAGCCAGCTGGCTTCAATGACTCCCAGTCCGTAATGATTTTTGATATACGGGAAAAGCCATGTCAGGCAGAAGAAGAAGGTGAAATTGCTGCAGAAGTATTGCAGCATGGCAGCCCACATGTTTCCAGAGGTCATGACGTGACTGGCTTTCATCGGGGGTGCGCCTTCGGCAAGCTTTTGCCGGTGCTCGATGATATAGGCCTTCTCATCCTCGGACATGCGGGGATGTTCCTCCGGAAGATTCCGGAAGAGAAAATACCATGCCACGGCCCAGAAGATGCCCACCACCCCGAGGATGATGAAGGTTGCCCGCCAGCCGAAGACCGTCAGCATCCATGCCATCAGGGGCATGGCAAAAGCTGCGCCCAGGCGGGAGCCGGAAAAATTGATTCCGGTAACCAGGCCCCGCTCCCGGAGGGGAATCCAGGAAAAGGTTGCCCTGGCCATTCCCGGGAAGGCACCGGCTTCACCGACCCCGAAAATAAAGCGGGCCGTAATCAGGCTGACAAAATTCCAGGCCAATCCCGTGAGGGCGGTAAAGACTGACCAGAAGGTGACTACTCCAGCAAGGACATGGCGAGCGCCGAACCGGTCAACGAGCATGCCGGACGGTGTCTGGGCAAGGGCATAACCAAGAGCGAAGGCGGAAAGAATCCAGCCCATCTGGTTGTCGCTGAGGCCAAGGCTGGCGGCAATCGGGTCCTTGGCAACGGAGATACAGGTCCGGTCAATATACAAAAGCAGGGACAAGGAAAAGGTCCCGAGGACAAAGAAAAAACGACCGCGGAATTTCATAAGCTTACGAGGGGTTGTAGGTTGAAGGGGTGATAACAGAATCAGTGGCGGCACTGGCATAGGCGGCCTCCACCAGCTTCACGGATTGGAGGTAGTCGGAAATGGTGCTTTCGAACGGTTGGCCGGCAATCAGGCAATCGACAAAGTGCCGCTGCACGGCATGAACACAGTTGCCGGCAAATCCATCTCGGGAAGGCGTATACTCGTGGCCCCGGGTGGGCTTGCCCAACGGCTTAATCGTTATCGAGCCGTCAAAGTCGATTTCGAGATGCCCCTTGCTTCCTTCAATGCGGATCTTGCCGAAGGTGTAACGCGGATTATCGGCCTCCGATTCATTGTAGCGGTTGGCATCGAGCAGGGCTGTCCCCCCTCCGGCAAATTTGCAGAAAAGCATGGCACTGTCTTCACCCTTGATTACCGGATTGCGCTTCGCAATTGAGGCATGGATGGAATCGACCTCTCCAAAGAGAAACCGGAAAGTATCAAGAAAGTGAACACCTGTCTCGTAGATAAAAAGTCGTGGGTAGTCCCTGAAGAAGGGCTGCCGGGCAAGGTAAGCGTCCTCGCCCCATCCGTCACCGAGCCTGGTCTGGATGGCGCAATGGAAGAATTCTCCAATCGCATCAGCGTCCATCAACTGTTTGACCTCACGGTACCATGGCTGCCAACGCCAATTCTCATGAACCATGAAAGGCACAGGGCTGGCCTTAACGATTTCCTCCATGCGACGGCATTCTGCCCATGTTGGGGCCAGTGGCTTCTGGCAGATGACAGCAATTCCCCGATTGATGGCCGCCTCAACCAACGGCAGATGGGTTTCCGGTGGCGTGATGATATCGACAAAGTCGGGCTGTTGTTCATCAAGCATCTTCTCGTAGTCGCCGATCGAATACACATTGGGAATCCCGAAGTCCCGTGCGATGACCTCCGCCTTGTCAACGGAACGGTTGCAGACAGCCAGAATCTCGGTTTCCGGCAGTTCGTTCCACGCCTGATACTGGAACCGGCTGAAATATCCGGCCCCCACGCATACACCCTTGAATGATTGTTCGCTCATAACAGTTTATTGGCCAATGTTAACAATGCCTGGTCGTCACCGACATTTCCGGGAAAGACAACAAATGGCAGGCCGGGATAACGACTCCCCTCACCCAGGCTCCAGACAGGAACTCCCGGTAGCGCCTGCCCGAGCACGGAGGCCCGCCCGACGTCCAATGCCTTCCGCGCCAGTTCGCAGGAGGTAATTCCCCCTTTGGAGACCAGGAACCCGGGAGCCCGCTCCAGTCCCGCAACCAATTCGACAAGAAAGTCAGACACCCGTAAACTCAGTCGCAGACTCTCCTGCTTGTCCCTCCCGGTCTTCAGCTTCCGGCTTGTGTAGGCAACAACGCAATGACCGGATTCAATGGATTCATTCAAAGTCGCCCTGCACTCCTCGAGGTAAGCCTCACCGGATTCAGACAACAGCACTTCAACATCAATTTCCAGTGGAACAACGGAAGGATGCGACATTAACACCTGCAGCTGGCGGGTTGTCTTCGGAACATGCGATCCTACAACAAACAGGCCGCCCTTGCCATCTGGGAACGTCAGGTCAGCTGCTTCCAGAAGTGGCTTCGGCTCAATGCCGGCAACGACATGAACAAAGTCCGCCGCGGTCCGGAATAGGAAGTCCCTTCCTTCAGCGATAGCCTTGAGAAAGGCCAGTGCAGGTCCTTGCAGGTCCCTATCGGCAGCGGCATCAAGAATGATGTGGTTCGCCGTCGAAGACAAATCTACCGGATCACCCTTGCGGATCGTTTGGATGTCGATCAACTGGATTGTCTCCCCAGGGACCCGGCTTCCGGTCTTCTCGGCAATCCAATCCGGCAAATTCGAGGAACTGAAGCCAAAGGTTTCATCCTGGGCGAATGGAGTCGCTCCCGCCGGAACAAGCTCTTCCCCCTCGTGGACAAAGTGGACACCGTTGAGCGTTAAGCGGCCGCCATTTTGGAAAGCTGGAGCGATAACATGCGGTGCCTCCGGGATCCCCAATCCTTCCCCAAGGGCAAGTACCTCGGCCGGGTAGTGTCCCCGCAAGGTCGAGTCCCCGCGGCTAATCGTCAAAAGCCGGCAACCGGCCTCCTTGGCGGCCGTCTGCAACAGTTCTCCTGTCGAGCGTGTCAGTTCGACTGCATCCTCCTCGACCATCGCCCGCGTGTTGGTGAGCAGAAAGAACAGGCCCGGACCCTCGCGCATTTCCGTGACCAACGCATCCTTGTCCCAGCGGGTGTAGACAGACACCCCGTGAACCGTCTGGTTGCCGGTCGGATCATCATCAAGTACCGCAATGACAATGTTAGCTGAGCGCCGTGCTTCCCTGATTGCCCCGGTCAGGTCTTCATTTGTCCACTGCGGTAAGCTCGCAAGAACTTCCCCGTAGGCGAGATTCACTTCATTCACCGGAAGCTTCGCAAAGGCCCGGCAGGGACACCCATCACCCCCTTGGATGCGGAGAGGAAAGGCACCAAAGGTAAAGGTCTCGTGATGGATTTTCTCCAATCCGCTGAGACCTTCGACAATGATCACATCGCCTCCGAGCAGGATCTCATGGATGCGGGTTACCTCGGGAAGATTGTCAACATCCGCAACAGACGGCGGTTCAACCCCAACCAGGTTTATTCCCTTAGCGACAATCCATTCGGCCAGCTCTTCGCCTATCCGCGGAAGCCCATGACGGAAAATTTCGGCATTCCCGGCATATTGGGCCCAGCCGGTTCGTAATATGAGTGAGTCTCCCCGGGCAATTTTGCCAGCCGTCTGACCAAGGTGGCCGACCTCCAACAATTGCTTCGGTTGCACATTGGGAATATCGACCAACCAAGCCTTGCTGAGAAACCGGGAAAGCGGAATCTGGTCAAGGGTCGTCTCACCACAGCCGAAATGGATGGGTGCATCCATGTGTGTCCCCGAATGGGAATATAATTCAAGGGTGGTTGCATTCCAGCCATCGTCCGCAAGTGTTTTGGCGGATCGAATGCTGACTCCCGGATTGCCATCGACAACCGGGGCAGTCAGGTCGATATAGACAGTCAGAGACATTCGATAATCCGGGTTGTTAATTCCTTTGTCCCGAGACTTCCGCCCCTGTCGGCCCCACGGTTTTCAGGATTGGCGAGTGCGGAAGCAACAGCCTGTTCAATCCGAATTCCGGCACTGGAAGCCGCTTCCCCAGGCAGCCAATTCAACATCATGGCCGCGGAAAGGATGGTCGCCACCGGATTGGCAATGCCCTTTCCGGCAATATCGGGGGCTGTGCCATGCGATGGTTGGAAAACAGCACAGGTATCACCGATGTCCCCGGAAGGGGCAAAACCCATCCCGCCGACGATCCCGGCCAGCAGGTCGGAAAGGATATCCCCGAACATGTTCTCCGTAACCACGACATCAAAAGTTTCCGGGCGCTGAACCAGGTAAAGGGCCATGGCGTCAATGTAAACCGACTCCGTCTCCACCTCGGGATAACCACTCGCCACTTCCTCAAAGATCTTCCTGAAGAAAACCATCGACGGGAGGACATTTGCCTTGTCCACCAAGGTAACCTTCTTCCGGCGCTTCATGGCTTCCTGCATGGCAAGATGAACAATCCGTTCGCAGCCCTTGCGGGTCAGGACCAATTGATCGGTCGCCTTGCTGTCATCTGAAATGCCGTTCTTGCGGGCGGCAAATAGCCCCTCGGTGTTCTCCCGCACCAGCATGATGTCGATGCCGCCCGCCTCGTGATTCTTCAGAGGTGTATCATCCCTGTGATATAGCTTAATCGGGCGGAGCCCGCCGTACAGATCGAGCCGCTCCCGGATATCGATTTGTGGGGTCAGTTCGCGACCATCCGGCCAGCGAACGGATGGCAGCCCCATAGCCCCCAGCAGGACGGCATCCGCATCCGCACATGCCTCGAGGGTCGATTCCGGCAAGTCATTGCCGTTCTTCATGAATTCCCCCGCTCCAGCTGGATGGGATTGCATGTCCAGCAGCAGTCCTTCCTTCTCTCCGCTTACCGCCTCAAGGACCTCGACGGCTGAGTTTGTCACTTCCGGTCCGATTCCATCCCCTGGAAGCAAGGCGATTCTGTAGGTCTCCATTAGGATGCCTCCTGTGGATCCGGACCTGTCAATTCCCAGACAATACCCCGCGTATCCTCAGACTTGAGAAAAAGGGCCTTCTTCCCTTCCACTGCCGGATGCGGGTTCGGGGCCTTGAGGTTGATTCCAGCTGCACTGAAGCCATCAGCACTGTCCGGAAGCGACTCCGTTCTCAGGCACAGATGATGCAAACACTCGCCGCGCCGGTCCAATTCCTCCTTCAGCGGATGATCCGCGGTCAGGGGTTCCACCAGCTGCAGGTCTAGATTGCCCAGATCCAGATGGGTCAGACGCACGTTGGTTTGTTCGAACTTCTCCGAAACCCGGACTGTTAGTCCCAGTTTGTCCCGGTAGAAGGCCAAGGCTTCTTCAGTGTCCTTCACGAGGATGGCGATATGGTCAAGGTGGCTAAACATAAAGGGTGTGGTCACGGTTTGTGACGAATCGCCGTTAAAATGGCAAATGATTTTGCAGAAAACTGTGCATTATCGTGCATTCACTTTCATTAAGCGAAGCATCCAGATAATTTCATCTGGAACGGGTGGCGATATCGCACTGAACAACGGTCCAAACCGGCCCTAATGAGATCATTTTTACAGATTTCTAACACAGTTTATCGTTGTTGCGAGGCTCGCCTTTCGCTTACAATGCGAACAGTGTCAGGTCCGGCACGGAAGACGAGGAGCAAGGGGCATTGAATCGTTACAGGCAATCCATCATCCGCTGCTGCATCCCGATGGGGATGTTGTTCATGGGAACTGTGGCTCTGTTCGCAGGGGGCCCGGGTAAACTTGCCACAGAAGGAAAAGGAACAGCTCCTCCAACAATTTCCGGGGATACCCTGATCGTTAAATTGAAGAATCCCCGGGCCAACGCAGCTCGACTGTCTGCGGCTTTAAAAGCAAACGGGATGCGCCTTGATAAAGAGATCCGGTCTGTACCGGGCCTGAAGATCATCCGTAACGAAAAGTCGAAAGCTGCCCCTGATGCTGGCAGGAGAGGCCTTGAGAAGCGCATGCAAGCCTTGCGCGCGACCGGACTCTTTGAGTATGTCGAACACGACTGGCAGGTCAGCGTCCTGCAAACATTGCCCACCGACACCTCCTTCGCCAACGGGGACCTGTGGGGCCTTCGCAACACCGGCCAGAACGGCGGGGTTGCCGGGCGGGATGTCAACGCGGTCGGCGCATGGGGCATCACGACCGGTTCCGCATCCGTGACAGTGGCCGTCATTGACACCGGCATACGCTACACCCATCAGGACCTTGCCGGCAACATGTGGACCAACCCGGGGGAAATTGCCGGAAATGGGATTGATGATGATGGAAACGGTTTCACCGACGACATCTATGGCATCAACGCCATTACCGGGACCGGCGATCCCATGGACGACCATAACCACGGGACCCACGTGGCTGGAACTATCGCCGCAACCCCCTTTGACTCTGGCAGACACGTCGGAGTTGCCTACAACGTCAAGGTCATGGCCCTGAAGTTTCTCGACAGCACGGGGAACGGGACCATATCAGGCGCCCTGGCCTGTATAGACTATGCCATTACAAACGGGGCCGACATCATGAACAACAGCTGGGGCGGCTCCGGCTTCAGCCAGGCCCTTGAGGATGCCATCGAATCCGCAAATGCGGCCGGCATCCTTTTTGTAGCGGCAGCCGGCAATTCCGGAACGGACAATGACCTCAGCCCCATCTACCCGGCCAGTTACGATGTGGAGAATGTCATCGCCGTGGCTGCTATCGACCGGACCGGCACCCTCGCCTACTTCTCCAACTACGGGAGCACAAGAGTGGACCTTGCCGCCCCGGGTGTAGCCATCCTTTCGGCCACGGCCGCTTCCGATACCAGCTACAGTTACTTTGATGGCACCAGCATGGCGACACCGCATGTGGCCGGTATTGCCGCCCTCGTGGCCAGCCAGTATCCCGCTGCCGGAATCGCGGAACAGCGCGCCCGGCTCCTCCAATCAGTCACTCCACTTGCCAGTCTGGACGGGCTCGTTGCGACAGGTGGCATGGTCAACGGCGAGACCGCCCTAACGATTGCCGCTGATGGCGACCTGGAACTGCGGGCCTACACCTCCAACGGCGTCTTCGTGGCGGATGAGGATAATACGATCTTCATTCAGGTGAACGACTTCCTCCCCCTGACAGGAGCCACGGTAACTGCCTACATTGATGGTGGAGCAGTGACCGCCTTTCTTGACGACGGAACTGCCCCGGATGCCGTTGCCAATGATGCCATCTACACCGCAGCGATTTTTGTTCCCGCGGGACCGTCCTCGACCAACCTCAACATTTCCGTTACGGCAACGGGGAAGAATCCCGCCAATGTGATCGAATCCTTCAGCATCATTGTTCCTCCTCCCAACGACAATTTCGCTGACCGGATACTGCTCTCAAATGCCGAGACCTCCACCACAGGATACAATTCACAGGCGACCCTCGAGATTGGCGAACCCTTGAATCCACCCGGTGCCGGAGGCCATTCTGTCTGGTGGGAATGGGTCCCTGACTCATCGGGCAACTTCAGCATCTCAACCACCGGCAGTTCCTTTGATACAACACTCGCCGTGTATTCGGGCACTAGCCTGAGCGATCTTGTCCTGCTTGACGCCGACGACGACGCTATCGGCCTGCAAAGTGGTGTCCGCTTCGATGCCATAGCCGGCCAGTCCTACTTCATCCAGGTCAACGGCTATGCCTACTGGAGTGGGGATATCCAATTGAACTATGGCGACTTCTACGTTGGTCCCCTCAATGATGACTTTGACGACCGGTTCGTCCTTGCCTCCGGAACAACGCAGACCACCGGGAGCAACATCAGCGCGACCATTGAACCCGGGGAACCCAACATCTACTTTTCTGAAGGCTGGGAAACCGTGTGGTGGGAATGGATTGCCCCCTCCTCCACGCCGGCAACCATAACCACCTTTGGGAGCAGTTTTGACACCGTGCTTTCCATCTATCAGGGAACGCAACTCGACAGCCTCTCTCTGGTTGCGTGGAATGACGATTCCGGAGGTATCCAGAGCTCGGTCACCTTTACACCAACCCCGGGAGAATCCTACCTGATCCAAGTCTACGGGCTCTATTACGCCGACCCGACAACCGGGAGCATCGTCCTCAATTACCCGGACCCGGCCCCACCCGTTGTTCCGAATGATTTCTTTGCCCAACGGATTCTCCTTCCACCCGGCTCGACCCAGACCAGTGGCAGCAACACCGGTGCTACCATCGAGACCGACGAGCCCATCCAGCCGGCAACGGCTGGCGGCGCATCAGTCTGGTGGGAATGGATCTCCCCGATCTCCGGTAGTGTTGTGATCAATACAGTCGGCAGTACCTTTGATACAACCTTGGCCGCTTACACCGGCGATGCAATCGATCAACTTGTCCTCGTGGCCGATAACGATGATAACGTTGGCTCACAAAGCGAGGTATCCTTTATCGCCACTCAGGGAACTTCCTATAAAATCCAAGTCAATGGATCGGGCGCTTCGACCGGGGACATCAAGCTCAACTACCCCGAGGCAGCCCACCCGAATCCACTCAATGACGACTTTGCCAACCGTATCACCTTGCCGTTAGGAACAACCAGCACAACTGGAATCAACCAGGGAGCAACCCTGGAGGCGGGCGAACCAGTCAATCCAGCCGGTGCGGGTTCACAAACTATTTGGTGGGAATGGGTAGCGGCCAGCGATACAGAGGCCACCATCACAACGGTTGGCAGCAGCTTCGACACCACCCTCGCAGTGTATAGTGGAACCAGCCTCGATGACCTCGTCCTCCTCGCCAGCAACAATGATGATTCAGGCCAGCAGAGTTCCGTCACCTTCACTCCAGCGCTTGGACAGCCCTTCCATGTCCAAGTCAGTGGTTGGGATGGCGCAACTGGTTCGGTTACGCTGAATTACCCGCTCCCCGGCATCCGGAGGCCGCCCAATGACAACTTTGAGAACCGGATTCCCCTGCCTGCCGGAACCATCCGGACTGAAGGCAATAACGACAATGCCACTTCCGAGACCGATGAGCCGGTCAATCCAATCGGTGCCAGCAGCGAGTCCGTCTGGTGGGAATGGACCGCTGCCACATCCGGTCCGGTAACCATCGACACCGTTGACAGTACCTTTGACACCGCGATGGCCGTCTACACCGGCACGGAGCTTGCCTCCCTCACCCTCGTGGGTGCCAATGATGATTACATCAGCTACTTTGCCGGTGTCACCTTTGATGCGGTTGCCGGCCAGACTTACATCATTCAAGTCACCGGACTGACCGATGGAGTGGACCTCTCCACTGGCAATATCTACTTGAATTATCCCATGCCCTACCCAGTCGCGGCCAACCCCGGCCGCATACGTCTGCAAGGCACTACTGGTGGAACGGCCAGTGGCTCGCTAACCCTGGTCAATGGCGGTATCAACCTGGTCACGTTCAGCCTCACCTCGCCGGATGGCTGGGTGAGCGCTGCCCCTGCTGCAGGGATCCTATTTCCAGGAGTGGAAACAGTTGTCGACCTCAACTTCAGTCCACTCCCCGAAATCTCCGGAGCCGTTTACACAACGGGCGACATTGCCCTTGATGAACCTTCCCTGTCCTCCATCCAGATTCCAGTGGAAATCATCGATTCTTCCCTCGCCATCAACATTCCTGATCCGAATTTGCGCACAGCTCTCGAGCAGCACCTCGGCCGGTTGCCCGGCGAACCAATTGTTGATGTCGAAATGGCCATCCTGACTACCTTTGATGCCCGTGGACGCAACATCGCCAGCCTCGTTGGCCTCGAACACGCGGCAAACCTCTTTTATCTCTATCTTGCAGATAACCAAATCAGCGACCTCCATCCATTGGCCGGCTTGGCCAACCTGTTCATCGTTGACTTGTATAACAACAACCTTTCTGAAATCTCCACCCTGCTCAACTTCCCTATCCTGCTCGATGTCGATGTTCGCCTGAACTACCTCGATATCAACGCTGGCTCAGACGACCGCCTGGTTATTGATACCCTTATCAGCCAGCTGGCAACCGTTCTCTACGATCCCCAGAAGGAAGGGCTCATCACCATGAGCGAGTGGGCCGGCCTCCATGGCATCCATCCCAGTAACCGCCAGGCAGATGACGTCAATGGCCCCCTTTTGGTTGAGAATGTCCTCGCCTTCTCCATGGGACTGAACCCGTTCGCCATGACCGGGGCTGAGATGCCGGCCGCTTACCGCGACCCGGTTACAAACCTGTATTCGTTCCTCTACTACAGGGACCTCAAGGCAATGGGCGTGCAGAGGACGCATTGGAAGTCGATGGACCTGGGTAGCTGGGAAGAAGCCGTCCCTGTCCGAATAAACGTCATCTGGACGGACGAAAACGGGCATCAGCTGGTGGAAGCCGTTTTCGAGGATCCCTCCGAACGCCTCTTCTTCATGCTTGAGGCGACCGCCTATTAGGACGGGGTCCTATTCATCAGCCTTTTTCCAGCGGTCATAGACGCGTGTAACCGGCTCAAAGGTCGTCCCGCTCTTCCGTGCCTCAAGGGTTTCCTGGCGCCGGTCTTCGTCGATCCAGAACACGCCCGTGCTCATGAAAAAGAAGTAGCGCGGGACCTGGAAATAGTCCGGCCAGCGGACCCAGCGCCAGTAGCCGATCCGGGTAAAATCGATGGTCAATCCGGGTATCCAGGCGGCGAAGTCGTGGATTTCCTGCTGAATGGCATGCGATATCCGGCGTGCTTCTGCCGGATCATCCGTCGCATCCCACTCCTCGAGGAGGTCATCCAGCCGCTTCACCTTGATATTACTGGTGTTAAAGTTCTTTGGCTTGCCGGCGTCCTCCCCCCGCATCTCCCACTGGAAGGCAGGCAACTGTGAGTAGCCGGTATCCCAGGATGAAAGAGCCAACTCATGGTTCTTCTCGAAGATTTTGGTGAAGAAGGAAGTGGGATCCATCTGTTCGATGCGCAGTTCGAGGCCGGCCTTCATGGCCTCCTCTTTCATCACGGTGGCGATGTCCACATCTTCCCCCTGCGTACTGACCGTCAAGGTGAAGGAGAGGCGCTGACCGGCCGCATTCTGTAGAATTCCATCCGGCCCACGCTCCGAGAAACCGGCCTTGGCGAAGCGCTCAAGGGCCTTTTCGAGATCAAATTCACGGGCCCGCAAATCAGGATGGTCATAGGGACCAAAACCGTCGGCAAACGACCGGATGCGACGACGATCCCCGCGATGGATTTCGTCATTAACCCGCTGGTAGTTGATGGCATGGTGGATCCCGGTCCGCACATCCGGGTTGTCGAGCAGTGGTTGCATGGCATTGAGATACATTCCGGAGCGGGGGGCCGGCAGCAGGTCGTAGGACCAGGCCCGCTCGATATAGCCTTTCCGGATAGGTTCAACATCCGCCCGGTCATACCAGAGGTCAGTTTCATTCAGCGCATGCCAGTCGATGATGCCCCGCAGGAAGGATTCAAATGCCTTGGTGTCATCCCGGATGACGACAAACGTCAGCGCATCCGGGTTAAACCGGTGACGATAGAACGGCTTGTCATTGGCCCACCAGTCGTCGATGCGCCGGAAGGTGATTTGCTCCCCGCGCTTGATATCCTTCTCGTCCAGGGTGTAGGGCCCCGTAACCGGGGCAAAGCGCCAGTGATAACGGTCGGGATAGTCCTCACCGAATTCACGGTAGAATTCCCGCTGATTGAGGATAAAGGTTTCCGCTGCACTTAATGGATTCGGTGTCGGGTTCGTCAGCGTCATGGAAAACAAATGGTCGCTGTAGCGGGTAAAGCGCTGAAAGTTTTCCCCAATGACCCGGTTGATGGCCGGGTCATTGATATTGGGTGAGAGCTGCATGTAGAGGCTGAAGAACATGTCCTCGACGGTCACTGGCCGGCCGTCGCTCCAGCGAGCATCCGGGTCCAGTTCGAGGAAAATCCTGCGCCGGTTGTCGGGATCCACCGACCAGCGTTTGGCAATCCCTGGAATGTAGCCATCCTCCCAGGGATGCTGGTGGATAAGGTAGACGGTATTGGCCGACCACAAGGGCCCCCGCAAGGTACCGTTGGAATCTGGCCCCAGAATACGCAGCGTGGGCTGCATGCGAGCAAGGCGAAGATTGAGGCGCCCTCCCCGCTCGGCCCGGGGATCCCCGAAAGGCGTCAGTTCGTTGCCATCCTCCCAGATTAGGTTGTCCGGGATATCCTCGGGGGAGGCGAAGGCGAATCGGTCCGGGTTGTCCCTGTAATAGGCATCCACTTCCTCTGTATTGTCATAGGCAGCCTCCTCCACCGCTTCCTTGCCACAACCGGTCATGATGAGAATCAGGAGGAGGTAAGTCGGAAAACGGCACCAGGCATCAATGAGGGAAGACATGGCATCGTAATGCTCCAGAGGCCAACAATTGGCAACGGAAATCGATAGTCGGCGGACAGTCGTCAGCCAGGCCTTGGGAGCTTACTTCTGACGAGCAATCAATTGGTCAACCAGTTCAGGAACCCCCACCACTGCCGACTTGGCCACGGGTATGAAGGCATCATCGGAGACCCCTGCGGGAATCACCGGATCGACGACATAGGGCCGTCCTGCCCGAACCGCCATCTGCGCCAGTCCTGCCGCCGGATAAACCTGTAGTGAGGTCCCGACAATCATCAGGATGTCACAAGAACGTACAACCTCCATCGCATGCCCCATTTCTGGTACGGCCTCCCCAAACCAGACAATGTGTGGCCGCAACTGGCTCCCCAACGGGCACAAGTCTCCAGGTTCAATGTCCTTCTCCCCCAACTCAATGACAACGGAGGCATCAGCCGTGCTGCGTGCCTTGAGCAACTCCCCATGCAAGTGAATGATCGAGGATGAGCCTGCCCGCTCATGCAAGTCATCCACGTTCTGGGTGACGATTGTGACATTGAAATGCTCTTCAAGCCGGACCAGGGCACGATGGGCGGCATTGGGCTCCACCTGTCGCAGCTGTTGCCGGCGCGAGTTGTAGAAACGAAGCACCAGATCGGGATCACGCTGCCAGGCTTCGGGCGTGGCCACCTCATAGACATTATGCCCTTCCCAGAGGCCGCCCGCGCCCCGAAAGGTTGCCAATCCGCTTTCACTGCTGATTCCAGCCCCGGTGAGGACAACGACATGCCTCATAGCCGTTTCCTCCCCAGCTCAGAATGAGGTGTTCTTTCCCCGGCCAGAAAAATCGACCCCGGACATCCCCTAGATACCTGTGATGTAACGCTCCAGGTGCTCAATATTGGCCTGCTGCTGGGCAATGATGTGTTTCACGATATCGCCGATACTGATCAGGCCCATAAAGTTGTCGCCTTCCATCACCGCGACATAGCGGAAATGCCGGTCGGTGATGAGCTGCATGCACTCATGGATGGTGGCCTCAGGTCCGACCTTTGGGTAGTCGCGGTTCATGGTATCAAAAACCGGCGTATGGCGGGATGCCTTGCCATGCAGGACAATTTTGCGGGCATATTCCCGCTCCGTCAGCAGGCCGAGCAAATGCCCCTCCTCCATGACCGCTACCGCACCGACATCCTTCGATGCCATAAGCTGCAGGGCCTCATACGTGGACTGGTCAGGCTTGACCGAGAATATCTCCTGTGTCGCCTTCGATGCTAAAAGATTGCGCGCTGTTGTGCTCATTGGGACGTACTATTTTTGGAGTAACGTCCCCCGATGTCAACAGGTGAGTTGCTGAAGCCCGGAAGACAAGCCTGATTCCACCCGATTGCCCCTTGATCAATAAACCCAAAAGCTAAGGAAAAAAACCTTGATCTATTAGGGTTTCTTCCTTACTTAATAAGCAACTCTTCTCACCGCTTTTGTGGGGATTTGCTCACCGGCAAGGACAATGTTCAGGGACTGGCTCACTCGAATAATCACAGTAGCCCTACTGCCTCTCGCAGTTTATGGTCAGGACCCGGTGAATCTGGGTGATCTGGATGGCGACGGGCAGCCAACAATCAAGGACATCGTCCTTTTGGTAAATCACCTGCAGGGCTCCGAATTCCTTGAGACGAACCTGGTGCCCTTCGCCGATGTCAATCGGGACAGCTACCTCAATACCTATGATGTTCAATCACTGACAGACATCATTCTCGAGCGGAATCCATTTACGCCTTTTCCGCTTCTCCAGGTTGCCGCCTTCAGCCCTACCGATGGCGAGGAAAATGTCAGCCTGTCGCGGGAAGCGATCGCCCGGTTCAGCCTTCCGCTGGCGGAAGACACCGTCCTGACGACCGATCACTTTGCCGGATATTTCGCCGGAAAAAAGCTGCTCTCACGGGTCGAGCTATCGCAGGACCGACTCAAGGCCACGCTCTTTTTCCAGGAAAACTTGCCTAGCAGCGCACGCATCCGGGTGGTCTTTGACGGGACCGGCGTATTCGACTATCTTGGGCGGGAATTGGATCCCGACGGGGACGGACAGGCGGGCGGAACCGCTTTCATGGACTTCGACACCTGCAGTATCGCCGGGCTGCCAGGAACCTCCGTGCAAGGGGTGGTCTACACTGCTGAACTGGGCCCCAATTACTACAAGGTCCCACTGGAAGGCGTCATCATTGAAGTCATCGGGGCCGAGGAAACGATCCGCACCACGACCGGACCGGATGGCAGATTCGTCCTTGAGAATACTCCCGCCGGCAGGTTCTTCGTCAACCTCGACGGCCGACAGGCCAAGTCCAATCCACCGGCCGGCTTTACGCCCATCCAGTCGGATTATCCGAATGGCGATTATTATCCCTTTATTGCCAAACCCTGGTTCGCCGTTGCCGGCCGCACGGACAATCTCGTCAACGGCAACGGGGAAGTCTTCCTTCCCCTCGTTCGCCAAGGCTCCCTGACGACTGTCAGTGCCACCCAATCCACTGAAATCACCTTTCCGGCGTCGGTCCTGAACGCCGTCCCAGCCCAGGGCGTTCCCCGGGATTACGATCCTGAGGATTTGCAAAGGGTATCCCTGACAATCCCCCCTAACGCCCTCTTTTCTAATGACGGGAGCCGTGGTGGTGCGGTAGGCATCGCCCCGGTCGTCCCGGACCGGTTGCCGGAGCCCCTGCCGGAAGGCTTGAATCCCGCGATGGTCATCACTGTTCAGACCGACGGTGCCACCAATTTCGATGTCCCTATTCCAGTCCGCTTTCCCAATCTTCCGGATCCTGTAACCGGTGAACGCCTGCAACCGGGCGAAAAGAGCTCCCTCTGGAGTTTTAATCACGACAAGGGAACCTGGGAAATCGCCGGGCCAATGACGGTTTCGGACGACGGGCTCTATGTGGTCTCGGATCCAGGTACTGGAATCCGTCAGCCCGGATGGCACCCGACCCAGCCCGGAACGCAGACCCGGACCAAGAAAAACGGCAGCGAGGACGAAGATGAGGACGAGGAGGAAGACGATGATGAAGAGGATGATGAGCCCTGCGACGAAACCGGCACAGAGACCGAAGGAGAATGGATCTGCAAAGAGTCCGGTGCGGTAACCCAGGCCGGTTCCTTCCCCGACGAGGAGATGGAAATCTGTTCCGGGGACTCTGTATCGGCACCCACCATTACCGGGACGGAGATCAGTGACGGGAAGAAGGAACGGACGATCAGCAATAATTTCGTCTGCCCGGAAAATGAGCAACCTGACCGCAAGGAAGTCCAGACAGTTTCCTATACCCCGGAGTATGTCTGGCTGCCCGAGGATCCCTCGTCCGCCAGTTTTGACCGCGGTGGCACATACACCTTCACCTGTGAGGTCCGCGGAAAGGGCGACGGCGATTGCCCGGATACGGCCTCTGTTGCTGTTGCCGGCACCTTCACCGTTAATGTCATCGAAATTCCGGACATATCTTTTAGCCCGGAAGAGATTCCTCCGGATGGGGAATCCACCTCCATGGCAGCCACTTCTGTGAACCCGGATGACAAGGAAATCGTCTGGTCCATCGAAGGGGATGCCAAGGGATGTACAATTGATCCTGAGACAGGCAAGGTAACCGCTGGCGAGGAAGCCGGTTCCGTCACCGTTCGGGCATCCGTGCCCGGAACGGATTGCTATACGGAAGCAAGCCTTTGTGTCGGCGGGGATTGTTGCCCTGACAAGAACGGCACCCTCCGCTTTGGCCCGTTGAAGGTCAGCCTGCCAGGCAATATCGTCAGCACCGGCGAAGAGGGTGACTATTGCATCTACAGCACGCCCGCCGAAGTGACGGTTGAAATGAAGGGAGTGTTCGAGAAGAGCGGCGCTCTTGAGGGAACAACCGTCAGTTGGAAGGAGCACAAGAGTACAGGAGCTTTCAAGGACGTGACGGTGGAATGGGAAGGCAAGAAGGACCTTGGCAAATTCGGGGTTATCCAGGCCAACGTCACCGCGGCCAGCCTGACCGTCAGCGACTCGGGTGACCTCAGTGGGGATCTGACTTTTACCGTGGAGCAAACGGAGGATGTCAATGTCGGGGGCATCGCCATCCTCAAGAAGGACCTGACCGGCCAGTTCAAGTATTCCTACATGCTGGGTCAGGCCGGATTTGCTGGTGCATGGGACTTTCAAGGCATTACCAATATCCTGATCGAGTTGCGGAAGGGGGATGTGGTCATCGGGAAGATTTCAGCTGAGAGCTTTGACAGTGAAGGGAACATCAACAATGCCCGCTTCAGTGCCAACACACCGGGGACCTACACAACCAAGGGCTTTTCCGTCACCCTTGAGCAGCTTGACCTCGGAATGAACTACTCCATTCCCAACTCGGAGATCGAATTCATCGATGGTACCGGACGGATTCGCATTGCCGATGTCACCAACGTCGATGGCGAGTTTATCCTCGAGCTGGCCTTTACGCCGACAACTGTCACGGCGACAGTCGGGGCGGAAGGTATCATGGCCTTCGGTATGACCATTTCGGGCGCTCTTCGTGCCACTGTCACCTATGACTTTGACCTCGAGGGCATCGAGGGCGTTGGAATCTCCGGCAAGCATAATGACTTTGACCAGAGTTTCACCAATATCACCTTTCGCATCCGGGACGGATCGGTCGAGGAATTCACGGTCGAACAAATCCGGCTCAAGTATAAGCAGAAGATTGAGTTTTCCTTCAGCCGGGCGGTTTACAGCAAGGCGGAAGGCACCCTGCAGTTTGACGCCATGGTCTCCCTTCCCACCCTCGAGTTGGCCGTGAAGACCTTCAAAATCGATGATAAGGGGAATGTCTCGGTCGGTGAATTGAGCGGGTCTGTCGACCAATCTCCCGTCACCTTTGAAATCAGTATCACCTTTGCCGAAACGGAATTCCGTGGCAACTTCAGTGGGCAATTTGCCAAGAAGGTATCCATACGTGGAGAAATCGTCATCGGGGCGACAGAAACCTTCAATTATGGATTCTTCTCACTCGCTGTCTCGACACCTGGATTCCCGCTTGGGCAGTCCGGGCTTAAAATCAAGAGCCTGGCGGGTGAATTCGGATACAATTGGGAAGCCCCCACCCAGCCAGGCGGAACCGGTCAGGCCGTCCAGGGGTCACTCACGATCGGGTTTGGCCTGGGGATAGCGGATGTCGGGGACCTGGCCCTCCTCGAGGGCTATGCCCGTTTGATCCTTGGGGCGGCAACAACAATCCAGCTTGAAGGTTCGGTCAAGGTGACGGCCAATGCACCCCACATCTTCCAAGGCGACCTGAATATCAGTTATACCCTTGGCTCTGAAATGATCCAGGGTGACCTTAATTCCACCATCAACATTCCACCGGGTGATGGCGGTATCCTCAGGCTCAATTCCGGCAGCATCCGCTTCGCCATCTCCGCCTCCCGCTATACCGTCAACGGGGAGAACGCCACTGGCCAAATCCTCGACGTGGTCGATGTCCGGGCCGGAATCAATGTCAGCGCTCCCCTCACCTCTTCCGGCAGCGTCAGCGGGCGGGTCTTCGGGCGATTTGATTATGAAGGGCAATTTAACTACACTTACCCGGATGGATTCAACAGCTCCAGTTGTGATGAAGCTATCGATACATCAACCTGGTACGGATTCGGGATTGACGGTCAATTGACGATCCAACTCTTTGGCGCCTTGAATGCCAATTTCGACAGCAGGGGTTTCACCGGGACGATCAGGGCGAGTGTTGGCGGAACCAGCACTGTCCGGGTCAAGTGGCCCTGCCTCGTTTGTGGTGACGATTGTGTTTCTGTTTATTCGGTAACCGCCTCCGGGAACGTTGACATCACAGATAACGGGTCCAACACGCGTATTCGTGGCACGGTCACTATTTCCGCTGGAGGAGAATCCGAGTCGGCTGAAATCGATGAGTACATTTGATTGGATGAGCAAACTGTCAGCCAGTTTAGAACAGCAACCACCCAGGCTTCACAGCCTGGGACTTGCTGCCATGCGGATCGTGCTTGGCATTATTCCCATGCTCGTGGCAACGGTCGCCCATGCTCAACCAGCTCTCGGCGACAACCGGGCACCAGAGGCCACCTTGTACGGATTCGTCGAACCGGAGCAGGACCTTGTCCGCCTCTACTGGGAAACCCGCAACTGGCCGCTCTGGCTCAACGGTTATCGTCTCAGAGTCCGTCAAGGCAGCGGGAACGATTGGCAGGACTTACATACCGATCCGATTCGTCCCAGTTTTCATCCGGAGAGGGACTGGACCAACCAGGGATTGACAGAAGAAGACAGGGCCAAGCTGATGCAGGTCCGGGCGGAGTCCTTCGGGACCCGGATTCCGGACCGGACTTCGGAGGAAGTCCTAACCCTGCTCCGCAATTACGACGGACTTCAGTCCGGCGACCGCCTGTCCCAGAAATCCGATTTCAATATCGCCCTTTTCAGTGGATTCGCCTACCTCGACCATTTACCAGTCGACACTGGTGCCAGCGTCGGTGAGCGGGAGTACGGATTGTTTGCCGTGGACAATGCGGGATATACAGCGAGTACTCCTGTATCGACTTGGCAAGCACAGGTGCTGTCACCTGAAAACGGGGCACCGCCCAAGGTCGAACAGCATGTCTGGGACGGGATTGTCGTCCTTAAATGGCGCTACGACCGGGCAACAGCAAGGGAGCGGGCCCTTTTCGGATTTGATATTTACCGCTTGGATAAGGAATCCGGGGAATGGGAACTCCTCGTCAACAATCCCATCGGCAGCAACGAGGGAGACGATAACTCCCTGCATTTCACCTTCCATGACAATGCTGGAAACGCGAACGTCGACCAGACCTACGCGATTGTCGGACGCAATATGTTTCAAACAACTTTCGGACGCACGGAGATACCATTCCTTGCTGACCGGTTTCGACCGCTGCCCACTGCCGAAATCGCCAGGCACATGGTGGTCAACGAGGCGGACGTCCAGATCGATTGGAACTACCCCGCGGATGCCGCGGACCGCGTCACTGGATTCTATGTTGAACGGGCGGAAAACGGTGAATTTGAGCGTATCTCAACCCTGCTCCCTCCGCAATCCCGGACCTTCCGCGACTCCGGTTCCAAGGAATACTCGAAAGTATACGATTACAGGGTCATCGCCATCGACAAGTGGGATGTGGAATGGGCCGGCCCCCGGATTGTCCTCCTCTATCTGGGCCAGAGCCGGCCACCACAACCCGAGAATTTCCGAGGCAGCTTCCAGGTCCAGAAAGGCCAGCCGGGTATCCTCCTTGAGTGGGACCTCCCGTCGGTCCGGGATCAACGGACAGCCTCCTTCCGCATTCTCAGTGACGCCACCGAACAGGGGAATCTTCGCCTCCAGGCACAGATCAAACCATTCCAGGGCAACCGCTACTTCTATCCCCTCGACATATCGGGCGGTCGCTTCATCCGGGTGGGCCTTCTGCCCATCACTGAGGAAGGCATCACCGGGGAACCGGCAACCACTGACATATACATGCCCGCCCTACAGTTGCCTCCGGTTACCGGGGTCACGGCCAGCTTTGACCGTAACGCCTATTCGGTCGAATTGAACTGGGAGTATGACGAATCGTTCCATGACCTGAAAGGCTTCAGGATTCTCATGGACGGACAACCGGTACCCGGGATGATGGATTGGCCAGCGGACACCCGTTCCGTGACTTTCTCCAGCGACACTTTCGAAAAGGGCCTGAAGCCGCGCTTTTCGGTGCTCGCCGTCGGAGGCGTCCGGCCGGCTGAGGCAAGCCTCCCAACAACCGTCTGGATTCGCTCAGACCGCCTGCCCGAAGGTGTCGAACCGCCTGCTGACTTGAAGGTTGTCCTTGTCGAGCAGGAAGAAGGTCCAGCCGTGGCGCAATTGTCCTGGACGACACCCAAGGACCTCGAGGAAGCCGGCCTGGTCGGCTATGCGCTGATGGTGGACTACGCCCAGGAAGGCAACATACGGCGGCTTAACAGCCTTCCACCATTGGCTGGCCCCCAATTCAAGTACACCCTGCCAGGACTCGAGGATCGTAGCAGTTTCACTTTCCAACTCGCCGCCATAACCAGGGAAAACACCCTCGGCCCTGTTTCTGAAGCGGTGCTCCAGGTTCCTGAACCTGTACCCGGCACAACCTCCAGCGAGGTGATTCCACAATGAAACAAACCATCCTGACCAGTCTTCTTCTCCTCCTTGCATCCTCGCTCTTTGCCACTGGCCCGTGGTCGGAATATGCCGAAACACCCCCTCCTGACGGGAGTCCGGCAGCCTTGGCAGGGGCCTATGTCAGGGACATCCAGACAGGGGACCTCTCAACCTGCAGCCGCTACATGGTCCCCGAGTACCTTGCCTGGCTCGAAAGCCTCGGTGGTCTTGAATCGGCTCTCGATGTCTTCATCAACGCTGACCTTGAAAAACGCTTTGCCTGGCGTCAGCTCGTCGAGGGGGATGTTGCCCGGGTTTGGGTCCGAGTCTTCGTCGTGACCCGGGGACGTGAAGTCAACGTCGCCTTGAACCTGATTAACACATCATCCGGCTGGAAGCTGACCAAATAACAACCTGTTGATGAATTGATTGCCATGAACCGCTTTGCCACCAAGCCCAATTGCCGTCCTTACTACCGTTATCTGCGGCTGGTCACGGCTACTGCCCTGGCGCTGGCCAGTGCCTTGGCGTGGAGCGGTTTGCAAGCCCAGAGGGTGGCCGTCTCGGACCAGGGACTGTTCTACTACATCATCATCGAGCGAGATACAGGCAGGACCGCCAGACAGGGACAGATGGACTTTGGTGGCTTTAACAATCTTATCCTCGCTCCCAATACGAATTACACCCTGTACGCGCTTTACACTGAGAACCTCGGTGTTGCGACTCAGGATTTCACTACCAGCCCAAATGGAGTCGATACGGAAATCCCGGCCTACGAGTATTATGACCTCGATGATTTCGATACCGATGGCGACGGCCTTAGCGACCTCCGGGAATTCATTGTCGGGACAAATCTTTTTAATCCGGATACCGACGGGGACGGAATTCGCGATGGACCGGAAGTCGTCCAGGGACTCAATCCACTGGATGGATTTATCGTTGAAACCGGTATCGTCGGAGCCGGGCTGGTTCAAGGAGCGACCACCATCTGCGTCAACAACAACCTCGCCATCGTCGGACAGGTCAATTACGGCATTACGGTCTTCAACGTCACGGAAGCGGCCAACCCGATCCGCATCTCCGATGTCCCCATCGACGGTACAATCCGCGATGTCGATTGTGCCGCGGAGCTGATCGCAGTGGCGGCCAGTGACGGCGGACTGGTCGTGGTGGATATCACTGACCCTCCTTCTGCGACAGTGGAACGCACCCTTCACCTGGGGAGCCCCGTCCACTCAGTAGCCATCAACGGGGACCAGGCCTATGCCGGGCTGGCAAATGGATTTATTGTCTGGGTGGATTTGAATACCGGGATCGAACTGGCACGAATCCTTCCCACCGGGGATCCTGTTTCCGACCTCGGACTGGGCAAGAACGTCCTCTATGCGGTGGCCGGAAACCGCTTTTATACGGTTGATATCAAATTTAATCAATTCAACACGGTTCACAGCCTGGACCTCCAGGGCCGGGTTCCCTGCTGCAACCATGTGAGGCGGCTTTTCGTCGGCGACACCTTTGCCGTCCTCAACCATGAGCGGGGTTTCATGACGCTTAGCCTCGATGACCCGTTGGCGCCGGAATTGCGGAGCTTCAATGACCTCGGGGTCTTTGGGTTCAAATGGGGGGCTGCCAACGGATCAGGCCTGATGGTTGCAGCTGTCAGTGCGAATGGAGCCCTCGACGGCCCCCAGAATGTCACCCTCTATGAAATTGGGGACAACGGCGAGCTTTCCGAACTCGTGGTTATCTTTGAAACACCGGATATCGCACGCTCCGTTGCTATTTTCAATGGGCTGGCTTACGTGACGGACTGGAAGGCCGGCCAGCAAAATGGCAACCTGCTCGTCCTCAACTACCTGCCTTATGACTCCGGGGGAATCCCACCCAGCATCGAACTGGTCACCGACGCTATCGAGAATCAGTTCGAGGAAGGGAAGGTCATGACCGCTACGGCACGGGTTGGTGATGATATCCAGGTCCGAAATGTTGAATTTATCATCGATGGCGAGTCCCGCTTCATCGATGGGAATTTCCCCTTTGAATTCCGCTTCCCTACCCCGCTCATCACAGCCACCAAGGACCGGTTCACAATTGAAGCAGTCGCTACCGACACCGGGGGCAACATCGCCCGGGCGGAAGAAATCATCATCCTCCTGACACCGGACGGGACACCACCTTTCGTCATGAATGTCATTCCCCGCAACAATGCCATTGTCGGGGAACTTTCCACCATCGCCATCACCTTCAGTGAAGTCCTGGACACTGCCACCATTTTCGGGACGCCGCCACCGGATGCACCCCCTGAGACTCCCGCCAATCCGGGAGTCCGCGTCTTCAGCGAAGGATTGGACGGGGTCCCCGGCAACGGGGATGACGAACGAATCGATGGCTCTCTGGAATGGGATGAGGACACCCGTACAGTCTACTT
This sequence comes from Puniceicoccaceae bacterium, assembly GCA_040830765.1. GTDB lineage: Bacteria > Verrucomicrobiota > Verrucomicrobiia > Opitutales > Oceanipulchritudinaceae > Oceanipulchritudo. The sequence goes on along the minus strand of JBFOMH010000027.1, from coordinate 62,115 downwards.
TAATTTTGCCAGTCCCGCCGAGGAAGGAACCCATACCATCCGGGTCCTCGAGACCATTCAGGACCTTGCCGGCAATGCCCTTACCGAGGAGTTTGTCTCCCGCTTTACCCAGGCCGGATTTGAGGACAGCGATCTCGATGGCCTGCCGGACAACGTGGAAGTCATCCTCGGTATGGATCCTTTCAATCCGGACACGGATGGGGATGGACTTCTCGATGGCGAGGAGGATAACGACGCGGACGGCCTCACCAATACCGCAGAGATCCTTTACGGCACCGACCCCCAGGATGAGGATTCCGACGACAACACAATCAAGGACGGGGATGAGGACTTCGACAATGACGGTTTGCTGAACAAGGAGGAGTTCGCGGCCAACTCCGATCCTTTCGACCCGGACACCGACAACGATGGCTACGACGATGCCGGGGAGGTCGCGGAAAACAGCGATCCTTCCGATCCGGCAAGCCGCCCATTGCTCGGTATCAGCTCATTCCCTGCTTCCTTCATGAACGCAAATGCCTACGGAATCTATGGCAACATCGATTTCCGGATTAGCTCCAGTCCCTACAGTTACTACAACGACCAGCCATTCCAGGTGCCCACCAGTATTTCTGTCTTCCTCAAGTCCACTGCCAGTTCCTACAGCAATATGACTGATTTCGAATTTCCGCCCGGTACCCGTGTCGACGTGGCCAGCTCCGGCGTAAGTTACGATAACAACTGATTGATCCACCTGCCTACACATCATTGAAAGCAATTTAACCCATCAAAAGGACCGACCCATGAATCCGATAAGCACCATCAAGAACCTACACCGCTATTCCACCAGAGATGCCGTCACCGTTATCGTGACAATGGCCCTTGCGATGGGAGGCCTTTCCCTTGAGGCACAGGATGACCTGCCATTCAGCAGTGGATCGAATGGCACAGACGGTGCATTGGTCATCCCGGTGGCGCTATCGAGCCGCTACTTCCACGCTGCAGCTTACGACGAACTTAACGACGAGACAGTGGTCTTTGGAGGATTTACCAATACTTATCTGGCTGACACCTGGACCTTCGACGGGACCACATGGTCTCCCCGTACACCCGTTGCCTCTCCACCGGCCCGAAGAAATCATGCCATGGCCTATGACGCTGCCCGAGGGGAAGTTGTCCTATTCGGCGGCTTCAACGGCAGTAGCCGGATGAATGACACCTGGGTCTGGAAGGATGGTACGTGGACCAACAAGTCACCGGTCCTCAGCCCGACTCCCCGCGAAGGCACAGCTATGGCCTACGATCCTCTCCGGCAGGAAGTTGTCCTTTTTGGAGGTTACAACGGGAGTTACATCAATGATACCTGGGTCTGGAATGGCACGCTATGGACCCAGAAAACCCCTTCCACAAGCCCGGCTACACGGAGCGAGCATGCCATGTGCTGGAACGGCAAGAACAGCCGTATATTCATGTATGGCGGGTATAACGGTCGAAGCGACACTTGGGGATGGGACGGGTCGGAATGGTCCATCATTTCTTCAGCGATTGCTCCTCCAGGCCGGCAAGACCACAGCATGGCCTACGACCCTGTTAACGAAGTGGTCGTCATGCGTGGTGGCTCCAACAATGCCAACTACAGGGGTACATGGGTATTCGAGGACGGGGTTGGCTGGAGTGAAGTTTTTCCCCTCCTCTATCCCTTCGAAATCCAACCAAGGAATTTCTATCACTCGGCGATGGTTTACCACGGAGGGTCATTGAACCGGATCCTGCACATCGCAGGTTTCCTGAGAGACTCGAACTATACCCGTGTTACATATGCTTTTGATGGGACCAACTGGAATCACGTGATCGGAGGGAACTATTACATTGATATGCGGGACAACCTTACCGGAATCTACAATTTCACGACAATAGACGTCCCTGCCAACGTGACGGTTATTTTCACCAAGAATGCCGCCAACACGCCGGTCGTCTGGCTGGCCACCGGCAATGTGACCATCGACGGGGTGGTCAATGTATCCGGACAAAACGGCTTTGCCACGACCCTCGACCTCGAGGTGGCCGAAGGGGGTCCCGGTGGCTTTGACGGAGGACTTGGGGGCATTGCCTTCAACAACTCTGGCTCCTATGCCGGCTCCCCGGGACAAGGACCGGGAGGTGGCACAGCCGGGACTAGCCCGTTCGATAACAGCCTCGACAGTGGTGGTTGGGGGACCCACTACAATACCTATGGCAACAATTTCATCATTCCGCTAATCGGCGGTTCCGGAGGTGGAGGGACCCCCTCTATCGAGACCGAAAATGGCAGCGGCGGTGGCGGCGGCGGTGGAGCTATTCTGATAGCATCCTCGCGGGACATTATCCTGAACGGGGAAATCCGTGCCAAGGGAGGCAACCGGATCTATGACAATTCCGGGACCATTGACGACTATTCCGGTATTGGTTCCGGTGGCGCGGTCAAGCTGGTCGCGGACCGCTTGCTGGGAACGGGCTTCATCGATGTCCGCGGTGGCGACAACAACGGCGGCGTCCACCTTGGACGAATCCGTCTCGAAGCCTACGAGCGCCCGCTGGAGAACAATGCCCACACCAACGAGCCGTCCTCCAGTTCCCCGGTCGCGGAAAATTTTGCCGCCTTCCTGGCCTCCCAGCCCAGCCTGAGTATTTCTTCCGTCGACGGGGAAGCCGTCAGCCAACCCCCTTCGGGCAGTACCGCCACTCCGGATGTCGTGTTCAGCAACGGCGGCACAGTCAATGTGGTTGTTGAAGGGAGCAATGTCCCGGATGGCACCTCCATAACAGTCACGGTTAACTTCGCCGGGGGTTCCGTATCCCTGCCCACCGCGGGAACTGCCACCATGACCGGGGGAACCGCCATTGTCTCCGGTGTCATTCCTTCAGGAGTTGGAACGCTGGAGGCTTTCGCCCAGTTCACTGCCAATTGAAGTAGCGTATCCAAGTTGTCCAATCAAACATGAAGCCTAATCGTAACATCCGGACTGCTCTAGCCGCTCTCGCGACAGTAGCGTTGGCGGCCTTTCCGGCCAGTGGGGCAACCACCCTGCACCTGGGACCCTCCAGCGGCCTGGCCAACGAGACCCTTTCGGTCCCGATGGAGGTTCGGTCTGGTGACGGCATCACCGCCCTGCAGTTTGACATGTTCTACGATCCAGCAGTGGTCGAGTTATCCGATGTCAGGCAGGGGATCGCTGCCGCAGGACATATCCTGGACTTTGAAACAGTCGCCAGCGGACAAACCCGTGTAGTGGTTATTTCCAATACAAATGCGGTACTTGGCGACGGGATGGTTGCTGACATGGAGATTAACCTCCTCTCGGAAGTTCCCGAAGGAAGTCGTGCCCTCAGCTTTTCCAACGTCATCATCTCCGACCTCACCGGGACCGAGGTGGCCATTGCCTGGGCCCCCTATATCGCCATTACCTCGCCCGCCGAGGGCAAGCGGTATTCCGCTTCCAGTAATGTCGGGCTCAGCGCCGTGGCGATTGATTACGACGGCAGCATTACCTCGGTTGAGTTCCAGATCGATGGAGAGAGCCTTTCCATCGACACGGCTGCTCCCTACACCGCGACTTGGACAGCTGCCGGATCAGGGGCTGTCGCCCTGACCGCCATTGCCGTCTCCTCCGGAGGAACCCAGACGGCCTCCCTGCCGGTTACCATCCAGATTGGCCCCCCACCCTTTGTCGGCTGGCGGGATGCCAACTTCACTCCGGCTGAACAGGCTGACAACCGCATTGGCGGACTGGCCTCGGATCCGGACGGTGACACCATTCCCAACCTGCTTGAATATGCCCTCGGGCTGAATCCGAGGGAGTTCGACTTCGAGGATCTGCCGGAGGTGGGATTAATCGGCCTGAATCAGGAAAGTTACGCTACGCTCACCTACCGGGCCAATCCTGGTGCCGATGATATCATCTTTATGGTTGAAGTCTCCGGGGATGGCGGCGCAACCTGGTCCAGTGGCGAAGGCAATACCGAGGAAATGAGCTCGGAAATGGTGGACAGCAAACGGGAGGTCAAGACGAGGGACCTGCATCCTGTGACAACGGGTTCCGAACCCAATCGCCTCATCCGGCTGACGGTGAAAATGACCGGCATTTGAGACTGTGAAGTTGTTCCTGCCGATACTGCTGGTCTTCACTGCTGCCACTTCCTTGCCCGGGAATACCATGGTTGAATGGAATGGGGCCATTTTGGCCGCCATCCGCCCGCAGACACCACCCCCGCTCCTGCTGGTCAGGAATCTGGCAATTGTCCACCAGGCAGCCTTTGATGCCGCCCTGCAGTGCAGTCCGGATGCTCCCTATCCCTTTTTCATGGATGAGCTGGATCAGGAGGAAGCAAATCCTCCCCCTCCGCAGCTGGCAGCCGCCTATGCGGCCCACACAGCCACTCTCGCGCTCTTCCCTTCATCCAGGCCCCTCTTCGACAGGCTTCTGGAGGACCAGACAGCTTCCGCAGAACCCGACGTCCTGCAAAGGGCCCGGGCGATTGGCCAGCGCTGTGCCATCGCACATCTCAAGGCCCGGGAGGATGACCGTCTCAGCGGGAGCCTGACCTATGTTCCCCGGGACGAGCCCGGTCAGTGGAGACGGACACCCCCTTCCTACCGGCCGCCGGAATTACCCCATGCGCGTCATGTCAGGCCCTACGTCATCGAAGAGCTTGAGAGTTTCCTCCCTCCCGGACCTCCCGACATGACCTCTGCCGACTGGGCCACGGCGCTGCACCAGGTTCATACCATCGGGGCGAAGGAAAGCGAGTTGAGAACCGAGGAACAGTCCATCATCGCGCGCTTCTGGTCGGATTTCAGCTATACCATCACCCCCCCCGGGCACTGGAACCAGATTGCCTCAGGAATCGCCCGCCAGCGGGACTACTCCTTGATGGAGGAAGCGCACCTTCTGGCATGGCTGAACACGGCCATGCTTGATGCCGGAATTGTCTGCTGGGAAGCAAAGTACCGGTTCAACTTCTGGCGCCCGATCACCGCGATTTACGAGGCCGAACGGGATGGCAACAGCCAGACCGAGCCCGACACTTCATGGAACTCCTATCTGGAATCCCCACCCCACCCGGAATACCCCTCCGGGCACAGTAGCTTCAGTGGAGCAGCGGCGCGGTTTCTGCAATTGTACTTCGGGACAGATGACCTCGCATTCTCAACGAGAAGTGACTCCGTACCCGGCCATACGCGAGAATTCACAAGCTTATGGGCATGTGCAGTGGAAATCAGCTGGAGCCGCGTCTACGGCGGCATCCATTACCTGTTCAGCGGCGATGACGGATTGGACTCGGGTAAGCGGGTAGCCGAAGCTGTATTTGCAGCCTCAGAAACCAAGGCACCTTCGGACTAGAAGAACCGGATGGTCTTGGAGCGCATCTGTTCATGCTCCTCGTCCGTGCAAGGGGCATTGGTGGGGACATCCGTCTGGGACTCGCTGGGGGAGACCAACTCGTTGGAAAGAAGGTAATTTTCCACTTCTTCACCACTGACGTCGGCCAGCATGACACCATCGACCACCACACAGGGTGAGAGCGGCTGGCCCGAACGCTGAACCATCTCGGCGTAGTTCTCTGCGCTATTGATGATATCCTTCTCCTCGTAGGAGAGGTTGTACTTCTGGAAAATGGCCCGAACGCCATTACTCCAGCCACAGGTTGGTTTCAGGTAAGCAACGATTTCCATGTGGGAAAGGTTACTGACTTCGGGAATTTGTCAACTGTCTGCGGCGCACAAGGAAAATCAGGACGATTCCGGCCAACAGAAGGAATATGGAGTAAAAGGATCCCCGGCTCATTCCCGCTATCAAGGCGGCATCGGGCTCGCGGAATAGTTCCCCAAGCATCCGCATGAGACTGTAGCCGATGAGGAATTCGCCCATCAAGTGGCCGGGACGGGCAGAGGGATATGGGGCCGTCTCGGCCGCTGGTCCCCTCCCCTTGACGCTCCAGAAGCGCCATTGCATGAAGACGAGGAGGAGGAATCCCTCCAGGAAAGCCTGGTAGAGTTGTGAGGGATGCCTTGCCGCGATGAGTTCCACCGGCATACCCACGGGGGCGCTACCGGGAAAAATGACCGCCCAGGGGACCTCGGTGACCTTCCCCCACAGCTCCCCGTTAATAAAGTTAGCCATTCGGCCCAGCATCAGTCCCGGAGCGGTCACTGAGGCCACGATGTCACCTATCTGGAATGGGTTGATGGCGAATTTTCGCGCCACCCAAAGGCCGCCCAGGATTGCTCCCACAAAGCCACCATGGCTCGACATACCACCCTCCCAGACCTGGAAGAAGATCAGGGGATCACGCAGGAAGTTTGCCCCTTCATAGAGGAGGAAATATCCCAGCCGCCCACCAATGACGACCCCGATGATGAGGGCCATGGCAAGGCTTTCCTGCATTCGCGGATTGAGAACCGACCGGCCCTTCTTCCAGTAAAGGCCAAGCAGGAAAAATGCGATCAGGAAACCGGAGACGTAGGAAAGTCCGTACCAGCGGATGGCGATGGTCTCGGTGAATTGAAAGATAACCGGATTAAGGTCGTGGACCCAATATGCCATGTTGTGGACGTTCTTGGTTCAGTCAGCGGAAGTCAACCTCCTTGGAGTGCGCTGACATGTCAGCGCTTTGTTAAGCCTCGACATGTCGAGGCAATTGAAGGCGGTGGCGTGCCACCGCACTCCAAAGGCGACAAGGCGGTGGCATGCCACCGCACTCCAAAGGGTTCACGGCACATCCGGGGTTGCACTGGGAAGGCGCTCAGCCCGTTTCTTGGCCAGTTCCCGCATGTCCACGGCAACGTCCGACTCCTCATAGATCTCGTTGCCGAGGAGATGCTCAACAATGTCCTCCATGGTAATCACACCCGCGGTGGAGCCATATTCATCAACCACGACCGCGATCTGCTGGTGCTGCTTGAGGAACTGTTGCAGGGCCTGCATGCCGGAAGCCGTCTCAGGAATGAAAAGGGTTTCCGCCATGAGATCCTCCATTGTCAGCTCGTTCCTCCCTTCACTGTTGGCCTCAAGAATGTCCCGCCGGCGCACTATACCGACAATCTCATCAATGGAATCCCCGTAAACCGGGAGCCGGGCAAACGGAATGACCTTCAAGTCGCGGCAGATTTCCTCGACCGTGAGGGTGTTCCGGAGAAAGGTAACGACCGTCCGGGGTGTCATGATCGACTCCACGTTGACATCATCCAGACTGAGGGCGTTTGAGATGAGATCGCGCTCGTCATCCGATAGGGCCCCGCTCTTGGCACTCCGGGCTGCCAGAAGCCGGATTTCCTCTTCCTGTTCCTCCTCGGTTGGTTCCTCATGGGAAACGATAACCGTCAGCATCTGCTTGGCCAGGAAGGAAAGCGGCTTCATCAGGGTGCGGACGACCACCAGCAGGTAGACCAGGTAGACCTGCAACGGCTTGCGGTAGGCGACCCCGATGTTCTTCGGAATGATCTCCGAGAAAAAGAGAATCCCAAGGACCATCCCGGCCATGAGGATACCGAGCCATGTACTGTCAAGGAGCTGGGCCGCAAGAGCCCCAACAATGGTCGCTCCAGCGGTATTGGCGATGGTGTTGAGAATAAGGATCGCCGAGCTGGTCTCGTTGATGTCGATCTTGTAGTTCTCAAGAATCGTTCCGATGCGCGGATGGCGTTTCTTGAGGCTCTCAATTTCCGCCATGGTTGAGCTGAGAATAAAGGCCTCCAGCAGGGAACAAACGGCGGAAGCGCTCAGGGTAAAGGCGATGGCCAGAATGAGCGTGGTCATTGGCGGCCCTCCCTTTTGTCTGCAACGGCCAACACGGCCGGTTCATCTAAATTATGGTATGCGGAAGCCATGCCTTGAAGGCATCTACTGTCAGGCTCCGTTTCTTCTGGTTCACAAGGGATCATCTTATTAAACCCATAAAATGGGCCAATTTACCGAAAGGGTTCAAGCTCAAAGGCATCCTCCCCAATTGGGGATATTTTTGAAACGGTATTGCCTAGCCATGCAGCGGTTCTCTTAATGCCACTTATGCAGGATGACCCCGTACCCGTTCTGGACGCCTTCGCGACCAAGAAAAAGCCCATGTATCCCGTGGGTGAGGGCCTGCATTATTACCTCAAGCAGTACAGCCGGGAATTTGAGTTGCCCGTCTCCTACACCCGCCTCCTGGAGTGGGCCGAGGCCATGCCCCTGTATGGTCCCGACGGCGAGGATACGCTGTGGCGGACAGTCATCTACCGGCCGGAAATATGGCGGCGCCTCAACAAGCAGCTGACCACTGTCTACGCCCTCCTCAAGATGGAGGGAGATACCTCTTTCGTCGACCACCTCTACGTTGACCGGGTGGACTACTGCACCTTCGGCAACAGCAATCCCTTCCGCATCCGGGTGGTCAATTCCTACAACGACAACCAGGATTACTACTACATCAAGAAGTCCGACGCTTCCCGGATCTACGGGCTGGAGCTGGAGCATTTGCTCTCCCCCAACCGGATGCACTACTTCGTCGCGGATGACATTTTGGTCGAGGAGCATGTGGTCGGTATCCCCGGGGATGTCTTTATCGAACAGTGGTTGCACGACGAGCACCTCAACCAGATCCGGCTGGCCAAGGAACTGGTCAAATTCAATGAACGCTGCTTTGTCCGCCTGCTGGGCGACATGCGGGCCTACAACTTCGTGGTCGATGTCACCCCCGATTTCGAGGATGTGCAGATCCGCATCCGGGCCATGGACTTCGACCAGCAATCCTACAGTGGACGGCTCAAGTTCTACCTGCCGCAGTTTTTCAAGGACAACAACGCGCTCGTCGAGTTCACCGTGCAACAGCTCAACCTGCAGACCGCCCGGCAGTACCAGAAAGAGGAGCAATCGGTCATTTTCCGGCGCATCCAGCTGGCCGAGACCCGCGTCAAGCGCCTGCTGGCCTGCATGTGCGAGGACCGGATTTCCGCGGACGAGAAAATCGCCCAGCTCCGGGAAGGCATGGCCGAATACCACAAGAACAAGAAGTTCCTCAAGTGCACCCGCATGGGTCACATCGTCCAGACCTCGCTCGACATGATCTCCGAACGCGTCCTCCGCTACCGGAAACAGGTCGAAACAACCCTGGAGGACGATATTTGAGGACCTGGCGATATTGAAGAAAAACGTTTGAATTGGGAATGGACATCCCTTATCAGGGTACCAAACTGAAAAATAGAATGCCGATTTCGCTATTTTTAATCGAAGATGAAGAGCTGGTTTGTGAATTACTGGCTGAATTCCTGAGCGCCGAGGAGGATATCAACTTTCTTGGTGATGCCCGCGACGGTGCGTCGGCAATTGAGAAATGCCGTGAACTGAAGCCGGAGATGCTTATCCTCGATCTGCGCCTGCCCGAGGTCAGCGGAATCGACGTCCTCAAGGTCCTGCATAAGGAATTGCCGGAAACCAAGGTCATCATTTTCACCGGCTCCCTCTCGGAAGACATCCTCCACACAACCCTCAAGAATGGCGCTATTGCCTATGTGGAAAAGGCCTACGGGCTCGATGAACTGCAGAAAGCGATCGCCGCGGCCAAGGAAGGCAAGCAGTACTTCAGTCCCAGTATCGCTCGCCTGGTCGAAGACTACCAGTTCTAGACCTGGGGCGATTGAATCAGCGCGCCGGCCAGGAGTTGCTCAATCCGGCCCTTGAAGGTTTCCAGCTGCTGCCGTTCCTGTTGGTGCCAGATGCGCGTGGTGTGATTGTGGTCAATGCCCGCGAATCCAACGACTCCGCCTCCCATCAATAGCGGTGCCACCATGATCGAGCGGATATCCTGGGCCATCAGGATTTCCCGTTCCCGGGAAGCATTACGGGGTAACTTGGTCGTATCATCGACAGTGATCCACTGCTGCTTGCGGAGACGCCCCATCCACCATGGATACTCGCTCATCGGAATCCGTTGCAGGTCATCAATGTGCGGGGTAATGCCTTCTGCACACCACTCGAGGATATTATCGAATACGCGCTCCGCCTCATCGAGGGTAAATACATAGATCCGGTGGCCCTGGACAGCCCGCCCAAGCTGGGCCATCATCGACCGAACCTCGTCAGAAAGCTTATCCTCGATAAGGAATTGATGCTTTTCGCCCTGTAAAATGACCTCGTGCTGCAGCCGCACCTGCATGACTTTTCGTTCCCCATTCTGCTCGAGGGTCTGGAAAACCACCAAATATGGTCCAGTGCCTTCACCCGAGGCCAGTTGGCGAATGTTCATCAAGTAAGCGACCCCGGATACCATGACCTGGAAACAGACCTCATCCTCTGAGGAGAGGCGCTTCAGCAGACGCATCAACTTGTTGAAGGCCGGGCGGGGCAAGAGTTCAGTCAGGTCGCGACAGTTCTCACGACAGCCGAATTGGCGGCGGAACGACTCATTGGATTCCACGCATCGACCGGCGTTGTCAAAGACCAGAACAGGTTGTCCGCTACTCTCAAAGATGGCAGCCTTGGCCGCTTCAAAGTGCTCCATCCGGCTCCGTAGCTGCATCAACTCGGTTACCTCATGGGCAATGGAGTGGAATTCCACCAACTCGCCCCGCTCGTTTTTGACTGGGATTTCCCGCCACTCGAAGTAGCGCAAATTCCCCTCGGCATCCGGAAGTTCATGAACCCCGACTTCCTCTTCCGCGCGGCGCACCATGTCGGACACGATCATTTCCATATCGGACCGCCGATTCGACGGAACGAGATCGAGCCACTTTTTCCCAAGGAGCAACGAACTTTCCGTCCCAAACAGCCTGCCATATGCCGCATTGGCGTAGGTGATGGTTGTGTCCGGCAACCAGCGGCAAACGGGATGCACGAAGGACTGCAGCATGGAACGATAGCGCGCCTCGCTCTCTGCCAGCTCCTTCTCCTTGCGACGGCTTTCAAGCATGATCTCGAGTCGATCCACCACCTTCGTCATGCTGCTTTCCAGTTCCTCCAGTTCAGGATTGAGAACTTGTCCGGTGGAGAAGGTTTCCTCGTCCAACTTGACCAATACTTCCCGGAGTCGGTTGGGATCTCCTTCAGAGCTGATGTCGAGCATGCGCAGTAATTGACCCGCAGCCCCGGAAACTGAAACCTCCCCACTCCGCCACTTTTGAATCGTCGGAAGGGAACACTTGCAGATCTCCGCCATCTCCTTGTTGGAGAGGACGTACTTGACCTGAAATCCTTTAATGTCGAATGACATGCTGCTGAAAAGAATTATACTGAGTAAATTCTATATATAAAAATTATAGCAGGTCAAGAACTGAGGTTACAATTGTCAAAAGATAGTCTCCAGACTCGACCTCGCGGTGGTATTTGTTCTTCTCGGTCACATGATCAGCTTCAACGCACCGGAAAAGCCCTACAAGGGGTATATCTTTGATTGCGATGGCACCCTGGCCGACTCCATGCCCCTTCACCTGCGTGCCTGGAATGCCGGACTGGTGGCCGCTCAAGCCCCTTTCCACCTGGATGGGAAGAATTTCATGAGTGTCGCCGGCATGGCCTTGCGTGAGACGGTCGAACACTGGAACGAGACCCATACCTTGCAAATCGACCCGGATGTCGTCATTGAAGCGAAAAACGCCTACTTCGAACAACATCGTCATGCAATCGGCCCGATTGAGCCGGTGGTGGATTTTGCCCGCGCCTGCCACGCAGCTGGAGCAGCCGTCAGTGTGGCCTCCGGAGGGACTACCGATGATGTCCTCTTTACCCTCCGGAACATCGGGCTCGGGGAGCTCTTTGAAGTCGTCGTGACGGCTGATGATGTGGAAAACGCCAAGCCGGCCCCCGACCTGTTTCTTCTCGCTGCAAAGAAAATGGGTGTCGCTCCCAGTGACTGCCTGGTCCTCGAAGACAGCCTCCTCGGCATTGAAGGCGCTGAAAAGGCCGGGATGGAGTCGATCCTGATTCCCCATCCGTTCTAGGCTGACAGCTGATTCAGGCTGAATTTCCTTCAGCAGGCAGTTTATTGCCGCTGAGCGGTCCTTTGCGACCATTCATGGAAATGACCAATCATGAGAGAAGGGATTGGGGTATGTTACTAACGCAAATCTGCATTAGGAAACACACTTAATTACAAGACATCATGAAAAAGACACAGAAAGCTATCTCTCTCCTCCTCATCGCATCAGCAACCCTTTTCGGATTCTCCGCTGCTCAGGCAGACGACCACGAAGAAATGACCATCGCTGGTATTGTTGATTCCACCGAGCGCTTCTCCATCCTGGCCTTTGCACTCGATGCGGCCGGCCTCACCGGCATCCTCGACGGCAAGCGCCAATTCACCGTTTTCGCCCCCAATGACGAAGCATTTGCAGCCACCGCAGCTGCGCTCGAAACCGATGTTGACGGCTTGGTCAACTTCGTAGTGACCAACGGTCTCCTCGAAGAAGTCCTTCTCTACCATGTTGCTCCGGGTGAACGTCTGGCTGAGGATGTCGTACCCGCCGAGCGCATCCGTACCATGAACAAGTCCTTCGTTTTCAAGGAATCCGGTTCCGCCACTCTCGATGCCATTGGTTCCGTAGCCAACATCATTGAAGTGGACATTGATGCCTCCAACGGCGTCGTCCACGAAATCGATTTCGTCCTGCTCCCTGTTGTCGTCGGCGAGTAACTTGTTAAATCTGTACTTACCAACTCTCCAAACCCGGCCCTCGTGGCCGGGTTTTTTTATTTCAGGCTACGAATTACAACGAGGACAAGCCTAACTCCGCGTCACTTGCAGTCCTTCCCGGGAGACATTGACATCGACAAAGCGGGCCCGGTCGTTGGTGGGATTGGCTTCCAGGTGCTGCTTGATTTTCACGGCCGCCGGGCCATCCTTGGCCAGGATGAGGAGGTAGCCACCCCCACCGGCGCCAAGCAGCTTGCACCCGGCAATCCAGTCACTGATCGGCACCAGGATCGCCTGCACCTCCGGTGGATTGGTGCCGGCATCGAGTGCCTGGTTAAGCCGCCAACTGCGGTCGATGGCCTGTGCCAGTCCCTCAAAGCTGCCTTGGTTCAGGATATCCCGAGTGTGGGCGGCATGCTGACGAATCTTATCGAGGATACGGAGACGATCCCGGCTGTTCAGAAACATTCCCTGGACAATCTCGCCAAGCAGGTTCTTGGCCACCCGGGTGATGCCGGTGTAGTAAAGAAGAACCTTCGATTCGTGGACCGGATCGGTGAGCAGATGATCGTCAATCCAGTGGATAGTCGGCATCTGGTCCAGCCCGGCATTGGTTTCCAGATACTTCAGGCCACGGCAGATACCACCGTACTGGTCCTGCCATCCGCCCCCGCTGGTCAGCATCTGCTCGAGGACGAGGACGCGCTGGGCAATCGCGTATTGGTCCCAGCCAAACTGACAAAAATCATTCAGGACGCCAAGGACGGTCGCCGCGAGGATGCTGCTGGTCCCCAGACCGGATCCCTTGGGTACGGCACAGAGGAGGGACATCTCGAACCCACTGCCGAAGTTCTCCAGCAGCTCCGGCAGGTCGCCTGGATTGCTCCCGGCATGGAACTCAGGCAAAAAGCCGCACAAGGCCAGCGCTGCTTTGGGTACGGCAAAGCCCGATCCAAGCTGGGCGTAGGATCTCAGGTCATCATAGCTCATGATCTCCTCGGCATGGCCCAAATCAATCGACCGGATGCGGATCCCCCGCTCCTTGCGCTTGCGCACAAATACCTGGATCGGCGGCTGCCCGTTGAGCTGGACCGCCACATTGACCACCCGGCCGCCGTTGAGGAAGCAATAAGGGGGCGTGTCCGACCAACCCCCGGCAAGGTCCAGGCGGACGGGACTGCGGCCCCAGATGATCTGGTCGTCCAGGCAATCCAACCGGGGCCGGACCGGATTTTCGCGGGCCGTGTCGATCATTGCATTGGAGAGGGCCCGGAAGGCCCGCTGCGACTCCTCCTGCCCGGATTGTCCGCCCAGTTCAAGAAGGCGTGACCGGAACATGGCATCCCGGATATGGGCAAATAAGTCGCTCTCCGGTTCAGGTCGGTTGCCGGCGGGCTCAAAATTGTCGGCGTGACACTTCCTTGCCATATCCTCGAGGTCAACCTGGTAGAAAACACTCCGATCCGAGTGCTTGTACATTGCCGGAAGGGCCTTGCTCAAGTGGTACCGGCGGGAATCATGCATCCGCCATAAATCCGCCCCGGCACTGATAGCATCCGCGGAGATCCTCGGGGACGACAGGTAGGTTGCCGCGCGGGAATCATCCGAACCGGAAAGCAACCACTGCACAAATGCTTCATCCGGCAGGTTCTCCATCAACGGAAAGATCGGTGCTTCCTGGATGTCACAGGCCGGGTCCAGTCCCAGGGCCTCAAGGCTCAAGCCGCGCATAGCCAGCCAACGGGCAAGTGGTTCGCCGCAGTAAAGGGTTGTTTCCTCACCCAATGCCCCGCGGAAAGTATCAGTCTGCCCGTAGACCCGCCATGCCCGGCCGCCATTTTTCATCGGGACCACATCGAGGCACATCCCGGGTTTCAACTGCAGTCCCCAGTCATTTTCCGGCATGCCGGTGACAATGTTGCCCCGCGATAGCTGCCAGCCCTCCGGAATGCTGCTGTTCTCCACCCAGATGTCTTCCAGCGAGCTGCTCAGGATAGACTTCCCCAAGGCACTGTTTTGCACGAACAGGGAGGGATGTGGCTTGATGTTCAAATTCGACAAGCGCCGCTGGTCAATGACCCGGTTTTGCAGCTCCAGGCAGGAATGGATGATGTCACTGCCGCTACCGAAGTGATTGAAGCGGCCACCCTCCATCGGCACGACGGCCGTTGTCAGGGCGTTGATGTCAGCGTCCTGCTGATGCGGCTCCTCACCCAATGCCGGGCCAAAGGTCCCGTAGAGGTCAAATTCCCGGATCCCGGAATCATTGCCCGATTCCATACTCCGCTCCACCAGCACCCGCATCGCCCGCGAACTCAGCAGCCACACGCCGACATCGAGAAGAAAATAGTGCCCCTCGCTGCCCTTGCGGATGGCGTCCAGCGAGGGCTTCTGCAGCATGAAGGAGAGCTGGCCGGGGTCACTCCTCGGAGTGAAGAAGACACCATGACGCGAGGCCTGCTCCGGCTCGCCCCACAGGCCAAGGCAAACCACATCCGCCGCCGGTAACGGGTCCGGCAGGGCATCCGCTTCCAGCAGGACATCTCCGCTCCCAATGAGCCAACGGGATTCCCCGTCGGCCTGCGAAAGGACCTTTTCCAAAAACGGCATCTGCAGGTCCAGCAGGGTCTGGTCAATCCGCTGCCCCAGCGACCAGCGCGCCACCGGGACCGGGATCAGGGCTTTCCCCTCCGCCGCATAGGCAGGCAGGCGGCGGCTTCGCCCGCCTGCATGGAGGATGATTCCCCCCTCCCGCGACAACCAATCCGAAAAGCGGTCCCCTGCCCCCTCGGCCAGCCAGGCTTCCCTTAAAAGATGCACTGTTCCACCCCCACTGCCCAGCTTGCTGTCCACCGGGTCATGGGCGCAAAACCAGTCCGGACCGGTCTTCCCGGTCAGGTCACTGAAAACCTCCGCCACCGCCGGTGACAAACTGATCAATCGTCGCATGCCACTGAGAAAAATGCCCCGCGCCCCTTCCTGCAATCCGAATTACCCGGCTTTCTTCCCAATTGGGGTATTGACAACCCCCGCCCTACCTCTTCTCTTACCCACCTTAACTTGTGGTGGTAGTAGCTCAGTTGGTTAGAGCACCGGATTGTGGTTCCGGGGGTCGCCGGTTCAAGTCCGGTTTACCACCCCAGTTCGTCCCTCTGCAGAGGGACTTCATACTACAGTGCGTTTCGCACGACAAGTCGCGGGGCACAGCCCCATTCGGCTCTCACGCATGCGCGGATTCGCTCATGGCTGGCCAGTTTTGATGAAAACCCAGTCAGGCCACAGTTGCCAGATGGTGCCGCTTGAGAACATTGACAATGCTGCGGGTCTCCTCACCGGAGAGGGGCGTCTTGCGACGAATCTTAGCCTGCAGGGTCTGAATATTAATTCCCGCCTCCCGCGCCAGGGCCGAAAGATTGAGTATGGCTGACAACTCCGCCAGCCGGTGAATGGTCAGCACCGTTCCCGTTTCAAAGTAGTCGAGTACCTCCTCGCCGGCCTCGAAGCGCTCCTCAAAATTGTCCTGGTTTGTTTTGCTCATACAGTTCCCTTTCATCGTGACGGCTTCGGCGAATGCTGATCAGTCGCACCCGCTCACCGCGTTCAGTAAATACCGCCGTCCAGTGAAGCATATCGATCTGCCCAATGGCCAAATACCGTGACTCCTCCGGATAGCGGGAAGGCAGAACCAGAAGACCCGAATCTTCCCACAGCGCTTGCCCATCGACAAAGTCGATCCCGTGCTTGTCGGCATTCCTGCGGGATTTATCCGGGTCATACTCGAACTCCATTCCAAAACAAGCCTGCATAAATATTTATGCAAATCAAGCTTGAAACACTCACCCAAAAAAGTGCCTAAAACTGTAAACAAAACAGAGAAAGGTTAGTATTTCGTCCGCTATGGGACCCCAGTTTTTGATTAAGACTGGGTACGATAACAAAAGTTTTGGCAGGGAAACAGAATCAGGCCTTGAATAAATACGCCCATGCCCCGGCGGATATTTCTGGAAAGTTTTCCACGTATACCCATCGACTGATAGCGTAGACCCATAGGTACGGAGCGTAATCGGTATTGACCCACCCGAGGAAACTTCCGGTATCAACATTGCCGCTTTTGCCGGATCCGATACTGTTCAGATAAGTCTCCAGCATAGTGTAACCATCGGCCGCAATCTGGTTCCTGTCGGCAGCATCTTCGGGATTCAGCCCCTTCAGGACTTCCCAATCATCGGGCATGCCATCATGGTCCGTGTCGGTGGGCGCTTCTGCGCTGATCAGTTCCGGCCAGCCACCGACGTCCTCCTGCGAATCAATGATACCGCATTTCATGGATTCATCGTGAACGGATTGCTGTTGTTCATAAGCGGGCCCTTCATATGTGGCGTAGCCGTTACGAGTTTCATCAATAATGCGCGCATCGATGGCATCCCGTTTGGGCAAGGTTGCACCTGCATTTTCAAGAACAGCAAGATAAGCCTCGTCCGCGGTTTGCTGGTTAATCGCCATGGATGGCCAGGGATGAGCGAGTTTCAGCACTGGCAGGGAGGGTTGCACACCTCCATTCCAGTTATCGGCTGTTACGGTGGCGTTGCCCTCGACGACATTTTCGGCGATATACCACTTTCCGTAATCAGCATCCCCATCGCGCGTGGATGGACCCGCAATCCGGTGGGTGACATCTCCGGGTTTGGTCGCTGGGCCTGGTTTATAATAATTCGCTACCATGTTGATATTGGTGAAGACAAATTCTGAACTGCCGCTTTGCACCTTTTCTCCCCCGTAGCAACTATTGTAACCCCAGTTGTAAACCACGTTATTCCGGTAGTCCGTATTTCCACATCCTGATGCGAAGCGTGGATTTCGACTGGAGTGATGAGCCAACAGGTTGTGATGATAGGTGCTGTTGTTCGATCCCCAGATGCCGCCAAATCCATGGTGCGATTTTGCATGGTTGGATTGATAAAGGCTCTCCGAAATCAAGCACCACTGGACGGTAACGTTTTCGCAGTGGTAAATCGACATCGTCTCATCAACACTCCAACTGGCCGACACATGGTCCAGGATGATGTTTTTCGTGTATCTGCTGGATATGGCATCCGAATCTTGCCCCGATTCATCCCCGAATCTTACCCGGATATAACGAATGATGACTTCATCCGCGCCAATAATCAATGGATACCGCCTCAGGCAAATACCATCTCCTGGTGCGGTCTGACCGGCGATCGTGATATAGGGATTGGAAATCTTCAAATTACTCTCGAGAATTATCGTACCCGAAACCCTGAACACCACTGTCCTTGGTCCCGATGCTTCAACCGCCGCACGAAGGCTGCCCGCACCGGAATCACTGAGGTTTGTCACTTCATAGACCGCCCCGCCCCGTCCTCCAACCGTGTACTTTCCGTAACCTTCAGCCGTTGGGAAGGCAAGTTGTTGATCGGCAAAGGCGAGTGCAGGACAGAATAGAAAGGTTATTACGAATAGTTTGAATGTGTTAAATTTACGATTCATTATACGATCCTCCCATTGGGGTGGAGATATTCTTTTGCCATCCCTTAAAGACAGAAATAACCCTTCTCTCGTTAATCCAGAGGCGGAATGGCACCGGCTTGTGCCCTGAGAATATTAGGAACCGCATCTGCAGAATCCAGTTCATAGGTGTAGGCATCCTCGAAAGTGAGGCTTACGGTCGAATCAGTTGGTTGACCACCGCTTCCAACCTCCTCAAAGAAATTCCCTGCCACCTCATACCTGCCACTTAATTCAGGAAGCTCATCTCCCAGGAAAATGGCCCGGCTAACACTGTAATAGTAATTGTTCTCAATACGTGTCCGTGCAAAGGTGCGCACGTTGCTTCCCCGACCAATGTCATCGAAGAAGTTGTTGTAGATGTGACTGTAGCCACCGCGCACAAGCGGGTGCCGGGAACCGGTGGTCTGGAACCAGTTATGGTGTATGATGATAGACCGGTCCGGCAAAGCTTCGATTTCGTCATTACTGCCTATGAGGATCCCGCGGCCCTGGGGATCGTTGCGCAGATGATTCCAGGAGATAATGATGTAACGGGAGGTGTTCTTGATCGAGATGAACTCGTCAAATCGATTCCCGGAAGCGCCATTGTCACCCTCCGCGGTACAATAAGAGACACGAATGTATCGAGCATTGTTAATCTCAAATGCATCCTGCATCCAGGCATTCCGGATGGTAAGGTTCTCCAGAATAACATTGGTTCCATGAATCTTGAACCCCATTCCATCCAACACGGCATGACCCTCAATCCCGATGATCGATAGATTGCGGACGCTGTCACTGATGTTGAATTGCTGGGACTGGCCATTGGAGCCTTCCCAGTCATCGAGGGTCATGGTGCCATCCACATAGATGATGGATGGCCCGGAAGCGTTGCGTACAGCCAGAAGGGCTTCCTGCATCTCCGGGACGTTGCTGACGGTGTGGATGTTCTCGGCGGGGGCTCCAGTGCCGCCGGTGATCTTTTCCTCCATTCCCGCAAATCCGCGAATGGCGGTCTCCAGATTAAGAAAGACACTTTTAACGGTCACGGTAGCCTGAGCGGGAAGGACGAGTTCAATGAAAGCCGCTTCGAAAGGATGAATCACGTGATTCTCAAGCAGCACATCACCGTATTGGATGCCTTTCTCAAGGCGACTGAAAGATCCGACATCGTAAAAGTCACTGTAGTATTCGGCAATATTATCCGGGACATCTCTCGTCCGCTTGAGGGCATTAACAATCCCTTCATTGCGGAGGTGACAATAAAAGCCACCCGTGCTGTTTGTAAGATCCACGTCAGCGAGCATCGTCACCCCTATTTCCCCAGTAATGCCTTGCAGACCAGACAGGTCGATCAGTCCCACTTTTCGGGGATGATAAAAAAAGCGGGCGGAGCGGTTCCCGAAACCTGCATTATGCAAGACAATGCCCTCCTCTGTCAGTTGGAAGGAAACGTCTGGTCCCGGCTCCATGTTCGATAACAGTTCCTCCAGTCCCAGGTGCATGGCCCCCTCAAATCGAGCCAGTTCCGCTTCATTGGCTGGCCGGGCGTTCAAATAACCCGGAAGGTTTTCGTTCCCAACCGGCATATTGGCACTGTATTCACTCGTCACGACAATATCATCCGGCAGCGACTCTCCATAGAGAATATAGACCCATCCGTTTCCTGCGGATTGGATCCTGTCCGGTTCATTCACCCAGACCCAGGTTCCGGACCTCCGGGCGTAGAGCCAGCCAAGGTCAGCCCAGTTGAAGTCATACGTGTCCTCGTCAAATTCCAGTGCATAGGCCCATGAGCCCGCTTCCGTCATCCATACTTCTTCAAGGTAAAACCAACCGCCGATCCCTTCTGAGTACACCCAGGATGTCTCCAAAAACTCCCATGGTCGTTCGATTGAAATGAATTTAACCCTGGCCTGGCCAAGGAATGAAGTCGGAGTCGCAACATAACCCAAACTATTGATCAGGTAACCCGCCCATCGTTCCTCTTCCTGTTCCTGTGCAGATATCCGGGGTACTCCGGTCACGAGGACTAGCATGACCGAAATCCAGGCAAACTTGGCCATGTCCGGCCGGCGCCAGAATCTGAGTATTGGTCTCATGGGATGCATAGTGTTTTCCGTTGACTGAATTGGGTTATGTTGGGTTGCGGCGAAATGTGCCAGATCCCGGAAACTCAGGACTCTTGGCATTTTTTACGACCGTAGGATGAATTCAATGTTCTTCAAGAATATTAAATTGAAATAATAGATTTATTTCATGAATTATATAGATTTTTGCTCAAAACAACCCTCCTCTACGCATTTTAAAAACAATGAAATATAATGAAATTAATTTATAATTTCAACAACCACCCGTTGATACCGGGTTAATCGTGGCGTGCCCCTGTCCGTCACCTCGCAGACTACATGGACTGTTTGGCCTATGCCGATGTCAGCGGGTAGCGTAAATGAGGCGTCTTGATTGTCGGCATCCATTATTTCGATTGTTCCGTCAAAGGATCCAGCTTGCCGATACTGCCACCAGCGATATTCGAGCTCATCACCGTCGGGATCTGTCGTCCCCGCCGCACTCAGTACGACAGGCTCACCCGGCCGGGCTTTCAGGTCCGTCGCGTGCCCGAGAGCGACTAGCGGTGGATGGTTGGCTTCCGCAAATTCATTGACGCACCAGTCGGCTCTCGACGCGAAATCGTTTTGCAGAGTATCCGTCCATCGCCAAATGGGTTTGAGGTACGCCATCAGCTTCTTGTCATCCGGTATGTCTGCCCGTAGGCGTTCACGTCCCCACGCTGATGCGGTATACCATCTCCCCTCAGGATATTCGTAGTCGGTTTCCGGAACAGGGTCGAGCCAGGTGTTTTCGCGAACCCTGAGATAGCGACCGCCCCAGCCGCCCCAATCGGGGGACTCCATATTTCGTAATCCATTCACAATGGTATGCAGGAATGCAGGTGAGTCACCCTCGGACCTGAAGTCACCTTCCACATAGCCTTTGTCCCCATCCACATGGGCTTTGTACAATTCGCACAGGGGTCCGTGGTTTTGTAAGATGTTTTCCTTCATCCACTCACCGGTAAAGACCGCCTGCTTATCTTCAGGAATGATCCTCTTCCAATGGTAGGCAATGGCGATAAATTGATCCGAGATAATCGTCAGGATGTCATACTTGCCCCAGTGGGGACGGATGTAGGTTTGATATGTCGCATCCTGTTCCCAGATGAAGAAGAATCGGATCTTGTCCGCCACATCGCCCATTTTTTCGGGATGCTCTTCCTCGATGGTCTTGAGTGCCCGGGCGATGGTGTTAGTTCCGCCCCAAGCCTGGAGCCAGACTGGACGATCGTCCGATTCGTCGAGGAGGACCTTTACGATGTGTTCCGAGCCCGGTGTCACCGCCTCCATTTCACCCTCTGCTGACACGTTTCCAAGAAAAGTGCGCGACTGAAGGTACGCTGCAGTAGGGTATCGACTGTCATGCTTGACCAGATTGGCATGCACTTCCCCATAGGCATCAAGGTACGGCTGAACCCAGTCATCCCCGGCCCACTTATGTCCCTGCCAATGGTATTGTGAACTCGATGTGATGATCCCTTCGATATCCCATTCGTTGGCATAAAGGAGGAATCGGACCATGGAACATTCGTCATCCACCTCACCGTCGCTGGTGACGATCACACGCGGTTTAGGTAAATGGGTGGCTGGTGCGCTGCAACGTATCATGCGTTTCGCAAAGTCGCTGAGAAAGTCCTCGCGCCAGCGATTTACGGTCTTTGTACCATCGTGTGGTGCGTTGCTGAGTTTGGGCGAAGGATCGTCGGTCCACCAGTTTGGCCGTGTGGTATCAGGTTGCTTTGCGGCCTCAGGCGAAACGGGGAATGCGGTGAGTTCGCCAGTCATTCCATTGAGCGCCGGAATATTGCTCCGGATGCTGTAATGATATGTCTTGGCCGCCTTTGGAGAAAACCGGAACCGCACATTCCCCTTGCCGTCCAGAAATCCCTTCAGCGATTGGTTTTCAATAAGCAATTGAGCTTCAAAATTATCCTGCTTGGAGGAGCCGATCGGCAGAACCAGTTCGAGCACCGAAAAAACCTCGATAAGGTCATCCTTCGTGGTAAGCCGATGAAAAGTACCATGCTTCCGTTCCCAAGCCCGGACAAATCGACCGCCCCAACCGGGCTGCGATGGATCCGCCGTATTCCCATGCAAAAGCCAACCCACGGAGGGCGAATCACCCATCTTGATCGTACCACCCAGTTGTGTCGCGAAGAACTCCCCTAATGCACCCCGTCCGGCAACGTAACTGGCGACGAAGGACTGGTTGCCCCAATCTCCCTCCTGGTTGCCCCCGACAAACCATCCGCGATAGGTGGAGTTGGCTTCAATGATTTGCAGATCGGGATGGTGAGAGGCGATGTAGTGGTAGGCATCAGGACTCCACTTTTTGTTGGGTCCACCAATGAAATAAACACGCAGCTTGGGAAGAATGTCGGGTGCATCGTGCAGCGCCTGCGCGAGATCCTCAATGCCACCCCAGACCAATAGGTGCAAGGGTCTGGGATCTTCCTTCCTCGCGCATTGCACGATCCACCGGGAACCTTCAGTCGGTTGCCGGAAGCCAGCGTATGGAGCAACCTCGATTTCGCCCTGCATCGTGATAGAGCGTAACATCGCTGGCGTGGGGTAGTTCTTCGAATGTCTCCGAAGGTTGACATAATCGCGCTCGTAAAGGTCGATAACTTCGAGGATGTCCTGCTTCCGCCCAGGACCATAAGGCGAGGAGATCAACCCCTCTAGGTCGAGGCTATCGGCATAAAGGAGCAGATGCACCATCGACTGGAAATCATCGGGATCCGTCCCGCCAATGTCGGTAGAAACAATCACCCGAGGGTGCGTATTCTGGGAGCTAAATCCGCTCTGTGGAAGAAACATACAGATTAGCACGACAAGCATGCTAAACTTGCAGCGAATAATACTTTGTAGATGAGTCACTGGCGACGGCGTTGTTGAGGCGATTTGAGACCTTGAATGGGCCATTATTGAAAAGCTTCTCCATAAGTTCAACGCTCAATGTGCAACCTGCTTACGGATGTCCAATTCACCAAGATTTCTTCATCCACTGAAAAACTCATCAATGGCATCCTCCATTTTGGTTTTCAAAAGCGAATTTCAGTGGTAATGCATGCATCCATGGAAATTCCAGACCATCTCAAAAGCCATAGATCCATCCGACGGTACAAATCGACCCCGATCGATGATGCCCTCCTCAAGGACCTCATCTATTGTGGCCAACGGGCTTCCAGCTCGGGGAATTTGCAAAGCTGGAGCGTTGTCATTTCAAAGGAACGCGCGAGCCGGGAAAAGCTCTATGAATTGCACTCCCGCCAGAAGATGATCCTCCAGGCACCGGTTGTCCTGACCTTCTGTTCGGACTTCTACCGGATTCGTCGATGGCTGAAAATTAACGAGGCCAAAGGCTCCTTCGACGACTTCCTCGGATTCCTCACCGGCATGGCCGACGCCCTCATTGCGGCGCAGAATGTGGCCATTGCCGCCGAGTCGCATGGCCTCGGCATCTGTTACATGGGAACCACCCTCTGGTCAGCGGACAAGATTTCCGAGCATCTCAAGCTGCCGGAAACCGTCGTCCCGGTGACCAGCCTCGTCGTCGGCTACCCCGATGAGGAGGTCCCCGAAGTCCGCAACCGACTCCCCCTCGCGACCATCATTCATGAAGAGGCCTACGACAGAAAAACCGATGAGGAAATCACCGATTTGTACCGGAAATTCGAAAAACAGGCATGGGCCCGCTACGGCCAAATTTCCGGCATGCTCGAAAAACTGGAAGCGGCCAACATTACCAAGGTCGCCCACTTCTACACCTCCGAACTGAAGTATTCCAAGAAACGGCATGAAACCGTCTCGGCGATGTTCCTGGAATTACTGAAGTCCAAAAAGTTCATGTAGAGTCCGCTGCGGAGTACTGGTCATCGTGCTTTACCGGAAACGGGTAATACAGGTAGCTGTGCTCGGGGGAGTGTCCTAAGACTAAGGGATGGTGAAATTGGTAATTCGTCTCGCTTTTCTTCTCCTGACCTCGCCCGTCCTCATGGCCGGTACAGCACCCATGCCAGAAGCCCGGGACTTGGGCATCCCGGTAAAAGGCGTGAGTTGGGTGCGCCTTCACGCGGGGCAAACTGCCGATGGGAAGCCGTCGCTCCTCGCCACAATGAGTCAGACCAACGGAGGGCTCTTTGTTATCGATATCGACTTGGATACGGGACACTGCACCCAGTACGCGGTTCAGGATCGGAAGAACTCAAGTTTCTCGACGGCGACTTTCCGCAGTTTGCAGACGGGCATTCTCTACATCGGATCTGCCTGGGATGGACACCTTCATCAATTCGATCCGAATCACCCTGAAAAAGGGATCGAGGATCTCGGGCTGATTTCCGAAGGGGTGACCTTTCCAACCGGCATCACCGAATCACTGGACGGAGCCATTTGGATCGGTGCTTATCCGGAAGCCAGCCTGACAAAATTCGATCCGGAAACGAAAACCCTCACCCCCTTCGGGCGCATGTCCGAGAGCGACAAGTACCTCTATCCACTCGCAGGTGACGATGGCTCGCTTGCGGCCCTGGTTCGCGTTGTTCGTCCTCACATCATCGCGATCGATCCTGAGACCGGCGACTATCGGGAGGTCGGCCCCTCGATTACAGACACATTGGACAAGACACAGTACATCCGATTCTTCAAGGGAACCGACCGGCGCCTGTATCTTGATTCCCACACGGGACAGTACCGCATCGAAGGCAAGCTCCTCGTTCCCGTTAAACATCTTCCGGAGCCGATGGCTGGAATTCATGCCGCTGGAGAACATCGCTACCAAAACCCGTTAATCATGCCCGGTGGCTGGCAAGCCCACCTGATGGATGATGGCGGTGGCCGGGGTTCAGGAGATCCCCGCCGAATCCTTCTCTCCAATAAGGATCCGCTCATTCCCAGCCGAATCCTGAATCTGGACTGGGTCGGTGGAGGTTCCAATATCCACGTCATCGAGCTCGGACCGGATGGAAACCTCTACGGTTCCAGCTATCTTCCAAACCTGCTTTATCGCGCATCGCCCGATGGCTCAAAGCTCGAAAACCTGGGCCAACATACCTTCGCCACCGGACAGGCCTATTCCGCAACCACCTTGGACGGAAAAATGTACCTGGCATCCTATCCGCAGGCGCGCCTGTCGGTTTACGATCCCGAATTGCCACTCTCATTCGGCATCGAAGGGGGGGACAATCCCCGTGATCTCGGACGCATGGACGATGTCGGTTACCGCCCAAATGCCATGATAGCCACCCCGGATGGGAAGCTCTGGATTGGGTCCGGCCCGGACTATGGACTGAAAGGGGGAACGCTCGCCTGGTACAATCCGGAAACGGAACTGAAGGCATCACACCGGGCCATCATTCCAGAGATGTCTCCGGCATCGCTTTTATGGCTACCTGAGTCTGAATTGATTCTCGTCGGCATGAGCATCGAAGTCGGGACTGGCGCAACGATCACTCAATTCGACGGGGCCTTTGCCCTGTGGGATCCGAAGACCGACTCACTCGTTTGGGCCGGAGACTTTGGCATCGAGGGATTGGCCGACGTGACTTCACTCGCTGCGGCAGGTGACGGACTCGTATACGCCTTGATCGGCCGTGGGGACCATGTTGTTTCCGCAGGTGCTCCAGTGATTGCCCCACGAGTCGCCCTAATCGATGTCGCGAACCGCACACTGGTCTCTTCAGCCTGGTTGCCTGACGACTTTGGGCCCCTGTCCTGGCATGGATCCCATTCCCTTCGAATCGGACCCGGCGGTGTCGTTTATGGGGCGACCGGTTACTGCATTTTCCGCATTAAACCGGGCACCTGCGAGGTTGAACGCATCTGGCAACGCGACCTGCCCGAACCGCGGTCCGGAGCCTGGCACACAGCCCTCTCCCCGAATACCATCGATATCGTGGGTCCCATCGTCGGCAATGAATTCTTCTTCGCCACCGGCTGGCGCCTCCGCTCCATTACGTTGCCGGAGTAGTGCTCCTTGCCTAGGGTTCGATCAAGTAGAAACCTTCTTATTGTAGAGAGCACCCTCATTGGCGCCAAATTCGCGTGCAATTCCGTAAGTTAGCTCTACCGTTAGCGCGATGGCTCAAATTAACAACAACCAAGAAGACTTGATTGAGAAACTGAAACTGCCAAACGACCGGGTGCGGGCTGTCCTCGACACGGATGCCTACAATGAGATTGATGATCAATTCGCCATTGTCTACGCACTCCTCTCCCCTGAACGCATTGAGCTTGAGGCCATTTACGCAGCACCCTTTTTCAATAGCAGATCCTCATCCGCTGAGGATGGCATGGAGCAGAGTTACGAAGAGATCGACCGGCTACTTGGGTTGATGGGGATGAGTCGCCCAACTTTTAGAGGTTCGCGTAAATTTATTTCAGATGGACAAGCTCCCACTACCAATCCTGCTGTCGAGGACCTTATTTCCCGTTCGCGTGAGCAGGACAACGGTCCACTCTACGTCCTGGCTATTGGAGCAATTACCAATGTTGCCTCAGCCATCCAGATAGCGCCGGATATTGTTAAGAATATTGTCGTTGTCTGGCTGGGTGGTCACGCCCATCATTGGCCGGAGAATGAAGAATTCAATCTCAGGCAGGATCCTGAGGCGGTACGTATAATCCTGGAAAGCAACGCTCCTTTTGTCCGAGTCCCTTGCGTCCCAGTGGCAGACCACCTCCTAACCACGGAACACGAACTGGGGCACTACTTGAAAGGGCAGTCCCCCTTAAGCGATTACTTGTGCCGGATATTTTCGGAGTACCGTGAGCATGATGGCGCATGGGCCAAGGTAATTTGGGACATTTCCGTAGTTGCATGGCTGATCAATCCGGAGTGGGTCCCGACGGAGATTGTCCCCACACCCATTTTAACCGAAGATAACCATTGGCGAACTGTGCCAAACCGCCACCCTATGCGACAAGCCACGATGGTGAAAAGGGATGCGGTATTTACCGACCTGTTTAACAAGTTGAGGAGTTTGGGCGGCTGATTGATCCCTCGAAAGATTGCCCACCCCGAAACATCAAATCCTATCCTATCTCTACAAATGACCGAGAAGCCACGAATATGTGTCATCGGCAGCTCAAATACCGATCTGGTCCTTAATTGTGACCGTCTGCCAAACCCGGGAGAGACCATCATCGGTGGAGAACTATCCACCTTCCAGGGAGGTAAAGGAGCTAACCAGGCAGTGGCCGCCGCCCGCGCGGGAGCAGCCGTAACTTTCATCGGCGCAATTGGAAATGATGACTTTGGGGAGAAGGCCAAAAAATCCCTGGCAAGTGAAGGAATAGACACTTCGGCGCTAAGAACCTTTCCCGGAATTCCCAGTGGAGTGGCAGTTATCTTCCTCAGCAATAGCACATCTGAGAACATGATCGGTGTGGCGAAGTCAGCCAATGACTTGGTTTCTCCCAGTATGATTCAAGAGGAAGGCCACCGGATTTCATCTGCATCCCTTATCTTATGCCAGCTGGAAATTCCCATGGAGACAGTGGAAGCCGTCGCCGACATAACAGCGGCAAAGGACATTCCTTTCGTCCTCAATCCTGCGCCCGCAAAATCCCTTTCATTAAGCCTTTTGAGAAAGGTCGATATCCTTGTCCCGAATGAGACGGAAGCGTGCCTTCTCGCCGAGAATGAATGCCCACGGAATTCGGCGCGAATCCTGGTTGAACAGGGCTGTAAAGCCGTCGTCGTCACACTGGGAAGCAAAGGAGCATTAATTGCCGATTCAAAAGGCCTCAGGACAATCCCAGCACCAAGTGTTCAACCTGTTGATACTGTAGGTGCAGGCGATTGTTTCACTGCCTGGCTTTCAACGGAAACGGCAAAAGGTCAGTCCATCGACGCGGCAGTTACAACAGCTGTTCGGGCAGCCTCCATCTCAGTCACAAGACATGGTGCGCAGTTGGGAATGCCTTATTTGCATGAAGTTTAGATTCAACCTGGGCCCCAGCGGCACAAATTTCTGAACCAATAGCCGGAACGCCGAATTCCCGCATCGGCCCCGCTGAGGTCACTGTACTTCCAGCATCAAGCGGCCCGGTCCGCGCATTTGCACGCGCTCTTGCCAGGCAAAGGCGTCGTCACCTTCCAGCACCCGGATGTTGCCCTTGTGATTGAGGAAGTACTCAAGGAAAATCCGGGCCTCCAACCTTGCCAGCACAGCCCCGACACAAAAATGGATGCCCGCCCCGAAGGTCAGGTGCGGGTTGTCCCGGCGGCGAATGTCCAGGGTTTCCGGATTTTCAAAAACACGCTCATCATGATTGGCTGAGCCAATGATCTGGAAGACCATCTCATTGTCCGCAATGGGCGCACCGGCAAAGGTATGATCCTTCATTGCCCGGCGAAAGTTCCTTTGCTTGGGAGCATCAAATCGCAGGATCTCTTCAATGGCTGTTTCAATCAGATCCTGGTTTGCCCGCAGATCCTCCAGCTGTTCCGGATGCCGGGAAAGCAGGCGGACGATATTGCCGAGAAGGTTGGTCGTGGTTTCATGCCCTGCGACCAGCAGGGTACAGCAGGTCGCCACCAGTTCGCGGTCCCGGTAGTCCGCCTCGACCAACGCGCTGATGAGGTCCTCCTGCGGTTCCGCCCGGCGGGACTCGACCAGGCCTTCAACATAGCCGACAAAATCCTCCAGGCTCTTCTGGGACAGCAGCGTCCGCTGGAAGTCAGCGCGACCGGTCCCCTGGAAGGCCAGGAAATCCGCCGTCCAGTCCTTGAACTGAAACCGGTCCTCGTAGGATGCGCCGAGAATCTCAGCCACCAGGATAACCGGAAGTGGATAGGCGAAACATTCCACAAAATCAAAACGTCCATTGCGCACGGCTGCCGCCCACAATTCCCCGGCAAGGCGGCGTGTCTTGTCTTCCATGGCAGCAATGACTTTCGGCATCAGAGCCAGCTGGACCGGCTTGCGCATGCGCGTGTGATCCGGCGGATCCGAGTTGATGATGTCCTGCTGGTCGAAAAACGTCCGCAGGAATTCCGTCTCCTTCAACTCCTGCTCACTGAAGTTATTGAACAGCAATGCCTGTCGCCGCTTGTTGGACAAGTTGATCTTGTCCTTCAGCGAAGCGCCCACGTCCTCGTAGCGGCTGAAGACCCACGACTGCCAGTTTTCACTCCACATGGCGGGCATCTCGTCCCGCAACCGCCGGTAGATCGGGTACGGGTTCTCCATGATTTCCCGCGATACAAGCAGGCCATCAAGCTCCGCGTGCATGTAGTCTTCCTTCTTCATCTCCAGATTCAGCTTATTCCCTGAGGAAATCAGCTTACGAGTTCAGAGTACATGAAAAAACATATGGCCGGCTCTCTTGGAATATAGCCGGAGGTCCTCAATCGCCGTATGGAACACGGCCACAAGGCATGGCCGCAGTCGGTGCAATTAACAAACGATGCAAGCGACCGGTATATTCCCTTAACTGGCTGCCTCAGGGTGGGCCCGTCTCGCCACTCGGCGTCATAAGAGAGCATAGAGGAATGTTTTGGGATGCCGTATTCATTGCGATGCAACCTTGCTATCAAGGCTTTCACGGCAAGTGACCAGCCAAAGTGAAATTGGCCAGGAAGGCTGGCCGGCATTAAGAAACCGAACCCGGAGCTTCAAATCGCTGAGGGAAATGCGTATACTCTGTCGTATCGAACTTCTCGCTCATTTTTGCCCATGGTACACCAATTTCCGAATAGAGTGAATTGGACTCAAAGGCATCGTGCATGGCATTCCCAATCCCCTTGATGCTGCGGTGGGGGACATCATCAACCTCTGAATTTTCGATGAATTCAGCCGGGATAGAGGTGATCGAACCTGCCGAATCAAAAGCCCCATTAACAGTCACTGTGAACGGTCTCATCATGTCCAATGTACTCAGGTACGGCTTACCCGTACGGAACGCCCGGCAAAGGTGCTCCAGCATTTCGATGCGGTTCTCCTGATAGGCTTCATGTTCTTCGGTTGCACCATTATAGAATTCAATCCTAAGTCTATTGAAGTCCTCAAAGGTGATGAGTGCCTTTTCCGTTTCGATAACGGTTCGTGGAGTCGTTTCCTGTTTGGTGCTCAGGGTCAGGTAACTTAGGATATCAACACCGTTGGTGGCCTTAATTCTCAGGCAACTCGTATCCTCGCTCTCAATATTGTTACATCGGTACAATTCGGCCTCGATGGAGGCTGGTTGCGCCAGCTTGTGATGCTCAGAAGCTGCGAAAAACAGATTATTACAAAGGACGTGAGCAAGTGGGTTATTAATATCGCCATCGAGTATCCAATCGCCGTCCTTTTTAAGGCAACCAGCCCAGTTGTTGCGGTCAAAATAGGCACTGGTCCGGATCCAGGCAGCTGATCCCTTCACTTGACGAACCCTGCCATAGCGTCCTGCCACCAGTTCCTTCTTCAGGTTCTGGACAATATGAGCAAAGAGCGAATTGAAACAGATGGCGATCGGTTTGCCGGTTTCCTCAGCCAGCGCTTGCAGGGAATCCAGCTCCTGAACGGTAGCAACCGGAGGCTTCTCCAGCCACACCGGGAAACCCGCCTGCAGGCATTGTTTGGTGGTGGGAGAGTGCAGATGTATCGGGGTGGGATTGATAACCACCTCAAACTCACCATAATCAAGCAACTCATCGATAGTCTGGAAAACCGCTATCCCCCGGTCACGACAGAATTGAGCCCCCGGGCTGGTCACATCCCTTGAGGTTACTGCTGCAACTACCCCGCTGTGCGGCACGGACATGACGCGCTTGATCAGTTGGAAAGCGTACCCACCACACCCGATTACGGCAATCTTTACAGGCTCTAGTATCATCTCTTAGAGTAGTTGTGTATTAGTGACTGTTTCGTTCTTTTTTGTCCGGAGGTTATCTTGTTCCAATTGAGAATACGTAGGATAGAAAATGCCCTACTGAACAATTAGTATCCACAGCGGCTGGAAGGCTCTAGGGAATTTAATTCTGACAGTCCGACTCCGGTTTATTGAGAAACTCTGTTTCCGCTAAAGTCTGCGAGTGTGTCTGTCCTGATGGCAAAGTCCGTCTCCGTCATGGATTGGGGTTGCTGATCAATAACTTATCCTCTTTAAGTCATTCACGCCATCCGGGCTGAGCAGCTCGCGCCCAATCCCCTCCGTCTCGGGGAGGTCAGACATGTCGAGGAGATGAAGATGATTTGTCTCCGTTTCGGGATCGCCGGCAACAAAGAGGAGCCAATTGGAATCGGGTGTCATCTGCGGATGATGGTGCGACTTTTGCTTCGTGCCGTAGTTCATCCACTTGGGGGTCAGTGGAAGAAAATCCGCCTCCCCGGAGGACTTGAGGCTCTGCAGATAGATAATCTGATTAGCCGAAGCCTGATCCCATGACGGCATGATCTCCCAAAACCAGCGACGCCCCTTGGGATCCCAACCCACATGGGTTCCGACAAAGTGATCGGGCAAGGGGAATTCAAAACGAGCCCGGGTAATGGGATCATAAAGGCCCGTACAAAATCCACCTTTCACTGTCGCAACCGCTTCAGTCTTGTCTTTCCTGGGGGCCCGCATGGTGAAGGGAATCACTTCATAGGCGATCCCTTGCTCGGTGCATACATAATGACAGGCGTGACCGCCAATATCTTCGTCCTCGCCGGTAACTTTCAGCCCGGGGTCTCCCGCCCGCAGAATAGTGTATCCAAACTCACTCAGGCTAGTCATGAATATCCCGCAACCATTGGGAGTATGGCAGCCAATGTAATGTTCGTTGCCATAGGGAATGATATGATGGATATGGAAATCGACCTCACAAAGCGTCTTCTGCTTCCCGGTGGCAAACGCGTAGGCGACTACCTTCGAAGGCTTATCGGGGAGAGGTTCCAGGTACTTGCTCCCGATGGGATTGAGAATATAGACAAGGTACCTCCCGTCTGGAGAAACACAGTTCTGACCCCCCGCGTAATAGTCCTCAGGCAAGGTGAAGAGCAGCTTATGTTCAAGCGAGTCGATATTCACGGAATGAACCTCGTTCCCCTGCTCGCCATCAAAATAGATGAGATCGCCTGTCGAAACATTCAGGACACTGCGATGGTCAAGGATTCCGCATCCCGCTTCATCATCCCAATGGTCCCAACCGGTCTTCAGAACACATCCCGAGGTCAGCTGAACGGATTCCCCGGTCGATAACTCCAACCGGTACATTTGAACCTCACCGGCTTCCGCACGGTGATAGACAACATACTTCAAGTCCCTGCTGAAGGAGGGGATGAAATAATACAAGGGATAGCAAAAAGCCTTACCGGAGGTCAGCTGGACGACCGACCTTCCCGTCTCAAGGACACGACGGGGAAAGCTGTCGGAGAGTTCCAGGTGTCCACTCTCTGGGTACGGGTAGGATGCAGGCTTCATGTCGGTGGATGCTACTTCGCTTCCTCCGCAAAGAGCGTTGTCTCCTCGGGAAGGTAACCCAGGGAGACCAGGAAGCGGTCCATTTCATGAACGGTCTTCACGAAGTTCGCCAAATCCCTGAAATTAAAGAAAGCATGCCCCTGCCCTTCATAGAGGTGCAGGTCACTCCGGACGCCAAATCCCTCCATCAGGCGTTTGAAGTTAATGGCGGTTTCCACCGGAACCAACTTGTCCTTGGTTCCGAAGAAAACAATAGCTGGAGGGGTCTCGGCGTCGATGTGATGCATCGGTGAAATAGACTCCCAGTAGTCCTTCACACGGTCATAACCATACCCATCCGGACCGTTGTCATAAACCGGATTGAACAGGACCAGGGCCACCGGCCGGGGACTGATGCTGAGATCCTCGCCGTCTTCATTGAAGTCGTCGATCAAGGCTGTAGCCGCTGCCACATGGCCCCCTGCGGACCCCCCGCCGGCGAGGATTCTTTCGGGATCAATACCGAGCCCGGCAGCATTTGCACGCACCCACCGCATGGCTGACTTTCCGTCCTTGACGCATTCCTGTGGTGTTGTGCCATCCCGGCTTTCCACCCGGTATTCAGCCGCCATGACCACCATTCCCCGGGAAGCGAGGTAATCACAGTGGGGGTAAAATTGCGAAGGCGAGCCGGCTTTCCATCCCCCTCCGAAGAAAAAGACAATCGCGGGTCGCTGGTCGGAATCCGAATGGTTTTTCGGATTAAAAATATGCAGGTTCAAATCCTTCCCGTCGATGGACTTATAGACGACCACCTTATCCGGTTCGAATCCATCAACCTCCAGCGCATGGCTGAGTGTTGCTGCCATAAATACAATGACAGAGGAGACGATTCGAACGAAGCAATTTGGAATATGGTCAATCATAACCGATCCTTTCAGCACCTGCATCTTCCCCCGGCAATACCCCCGTTGGAGGGCGTCCTCCCGGGTAGAGGCGCTCGTAGGTTTTGCGATCATGCCGGTCCGGCGTCATCTCATCGATATCCGGGATGGAGTCGCCCGTTTTCGCCTGCCAGTCGGCCAACAGGGAACGCATATCCGAAATAATCGCTGTGTATTCTGCCTTTCCGACAAGGTTATGCAGCTGGTTGGGATCTTCCTTTAAATTAAAGAGGGACTCCTCGGGACGGTTTGTCGAAAACACTTCCGCCTGCTCCGGTGAAAGCTGTCCCGCCTCCTTCAATCGCAACAATTCGGCATAAGCACCTTTGTTGTGATCCACCATCTGGAAACTGTAGAAACCGGGAGTAAAATCCCGGAAATAGACAAAATGCCCTTTGCGGAGCATCCGGCTAACACCGATTTGCACGTGCCAGTTCCGTTCGCCATAGAGGGCCTCGCGGATTTCCTTACCCGGCTCGCGAAGTACAGGCAGCATGCTCTTGCCCTGGACATGCTTGGGAACAGGAATACCCGCAACTTGCAGGATTGTCGGGGCCAGATCGATGGTGCTGATCAAGGACTCACTAGCAGCCCCGTCGGCAAGTTTGCCTTTCGGCCAATGCGCGACAAGGGGTGTCTTCATCCCGCCTTCATAGAGACTTGTTTTGTTGCGCGGAAAGGGACTTCCATTGTCCGCCAGGACAAAAATCAGGGTATTGTCATAGACGCCCTGTCGCTTCAGCTCAGCCACCACCCCACCAACATAGCGGTCAAAGCGGCGGACCTCATCCAAATAGCTGGCATAATCCTGACGTGAAAGCGGTGTATCCGGCACCCCGGTAGGGAGTATCACTTTCCCCGGATCATGGGGCGTCTCCAGTGGATCCGGCTCCCACGGGCGGTGGGCATCGAATGCCGCAAACCACATGAAGAACGGTTTATCCTTGGGACGATTCTTCAGCATGGGCACCCACCCTTCAGCCCCGGTTGGATCTTCGGGATATCTCAGGTCGCGGGCCACATCGAAGGCATTCAAGGCATAATCTCCCATGTGGAATTTTCCGTACTGGGCACAGTAGTAACCGGCTTTTTTCAGTGCCTCGGGAAACATGAACTGGCCCTCCGGCAAGTCCATGTGCAATTCCGGCGCCCCCGTGTTGTGCGGATAGCGACCCGTAATGATGCTGCAACGACTGGGACTGCAGGAACTGGCGGTGACGTAAGCATTATCAAAACGCAGGCCGCTTGAGGCCAATTTATCGATATGGGGCGTCTCCACCTGTCCACCATAGCAACTGAAATCCGGCGAGATATCGTCGCCGATAATCAGGATTATGTTGGGCCTTGCATTCGCATATAGTCCGACAGACAGGATAATTGAGTGAATTATCAGAAGTTGCTTTCTCATCACGGGATAAAAACGTTTAGAGGATTTCAAAAAAACTTCCCTGTTCGGCAGACTCTTGTCCACACAAACATACCTTGGTCAGCATAAAGGACTCTTCCTGCGGAATTGGGATGGAGTCATCCCCTGCAACCGCTAACAGGAAATCCCTGAACATCTTCGATTTCCCGGGAAGCTCGACAGGGACGGGCAGCTCGCTATCAACCAGGACGGTACATGTTAAATCAGATCCTCGCGCCTCGATAATTCCCTTGGTCCCGACAACGCGGATCCAGTCATCACCCCAGGTTCCCCCTGATCCCGGCCGATGCAGGTCCACACTTACCGTTGCATGGCCGCCGTTGGATAGTTCCAGTATCATGGTGCAATTGTCTTCACAGGCGGGCCTCTCCGGATGGGAAAAGTTACCCTTCATGGCGGCAACTTTCGTGAATCCCAGCCCGGTGATGAAATTCGTGAAATCAACGGCATGGATACCTACCCAGGGGATGGTTCCTCCGTACTTGGCCTTGTCTCCCATCCATTCCGCGCGGCTCCCCCATTTGTAGGATTTGCGCCCATTCACCAGTACCGCCTCACCGATCACGCCACTGTCGTAGAGATCTTTCGCAGCGATAAACTGGGGCTCGCTGCGCATGGAGAGCATCGCCGTCAGTTTGACGCCATTCCTGTCGACTGACTCACGAACCCTTTCCAGGGTATCCATATCCAGGGCGAGTGGCTTCTCCGCAATTATATGACAACCCGCATCAGCTGCAGCCATGATGACTTCCGGAATGATATCCAGTCGCGTACTGATGACCGCTACATCCGGATTCAGTTTTTCCAGCATGCCCGGATAGTCGTCATAAACCGGAACTTCTCCACAGAGCTCATGACTCGTGAAAAAGCTGATGTCCTCACCCGGGAATGCAGGGGCCAAGCCAATCAATTCGGCTTCCTTCATGCCAAGCATGTCATCAAAAACAAATACGGAATGGCCGAAGCCTCCGATGCTCACAACTTTCAGTGTCTTCATTGCGTTTCCATTCAGGGTTTATTCGTAAATTCAATGGGGATCAAATGTTGATGGTTGAACTCATGGATTGGGGACGGTGTAGAGCCGGTCATAGTCCCTCCAATGGGCGTTCATGATGTCGATCTTCAGCTTGAGCTGGTCGGCCAAAGCCGGGCTGAGAAGCATGATCGATTCATCCTCCTCTTCGGCAGCCATGTCGAGGATCGGGGCCTCGCTGCTGAGAAGAATCGTGCGAAGACGCAATGCATTGTCGATTTCATCACGGGCTATTTGCATGATATCCCGGCGGTCCCAACTGTTCTCCGCACCGAGTGGCGGATTAGCTTCCGGGGCAACTGCCAATGCCTTGGCCCGATCCAGGTAGGCCTGGTAGGCAATCATGTTGTCAGCTGAAACAAGCAGGCACTCAAGGGCTTCCAGCCGCTGGGAGAGTATCCTCCACTCCTTCTTCTTGTTTTCATCCTGCAAGTGCGCACTGACCTTTCTAGCTGTCAGAGTTGCATTTTGGACATCCGGAATGGTCCTTTCCATGACGCGTTGAACGAGCATTTTGGCCCCCCAGCCTTCAAACATCCGCATGGCCTGGATATCAATCAGGTTGTTGGCCTGCTCCTCCCCCTTTGCTTGGAAAAGATAAGGGCGATAGTAGCTTGTTTCTTCAGGTGTCAGCTCCTCCGGGAAGGGCACCATGGGGCGGTTAATCCAGCGGGCCAGAAGATGCCCCATCCTCAGGACCGGACCAAAGTTCATCGCATCCAGACGGATTAGGACCGTGTTCAAGTCTCTCCACATTTCCAGAACCTCGTCAGCCAGCTCTTCCCCGACTTCATCAATAGCAAATTGATGTAATGAGGTGTAACGCTCGAGCAGGCTTGAATCAGCTTCGGCAAGTCTCGTCTTGTTATAGAGTCGCAGATTAGTCTCCTGGGCGTGGAAGTCTCCAAAACTCATCAGGAGCCTGGAGGATTTCTGCTCCTGGGAAGGGGGATTCAGACCGGGAACAACAATTCCAACAATGGGATAAAATGATGCTCTCCATCCGGAAGCACCGGCAGCCTTGATGAACTTCTTGCCATCGGGTCCCTCAAGGCCATTCAGTGCCAATCCCTCGGGCAGCCGGCGAACGGTTTCCATGGGCTCTGGAAAGGATGGCCGCATCCATTGCCGGGGAGAAATTTGGTGGATATTCACCTGCAATTCATGCCCCCTCTCCCGCGCACCATCCTGGAGATTGGTGAGAAATCCGGCAACCCGGTCGGCCATTGATCGATGCTCACACCAGGCAGGTCCGTTTGCTCCCGGGTAGAGGCCCGGCACCCAGCAAAAGCCGGACCCGGAATCCGTTGTCAGGAAGCTCATGATCTCGACCTCCGGACAGGCCTCAAGAAACCTTAGCAAGCTGTCCCGGTAGAGGCGCAGGGACTCTTCCTTATCCATGCAGGGGGCAAACCGGGCGACACGGGCGCGATTCGGCTGGTCAACACGCGGTCCACGCAAGTGGGGATGGTCTGTGAAGAAAGACTCTGGTAAAACCTGCGGCGTATTCGCTTTCCAAAAGGCCTTTAGCCCATGCTTGCGGAGGATCTTACAGCGCGCGGTCAAGATTTCCGCAACTTCCCGGGCGTGATCCATATCAACATGTTTCTCCAGCTCCGGGGGCGGAAAAGCCTTGAGAAAGTCAATCTGCCCAACATACCATGCCGGATAGGGATCATCAGGGGGATCCATCTGCCAGGTGGCAGGAGGCAGGTTCATACTGATGTCCATGTGCGTTGCCCCAAGTTCCTTCGCGGTTGCGGCGTTCCGCTCAAATCCTGCCAGATCCTTGGCGGCGAGTTGGAAAATAACGACCTCCGGAGCAGCTGAAGCAATACTCATGATACTGCAGTGCAGCAAGAGAGACGCAAGAAGGGGAAAGACTGACTTTGGATTCATACCTGGCGTTCCGATCAAATGGGGTTAATTAGAAATCAAGTTCAAGTACTTCACCACCATAGACGATCCGGATGTGGGTGCTCTTGTACATGGACTGGATAAACGGGCTGTCGAAGGTCTTTGGCCAGGCGTATTCGATGTACTCGCCGTTGAGCATGGGGATTTCATTATTGGCGGCGTTGAAGACCATTTCCGCCGGTTCCGTTCCCGGTGTATTGAACACCAGTATGTTGAAGGAGGGAACCACCGTCTTATAGAGCGCAATTTCAGCACCCAGAACGCTGTCCTGGAAATCCTCGAAGCTGCCAAACTGCCCCTCATCCCCAGCCTGCATGATGACCGGCGAATAGAGGTGCTCCAACACGACAATTGAACCATCCTCATTGAAGGAGTACGGCAGATCCTTCAGCTTCACAGTCGGATCGTCCTCGGGTTTGTTGAAATGCCGTTGATTACCCGGCGCTGCTTTTTTGGCTTTCTCTTTCTCGTACTTTTCGTCCCAAAGCACGACACGAAGGGCAGCATATACCCCACCCTTGCGGAGGAAGATCCATCCATCCTTCTCAAGGCGCTCATCCCAGGCATTGCCGATGTAGACGCCCTGGTCGGTGCGTTGCCGGTAGAGCGGAAACCAATCGGGATTTACTTCATTGAAGGCACGGCTTCGCTGGATGATGAGGGTGTTGTTGTGCTGGAATGCCTTGTAGACACATTCCATCGCATAGGGCGCTTTATTTCCCCGGAAATCCGGCTCGATGGGGAGCGTAACCGGAACAATTCGTGTATTCACATCCCGGGTAACCGTCATTCCGTGCCAGCGTCCGGCCTTGCTCAAGTGCGAATGGACCGCCCATGGGTGATCCATCTGGGTGGACAAGGTATAATGCGGAGTGACGTAGGAATATTTGCGGAATCTGGATTCAGGCTCAATGACCAGACTTCGCTCGGTGCCAAATGGTCGTGGCTGTTCTGCCTCGGCCTCACCAATTCCACGTGCCTGATAGACGAAGTCGCCCATACCTTCGCGATCCAGGGCCATCATCTGCACGACTTTGGGCATTTCATAGCCGTTGATACTCGACCAGTAGGACCATATTCCCCCGTCTGCCGGACCACCGATTAAGTGGCTAATCATGCCCTTGTTGCTGCCATAACCTCCAACCGTCTTGTGGTGACGGGTCTTCGGTCCGCCGGAGATACCGGCAATACCCGTCTGCACCCAATCCGCCCAGTAGAGGGTCAGGAAGTCATCAATGATCCCTCTCAGCTCTTCGTCGCCGGAATAAGCATAGGCCAGATCGATCATGTTCATGCTGTGCTTGCTGTAAGTGTGCGACGAGTTCTCCAGAAAGAAGCCATGCCGCGCCCGCTCGCGGAAGTACTCCTTCATGTAGCCAAGCCAGGCAGCGTAGTGGTCCTTGGCTGTGTATGGTTTGCCATCACTAAGGTTGGCCCTACCCCCACCCTGGCGGTCCTTGGGATCCACGCCCTTTCCATAGTATCCGGACCCGCCGTAATGATAGGCACCGCCAAATCCGAGGTTTGGGAATGCGCGGTCCTTGTAGGCCGGTTCGTTCATGAAAATGCGGGAGCTGACCAAGTTGCTGGCCTTGGCATTGAGGTCATGGTTTTCACTGCCATCAAGGATCCATGTGCTTTGACGCGCCCAGTGGATGTCGTTCTTTAATTTCGTCCGCTCCCAGAGCGTTTCCAGAAGCAACTTCTCGGTTGCTTCCTCAAGACGACCCGGCATCCGGGTGGAACGGCTGGAAAACCACAGGTAGAGCCGGCAATACATGGGCGTCCGCATGAGGCTCCACTTGTCCGTGGCCCCCATCCGCTTGCAGTCTTCCCGGATGATCTGGTTCGCTTCCGCAACATCCTGATTCAGGTAAAGCATTGCAAAGGCACTGATGATCGGCTCGTGAGCTTTCTCAGCCGATAGCTCAAAGGCCTTTTGAGTGCGCGTTTCCTTTGTCGCCCGCTGCTCGGAAATCCTCTGATCGATGGTCTTGTCGGTAATACCGATGACTGATCCTTCGCTGTTTTCAAAGCGGACGAAATCAAGCTTGAGGGTCGCTCCTGCCAAGGATTCCGGGATTGCAAACTCGCACAGCTTAACCGCTTTAAAGTCAAAGGCAGCCTCCCTTTCCAGGTCACGGAGTGAAAGTTCAACAGCTTGCCAGTCACTATGGGGCTCAAGTGCCTGCAACACTCCTTCTGCCTTTTGTCCTTCCTGATCCACCAGGGTTACGTCCACTGGGCCGATGGCCTCGGCAACACCAACCGTCTTCAGGAAGAGTTTCAGGCGAAAGTCCTCATCCAGTTCCGGGTAGAGTCCCCACAAGCTGGTCATGAAACCAAACCGTTCCGCATCCTCAGAAAATTCAGTAGCAAAGGTGATACAAAAGTCCCCGACCCTTTTGTCTTCAAAATCATAACTGAATCCCTTGCCGCGATAGGCCTTGTGTCCATCGACAAAGTAATAAGGTGCCCGGATACGTTCTGCCAGGTCGTGGTCAATATGTTGCTTGCCGGATGCGGTTCCGAACAAGCGGGCCTCCTCTTCATAGTTGTCGAGGTACCTCGGCTCTGCACCCTGAAGAGCGAAGGGGGTCAGGCCTAAAGTGCCTGAAAGCAGGTAAACCAGGCGTTGGTTGAACTTAAATCTTTTCATTTAGTGCTAATTAAAATCGAGGACACGGTAATGGTCACCTTTGGTGATTTCAACAATTCCGGATTTGTATACAGATTTCAAGTACGGGCTATCGAAGAGGAGCTCCGGTGCATAATCAATACTCACGCCGTCAAGCATGGGTATCTCGTTATTGGACAGGTTAAAGGTGATCTCCTTCGCCGAATCCCCGCAGCCACGGTAGCGCAAGACATGGTAGCCGGGAACCACTGTCTGGTCGAGAACGATGAAATTATCGAGGATATCCTCCATGAAGTCCTCCAGCGTGGCATGGTGCGCCCGGCGTGAGGCCTCGAAAATCATTCCCGAGTACTTGTAATCAAGGATGATCATATCCCGTTCGGGGCTCCATTCGTAGCTGTCCTCTATAATCTGGCTGGTCAGGGCCGAACTGGACTTCTCCGCTTCATAGGTTTCCACCCGCATTGACCAGCCGTCCGCAAATTCACCCATGACCGGACGCACGGCAAGGAAGGCATCGCCATGCTCAACAAAGATCCATCCAGCTTTCTCCTCAATCCGGTCGAGATTGTCTCCAAAATATATTCCATAGTCCAGGCTCATGATGTCCTTGGCCGGGAACCAATCCGGATTCATCTGGAACCAGCGCCGGCTCTGCTGGACGATCATGACGTTCTCATGCTGGACTAGCCGGCAGAATCCTCCCGGGTTCTTGAACATCCGGTCCTTGGCCACATCTGTCGGGTAAACTCTGGGACCATTGGCGCCCTTGAAGGTAATGCCCTGCCAGCGGGCCTGGTTGCTCAGGTGACTGTGCACGGCCGCCGGGTGGTCCATTTGGCCGCCGAGGATATAATCAGGGGTCACCCAACTGTAGCGAAGCAGCCGGGATTCCGTATCGCAGAGCATGGTGCGCTCCGTCCCCTTGGGACGTGGCCATATGTTCTCTTCCTCACCCGGTCGACGGGAGGCAAAGGCGAACTCGCCGAGTCCCTCGCGGTCGAGCGCAAGGTGCCAGATGATGGGCTTCAATTCATACTTACTCAGCAACAAGGGAAAATAATTCGACTGTGCGCTGCCCTTGCCGCCGAAATAGAAACGCGCCATCTTGTACATGCCATCGTCCCACTGCCGGGCGGCGGTGGCGCGTGTCTTGCCGCCACCACGGACCCCGTTGATCTGGTCCTGGGCCCAGTCCGCCCAGACGATATCGAGGAAGTTGCCAGCCTTTTCCGCCAGCGCTTCATCCTCACAGAGATCGAATATGTCCATCAGGTAGGTGATCGTCACCACCATGTACTTGGGAGATGCCACTTCGAGAAAGAACCCCTTCTTCGCCCGCTCAGTGAAGTACTCATCGAAATACTTCACCCAGGCTTCGTAATGCTCCGCAACCGTGTAGGTTTTTCCGTCCTGCTCTTTCGCCCGGCCCTCCGGGCCATCCGAATCCGTGGCGGCATACATGCCATGAAACCAGTACTTGTACCCGCCTCCGGTGCCCAGGTTCAAATAGACGCGATCCTTGAAATCCGGATGATTCATGAAGATTTGGGAAGATAACAATGCGCCGACTTTTGACTCCAGGTCATGGTTCTCGCTGCCAATCATCCACCATGTACTTTTCCGGGCGAGGTGGATGTCGTTCCTGAATTCCATGTGTTTCCACAGCTCCTCCAGCATCGCCCGCTCGGTCTCAGGATACAACCGGCCGGGAGCCACGGTTCCTTGTTGCCCAAAGGCATAATACATGTGATAAAACTGCTGCATCAGCGCCAGTCCCCAGTGGTCATGCAGGCGGTATTTTTCCCGGAGCTCCTCGTCCTCGGTCGTGAACACTTGCAACAGGGTCGCGTTAACCGCGTCCAGGTCTTCTCCCAGCCAAAGATCGGCAAATGGCCCGCAGAATGCCTGCTCAAGCCCCTCGCTAGTGACGTTTTCGAAGGCATGCTTGATCCGCTCTGCCTTGGTCATCCGGCCACGCTCAATATATGCGGGAATCTTTTCCTCAGAATACACAAAATCGAGGTCTTCCATGGGATTGTCAAAAATCCCTCCAGCTGGTGCCAATATCGGGGTCATCAGAGCGAATAAAATAGAGAATTTCTTCATTTTCATGATCTTGCTTCCCTCAGGGTAAGGAGTAGTCCGCAGACTGCCAAAATCTGCAGCCAAGGTTCCTTGAGGTATGAATTTCAGCGAACAACAGGTCCAATGATATAAATTCTGACCGTTTGAATGATGCCGCTGGAAAAGATGACGCCCGGACGCCCCATTCAAAAAGTGCAAAACTATTTAGTTAAAATCCAGGACCAGACGGCGGTTGTCTTTCGTGATTTCGACAATGCCGCTATCGTAATCGGCATTCAAGAAGGGGCTCTCGAGAACCTTTACAGGTTCAAAATCAACCGGTATTCCATTGATGGCGGGCACTTGCTCAAAGCTGGTATCAAAAGCCAGTTCATCGCCATAAATGGAAAGATACTTCAGGACGGGGCCATCCATCACCGGTTCCCGGGCAAGGACCAGATCCTTGAATGCGGCAAAATCCTTCACATCCCGTTTTGCCATCACTTCGAGGATGACCGGGGCAAACTCTTCGTTCAGCAGCATCGCCCTGCCCGGCCGTGTCTTGCGGACACCTGTTTCGGTATGCGTTACAAATGGGCCATGGTGCCATGTGTAACCGCCTTGGGGTACGCGGATGGCTGCATAGGCGGTCCCGGACTCCACAAAGACCACATCCCCCACTTCCTCCGGATCAGAAAACACCTCTTCGGTCATCCAGACTATCATTTCCGCAGCACCATCGTGGTATTTGAGCTTCTGTGTGATGAGGGTGCCCATGCTCTGGACGGACCACTGGGCGTTCATGGCCCGCCAGCTGTCCGCAGGACGCACAATCGGGATGATGCGGGCATCATGCTCATCCGGGAAGACGACTCCCTGCCAGCGATTCTGGGCACTGAGCCAGACCCAGTCCTCCATCGGACGTGCCTCCGTCATCGGCGTGCCCATGACAAACGCGGGATCGCAAAAGGTGTAGCGCAGGATGCCGCCTCCATCCGTGCGGAGCTTGTTCGGCGGTTCGTCCCGCTTGTCAAACTTGGGAAAGGTATGCCCCTGCTTGCCCAGACCCTGGATCCGCTGCCGCACTTCGTAGCGGCCACGGCCTTCCACATCAAGGGCGATATCCGCGACAACTGCCGGCGGACGGTAGTCGCTGAGTGACAAATTCACTTCGAATGCCTTCAAGGCCGGCTGTTGCCCGATACCGAAGTAATACCACACAACGGGGGCATAGCC
The DNA here is from genome assembly GCA_040830765.1 of Puniceicoccaceae bacterium. Taxonomy (GTDB): domain Bacteria; phylum Verrucomicrobiota; class Verrucomicrobiia; order Opitutales; family Oceanipulchritudinaceae; genus Oceanipulchritudo. The sequence continues at coordinate 18,245 of JBFOMH010000027.1, read as the reverse complement.
AACGTCCCGGTAACGACTGAATCCCCGTTCAAAATTTATCCGTGCCTTGCCTCCGCCGGAAATCCCGTCGATCTGTTCCTGTGCCCAGTAGGCGAAGTACAAATCGAGGAACATCCCCGCCATTCGCTTCACTTCCGGATTTCCAAAGTCGTAGAAATTGTAGATGCCACGGTTGCGGGCTGTGTTATACCCGTCACTCATCATTTCCACGTTCTGTCCCTTGCGGGAGCGCTCGCGGCAGTATTCGATGAAGTAACGGTTGAACGCTTCATAGATTTCCACTGGTGTCCCGCCACTGTGCATGAATTGACGGTCGCGGTATTCGGGACGGTCCTTGGCAAGTTTACAGAAATGCCAGATGACGGTGAAGTCCATCACGTGATGGTTCTCGGATGAAAAGAGGTGCCAGGTTTTTGAATTCTCGATATCCGATTTTTCCGGCCAGTAACAGCGGTTGGCGTATATCCAGATGGGCTTCAGAAGAATATCCTCGGTCTCCCTGGTGATGCGTCCCGGATGCAGGCGGCCTTCGCTCCCGTAGAGCTCGATCAGCCGCATCACGATGTCCGCATGCCAGTGAAAACTGTCCCGGTCAGCGATAGTTGGTTCATGGTCGAGGTAGTACTGAGCGTTTTCCACCAAGGCCGCATTGGCCTCGTCCAGCATTTCATTCAGATACAGGCAACGGGCGGCAAATGACACGATGGAGAATGAGTAGGCCCGGACAAACATACCGCGCCCGGGACTCAAGGGGGCTCTCTTTTCGGCCCGGACCAGTGGCTTGCCCGCCTCGGCACGGTAGACCCTGTCAACGCGCTCCTCAAAGCCAGCCAAAATAGCCTCCGGACTTGTGGCTTGAGCACCGCCAGTCGATAAAACCAGTAATGCAAAGGTAATTAGGCGAAATCTCTTTTGTAGCCTGAATTGCAACATTCTGGTTCCTGAGACTTCTTGACAGGTTCTTTGATCGAAGGATGGGTCACTCATTTGTCATTTAATGTAAAGTTACTGCTCTTGAATCACCCTGGCACGCAAAAATAGATGTTCCATGGGTTCGCTGGCATCAGCGGTTACAGTGGTGGTCATATCCGCAGTCTCGATTATGGCACTCAGGGTTGTACCACCGGGAGGTCCATCCACACCATCGCACTCATACCAGTCCTGCAGGTTGGTCGACCACCTGTATAAGAGGCTTAAGTCAACGGGCGGATTTTCATTATGCGGGTGGGCAAAGGATAGGGTGGTGCCATCAGCCGTGAAATTGTCGAGTCCCTGTGAAGGTTGGCCTGGATGAGTCCCGAACAATGCCTCGAGACCATTGGGAATCCGGTCCCCGTCCGGATCATCGGTCAGATCGGTGTACCCCTCCAAGCTATACTCAGCGATCCAGTTGGCGTAATCATTGGCAATCACAAAGGAGGCTGCCGTTACCTTGCGCGGATTAGTCACCGTCCATGAGTAGGTATGGTCTCCTGCGGCAACATCCGTTTCATACCCCGCAGCCCCCTGGGCTGATCCGGTATCGCCACTTTCATAGATCGGGGTCAGAAGCGTATCCCCGGTAATTGATCCTCCACGGTTTGCGTTAAAGCAGACCATGACAAAGGCCCCATCCAAGGTAGTGGTCAGGTTTACCGAATCTGCTCCTGCTGCACTAATCGCAGTTGTGTGCAACTGGATCGGCTTGCCTTCAGAGCTAATCGACACTGCCCCTATACCAACGCCGTTAACCGTTGTTATTTCGGAATAATCGATGACAATTTCGGCATTACCACCGGAATAGGAGGTCGTGCCCAAATCCAGATACCAGATATCGGCCTGGCCGCCCAGCACCGCAGCGCTCAAGGGATGTCCATCATACATAACCGAATAGTCACCACCGCTTTTCTCACTGCTCAACGCGACGACCAACGTATCAGCAAATTGGCCGGCATCAAACAGGAGCGCGGTGGAGCTACTGGAAAGGCTTTCTGCGACTACTTTGGAGGCGGAGTTGATCTGGACAATCTTGACCGCGGTGCCTGTAGTGAAATTCCACGACGAGGTTCCAGAGATTCCCGCAAAGGCATTGCCGTCAAGGTCTTTCACAGCGGTGGCATCGATCGTGACGTAATAACTGGTTTCGAAATTAAAATCAACACTGGGATCAATCGTCATCTGGGTACCATTGAAGGTGACAATGTCCGCATTGGTTACGTCAATAAGGGAGACGATACTGTCATCGATGAGTTTCCGGATAGTAATAAAACCGGTTCCTGCCTGCACCGGTTTATGGAAGGTCGCCACAAGGTTGGCGGAAGCTATTACATCTGTTGCATTGTCGGCCGGACTCAGGGTACTGATCGTCGGGGCTTGCGTCTCTGAAAGCAGACTGATCGTTCCATCTGTCGACAGGTTGTCCGTAAACCAGGTCAATCCTAAAACCGTAGGCAGTGTGATGGTGTCGAAGGAACCGGTGATGGCATCGGCTTCGAAGATTTGAAATGTTCCACCGGTGGCAGGCGAGCCGCCAATAATGTTGATGACCAACTCGCCATCAAGGTTGAGCGTTCCCTCAACAATTAGCTTGTCCATCCCGTTATAGAGTCCGTCATAATCGATCCGCATAAGGCCCCCCTCACCAACATCGAAAGCGAATAGTCCCGCGCTGGGAGAGGTCGGATTCAGACTCACCCGCTCGGAGCCGACCATACCGATCCATGCAGGGCTATAGGTTTCGCCGGCGAACGAAACGTTGCGCTCAAATGTCGTGTCGGTAAGCGGGGTCAACGCTGGGTCCCAGCGACCAGCAACCACATTGCTAACGACAGCTTGACCATTTGTACTGACAGCTGCGCCCCCAAAAGCCGGGTCCACGTATCCGTCCGAGATAGTATGGCCCGAATGGTTGGTTCCTAATATATCAACGCCCGTACCTATTTGGCCTTGAATCTTGAAATCACTAATCGCGATGTTCTGGTGTGGTGTGTCATCCGCTGCATGTATACGAATGCCTCTTGCAGAGCCCCTGATGTAGACATTCGAGACAGTTGCTCCCACTACACCGAGACCGCCATCCCACGGCCTGAAGTTGATTCCGGTGACGCTGGATGTTTGTCCCGGAAGAGTTGACCGCGATGCCCGTGAGACGAGATTCACATTCTCAATAATTACGTCGCGATACCTCAAATCAATGCCAGGTGCAGCTCCGGTGTCGAGGAATCCGACTTCGTTTATACTCACGTTCCGGATGACCAGATTCCGGTTACCATCCCCACTCGCTTCCTTTGTGTCGATACCGTCTGACCCGACACGCTCAAGGTGTAGATTGGTCAGTGTGATGTTGTTTTTGGGATGACCATCCCGGTCCTGTATCCCGACGCCATAGCTGCCTACATTCCGGATGGTCACATGATTGACGGTGAATTGCCCTGCCTGCCATCCTTGACCGATCCGAATCCCGTGGCCGACGACGTTATAGGTTATGGTTTCCTCGCCCATCACCAACTGATGCCTCATATCGATGGTCATGTTCTGGATGGACACGTCAACGGAAGTAAAAACTGAGCCGCTGCTCAGGTTCATCATGTGCGCCAGCCTTGCGCCCCCATTTTGCCAGTCCCCACCATTGTAGTTTGCCTCAAGGTACGGGATATCCGGAATCAGGAACACACCCTCCCGGCTCTCCCCGATTAGGTACAGTTCGGTGGTTGCCCCTTGATTCAGATTAATGGTACTCTGCAAGGCATAGGTACCGTTCGGGAAAAACACAGTCTTGTGATCTGTGGCCCCAGCAGCTGCAATGGCAGCACTGATCCGCTGGTTCGCCGTACCCGAATAGTCCCCGACGCTGATGTATTCTGCGGGAATCGGGACTTGTGCCCGGGCACCAACCGTTAACAGATACAGCAGCGCGACCGCTGACAGGAGAGATTTGCAGGAGTTATTCATCGATAGGAAATTCTTGTCGGACAAAATCCACCACGGCTTGAGCCTCTTCAGCACTGGACGTATCGACGACCAGCGCTGTCTTGGCCTGTTTGAGGAAGGCGATATTCTCCTTGATTTCGTCAAAGGTAATAAAAAGTTTCATGACGCTGTCTTTAAACAGATCGAAGTGATTCCGGTAGACCTCGACACCCCTTGGCTGTTTTGGATCGGGCGCCAGCTCAAAGAACTGCAGCTTATCCAACTCAGTGACGGCCTCAAAGGCCTGGACACCAGCGGTATGCAGATGCATGAAGGCCCGGTCAAAAGGCTCCAGCAGGGCCTCCGTGTAGGGCTTGCCGAATTCACGGTAGGTCTCGGCGGAACACATCACGGATGCATCTTCCGAAAGATGACCAAACGCATTACCCGGCATCCAGATATCCGTGCCGCTGATATAGCCTCCATGGAAAGTATCGATCGCCTGGCTCTGCCGGGAGGTAAACCACTTACCGGCTTCAACACAGAAGCGCAGAAGCGCATGCAGCTCGTCCGGATTCTCATAGATATCCAGAAAGAGGTCGTTCCCCCGCAGGGCATTGGCCAGATCCATCGGGGCCATTGCGCCCCTCAGCTTGACGGCAAACCGCCCCTCGCTGCGCTCCTGGAGATACTTCATCCCGTCAATGACCATGCGTAGCCAGATATTGTCTTCATCCAGTTTCAGCTTATCCAGATCAGCGTAATCGTTAAGCACTGGATGCGGCCAACTGGTGTCCGTTCCGAAGCCCACCTCCCCGGCAACGAAGGCAGAGTGCTCAGCAATGCCGTACCAGGCGTACCCCGCCGGGATCAAATCATCCGCAATCCCTGTTCGCCGGGCCCATGTCTCCTCCAAGCTCTGGATGCTTTGCTCCAGGTAGGCTTCCATTTCCTCAGGAAACCGCCACTGATCCAGCCCCTTGATGTTTTTCCGGTCACTACCAAAAGAAGCGTCTACCATGACCAGCGCCTCGCCCACTCTCCCGTTCGTGGAAAACCGGATAATCCGGTCCATCACCTCATCGATGTCGCTGCGCAAATTCGCTGCTTTCATGCCTCTGAAACCGTGTTAATTGAGGTCAACTTCCACAGCGTAAGTGTGTACTTCACCATGCATGTTTGACCTGAAGACAATCCATTTACCATCGGGCGTAAACGTAACGTTGGGCTCCAGTTTGTAATCGTGGTCCTTCATGTTGACTAGCTTCTCCGCGATAAGTCGGCCCGGATGGATGAGGTCCTCTGAATTCGGGGAAGGCATTCCGGCGGTGTCCGGGATAGCCGTCGGGCGAAAGAGGTAAATCCACTTCCCGTCTGGTGCGTGCGCAACCATGTCCGCGTCTCCTCCGTCACCCGCAAATATGCTCATGTCTGGAGAAATGTTGTAATGACAGGACCACTCATTTCGCTCATGGGCATACCAGGTGCGTTTACCGGTTTCGAGGTCCACACTTGCCAGCCAGAAGACTTCCCCGCGGGGACGCTGCAGGTCATACCACACCGTTTTGCCATCCGGACTGAAGAACTCATGACCCCAGATCTCCATGTTCATCGTCCTCTCGTGCAACTTGCGGAGGTCAGAACCATCGGTCTTTATCGTCCAAAGCCTATCCACCATGTGCCATGGCCCCTCGTGACAGAACAGGATACGCTCAGGATCAGTTGGAGAAAACTGCAAGTGATTCAGCCAGTCGGTTGCCCGGTGGACTATGCAAACCTCACCGGTTGCCGTATCAATCACAAACATTGCCATGGGCAGACGGGTATCGAGCCGTTTCTTAAAGCCCCATTCCCTTTGCTCCTGATAAGTAAGACGCTGTCCCGTCTGTGGGTTGAATTCGCGATCACTCACCCGGTGTCGACCAGCCGCAACTTCTTCCGGAGTAGCTTCATACAAACTTCCAAGTAATAGTGTCTCGTCAGCATTAAGTGAGTAGACCATTGCCTGCCCGGGGAGCTCGGCTATCCGGCGAATCTCGCCGGAATCCAGGTGGGCCGCATATACTGTAATGACTCCCTCCTCCTCGAGGGTGTAATAAATAGACCGGCTCAACTTTCCGACCACAAGGGTTCGAGCGCGGGGTTTTTCAACCAGCAGCCTGTTCTCATGTGTTTCAAGGTCGATAGTGCCAATGCCTCCCGGCATTGTTACAACAACCTTGTCACCCTCTCCGCTGTAGGCGTTCTGGTGAAAGTAGAAGGAAGCAGTTCCCGCATTTTCGGATAGCCGTATCACCCGATGGCCGGTGTCCACATCGATCCATTCCTTTGGAATGACCTGATCCGTAAAGGCGCGATTCCCGGCAAATATTCCGGCCAGGATTACGGGAAGAAGATAAACGGATTTCAATTTCGTCTGCATGGCTGTCCGGGGTAGTGGGTTAATCATTGAAGTTCAGATTCAGTCTGGAAGTTCCCTTACTGGCTTTGATCGCACCACTTTTGTAGTCAGATTCCAGATACGGACTATCGAACAATTTCGGAGGTGCATAGTCGATATATTCCCCGCCCACAGTTGGTATTTCACTGTTAGCGGCATTAAAGACGATTTCCTCGGCATCCTCCCCGCAGCCCGTGTAGATGAGCGTGAAGAAGCCCAATTCGGACGGTCCGAGGTTTGAATACAAATGGAGTGGATTATCCAAAACATCCTCCTGGAATGCCTCAAGGGTCGCATAGTCGGCCTTTCGGCCGGCCTCGAAAATAATCGGGCTGTAGTTCCCCTTCAGGCGAAGAATCGAGCGGTCGCTGTTCCAATCGTAGCCATCCTTGCCTAGGGGCGGTTCCTGCACGCCTCGCGGCCGCACCACAGCGTACGCGTCATCCAATGAACTGACCACGACGCGAACCGCGAAGTAGGCGTTCCCCTTGGCCAGGAAAATCCAGCCATCCTTTTCCTCGAACCGGTCGAACTCCCCATCGAAGAAAATTCCATAGGGCTTGTTTTCCATTGTGTAATCCGGGAACCACTCGGGGGAAACCCGGGTCAGGTTGCGCGCTTGCTGGGTGATAAGGACGCTCCGGGATTGCACACTCCGGTAGGCGTGATCCGCTCCCATTCTCCAGGAATCCGGGTCGCTTTGATCAAAGGTTGACGTCCCGATAAAACGGCCACCTTCACCGGAATGCAGTGGCCCGGACATGACCCGGCACCAGGGATCCCCGGCAAATATGATCGAGTGGTGGCGGCGGCTGATGCTGAGGTGGCTATGCACGGCACCGGGGTGATCCATTTGCGTTCCCATGATGTAGTCTGGAGTCACCCAGCTGTAGCGCAACAACCGGGATTCCGTATCGCACAGCAAGGTGCGCTCATTTCCGAGCGGCCGCGGCCAGAGGTTCTCTTCCTCCCCGGGCCGACGGGAGATATAGGCAAAGCATCCAAGTCCTTCACGGTCCATGGCCATTTCCCAGACGATGGCCGGCAGCTCATAGTCCGAAAGGAGCAGGTGAAAGAATCCATGGGCAGCATCCCCCGGTCCACCGAAGAGAAACTTGGAAAACTGGGTCATGCCACAGTAGCTGGAATTTGGGAGGCCATTACGGGTCCTTGCCCCACCCCACATGCCGCCTATCTGGTCCTGTGACCAGTCCAGCCAGACAAGATCAAAGAACTTACGGGCCTTGGACCGGACCACGGGGTCCTCGCAAAGATCGAGGATGCACTGGAGGAAACCTAGGGAATAGAGTTGGTAGGTGCGCGAGTTCACCTCGATAAAGAGGCCCCGCTGGGAGCGTTCTTCGAACCACTCTATCCAGTATCGAACACAGGCCTCGTAATGGTCCCGGGCGTTGTATTCTCTTCCATCCTTTAGATTGGCCCGGCCACCGGTTTTTCGTGCAAGCCCCGGATTTCCATATCCATAGCCACTGCCGTAACCGAGGTCGGGATAAATGCGGTCCGCATAGGCCGGTTCGTTCATGAAAATTTGCGACGAGAGCAAGTTGGCCATATTGGCATTGATGTCATGATTCTCGCTCCCAGCCATCCACCAGGTGCTTTGCCGGGCTATGGCAATGTCATTCTTGATCTTTGTCCGTTCCCAAAGCAGCTCAAGCAGCGCATTTTCCGTTTCCGGCTCGAGGCGACCGGGCATGCGCTTCGCCTTACTGCCGAACGTGTAGTAGAGCTGGATCAAGGTGGGCGTTAAGTAGAGCGACCATTTTCCGTCCAGTTCGTACATCTTGCGGACTTCCGGATCCGTCGCCGCAAAGATGCGCAGCAGGTCGGCATTGACGGCTTCCAAATCCTCCCCAAGCCAGAGCTTGGCGAAATGCGGATTGAGATAGTCCCGCCAATAGACATGACGATCGTTCAATTTCAGCGTTTCCGGAGTGTGGGTTGTCAATTTCCGGAAAGCCTCCGCAACGCGCGCCATCCTGCTCCCTGCGGCTTCCTCCTGGCGCTGTGAAACCGACTTGTCAGTCACTCCGATCACTCCGCCAGATGGATTAGTAAAGCGAACATCATCGAACCAAAGCTCTCCATCTGGACCAAGACGGTTTTCCATCTGGAAAGAGGTAATGTTTTCGAAGTCGAATTCTCCATTGTGCCTGAGATCGCCAAGGGGCAGAACCAGCGAATGCCATTCCCCATTCACCGAGAATCCGGTTAATCTCCCACTGGCGCGGTTGCCTGAATCATCCAGGAATGAAAAGGTCCATGGCTCGTCATCCACAGAATCCAGGCCTTTCAACCAAAGCTTGAGATTCCATGCTTCCGACAGCTTCCATGTCTTCTGATAAGGCCCAGGCATGAATCCGAGCTCGCCGACAGGGTCAGGCGACTCAGCCGAAAAGCGGACTGAGAAGTCTCCCGCCTTCTTGTCCGTGTAGTCCAAATCGAAATACTTAACCTCGCGCTCGTCCGGATAAATGTTCCCATTCTTCAGATAATGGATTCTGTTTCCTTGGAGCGCCCGGTTACGGGTGATATCTCCATCCGCTTCAGCGGTACCGAAGATGCGCAATGCCTCATCATAGAAATCAACCCGGGTGGCAGCCATCAAGGCTGTGGGGATACACATCAAGCTTATGAGGATTATACGCATCCTGGCGGAGCTTTCCTAGTTGAATTCCAGATGGAGTTTTCTGTCCCCTTTGCTGATTTCAACTACTCCGCTCTTATATTGTGATTTCAGATACGGGCTATCGAACAGCATCTCCGGCGCATAATTCACCCGTTCACCACCGACGAAAGGCATCTCGCTGTTGGAAAGGTTGAAGGTAATCTCCCTGGCATCCTCGCCGCAACCCCGGTAGCGCAGGACGTGGAAGCCCGGAACAACCGTCTTATCGAGAACCAGCGGATTATCCAAAATATCGGCCATGAAGTCCTCAAGACTCCCGTGATGATCCCGGCGCGAGGCTTCAAAGATCATGCCGGCATACTTGTCCTTGAGGTAGATCATCTTTCTGTCGGGACTCCAGTCATAGCTGTCCTCGTGGATCACACTGGTCAGTCCCGGACTGGAGGGATCGACGAGGATTGTCCATCCCTCGGCATATTCGCCCATAACGGGTCGGACCGCCAAAAAGGCATCCCCATGTTCCACGAAGACCCATCCTCCGGCTTCCTCGATACGGTCCAGATTGTCCCCAAAGTGGATGCCGTAATCGAGATTTGAGATACTCTTGGCCGGGAACCAGTCCGGGTTCATTTGCGTGAAACGACGTGCCTGTTGGAGGATCATTACATTCTTGTCCTGGACACCCCTGATGTAGCCGGTTGCCTTGGTCTTGGCGGAGTTGCCGTCCTCGCCAACTGCAAGGTCAACCGGGTAGACTCGCGGACCGTCCTCACCCTTGAAGGTAACGCCCTGCCAACGGGCCTGGTTGCTCAAATGACTGTGCACCGCTCCTGGATGATCCATCTGGCAACCCATGATATAGTCGGGGGTTACCCAACTGTAGCGCAATAACCGGGACTCGGTGTCACAGACCAGCGTCCGCTCCGTACCCAGTGGTCGTGGCCAGACCCCTTCCTCTTCTCCCGGCTTCCGGGAAAGGAAGGCGAATTCCCCAAGTCCCTCACGATCCAGTGCCAGATGCCAGTGGATGGGCTTCAGTTCGTATTTGCTCAGCAACAGGGTGAATATATTTCCCTGGGCACTCCCTTCACCGCCGGTATAAAAACGGGCAAACCGGTACATGGCGTCATTCCATGCCTTTCCGTCCGCACGGGTCTTGGCACCGCCCCGTACCCCATTGAGCTGGTCTTGCACCCAGTCCGCCCAGACCACATCCATGAAGTTCCCTGCCTTTTCCGATAATGCCGGGTCCTGACAAAGATCATAAATGTCCGTCAAATGGGAAACGGTAACAGCCATGTACCCGGGCGACGCCACTTCCAGAAAGAAGCCCCTCCTCGCTCGCTCGTTGAAATATTCATCAAAGTAATGCACCCAGGCTTCATAATGATCCGCCGCCGTATAGTCCTTTCCATCCTTGTCCTCAGCCCGGCCTTCCGGGCCGTCCACCGCGTGCTGGGCATACATGCGGTGAAACCAGTAGGTGTAGCCCCCGCCAGTGCCGAGATCCGGGTAGACCCGGTCCTTGTAATCCGGCTCATGCATGAAGATCTGCGCACTGATCAGGCTGCTTACCTTGGAAACGAGGTCGTGATTCTCACTGCCGATCATCCACCACGTGCTTAACCGGGCCAGATGGATGTCATCCTTGTACTTCATCTGGTCCCAGAGGGCATCCAATAGCGCTTTCTCCGTTTCCGGATACAATCTTCCCGGGGCAAGCGATCCCTTGGTCCCAAATGCGTAATACAGGTGGTAGAACTGCTGCTTGATGACCAGGCCCCACTTGTCATTGAGACGGTACTTCTGCTGGACCACCGGGTCTTCGCTCCTGAGAATCTCGACCAGCTCGGCATTGACCCGGTCCAGGTCCCGGCCCAACCAGATGTCCGCAAAATACGGGCAGAATGCCTGCCTCAAGCCCTCGCCGGTGGCCTTTAGAAAGGCCTCCCGCGCCCGCTCCATCTTGGTTGCCTGCGCCTGGTCAATGTAGGCTTGGATCGCTTCCTCGGCATAGACAAAGTCCAGATCCTCAAGAGGACTCGTGAAAGCCTTGCCGCCAGAGATCAGGGGACAAATAGCCGATAACACACATGTTGTGTAGAGTAATGATTTCATAGGGTTTCCTTAAATTGGGTGGGTAAATCCTGAGCTCTCCAGGACCGGAATCATACTGGGATTCATCGATTGTTGATAGCTCTTTCACATTAGTCTATTCAATGAATTTCAGACTGTCAGAAAAGCACGGAAGTTACAAACCTTGTGCTTTGACGCATACTATCATCCCGGTAAGTACACTTTTACTGTGAAGTCCGGTGCGGAACCTAAAAGAGACACTCCGATGAACCAAATCCATTCAAGCTACCCTCACCCCATTATCCTGCTAATTCTGGCGGCCCAGACATTGCTGCCACTGACCACCCTTGCCGAGGGAGAAGCGAATCCAAAACAGTCCCGCCCGAACATTGTCCTGATCATCAGTGATGACCAGGCATGGACGGACTATGGATTCATGGGACATCCGGATGTCCAGACCCCGAAGCTGGACAAGCTGGCCGACTTGAGCCTGCGCTTTGATCGCGGATATGTGGCGACCCCGCTGTGCCGGCCTTCGCTGGCATCCATGGTGACCGGGCGATTCCCCGCTGAACATGGCATCATGGCCAATGACGTCACCGGTGGCATGTTTGTCATTAACGAAAAGGGCGAAACGGTATTGCTGCGCGGGAAGCGGGAGCCGCTGGACAAACCAGTGCGGGACAGCTTCCACCAGTTGCCGAGTTTTGTCCGCGGCCTGACCGAGAGCGGATATTTGACCCATCAATCCGGCAAGTGGTGGGAGGGATCCTATGCTGACGGAGGCTTTACCCATGGAATGACCGAAGGGGAACGCCACGGCGACAAGGGCCTGGTCATTGGCCGCGAAGGGATGGAACCGATAGAACAATTCATCGATCATGCCTTGGAAGAGGAAAAGCCCTTCTTCCTGTGGTATGCCCCATTCCTGCCCCATACTCCGCATAATCCCCCGGATCGTTTGCTGGAAAAATACAACAAGGAAGGCCGCGCCCTGGATGTGGCAAAGTACTATGCCATGATCGAGTGGTTTGATGAGACTTGCGGGGAATTGATGGATATTATCAAGACACGGGAGCTTCTTGAAGAGACTGTCGTCATTTACATCTGCGACAACGGCTGGGCACCCGCCAGCACAACCGGCGACTGGCCGCGTGAGCAGGCTTACGAGGGATTCGCCATGCGCTCCAAGGGGTCTCCGTATGAAAATGGAATCCGCACACCCATCCTGGTCTCCTGGCCCGGGACCGTTGAGCCGGAGAAATCCAATCATTTTGCCCACAGCAATGATCTCTTCCCGACGATTGCCAATTTGGCCGGCTTTGCAGTGCCTGAGGACCTTACTGGCATCAATCTGCTGGACCGGAAAGCGGTGATGGATCGCAAAGCCATATTTGGATCCTTCCATGCCAGCCATAACATGACGGTCGGGGATCCCGACGACACGCTGCAATACCTCTGGTGTATTGAGGGCGACTGGAAACTGATTCTACGCTACAGCGGCAAGGATACGACAAAATACAGGATCTTCCACGAATGGGATACGGCCTCTCATCGGCTCTTTAACCTGAAGGACGATCCTGCTGAGAAGAATGATATTGCCGTCAACAGGCCCCATATCGTCGAGCGGCTTCGAAAAAAGATCGAGGAGTGGCACTCTGCACAGGCGCCTGATTCGCGGTAGGAATACCGCGAGCGGATTTGCATTTATTCGACAGCCTGGCGGAACTCGTTGGCTAGCATCTTGCCCACTTGTTCATGGGTGGTCGTTGAGGGGTGATTGCTGTGGTAGAAGTAGTAGGTGTCCGGATCTCCACGCGGTGTGGTGTCCTGGTCAAAGATGGCGCGGCCCGCACATTTATCGGTCGTGTTGGTGATTCCGTAGTCGGCCGCCTCAAGCTTCACCTTGTCAAAGAATTCACCCCAACGGCTGGTTCGGATGGTGGCGTCCGGGAATTCCTCCTGTAGCACTGCCGGGAGAGCTCTCAACGCAGGATTCAAACGCGTGGCGACCGCGTTGAATGAACCGATTTCAGTCGGCAGTACCGCAATAAAAAAGTGCCGGGCCCCGACGGCATGCAGGCGGCGGACCAGCCGGGTTATGTTATTGACCGTATCCGCCGTCTCCAGTTTCTTGTCGTTCAATCCTCCGGCGAGGAAGAAGAGGGTATGCTCCGGGTCGAAAGTTATCTTCCCTGATTGAACCCCTGCGACGAAGTCACTGACCTGGTTCTGCATGCCGTATTCGAGGAAGACATCCTTGACTTGCCTGCGTTCCCCTTCGCCGGTCCGCGCACCGCTGAATGCGTAATTAAGGCCCTTGTTGCCGGCGTCAGGATCTGCGGCATGCGTAAAGGGAATGCCAAGCTCCCTTGCCGCGTAGACGATTGCTGTCGGCCCATTACCGTCCACGTATCCGGCTCCGCTGTCGCTGAAACTGTCCCCGAAGGCAAAGAGCTGGGTCCAATGAACCTGCGATTGCTCCTCGGCCAGCGCGCAAGTGGCATGAGCAGCAATCCCCAGAAGGAACATGGAAATAATAAGGATTCTTTTCATAGTGGACGAATAGATCATACGGTTGGACGTAATGTAATGGGAGACTTCTGAGCGGAGTGTGATCTGGCCCGGTTATTTATTCAAGGTGAGTCTCAATGCGCACTTTTCTGATCAAACAGGCAGCCGGCTCTTCACTGAGTCCCCGAATGCGGAAGGCCAAGTAACCGGCACCCAGTGGATCTTCGTCAACTCCCTCAACAATCGTCTTGCCATCAATTTTGAGCCAGATTTTGCCATCCTTGCGCCCCACCTCGACTTCATGAAATTTCCCGTTGGTCATCACGCTTTCTTGATGTTCATCAATTAACTTCCTTTCGGGAAAACGAATGGCAAATGGGAAGCGGTTGTGAGAGGCGTTGTGGAATGCGAAGAAGTAGTTCTCCGTGGAATTGATCCAATGCCCCATGGACCCGTCATAGTTATCCGGCAGGTTCAGCGTCAAGGCATCACCCGGGTCGGAAGCTGACATGACAAGGACACAAACACTGGCGGCCGTCAGGGGCATGATTTCATATTTGACCGTGACAGCCTCCCCGTACGCGTCCGGACTGACCAACATGACACCGAGGCTCCCGGGAGACTCCTTCATGTAGAGCATGCCGCGTTCGGCTTTCCTGATGCCATTACCGTAGAAAGCCCACCCCGAATTCAATTCCTCAACGGAAATGGATTCAGCAAATGCAGATGCTAATCCCATGAAAGTGCTGAGGATTGCGAAACAGGCGCTGGAGAAGGATGGTCTATTTTTCATAATTCAGGATCTTGAGATTAATCGAACTCAGTTACAAATTCCAAGACAGCCGAGGCAAAGTCCTTACCCAAATCAAGTTGGCCCTGCGTGCCGTAGTGGCCGCGATCACTGATGGGATCCACAACAGCATAATCGTCGGTGTCAAACCAGGCCGTAAATGCGGTATTTTCGGCGACCCGAACTTGAGTCGTGCGGACGATGTAAGCCTGGGTGGGTTCGGATTGTTCGCCAATCTTGGGAGGCTCGATACCTCCAAAGTAATTGAGTACACGGGCAATGATAAACGGCATTTCCGGAGCATCAAACTCCTTGCGCATCACCTCAATAAAACGGATGAGGTTAGCCTCGTAGGCGACCGCCTGCGATTCATAGGCATCGCTCTCGCCCTGCATCCACAGCATACCAGAAATTTCGTAGTCAATCCCGGCCTCATCCAGGTTGGCCAGGGCTGCCCTGAAGGTATCCATCATCTTGAGGTAGTGCCTGCCTATGTACGGCTTGAAGTCGTTATACAAGGCTTTGCCATTGGAACCATATTTGACCAGGTAAATGGTATCCTCTGGCAGTGCCTCCTTGATCGCCCGGCCAAACGACACCTCCGGACCAAAGTTATCCGATTTATTCCCGAAGCCAGGGGACAAAGGGACCCATCCGTCATTCCAGAACTTCACATCCTCCTGTGGTACATCATAAGGCGGCGTGAGCTCACTGCTCACCCCCAGCCCGACCATATTGGACTGGCCTCCCAATAGGAAAACACAGTTAGCTGCATGGCAGTAATTCAACATCGAGATCGTCAGGAGAATGGATATCCAGATTGAATGCTGAATTTGTTTTTTCATTCCCTGTTTTCCGGGAGGAAGCGCTTGGTGACAACGGATTCGGGCGACTGGGGAAGCCCGAAATAAATGACACCGCTCTGGTATTCGGATTGAAGGAAGGGGCTATTAAAAAGGTAGGCTGGAGCGTAATCCAACGGAGCTCCGTTGATTCGGGGGATCTGCAGGTTGCCAGCATTAAAATCGATACGATTTTCATTGTTCTCACCGTACTCGTAGCGCAGCCGGTAAAATCCGGGGACAACGGTTTTCAGGAGCGTCACTTTATTGCCGAAAATGTATTCCTTGAAGGCTGGCAAGCTGCCGAAATCGTCCAGACGACCAGCCTCGAAAATCACTGGGCTCCAAAGGTCGTCGAAGAGGATCTTGTCCATGGATTCATTCCATGTGTACGGGGTCTCGACCAGGTCGACATGCTCAGACTGCAACGGGTAATCGATGACGCCCTTGTTAGCCGCATTGCCCCCGCCGCTCATCGGTTTCTGTACACCGTCGACCACCCGGACAGCCAGCAGACCTTCCCCGTTCTGGACGAATATCCATCCATTCTCCTCCTCGACATGCTGGGCCTTGGCAAAGCCAACCATCATGCCATCGGGATGATGCGTCTCATTGGGGAACCACGCCGGGCTCTGCCTGAGCACCCGGCGGGCGGCCTGGAAGACAGCCACCTGCTTATCCTGTACACTGCGGACCATGGTGTTGTTGTAGGGATACCTCATTGCCGGAGTGGAGAATTCCTTCTCATCGATGATCCCCTTCACATACGCCGCTGCCCCGCGCGGCTCGGCAAAGAACAGTCCCTGGAAGCGGCCGGAAACAGACAGGTGGTTGTGGGTGGCACCGGGATGATCCATCTGGGTACCAAGAATGTAATCGGGCGTGACCCAGCTGTAGCGGATAAGACTTGAGGTGGGATTGCAGACGATGGTACGCTCCAGCCCGGGCTCACCAATGTAGTTGGCTGGCGACTCCCCGATCTGACGTGATGCGTAAGCATAGCTCCCAAGAGACTTACGGTCGAAGGCCAGCTTCCAGACCATCTCCGGCATTTCATAGTCAGAGAGCATTGTTGAAAAATAATTGTGCTGGGCATTGCCCGCTCCACCAAAGAAGAACTGGCCAATGCCGGAGAATGCATCGCGGATGCCCTCAGGGGTGGGGTTCGGCTGGTATTTGTAACGGGTTTTAGCGCCGCCCCGCAGTCCATGAAGCTGATCGATGGCCCATTCGGCCCAGATGACATCGAGCAGATCCGCTGTGGCCTCCTTGAGCGCTTCGTCGCCGCACCAGGTGTGCATGTCGAAAAGATAGCCCATGGTGTAGGTCATGTAATGACCGGAAGCTTTCTCGAGGAAGAAGCCGGACTTGGCGCGGTCGACAATGAAGCGGTGGAAATACTCTACCCATGCCTCGTAATGGTCGCGGGAAACGTAGTCCTTGGTATCACCAGCCCGCCATTCAGCCAGGCCCTCCGGACCGTAAACATGGGTGTTGCCATCCTGGTGGAACCAGTAACCGGAACCGCTCCCCTTGCCGATATTGGGGAGAACCTTGTCCGCCCAGTCCGAATGCTCCATGAAGATCTTTGATGCCAACAACGAAGCAACCTTGCTGTCGAGATCATGGTTTTCACTCCCGTCCATGGCCAAGGTGGAGTTGCGGGTGATGTAAATGTCATTCTCGTGGATCGTCCGGTCCCACAGGACGGCAAGGAGCGCATCCTCGGTTCGCTTCTCGAGGCGCCCCTGCTTGTCGCCATCCGTGCGTGCGCTGAAAGTATTGTAGCAGCGCAGCAGGAAGTGCGTCACGCTCAGGTTCCAGTGGCCGTTCAATCTGCGCTGGTTCCATTCCTCGGAATCCTTGGAAGTAAGCAGGCGATGCAAATCGTCGTTGACGGACTTGAGTTCATTATCGGTTTGGGCGACCCAGAGGCGGGCGAAGTATTCATTCATCAGGGAATCGTGCCGCGGCTCACGGGCTGCCTCCGCGAAAGCAACATTCATCCGGGATTCCCTGGTACCGGCGGTCTCTGCCAAGCGTTGATTGAGTGGCTTGTCCGTGACGTAAAGTGAGGCGCCCTCGCCATAGCGGAGTTTGAGGTTATCAAAAGCAATCGAGCCGGGGCCTGGGTTGAAGATGAACTCCAGTCGAGAAACCGACCCGGGGAGCTTCTGTTTAGCGTTATTGTTCGGGTACAAGGGTATGCTCAAGGGAGTCCATTCGGCATTGGTCACATCCTGTTTCATCTTGAATTCAACTGATTTTCCCTTGGCATCGAAAATCCGTACGACCCGTAGTACGGTCTCCAATTCTGTCTTGATCTGTCCCTCTAGGACGAGGTCGGCGGCGTTCTTCCAGGCCATCCCGGGAGCGCCCGGCAGGAGGACCAGTTTACGACCTTGGGATTTCCGACTCGGGTGAATCTCCAGATGAAAATCACCCCGGTAACTGTCGACCGTGCTGTAAGTGGCACTGTTACTCGTGACCGTTTCGAGGTCATACCACAGGTCCAGCTGGGGATTGGACTGACCGGAGATGCTGCTCAATGAGCAAAGCCACAAGATCAGTCCAACTGTTGGATGACACAGGTGTTTCGTAATTCGATTATGCATGGGGCGATACCTCTTTGGTGAAGTCTGATAAGAGCTGAATTTGGATATCAGAAAGCTGTAGAGACAACAAGGTGTGATTCAGACAGTCTGACCAAGGAAGGACTACCAGCCACGCTTGCTTCGCATGTCGGTAAGTTCAGAAGCCGAGATAGCATAAACTATCTGTTGGGATAAAGCAGCCCGGGTTCCTTCCACTGGGGGCTGTTGTTCTCTCGGTGGAGGCGGGTCCCGGGTCCCCCGCCCGCGGCTGGCCGGGGGGGGGTGGTGGTCTTGACCATCCACCGACCGGGTTCCGAACGCCGGGAGGGGAAGGGTTCCTTCAAAACCTCCTTTCCCGCCCGATTTGAGAGGCAATCCGGATTCCAGACCCACTCGCAAAACTAGTAGGCGGGGGGGGGGGGACAACGGCCAAACATCTCCCGGCCCCACG
>JBFOMH010000026.1:0-120385 GCA_040830765.1 Puniceicoccaceae bacterium | reverse complement strand
GATACTGTAGACTTCCTTCTTGAAATTTTGAAGGATGGCGGGATCGAGGAGGGGATCGTTGGTCTGGACCATCCAGCGACCGAGTTCCGAACGCAGGTAGAGGAAGGTTTCCTTCAAATCCTCCTGTCCGGCCAGATTGTAGAGGCAATCCGGATCCGCGACCACATCGTAAAGCTCGTAGACGGGAGGTCGGGCATAACGCTCAAAGATCTCCCGCACCAACGTGCCGTCAAAGCGCTCCTCCTGAACGGTTGTGACGACAATGTCGGAATCGATAGTGGCGAGCGGGTTCACATAACCGCCCAATAGGTTCCAGATAAGCCGGTAACGGCCATCGGTGACGCTCCTGCGCGGATAGTAATGCCCGGCGGTGTGGGCGGTGAATGTGGTCAGCACAGTCTCCCGCCAGGACGCCTTGTCGTGGTGAAGGATGGGCTGGATGCTTTTGGCAACGCTCCGAACCGGAGCAGCCACACCGGCCGCATCGAGCAGGGTGGCAAAAACATCCACCCCGGAGACAAGCTGGTCCCGTTGCATGCCCGGGCGGGTGACTCCCGGCCATTGGACGAGCAAGGGAATATGCGTACTGGGGTTATACTCAGCCGCTTTGGCGCGGGCGAAGGGAGGACCGTTGTCACTGATAAAAAGGATCATCGTATTGTCCCGCAGACCGCGCTCGTCCAGCTTGTCGAGAAAGATACCCATAAGCGAGTCCAGCCGGTGCACGCAGGAATAGAAGTCGGCTATCTTCCGGCGGATCTCCGGGCTGTCCGCACCTGCCTGGAAACTCCATGGATCGACCTCCTCGGGCTTGACCGGATTTTCCGGCAGGCCCTCGGATTGGGCTTCGAAGGGAGCATGGGGATCAAAAAAGTTGAGCATCAGGAAGAACGGCCGGTCTTCCACATTACCGAGGAATTCATCAACCATGACCCGGAATGTGGATTGGGTACGCGTGGGCGCATGGGCAACTTCACTGTAGTCGAAGGGAAACATTTCCGGCGGGGACACATGCAGCTTGCCGATAATGCCCGTGTAGTAGCCGACCTCCTTGAGGAGCGCGGGAAGGTTCTCGGTCTCCCCAACCGTGCTGTATCCCCTGTTGGCGAGTCCCACCTGGCCGGATTCATGCGGATACCAGCCGGTCAACAGGCTGGACCGGGACGCACTGCAGGAGGACTGTGTGATGTGCGCCGTGGTGAAAAGGGCACCCCCGGCGGCAAACTTGTCGATACGTGGGGTGATTGCTTTCGGGTCTCCGTAGCAACCGAGCTGGAAGCCAAGGTCGTCGGCCGTGATAAGGACGACATTCAGGCGCTCATGCGCTTGCTGCCCGGCGCAAATGGCAATCCCGGAAGTGAATACCAGACAGGAAATGAGCCTCAGGATTTTGTATTTCATGGGTTAATCTTTTGATAGAAGGTCTTCCTGTCCTTTGCGCGCTGGCGAAGGTACCGCTCGTGCATGTCGGCAAGGATATCCGGAAATTGGTATGCCTCATCCATTTGCTCTTTCGGATCATCGTTCAGGTTATATAGTTCCCAGTCACTGATGCTGGTGGGCTCCCCTCCCCCATAATAAACAATCTTCCAGTCGTCGTAGCGCAGGGCAAAGCGATCGTAATAAGGGTAGAAGGGATTGTACCAGGTCCAGTAGAGTTCCCGGTCCGGCAGGGTTCCTTCGTCAAAAAGGAGTTGTGAAAAATCCACCCCGTCGAACGGAATAGCTTCTTCGGGCTCGTATTCAATCAGGTTCGCCAAGGTGGGAAACCAGTCGACAATGTGGAGCACCTCATCGACCTGTTTCTGCTGAATCCGGCCCGGCCAGTTGGCAAAGGCGGGGACATGGATGCCGCCCTCCCAGACATCCTTTTTCATGCCCCTGACGGGAAGGGGTTGGTTAATGTCTGTCAGTTTGAGGTCATCAGGATAGACATTGCCCGGCCAATTAACCTGTGGCCCGTTGTCCGAAGCGAAAAGGATCAGGGTATTCTCCCGCTGTCCGGTGCGCTCCAATGCCGCAACAATCTGACCAATGGCATCATCCATGTGATGGACCACGGCCAGATACAAGCGCTTCTCCGGATCCGGTTCACTTTGGATAATCCCCTCCGGATCATTGAACCACTTGATTTCATCCTCATTCCTCCAGCGGCCCGCATTGTCGGGATCCAGCTGGGTCGGTTGGTTAATGAACGGACCCCGCTCGTCCAGCGGCGTATGGGGCGCCTGGAATGGAATATAAAGGAAAAACGGTTCCTGATGATCCAATTCGATGACCCTGATTGCCTCCCGGGCGACCAGATCGGTGGCATGGGTGCCGTTTTCATAACCTGGAATGAAAGCGTCGTCGCGAAACCAGGATTGCTCATACTTACCCTTGCGATAGCGGTGATCGTACATGCCGATTCCGCCCGTGAGTGACCCGTAGCTGCTGTCAAAACCGAAAAAACCGGGTCTATGATCCAAGGTGGTCCCGAGGTGCCACTTCCCGCTCATGAAGGTCGAATAACCCGCTTCCTTGAACATGCTGGCCAGCGTGGGCGTGCCGAGGGGAAAAGCCGGAGTGACATTCGCCTGGGTGGCCTGTGGACCGAACCTCCCGGGGAAACGCCCGGTCAACAAGGCCACACGCGTCGGTGTGCATTGGGGGGTGACATAATGCTTGCCAAAGGTGGCCCCGGTCGCTGCCAGTGCATCCAGATTGGGCGTGTACACCTTGGGGTTGTTATACCCGATATCCGCCCAGCCCTGGTCATCGCTGATGATGATGATGACATTTGGCTGTTCGGATCCGACCAGCCAAAGGGGGACCAAGGCCAACGGGATCAGGCACCTGCACAAGATTTTCAGAAAAAATCGATACCGCATAAATAAGTCCTGATACATATATCGCCCCATTGTAATGATCATAATTTAATTAGTGAATCACAATTGCCTCATGCTTGAGTGGATTTGGCGCTTCGCCTCTAAAACCTTCCATCCTGAGGTCTTTGGCGTTTCTTGCTTCGAGGGCATGTTCGTAATAGTCAGGAAGACCTGATGCCCAATCCACCATGACTGCATCGAGAGTCACCTGAGCAGCGTTTTCCAGATAAACGCCTGAGAATGGGTGTGTGGTCACCCCGGGATCCGTTTTGCCATCCTTGATACCGCTCGAGATCAGCGGTCCGACCGGCCGAAGGTCCAGTTCTCCACCCGGCCATTTTGTCCACTTGTCGATGTTCAGGATGACATTCCTGAATACCACCGTATGGACCGTTAAATCTTCGTTCTCATCCACCTCTCCGACAACAACGATCCCGTTTTCGGATTTGCACAGAAGATTGGAAAAAAGGACATTACGGACGGTTCCCAGGCGGTTGTCCCGGTTCCAGTCCGGCAAGTTCTCGGTACCGGGTTTGAAGCGCCGGGTGGCGGAAATGTGGACCGGCTCCGCCTTGCCCCAGTAGTGGGCGTCAAAGAGACGGGTCTCGATGGTCGAATCCGAGAAAATCACATTCCGGACGTTTCCCTGATCCCTCAGTTGAATACCAAATCCCCGGCTGGAGCTTTTGATGGTGCAATTGCTGATCGATATATTCTCGAAGTCAGAGACGCTCTCACTGCCAATCTTGATCGCCGTTGCGGTGCACATCAGTGTGCATCCGGTAACGGTAATGTCACGACAGGGCCCCCTGTCAGCGTATTGATGTGTATTCTTGAAAACAATACAGTCGTCCGCGCATTGGATATGGCAATTGCTGATTCTGACGTTCTGGCAATGGTCCGGATCGATCCCGTCACAATTCGGCATCTTCAAGTCGTTATTGATATGGATTCCATCAATGAGGACATCCTGACAGCCAACCAGATGAACAGTCCACCAGGGAGACTCGTGGAACGAGACATCCCTCAAGGTCACCTGCCGGCAATCCAGGAGAAACACCAGTCCCGGACGCCATGGCTTTATATCATAGATGTAGCCGAGATCCTCCTTGATGAAGGACGAGCCACAGCCCTCAATCCTGCCAAAGCCCGTTATGCTGATGTTGTCCGCATTGGTGGCTTCGATCACCGTGTTGAAGCTGCTTTTGGCATAGTCGCTTTCAGTTATTGAAGCCCTAATGACACTTCCCGGCTCCAGATATAGATGGACATTGCTTTTCAGCTCAATGCCGCTGCAGAGGAAGGTTTTCCCTCCCGGAATGGTGACCGTTCCCCCACCCTGTGCATGGACCGAATCAATAGCTGCCTGGATAGTCGAGGTGTCCAAGGTGACGCCGTCTCCCTTAGCGCCGAATTCAATAACATCCAACTGACTCATTTTTCAATTTTAGGGATTGAGCAAAAAAATTCCACAAAAGAGGCGACCGGTATCCACCGGCCGCCTCGATAGTAAACTCTAAAAGAATCAGAGATGTTTCCTAGAACCTCAACCGGGCGGACAACTCAAAGTACCTTGGAGCTCCGATGCGCCAGAGCGCCACTTCCCCGTCCGGATTTGCCTTGATGGGAATGAATTCGCCGCTTCCGGCGTTGAGGTTGCGGACCCGCAGCTGAATTTGCAGCTTCATGTCATACATGATGTCGGTATTGTAAGTAATCCAGGCATCAACGTTGGTTTCACTGGGACCGTAGTAGAGATTGTCATAATCTGGCACTGCGACCCCTACATCGACGTCCTTCAAATCCGAGCCGATCGCAACTTTATCCTGCCAGCGAACAGCAGCGCCCACCGCAAATCCGGACAAGAAGGTGTCATCCCATCTGGAACCTCTGAAGGAGTAATTGGTAATCAGGTTCCAGCGCCATTCGCGGATTTCCTGTAGGGGTCCGCCTTCCGGTGCTCTCTTCTGCGCAACCGCATTAATCAGATTATCTGCACGGGAGCGCAGGAGATCATCGTTATCATACTCTCCGGTGTCAGGATTTAGCACGGGATCGGGGTTGATAAAGAAGTTCCCGAAAACCGGATCGAGCATCACTCGATTAGCGATGTCGATCATGGCGGGAGCAGCGATCCGCATCACATTGCTGACAACGACTTCCGTCCGCGACGCATTAAAGGCAAGTCGCCAGTTTGGCGTCGGCGCATAGGTGATTTCAAATTCACTCCCTTCGGTATCGACGTCTTGATAATAGTTTGTCGATGTACCGGCAATATTGTCTGCAGTCCAGATGGTTTCGTGCCAGGGAAGACTCGCATCATCAGGCCTGAAATTAGACGCCTCGAGCATTCGCGAATCGATAACGGTATCGTTGAACGGATTGAACCCGGCTGCCTCCAATGCACTCTGTTCATTGTTTTCCAGCACACGCTTCAAGTCGTTGAAGAAGTTGGGAAGCGTACCGGTTATTTTGACCCACTGTTGGGAGGATTCAAAAAAGTTGGCCCGAGCATACAACTTACCATCAAAGGCCGAAATCGAAAAGCCGTATTCCTCAGTGACACCCGTTTGAAGGGGTGCCGGACGATTATAAATGTCCACACCGGCGGTCCCCGCAGCGAAATTGGAGGAATCCACATAGTGTGCGCTTAGGCCGATGCCATCGGGCAGCCAGCGATCCGGGACATGGACGACTGCTCCCCAGGTAGTCTGGGTTGTGCTATCGTCATAGTCAGGTTCTCCATATTCGATGGGTCCAGGGACGGTCAACTGGGTTGCTGGATCGGATTCAGCCGCCGCATTGTAAGTCTTAACGGAATCTTTACGCCAGGAAACGGTCGTGACGACATGCCCATCCAGGAAATGACTTTGCAGAACCGAGGAAATGGATTCAATTTCGTCCGCATTCAGGGGGTTGCCCCATGTCCACACTTCAAGCGGATTTTCCTGAGCGGTGTAGAAATCAACTGAGCCTTGCTCAAATTGACCATTATAGGGATTCCATCTCAATGCGTTGTCGGTTCCCTGGATGACTTGTCTGGCGGTCACTCCCTGAATACCGGCGTTCTCGATTGAGTCCACATCAACCATCGATGGGCCGAGGTATTGGACGAGCCCCACCCGGCCGTTACCGCGCCACCGTGGGCTGGCGGTCCACTCTTCTGCCTGTTCCGTTCCCGGTCCGCCTAAGGCGATGGAAGAATACCACGCAGGGGTCGCCCGGGCGTTCTGCCGATTGGGAGCTGTCTCTTCGTTCTCCTGGGACTGATAAACGGCCGTCAGGGCGTGGCGTCCCAATTTGCTTAACCAGCCATCATGCTTGTCGGCAAAATCATACTTGTAAAAGCCAATGGCCTGGGCTGCTTCCCGTTTACGAATCCTGTACTGGGCATAGCCACGACCCCCAATGAAGGGCCGGCCGAAGTTCGGATTCGGAGATCCGTCCAACAGGTGTGTATTAATATCAACACTGATGTTACTGGCACTGGAAGCGGTTTGTGCTTCAGCAAGGTCAGCATCCCAATATTGCTTTTGATAGGCCACTTCAAAGCCCAGATCATTGTCCAAAAAGGTTTTTTCAGCCCGAATACTCCAGATTTCGAAATCCTGTTTGTGGTAATCAGCGCCGGGACCCGTGAGGTTGTTTTTCCGGATATTTATAATGTCCAGGTCGGTAATTTGAACATCCGAGTAGAAGCTGCGATGGTGTGCCGGAATATCGGGGCGCGCCCCAACAATATAATCGGGATTCCGGGCAAACAACTGTCTTGGGGAAGCAAACATCCGGGACCGAATATTTCCCAGACTCCGCGGGAATGCCGAATCATCGGTGCGACCGGCCGCATTCCGGTTCAATCCAACCTGCAAGACGGGGTACCCGTTATTACCCGGAATGGGGCTGTTGGGATCGTCATAAATCATCATCGGGTTGCCGTTATGACCAATGGTGGCGAATACCGGGGAAGCACTGTTCAATTGTGCTATATACGCCGGATCTGTTACCACTTCCCCGTTGATGACGAACTCGTTGGTCACCGGATTGTAACCGGGTTTACCGTTTTCAATCCAAGGCGTGATCCGGTCAGTCGGGGGACGTAGCTTGGGACGATTGCCGAATCCCTCACCCTTTTCATAGTTCGCCCGGATGGCCATGTTCTTCATCGGCCGCCAGGTCGCCGCGGCAAAGTAGCGCTCTTCGTCATACTTTGCATTCTGCTGTTCGTAACGCTTATTGGAATCCAGGTAGGCTACCCGAACCGCCAATTCATCCTCGATAACAACCTGGTTGTAGTTGAGCGAGGCACGCCATGCATCAAACTCGTCAATCTTGAAATTGACCTCGCCAAAGGTCCGGTTGGTTTCAGCACGGTCAATCGCCTGATTGATAATCCCACCCGGGCTTCCGAGTCCGAACAAAGAGGCGTTGGGGCCCCGATTGATGGTGATTTCACTGGAATTATATGAGTCAAAGGCCACATCACTGATGAAGTAATCACGAGCCAGGTCGGCCACCGCCAGACCGCGAACACGCGTATTCAGCTGCGGCTCCCGGCGAGCGCGTTCACCACGCTCGGTTCCACTGTTGAGTTCACCGAAACTGGCGTTTCCATTCACGCCAGCTGCCTCCGTGCTGGTCGTGTAGATAAGCAATTCATTGATGTCCGTAGCACCGACATCTTCAATGAATTCCGCAGTGACAACCTGCACCGAATTCGCGATGTCCTGCAATTGGCTGTTGATGCGGGTACCGGCAAGGGTATCATTGGCCAGGTAGCCAATGTTTTCAGAAGTGGAAACTTCAAATGGAGAGAGTTCGTAGACCTCTTCGTCGTCGGTATTAGTTTCTTGGGCTAAAAGCGAAACCGGACAGGCGAGTAGCAATGCGCCCAGCGCAAAACGGCCAATCGATTTCGGTATGAGTTGGATAGCATATATCTTCTTCATAGTTCAGTGGTTGTTGGTTGTGGAATCAGGATGAGACATTCGGTGGTTACCTGTCATCCTGAAATTTTTGGGTATTTGGGTTGGTGGTTTTGGTTTATGGAGAGAGAAAGGGGGCTGTAGAGAGTGAGAAGGGATATAAAGCGTGAGGGGGTGACGGGGAACAGTTTAGTCAAGCTGCTGAACGCGACTCCAGCACCACCCGAGTCTGACAGTAAGAATGCTCCTAAAATAAATTCTTACAGTAAGAATAAAGGATTAATAATTGCCCGCAACGGATGAAGACAGACCAAGGCCCTGAACTCGCAAATTCATGCCCAGAGAGACCAGCTGCACCTGTCTTCAGCGGGCTGGCACACTGACCTGAAAATCCTTGTAGCGGGCGGAACGAGTAAACATATGCCTGAGCCCGATTCTTCCCTTGAGCACGGGCGGCAAGGAAGCATTGGAGAGGTGGTAGTAGGAAGTGCTTTCCGGATTCTGAACCCGCATGAAGATATCGCGATCCTGCTTGATGACGGTAATCTTGTGCGGGACCCCCGTCTTGAAGAGGCCCTGGGGAAAATAATCGGGCTCCAGTTCAGTCCCCTTGAGGCCTGTCCGGTTGGGCATGTAGCGCCGCCCTCGAATGTAGCTGGTGGTATCCTCATCATTGGGGAAGGCGGCATAACTGATGTGATAGGTGTGCATTTGGTCGAAATACATCCGCATGGCGGGGATGCGGCGCAGCTCGTTCCACCCGGTGATATCCTCGACATAGGGTTCTTCCCCGCTTCCGGTCGCCTGTATGTAGAGGATATTCACGCACCGAGTCTCACTGTCCAAACGGGTGTATTCATATTCGATTTTCAGGTCACCCTCGAACACGTCTTTGGTCCACAGCACCATGTGGTGGGCATCGTTGCGGAATTCCGGTCCGGCGGTAAGATCCATCCCTTCCGGGCCGGTTGTGACTTGGCCCACTTCCCCATCGAGGAACCACTGCTCGGTCCAGTCGTCTGTACAGGGGTCAGAGAGAGCCGTGGACCAACTTACCGAATCCGCCTGTTCAAAGAGCTCCTTGTTGGACAACTTCTCGATTTCAATAAAGCGGAATCCATTCTTCGTTCCATCGATTTCCACCCATGCTTCCAGCTGGCAGGGACCTTCGGGCAGATAGACCCGGTCGAACCGGCATTGTGCCTCAGCGTACAATATTTGCTTTTGCAGGACCTGGTCCCCGATTTTGAGGGTGACGGGATGGGTCTCCTTGAGGAGCTTACTCCAGCGGCAGGTGATGCGATAGATTCCCGAAGACCGCACATCCAATTCATAATAACCCAGATCGCCGTCGAAGAGGCCCCCACCCCGCCAGTCCTGGCGAGACAACTGTACCTTGCCCTGACCATCGGCCCCAATCCATGTCGGGACCTGGTCAAATCCGGACGAGGTGACATCATCAAACCAGGCATCATAATCCGCTTTCATCCGGGCGACGATATTCGGGTGCTCGGCTGCGATGTTGTTCTCTTCCAGAGGATCCTTATCCAGATCATACAACTCGAACTGCATGGTATCGAGGGAGAATGGCTGCACCCCTCGCCCGACGGGCTGAGCCAATTTGTACGAGCCGGAGATGACGCCTGCATTCCGGTACCTTTCAGGCAGAACCCCCCGATGGAACTGGTAGTACAAGTTTCGCTCAGGCAAACTCTCTGATTCGCCGTCAAGCAAGGGAAGCAGGCTGATGCCGTCCATCTTGGCCGGTGTGGAAAGCCCGCAGATATCGAGGATTGTCGGCATGATATCTTCAACCGTTGCCCGGTCGTTCAAGCGGGTACCGCCCTTCGACATCCCCGGCAATTTGATGAACATCGGTACCCGGATCCCGTTCTCATAGACGTAGGTCTTCCGGCCACGCAGACCGCTCTCCCACAAGTCCTCCTGCTTGTGCAGGCTGGAGGTGCCATTGTCACCAAGGAAAATAATGAGTGTGTTATCAAGCGTTTCGGTCTCCTCCAATGAATCGAGTAACTTGCCGAAGTTGTCATCAAGGTTGGTGATCATGCCATAGTAGTGTGAGGTATCCACACTCAGGCCGGCATCCAGGTAAGGCTGGGCATAGCTTTCAGCAACCGTCAGCGGGTGATGGGGGGTATTGTTTGAGAGGAACAGGAAGAAGGGATTCCCTTCTGATGAACGGATGAAGTCAATTGCCGCATCGGTGAAAACATCGACACAATACCCCTCAAACTTCTTTTCCACACCATCCTCGACCAGGACCGGATCAAAATAGGAATTTGCATCCAGGGGGCTGTAGGGTGCTCCAATCATACCTCCAACATGAACCAGCGACCGATCAAATCCCTGGTCGATGGGCCGCGCGGGGGCGTTGTCTCCCAAGTGCCATTTGCCAAATATCCCTGTATTGTAGCCTGCCTCTTGCAGTACCTCGGCGACCGTAATCTCCGAAGGGCGCAAAATCGACATCCCTTCCTGAGTATCGATTACCCCCGTGCGGGGTGCGTACCTCCCCGTCATTAGGCTGGCCCGTGTCGGGGAACAAACCGGCCAGGCATAAAACCGGTCGAAAACCGTCGCTTCAGAAGCAAACTTGTCCAAAACGGGTGTCTCTACAATCGGATTACCGTTGAAGCCCACATCACTGTACCCCTGGTCATCGGTCATGATTAGGATCACGTTCGGTTTGTGCGCACGCGTCTCCACCAACGATGGAGCGGCATCACACTCACTGCTGAACACCGCAAGAATTGCTGACAACGCAAGGCAATTACGGATTACTGTTTCTGAAGTCTTCATAAGGGGGTCAGGAAAATATCGATTCAGCGACGGAACTTGAGGCAAGACACCTCAATCAGCAAACAACCGCAACCGTGCCGGAGTCAGACTGTCAGAAGGGGCGGGGAAGTCAACCGGAAGAGAAGCTGAAGCATTGCGACAAGAGCGCCTACCTTGGCAAAGGAAAAGGCCCTGCAGCGACCGAAAGGATCCCCACAAGGCCTTAACCTGTATTACTACTTACTCCTGTACTACCCTACTACTATTCTAACCAAGTTCATGTCGCCGCGAGGCGGAGTATGAACCAAAAGATTCCCAGGATGCTAAAGGAAATACCAACACACACGGCGAAGCCGACCGCATCCAACTTGTTCCACTTGGTAAACTCCCATGAGGAGTTCGGGAACAACTTGGTGTGGTCAAACCGATGTGGATTTGCATAGGTCTCAGCCATGGCCGCCTCCTCCTCTTCCGGAGTCGCGCCCACGGGCGTTTTCATTTTGCCAAAGAAACGATCTACCCGCTGAGCCTCCGGTTTCCTGGTGAACAGACTGACCAGAAGGAGAACAAGAAACGGGAAAAAGGCATCATAGATGTAGCGGGAGGCGTTCCGGACACTTGGACTCATATCCTCTACAGGAACACCCAGCAGGCTGAGGGTATAGATCTCCAAATGCAGACGCCCCTGGCCGTAGCGGGCACTTTCAGGATTATCCGGATCGGATCGGACAACTGATTCGAAAAAGACGGCACTGGTACTGCCATCTTCAAGAGTGACCTCCTGAACCAAAGCAGGGCTCTCCCTCAAAGAGGGTACGGCATAAGCAAGCCATGCCGGCGCAACGATATTGACCAGCGCGGAGACAACGACCGTTGTCCAAACCGCGGCCAGTGTCAGCTTGCGCCAGAAAAAGATCAAAAGGACGGAGGCACCAAAGGGTACATTCACGGTCAGCAGCAATTGAATGACCGCATAGACATCGTTCATGGAGGCAGCTGCGATAATGCCACACGAAAGGATGGCAACAATTGCAATCCTACCCGTAAAAATCAGGTTCTTCTGCGAGGCATGGGGAACAAGATACTTGTAGACGTTGCGGGTGAACAGTGCCGAAACCGCCATCGTCTGGGCGGCTATGGTTGACATGTTGGCGGCCAGCAAACCCGCCATCATCAGGCCCAGAAAGCCCGGGCCCAGCAATTGCAGGGCCATTGCACCCCAGGCTGAATCCGGATCGGAAAGGCTGGTGCTGTTCTGGTAAAGGGCAATGGCGATCAATCCGGCAATCGCCCACAGGATGATCATCAGGCGCTTGGCAAAGGTTCCTGAAGTCGCCCCGAAGCGGGCCGCAAACTCATTCGTAGCAGAGCCGGATACGCCCATGTTTCCAATGATTCCTTGGATCGGGTTGATGCTGATCAGGAAAACCCCGACCAGTTCCCAGATTCCAATACCGCCACTGCTGAGTAGTTGAAAGTTCTCCTGGGGAACCTTGTCGGCAAGGGCGCCCCATCCCCCAATCGCTTTCAGGCCTCCGGGAATCAATAGAATCGAAAAGACGATGATCAGGATCCCCTGGAAAGCCTCATTTATGGCCGCGGCCGCCAATCCCCCCATGACGATGTAGCCGCCGACAACTAATGAATAAATAACGTAGTAACTCCACTTGCCTGCCGTGCTGTCCAGATAGGATATATTGCTCCGTAGCTCGCCGCGCTTGTCCATGTCGTCCAGGTCTTCCAGGCGCTGGAGTTGCTCCGCGGTCAAGATTCCCTCCTGAAATCCCTCCTTGAGCGTCTGGAACTCGAGGTACCCTTCAACAGAAGCACGCTCCTCCACAGTCCACTTGGCTTCGTCTTTCAAAAGAAGGGAAGCGGTGACTTTGTAGGAGACAAGATTCCCAAATCCGATGATCACGATCACGGTCGCCACGATCTGGAAAATTGCATAAAAGCGGGCCAGGGCCTTGGATCCGAATCGGTCCTCGAAAAGATCCGCAACCGTCACCAGCCTCACCCGGCGAAACCAGACATTCATGAACCAGTAATAGGGTGTCATGAACAGCGTTTGCAGGGAGAGCCAGACGCCCGAGACCCCTTTCTGGTAAACCAGGCTGGCTGTGCTGACGGCCCCGTTGGCGTCCGTCGCATTTCCGAAATTCAGGAAGAACTGGTAGACCTTACCCAGGCCCCGCCCGGCAAGAAAATAGCCCTCCTCATTCGAGTCAGCCTTGTGGGCCGCTCGCCGGCCCAAATACAAAACGACCGCCAGGTAGCCGAAGATCGCCAGAAAGTCGAGGAAGTGAAATCCATTCATGACAAGTTATACAGGATTGGGGTGATAGTTAAAAAAAGGACTCTGAGCAAAGGCTTGCCCGGTAGTCTACCCAAGGAAATTCAGACGGTAAGAATTTTGCCCTCACCAGAGGCATGCTACTGCTTCCGAAGCGTGGGTCCATCCTGCCACTTTGCGGCATAGGTCATGGTCGAGGGCGCCTCTGGAATACCATACTCATTCCGCTGCAATTGGGCCACCAAGGCCTCCATACCCCGCATCCCGGCCAGCCGGGGCAAGAGGTCCAGGCCAGCGGCATTGATTTGTGCGGATACAACATTCAAACAGCAGAATCCATGCGTCTCGGGTACTTTGCAGCCCCTTTCCTTCATCCACTGAAGAACACTCGCGTGGTGGCTCATGACAACGTCCGGCTTGGTTGCATCAAACCACTCTAAAAATGTGTCACGGGTGAGGTCTTTAGTGACCAGGGGGATTGTCAGATCATGATCCGTGTGGCGGCTCCAGTATGAAGAAAACGCCGCCTCCCAACGGAATAATGTTCTCCTGTCCTGGGACTCACGCAAAACAAGACCCGGCCGTGTATATCCCAGATCAATCAGCTTTTGCAGGGCAATGGTCATCGATCGGAAGTGGTCCGGGCAGACGGTGTGGAGCGCGGGATCATCGATCAGGTAATCCGTATATATCCCTGTCAGGTATTCCCAGTTGAATTCGGAAATTTCTGGCTTTCCGGATACCGGAAGAAACAAGGCCGCATGGATTCCGCGGGATTCAAGAATCCCATTTAACCGGCTCACCGGGATATGTTCCTCTCCAAGAATGAAGTAATCGACCTTGAAACCCAGGCGCCCCGCGGCGTCCCTCGCACCGCGGAGCATCTCCGCATGATAAGGCTTGGCGCCCGGACGGCGATCCTTGTCACTTTCCAGATCCACAATCGCCACGATGCCGTGGAATGTCCCCACCGAGGACCGGCGGATCTCCGACATGATTGCCCCTGCCAACGGATTGTAATGGTATCCCAGCTCACGGGCCGCCCGCTGGACCCGCTCACGGGTCTTTACGCTGACGCGCGGGTTGTTGCGCAAGGCATCCGAGACGGTCGTGTGGGATACCCCAAGTTCGCGGGCCAAGGCCCGCACGGTTTGGATTTTTTCTTTCGGCATAAGGGTATATTTAGAGTAGAAATCGACCGCTATCTTACAGTCAGAGAAAGATCAAGTCCATCGAATTCTGACTGTCTGATTCGAACGGAAGTTACATCCGTGAGGAATAGGATCAAGCTTCAAAGATGAGCAATCTCAGTCGTCGGCAATTCATCCGCAACAGCTCGTTAATAGCGGCAACAGTGTCTTCCTTGAAAGCAGAGGCGGGCCAAACCCAAACCGCGAATGAGCATCCCCTGAAGACACTTGGCAAGGAGCCGACGCGGCTACGCTGGGTGGAAGGAGGGACTTCGATCTATCATGAGGGGACCCCATTTGGCGTGCCCTGGCCAATGGGAAAGTATGCCGAGGGAACCGAATTCACCCTGCTGACACCGGAGGGCAAGGCTGTCCCCATGCAGACGTGGACCACAGCGACCTGGCCCGATGGCAGTTTAAAATGGACGGGACACACGTTAGCCCCGGATGAGCCTGGCAGTGCATACTATGAGATTATACCGGGACCGCCGGAAGCACATCCGTCACCGGTACGGATTGAGACAGAATCCAAGGGGGTCGTTGTCGATACCGGCCGCATCAGGTGTACCCTGCCAAGGAAAGGCGCATCCCTGATAAGTGCCGTCAAGCGCGATGGTACCATAATTCTCATGGACGGACAGTTGGTTGGTTCCCGCCAGGATTCCCCGGAGCCGGGCAATAAACGGGAGGAATTCACCAGTGAAATCCAATCGGTATCGATTGAGCAAGACGGGCCGATTCGCGCAGTGGTGAGGATTGAAGGGTTGCATCGGACGGATGCAGGTCGCGACTGGCTCCCCTTCATTTTGAGGCTATACTTTCATGCCGGCAGTGACTCAATTCGCATAACGCATACCTTCGTATTTGATGGGGATGAACAGGAGGACTACATTAGCGGATTGGGACTGCGATTTAGCGTCCCCATGAAGGATGAGCTCTACAACCGGCACATACGGTTTGCCGCTCAGGAAAACGGCTTGTGGGGCGAGTCCGTGCAAGGACTGACTGGATTACGAAGGGATCCAGGCAAGGAGGTCAGGGCCGCTCAAATAGCCGGGGAGAAAGTGCCCGACATCCGAACCTGGTCAGAGGATGTAAGCACGCGCTTGCATTGGATTCCAACCTGGGGAGACTTCAGCCTGTCCCAGATGGATGCCAATGGCTTTTCCATTCGCAAACGCACAAAGCCCGGATGCGGCTGGATCAACGCAGCCCAGGGACATCGCTCGGAGGGACTGGGCTATGTTGGAGGAGCATCCGGAGGCGTTGTCTTTGGCATGCGGGATTTCTGGAAGCTTCACCCAACCCAGATGGATATCCGCAATGCAGCAACTGACCTCGCACAAGTAACGATCTGGATGTGGTCACCCGATTCGCCTGCGATGGACCTTCGCTTTTACCATGATGGACTTGGGCAGGAAGTCACAGGACCCATACCGGGAGTTAAGATTGATGGCATCGAACCAAGCATGCCCAACCATCCCTACGAGAAGCAGGTGGATGCCCTTCAGGTTACGTATGAGGATTACGAGCCTGGCTTCGGGACGCCCAACGGGGTGGCCCGGTCGACAGACATTACCCTGAAGGTGGTCGCCAGCACACCATCAAGGGAGGAGTTGGTAAAAATCGCTGATTCCATCTTCACCCCGCCCCAGTTGGTCCCACGTCCGGAGGATATGCTTCGGGCAAAGGTTTTCAGCACAATGTGGAATCTGCCCAATCGTTCCTCGGGGAAGCTAGCTGCCATGGAAGACCGATTGGATTGGTCCATACAGTTCTACAAGAAACAAGTGGACCAACATCACTGGTACGGATTCTGGGACTACGGTGATGTCATGCACACCTACGATGCGGACCGCCATGTCTGGCGCTACGATGTAGGCGGCTACGCTTGGGATAACTCAGAATTATCCACCGACATGTGGTTATGGTACACTTTCCTGCGTAGTGGTAATCCGGATGCGTTTCGACTGGCGGAGGCCATGAACCGCCACAACCGGGACGTGGACATCTATCATCTGGGCCGCTTTGCCGGATTTGGAACCCGCCACAACGTCCAGCACTGGGGATGCAGTGCCAAGCAACTACGCATCAGTACCTGCATGAACAGGCGTTTTCATTATTATCTCACGACGGATGAGCGGACAGGAGACGTATTGAGGGAGGTTGTCGAGGCGGATCGTCAACTGGCCACCCTGAACGCCCGCAGAAAAGTCTCCTTCGATGCAACCAAGCCAGAGTTTTTTGAGCCCAGGGATGCCACCCGCTGTCGCATCTCAGTTGGAACGGATTACGGTGCAGCTGTCTCCAATTGGCTGACTGCATATGAGCGTACAGGTGATCCAAAATACCGTGCATGGATTGAGAACAGCATGCGGTCAATCGGCAGCTCCAGATGGGGATTCTTTACCAACCGGTTCTGGTTTGATCCGGAGACCAAGGAAATGACCCCACCGGAAAACGAACCCCCCATGGCATCCCATCTGAGCATCATGTTCGGACTGCCGGAAGTAGTTGCTGAGCTGATACAAGTATTCGACATCCCGGAATTCAAGGCGGCATGGCTGCAGTATTGTGAATTATGGAACGCCCCCCGGGAAGTTCTCGACAAGGAATTAGGAGAAAAATTCAAAGCCCCGGGTTTCCCAAGCGCCCATTCCCGTATCACCGCGTATGCTGCTGCAACAAATCAGGATGACCGCCTGGCAGCGCGCGCAGCCTCAGAGTTCCTGAATAACAATTGGAAGGGCTGGAAGCCTAAACTTAAAACCGAGCCGATAGAGGGTCCAAACGTCCTCAATCCTGTCGATGAGGCAACATGGGTCTCCACAAATCAAAGCGCACAATGGGGACTCGCCGCCATTCAGACTTCAGCACTTGTCGCCGATGCCATCAGCGAAGTTTGACTTGCCCATCATCCGAATCAAAATTGAAACCCCGACAAAACCTTCCCCAATGTTATGAATTCAATTCCATTCAAGTCCATTCCCCTACTCGCCTTTCTCCTATCACTGCCCACTGTGTCCGGCTCCGATCTGGAATCCCTTTTGGAAGACCGGGCGGCCAAACAAACGACAGTGTGGCAGAATGAGACCCTGGCGCAGGAATACGAGACAGCGTTCATCCAGTTCTGGGATGACCTGCGTAATTCGGATGAGCCTGAAGAGGTCTTCAAGTCCTTTTCCTTCAGCAGCCTGAAGTTTGGGGAATTTTCGGATGCCGTCACCCTGGATCACGGCATCGAAGGAAGGACCATCGGTAAAGCCAACCGGGCCATGTCCTACACGGAGTGGCAAAGCTGGCTGGAGAGTATGGAAACTCTTGGCTACGCCCTGGACCAGACGGAGTGGCACCACAAGGAATTCATTGCCGGTGAAGATGCCCCCAGCGAGTCAGTCTTTTCATTTACCCTGCACGTGAAAAACGCCCCTTTGAACACCCGGGTAATTCTTGACGGCCGCTTCCGGGTGGTGTGGAAGGCTGGGAAAAGCGCAGAAGGAATATATGTTCCTGAGAAAATTGAAGTGACGGAATTGGAGATACTGCAACGCAAGGGTGAACCTTTATTCAGGCGCTTGGGTATATTCGACATTCCGCCTCTCCAGCGTGGCCCTGTGCTGGCGTATGATTTGGACAGGAATGGGTTCTCCGAAATAATTCTTCCCAAAGCCAACCAAATAGCATGGAACACGGGAAACGACTATCGACAGGCGAAACTTAACAAAGCGGCTGTCACCAACTGCCGCTCAGCGGTTCTGGCCGATTTCAACCAGGATGGACATACCGACCTGATCATCGATGGCTCTGTCGTCTTGTCGTTTGGAGCGCCTGAACTAATTGGTATGTTCATATTCAAAGGCAGCGCTGGCGGCAAATTTGAAGCAAGTCCTGAACCCCTTGTCATCGATTCCCTCCTGGAGGTGAAGGCGGACACGACCCTGACAGCTGGCGACATCGACGGGGACGGGGATCTGGATCTCTGGCTTGGGCAATACAAGGACCCATACGTGGGGGGAAGCATGCCTACCCCGTTCTTTGATGCCAATGACGGACACCCGTCCTATCTTCTGGTCAATCAGGGAGATGGCATCACCTTCAAGGAAGAAACACGCCAGCGGGGGATCACGGAAAAGCGGTTTCGCCGGATCTACTCCAGTTCCTTTTTTGACTATGACCAGGATGGCGACCTTGACCTGCTCAACGTCTGTGACTTCTCAGGGATCGACCTCTTTGAAAACGACGGTTCCGGGACATTCAAGGACGTGACATCCGAGACTTTCGAAGAGCGTTTCCTGTTTGGCATGAGTCACTCCTTTGCGGACTTCAATTACGATGGCCGCCTCGACCTGTATGCGATTGGCATGTCCTCAACAACCGCCAGCCGGTTGCACAAAATGGGGGCACAACCCGAAGATATGGAGGAGCTCACCCGGATGCGCATTCCCATGACGTTCGGCAACCGGCTCTATTACTCACAGGCAAACGGTGCTTTCGAGCAGCCTTCTAATGCGGGTCAGGTTGCCCGCACAGGCTGGTCGTGGGGCGTTGTCACCGTGGACTTCGATAATGACGGGGACATCGAATTTTATGTCGGCAATGGCCACGACAGCAACACGACAGCTCGTGATTATTGCACCAGCTACTGGACGGATGATATTTACCGGGGTTCCTCGATTGAGAATCCTCTGTACCAGGACTACTTCGGTGAGAAGATGAGCCACAAGGAGGAACACGGTATTTCATGGAATGGTTTTGAGCACAACTTCCTCTTCATGCCCATGCCGGATGGTCGTTCTCGCAATATTTCCTACCTGGCAGGCGTCGCCCTGGAACGTGACTGCCGCATGGTCGTGGCAGATGACGTGAACATGGATGGTCGTCTCGACCTGATTATTGATTCCTCTCCCCCGGATTGGGATCCACCCACCCAAGGGACCACGCTGGAAGTCTATTTGAACCAGATTCCGGAAACGGGAAATTTCATCGGTGTGCGTCTTGAGGACAAGAAAGGAGCGCCCTCATCGACAGCGGCCAGCATCCTTGTATCCGCGGGAGGAAAAGTCCACGCCAGCGCCAATCTCAACGGGGATTCCTATGAGTCGCAGCATGCGGCTATCAAGCACTTCGGAATCGGCCAGAGCACCACGGTCGAATATATTGAAGTTACTTGGATGGACGGTTCCAAAAAGCGGCTTGAGAACCCGGCTATCAATAAATACCACCTGATTGAGCACTCAGATTAATGGATTGCACCCGTCTATGCCTGTTGGGAATAACAGGATTGCTCCTAACAGGCGCACATAATCTCCAAGGCAGCGCAGCTTTACCAAGCAGTGAAGAGGTCTCGTTGCTGCCGCCTGATGGTGGGCCCGGCTTCAACCGCCTGATCCACGAGAAGAGTCCCTATCTGCTGCAACATGCGGACAATCCGGTAAACTGGTATCCATGGGGGGAAGAGGCATTCGCCATGGCCAGGAAAGAGGATAAGCCGGTATTTCTTTCCATCGGCTATGCCACCTGCCACTGGTGCCATGTCATGAAGCGGGAGTCATTCGAGGATGAATCGGTCGCTGCCTTGTTGAATGAACACTTCATCTGCATCAAGGTCGACCGGGAGGAGCGCCCGGATGTCGATCATGTTTACATGGTGGCGACCCAGCGTCTTTCCGGACAAAAAGGCTGGCCGGTGACTGTATTCATGACACCCGACAAACTTCCCTTTTTCGCCGGCACCTATTTCCCGAAGGAAGGCAAGATGGGCCAACCCGGATTCCTGGATTTGATCGGGCATACGGTGAAGTTATGGCAGGATAGGAGGGAAAGCGTGAAGCAAACGGCGGAGCAGATGAGCCTGCAGCTTCAAGAGGAAATTCAACTGCTGTCCGGTGCAGGCGTCAGTGAAAAGACGCTCGATGCCACCTTTAAGGCGTTGAAAGAGGCCTACGACAGTGCAGAGGGCGGGTTCGGCCGCGCGCCCAAGTTCCCTACCCCTCACAAGCTGACTTTCCTACTCAGGTACTGGAAGCGCACCGGGGATGAAAGCGCCCTGGTCATGGCCGAAAATACCCTGAAAAAATTGCGCAAGGGCGGCATTTACGATCAAGTCGGGTATGGTTTTCATCGCTACAGCGTGGATCGGGAATGGCAGATTCCCCACTTTGAAAAGATGCTTTATGACCAGGCACTGCTGGCCATGGCCTACACCGAGGCCTACCTCGCCACCGGCCGGGAAACCTATGCAGCCACCACACATGAAATCCTGGCCTATGTCTTGCGGGACATGACCGCTCCAAAGGGCGGCTTTTACTCTGCCGAAGACGCCGAGAGTGAGGAAGAGGAGGGTCTGTTCTATCTGTGGAAGTACGATGAAATTATGGCTGTTCTCGGTGCCGAAGACGGGGAATGGTTCTGCACTCAATTCAATATCAGCGCTGAAGGGAATTTCCTTGATCCCTCATCCCGCCGCTCCACGGGCAGGAATGTCCCGTTCCTCAGCAGGGATTCGGATAACCAGCCGGACGGAGTGGGAGCACAGCAGAAACGTATTGATCAGCTCAGGAAAAAGCTGCTTACCGTCCGTGACCAGCGGACCCGCCCCCTGAAGGATGACAAAATCCTCACCGACTGGAACGGTTTGGTGATCGCAGCGTTGGCTCAATCAGGCATGGCACTCGACGACTCACGCTATATTGAGGCGGCACAACGCGGGGCAGACTTCATCCTTGCCCACCTGCGGCAGGACAATGGCCGGCTCTGGAAGCGTTACCGTCTTGGTGATGCCGGATTACCTGCACATCTGGACGACTACGCCTTCCTCGTATGGGGATTGCTCGACCTTTATGAGGCCACTTTCGAGGTGCGTTACCTGCAAGCCTCAATCGAATTAACCGACTGGATGCTCAAGCTTTTTGGGGACGACCAGACGGGTGGCTTCTTCATGACCGCTTCCGATGGGGAGGAACTGCTCTTCCGGAGCAAGAAATTCGCCGACGGGGCCATACCTTCCGGCAATTCCGTCGCTGCCTTGAATCTAATCCGCCTCTACCGCATGACCGGCAACACCTCCTACGAGGAGCACTCACAGAAGCTGCTTGAGGCCATCTCAGGGAACCTCAACGAGGGATCGACAAGTTACTGTCAGTTGATGTGTGCGGTGGATTTTGCCCTCGGGCCATCGGTGGAAATCGTCATTGCCGGAGAACCGGGCAGCGAGGACGTTGAGGACATGTTGCGGGTTGCCCGAACCACCTATTTTCCGAACAAGGTGCTCCTCTTTCGGCCCGATACGGATGAAATCCCGGATATCGCTGAACTTGCCCCATTCACCCGTTATCAGGAGTCCCTTGATGGTAAGGCAACCGTCTATGTGTGCCGGGACTTTGCTTGTCAGGCACCTTCAACGGATCCTCGTTTTCTTCGCGCCGAGTTGGATAACAAGCCGGATATCGATGTCATGCGGAATGAGTCCCTGTTTTAGTGATGGTGGGTGTCAGCTGATTTCTTTCGAGTTGTAAAAACCGGGATCTGCATGCGTTCAAGTGACTCTGAATCTTCGCGTATCCGGTAAGTATGATCGGGCATTACATTGCGAAAAACCTGCCTGGTTTGAGATGCTGGCCAGTAAACGGTAAGTGATTCAATGGTTTCCGCATTCCCGAGACCGAGTTCCTGCCGTGTAGGATTGCCGCCGAAGCTGCCACCAGTCCCCACTGTTTTGTGGATAGACCTGGACCCGTCCGGCGTTTGTACACTGACGTGAATGCGGGCACCAATGCCGCTCCGGTTCGACTCAGTACCGACCAACTCCAGTTTGAGCCAATGATTGTCATTACCCGGATTCTCAAAGAGGGCATTCATATAGCGGTCCCCCTCAAATGCCCCACCCATAACCGTGTGGACATCCTGATCCCCGTCATTGTCGAAATCGCCAAAGGAAACGGCATGACCCTTCTGCAAGTGACCAAATCCACCTGAAGTTGTAACATCCTGAAATGTCTTCCCACGGTCGTTCCGATACATCTTATTGGGCAAAATCATATCCATGCCAGGTTCCCCTGTTGCCACGTAAAAGTCCGGGAACCCATCGTTATCCAGGTCGCCAAAGTTCGCCCCCATAGGCAACCAGCACTGCTCCAGCCCCGCTGAAGCGGAAACGTCCTCGAAGCTACCGTCTCCTTTATTCCGGTAAATTCGGGGAGTTCCAATTTTCGATTCTCTGCCTGAATATGATGCAGTGACTGCTTCAATACTGTCCATCTGGTATCCGGCTACGAAAAGATCTTCCCATCCGTCATTGTCGTAATCCCAGAACCAGCAGGGGAACGAGTTGACCGGTTCCGTGACACCAGCTTTCAGCGACACATCCTCAAAAGAGGGTTGCCCGGCTGAATCAACACCTCGATTACGGAAGAGCTTGTTCGGAGCTCCAAGGATAGAGAGATAAAGGTCAGTCCACCCATCGTTATCAAAATCTCCGCTGGCGACCCCTTTCACCCAGGCGTGTATTTGCAATCCTGCCTCCGAGGCAAGATTGGTGAACGAACCGTCCTTGTTATTCATATACAATTCGCAGGGATACAGAACTCCACTTGTTTGCTGAGTGCTGAGCCAACCTTGCACCGATTCGCCTCCAAGGCCTTGTGGAGATTCGTTACCGATGAAAAGATCGAGCCAGCCATCGTTATTGAAATCCGCCCAGGTTGCAGTTTGTGTCGGTAGGAAACTCAGCAAGCCGGCAGATTGGGTTACATCGCTGAAAGTTCCGTCGCCATTGTTCCGCAGCAAGGAATTCGGGTGACGCCCTGCCTGAAACAACCAGGCACCGCGCAGGATCAGGACATCAGAGTCGCCATCGTTGTCGTAATCCGCGTATTGCATGTTGAGCCCACCTGTAATACCTGAAATTCCCGCTTGCTCGGTCTGGTTTTCAAAGGTTCCATCGCCTTTACTAATCAGGAGATGGACCTGATCCTGCAGCGACCATGAGGAGACCATCAGATCCAAAAAACCATCGTTGTTGAAATCTGTCATAACTCCTCCACCCGCCAGACTATTTATGGCGATTCCGGCAATTGGTGCGATATCAGTGAAACGCTGCAGGGAATAATCGGAATCAAAGGCTCCAGGAGGGATGAGAAACTGAGGAGGCACCCCCTCAGGGTAGTTACCAAGGGTCATCGATGCGAGATTCAGTAACCACCGGGCTTTCTGATCGTCAGGGTCAGACTCGAGGTGGTCCAGTAGAACCTTTGTCGCTTGAGTCGATCCTCGTGTAAGTTGGTGAATGCCATTACCTGAGATCGGAAACAGGCACGAATCCGAGGAGTGATTCTGTACACAGTTTTCCTGTTCACCGTAGCGGATCCAGGCAAGGGCATGAAGATTGTTGAATCTGCGACGGATCGGTTTAATCTCCCCTTTCGGGATATGTCGAATCGCGGCCTGGATCTGCTCCATCAAGTCAATAGCCTCCGCGTTCTGATTGGCCCGCACATGCTCCACGGCGAGCAAAAATCGATCTTCGATCTGCTGGCCCATCGACACATCGAGGGATAGTGACCGTTTCATCATGGCAACGCGTTGACTGCTCAAGTAACCGTTGCTTCTTGGATCCTGGTTGCGGTCGATCGCTGCAAGCCGATGGACCATCTGCTCTGTTTCCTCATCGGTGGCTACCGCTTCCTGTATACTCAGGAGGCAAATACTGATGAAAACAACATGGACTAATAGTCGGGGCATGTGTGGTTGATTATTGATCAACTAATCAAGAGGAAAAACAAGCTAACAAATTTCAAGATATGGGAACTACGCATATTCTCGTCCAGTCGGATTACGAGATCCTGCCCCTTCATGGCAGGCTCACATCCCAAACACGGGAGAATCTGGAGGTTCCCTGGGGTCCTTCCACGGTTAGAACAACAACATACTTTCCTCCTTCTGCATAAGTGTGGACCGGATGCTGCTCGGTCGAAGTGGTTTCATCACCAAAGTCCCAATGCCAGCCATCAACTTCGCCGATGGATTTGTCATGGAAGGCGACCACTCTTCGCTGCCTGTCGATAACCGAAAAATCCCATGCGGCCTCGATTGCCGGCACATGCTCATCCTCCAGCGGCATCAACCGGAAAGCCACCAACTCATCCGCCTTGCCAAACATGGTGTGGCTGGAGGACAGGTTCCAGAAGCCGGAGCTCCGTTCACTGGTTGCATCATCGTAGTCGATAATGGCCCAGCACAAGCCAATGACCTTATTCTCCTCGAAGGTGCTTTGGGTGGAATAAGCGGCCCCTTTGGGAGAGGCATGATCATAGGCCGTGATATAAAACTCCATGGTCAACCGTCCGCTCTCCCCCGGTTCAAAGTCGTATCGGTAAACGACATTTGAATAAGGGAGCGATTTCAGCCATTGCTGGATCCCCCAGAACATGGCCCATGACTTCTCCCGGGCGGGCGTGAAGATATGATAATTCTGCGCGTGCACGGAGTGAATCGTGAAATATGCCTCCTCCCTGCTGAGGATGTCTTCATTGATCCGGAATTTATCGACAAAGGGTCCTCCGGAGAGGTCTCCGTCGACAACAACCTCGAAGGTGTCATTTCTCAGGCCGGGACGGGAAAAATCCCAATAGTCGTCATAGGCCTCATAGAGGAAATAAAGGCGGTTCATGCCCTTGACCCAGCCCACGCGAACGCGCACATCCAGGCTTTCCGGCTGGATACCTTCAATTTTGCCCGTGCTGTCCCAGAGTTCACTGGTCCCGATCTCGTAGCTCTCCGGCACCATGGACCAGTCATCGTCATTACCGTCGATGCGGGGAATCGCAGCCGCGGGAAACTGGTAGATCTTGAATTCCCGCCCCGGACGATCGAGCGCCAACAACGGCACCGCCAGAAGACCGCAGCAGGTTAGTGAAAGCCCGATGATACGGCGTAGAAGTGCGGTTTTCATGTAACTTTCCTCAGGGACTAATTTAGCTTCAACAGATTCGGTTAACATCCAACCCAAGGAGCTCGCCCAGCTTCTCAACCTTGCCGGCGATATGCCCCACCCCGATTGCACAATGGTGGGAAGGACCCCCTTTTGACCAGTCATTCATGAAGGCCTTGGCCCCAATACTGAATTTGTAGCGGCTGTTGGTATTGCCGATCTGCATGATGGGGCCGGGAACGGATTCCCCCTCCGCAACTTGCAGGAGGACCGAACCATCCCCTTTTTGAACCACCGATAGCAGGGTGACCGGACCATGCTGTACTGTCATTTGAATGGAGAGCCCCTTGCCCGGTTTGCCATGATAGACCGGCAGCGGGACCAGGCCGACCCGTCCTTCGGCGATGGCAAAGTGGGCGGGGCCATCATGGCCAAGGTACAGCACATCATCCTTGAAATCGGAGAGGTAGAATTCCGAAAAAGAGCCGCCCACCCCAAACAGATCCATAATCTTCATGGCCTGGACGTTCTTTATTTCACATTCACCCGCCACCGGAACATTCCGTCCCGTCAGCAGGGTATTGCCGGCTATGACGGAGGTAACGATGTTCTCATATTCGCCGCTACCCTCATAGTAATATGCCATCGAGCCAAGGTCGTGCTTCTCAACCAGTTTATCCAGGGCTACTGAGGTCTTCGCGGCGCGTTCTATCTCGGCCTGCTCACATTCTTCCGACACATCGAATTTGTCATTGAATTCCGCTACTTTTTGCGCGACCTCATCATCCGTGACCGCTTTCCGCAGGTCAGAGACCTCGCACATTTCCACGATCTCGAAGTGATTGCCGAAGGCTGCCGACTGCTGCGTCAGGTCGGAATATACATCGAGCATTCCACAATAATAGTGTCCCAGCACACCGACCCGGTTTTCCCTCATGCCGACGACAACCTTGGCGGCATCCACCCAGTCCTCAATCTCATCCCAGGCCTCCGTTTCCTGCAGGTAACCGGTTACCACATGGTAGTCGATTCCCGCCCGGTTGAAGACACAAGCCAGCTCCGGGACACTGCAGGACTGGCAATGCTCCAGCCAGATACCCGTCATCGTGCCCCGATCGCCGATTGTATTGAACTTTTCATAGTCCAGCTGCGCGACAGGCTGCAGGTTGAGCATTACCACCGGAACCTTGGTCTTCTGCACGACCGGCAATACGGTCGACGAGAGGGCATAAGTGGAGATAAACAGGAATATCAGGTCAACGTCTTCACGCTTGAAAAGGGCCGCAGCCTCATGCGCCCGCTCGACATTGTCGACCATGCCGGCATCCACCATCTCGACGCCCATTGCCGAAATACGATCGCGAATCTCGACATGATACCCATTCAGGTTGTCCCTTAACCCGTCAAACTGCGGCCAGTAGGAATCCAGTCCAATTGAGAAAATTCCTGTTTTCATAATGAGGTTTTCCTTCTGCTTATATTCTGAAATTCAATGGCTGGCGGTAGCAGCCTGGAGATAATTGCCGAGGCCGATGAGAACGG
The DNA here is from genome assembly GCA_040830765.1 of Puniceicoccaceae bacterium. GTDB lineage: Bacteria > Verrucomicrobiota > Verrucomicrobiia > Opitutales > Oceanipulchritudinaceae > Oceanipulchritudo. The sequence continues at coordinate 93,845 of JBFOMH010000026.1, read as the reverse complement.
TTGAAAGCCCAATCACCAATATTCCACTCACCAGCACTCTCGTCGCTTTCCTCCCGGTCCCTTTCCACTCCTTCAGATAAAGGCTCCATAAATTACTGGTAATGATGATGAAGGACATGTGCAAGGTCCAGCTGGTGAAATCGTACTCCCCCATCTTCGTGGATCCCATTCCGTAAAACATGAACTGGAGATACCAGGTAACTCCGGCAATTGCCGCGAAGCTGTAATTCTTCAGCAACGGGGTACTCCTATTCGAGTAATCACTCCAATTACGGTTTTTGGTCATCAGGAATACGCACCAGGCCAGATTTGTGACGAAGCCACCAAGGAGGATAACTACCAGCACCGCGCTGTTGACCCAAAGCGGATCCGTCCCGTGCTCGACCGCCGACTCGGCTATCGGTTTGCCCGCCGCAAAGGCAAACGCCATACAGGCGCTCATCACCCCCGAAAAACCTGCCACCAGCAAACCCTTGCCGACATGGAATTCCTGCTTTTCCTCCTCTTCCCGGGTCATCCCCAGTTCCTTGACATGTCCGGCATAGCCGCAGAGGCCAATTCCCAGTAGACAAACGAGGATCCCGGCCATCACGACCCATCCGGGCAGCGTCGTCAGTAATTCAACGATCCTGCCGTCATAAATCGCCGGTATCAGGGTTCCGAATGCCGCACAAAATCCAAGGACGACTGCGTATCCGAGCGACATGCCGAGATAACGGACCGACAGGCCGAAGGTCAGTCCGCCTATTCCCCATAACACCCCGAATGAGAAGGTCCAGATCAGGGAAGCTGCCGGAGCACTGAAGAGGGTGTCAAAGAGATAGGGTACCGTCAGGAATCCAACAACCAGTGGAGCAACGATCCATGAGAAGAATCCGTTGAACAACCAGCCGCTCTCCCATGACCAGTCCTTGATGCGCTTTAAGGGCAGATAAAAACTGCCGGCCGCAAAACCGCCGATTGCATGAAGGATGACGCCGAAGAAAACCATGTTGGGAGTATTACAATTAACGTGGGTGCAAGGCTATTCCTATCAAGGATTAGCTGGAGGGGAAAGTCGGGCATAATCCATCCACTTGGCATTCATGATGGAAATCTTTGCCTCAAGATGGGAAATGAGGTCGTTGGAGAATCGCATGATGGATTCCGGAATTCCCTCCGGTGCCATATCCACTGCCGCGCAGCCGTTTTTCTTGATTATCTCAAGGGTTTCAGCCGTGTTATCGATCTCAGCGCGAGCGATATTCACCAGATCACGGCAGTCCCAGGAAGCAGATGCTCCCAGTGGCGGAGGCGGTTGAATCTCTTCCTCTGCCATGGCAGCTTTCAACCGGTCCAGCTGTGCCTGGTAGGCAACTGCATTGCGGCCAGTACGCAGGAAACAGGTCAGAAGATACAGACGGGCAATCATCAATGCTGATTCTGACGGGTATGATGATCCCATTGATTCTGCTGCAGCGCGGGCCCGGTTTAGATGACCAAACGTTGCCTCCACCGACTGCTCGACCAGCAACCGGGCACCCCACCCTTCAAACATCCGCATCGCCTGTATATCGACGAGGTTTAAAGCAGAATTCTCATCCCTTGCCTGAAACAGGTAGGGGAAGAAGGACCCACGCTCACTTTCGCCGAGTTCCTCCGGAAAGGGAACAAAGGGACGGGTTATCCATCTGGCCAAGAGCCCACCCATGAGGACAAATGGCCCAAAATCGAGCGACGCCAGCTGCTGCTCCGCATCATCAATTGCCGACCAGATATCAAACACCGTATCGGCCGATTCCGGGTCATAGATTTCCCCGGCCACGGCATGGAGTAACTGCATTGCCTCGCGGGTATTCCGCGCCGGATCCTTCTGGAACGCCTGGTACAAGGAAGCATTGAGATCCGTGTTCAACCCGTCATTGAAACTCAGGATCGCCCGCTTGGCTCCCTTTGTCTCAGTGTGGATTAGCTTTTTGAGGAAATTCAACGGGCGGGGCAATCCCACTACCGGATAAAAGGCATTGAAGAAAAGGTTACTGAAGCGCTCGGAAGCAAAGGGGTTCCCGTCGGGCCCCTCGCAATGATTGATGGAAAGGCCTGCAGGCAGACGGGTCGCCAGCCTTTCCGGATTGCGGAAGGTTTTTCGCATCCAGGATCGTGGCTCAATTTCAACCAAATCAATTTCCAGCTCAGTCCCCTCCTGCCTGGCGCTGTCAGCGAGGATATTAAGGAATCCCACTGCCCTGTCCTCAAGGTCTGCTTCCGAACAGCAACTGCACCCATTCGCCCCCGGATAGAGGGAGGGTGCCCAGCAGAAGCCGGATCCGGAATCAATGGTCAGAAACAGGAAGGTGTCGATCTCGGGGCATCTCCTGAGGAGGCGGGAGACCGATTCGGAGTACAACCTGAGGACCTCCGGATGCCCGACACAGGGGGCAAAGCGGGCCGTACGCGAACGGTTCGGCTGATCCACCCGCGGTCCCCGCCATTGCGGATGGGCCAGATACAGCTCCTCCGGCAGGACCTGCGGTTCGGTTGTGTGGTACACCCCACGCAGATTGTACCGGCGCAGAATCTCACAGCGCTGTTCCAGGATTTCCCCAACCCGCTTAGCGTGATCCAGGTTAATGTACGGATGGATGTCTTCCGGCGGAAAGGTTTTCAGCAGTCCCGGCTGGAAGGCATACCACGCGGGATACGGATCCCCCGGCGAGTCAAATTGCCACTGCGCGACCGGGAGATCCTCCGTTACAAGAAGGTGCGTCGCGCCGCATTCAGTCGATCGCTGCGCAGCCTCCTCAAATTGCTCCAGGGTATCCGCGCTTATGCCAAAGATGGTTTTCATGGGGTTGGGGTAGAAGTTGCGACTTAGACAACTACGTTGAATCCTCAACCAGGTAAGGTCCTATTAATTCAGACCGTCAGAAATCCGGACTGTTTCCCCTCCCGGAAGCGATTAGATGGGAGCGGGACCCAATAACACCGTTACTACGGGTCCAGTGATGGGCTGCCTCTGCGATACGGGGCAAACGGCAAGGATTCCAAGGCCTGGCGCTCCTTTTTCCGGGCCGGATTTGCCAATCGCTGATTCTTGCTTCCCCTTACCTCACACAATCCTCTAAAAGCAGAACAATCAAACAGGAGAACCATGAGCGAAATCATCAAGGACAAGGTAGCGATTATTACGGGGGCGAATCGCGGAATCGGAAAATCAATTGTCGATACCTTTATTGAGCACGGTGCCCGCAAGATATACCTTGCGGTGCGCAATCCGGATTCCACCAGCGAGCTGGAAACACAATACGGGGACAAGGTCGTTACGCTCCAGGCTGACATGACGGATACCGAGTCCATCAACCGGTTGGCGGAACTGGCACCGGATGTCGACATCGTGGTCAACAATGCGGGGATTTTACTGCCCAGCACCATGTTGGAACCCGACACCTGGGAAAAACTGGAGCAGGAACTGGATGTAAATGTCTTTGGCCTGCTCCGTGTCGCCCATGCATTCGCGGATATCCTGGTGAAAAACAAGGGCATCCTGGTTCAGTTGAATTCACTGGCTTCCTTCAAGAACTTCACCGGCTTGTCGACTTATTGTATCTCCAAGGCGGCCGCCTATTCATTGACGCAGGGACTGAGGAACGAATTCGAGGCCAAGGGCGTTCGCGTCCTCAGTGTGCATCCTGGCCCCATTGCCACCGACATGGCAAAGTCCATCGGTTTCGAAGATGCCCCACCGGTTTCGGTCGTTTCAGATAGCATTATCGAAAACCTGGAAGCTGGCGAGTTCCACAGTTTCCCGGACGAAATGGCCAAGGAATTCCAGGCGGTCTACCATGCCTTCGCAAAAAACATTGTAGAGGCCAACCTGTTGGAGTAGATTCCCTGTATTGGTGGGTGTGCACGGTGGTCATGGCCTCCGGACCGGTACGCCTAGGAGACCCGGTGACACTGAATTAAGCCATCCTCCTATCGTGCCAGTCTCTTCGACTATTAATTGATGATTGCTCCAACTCACATATCACGACACCAGGCCATAGATCAGGCACCAAGGCGGAATGCCAGTCGTGGATTGGTTTATGCCATCATGGCCGTGAGTTGCGGGTATCTTACCCTTGCCGTCGGGTGCAGCAAGCGTTCGGAAGCGGAATCCACCATTGCGCGCGATACTGAGCAGCCACGCGTAACAGAGTCGGTCCTTCCGGAGACCACGATCGCAGAGGGGGGATCCTTTTCTCCGGATCAAGTCACGGCAGCACCTTCGTCGATTTCCACCACCCCGCCCCCTCCGCTCATTGAAGCGCCTTATCTGCCACCGCCTTCGCCGGAGTCGCAACAAATGGTGGGGACCCTCTGGAGCCTGGCGGAGACCGGCCCGGTGACCGGAGAAAATGCCGGCGTGTGGAAGCAGACATTCGAGAGTCTGGTCCGTGGAGGGATCGCATCGGTGCCCGCCTTGGCGCAGTTGCTGAACTCCTACCAGGACCAGCATTTTGATGAGGCAACGATGGCCGCGCTTGGGTACGAATCGACCCGGGTAGCGGTATTCGATGCTTTGGCCTGGATTGGCGGTCCGGAGGCGATCGGGGTCCTGGGCAACGTATTGCAGACCACAGCCTCCCCCAGGGAGATCGCCTGGCTGGCGGCTATGCTGGAAGCGATTGCTCCCGACCAATATCGTGCCAAGGCAGTAGAGGCCGCCCGCGAATCACTGGCCATGGCGGTTGAACAGCAATTGGAAGGCTATGATGTTGCTCCACTCTTTGAAGTGCTGGAACGATACGGCGGCACTGCGATCGTTGGCGATCTGCAAAATTCCGCGTCCTACTGGAGCTATTATGCCACCTTGACGTTGGGCAACTTGCCTGAAGGAGCAGGTGTTCCCTCCCTGATCGAACTGGCCCAGGCCCAACCGAACGGCAGCTCGGGTCCAGCCCGGTTGCAGGCCCTCCAGATGCTGGCCCAGATGGCTGTGGCGAATCCTGATGCCCGGGAGGCACTCATTGAACAGGCTCAGGAAAATCAGATTCCGGCGAACCACTGGCCCTATTTGACGCGACCGCTCGCCGGAGACCAGGCACAAGTCCTGGATTCGGTCTTCAATGATGAGCTGCCCTCGCTGGTGGAGGTAAATACGGGCGTATCCCACATCAACCTCAACAACCAGAACTTCTTCTATGCACCAGCGGGTGGCATGCTCACGGCTGAACAGGTACGTCAGCAACTGACGCTGGTCGAGGAGCTGGCCTTGGTCACGCCCAACCCGGATGCCCAGCGGGTACTGGCACAGGCTCGAGTCGAGTTGAACGAACGACTGGATATGGCCCTGAAGGCGGAGGCAAATGAACCCGGTGATTGAGCAGCAATTCCAACCACCCAAGCCAACCATAGCCAATACCATGACATCAATGTCGGACCACCAAACCGGGCCAGTGCGGGAACTTTTGGTTGATCTCGTTCGGAATGGACTTGAACCAGAGGCATGCCATGCTCAAATAGAGAACTAGGTTTCGCCAGTCCAAGACCTCACGGACTGGCACTTCAGACGGCTATGCCAAGGAAAAACAAAGCAAAAAAAGGAAGTCTCCTCATCGTTGACGATACCCCGGACAATATCGATGTGCTGGTTGGCTGCCTATCGCCAGACTATCGCACCCGGATCGCGACCAACGGGAAGATTGCCCTTTCGCTTTGCGAAAAAGAGGCCCCGGATCTCATCCTCCTCGATATCATGATGCCGGAGATGGATGGGTATGAGGTCTGTAGACGACTGAAGAAAAAGGAGGAGACCAAGAACATCCCCATCATCTTCATTACCGCAAAAGGCGAGCCCCAGGATGAAACAAAGGGACTTGCTCTGGGCGCCGTCGATTACATCGCCAAGCCCATAACGCCGGCAATCGTCCTCGCCCGGGTAGCGACCCATCTGGAAGTCAACCGGCAACGACTGAAGATCGAAACGGCATACAAGCAGCTACAGGAACTGGAAGCCCTTCGGGACAACCTGGTCCACATGGTGGTCCACGACATGCGTACCCCGCTGTCCCTCATGAACGGCCATCTGGAACTGCTCAAAATGAGGAGTGAGCTCAATCCCAAGGCAGAGCAGCACCTGGACGCGGCCACCCGAGCCTGCACAGGGCTTATCGAGATGGTGAGTACCGTGCTGGATGTCAGCCGTTTCGATGAGAATGAAATGCCACTGGAGATGGAAGAGCTGGATATCGTCTCCCTGGCAAAGGAGACGGCCGACCCCTACCAGGCCTTGGATTTTGGCGCCAGCATTGCCTTTGAACCATCATTGGACTCGCTGTCACTGCAGTGCGACCGGAATATCATCCAACGGGTGATCACCAACCTGATTGGAAATGCCGTCAAGTTCACCCCTGACAGCGGAACGGTCCGTCTCGTCCTGGAGAAAGTCGATGAAGGTGTGAAAGTCTCCATAACCGACAACGGACCAGGTATCTCACCCGAATATCATGAAAAGATATTCGAGAAATTCGGACAAGTTGAGATGCACAACAAGAAGCGGAAGTACTCCACCGGCTTTGGCCTGACCTTCTGCAAGCTGGCCGTTGAAGCCCATGGGGGAACCATCGGCGTTGAGAGTGAAATCGGCAAGGGAAGCACCTTCTGGTTTCGCCTGCCAATCCAGGATTGACTGGAACCAGCTACCCGCTGAGGGACTTTTTCATCGTCACGTTCAACACGATTCCGCTGTCGTCGTGATTCCGCAACTGGACAAAGCCCCCGTAAAGGGATACCACCCGATCCGCCACCACCGGTCTCAGACCGAGGACTTCAGCAGGTGTGCTGCTGCGCGTGCTGCTGGACAAGTCAAAGAATCCGGCGATGATATCATCATCAAGGGTCTTGCCGGTGACCTCCATAATGAGCGAAGCTGTCGTGTCTCCATCGATACAACGGACAACCACTTCTTCATTGGGCGCACTAAAGATAACAGCCGTCTTTAGAAGGGCGGTCAGGGACATTCTGAACAGTTTTTCATCGCCATCCACATCCGTGTCGCACAGCGGAATGTCTCCAATCTGGACATCATGCTCAATGGCGAACTCGACCGCCTCGCCAAAGGCTTCGGCGAGTATCATTTCCAGGGAAACCGGCGCTGCCTTGAAGTCGTCTTGCGAAAAATCAACCTCGGCCAATAGAAGCGCATCCTCCAGGACGGAGAGCATGCGTTCCTGCGATTCCTTGAAAAAGGGACGCAGGGAGCTGATCTCCTCGTTGTCCGGACAACTCTCCATGATGATATCGGCAATTCCGAGAACCCCGTTTGCCGGGGTACGCAACTCATGGGAGATAAGCTTGAGAAATTCCCCCTTGGTCCGGGAGACGAGGTCCAGCCGGTCATGCGCTTCGGCCAGTTCCCGGCTTTTGCGGCGAACCAGCTCATCGAGGTGGTTATTATGTTCTTCAAGCTGCTTCTGCATCTTCCTGAGGGTCAAGTGGGTGCTGACCCGGGCCAGCAATTCCTCAGGCTGAAACGGCTTGGTGACATAATCAACGCCTCCTGAGGTGAAGGCTTGCACCTTGTCCATAACCTCCTCAAGGGAACTGATAAAAATGACCGGAACATCCTTCAACTGGCTGAATTCCTTCATTGCCCGGCATACTTCGATCCCGGTCATTTCCGGCATCAGGATATCGAGCAGGACCAAGTCCGGTGGCTCGCTGGTGGTTGCCAGCTTCAAAGCATTTGCCCCGTTAGTGGCAACTTTAACCCGGTACTGGTCCTTCAATAATCCGATCAGGACGTCCAGATTGGCCGGTTCATCATCGACCGCCAGAATAGTGGGCTTTTTATCAGTCATCTTTCACAGCTTCCTTATCATCTTCAGGACTCTCCATTATCGTCTTCAGGACCGCCTTGGCTTCCTCGAACGAGTAGGCTTCAATCAGGCTGCCGAGCTGGTCAGGCTGGCCACTGCCGGTGGAAAACACTCCAGCCTCGTTTAGCTCATTATAACAGGCAATGGCCTCGGAATCGCCATCCTCCAGCAAGCTTGAGAGCTTGTTCAGCAATCGTGTCCGTTCCTTCTTGGAGATTTTGACCGATCTCTTCTTTTTCGCGCCAGAGGAGGGAACGGTCTCCAGAGGGGCAAGTCCTTCAATTACTTCCTGAAGGGATTGCTCCACGTCCACCAGGAGGGCGTCTTCGTCTTTCTTTCCCGGTTCACCCTTAAGCGCTGCTTCAAGTACTCGGGCAGCTTCCTGCAGAGTGGTGGCCCCGAGTGTTCCCGCGAGGCCTTTCAAGGTATGGGCCGTCCGGTGTGCCAGTTCGCGGTCGCCGTCGGCGAGCGCGGTCTTGATTTCCTCCACAACATTGGCCTGGCCCTTGCGGAATTTCAGCATCAGCTTTCCGAGGCGTTCCTCATTGCCACCGACGTGCATCAAGCCCTTTTCAAGTTCAATGCCCGGGAATGGCGCCAGTGAAGTCAGGATGCCTTCTGATTGATCCGACTTTGTCTCGTCCTTCGGGGAAAGTACCCGCTTTTTGCCGACACTAGAGCCTTCCGCGGCGACGCCCCCAAGCCACTTGGCAAGTACCTTGTAAAACAACTTCGGATCCACCGGTTTTGATACATGGTCATCCATTCCCGCTTCGAAGGCGCGATCCTTGTCCCGACTAAGGGTGCCGGCAGTCATGGCAATGATGGGGATTCGGCCATCGTTGGCATCGCCGTTATCCCGTTTCGGAAGTTCTCCCCTCGACTCCATGTCGCGAAGCTGCCGGGTCGTTTCGTAACCGTCCAACTCAGGCATCTGGATGTCCATCAGAACCAGATCATAGGTGTCTTCTGTTATGGCTTCCAAGGCAGCTTTACCGTTTTCGACCACGAAGACCTTGCACTGGGTCTCCTCGAGCAGTCCGAGGGCAACTTCCTGGTTGAGCTCATTGTCCTCCGCGAGAAGCAGGTTGGCATGGCTTAAGTCGGGAATGCCGGAAGCATCTGAATCCTTCACCGCTCGAACAACATCCATCACCTCGTCCGAGAACTGCCGGATAATGAGGTCCAGCAGGGTGGAACTCTTGAAGGGCTTGGGCAGGAAGGCGGTGACGCCACATTCATCCAGGTCCTTGTGCAATTCCTCGTTCCAGTAGCCGCTCATGATCATGTAGCTTGGTTTGAGCGGGATTGTATTGAGTTCGGTGATGATTTTGACCGCCTCCGTACCCTTCTTTTCAGGCATGTTCCAGTCGAGAATGACCAGCCGGAACGGATCGCCAAACGGAGCCGCCCCCAGCATCTTGACCGCCTCGTCAACCGAACCAGCGGTAGCGGTTCGAAACGAAAAGTCCTTGAGCAGATGGGAGAGCATCTCCTGAACCTCCTTTTCCTCGTCGACGACGAGAATCCGGAGTCCTTCAAGACCGGTTGGTGCCTCGGGAATCGATTCCATTACCGCCTCCTCGAACACCACGGTGAAGGTGAAGGTACTCCCCTTGCCGTAGAAGCTTTTGGCAGAGATGGTCCCGCCCATCAGTTCCACCAGGTGCTTGCTGATCGCTAGGCCCAGACCGGTTCCGCCAAATACACGGGTTGTCGACTCATCCCCCTGCTTGAAGGATTCAAACACCTTGGCCGTGAGCTCCTCGTCCATCCCGATACCGGTGTCAGATACGGAAAATTCCAGCGTAATCTGGCCCTCCTCATGCTTGACCATGCGGGCGGAAAGCGAAATTTCCCCTTTCTCAGTAAACTTGATGGCATTGCTGAAGAGGTTGATGAGAATCTGGCGCAGCCGCAGCGGATCCCCGACCACGTTAGCCGGAATATCCTGGGCGAAATCAACCCTGAGGGAGAGTCCCTTGTCCTCGATGTTCCGTGCGAACATTTCATTGATGGTTCGCATCTCCTCGTGCAGGTCGAAGGTTGTCGCTTCCAGCTCCACCTTGCGCTGTTCAATCTTGGAGAAATCCAGGATGTCATTGATGATCCCCAGAAGGATCCTCGATGCACGGAGAATCTTCTCCAGGTAGTCGGTCTGTTTCTTTTTGGAGTCCGACTTCAAGGCCAGGTCCGCCAACCCGATGACAGCATTCATGGGGGTGCGGATCTCGTGGCTCATGTTGGCGATGAAGTTACTCTTGGCTTTGCTGGCCTCTTCAGCGGCATCCTTGGCCCTGGCGAGGGATTCCTGCGACAGGGTAAGCTCAGCCAGTGCGTCCTCAGCCCGCAGTCGCTGCAGATTGGCATCCTCCATCGAGTCAAGAGCTGCCTTGCGGGAGGCCTCCAGGTCCTGGGTTCTGGCAGCGACCATTTGCTCAAGATCATCCCTGTGGGTGATGAGTTCCTTGGTCAGTTCCTTGCGGGAGGTCACATCCCGGCCATTGACAACGATGCCGTTGACCCCACTGACATGGAGAAGGTTCCGGGCAATAGCGCCAATGTCCATCCATGACCCGTCCCTGCCCTTGAACTGGAATTCAAACCCAAGCAGCGTATTGCTCCGCTTCTTCAGCCGCTGAAAGGTCTGTTTGCAGCGCCAGACATCTGAAGGGTGCATGAATTCAAAAAATGACTGGCCGATATACTCCTTGGCATCGTTATTGAACAGGCGGCTCAGGGAGGGGCTACCATAGATGATCTGGCCCTCGCTGTTGAGAATGATGATAAGGTCCGAGGCATTTTCAATCAGGGCCCGGAAGCGCTGTTCACGATCGCGGAGGTCGTGTTCCTTGTTCTCAACCACGGACAGCATCTCATTGAAGGAATCGATCAACTGGCCGACTTCATCGTTGTAGAACGACTTGGCCCTGGTGCTGTAGTTGTGTTTCCGGGTGATTCGCCGGGTGGTTGCGGCAAGTTCAAGAATCGGCCTCAAGAAGACACGACCCAGCAAATTGGACAAAATCACCGCCACCAGGATGGAGATGAGCAGCCCCCAGCTCAGGATGCCTACGTAGGGAAAGACCCACATTTTCAGCTTGTTAAGATCCTGGGCGATGAAAATCGTCCCCAGTTGCTGATTAGCCTGCTGGATGGGTTCGGAAATCCGTAACTGGCCGAGGGAGAATCCTTGCTTTTTGGCATCGGGGTCGGGAGCCGCCATCGGATTCTCTGTATCCCTCTGGAAAGTGGCAAAAACTGCCCCTTCGCTATCAAAGAGGAAGGCGGCCACTATGCTCCGGTCGGTGCTGAGCGTGGCGAGGATTTCGTCGGCAGCGGCCTTGTTGCCGGAGAGCATCGGCTCGCGGATGTTCACCGAGATGACTCTTGCGTCGGTCAGCAGCCTTTTGACCATTGAACTGCGGACGTTGACCAACTCATAGGTCAGGAAGGCAACCGCCACCAATCCCGACGAAATGACACAGCTGAACATAAGAATGCTCATCAGCTTTGCCCGAATGGATAGATTGCGGAAGAATTGCATGCTTATCCCGTGACAAGACGTCCACGCCGTAAGTTGAAGTCCAGAGATTTGAGAATCTGTCCCGTTGCGGCAACCACTGGCCTCTGTGTTAGGTTAAATCAACGAGAAGTCAAGGACGTGGATGGTTTTGGGCCGATAATTACGGATTGCCGTAGATTTTAGAAAGCAATCCATTGCTGATTGTGTTAGGATGACGAAATGAAGATCCCATCTCCTCTTCCCCAAGAGCCGGATGCCCTCCCCGTCTTTACAGCCAAACAGCGCAATGCCCCGGCGATTGACTGGTACCGCAGCCCGATATCAAAGGAGGAATTCAAGAGCCTTCACCGCAAAAGCGACCTCTTGGGGGCCCTGCAGACAGGCGGATACCTGGGCCTCTACCTGACCACCCTCACCCTGGCCATCGTCTCTTTCGCATTCTGGCCCGCCTGGACCACCGTGCTGTTGGTATTTCTGCACGGGACCGTAGCCGCCTTCATGATCAACGCCGTGCATGAATTGGGGCATGGAACCGTCTTCAAAACCCGCTGGTGCAATCGTTTCTTTTGCAAGATCTTCGCGTTTCTCGGGATAATCAATGATGAGACCTTCCAGGAGAGCCATATCCGCCACCATCGGTACACTTTGCATCCGCCAGACGATTTGGAGGTTGTCCTGCCCATCAAACTGATGGTGCGTCACTTTTTCCTCTCTGCCTTCATCAATTTCAAGGACCTTTACTACACCCCAAAATGGGTCATCGAGAAGGCCCTGGGGAATTTTAAAGGCGAATGGGAGGAAACCTTGTTTCCGGAGTCTGACCCGAAGAAGCGCAAGGCTCCTGTAAATTGGGCACGAGTGCTACTCCTCGGCCATGGCCTGATTATCGCGGGGGGATTGGTTAGTGGATACTGGATAGTGCCCCTGCTGGTCACCGGTTCCCGTTTCTATGGTGGATGGCTCTTTTTCCTGTGCAACAATACCCAGCATATCGGCCTGCGGGATTTTGTACCGGACTTCCGCCTGTGCTGCCGCACGTTCACCCTTAATCCAGTCGTTCAATTCCTCTACTGGCATATGAATTTCCACACGGAGCATCACATGTATGCCGCTGTGCCGTGCTACCGGTTAGCCAGGTTACACCGCCTCATCCGGCATGACCTCCCGCCGACCAAGCACGGCCTCATTGCCGTATGGAAGGAGATTGCCACCATTCAGTACCGGCAGGAGAAGGATCCCGAGTATGTCCATCCGATTGCGTTGCCAAAGTCTTCCTCACCGACATAATCCACCGATACTGTCAGAATACTCCGTCTCATGGAGAATGCGCCCGTTAAATCCCCCTTGTGAACGATGAATAAGACCCCGATTATCGACACCCATTTGCACCTTTGGGATCCCAACGCCATCCATTACCCTTGGTTGAAGGATGTCCCCAGCATCAATGCCCCCCACCTGATTCCCGATTACAAGAAGGCCACGCAGGGCATCGAGATTGAAAAAATGGTCTTCCTCCAGTGCGAAGCGGAGCCCAGTCAGTACCTGGATGAAGTCAAGTGGGTGAGCGACATCGCACAAACGCAAGACTCACGCATCCAATCCATTACCGCCTGGGCACCGCTGGAAAAGGGAGATGCCGCCCAGGAGGATATCGACAAGCTGAAGGATTACCCACTCGTTAACGGCATTCGGAGGATTATCCAATTTGAAGACGATGATGAATTCTGCCTGCAACCCGACTTTATAAAAGGCGTCCAACTGATGGAAAAGTGTGGTTGGAACTTTGAGATTTGCATCAAGGGGGATCAGCAATTCGAGAATGTCCTCTCCCTGGTCCGGCAAACACCCAATGTCCCCTTTATCCTCAACCACATCGGTAAGCCCTTCATCGCGGACGGAATTCTCTCCCCCTGGGATGAATACATCGCCCAACTGGCGAGCCTACCCAATACCACCAGCAAGGTGTCCGGTCTCATGAATGAGGCTGGAGAGGACTGGTCGTACGAGGACCTGCGGCCTTACCTCGACACCGTCTTTGAGCAATTCACAATCGACCGGGTGTTCTTTGGTGGCGATTGGCCCGTCTGCACACTGAACGGAACCTACGCAAGGTGGTACGAGACGATTACCCGTTATCTGGATGATTTCAGCGACACCGAGCAGGTGCTGTTTTTCAATGCCAACGCGAGGAGAATTTATCATTTATGAAGGCCCTCGTTTACGTAGATTGGGAAACGATAGAACTTCAGGAATTCACCGATCCGAGCCTCTCACAAATGGATGAGGCCATCGTCAAGGTAGCTGCCTGTGGAATTTGCGGGAGCGAGCTGGAATCCTTTAAGTCAATAAGCCGAAGGCGAAAGCCGCCCATCATTCTCGGGCATGAGTTTTGCGGCGAAATTGTCGACATTTCAACCGGAGGGGACTTCAGGGTTGGCGACAGGGTGATCGTCAGTGCGCTGGTTCCCTGTCGCAAATGTCAAACTTGCCATCGGGGCAATTACCACCTGTGTCCGAACAAGGAATTGTTTGGCATGCACCGCAACGGTGCATTTGCGGAGTATGTGAGTGTCCCCATCCACGCACTTTACCAGTGGCCGGACAGCTTGCCCGCGAATCATGCCTGCCTGACCGAACCGTTGGGCAATGGCGTTCATGTTGTCAGCCTGACGAGGCACACCAACCCGCAGAATGCCCTGGTTATTGGAGCCGGTCCCATCGGACTGATGTGCCAGCAGGCACTGCAGGTCCTAATGGGAACAAGGACCTATGTAACCGACACGATACAGGAAAGGCTGGATACCGCGAAGATGCTGGGGGCTTCAGCAACCAGCCTTGCCGGAGACGAAAGCAACCGGGACCAAATGCTGGATTTTACCAAAGGCGAAGGATTTGATGTTGTGGTCGATGCTGCCGGAACGGAATCGACAAAAGCCCAATCCATCGAATGCCTGCGACCGGGCGGCTGCGCCGTGTGGCTGGGACTGGGCACGGACAAGATAAGCCTTAACAGCTACGGAATTACACTGGGTGAGAAACAGGTTCTCGGGACATACTCGGCCAATCAACCGGATTACAAAATCGCGATCGATTTATTGAAAAACCAGAAGATCAATTTGGACTGGATAGACCGTTATACCCTTGATGAGGGAGAAAAAGCCTTTCGCACCATGTTGAATCCTCAAGGCAACCACATTAAGGCAATCCTGAATCCGTAAGCAGATAACATGAAGACTGTCATAACCAGAAATTCCTTTGCGGACCATGTTCATGAAAAGGCCGCCATGGATTCCATTGGCGCAACCCTGTCCGTAGGTCCCTGGGATACGGTAGATGAAATCGTCCAGCACGCCAAGGATGCGGATGGCATATTTGTTCAATTCTCCCCTTTCACTAAGGCGTTGATCGACCAACTGGAGAACTGCAAAGCGATCATCCGCTATGGCATCGGGTACGATAATGTCGACCTTGAGGCGGCAACGGCTAAAGGCATCCAGGTTTGCAATATTCCGGACTACTGCATTGAGGAAGTTGCCGATCACGCTGTCAGCCTGGCATTGGCGCTGGGACGCCAATTACCCGCCCTCGATAAACGCTTGCGAAAGGGAAACTGGTCCCTGAGTCCAGTCACTCCCATGCATGCCTTCAGGGAAATGAACTTTGTCACCTACGGGCTGGGCCGCATTGCCTGTGGCATTCATCGGAGAGCCAAAGCCTTCGGGTTCAAGCTGCATGCCTACGATCCCTTTGTCGACGATGCCTTGTTCACTGAAACAGGCGTCAGCCGGTTGCACAGCGTTGAGGAGATGTTTTCAATCGCCGACGTTTTGAGCATCAACGCTCCCATGACGGGGGAAAACAAACATCTCGTCAACAAGGATACCCTTGCCGCGATGAAGCCAACTTCCATCCTCATCAATACGGCCCGGGGACCCCTGATTAACACAGTCGATCTGGCGGAGGCACTGAACAATAGGATAATCGCCTATGCCGGGATTGATGTTTTCGAAGAGGAACCCATCCCACTGGATCATCCTCTGCTGAGCTGCGAGAACGCCCTTCTCACCTCGCATATGTCCTACTACAGTGAGTCCAGCATTACGAATCTGCAAAAGTGCGCAGCGGAAGAGATGGTCCGCTGCCTCAGGGGCGGGGCCCCAAAGAACCCGGTCAACCAGATAGGAAAGTAAAATGAGTCATTCAAAAAGATTTCAAGACAAGGTCGCCATCGTAACCGGAGGCACAGCCGGCATTGGCTATGCCATCGCTGAAGCACTCTGCCAGGAAGGCTGCAAGGTATCCATTACTGGATTGGAACAGGACGGCGATGAGGCGTATAAGAAGTTACAGGAGACTGGATACAAAGTGGAGCTCTTCCCCGGCAACATGAAAGACGAGGCGTTTTGTCAACATGTCGTGGAGGCAACGGCCGACAAGTGGGGCACAATCAACTATCTGGTTAATAATGCCTTCTCTTTTCTCGCCAAGGCGCTCGATGCCAAACCAGAAGACTGGGAGCATACTTACGCTGTCGGGCCAATTGCCTACGCCTTGATGACTCAACTGGTAACTCCCCACATGGAAAAGTCCGGGGCAGGCAGTATCGTTAACGTTTCCAGCATTTCAGGCTTTGTTGCGCAAAAGGAGCGATGGACCTACAACTGCGCCAAGGGGGCCGTCAATCAATTGACCAAGTGCTCCGCATTGGACCTGGCTTCGAAAGGGATCCGCGTCAACTCTGTCAGCCCCGGCTGGATTTGGACCCGGGAAGTGGACAAGGCAGCCGGTGGCGACCGGGAAAAGTATACCCCGGTCTGGGGCGCGTATCATATGTTGAGACGCCTGGGCTTCGTCGAGGAAGTCGCCAAGCCGGTCCTGTTTCTCCTCAGCGATGATGCGTCCTTCATAACCGGCACCGACCTGCCAGTCGATGGCGGCTACCAGAGCATGGGCCCCGAAGGACTCGGGGATACCGCGATTGTCGCCGGAAGCGAGTAACGTCAGCAGCTGAAGCAAAAAGTCCTGGTTATTTGGAGCAGAAGGGGCTACTCAACGCCGGCATAGGCCCAGGCACCACTGGAAATGACAAATTCCTCCGGAAGGTAAATATACTTTCCAAGGTCAAAGCTGTATATGTAACCTTGTGGTCCAACCCATATCCAACCCAACAGGCCCATTGTGTCGACATAACCTTCAGCGTCCTTGCTGTATCCAGCCCACAATGACTCACCTGACTGTGGGGTGCTCTCACCGAGAATGAAGAACCAGGCCCCCAATGTGCTTACATAAGCCTGAGGCATGTAGATATACTTGCCGAGACTGTAGCTAAAGACAAAATCCGAACCAGAATAATCGATCCACCCGACAAGTCCGCCCGTATCGACTGAAGAACCATCTGGTTGGATTGGATAATGAGCCCACATCGGGGACGAACCACCCTCACTGGGAGTTACATCATCCCAAGTTGTGCCGATGCGCAATTCATCGACTGCAATCTTGGAGACGGCGCGCGTGACAAATCCCTCGGGAGTGACCGACTCATTGTTACCTTCAATCCCAATTCCATCAATCCCCCAAAGGACCGGCTGATCACCAAGATCTTCATCGACCGGCGTTGCCGTGCCAACGGGAGCAGTCTCAATTTTGAGGTTTTCCGGATTCACCCAGAGGCTGACGGTTGTCCCAATGACGTCAATCGGGTTACCCCCTGAGTCGACACCTGGTCCCCCGTCAAAATATTCGATCCTGACCACAATAAAGGATGTCTCTGTAAGGGGAACATCACTTTCAATATCATTGTCTCCCGTGAGGGCTTCTCCTGCTAGCGTCCAGACACCCGTCGGCTGATTCGAAAACCGACCCACGAGCGCACTCAGTTTATTGTTGCCGGCATCTGGCAGGAAGCGGACTCCCGCTGCCCGGGGATAGGCATTTGTTCCATAAATGTATCCCGGGGGATCAAGGGTGTCCCAATACGCATTGCTCATATCCACCGGATCTCCGAGACGTTGGGCAATAAAGGAGATGTAATACACGCTCCCAGGCGTTGATTCCAGCCCGGCCAAATCGCGACCAACTGTCGTATTCTGTCCGCCTTCTGTCATAGTCTGTCCCGATACCAGGACGTGATTACCCGAAGTTATGAGCGTGCTTCCATAGGCATCAGTATAGGACAAACTTCCATCCTGCAACGGAGCATATCCACTAGGGGTTGAATTTCGCGACCGGATCCAGACCCCTTCCCAACCATTGCCGAGTTCACCTTCACCAATCAGGTCATTCGGCCCCAGGATTGTTCCGGCAGTGTAATCGAACCCTTCGTAGGCAATAAGTTCAGCATGCATCCTCATGGAGCAAAAAAGGGTGCATGCGCATAACAGGACACCTGCTGAGCGCAGGCTGCGAGTATTCCAAGTGATGGTTTTCATGGGGTATTTCAGATTGTGTTGGCAATAAGGAATGATCTGTAGAATTATTAATTCATCTGATTTTCATCAATAATTCGCTAACTCTTAATCACAACTCATACGGCTCTAGTCAATATAATAAAGGGTCTAAGAAGATTATGTTAGTGAAATAGTTTTATTTCATATTAATTGTTTACTTTATATCATGGTGAAATTTCTTGACCGGGGACTATTTCACTGGCATGAAATTCTTTCTCCTTCAACCAACGGGCGAAGTCGCTACCGCGAAGGTCCCCCACCCCAAACCCATCCCACACCCACTATGTGCGTCACCCAACGCTGTGTTCCAAAGGTCTCTCTAATCTATCAATTTCTTCCCGTACGGGTGCTCCTTAAGCTAGTCCCTGTCTTCATGCTGGCTTCGGGTGTTCTGGTTACTGGGATGTTCGCCCAATCAACTGCCAATTCTCCCGGGTCCACGATGACTGGATCGATTCAAGGGCGGGTATTCAATCCCAATACGGGGCTCTACATGAACCGTGTTCAAGTATCTGTCGTCGGCGGCAATAACCGTGCCTTCAGCAACCAGTTTGGCGAATATCGGTTGATTAACGTTCCTGCTGGCGAAGTGACCTTACGGGTCAGCTTTACGGGGAAACGAACAGAAACGAAAACCGTTACCGTCACTGCAGGAGAGACCGCTGAACACGACTTCCGACTAATGGATGTCCGATCGGATGAGGAATATGTATACGAATTAGAGGAGTATGTAGTCAGGCCAACATTTCAGGAGGTTTCAGAACTGGCGATTCAGGAGGAGCGGTATTCGGTTAATCTCAAAAACGTTGTCGATACGGATGCCTATGGACTGATTGCCCAGGGAAATATTGGAGAATTCGTGAAGTATATACCGGGAGTAACCATTGGGTATGGAGGGAGTGGAGATGCCGGGGGTAACTATTCTTCAGGCGCAGACGCCAACACTATTTCCATTCGTGGATACGGGGCGAACGAAACAGCCATCACCATTGACGGAATCCCAATCGCCAATGCTGCTCCGGGAACGCTGGATCCAGCTATCGGCCTTGACATGCTCTCCATCAACAATGCTTCCCGAATAGAAGTCATCAAGGTACCAACACCTGACCAGCCCAATGCAGGGATCGGAGGTACCGTCAACCTGATCAGCAAAACCGCATTTGAGTATCCAAAGCCAACGCTGAGCTTTCGGGTCAGCGTCTCCGCGAACACCGAACAGGAGCTCAAGCCCTTTCAAAAGACACCGGGGCCGATGAACAAACAGACTTACAAGATCCTCCCCAACGCGGATCTTACTTATGCACTTCCCTTGAATGATAAAATCGGCCTTACCTTCACCCTTGCGAGCGCGAACCAGGCTAGTGAGAATGATCGCCTCAGGGTCAATGTGAGCAGGAGTCCGGAAGGCTGGCATCCGGTTGAACGGGAAGCAGACGAGACGGTATTTGGAGACCGCACCTATTGGCTTGTCAACGATCCTCAGTTCAACCAGTGGCAGGATACCTATGGAGCCGACTGGACAAACTGGACGGAAGAAGAGTTCGTGCAGATGTATACGGCAGCCGGTGTGCCGGAATCGCGACTGGAAGAGGTCCTGGAAAAAGTAAAGCGGCTTCCCCGGTATGACCGTGAGGGTAACAACCTTGGAGCATGGGCACCGGAAGACATTGAGAACTACAACCAATTACCCATTTTCGTGAACCGGGATGGCGAAGAGGTTGGTCGCGTACTACGGGATTATGCCCATCCGTATATCAGTCGTGTTCAAGTTACTGATTCACCAAGGATTTCCAGAAAGCTTTCCGGGGGAATCAAATTGGACTGGCGTCCTCTGAAAGGACTTCTCCTGACGACGAACTACAGCGTCTCCACCTTTGAGGACCAGGACGCCAAGCGCCGGGTTCATCAAACGATCGGGGCCCCTACGGTATTCGGAGAAGACTTTGTATTCAGCGATACGGGAGGTGTCCGGCTGGATACCGATGCATTTAGTCGTGAAGGGATCTCTCAAACTGCATATATCAGGGCCCAGTATATCAGGGGGCCTTGGAACGTAAGAGCCCATTACAGCTACTCTCGATCCGAGAGTGACATTAACACGGCGGAGAAAGGTCATTTTTCAGTTGTCGAACTGTCCATGGGCGGAATCGATTTTACAGAGTTTCTGGAAATCGATGATCTAGGCGTACCCCAGAATATCTATCACTACCGCGATATCTTGGACGAAGAGGGGAATGTGGTGGATCGGGAACAGGTTGATATTGCCGATCTCACAAACTACGGGATTGCCAACTATGACCCGGAGGATCCAACAGCAGCGACCTTGAAAGTCCGTGCTGCAGGAATCAACTCCTTGAGTGAAGTTCATTCGGTAAAATTTGATGTGAGGCGGGACCTCGACTTTCTGCCGATCGGATTTATGAACCTTGCCGTGAAAGCCGGTGCAGACTGGGAGGAACGGGATGAGCGCAAGTTTGGTCGAGGTTCAAACTACCAATTCCTCTATGTCGGCGAGGAGGAAAACGCTCCGTTGGATATCGACGACTTCCGGGATGAGACCTATGCCGGAGTCGATCCCGGATTTGGCTTAAATCCGTTGGAATGGCCAGACGTATTCAAGCTGTATAGTTATCATATTAATAATCCGGGCGCATTCAGTGACACAAACGATGATGTCCCGCTTGGTGGTTCAGGAACAGAACGTTCCGTAGCTGCAAGTAACTACATAGAGGAGGTGAATACCTCAAAAGCCATCCTGGAGACAAAAACTGCGGTATACGCCCAACTGGAGGGGGACTTCTTTGAAGGACGCCTATCCGTTATTGGAGGGTTCCGCTACACTGAAAGGGAGCGAGCAGGGAATAATCCCACCATAAACCGTCGCTGGAGACGGCTTTTTTACCCTCGGGATGAGAACCAGGACGGGTTTCCAGATGTAATCGAGGCATGGCCAGAGGATCTTGATCTAGCTCCGGGATTTGAAGACATCACCCCCGATTTCATGGACGTGACGACGCGACCCGGTTTGGATTCCATCTCGGACCCCGCATTACGGGCAAATTTCGCCACCTTCTATGGTTACTTCGAGCAACTGGGCGCCATCTATGCGGACGGTACGCTCTTTTCAGCTGCCGATTACCAGAGGGTGCAGCCTCGCACATTGCGGGCAACACAGCTTGAGTACGTAAAGGATTTCCAGATAAATGAAGCTTCCCGAGGGCAGCCCCAACCCATCATCAGCGCGTCCTTTGACATTACGGAAAAGCTGGTTGCGCGGGCATCGTGGTCAATCAGCTACTCCAATCCCCCATTTGAAAGTTCCGGTGGAGCTGGAGGAACCCTTCGCAGGTTTGACTTCATCTCCGATGAAAGCGGATATGGTGGTGAACTCAGGGTAACAAATCCGAATCTGGATATCGCGAGGACCGTCTCCTGGAATGCCGGTTTGACCTACTACACCACAACCGGGGGCAAATTCTCCATGAACGGATTTTATGACACGGAGAAAAACCGGGCTGTGAATGTCACCTTCTTGCCCTCGACCGACAGGGAGAACTGGGAGTTCCTCATGGGAGATCTGGGCTACGGTCCCGGCTCCGAGTATTGGGATGAGGAATGGGAGGTTTCCTCTGACATTACTTCCTTGAGCACCTTCATTAATTATGGATATGAACTCGAGGCTCGGCACGACTTGAGTTTCCTGGGCATTTGGGGCAAACATGTCTACTTGTATGGTTCCCTATCCCAGCGGTTTGAAGACGTGAAGATTGCGGAAAATGAATCGGATCTACTCGACATAGAAGAAGACCGCTCTCCGGAGCTCAATGCATCTGGAGGGGTCAGTATCAGCTACAAGCGCCTCCAGGTTCAGCTTAACTTTACCTGGCGCAACGAGCGCACAAGAGACCTTTTAGATGGGATTATCTGGAGCGATCCACGCATCGGAAATCCGGCTTGGTACCAGCCCGGAACACTGGATGATCCAATACCTGCAAGTGAATTACGTGAGATAAAGAGGGTATCGCCGGCAGATCTGCGCCTGGATTTAACAGCATCCTTTCGCATCACGAAAAACCTGTCGGTCGACTTTTCGGCACGTAACATTACTGAGAGCAATCCTTTGGATACCTATATTTTGGCAGATGGAGGAGAACTCCCGTATTACGGACAATTGGTCGGCCGGAGCGAGACGAGTTCATACGGGATTAACTTCACGATTGGAATCAGTGGACGACTCTAGCCAAATTACCTGACTGCCAGGCCTGCAAGTCAGGCAGAATTTACTATTGGAATAACGCATTCCCATAGACTCAAGCCAGGATCCAACTCACGAACCAACCTTGTCAAAGTGCATCGTGGTCGAGCGATTCGACAGTGTTTGGATTGGCTTGTCCCCCACCCCGGCTGTTTAGACGCTTTCCCCAACATCAGGTGAGTACGGGTAAGAAGACGTGAGTCTCTCACTTCAAATACCTCAGGGCGCTTATTCAGTCAGCACGATCCGGAAGAAGGTATCGGGCAGGAACGGCTGCAGATCCAGTTGAAGTTCCTCACCAATGATCTCGTACGACTCGGCCCCAACCGGATTCCAGTCGACAAGATTTGTACTGGATTGAACTTCCAGCGGAAGCCCGACTGCCAGCGGGCTGACTCTCAACATATCCGAGACGCCGAAAGAGAAATCAACCGTAAGCGTTGAGGTATTGTCCGTCGGATCGAATTGAGCCAGGAACTCAAAGTAGTTGTTCAGCTTGTCCCCGTCGTAGTCCACCATCTCGCCAACGATGGCAAGGTCTGCGATCTGCTCCGCCGAGAAATACTGGGTCAGCCAGGAAGCGTAGGCAGCCGAGTACGGAAGGGTTTGAACATTGATCCGGGTGATCGTTCCATAACCAACACTGGCATCGGGCATCTCACTTCCAGATGATTCCACCCAGAACTGCAAAGAAAACCTGTAGCTGCTGCTCTTCGACAAGGTACTTGCCGGAATCACCGTGCCGGTCGCTTCTGGAGGCAATGTCTCCGACCAAATCACTCTGAATGAAGCATCCCGGATTTGCAGAGTGACAGCACCCACCCCATCCGGAGAAGCGCTCCAGTTGATTTGTTGCTCCTGACTGGCGTCGACGTTTTGCAACTCACTGAAATTCTGAAAGAGAGGTGCTTCCGGATAAGCATCCTCTGAAAGCACGTAAGGCCCGTAGTAAGTGTACTGTCCGTCTTCGTTCAGACCGATACCGTATTCACCTGCCGGATAATCCGCATCCATGACCTCCTTCGGTCCAAATCCGGGAGCGAGAATCAAGGTGTTGGGGGCTGTATTTATCAAGGGAGTTATGGAAAGCGGTGTAAACAACTCCCCGTAATCGACACTCCTGGAGTTGCCGCGAACAAAGACCAGCTGAGCGTAACCCAGATCCTCCAATTGGTCGACACCCGTTTGCTCAAGTTGATGTCGCTTGTAAAACAAAATGTCCGTGTCACTGGTATGGGTGGAGAGCCTGAATTCCGTTACGGAAAGGTAGCCGATGATCGCCTCCGGCGAATCGAGGGCGTCGACCCGGTTGACGAATAAAACAATGATCTCGTAATACCGGTCCGGCTGCAACTGGTTGCCGGGTATGACAAACGAAGTGGCTGTTGGGGCCAATCGCTCGAAAATAACGCCCTCATCCAACGTCTCATCATATACCTCGACCAATATCTCATCAAATTCGTCAGCGGAGCTAAACGCATTCCATGTCAGCTCAAAGTCCTGGGTGAGGTCATGTGTTTCCAGATCAAGTGCGTTCTGGATATGCGGCGCATTGGGGTAAGCACTGCCCGTAATCTGGAATGGACCCAGTGATTGTGAAGGACCACCAGTGGAAACGAGTAAGTCAAACTCCCCGTCCGGATAGACTGAATCGAGTTCAGACTGACTCCCATAATCCATACCGTCCAAATCGTACTCGCCTTCGAAGCCATCAAGCACATCGGTTCCGGATGGATGGACAAAAGAAGCCGAAACGATGTTGTCACTGCCGGACAAGCCGGCATTCATGCTCCATGAATAAGGGGCCTGAGGAGCAGCGCTTCCTTCCTGACTGAAATTCTGCGTCTTGACGACATAGGCCAGCTCAATCACAGGGTCCCCTCCCCCTTGGCTGGTACCTAATGCCATGTTGGTCGAGGAGAGGTAACCAAGTGCGGTCGGGGGTCGCTCGTTGGTAACTTTCGGCGCCCAATACCGGATAACCAGGCGATAGGTTCCCTCAAGGGATATTGTGTTTGCGGGTAACTGGGTAGTCGTGAAACCCGGACCGAAGGACTCATACCAGATCCGGTTATTGTCCCCATCAAGGACAAACACTTCAATGAAACTGACACCGATGGGCGTTGAATCCCATGTGATGGTCTGGGATTCACTCGGGTCAATCGTTTGCAGTTCGGCAAAATTTATTATCTGGGGATTTGAGGGATAGTCGTCACCGGGCAAGTTAAAGGGCCCGTATGCGGTATTAACACTGTCTTCCGTGACAATAAAGGTATACTCGCCGGCGGGATAGGTTGTATCCAGGGTTTCCTTCGGTCCAAACGGGCTCGCGAGGATGTAGGCATTCTCCCCGAATGGGAAATAGGAGGCCAATATATCCGAGACGGGTGTATCGAGTGATGCTCCTGCCACTGTTTTGGAAGCGCCTGTCACAACCGACAGAAACCGGTAATTCGGATCTGTGTAGTCTCCGGTCGAGGAAAGCTGCTGCTGGGCCCGCCATTTGTACAGCGACAAGCGGGTATCACTCGTATGTGTGGATAGGAGAACACGGGTAGTTGTCAGGTAGCCGACGACTGTCTGCGGGTTGGTGGCTCCGGTGCTGCTGTTGATGAACAGGAGTTCGATGTCATAATACCGGTCCACCGAGAGCGTTCCCCCGGGGATGGTGAAGGAGGTTGCGGTGGCATCCAGGAAACCGGAGGAAATCAATTCAGAATCCGCTTGATTGTCCCAGATCTGAAGGAGGATCCGATCCTCGTCACCAGCCCCAAAGAAGGCATTCCAGTTTAGCTGGAAATCCTGGGAGTAGTCACTGTCCTGGAATTCAAGGGCATTGGAAATGTTGGGCGTAACCGGATAGGCATCTCCGCTAATGCTGAAGGGCCCCAGGTCCTGGGTCGAACCATTGTCAGTCAGGCTGAAGGTGATGTCTCCGTTCGGGTAAACGGCATTCAGTTCCTCGATGGTGGCATAGTCGGGCGATTCGAGGCCAAACTCCCCCGGGGAGCCCGGGACCGGAAAGGGACCTCCACTGCCGGGATAAGTGACCGTAAGCGCAGTCAAATCGCCGTCTCCCTCAGCTCCGGCAAAGAACCGGTAGGCCTGCGGGGCAAAGGCCAGATTGTTGCCATTCTGCTCGAAGACCTGCTCCTTGATGGCGAAGAGGATATCCGTTGCCGCCTCCGAAAGGGTAATCAGGGAACAGTTTGTCAGCAGAAGAAGGAGGAAGATTTTTCGATGCATGATGATATGTCCGATAATCGGGATGAGAGAGTTTGTTGAGGAAGAATCAGGAAGCCACATGCGGCCAGTCGCCCAAAACTGGGCGTCGATAGAACCCATGCAGACCCAATTCCATCTACAGTACTAATGGTGATAAGGTAATCTTATCTCCTTAGCCGGGCAAGGAAATTTACCCCTTGGGCAGGTTAGCCCAGACCCGGTAGCCTGAGGGAATGACGGCTATCAATCCGTGTATATCGGGACATTGAAGGTAATGTAGACATCCGCGCTGTACGTCGTCGGGTTGACCAGGGCCGGAGCGACAAAGGCCATGAATGCGGAAGCTGAACCTTGCAGGACACCAACCTCCGCCCCCGGAAGCTGGCCATAATCGATACTTAACTGATTGTTCAACACCGCACCATACATGACAATGCCGTCTTCCTGACCGAATAGGCCGTTAACCGGATGGAACATGTCACCACCGCGCATCGAAACCGGAGTGACAATCCCATTGGACACCCTCAAGTACACGGCGATGTACTGGTCACGCGTGTAGGTGGCCCAACTGCTGAACCGGAAAAACAAGACAAGGTTGGCATCCTGTTCGAATGCCCGACCGGCTTTCAAAGTCCATGTACTCTGCAAGGGAGCGGTTTGCTCAGCTTCCCGCGGGAAGACATATGAATTGCTGCCGGATTCGTTATCGAGGATGCCATTGCCGTCGTCGTCGAAAATAGCCAACCCTCCCGTAAATGTGCCACTGTTCCAGCAGCCGACATAGGTAGGAAATCCCATGCTGGGCGAAAATGGTGAGATGGCACTGTTGTTAAAGATTATCGTCGCCGTTGTATCGACGTTGACACTGACCGTGTTTGAATAGTCGGAGTAGCTATTCCCGGAAGCCGCACGGACCTTTATCCAATAGGTCTGGCACGGAGATAATTGAGTCAGCGGTTCACTTTCCGTATTGGCAGGCAAGGCTGGCAATTCCGTGAACGGGCCTGACGGACCAGTAGTGGAAAAGCTAATGTGGTAAGCTGTCTCACTGGTGGCATTATCATCCCAGTCAAGCTGAACCGAGCTGAGGGTGAGCGGGGTCAGGGTCAGGTTTGTCGGAGCCGCCAACGCGACTGTCTGGCTCAAAGTCCTGAAAGCCGTACTGGTCGAAGTCGCGAACCCGAAGTCATTCACCGCACGGACATAGACAGTGTAAAGGGTATCGGGACTCAAACCTGAGAAGGTATATTGAGTCGTATTGGCCGGGACTTCCCCAAACTTGCTCCACAAGGATCCGGTGGGAAAAAGATTCAGATACCGGCCGACGACAAAACTACTTTCGTTGTCCGACTGATCCCGCCAGGTCAACACGGCACCGGTCGCGGTAATTGAGGAAACATTGAGCATGGTCGGTGCATTCGGGGCAGAACCGAACATCTCCGTCTCAAGATGGTCGGCCGAATCACTCATGCGCTTGAACCAGCGGTTGCCCGGTTCTGCATTGCGGTAATACCAGTACCAGCCCTGGTTTGTTCCGAACCGGTAGAGGTATGGATATACGGAATTACTGGTCCAGAACCAGCCGGCGGTTTCCACGTCGTAGAGAAACAGACTCGCCTGCGACGTACCGGAAACATACTGATTCCCATGCTCGGCATGATAGATCCATTCAGCCGAGGTCTCCTTGAACCATCCAAACCAGCCCAAATTCAACCAATTCTCGGCATGACTGGTAGCATTGTTCCAGATGGGATTCATGGCTGCAGACAGCGGCAGATTGAAGGTGGATAACAAGATTATCAGACACACCCCTTGGCAGGGGTACTTCCAGGCAGATTGATTCTTCATCGCGGGGTCCTTGGAGCTGAAGGGTTTGAACTGGTTCGATGGGAAGAAATCGATGGATCTCTCCAATCGAGGATTGGGAGTTGGGGTGTAGCTCCCGCCGCTACGGTTTTGACCAAATCCCTGCCATTAGTCAATCGGCTGAATTTACCGATTGGTAATATGAGGGGGTTTAATAATGCAGATTACCAGTGATTATGGCACTGGCGGCACTATTCAAACGGCTTCTCCAATAGGCTTGGCGATTGTGCCTTTGGTTACCCTACCAAGTATTCCCCGCCCCTGCGGTGACGAGGCTCTTAACAGCTTCCACATCATCCAAGGTGTAGGAATAAGGTGGGGTAAAGATTGTCGGGTAGGTATTCGGCATGAACGTCGGCTGGCTGGCGTTGGTGAACTTGAGATTGGCCCATCCAAGTTCTCCATTATTCACACCTCCGTAATCCGACCATGGCTTGGAGACATTTTCAAAATGCGTGTTCTCCAACCGGATGTGACATTCATATCCAATGCCGACGCAATAACCGGAATCCGGGGCATTGTAGTAATTGTTGTAGATGTGGACAAATCCGAACCGGACCCGCGGTAATCTTCCCCGGAGACCATCCGAATACCAGTTGTGGTGCAGAGTGACATGCAGCTTGCCCCTGTCGGCGGTAGCGCCATCACTATTCCCGATCAGGTGGGCAAAGGAATGCCCGTCAGGATTTTTGAAATAGAATTTGCTCCAGGAAATGGTGACGTAGTCGGCTTGCCGGACGATCGAACAGAGCTCATCCGTGCTGTCATAAAACTCGCACTTCGTTATATAAACATTGGTCCCGCCAGAAATCTCCATGACATCGCCCTCGGCGGGCCCAAAGGTCAGGTTCTTGAATATGTAGTTCGATCCATCGACACTAAGGCCATTCCCACCATACAACCCGGATTGGGAGTCCGCTCCGATAATCGTCTTGTTGGAACCGATGTTCACCGATCCCACATTGAGCCGCCCCTGGACGATGATGACTGCCGGGGTATTGTTCTCCGCGAGTGACTTGAACTCAGCCGCGGTGGTGACGGTGACCGGCGTTGCATTGCCGCCACCGGTGGTTCCGCCGTTCATGGCGGCATATCCATCAACAACAAGCCCGGAGTCCTCAATGATGGACAAGCTGGCAACCTCACTGGTGACTTCTCCGAATCGGTTCATGACGACTACGGTGTAGTCACCAACATCGTCCAACTGCACATCGGACAAGGAAAGCGTATCGCCTGTCTCGCCCTCCAGGATTCCGGAATTGAAGTACCATTGGTAGCTCAACGGCTCCAGGCCATCCGCGCTGACACTGAAGGTGACAGACTTCCCCTCAGTCGTTGCGATGTCGAAGGGCTGAACGGTAATGCTGGGCGAACTGACCCGGGACAATACACCTATCCGATAGAAGTTCGCCGGGTTGGCCGTCAGGTCTGTCGAGAAGGCAAACCCGCCTTCCGCATCAAATGCTTCAATGGCAATTTCTGACCAATCTGCATGGTTCGCAGCAAGATTGCTGGTATGCAGGATCTGGTAGGCTCCATTCGGGGGCCCGTCTTGGCCGGTGACCGAAAGTTCCTCCCCCGCAACCGCCAGGTCGGTGACAATCGGGACCTGGTTTGGTGGATAGGGCGACACACTGACATTATCGACCCAGAAGAATCCGGGCTGGGTGTTGTTGCTGGAAACAGCGCGGCCCCCAAGGTTGAATCCGATGACCATGTAGTCGCCAGTGGCGGTAAAGATGCCGTCCTCCGGGGACGCCCCGTTGTCGGGTGAAAGCAGGACGCTCTCCCAGTCCCAGGGCATCGGTTGGTCATTGGGACCACCGTCACTGGCCTTCTTGTAGATAATACCGGAGGGCGTCGCTGTCGGGGATGCGGCAAAGGAAACAAACACTTCCGCCCAGTTGCGGCCCGTACCCCCATTGAGCAGGTCCCCCTTCCATTCCGCATCCAGCTTGTATTGCTGACCGGATGTAACCGGTATAACCTGGTAGAGGTAGTTGGCATTCGCCGACAAGCTGGAGTCGTTGCGGGCCAGAAGCGCAGAACCAGATGGGTTTCCCTCCGTTCCATCATGGGTTATTGTGACCGGAGCTGTCTCCGTCGTGGCCCAACCTGTCAGGTCACCCGTACTGAAATCCCCGTTGGTGACCAGGTTCTCGGCCCAGGCTACGGAAGAACCCAAACAGAAGAATAAGACAAACGAAAAGAAGTTTATTTCATGAAATAAATAGCTTCGGACAGGATTTTCTTTTGCGTTTTCGTGCATGGCTTGGCGGTATTATCGGCTTTTATAATGGGGTTATTCCGTATTGATGATTGCCTGAAGGGAAAATTGGAGCAAGAATAAATCTTGCCAAAATTTGAAATTAAAATGAAATAACAAATGAAATTAAAACTGCTAATCGACTCATCCCATTCAGTATCCAATACCACCTGTACCCACTCTTCCCTGCTAGCTTCAGAAGCAATCAACTCTCATGAAAAATCGAATCCTTAAATTCCTTGTTCTCTCCTTCATTGTACCGGTTTCGAGTCTGCTGACCCCGGCCACTGCCCAAGATTCAATTGAACTGGAGGCATTCCGTTTCCCGGGCGGGCGAAAACCTGACAGCATGTGGAGTGGCGTCTACACGGCAAAGTCGGGAAAAATCTACATTGGGTTATGCACCCACGCAGACGCGGCAAATTTCTATGAATTTGATCCCGCAACGAACACCATGATTCACATTGCCGACCTATCCATATTCAAAGGTGAGCGCGGTGAGGGAATCAGGACCAGTGGCAAGATACATGTTCCCTTTGTGGAAGACGCTGAGGGGAATATCTATTTCGGGGACTTCTGTGAAGACAATGGTCCGGAGTGCATCGATCCCTACAGTTACCGTGGAGCCCACTGGTTCAAGTATGAGCCAGACACCCGCAAGCTGACGAACCTGGGCATGATTTCCCGGCATGCAGGACTGCTAGGTATCGCCATGGACAACAAGCGCCAGCGGATCTACGGGCTTGCCGAGGATGGGCATCTTTACATGTACGACATGGAGCAGAACATCACCGTCTCCAAGGGCCGGGTCGATGACTGGGACATCTGCCGCACTATCGTAGCTGATGACAAAGGGAACATTTACGGAGCCTTCCCGGTAAATCGCGTCTGGAAGTATGATCCGGAGACAGACCGCATACACGATCTCTACAACCTTCGGGTACCCAACGATCCCCGGGTATCGCCGCGAACCATGTCCAATCCCAAAATCGATCGCAAGACCCTCTGGCGTATCCTCGAGTGGAAGGATGATGAAAAAGTTTTCTATGGAATCACCAACGCGGATTGCCGGCTATTCCGGTTTGATCCCAACTCGGGGGAGGAAGGCGAAATCGAATCGCTTTCCCTGATGTGTGCGGACCGCTACCTCGACGACGACCCGAAGAAGATTCCGATCGCGACCCTGGCCTTTACCCTGGCTCCCAACAATCGAGCCTATTACGCACCCGTGACTTCCGTCGCTTTCGACTACTCCGCTGAATCATGGGATGTGAAGGATGAGAGAAATTTCACCAACAAGGTCACCGAAAGGAAAACGCCCCCGCTTTCGGTTTTAATTGAGTATGATATCGATTCCGGCAAGCGGAAGGAACTCGGTCTCATGAAGACTTCAAAAGGATTGCCTGTATTTGGCCTTGGTGGAGCCGTTTACAGCCACTTGGACAATAAGCTCTATTTCGTCGGGGCTATCGAGGAACACGATGAACAGTACATCGCCGGTGAGATTGAGGAGACTTGGCACTATTCAATGGCCCTGCTGAGCATGCCCCTTCCGACAACTTCTTACTAAGGAACCATTGCCATGAAACGAATTGCAATCATCCTCCTGTTGAACCTGTCCTGTCTCGCCTTTGGCCAAAAATGGGTCAGCCCCAACTATGACAATCACCGCTTGGACTTCCGCGATCTGGGTTACCCGGGAGCAACTGAAATACCAGCCGACCATAGCCGCATTTCCGCCCTCCTTCGACCCGCGGACAGTCGCTATGTCTATGGAGCAACCAGCGGAAAACAATCCTATCTCTTCCTGTACGATCCCCACATTAACAAAGTTCGGCCATTGGGACAAATCCCCGATTCCCAGGGCGTTCACCATACACTGGTGACCGATGATCAAGGTCATCTATATATCGGGACAGGCCTGAACCTGCTGGATGAAATTTCGCTCACCCGGGACATTCCCGGTGGTCATCGGCAAATTGAAAAAGCTCTATGGAAAGACATTAAGAACCACCATGCCAAGTTCACTGGAGGGAGGATTTACCGCTATACCACCGGAGCAGCGGATGAGGCCGTCTATCTGCCTGAGGACGAGGCCACCGTTGAGGACCTCGGCCTGATCAAGGCGAACAACTCGATCTACGCTTTGACGTTCAATCCGGCGGACAACAACATCTATGGAATCACCTATCCGGACGCCGATTTCTTCCGCCTGAATCCAACCACAGGAAAAGTGGACAACTATGGGCCAATCCTTTCCCAGAAGGTCTACTCTGGACCCGAGCGAACATGGCGTACCGTTCCCCGTGCCCTACTCTGTCTTGAAAATGGTGATGTCATTACATCCGGTGACGAGGGACGCATCATTCGCTTCGATATTGTTGAACAAGCATTTGAAGCACTTTCCTGTGCTATCCCGGGGGAGTATTTTGAGTCATGGAACTATTATGGATACCCGGTCGTTGAGCAGCTGATTCACGGCAAGGGCGACGTGATCTGGGGAACTACATCAGACGGCTTCCTTTTCCAACTGGACATGGTTTCAGAATCCGTCAAAGACATGGGCAAGCCCAGGATTGCCCGGCGGGTCCGGGCGGCGACCATGGGAATCGACGGTACCCTTTACATGATCTGCGGTGAACTGGGCGAACCTTGCAAACTGGTTTCCTGGGATACGAAAGCAAATGATGGCTATACGAACTGGAGCTACATCTCTGTCGACCGGAGCCCCTATTATGCCAAGAGGGCCTACCAGTTTGATGCCATGGCAACTGGATCCGATGGAACCATCTTTATTGGCGAAAGTGATCGCCGCGGGAAACTGTTTCTCTTCCTGCCGGGGGGTAATATCTTCGAAGGCGGCCTGAACAGGAAGAATCCCAGATAGCCCAGTCTCTGCTATTCAATCTAGTAGATTCGCTACGACAACAGGCAGGTCGGCGTACCTACTCTGGACCAACACAGCGCTGCATGCGCTTGGCAATTCCGGGCTTTTTCATTGCAGCGTAAAGACCCCTGTCACTATGCTGGCAGATACCTTGCACCATGAGCCCAACCGCTGCGCATAAAGGGAGTTTCCCGATCCGATTCTGGATCGGCCTGGTCCTGGTGGCGGTGGCCTGGGTCCTCAACTGGGGACTGGAAGGACTGCGCACGCACTGGCTGTTCTTTCCGCAGTGGCTCGGTTACTGCCTGGTGGTTGACGGATGGGTCTTTCAGCGCTGCGGCACCTCACTGATCCATCGGAGCAGGCTCCGTTATGCCGGACTTTTCCTGCTTTCGATTCCGGTTTGGTGGCTGTTTGAGGTGCTGAACCTGGTCACCCAGAACTGGAGTTATCTCGGACGAGAGTCGTTCACGGATTTGGAGTACTTTCTCTTTTCCTCCTTATCCTTCTCAACGGTCATTCCAGCGGTGTTTGGAACGGCTGAACTTCTCCTCACGGTTGGCTGGATAAAGAACCTCAAAGGACGGTGGAACTGCCAACTGGGTCGCAACTTGTTGCTCGGGCTGTGCGCAAGCGGCTGGATCATGCTGGGCCTGATGCTGGCCTTCCCAAGGATTTTCTTCCCCCTCATGTGGTTATCGGTTTTCTTCATTCTGGATCCGCTCAATGCCCTCCGCGGACGGCCCTCCCTTATCAGGCAGGTTGCCTATGGTACCTTGTCAAACACCATCGCCTTCGGGCTCGGTGCCCTGGTTTGCGGATTCTTCTGGGAGATGTGGAATATCTACGCCTACCCGAAATGGATTTACTCCATTCCCTACCTGGAGGTGCTCCATGTTTTTGAAATGCCGCTGGCTGGATATGGCGGCTATATCCCGTTTGGATGGGAGCTATTCGCAATTGGGGCACTGGCCGGGAGCATCAGGAACAGCAATCCTAATAGGACGGAAAGCGGTGCCTTTCAATCGGCTGACAACTGTTGACGCAACGGCTATTGAATGTCTGAATACAGGACCAGCCTGTTGAGTCGGGCCGGATAACCCCCTACCCCATTCTTTCCATGAAAAATGCTTCACTGGTCCCGGAATCGTCGGCTTCAGACGGAACGAACACCTCTTCCACGAAAGGCTTGAAAAAGATAGCTGTCCTCGGTCTGGGCAAGGTCGGCCGGCTGGCTGGTGAGCTGCTCCATGGTTCGGGATTTGAAGTGACAGGATTCGATACCCGGAAATTCGAGGGACTGCCGTTTGCCATTGAGGCGACGGATGTCGCTGACAAGACCAGCCTCCAGAAAGCGCTGGCGAACCGGGACGCGGTCCTTTCCTGTCTGCCCTATTTTTTAAACCGTGGCGTCGCAGAGGTGGCGCATGAGCTGGGTTTGCATTACTTCGATTTGACGGAAGATGTCCCGACGACCCAGGCTATCCGTAAATTGGCGGAGTCCTCGAGGGGACTGATGGCACCGCAATGCGGACTGGCCCCGGGATTCATTGGCATTGTCGGGGCGCACCTGATCAGCCAATTCGCCAACTGCCGCTCCTGCAAGATGCGTGTGGGTGCGCTTCCCCAACACCCAGCCGGCCTCATGGGCTATTCCTTCAACTGGTCCCCAGAAGGCGTGGTCAATGAATACCTCAATGACTGCCAGGTTCTCGAAGGTGGTGAAGTCAAATGGGTTTCACCAATGGAGTGGATTGAAAAAATTGTCATTGGCGGAATTGAGCTCGAGGCCTTCACGACCTCCGGCGGACTCGGTACCATGTGCGAAACCTACCATGGGCGTGTCCCCGACATGGACTACAAGACCATGCGCTATCCGGGGCATGTGCAGCTGATGAACTTCTTTTTCCATGAACTGCTGATGCATGAACGGCGTCAGGAGGCCGGTGAGATTCTGGTTCATGCAAAGCCGCCGGTTGACGATGACATCGTCTACATTCATGCAGCCGCGGAAGGGGAAGTGGAAGGCCGCTTGCAGCGCCTCGAATTCGTCCGTGCCCTCAAGCCTCTCGATATCATGGGCAAGCAGCGGAGGGCCATTGCCTGGACGACTGCCTCCTCAGTAGCGGCAGTCATCGAGATGGTGCGTGACGGCTCACTGCCCCAAAACGGCTTCCTGAAGCAGGAAGACGTTCCCCTGGAAGCCTTTTTGAAAACCGAGAACGGATCCCGCTACGGCGAGGCTCCTTAAGCTAACCTACTCTAAAGGAAAATCGACATGATGAATCCGGCATCAGTATTGGCGGAATTGAATTTGAATGAAAGCGAACGGACCGGTGGTACCCTGCGGGTTTGTTCCCCCATCGACGGTGCAGAGATCGCCGCCGTCCACGAACTGAAGGCCGAAGACGTGCCGGCAGTCATTGCCCGCTCCCAAGCGGCGTTTAAGGAATGGCGCCAGGTGCCGCCCCCGCGCCGGGGGGAGTTGATTCGTCTGCTCGGTGAGGAACTGCGGGCGGCCAAGGATGCCTTGGGCGCACTGGTTACCCTTGAGGCAGGGAAGATTGTCTCGGAAGGCCTCGGGGAAGTACAGGAAATGGTCGATATCTGCGATTTCGCGGTCGGCCTGTCGCGCCAGTTGTACGGCCTGACCATCGCCTCGGAACGCCCGGGACATGCTATGCGGGAAACGTGGCATCCGTTGGGCCCGGTCGGCATCATCACCGCTTTCAACTTCCCCGTGGCGGTCTGGGCATGGAACGCTGCCCTCGCAATTGCCACCGGCAATCCGGTTATCTGGAAGCCTTCGGAAAAGACCCCGTTGACCGCGCTGGCCTGTCAAAAGATCTTTGATCGAGCGGTCTACCGATTCGGCTCAGACGCACCGGACGGACTGGCACAGGTTGTCATTGGCGGCCCGGATGTTGGCAATGTCCTCGTGGAAAGTCAGGACGTCCCGGTACTTTCCGCGACCGGCTCCACCCGCATGGGCAACATCGTTGGTCCCAAGGTCCTGGCCCGCTGGGGCAAGCCGATCCTTGAACTGGGCGGCAACAATGCCATGATCGTCGCGCCGTCTGCGGACCTGGAAATGGCGGTCCGGGCAATTGTCTTTTCCGCTGTCGGGACCGCCGGGCAACGCTGTACCTCCCTGCGCCGGCTCATTGTTCATCACTCCATATGCGATGAGCTGATGGAGAAACTGAAAGCCGCCTACGCCTCCCTGCCGATCGGGGACCCACGCGAAGAAGGCACCTTGATCGGACCCTTGATTGACCCGCAGTCACTGGCCAACATGCAGGAAGCCCTCAAGCAGGCCAAAAGCGAAGGCGGCGTTGTCTTTGGAGGCGAACCAGTGACAGTGGGCACGCCGGGCGGTGTCTATGCGAAGCCGGCCCTCGTACTCATGCCGGGACAGACCGAGACTGTGCGCACTGAAACCTTCGCGCCCATCCTCTACGTCATGAATTACGAGACCCTCGAGGAAGCGATCGAAATCCAGAACGCCGTCCCGCAAGGGCTCAGTTCCTGCATCTTCACCCTCAACGTGCGGGAAGCGGAAACCTTCCTCTCGGCCGTTGGTTCCGACTGCGGGATTGCCAATGTCAACATCGGGCCCTCAGGAGCCGAGATAGGCGGTGCCTTTGGCGGGGAAAAAGCCACCGGCGGTGGCCGCGAAAGCGGCTCCGATGCCTGGAAGGGCTACATGCGCCGGCAGACTTCAACCGTCAATTACTCTGCTGCCCTGCCGCTCGCCCAGGGAGTTCAGTTTGAGATTTGAAGAATGGATACACCCGCCTTCATGCATCCGGATGACATCCGGACCCTGTTCTCCTCCGCCATGTCGGACATGTACCGGACGGAGGTTCCGCAATACGGGACCCTTATGGAACTAGTCCGCGAGGTCAATGCGGAGACATTGGCAGCCGACCCGGCCCTTAAGGAGCGTCTGACAGCGTCCGGGGAAATCGGCCGGCTTGATGTGGAACGGCATGGGGCCATCCGGCTGGGCACGCCCGCCGAACTGGCCCTTATCCGGCGCATGTTCGCGGTCATGGGGATGTATCCAGTGGGCTACTACGATCTTTCGGTGGCCGGCATCCCCGTGCATTCGACCGCCTTCCGGCCCCTCACCGAGTCCTCCCTGCAGCACAATCCGTTTCGTGTATTCACTTCACTGCTACGGCTTGAATTAATAGAAGATCCCGATCTTGCGGAGGTGGCCGCAGGCATCCTTTCCCGCCGGCAAATCGTTACCGACAAGGCCATGAGACTTATCGACCAGGCTGAGTCCAATGGCGGACTCTCTTCGGAAGACGCCGGGTCCTTCGTCACGGAAGCACTGGAGACCTTCCGCTGGCACAGTGAAGCAACCGTCGACAAGGCCACTTATGCCCGCCTGCACGATGCCCACCGGCTCATCGCCGATGTGGTCAGTTTCAAGGGCCCCCACATCAACCACCTGACTCCGCGCACCCTCGATATCGACGCCGTCCAGCAGCGCATGCCGCAGCGCAACATCAGCCCCAAGGCGGTTGTCGAGGGACCGCCGCGCAGAGCCGCGCCCATCCTTCTGCGCCAGACCTCCTTCAAGGCACTGGAAGAGGGCGTCCTCTTCGTTGGAGAGGGACAAAGGGGTCAGGCGGGTTCCCATACCGCCCGCTTTGGTGAAATTGAGCAGCGGGGAGTGGCCCTCACGCCTGCAGGCCGCGCACACTATGATGACTTGCTGGCCCGGACCCGGGCCGCCGTCCAAATCGGGCCTCAAGGCGAGCATGCGGCTGACTACATGGCCGAACTGGAGAATCGCTTCGCCGCCTTTCCGGACAACTTCGACGAGCTCCGCCAGCAGGGCCTGGCCTATTTCCGCTATCGCGCCGGCCCGGGAAAAGTGCCGGCGGGCAAATCGGACAACCTGGAAACCTTAATTGAATCCGGTGCCCTCATCGCCGATCCCCAGACCTATGAGGATTTCCTGCCGGTTTCGGCGGCGGGAATCTTCCAGTCCAATCTCGGTTCGGATGAGCAAAGCAACTACGACACCTCCGCCAACCAGGAGGCCTTCGAAGAAGCTTTGGGGGCAGCAGTCCTCGATCCGATGCAACTCTATGCCAAGACCGAGGCGGATTCCCTCGCAGCCGCGCTGCGGGAACTAACCTGAGGCTCGCTCAATACGAATGCCAGAACTGCTTCAGCCAGGTGTGATGGCGGAGCTTCTCCATCGTTTCGTCTGACAATGGCGGCATATCCCCGACGGGAACGTTGAGCTCGACCTGGCGGGGATTGCGCATGCCGGCGATGACCGTGCTGACGGCCGGGTGCTGCAAGGCAAAGCGCAGGGCCAGCTCGGCAAGGTTGGTCCCAGGGAAGTCCTCCTTGATTTTCGTGACCCGCCGGACGACGCGGCCCATTCGCTCACCGGCGAAATAGGTGCTGCGGAAGTCACTCTCAGGGAAACTGGTCTCCTCAGTAAACTTGCCAGTCAGGGCACCCTCCTCCATCGCCACCCGGACGATGATACCGACGTTGTGTTCCTCGGCCACCGGCAACAGTTCAGCTGCTGGTTCCTGTTCGAAAATGTTGTAGATGACCTGGACCGAATCGACCCAGCCATCCCGCATCAGGTCAATAACGGCGTTCTGGTCTTGCTCCGGCGTGGAGACCCCTATCTTGGCAATCTTCCCCTCCGCCTGCAGCTTGCGGAGAATTTCAAACGGCTTCGGATCGCGGTTCCAGGCCCGTGTCCAGGTGTGTAACTGGAGCAGGTCCAGACACTCCACACCGAGGCAGCGGAGTCGCTCCTCCACGTTTTCCCGCAGGTAGGCTTCCCCGTAGCGGTCCTCCCAATTGTCATACGGCGATGGCGGCCAGGTGCCAGGGAACTTCAGGGGCGTCTTGGTCGCCACCTTGATCTCTTCCGACCGCTCCTTCAGGACCTTGCCGATCAGCCGCTCACTGTGGCCACCCCCGTACCCGGCCGCGGTATCGATGAAATTCACTCCCCGGTCGATGGCCTCATGAAGAGCCTTGATGGAATCGTCATCCTCCTGCTTGCCCCAGGATGTTCCCCCGATGGCCCATGCCCCAAATCCGATCGCCGAGACGTTGTAGCCTGTCTTTCCTAATGTGCGGTAATTCATGGCCACACCATACTGCCCTTTGACAGGATTTGCCAACCTATTTGCCAAATCCTAAACTCGCCCGGCACGGACTCAGACCAATACGCGCAGCAATCCCGGGTACA
This sequence comes from Puniceicoccaceae bacterium, assembly GCA_040830765.1. Lineage (GTDB taxonomy): Bacteria > Verrucomicrobiota > Verrucomicrobiia > Opitutales > Oceanipulchritudinaceae > Oceanipulchritudo. Next base: position 55,292 of record JBFOMH010000026.1, on the reverse strand, counting down.
GGTTTTTGTTTTCCAGCATTGCATCAGAGCCGATTGTCCCTTCCACTCAATAATATGCACTTTAATGCAAAACTTTCTTCTTGCTGGATGACTGGCCTATTGGCAATGACATGTCTGGCTCTCCACGCGGATACCGAGCTGAACATCCCCGGCTACCGGATAGTCTGGAACGACGAATTCGAGGGGGCCACGGTCGATACCAGCAAATGGGACGTCAACGTCGGGGTAAATGCCTGGTACCAGCGGGCCAGCGATGGGCAATTTGTCGAGCCCCACTGGTTCAATGATGAATTCGAACCCTGGCTGCAGGCCGGAACCATTAATGACGAACGCCAGTACTATACGCCCGATAATGTTTCCGTGAGCGATGGTATTCTGGAAATCAAGGCTGATTATGAGACTGTGACGGATCCCGTCGGCCTTTACACCCCGGGCTATCATGAATACACCTCGGGCAAATTGAATACCGCCGACGAATTCCAGTTCACCTTTGGAATTCTCAAGTGGCGGGCCCAGTTGCCGGCTGGCCAGGGAATGTGGCCGGCGCTCTGGATGCTGAATGCTCCGGACCCATGGTACTGGGACGATGAAATTGACATCATGGAGGGCTGGGGTTCACGGCCGACCCAGACCAGCAGTGCCCATCATTTCAAGGTCGGTCCGAACAATTCGAACCAGTACAATTCCGATACCCTGGATACAGGCGTCAACCTCCAGACCAGTTTCCATGAGTATGGTCTCGAATGGACCTCAACCAGCATAACCACCTGGTGGGACGATCAGGTTGTCTTCACGGATGCCCAGGCCATCCCACAGGGCCCCATGTTCTTGATCATGAATGCAGCGGTCGGGGGATTATTTGATGGGGTGCCGGCAGACAATGGAATCTTCCCCTCCTACTTCCTTATTGACTGGGTCCGTGTATGGCAGCCTGCAAGCACGACAAGCGACCTGGCCAGCGGTGGATTTGAGGAATATCAAGGTCCGCAATGGGCCAATTGGAACACCCAGGACGATGGCAACCTGGCCAGTGTCACTACTGGGGCCCTTCATGGAGCGGCTTCCGTTCAAATCAATCCGCTCAATTCGCCGGATACCGGAGGCGAACCCGCACCCAACCTCCTTACCGATGGCTCAGCCGGGTCCTGGAGCGGCTGGCTCAATCAGCAAGACGAAGGTGGCGAAATTACAGCGTTCGGATCCATTGACCCTTCAACCATTCCGGCCACGACCTCAGACGATTCCGTCACCATATCGATTTACCAGACATCACCTCCTCCACGGGCCAATGCCGTTGTCTTCCGGCAACTGGATGGGGCTGTGGTGCAGGGCTTGAGCCTTACTTACACCGGAACAGTGGCCATTGAGGAGACCTTTGCTGCAGGAAACGAAGCATCTGCCTTCATTCGCATCTTCAATCCGGACTACAGTTTTACCGACGTGGCAACGTCCGTTGTCGCCGGGGGTGACTTTACTCTCCAAGCGGACATCCCCGCATCCGGCGTTCCCTTTATCCAAGTCGGACTGGAAACAACCGGCCCCACCGGCTCTGCCGGCCGCCTTGCTGCAACAAGCCTTTTCCTCAAGGATGATGCCATCGCCCCACCCTCTGATCCGGACAACCGCACGGGATTTGTCCAGACAGTCACCGCCACTGCGGGACAAGACCTCCGTTATGGCCTGTTGGCCGCCAACCATGGTTCTGACCCTATTGGCACCGGTGCCCTTGGCCGCTTGCGCATTGAGTTCCTTGATTCCGGAGAATCCGTGTTGAGCGAATCCATGACGACCATCGTCGACAACGCCACCCCGGCCACGGCGACTCCCTGGATTCTCGAGGCAACGACACCCGCCAATACGGCTTTCGTACGGCTCTCCATCGAACGCGTCACCACCGATGCGGATACGGATCTTTCCGGAAGCTTTATTGCCGATGCGGCCTTCCTGCATTTAACGGGCACGACGGAACTGCCAGTCTTCACCAGTGAACCACCCTCCCAAGTCGTCGTAAAGGATGGCCAGACTGTGGATCTGGAAATCACCGTAACCTCGTCCAGCTCACTGGCCTATCAATGGTACCATTCAGGTGCACCGGTCAGCACGATGGAGGATTACTCCTTCACGGCCACACCGGGTTCTGCGGGAAACTATTTCGCCGTCGCCAACAACGGCGCCGGGCCCATGATTGGGGCGCTGACCGAACTAGTTGTCCTGGATGCCGGGCCCGATAGTGACGGAGACTTCATCAGCGATTCCGATGAGACCAATGTCTATGGGACAAATCCCCTCAAGGCCGATTCCGACGGGGATGGACTGGATGACTACGATGAGCTCTTCGGCAGTCGCACCGATCCCCTGGATCCATCCAGCGCTTTCCGAATAACGGACTTCCAGATGAGCAGCGATCAGGTGGAGATCACATTTGATTCCGTCATCGGTCTCTCCTACTCCATCCTCGCCAGTCCGGACCTTGCCGAATGGGATCCGATCGGCTCCAGCCATACGGCTACGGGCGCATCCACGACCATCATTGAAACCATTCCCGTTAATGTGCCGGCTTATCGCTTTTTCCGGATTAGCGTGAATCCTTGATTAGGCTTCGTTTTCTCCATTCACCAACTTCGCCAGGTTCTCGGCAATCAATCGCTGGCCCTTGGCGTTCGGATGGATGCCATCGGCTAGATTGAGCTCCGGGCGCGCTGCCACGTCCTCAAGGAGGAAGTCCAGCAGTTGCACCGATTCCTCTGCCGCCAATTTAGGAAAAATCGCCTCATACCGGGAGGCATAATCCCCTCCCATGTTTGGTGGTGCCCGCATGCCGGCAAGGATGATGGTAATATCCGGCTGTTTCTCCCGGGCGGTCCGGATAATCCCCCGCAGGTTCCCTTCGGTTGAGTCCACCGGCTGCCCGCGGAGAGCGTCATTGGCCCCGAGGGCAATGACCAGGACATCGATCTCCTGCTGCATGATCCAGCCCAGCCGTCGCAATCCGCCGGCTGAGGTGTCCCCGCTGACGCCCGCATTGACGACAGTAACAGCCCTGCCCCGCTCTGTTAACAAGGACTCCAGAATACTCGGATAAGCCTGCTCCGGTTCCAGGCCGTAGCCGGCCGTGAGGCTGTCCCCAAGGCAGACAATTCGCTCCTCCGCGGAAGCGGTGCCTGCCAAAATGCAAAGGAGCGTGGAAATTATGAGGCAATTGCGCATACTCATGGATGAAAAAGGACTGTTTGTGAAATAACCATCATCCGGATTTCCGGTTTCGTCAAACGGGGACCAGAAACGAGAGACCAACCAACTGGAATAAACATGCTCAAACTTGAAGACATCCACAAGACCTACCGCAGCGGGGATCGCCCGCTTGAGGTACTGGCCGGCATTAATGCCTTCGTCGAGGATGGGGAGTCCCTGGCCATCGTCGGACCCTCCGGCAGCGGCAAGACCACACTCCTCGGGATCAGCGCCGGTCTCGATACACCCAGCAATGGGGAGGTCTATATCCTCGATCAGCCGCTTTCCCCCATGGACGAGGATGCCCGTGCCGCCCTGAGAAGCCGCTATATCGGTTTTGTTTTCCAGAACTTCCAACTCATTCCAACCCTCAGCGCCCTTGAGAATGTCTGTATCCCACTTGAGCTGAAAGGCGCTCCGCGTCCACGCCGGACAGCCATGGAGTGGCTGGAGCGGGTTGGCCTCGCTGATCGTTCCGGTCATTATCCGGTCCAGTTGTCAGGGGGTGAGCAGCAGCGGGTTGCCATCGCACGGGCCTGCGCCGGCCAGCCAGCACTGCTCTTTGCCGATGAGCCCACCGGCAATCTTGACGGGGAAACGGCAACCCAAATCGAGGACCTGCTTTTCCAATCGCACCGCGAAACGGGCAACACGCTCATTGTGGTCACTCATGACACCGAGTTGGCCGCGCGCACTGACCGGGTTTTGCGCCTCCGCAATGGACGGATTGAGGGCAATTCAGCTGCATGAGCCATAAGGAGTCAGTCAACCAGGCACAGGGAGGTACTTCCCGCGGCTGGGTCTTCAGGATGGCCTGGCGGGATAGTCGTGGCAAACGGCTGCTGCTCCTGCTGTTTACCTTCAGCATCGTTTTTGGGATTGGGTCCATTGTTGCCATCTATTCCCTCAGGGAAAACCTGCAACGGATCGTCGATGAACAGTCGCGCAGCCTCCTCGGGGCAGATGCTGTCATGCAGACCAGGCGGCCTCCAAGCACTGAACTGGAGCGCTTTATCAACCAATTGCCCGGAGAAATCATCCGCGAGATGCGCTTCCGCTCAATGGCTGTTTTCCCGGATGCCGACAATGCCTCGCGATTTGTCCAGGTCAGGGCAATCGAAGGCCCATTGCCCTTTTACGGGAAAATGGAACTCATCCCCGAGCGCGCGAATACGGCGGCAATGCCTGCTCCGGATGAGGCCATAATTGAGGAAAGCGTCCTCCTGCAACTGGGACTGAGTCCGGGGGATTCTGTCCGCCTGGGTGAAAAGACCTACACCATCGCCGCGGCCCTTGTCCGCATGGCCGGGGAATCGGAGATAACCGGATTCTTTGCCCCGCGTATCTATATTCCACTACAAGACGTCAAGGAAACGGGCCTCATCCAGACCGGATCCATTATCCGCTACCGCACCTACGTCGGGATTGAAAGCAATCAAGCGGAGGAACTGGAGCGCTTGCTCGAATCTGAGAAAGAGGGATTGTTCGTTGTTGACGGGGTTGATGTGGAAACCGTTGCCGATCGTCGCCGCAGTATCGAGCGCATCCTCAATAACCTGCTCGACTTCCTCAACCTGATTGGATTTTCCGCCCTGCTGCTGGGGGGCATTGGCATTATCGGAGCGGTCAACGTCTACCTGCAGGCCAAACGGGAGACCATCGCTATTCTTCGCTGTCTGGGTACTCCCATTCGCCAGGCTTTCACCATCTATCTTGCCCAGATGCTGACCTTTGGCCTGGCCGGGGCCATTGCCGGGACCCTGCTGGGTATCGGGGTGCAATTTCTCCTCCCCCCGCTCCTGCAGTCATTCCTGCCCTTCGATATCTCCATGCGGATCAGCCTCGCGGCCATTTTCACTGGGCTGGGCTTCGGCTGGTTTGTGGTCTTTGCCTCGGCCCTGATCCCGTTGCTTTCCATACGTCACATCAGTCCCCTCCGGGCTATCCGGGCCAGTATCGAACCGGCCCGCTCCGCAACCCGTGATCCCCTGGTCTGGCTCACTGTTCTCCTCCTGCTCGGTGGCCTCTTTGCCTTTACGGTCATCCAGTCGCGTCAGTCCGGATTCGCCATTTCCTTTGTTACCGGTTTGCTGGTAGCGCTCCTGCTGTTGGCCGGGGTGGCCTATTCCCTGCGGTACTTGTTGCGACGCCTGCACCCGGAATCTGCCCCCTATTCCTACCGGCTCGCCCTCAGCAACCTCTACCGCCCCAATAATCGCACCTTGCTGATGATTGTCTCCCTTGGCATGGGGGTCCTCCTCATCAATACCCTTTGGCTCACCCGTGATGGCTTGCTCGATCAGGTTGATGTTGAACCAACGGAAGATGCCGCCAATGCCATCCTCCTCGATGTGCAACAGGACCAGAAGGAGGGTGTTGTCGAACTGCTCAATGATCGCGGCCTGCCGCCCCAGGACATCCTTCCGGTCATCACCATGCGGGTCGAGACCATCAAGGACATCCCCCTGACCGAATGGAAAGCGATGCCTGAATCCCCGGTCTCGGACTGGGTCTACACCTGGGAGTTCAGGAACACTTATCGGGACCATGTCCTCGACAATGCCGAGGTCATCGCGGGGGAATTTGTGCCCGAATACAGTGACGGCCCGCCCTACCCGGTCTCCCTCTCTGAGAATGTCATTGAGGACTTCGGCGTCGGTATCGGGGATTCCATTACCTGGAATGTCCAGGGCGTCCCGGTGGAGACCGTTGTCAGCAGCATCCGCCGGGTCCAGTGGAAGGCGGGTCGACAAAACTTCAACATCGTCTTCCCGCTCGGTACAATTGAGGCAGCCCCGACCGTCTATGCCATCAGCGTCAAGACGGAGAGCCGGCTCCAGACGGCCCAGCTCCAGAATGCCCTGACGGAGAACTACGCCAATGTCAGCCTTCTCGACCTTTCCCTCGTCTTTGATTCCCTGAACGAGATCCTCGGCAAGGCCGCCTTTGTCATCAAGTTCATGGCTGGGTTCACCGTGGCCACCGGCCTCATTGTCCTCGCCGGAGCCCTTCTCGGCAGCCGCTACCAGCGTCTTCAGGAAAGTGTCCTTTTTCGCACCCTTGGTGCCTCCACCGCCTTCATCCGCCAGGTGCTCTCGCTGGAATTTGTCCTCCTCGGTATAATTGCCAGTCTCTCCGGTATCCTTCTCTCCTGGCTGACTGCATGGGCGCTCTTCCGCTTCGTCTTTTCACTGCCATTTGCTGTCAACCCGCTGGACGCACTGGTCCTCGCCGTGCTCCTGACCCTGCTCACCCTCTTTACCGGCTGGCTCACTTCTCGCGGCATTGCCAGCCAGCCCCCGTTGGTCATTCTTCGCAAGGAGTGATCACTCCGCCTCCCCGAAGGGCCATTTGTCGGCCTTGCGAAGACGCTCCTCGAGATCCGCCTTGCGGAATAGTTCCGCAACAGCCTCGTCATCCAAATGTGGTACGCGCTCTTCCGTATTGGCCAGGTCGTAAACTAGCAAGGCAATCAACCCACAGGCCTCGCCGAGCATGGTCCGGTCCACCTTGTCCATGCTATCCCCAAAATCATGATAATAACGGACATCATCATGGTCCATCGGCGCATTGAAGGTAATGGCCGGGACTCCCTGCATGATGAAGGGATGATGATCGCTGCCAAGCCAGGGCTTGTTGGCCACATTCTTGGAAAACTCCCAGGCGCCGAGTGAATCCACATAGCTCTCCAACAGGGGCACAAGCCCGTCAAAGCCCATGGCGTTGATGGCAATCGGCCGGCCCACCATGTCGAGGTTGATCATCACCCGAAGGTCGCTCAGGTCACCGGCTTCGGCATAATGACGGGATCCCCAGAGTCCCATTTCCTCGGCATCAAACCAGACAAATTCGACAGTGTGCTGGTTATTGGTGCCCAGTTCCTTAAGTAGCTTGGCGACCGCATAGACCTGGGCCACGCCCAACCCGTTATCAATAGATCCCTGACCAAGGTCCCATGAATCAAAGTGCGCCCCCAGCATCACGCGTTCGCTGCCCTGGCCCGGCAGGCGGGCAATCAGGTTTGCTCCTGTAAACTGTTTTGCTGAAGAGCGTGTCTCCAATTCCACGCGCACAACCTTGCCATCCTCCAGCAGCCGCTGCATCAGGAGGCCTTCCTCCTGGGTAATGGAAAATACCGGGAACGGGGCCGCGCGGCCGTCATGATCAGCCGTCCGCGCCAGAAGCTGTCCCCCATTGACGCGGTTGATGTAAAGCAGGCCCTTCACCCCGTGCTCTTCTTGTAAACGCACCATTTGAGGCAGCCGGTAGCTCACATTCTGGCGTACAAGGAGAATTCGGTCGCGGATGGCTTCGGTATCCAGCTCTTCAATGTCCTTGGCCTCAACATAGGCCACCTCACCGCTAACCGGACCGAAGCCCCCTACATAGGCAAGGTCGACTGAACGCAGGACTTTCCGGTGCGGGGCAAGCAACTCCACCCGCGACTCGCCTCGAACCCAACCTGGATAGGTGAATTCCTGCCGCTCCGTTTCCAAACCCAGCGACTGCAGTTCCTTCTCCAGGTAATCCATCGTCGCGGCATGCCCTTCGGTCCCGACCATGCGCGGGCCAAATTCGTCGGATATGTATTCAAGGAAACGATACGCCGATTCATCGAGAATCGATTGGCCGAGAATCAGGGACCGGGATGTTTCCTCTCCGGAAAGCAGGGAAAGGGGCATTAGCAGGGGCAGGAATATTCCCGTGCAGAGGTGTTTCAAGGAAATGCGCTTCATGATGGAATTGAAAAATTGATGCTTTAACGAAACCCAGAAGAGGAGAACGGGCAAACACCAAACCGGTTTACTGTCTGGCAACGGCCTCGGGTATGGGCCTAGGCCATCCGGCCCCAGCCGGGCTCATCGGCTTCCATGGGGGGCAGATCCAGGAGTTGCCTCAGGCGCTTCACATAGTACCGGTAGGCTTCAACGGTCACCCGGGAGGGGATGCGATGATCCAGCGCAAACATCGTCCCGCCGCCCCGCAAGCAGGGATCAAGCCGGTAAGTCAGTTCCTCGTCTATGGCCGCCCTGCCCTTGGTGAGCGCAAACTTGTCAATGCCACCGCGCAGGGTCAGGCGATCGCCGTATTGCTTTCGCAGGGCGACAATGTCGCTGCCAGCTCCCGGTTCCACCGGATGCAGACAATTGATGCCACATTCAAGAAGCACGTCGACAACTGGATCGATGTACCCGTCGCTGTCGAGATCGAACAACCGTGCACCACCGCTCCGGGCGATGGACCATAACTGCTCGTAATATGGCTTGAACGTTTCGCGGATGTGGTTTGGCCCCACCAGCGGCCCGCTCTTGCCAGCGAAATCCTCATGCACAAAGAGTATATCGACGGGCGATATCTCAATCGCCTGCTCCAGGCACCTGGCCTGCATCTCCCCAACCGTCTCAAGGATATTGCGGACCATTGCCGGCTCCTCATAGAGGCTCAGGCAGGCGTTCTCATCACCCATGAGCTGTCGCAGGATGTCGTAGGCGCCCCAGATGCAGGCGGTAACCACCGCTCCTCCGTTCCGTGCGTCCGCGCATCGCTTTAATGCCTCCGGATCCGTTCGGGAATCATCTTCACAGAACCACTCACGAATGCGATCCCAGTCCTCGGGTTCCTCCACCGGAAAACCCTGCGGGAGGGAAATTGTCGCCACCTGCTTCGGCAAGACGGTGATACGCCCATAGATATCCCGGACTACCCGTTCCTTCTCATCCTCCCTGAGGACAACTTCTTCCAAGTCGTTAATGGGCTCCCGGTTGAACGGCAGCTGCGCCCGCGGAACGCGGTCCCAGGCAAATGCTGTCAAGTCAATCTCCGCTTCGCTGGCGCCCTGCTGACGCCAGAGTTCCTCCGTCCCGATCAGCAATCCGAACAATTCCACCACCATCTCCCGGTCAGACGGACCAAAGCAGAGATGGGACAAGTAAGATTCGCGATCCCACAGCATTGTCGACTAGCTCCCTCCGGAAGGATTAAGAGGAATCAATCCTCAATACTTCAAGTGCCGGACGGTGTCCCCCTTGTTTATCAGTTGCTTCAGGGACTCGACCCCGATGCGCAAGTGGGATTCGACAAACCTGGCCGTGACTTCGGCATCACTGGAAGCAGACTTGATTCCTTCCGGGACCATCGGCTGGTCGCTGACCAGTAGGAGTGCACCTGTCGGGATGTGGTTGTAGAACCCCACCATGAAGATGGTCGCAGTCTCCATGTCGACCGCCATGATCCGGTTGTCTTCAAGATAGTCCTTGAATGCCTCGTCATGCTCCCAGACACGGCGGTTGGTCGTGTAGACAGTTCCCGTCCAGTAGTCGCGCTGATGTTCCCGTATGGTGCGTGAAATGGCTTTTTGCAGGGCAAAGGCCGGCAGGGCTGGAATCTCTGAAGGGAAATAGTCATTGCTGGTTCCCTCTCCCCGAATACCGGCGATTGGCAGGATCAGGTCACCGAGGGCATTGCGCTTCTTGAGGCCGCCACACTTTCCAAGAAAGCAGACCGCCTTGGGGGATATGGCAGTCAACAAATCCATGACCGTCGCGGCGGTGGCACTGCCCATCCCGAAATTGATAATCGTGATGTCATCAGCCGTGGCCGCCAGCATGGGCTTGTCCTGGCCAACAATCGGCACCCCATGCCAATCGGCAAACAGCTCGACGTACTTGTCAAAGTTGGTCAGCAGGATGTATTCCCCGAATGCCTCCAAGGGCATTCCCGTGTACCGCGGTAACCAGTCCCGCACCATCTTATCCTTAAGGCTCATGCTCAGGCAGCTTGATAGATGGGCCAGCAAATCTCAAGAAGCAATGCAGTCAATGAAACCGGTCTCCCCGGCAATGGTATATAACCCTCGCTCAACGCCATTTCTCCGGCAGAAGGCTTTCCGGCCCGTTGACCAATATCTGATACCAGAGGAAGTAAACCCCGGCCAGCAGGAGCAGCACGAAGAGATACTCTCCCAGTCGTCCGGAACCAAACTTTGATGCGGCATGCAGGCGAAGGATCATGTTTTCAAGAATCGGAGTGACCCAGAATGCCAGCAGGGCAATCCCGAAGGCATAGAAGGCCATCATCGCCGCCACCCGGGCATGGTCATTGGTTATCAGGTCCGACTTGTAGACCACCACTTCTTCCAGCGCCCCGAAGACCAGAAGAATGCAGGGAAAGATGACATATTTTTTTAGCGAACGTGTATTCGGTAGCATGCCGGAGCATCAATGCAAATTGGCCCCAGAACAAGCCCGGAAAAAAACTTGTTCCACTCCCGCTTTTCCGGGCTGGGTAGCCGGCCACTCGTCCGCCACTCGTCCGCTTCGCGGAATCGCCCTGAATGATGGCCCGGGCCAATTAAAGGCTGGTACCAATCCTGAAGAATCGACCGCTTTCGGCGGATACCTCTTCGGTGCTCCATTCCGCCGCGTTACCCACTGTCACCATTTCCCCATTTTCCGCCGGCATCCAGTCGACAAGGTTGCCCGACTCTTCGACCGAGAAGGCCTCGTGCAAACCCTGTAGCGGATGGTTATCCCATGACAGCTTCAAGACATTCGGGCTGACATCCTTTACCTTCAGGGAGGCAAGATAATCGGAACGATCCTTGGCGACACTGAATGTTGAGATGGAATACGAACTGGCGTCACTCCCATCCCACAGGCCAAGGATTAGAAGGCGGATCTTTCGCGTCTCCACTGCCTCCGTTAAGGATATGACTTTTTCAATGCCAATTTCGCTACCGGTCTCAATTTCCAGCCACTCCGATTCGTTCCAGTATTCCAAACGGTATTCCCCTACCGCCTCTCCGACTTCCCGGATCGTTATGGACTGGACTGGCTGGGCAACACCGAGGTCGAGCATCAGCCATTCGCCGGGATCCGCTCCCGCGGAGGCCCAGGCCGTCGAGTCGTCCCGGTCATTGGCAAGCTTGGCCGGCTGCTCATCGGTACTGGAAGACGCCGACATGTAGCCGCCGTATAGCCGAAGCTGCAACTGGGCATCGAAAAGGGACTTGGGATAGACATCCTGGTCATACAATTCATTCAGTCCCTCGTTGATAAAACTGATATTTTCTCCAGGACCGTTCTTGAATCCGATGAACTTGGGATAGGGATACGTATGGGTCTTCCGGTTAACCGTATCCCAGAAGTTGAAAGTCCAGCTGGAGTAATTGGAATTGTGGGCAAAGTTCCAGAAGGTCAGGTCCGGACCGCTGTTGGGATAGGAATTCTCCGCCCCTCCATTACCGCGGAAGGAACCGCCATAGACGCCATCAAGAAGGTTCCCGTACGGATGATAGCCATGGCAATCAATCGACTGGTGCTTGTTCATTTCACAATCAAGGTAGACCGTAGCCGTTGTACTCCAGCGCAGTCCGGGCCCATGGATCATGCCGGCATGCCCATGCCTTGAAGTCGGTGCCATTTCCACGATGTCCCGGCACTTCTCAAAGAGGATACCGTAGCTGTAGCGGGTAAAGTAGGAAGTGTGGCCCTGTTTTCCGGAACAGATAACATTCTTCACCGTTACCGCCATCGACTTTTCGATCATCATGATCTCATTCCAGTCACGGAACTCACAGTCCCGGACCCAGCCATTGTAGACATTCTCGAACCGCAGTGCCCGATAGGCATAGTCCTCCAGGTCACTGTCATGATGACCATATTCCTCCGGACGGTTAATCCATCCGCTGGTAAACAGGATCCCTTCAACGCCCACCTCTTCAATGGTCGTGTAACGCCTGACCACCGATGAACTGTGGCTGGCAAAGTGCAGGTTGACTGGATTCTTGAAGGTCAGGATGTTGCCATCAATATGGGTAATCAAATGCTTCTCATAGGGCCGGATGCCATTGTTGGGAAGCCGCCAGACGTCCTTGTAGTCGAGTCCCGGCATGTTGAGCTCAAGGTTTTCCGTCGTGTGCTGGAAAATCTCAACCGTCTGGCCGACGCCGAACCGCCGGCCATTGCTGACCTCTATCTGGAACGATCCCCGGCTGATGCCGCCCCTAATCCAGTCAATCTGGGAATCGGAGACACTGGAGGGGATAAAAGTGAACCGCCAGGGAAAGTTCCCGAACTGGTCGGCATAAATTTCCGTCCCTCCTTCCCCGCTTCCGGCTCCCTTGAGGACGATGTTGCTGCTATTGACCACGATCGGCGTGCTGGCATGTTCCTCGTCCGCCACCTTGTAGCGTCCAGCAGGAAAATAGACAACGGTCGGGACTCCACTTGCCTCAGCAGCATCAATCGCCGCCTGGATGGCATCATCATCAAATCCTTCATCGTCGGCCACTGCGCCGTGGTCGGTAACGTCGATGGTATTCCAAGTCGAGGTATCCGGTAACGGCTTTTCGGAAAAGTGGTACCCTGCGTAGGAGAAATCGAGCAGGACGCTGTCAGCCATGTTGCCATTCATCTTGCTCTCGGCAAAGTTGACCCAGGAAGGGGCCTCGACCAACTCCGCATTCAGGAGAGAAATTCCGATCAGGAACCAAGTAGTTATGAGTGCACGTTTCATAGAGGGCAAGGGATGTTGAAGGATATGGAAAAGCGGGTTAAAGCTGGCTCACATCCAGCCACTGGTAGTCGAGAACTGAGGGGCATGAAGGCGAAATGGCAAGGACTTTTGACCGTTCTCTGAGAACGGATTCAGCAACGGAAAATTTTCCTACAATAAGCTTTAATTATCCCTTTACAGCCTCCTGCCCCAAATCCTCCCTCATACCCTAATCCATCCCACTCCCGATGCACATTTTTTTCCCATCGCGCCTTTTCGTAATAGTCACACGATTAACCATCTGCCTTATCAGCCTTATGCCATTGCAAACAACCGCCCGACAGGTCCTGAACTTGAATCCGGACTGGCGTTTTGAAAAATCTGACCCGGGAGATGCCCACGAACCAGGCTTTGACGATTCAACGTGGCAACAGGTCAGTCTCCCGCATACCTGGAACGACACCGACACCTTCAATAATTTTGGCAAAGGCGGCCACCAGGGGGAATCGGACCTGTGGACCGGGGTGGCCTGGTACCGGAAGACATTCAGCCTGCCGGAATCCGATCAGGGAAAGCGGGTCTATATCGAATTCGAAGGCGTCCGCCAAATCGCCGAGATATTCTTCAATGGCCACCGTCTTGGTATCAACAAGACCGGGTTCATCCCCTTTGGTTTCGACCTGACGCCCTACTTCAATTTTGGAGGCAGCAACGTCCTTGCGGTCCGGGCAGATAACCGCTTCGATCCGCACTTTAAAGGCAACACGCCGTGGCACCATCCCAACTGGCATCCGCCGCATGGGGGTATTTATAGAAACGTTCGCCTGCATGTCACCAACCCCATCCATGTTACCCTGCCGCTCTACTCCAATCTCCAGACGGAAGGTATCTATGCGCGGGCAACGACCATCACTGCAGAGAACGCCTCCATCCTGGTAACGGCAGAAATCGAAAACAGCCTTCCGGCATCGACATCAGCAGACCTTCGATTCTCCCTCGTTGATCGGGGCGGGCAGTCGGTGGCTTCGGCCAGCAAATCCGTCCAGTTGACGAGTAATGAACGCGCAAAGGCAACAACCGAACTGGTGGTCAAGGATCCCCACCTTTGGGAACCGGACTATCCTTACATCTATGAAGTCAGGATTGACGTGGTCGTCGATGGAGTAATCCAGGATACCGCAACCAGCCCGTTTGGCATCCGGAATTTCCGCTGGGATACCCATACCGGATTCTGGATCAACGGGCGGCCGTTGAAACTCCATGGCTGGGGTCATAAACCGACCCAGGCGTGGGCGGGCCTCGGTGCCGCCCTGCCGGACTGGCTCAGCGATTTCACGCTCCGCATGATGGAGGAAGCCGGGGGCAACATGATTCGCTGGGGACATTCCGCCGGCTCGGCTTCCGCCCTCCACAGTGGCGACAAGTACGGCTTTGTCACGATCATGCCGGGTGTCGATGGCGAACGGGACTGCTTCGGCGAGGCCTGGGAAACGCGCAAGGCCGCCTTTCGCGACACGATTATCTATTTCAGGAACCACCCTTCGATCTGTGTCTGGGAAGGCGGCAACTACAATATCAGTGTCCCCCACACCAAGGAGCTACGGGAAGTGGTCGACCAGTGGGACCCCGACGGGAAACGGTATTTTGGCTTCCGCATGTCCTCACCCGGCATGCTTCCCTATATTGATCTCGAGCTCGGGACCGTCGGCCGGGTCCGGGCACATCCACACTTGCCTGTAGTGGAAACCGAATACGACCGGACAGAAACGCCACGGCGCGTCTGGGATAAGTATTCACCGCCTGACTACGGGAACCTTGGTGAACTGGCCGAATTGAACACCTACCACCTCGACTCAGAAGGCTTCGCCGTCAATGCCATCAAGGAGTGGTGGACACTCTTCGGAGCCAAACCGGACCACTCAGGTGGAGCCAACTGGATCTTTTCCGACGGACCCCATGGGACCCGGCAGCGGACGGACGCAGCCCGCGCTACCGGCGAAGTCGATGGTGTGCGGCTCCCCAAGGAAGCCTATTGGGCCCTGCAGGCAACCTGGGCGGATGAACCACGGGTCCACCTCATCGGCCATTGGACCTATGCCGAGGGAATCGTCAAGACGATGTACGCCGTGGCCAGGGCGGATTCCGCTGAACTATTCGTCAATGGCCGCAGCCTGGGACTCGGCGAGCGCAGCCTCGATACCCTTTTCACTTGGCCGGAGGTCGCTTTTGAACCGGGAAATATCCGCGTTGTCGCCTACTTGGATGGAGAGGCAGTTGCCGAACAAGTCAAGGAAACCGCCGGTGAGGCGGTTGCCTTGCGGATGACTCCAATTCTTGCCCCCGGAGGATGGAGGGCGGACGGATCTGACATCGCCCTGATAGATGTTGAAGTGGTCGACAAGGAGGGACGGCGCTGCCCGACCGATCAAGCCCGGGTCGATTTCAGCATTGCCGGACCCGCTATTTGGCGCGGCAGTTACAACAGCGGCAAGGAGTACAGTACCAATCACCTTTACTTCGATACCGAATGTGGAATCAACCGGGCCAGTCTCCGTTCCACCCTGGAGGCGGGAATCGTCACCATCACTGCAACCCGTGAAGGACTGGAACCGACGACCCTGGTCCTCGAGTCACTACCGGTTGAGTTGCACCACGGGATGCTTCTCCAAGCTCCGGCTAACTTCGACTTTGCCATCGGCCCTCGCCCACCGGTGGACACGGATGCGCTCACCGAGCTGGCTGCGGCGCGCGAGCTCCCCACTCCAAAGGCAACGGTCGCTACCGACGATAATCGTCACTTCTCAACCTTCGCCTACACCGGGGATGGTGCCGGGGGTGTCGAAGAGCGGCTCTACGTGAAGGCACTGGCCTATTCCGATGATGCCCTGCTCTACATTGATGCCATTCCACCCTCACTGGAGGGCGCCCGGCTCATCCGGACGGCCAACCGTGACCGGGCGTATTGGGCAAACGACTACATTGTTGCCACTGCCGGCAAGGCCTTGGATCTCTTTGTCGCCCATGATGCGAATCTGGAGCGCCCCGGATGGCTCAGTGACTATCAGCCGACCGGCGAGGCGGTCCCCGTCAATGGCCGCCCCATGACACTCTTTGTCAGGCGGATGGAGAAGGATGAGGACCTGCGGATTTCCGGTAACGCAGATCAGGGCGTTCCCACAGGAGATGCCTTGAACTTTATCCTCTTCTCGCGCGCGCTAACGGAGTAAGCCGGCACTGAAAACCTCCCGCAAGGGCCCAATCCTAAACAACTTACTGAAAGACGGCTTCGCCGGAGTTGACCCTGCGCCCGTCCCCACCCTGCTGGACAAAGGCCACGGCACCCTCGCCGAGCAGGGTCACCCGGTTTCCCTGAATGCGCAGCATGCCTGAATCCGGCACGCCGACCACGGTCTCGTCAGGATTGAAGCGGGCATATTGGCGGATCTTCCATTGCCGGCTGGCAAAATCAATCGCTGCCTCTTCCGGATGATGAGGATTGTAGATGCCGTTGAAAAGGCCCAGGCTGCGCCGGGTCGGTACATCCGTGATCGGGAAGTCATTGGTTGTGCCGATGCAGAGGCCCCCGATATTCGAACCGGCACTGGATCCGGCATAGGGAACGCCACCAAGGACACGCTTCCGCATCAAATCGACCACCTTCCGGTCATAAAGCTCACGCAATAACAGGAAGGTGTTTCCGCCGCTGACGTAGAAGGCCTCGGCCTTTCTCACAGCTGCTTCTGCCCGGGAAATATCAACCTGATGCAGGGAATCGACAACCATATCCGGATGAATTGCACGGAAATCCCGCTGCATGCGTTCGGCATAGGCATCCCGTTCACCCGGCAAGCTGGCGAAATTGATTAACAGAATACGCCGGATGGAACCATACAGTTCCCGCATTGCCTCATGGGCATGTTCCAGTGAACCCTTGCCTTTCAGGGTTGTGGCACTGATGAGCAAGGCATTGACGCTGGATCGATCGTCTTCCGCTGAATACGAACCGGCCATCCCGGCAGATGCCGGAATCGGCAGCGAAGCGGCCACGGCCGCTGCAGTGGAACCCTTGAGAAAGGACCGGCGAGTCAGACTGGATGTTTCATGGACTGGATTTCTCATCTTACCTCCTGTTCTAGCCCCTTTTATAGTGCTTTCCTCTCTCATACCGCCATTGCCGCCCGTGCTTTACCGTAATCGCCCACAATCCTGCCCAGAACAGCATTTTGGGCATTGAAGATTGTGCCGGGCGTCGTTCAATAGCACTCAACTGTATTATTGTCATGAGTGAAAAGAAACGGATGCAATTCTTTGAGCGCTACCTCTCGGTCTGGGTGCTGCTCTGCATGGTCGCCGGGGTCGCCCTCGGCAAGTTAATCCCGGATACGGTCCACTGGATAAGCGAACTGGAGTTTGTCAGCGGCTCGCATGTCAATGCACCGATTGCTGTCCTAATCTGGCTCATGATTTACCCGATGATGCTGAAAATCGACTTTGCCGGCATCAAGGGCGTTGCCAGGAAACCCAGGGGATTGTTGATTACCCTCTTTGTCAATTGGCTGATCAAGCCATTCAGCATGGCCCTCCTGGCCTGGTTCTTCTTCAAGGTGGTCTTCACCAGCTTCGTTTCTCCGGATGAGGCCCAGCAATACACGGCTGGCCTCATCATCCTCGCCGCCGCTCCCTGCACGGCCATGGTTTTTGTCTGGAGCTACCTCACTGACGGGGATCCGGCCTACACCCTGGCCCAGGTGGCCATCAACGACCTCATCATGCTTGTCGCCTTCGCCCCGATTGTCATGTTCCTGCTCGGCGTCGCGGATGTCATCATCCCCTCCAAGGTCCTCATTACCTCGGTTGTCGTCTTTATTGTCATCCCGCTGGTAGCTGGTTTCCTCTCCCGCCACTTCCTCATCAAGGCCAAGGGGGAAGACTGGTTTAACCAGAACTTCCTCGCCCGCTTCCACCCGGTCACAATCATCGCCCTGCTGGCAACCCTGACCCTGATTTTCGCCTTCCAGGCGGAGAATATCACTACCCGGTGGTTCGCCGTCATCCTCATTGCCATCCCCATCCTGCTCCAGGTGTACTTCAATTCCTCCCTTGTCTACGGCCTCATGCGCCTCTTCAAGGTGCCCCATAATGTCGCCAGCCCGGGCGCCCTCATCGGGGCCAGCAACTTCTTTGAGCTGGCCGTGGCAGTGGCCATCACGCTTTTCGGCCCCACTTCCGGAGCAGCGCTCGCCACGGTCGTCGGGGTGCTGGTGGAAGTACCGGTAATGCTCTCGGTCTGCCGGATCTGCAACCAGTCCAGCGGTTGGTACGCCAGGAACCTGGGCAACCAGGAATCCTAGGACCCACTTTTTCTGGAACAAAACCTGCCGGGCCACACACACATGTGAGTAGCCCTTTTTTGCCTACCCAAATCGCGCCTTCCCCCGTTCTTTCTGGACTACACTGTCCAGCGCTCCAGACTCCCCACCATCGAACCTTTCCTACCTGATGATGAAACCCTCACTCGTCCTTACTGCATGCATAATTTGCTGCTTCCTCCTTCCCAAATCCCCAGCCAGAGCCACTGATTCAATTGATTTGATGACCTTCAATATCCGTTATGGATTGGCGGATGATGGAGAGGACAGTTGGGAGCACCGCCGTGACATGGTTATGGAGGTTATCCAGAAGCAGGCACCGGACCTCCTTGGCCTGCAGGAGGCTCTTCAGTTTCAACTTGATGAGGTATTGGAGGCATTTCCGGAATATGCTGCCTCAGGAAAAGAAAGAGATGGGGATGGCAAAGGTGAATACTCCGCTATACTCTACAGAAAGGCACGTTTCAAAGTCCTTGAGGAGGGCACATTCTGGTACTCCGATACGCCGGAGGTTCCTTCGGCACACTGGGGCAATCGACATCTTCGCATCTGCTCATGGGCACGTTTCCATGACAAGGCGACCGGAGAACGCCTCTACCTTTACAATACCCACTGGGACCACCAGTCGCAAAAATCGAGGGAGAAGAGTGCCCTCCTGCTCGCCCAGCGCATCCACAACAGGTCCCACGCTGAACCGTTCATTGCCATGGGGGACTTCAATGCCGGTGAATCCAATCCCACAATTGATTACCTGAAGGGCAATGCAGGGCCACTTGGCGTCAGTCTCGTAAAGCTTGTCGACAGCTTTCGATCCGCGTATCCCGGGGAAACCATTGTTGGCACGTTCAACGGCTTTGAGAATGCCGTGGACGGCGAAAAAATCGATTATATCTTTGTTTCCAACAATTTGCATGTCGAAGCGGCTTCCATTGTCCGCTTTCAATTGGACGGCCATACCCCATCTGACCATTTTCCCGTTACAGCAAGGATCAGTTTTTCGGATCCCAAGCTTCAATCTCCGAATCCCGTAATCAATGACCCTGAAACCTAATATGTGCCGCTTGCTGATTTTCCTCTCCTTCGCCATCGTGGCCCTGTCGTCACCGCTCTATTCGCAGGAGCCACTCTACCTGGATCCGGAGGCAGGGGTTGATGATAGGGTTGAAGACCTCCTCTCACGCATGACCTTGGATGAGAAGATCGGGCAAATGACCCAGGCCAATATTGGTTCGGTGATCCCCCACTCGGACATCAGCACATATTTTCTGGGTTCCCTTCTCAGTGGTGGGGGTGAGGCTCCGGCGACCAACAATCCTGAAGCATGGGCGGATATGGTTGATGGATACATAAATATCTCTTTATCAACACGTTTAGGCATTCCTATCCTTTATGGAGTGGATGCCGTACACGGACATAGCAATGTTTATGGAGCAACTATCTTTCCTCACAATATCGGTATGGGAGCTACCGGTAATCCCGCGCTGATGCAGCGCGCTGCCGAGGTGACCGCCAAGGAGGTTGCGGCAACAGGGGTGCACTGGACGTTCGCCCCGGCTGTTTCGGTCGCCCGCAATGAATGGTGGGGCCGGACCTACGAAAGTTTCAGCGAATATACGCCGCTTGTCTCACAGATGGGTGTGGCGGCCATGAACGGATTCCAGGGGACCGATTTGACTGCATCCAGCAGCATTCTCGCCTGCATCAAGCACTTTGCCGGCGACGGGGGAACAACCAACGGCACCGACCAGGGCGACACGGTTATTGATGAACAAGGATTGAGGGACATCCACATTGCCCCCTACATCGATGCCATTGAGGCCGGGGCACGAACCATCATGGTTTCCTATTCCAGCTGGAATGGGCTCAAGGTGCACGGTGACCAGTATCTCCTGACGGATGTCCTCAAGGAAGAACTGGGATTCGACGGTCTTCTCCTCTCTGACTGGGCAGGTGTCGACCAGGTGGACCGGGATTACTTCACCGCAGTTGCCACTGCCATCAATGCCGGAATTGACATGGTCATGGTGCCTTATGACTACAAGAACTTCATCAGCACGCTGCGAAGCGCTGTTGACGGCGGCCAGGTCCCGCTTTCCCGCATTGATGATGCCGTCCGCCGAATCCTCCGGATTAAATTTGAGTCGGGTCTGTTTGAAGAACCGCTTGCCCGGCGTGAACTGCTGCCCATGGTCGGCAGCCCGGAACACCGTCAAGTGGCACGTCAGGCCGTTGCCGAGTCATTGGTGGTTCTGAAGGACGACTCAGCCTTACTCCCATTGTCAAAGGATCTGGCTCGCATCCATGTGGCGGGAAGCAACGCCGATGACATTGGCAATCAATGCGGTGGATGGACCATTTCCTGGCAGGGCTCATCCGGAGAGACCACGATCGGCACCTCTATCCTTGAAGCCATCGAAGCTGCCGTATCGCCCGAAACGACCGTCACCTACTCCATCGATGGTACCGGAGCTGCCGGGGCGGATGTGGGAATTGTTGTCGTTGGGGAATTACCTTACGCCGAAGGCTTTGGCGATACCAGCAACCTGTACTTGTCTCGCAGCGATTCCCAGGTCGCGGACCGGATCAAGGCATCTGGCGTACCAGTCATTGTCGTCCTGATATCAGGCCGGCCGCTGTATATTGAAAGCGAACTTTCCAGCTGGGATGCCACAGTTGCGGCCTGGCTTCCGGGAACGGAAGGACAGGGCGTGACGGATGTCCTCTTCGGTGACGTCATCCCGACGGGGACCCTTTCCCATTCATGGCCCCGCAATGACGGGGTTCCGGTCAATGTGGGCGATGAAAGTTATGACCCGCTGTTTCCGTTTGGTTTCAGTCACATCTTTGAAGGAGATAACGGTTACTTCCGTTACCTTTTCCCAAAGGCAGATCTTTTTGAGGGAACTGCCAGCTCCTGGATGGGATATCTCAATCTGGAGGCGTTTCCAATGGGGTACCTCTATGGGACCGGTTGGCTGTACTTCCCTCCCTTCCTGGTCGGTGGAGGTGTCTATGCCTTCGACATGACGGAGAATAATTGGATGTACTGGCTCGAGTCCGGGGAGGGACTTTGGGCATATGTCTGGGACAGTGCTCCGGGGTGGCGCTATTTAGGCAATTGACCACCCGCCAGCGGTCACACTTAATGAATCCCCTGCCCCATTAACTCCACATCTACCCAAATGTACCTGAGCAACACCCATGGCTGGCGAACCTGACCTGCGCCGTAAGCTGTGGCATGCCCGTGGTTCCTGTTTCCTGCAAATCGGCTGTGCGGCACAATTGAGTGTCTATGAGGCCGTCCATATGATGGAACAAGGCCTGAACGGGACCCTTATCGGCCTGCTACTGGCCCTGGAAAATGCCCTTATCATCATTACCAGCCCGTTTTGGGGTCGGGTGGCTGACCGGTTCCGATTTCATCGCCGCCTCATCGCCATCGGGACCATCGGCCTGAGTTTCTGTCTTCTTTGGTTCGCCTACGCGGATTCTCCCTCGGACTTTCTCTTCTACGCCATCCTCCGGGGCGTCCTCTTTCCGACCATAATGGGGGTAATGCCGGCACTGGTTCTTGGTAACCTCGCCCAAGGCAGTGAGGGTGAAGGATACGGGGATTACCGGTCCTATGGCTCTATCGGGTTCATGGCGGCTACCCTTTTGCTTCCGGCCCTTCTTTCCTCGATAACGAATATCGCCATCGTCGCGGCAGCCCTGCTGCCTCTGTCGCTGATCTTTGTTTTTTCCCTCGATCGTCCACAGCCACGGACGGCATCCGAAGAAGCCGCCTTTTCTCAGAAGCTGCCCACTCTCCTTTACTGGTTTCTCGCGGCAAACTTCCTTGTCAGCCTGACCGACCCGGCGATTAACGGCTTCTACAACAGCTTCGCCAAGTCGCTCGGCGCACCCTTGGAGTGGATCGGGGTTCTTTCCAGTTTGAACGGTTTTCTTGGCTTCATCTTTCTTCCGCTGACGGGCCGCTGGGTCGACTGGAAAGGGGCCAACCTGATCCTTATCCTCGGATTCAGTGCCCAGTCCCTGCGCCTCCTGACGGCTTCCTTCATGACTGCACCCGAGTGGCTCTGGCTGCCCCAGCTCTTCCACGGCTTTGGCTGGGCCGGACGGGAAGTCGCTTCCATTGTCTTTGTCACCCTGCTCTGTGGCCCTACCCGGCGGGCCACCGCCGTCACCCTGCTCATATCAACCAAGATGGCTGGCATGACCACCGGTTCCTTCCTCATGGGCTGGCTGTCCGATCTCTTTGGCTATCCCATCATGTTCCGGATAATCGCTGTTCTCGCCGGATTCAGCCTTGTCCTGCTACTCTTCGTCCTTAGCCGGAAGCCGGGATTGAAACGAGACTGAACGGATTCGCTAATTGAGTTCCAGGACCAGCGCTGTCCGGGCAGGAACCGGGAGGTTCTTCTCCAGATTGTGTATCGAAAGGTCAATCACGTCCCGCGCTGTTGAATATCCCTCCAATCGCTCTGCAAACGGCTCCAGATCGATCTCCAGATCTTCACGATTGTGGTTGAACACCACCATGACTGATGCGTCATCGTGATAGCGGAAGTAGGCATATACGCCGTCATCCGGAGCAAAGTGCATCAAGCGGCCGGAATGGATCACCTCGGCAGACTTGCGCCAGTTGAGAAGTTTGCGGAGGAAGGCCTTGGCCTTCGTCTGCTTGAGGGTAAGTCCCTCCCCGGTAAAGGCATTAACCGGATCCCCTGCCCAGCCTCCGGGAAAGTCGGTCCGAATGATACCATGGTCATCAGGGTCCTCGGTACTGTCCATGAGGATTTCCGTACCATAGTAGATCTGCGGGATGCCCCGCATGGTCAGGAAGTAGATCAGACCCATCCTGAAAAGGTCGATGTCCTCCTCAACCTGGGTAAAGAAGCGCGCCATGTCATGGTTGTCTGGAAAGATGACCAGGTTGGCCGGGTCCGGATAGAGGTAATCGAGGGACAGGACCTCATACATCCGCAGAAGCGGCTCATGATACTCCCTCGGTTCATCCGTCAGGCTTTCGACAACGGCATCCTGCAACGGAAAGTCCATCATGCTGGGCGCGTGGGAGACGTAGCCGTCATGATTGACCTTGCCCCGCTGCCAGTAGGCAATGATCGGCACATCCAAGGACCACTCCTCACCGACGATGTTGAGGTTCGGATACTCGGTAAGAATATCCTTTGTCCATTGGGCCATGAAGTCCTTGTCGGGATAAGGCCAGGTATCGACCCGGATACCACCAAGATCCGCATACTCAACCCACCAGATGGCATTCTGTGTCAGGTAGTCGGCCATTAGAGGCTCGCGCTGGTTGAGGTCTGGCATCACCCGGACAAACCAGCCGTCGGCATGCTTCCGCTTGTCGTAGTCCGAGGCGTAGATATCCTGGTTCGTTTGCCGCCTATGGCTTGTAACGACAAATTCACCACCGAAATTGATCCAGTCCTTCATGGGAGGATCCTGCACAAACCAGTGGGGCAAGCCGGCATGATTGGGAATCATGTCCTGGATGATCTTGATACCGCGTTCCGCGGCCAGGCGTGATAATTCCTGAAACTGCTCGTTCGTCCCGAACCGTGGATCCACCTTGTAGAAATCGGTCGTGGCGTAGCCATGATAGGCTCGCTCGATATTGTTCTCAAGGACGGGATTCAACCAGATGGCGGTGAAGCCCATCTCAGCAATGTAATCGAGATGGTCGATGACGCCCTGCAGGTCGCCACCATGGCGGCCACTCTTGTCTGAGCGATCGATCTTTTCGGAGTAGCCCTCCACTTCATCATTGGAGGGATCCCCGTTGGCAAACCGGTCCGGAGTTATCAGGTAAATGACATCGGAGGCATCGAATCCTTCCCGATCCGAGGAACCAGCCTTACGCTCTTGCAGTTCGTATGGGAAACTGGCGACCACCGTATCAACCTCAAGAAGGTCGATCGCGTAGGTGCCGGCGGGTGTATTCTCCAAATCAAGATAGATGAAGAGGTAATTCGGATTCTCGACCCGGACGACGTCAGCGATGCGAATGGCATCGTCCTCGATGCGAGGGCTCAAGAGCCCCACCCCTTCCCCGTAAATGAGGAGTTGCAACTGGCTCTGCTTCATCCCCGCCCACCAGTTCAAGGGCTCAACCCGTTCAAGGGTGATCCCGTGAACCAGCGGTGCAAGGGACATTATCAGGGACAGGAAATAAAACCGGACTCGCATGCTCATGGAAGTCATGCTGCCGCATGTTTCACCCGCCCACCACCGCTATGGTGGGTAAATTCCCGAAAATTGTTGGACAAAACCGAGGCGGTCAGCCGGCCATCCGCTGCATCAGCAGCATGACACTCTTCATCGGATTAATTAGGTAGCGCCGTCCATCCTCGGTCACATCAATGCCCTCGCGAATCAGTTCAATGACCTCTTCCGGGGTCAATTCCGGATTGATGGCCAGCAACTTGGCGGCAAGGTTGGTCACATTGGGAGCCGACATTGAGGTCCCTGAAAACTCCATAACGCGTCCACCGGGGACGTAACTCGGCACTTCGAAGCCGTTGGCATGCACGCGGACGTTCTTACCGTAGCTCGTAAATCCGGTTTCGTCACCTGCCTGGTCAACAGCTCCCACAACAAGAACATTCGGCAGGTCGATGGAACTCGGGATGTCCTTGGTGAAGTTGACATCATCATCCGAGTTGCCCGCTGCGGGAATAAAGAGAATCTCCGGAGCACTTTCCATCATCTCGTATAGCGAGTCATAAGCCAGATCAAAGAGGATTCGGGCGACCTGGGCCCGATGCTCCGGGGAATCACCGATTCCGTTCGCCTCCAGGGCGTATTCGTACATTGCCTGGTTCCCGCCGAAGCTCATGTTGACCACACGGACGTTTGCCTTCTTGAGATAATCCGCAAACTCGCGTATCTCATTGGCGCCACGCACGGCTTCCTCAAGCGTTGGTTCCGGCGGGATGACTTTGTATGCAAGGGACAAGCGAGCGCTCATCAGACGGATAGCCGGATTGCCGGCGGCAGCAATACCGGCCACATGTGTTCCATGGGTGTAGTTTCCGAAGAGACCCAGACTCTCAGCAAAGTCGGTGAAGTCTTCCCGCTGGAGGCTCGCCATGCGCTGGCGGGTCTTGGCCGCTTCCTCGCTGTCGACAGCCGATTGCAAATCCATAAGTCCTTTCGTGAAATCCAGATCATTGGGATATTCGGCTAATTGTTCCTCAGTCAGGGGAAAAAGGTTACCGGTGGTTTTGTAGGAATCCTCGTCCCATGCCGGGCCATAAATATCGTCCACAAAGCCGTTCCCATCATCATCCTCACCGTTTAGCTCCTCATTCGGATTGGTCCACATTTGACCTAGCGGCTCGAAGATTTCCGCATCAACCCCGGAGTCCCAGATCGCCACGACAACCGGGGTCAGCCCTTGGGCACCGTTCAAGTCAAACGACCGATCCGCCCAGATGTCTTCCTTTTCGACACGATTGGCTGCGATGTAGTCACCCGTCACTTCAACCACAACTTCCTTAACTGGCATCAGGTG
Source organism: Puniceicoccaceae bacterium (assembly GCA_040830765.1). Lineage (GTDB taxonomy): Bacteria > Verrucomicrobiota > Verrucomicrobiia > Opitutales > Oceanipulchritudinaceae > Oceanipulchritudo. Next base: position 29,654 of record JBFOMH010000026.1, on the reverse strand, counting down.
CTTCATCATAAACGCTGATGATGCCAGCCCGGCTACATCCGCAACCGTCAATTCGCTATTCTGGTCGACGGTGTTTTGCATCTGCGCTTCCAAGCCTCCCAGGACAAGCGCTTCGGAAATATACTGGTAGACGCCATTAGCCTGTTCTATCTGATCTTGGACGACATCCCAGGAAAGCGGTGCCACCTTGGCCTCGTAGCGTTGCTTGAAGGTGGCCACGGCCGCCTCATCGAGGGAGTCTCCGCTCTCGATATATGTTTCGAGGAGGGATTCCGTGATCAAGCCGTAGGTCAGGCGATCGGCTGGCTTTTCATACATGTCCCGGATCTGGAGGGTCATTTCAAGGGCCTCAGCATATTCCCCGCGAAGCAGCGCTGCCGTGCGCAAGTTGCTCTTGTAGCCACGGACCGTCGCATTGTCCTGAATGTCATAGATATCCAACTGGCGAAGGATCTCCGCCTCCATTTTTGCAATGAATCCAGAGAGGGCCTCATGGTCAGAAACCAGTTCGACCACATTGCCGTCAAAGGGAAAGGCAACCCGGGGCAACTGGTCGGCTTCCGTAATAATCGTCTTTTCCGCCAGAAGCTGAGGAGCAAGCAGGCAGAAGGCGATAGAGAGATGGATCAGCATTTTGATAAACTTCATAAGGTCATCAATGGCCACAATCACTGAATTCGCAAGCCGGTGGAGACGGAACTTATCTGCCAAATTCATTTGTCCTTAACCAAGTTTCCCACATCATTGCCGGGGTGCAGGCAATCGAAGCATTTCTCAAGCAGGCCGAGGAGTTGGATGCGGCGGACCCGCTGGCCCCATTTCGTACCTCCTTCACCGGTCTCGACAGTATCATTTACCTCGATGGCAACTCCCTCGGACCCCTTCCCAGGGAAACAGCGGGACTGCTTTCCCGGGCCGTCGAGGAGGACTGGGCCCAGCAACTCATCCGCTCATGGAACAACAAGTGGCATGGTCTCCCGGAGGCCATGGGTGACCTCTTGGCCCCGCTGCTCGGAGCTGCTCCAGGAGAGGTTTGTTTTGCCGACTCGGTCACGGTCAATCTCTTTAAGCTGAGCGCGGCCGCCCTTGCCCACCGGGAAGGCAGAGGCAGTATTTTGACCGACGACCTGAACTTCCCTTCCGACCTCTACACCCTCAACGCCCTCCTCGGCATGCTCGGCAACCATCACTCCATCAACCGGGTTGCCTCCTGGGACGGCCTGACGGTCGGTACGGAGGACATGGTGGGTGCCATTACGGAGGACACCGCCCTGGTCACGGTCAGCCATGTTGTCTTCAAGTCGGGATTCATGCACGACCTGAAAGCCATCTGCTCCGCCGCTCATGAAAAAGGTGCCCTAGTCCTGGCTGACGTAAGCCATTCGGTGGGCTCTGTCCCCATTAATCTTTCGGACTGGGGCGTCGACATGGCGGTTGGCTGCAGTTACAAGTTCCTCAACGGTGGACCCGGTGCCCCTGCCTTCCTCTATGTGAGGAAGGACCTGCAGGAGTCCCTTCAACCGCAGCTAGCCGGCTGGTTCGGTACAACGAATCCGTTCCAATTCAATTTGGACTATGAGGCCGCCAAGGGCATTCGCCGGTTCCTCGTCGGGACACCTCCAATCATTTCGCTACAGGCGGTCGAACCGGGTATCCGCCTGCTTCTGGAGGCCGGTATTGAGCGAATCCGCGAGAAGAGCATTCGCCAATCGGACCTATTCCTGGAACTGTTCGACACATTCCTCGAACCGTTGCGCTTTGAACTCGGCAGTCCGCGCGACTCCGCCATCCGCGGTTCCCACATCGCCTTCCGCCATCCCGAGGCCTTCCGCATCAACAAGGCCATGATAGAGCCCAAAAGCGATGCGCCTGCCATCATTCCGGATTTCCGTACCCCCGACAACCTTCGCCTGGGCATCGCCCCACTCTTCCTATCCTACAGCGATATTGTCCGCGCCGCCGAACGGATCCGGCAGATTGTCGTCAACCGCGAATACGAGGGATTCGACCATGCAGCCGGTCCGGTTACCTGATCGTCCTCTCAAGTGTCTCCACCTGGGCGACTCCTACACCATTGGGGAAGGCGTCACACTTGAGGAGGGCTGGCCCTTCCAACTGCATGAGCTACTGCAGGAACAAGGGGCAACCATTGCCCGCGCCCACATCCTCGCCCAAACCGGTTGGACCACCACGGACCTCCTGCAGACCCTTAGCGAAGCCAAACTGGAGCCGGAATGGGACTTTATCACCCTCTGCATCGGGGTGAACAACCAGTATCAGGGATTGGACATGACGACCTTCAAGAAGGATATTGAGAATCTTGTAGGGCAGTCACTTTCCCTGCGTGGGGCTAGTGATTCTGTGGTGCTCATGCTGAGTATACCTGATTGGGGAATCAGCCCCTTTGCCATCGACCGGGATGCGGATGCCATCGCCACGGCAATCGACACCTACAACAATGATTTTGAACGGGCCGCTTCCTCCGAGAATATCCCATTCGTCAACTGGACAAACCTGACCCGTAAATTTGCCGGGAAAGAGGAAGCCTTTGCCGAGGACGGTCTCCACCCAGCCACTACTCAGTATTCTGCTTGGGCAAGCCTTCTCTCGAAATCCCTCATTCCTGCGCATCCAGAAGGTGGAGCCGGGTAATCGGCCCGTACCCAAAACCGGGTCCCTGGAGCGTCGAGAGGTCAAGGTGGCCGTCCACCCGGTTGAATAGTCCTGGATGGACCTTTGCCTCCTCGCTCGAGGCCTCCGGGTAAAACTGCATGGAATTGGTTTCCAGTCCCATGACCGTACCAGCATGAGCAGCCAGCAGGGCATGGGTAACCTGGGCCAAGCGTGGATTGGTCAGGTCCTGGACCATCAGGGGCAATCCGTGCGCCCTTGACCAGGCCAGCATCAGGAGCGCGCTGCTAAGCGTTTTGCAAGTCTTCAGGGCGACCCCGTTCCAACCGCGACGGCGTCCCTCGCGGACCAATCTCCAGTCGTGGGCGCTCTCATCCATGTAAAGGGGTTTGAGCGAGGATACCGGATGAACGTCGGCGGGACTGTCCTCCATTTCATAATGAAAGGGCTGTTCGACATAGAGGAGCCTTGCGTAGGTTTCCGGATGGTCGGCCTTGAGCACCCCAAGCATATCGACCACGTAGTCAACTTCCGCTACAGTCGAGTTGTAGTCGGCGCAAAGCCAGTCGCAGTTTTCCACCTGGGCAATTTTACCAATGTCAATAATCCGCTGCAGGTCCCAGGCATACTCCTTGCCGGTCAGCTTGATCTTCAGACAACGGATGCCATCCCGCCGAATCCAGTCGACCAGGGTATTGGGATATCCGTCATCCGGTTCGGAACCGGTCAGGTCTTCCGGCTGGAGGCAATCCCCCGCCCCCACCGAATGCCACGCCGGCAGGCGCTGTGCGGGGGGATGCTGGAGAAAGGTATCCGGAAAGGTATTCTTGAAGTCTGTCTCCGCGTCGGGGTCCGCCTCCAGGTAGTGGCTCAAATCACGGCTCATCCAATCCCTCCCCAAGGCCTCGAACACTGGCACACCATGCACCCGGCCAAAGGCATCATACAAAGCAAGATCGAAGGCCGAAAAACAGACCAGGGCAGGCAGGTATGGCATTCCTATACCAGCTTCTCCCAAGTCGAATTGGTTGGCCTCCTGAAAGGCCATACTGATTTCCATTGGGTGCCCTTGTTCAGCAAAGGCAGGCAGTTCCCGGGCAAAATTCCGGCACAGGATTTCCATGGCCTGCAAGCGCTCCATGGCATCCCCGCCTGGCCAGGCCCAACCGACACTCAGGGGCGTCTCCCCCCAACCGGTTGCCGTTTGGCCATCATTTCGCTCAACGGTAACCGCAACGCGGGCACAGGTGACACTTTCCAACGAGTATTGGCCAAACTTGTAGGGCGTGCGTGCCTTTACAGGAAGGAAGTGCAGCTCCACATCCTTGATCCGTACCGCCTTGCTGTTGCCGTCACCCGCCATGAGTCATTAATTATCCATTTCAAAGACCATTCCAAGGATGGTCTCCGGATTCAAAGTGGCTTCAGTTGTCTGTTCTTCCACCTTCTCGAAGGGGATTGTGTGTGTCGTTAAGGCGTCCACATTGATCCGTCCGTTTGAAACCAATTCCAGACAATACTCGATATTCCTTCCGGTGTCCCAGCGGACGAAAACCGGCGGATAGCTGGCTCCCCTCTCCCACGCCTTGTCGTGGTATCCCGGTCCCGTTCGGGAAGAGCGGACAATATTAACATTGGAGAGGTTCTTCTTGTAGTGAAAGTCCGCTCCCCCAACGATGGTGATATTGCCATAAGCATGGCCGTCCGGCGAAACCTTCATGCATTCCATCAAGCTGTCATAAGGCCGGCTGGCATCCCCTCCGAGGGCAATCACGCCATGGTCCAGGCCATGACCACCCGTGAATTCCATTGTCTTGTCAACGGGATCTTCCTTCCCCACCTGAACGGTTGCTTCAATGCCCAGTTTCGCGGCATAGGCCAGACGCTCCGGACTGGTGTCCCATCCGATCACCCGGCAACCGGCAAGCTCTGCCAGACGCGCCGTCAACAGCCCCACCAGTCCAAGTCCGACAACCGCCACGTACTCGCCCATCTCGGGTTTACCCCGCCTCAAGGCCTGCAGGCCTGTACCCAGCAACATGGCATAGCTGGCCTGGGCAAAGGTCATGCTTTCGGGAATCGGGAAGACCATGTTTTGCGGAACTACTGAATAATCCGCGTGTTGGGCATACCTGGCCCCAATACAGCAAACGCGATCCCCTTGCTTAAACCTGTCTACGCCCTCCCCAAGGGTGACCACCGTTCCTCCGCTACTGTAACCAAACGGCTTGGGCGGACGTTCCTCCGGATGGATCTGCATTTGGCGCAGGGCAATCCAGCCACCGCCAAATTCCGATCCCGGGCTGACCAGCGAGGCCCCGGTCTTGACCATCACCATTCCCTTGCCCAGTTCGGGCATGGATTCTTCGATACGCCTCAACTGGCCATCTCCATGGACAGCCAGTACCTTTCTCGTTGTAGGTAGATTCATGATTGAAATTGCTGAGATTAACGCTTCAGGAGGGCCTTCAGGTACTGCAGGTCCTCACTTATCAGAGGCAGGACCGCGTCCCCCTTGAGGCCGCTCAAATCCTCGGCACGGTATTCACAGGTGAGGCAGATGGAGCCTTGATAGTTGTGCCTGCGGAGCAAATCCACGACAGTTGACCATGAGGTAAGCCCCTCCTTGGCCCCGACCCACTGGCGATCCCACTTCGCCTCACCCTGTTCATCCACCGTCCGGACAACCGGGCGGGCGTTTTTCAAATTAACCAGGCCTAGCCGCGGCAGGGCTAACTCCATGGCATACGGTTCTGGTTCCCCGGCCAGGGAAGTATGGGCAAAGTCGAGAACCGCAACAAAGCTTTCCGGCAACGGGGCCAAGGCTTCCATTAATCCAACTGCTGTTCCCACAAAGTTTCCACAGTGATTCTGCACGCCCACCGTTACCGGGCCATCCTTCAAGAGAGGTTCCAGTGCGAGGCAATTTGTCTGAAAGGCCTTAACTGACTCACGATACCCTGCCTCCGGATTGATCGGCAGCATGACACGAACCATCGGTACGCCTGCCCGATGACAGGCCTCAATTACCTCTGGGGTGGCCTGGGAAGCAACGCTTTCTATCCTCAATCCCCTATCAGCAAAGACCTTTACCGCAACGGGGAGCTGCTCGTGGACGGACTCCGGCTCAACCTGGAAGCCGGGACGAACCGGCAATTCAATCCCGTCAAAACCCAGTGCCTGGATCTTGTCAGCCAATTCCTCCAGGGAAAGTTCCTGCCATGGCTTGGTGAATACAGTAATGCGATTCTCTTGCATGTTTAATCAAATCACTGCAGTCAGTCCGCCATCGACAAAGATGACCTGCCCGTTGACAAAGGATGAAGCCCCACTGGCAAGAAAGACCGCCAAGCCCTGCAACTCCTCCGGCATTCCCCAGCGCCCAGCCGGGGTGCGGCCACAAATCCAGCTGTTGAAGTCGGGATCATCCTTCAATTTCTGGGTCATTTCGGTGGCAAAGTAACCGGGTCCAATCCCGTTGACCTGTATGTTGCTGGAGGCCCACTCCCCGGCCATGGCCCGGGTCAACATGCGCAGGCCGCCCTTGGCGGCAGCATAATTGCCGGTTGTAGGCCGGGCCAAATCAGACATCAGGGAACAGATATTGATAACCTTGCCCCCTTCCCGTTCCATCATGCCGGGAACCACTGCCTTGGCCACGATGAAGGCCGCCGTCAGGTTGACCTCAAGGACGGTCCGGAAATCCTCGACTGGCATTTCCTCAAGCTTATGCCGCTTTTGGATGCCCGCATTGTTGACGAGGATGTCGATTGGCCCGATATTTGTCGTCAAATTTTCGATACTTTGACCTACCGCCTTCTCATCAGTGATATCAAAGGGTGCCCCATGGGCATCGTAACCTTCCTTGCGCAAGCCCTCAACGGCGGCTTCAACGCCATCCGCCGAACGCCCGTTGAGGATAATCTTCGCGCCAGCCCCGGCAAGGCCGCGGGAAATCGACAGTCCCAGCCCTCGATAACCGCCTGTTACCAGCGCTGTCTTTCCTTCAAGTGAATAGAGGGATGTTAAATTGCTCATATTATTTATTACTTAAACTGGATAACACCTTTCAGTAGACCGGAATCCGGAGCCAGCCACTCATTAATGATGAAAGGAAACTCCTCCGCTTTACATTCATGGGTTATCCACGGCTCAGTCCTGACCTCACCACTCTCCATGAGGCGCACGACTTCGCGGAAGTTCGAAGCCGTCGCGTTGCGGGTTGCCAGGATTGACAACTCGCGCCGGTGAAAGTCCGGGTCCGAAAAGGACAAATCCCCATTGTAGATACCGACCATGACGATCCTCCCGCCATTGGCCGGCAGCCCAATGGCGGCCTCCATGGAATGCTTGTTTCCCGTACAATCCCAAACCACCTCGGGTAGTTCCAAACCACTGGCCTCCCAGTTTTCTAGAATGGAACGTTGGGGATCGACCTGCAAAGTCCGGACTCCCGGGTAGAAATCCGCACAAGTTGCTAATCGCTCCGGGGAAATGTCCATGGCTACCACCTGCGCGCCCTGCAAAAGGGCGAACTGGACCACCCCAAGCCCGATCGGTCCGAGGCCGATCACGGCCACTGTCTCGTCTCCCAGCAATGCCGCCCGTTCCACGGCATGATGGCCGATGCAGAGTGGCTCCACCAGGGCCAGGTCACGGGTCGACAGCGTGGAAGGGTGAAGCTTGTCAACCGGCAAGACCATCCGTTCCCGCATGCCCCCGTCAACATGCACCCCGAGACACTTGGTCGTTGAGGTGCAGTTGGTTTTCCCTCTCCGGTAAGCCTGATCACCCGGCTCACACAGGTAGGCCTCCACACAACAGCGGGTCCCCGGCTGCAAATGAGGGTGCTCACTGCCCGTGGCAATGACTTCCACCCCCAATTCATGGCCAAGGATTCTCGGGTAGGTGAAAAACGGTTGATTACCATGATAGGCATGGATGTCTGTCCCGCACAGGCCGACATGGCATATCTGGACTAATGCTTCGTCATCCCCCAATTCAGCGGAGTCGGGCTCGGGGAGTTCGACCGGTTCAAATTGTCCGGGCTCTTTCAGCAATATGGCTTTCATGGTATTAAAGATTAAAGCGGCTCGGATTCTCCCAGATGTCGGGATTGGCGCCCAGCAATTCCTTCACTTCAGCGGTCGCCTTTGTCAGTTCCTGGAGAACATCATCGGATAACTCAATTTCCAGGCCCAGGGTATTGGCTTTCAGTTGCTCCACTGTCCGCGCCCCGAAGATGACGCTTCCCACGGTCGGCTGGGCCAGGACCCAGGCCAGGGCCACCGCGTCCATCGGCTGGCCAGCGGCTTGCGCAACTTCCCCGACCTGTTCGATCGCCGCGAAGGTCTCCGCTTCGCATCCCGGCTCACCATGCCGTGCCATCGGCCGATCCGGACGGAAGTGCCGGCTGCGTGATCGTCCGTCCGGTACATCATCCGGTGTCTTGAACTTACCCGTCAGCAGTCCCTGCATCAGCGGACTGTAGGGCAAGGTGGCAATACCCCGCTTCTCACAGGCAGGGATGATGTCAAATTCAATGGCCCGCGTCAGGAGCGAATACGGGAGCTGGTTGGTCACCATCTCCCCGCCAGCGTCCAGCCAGCGGCTGATGTCCTTGGCACTGAAATTACACACCCCGGCGTAGCGGATCTTCCCCGCATGCTTCAGTTCCGCAAAAGCCGCCACTGTTTCCGCAAAGGGAACGTCCGGGCTTGGCCAGTGCACCTGCAACAGGTCAATGTAGTCCGTCTGCAGGCGCTCCAGGCTCTCCTCACACGATTTCAAGAGCGCTTCCCGGCTCTGCTGTCCGGTCGAGACTTTCGTCGCGACCACCGCTTCCCCGCGCCGCCCCTTCAAGGCTTCACCCAGGACTTCTTCCGATTTGCCCGCCCCGTAGGCCGGTGCCGTGTCGAAAAAATTGATTCCCGCCTCCAAGGCCGCATGCACCGTCGATACCGACTCCCGCAGCTCCTGCTCCCCCCAGATCTGCCCCCCGGCAAAGGCCCAGGTCCCCAGTGTTAAGCGCGATACCTCCAAGTCACTTCGTCCTAACTTCATTGCTCCAATGTGAGATTTCCCCACCACCTAAGGCAAGCAAATTTAATAATTATTAATTAAGAAGGAGGGTGCCGCGGACTTTACAGGAGAGAGAGGAATTGATAAGTCATTTTCCAGTAGGGAAACACATGTTAACACCGGAAACTGCTTGGGAACCGTTACCAGAGGAGGAGTGGACTGTTGAGACAGCGCGACACCTGGCCATACGGCTGGGCTTTTCGCTCAATCCGGCGCTGGTGAAGCAGGTTTATGAATGGGGCCCTGAGGGCAGTCTGGGGAAGCTATTGGGAAAGATTGAGCCCTTTACGGACCGTGGGGAGGTGACGGAGATGCGGACGAGCATAGGCGCGCGCTACAAGGAGTTGCAAGGGAGCAGTCCGCAGGAAAAGCGGGAGATGCGGCAGGAGTTGCAGTGGGAAAACCGGCAGACCTATGCCCAGTACGGTCTGGACTGGTATGCCTTTGCGCGTGAACCCGGAAACTCGGCACAAGAGAAGCTGGTGCTGTTTTTCCAGGACGTCTGGGTAGTGGCCTTTGCGGGGGTGAGGCGAACCCCCACCCTGATGGAATACCAGGAACGGATCCGACGAAACCTGGGAAAAACCTACCCTGAGATGTGCCGCGACCTGGCGGTATCGCCAGCGATGATGCGTTATCTCAACCTGAACCAAAGTCGCAAAGGCTCCCCGAATGAGAACTTTGCCCGCGAGCTGTTGGAATTGTTCTGCCTTGGTGAAGGCAACTATACGGAACAGGACATCAAGGAAGCCGCCCGGGCCATGACCGGTTGGACTGTCAACCAGATGGATGAGGTGCGGTTTATCCGCCAGCGGCACGATACCACCCCGAAGACGATTTTCGGGGAGACCGGGGCCTTTGAACTAGACGATGTCATTGAGCTGGTGTTCAAGCAACCGGCGGCAGCGGAATTCCTTCCCAACGAGTTGGCGCGCTATTACCTGACAGAGGACGGACTGGGAAGCCGCATGCTGAAACCACTGGCCGAAGCCTGGCGGGCATCGGGATATTCCCTACCCTACCTCGTGATGACCTTTTTTCGTTCCCGGGTTTTCTATGAACCAGGATTCCGGGGGAATATGATCAAGTCTCCCGTGCAATACTATCTCGGGCTGCTGCAGGACCTTGATCTGGATGTGTTTCCGTCTCCCAGGCGAACGAACAATATCCTCAGGACGATGGGCCAGCCATTTTACAATCCGCCCAATGTCCGCGGCTGGGTGGGTGGACGGAACTGGATTAACTCAGCTACCCTGGCTGCGCGGCGGCAGTTTGTGGAATCCCTTCTGCGGCCCTTGCCAACCGACCGCCTCAACGCAGACGAAAAGCAGGCACTCGCGGAGGCGGAAAAAGAGGGCCGGGCCCGGTTTACAGTGATCCGGGAGCAACTCCTGAAGTTAGCCGAAATGGAGCCAGGTGATTTGGCCGAAACCCTGGCCCACCGCTTTCATGTCACCCCGCAGCCGGAAACATTGCTGCCTATGTTTCTTGAACTTCAGACCAACCAGGGCGGGTACCGTTGGGCAGCGGCCTGCCTTGCGGCCACCTTGACCGCCCCTCCCTACCATCTTTGCTGACAACGAGGAAAGCCATCATGCCAGATTCTACCGTCACCTACCCCACTACACGCAGGGAATTCCTCAAGCAATCGGCATCCGGGCTTGGGCTGGTTGCGTTCAGCAGTGTTGCCCCAGCCTTCCTGACCCAGTCCGTACGGGCCAGCGTCCCGGATACAGAGAAGGACAGGACCATCCTTGTCCTTATCCAGTTGGCGGGAGGTAATGATGGATTGAATACACTCGTCCCCTTTGAGGACGATAACTATTATCGACTAAGGCCGAAACTCGGACTACAGAAGAGCGAACTGCACCCGATCACGGACGAGCTCGGATTCCATCCCTCCTGCGGGGAAATGGCTCAGCTCTACCACGAGGGTAAGCTAGCCATTGTGCAGAACGTTGGCTACCCCAATCCAAACAGGAGTCATTTCCGTTCCATGGAGATTTGGGAAACAGCCTCTGGGAGCGACGACTATCTAACCACCGGCTGGATGGGTCGGTTTTTCGACAATTGCTGCGCGGGTATCCCGACGCCGGATCCCCTCGGCCTGAATATCGGTAATGAGCTTCCGGATGTTTTCCTCAGCGACCGGGAGCACAACATCTTCAGCCTCGCCGACACCGGTCGTGGCAACCGGACAACCGGGGAGGGCATGAAAGAGGCCATTGCCCGGGGAGATTTTTCCATGAGCGAGAATGCCAATTTCCTCCAGCACACGCTGATGAACGCACTGGTTACGGAAAGTGCCGTCCTCAAGCGTCTCCGGGGCTACCAGCCAATGGCCGCCTACCCGGCAAATCCGCTGGCCCGCAATCTCCGTAATGTCGCGGCCCTGATTGCCTCCGGTCAGGAGACACGGGTCTACTTCGTCTCCCTGGGCGGCTTTGACACCCACGCCAACCAGCTTTTCCGGCACCGGCAACTGATGGAACAGCTCTCCTCCGCCATGGCCGCCTTCCAGGCAGACCTTGTCGCCCATGGTCTAGATGACCAGGTTCTCACGATGACGTTCTCCGAATTTGGCCGCCGTCCCAGCGAAAATGTTTCCGGCGGGACGGACCATGGAACAGCAGCCCCGTTGTTTATCATGGGCAGCCAGCTCAAGGGATCGCTTTTTGGGGAAGCTCCCGACCTTAAGGTCAAGAAGAACAAGGACCTCGCCTACTCCACGGATTTCCGATCCGTCTACAGCACGGTCATTGAGAAGTGGTTTGAGACCGATCCCACGCCTGTTTTAGGGAAGCATCATCCCCCCATTGACTTCATCTAACCACATCCCGGCTCGGGCCGTGGAATCACCCTCTTCACTTTCGCGCCAAGTCCAATCTCGCACCGGGGATAAAGCGGTAAGGCCGTTGTGACCAGTCCGGGCCGGCATAGGCCACCCCGATCCGGGGAGTCGTTGTTATGGGGTCCGCCGTTACGGTAACTCCCCTTTCGATCCATAATTCCCCAGCTTCCAGCGCGGATTGTCCGTTCAACTCCCCGGTGATCTGCAAGGCCTTGGTCAGCCTTCCGGGCCCATGCAAGTCCCCGGCCCCACGGATCAGCACGGCAGCCGGAAAGTCAACTGGCCCCGTAACGACATTGAGCATCCAATGGACCCCATAACAAAGGTAGACATACCAGTTACCGGCCGGCCCGAACATTACCTCTGTCCGACGCGTACGCCCCTTGTGGGCATGGCAGGCCTTGTCCTCCGGACCGTCATAGGCCTCCGTCTCGGTAATCTGCCATCGGTGAACCGTGCCATTGATGTTGCGGCACAAGCAACAGCTCAAGAGCTCCGCCGCCACCTCGAGGGTCGGGCGGTCATAAAATCCACGGGAAAGAGGCAGTCGCCTTTGGCTTACTGTCATGCCTCAGGCTCGGTCTTTACCCACCATTTGGCAATGCCTTAGACTTTGCCCCGGCGCTCTTCCAGCTGCGCACGAATCTCCAGTGCCCTCGCCTCCGTAATCGGGTATTTGGCAAGAATCCAGATAGCCAGTGCTGACGTCACCATGGGAACGATGATATCAAACAAGCGCATCATGAGCAGGGTGTTGTCTGATTGAACCGGTAGTTGCTCATCGAATCCTGTGTAGTTCAGCAAGACGCCACCCAGGGAGTAAGCCAGGGCAATGCCCAGCTTGACCACCCACCAGAAAATGGATCCGAACATGCCTTCCCGCCGATGACCGGTCTTCAGCTCATCAAGATCACAAACATCCGCCACCATGGAATTCATGAGGGTAAAGAGGCACCCCAGGCCACAGGCAATCAGCGGAGTGGACAAGAGGATGAGCCAGGGCTGGACCGGGCTGTAGAGCAGCCACTTCGAGGCGTAGCCAAGAATCGAGAACCCAACTGCCAGATAGAAAGTCGTCTTCTTGCCAATACGGCTCGAAAGCATCGTCACCAAGGGGATGACCACCATGGTGGCGCTGGTCATCAGGAAGCCATTCCAGAACATCAACCCGGCTCCAGCATCCCGATCGCCCCCGTAGACGTAGAAGATCATCACATAGGATGAAAAGGACGACACCATCATGAAGCCATTGAAGACAAGGAAGGTCGCCATGCAGAGTTTCAGGAACGGGCCGAACCGGATCGTTGCCAGGAAGCCCTTCATGAAGGAAAGGAAATGGGAAGACAGTCCAGTCAACATGGATTGCTCGGCATCCGCGACTGATTTCATTCGTTCCCTGCAAAGAAGGGCCGGAATTATTCCGGCAAAGACGGCGAATACCCCGATGAAAATGGCCAGCTTGCGGGCCCCTGCGACCGAATCCGGAGCAAAGGACTCCCACTCCATTAACCAGTAAAAACCAGGCGCCAGCAGCCACGGCACCTGGCCAAGAAAATAGGTCACTCCCATTAGCCGGGTCCGCTCGTTGCTGTCCGGCGTCATCTCATAACCAAAGGCAACCCATGGCGTGGCGAAGACCGTGTAGGCTAGGTAGAAGATGATCGACCCGATCAGGAAGTACCAGAAGTAGAACGACTCGTTGTATCCTGCCGGAAGCTGCCAAAGGAGGGCAAAGAGGATACCGGCAGTGATGGCACCCAGGAAAATGTAGGGACGCCGACGGCCCCAACGGCTCTGGGTATGGTCGGATATGTAACCCATGAGCGGGTCGGTAAAGGCATCCGTCAGTCGGGGCAGAGCCATCAGCAGGCCGACCAGGGCAGGATTCATTCCCAGCCCGAGATTGAGGACAATCGCCATCATCGGAATGGCCGCCCCGAGCAGATTGTTGACAAGGGCACCGACACCGTAGGCTACTCGCTGAGGTATCGGGATACGGTCCTCAGGAGCCGTCCGGTGGTGCTGGGTACTACTCATTTAATTGTCCTCAAGAATCTCCGGGAACGTAGACCCATCCACCGCTTTCATCAATAAAATCCTCAGGAAGGAATATCCACCTGCTAAGACTGTAACTCCAGACCCAGGGATCGTTGGTCACAAAGAGCCAGCCCATCCAGCCGCCGGTATCGACATTTCCCTCGACCTCAGGCCAGTTGGCCCAGGTCGTTCCCTCGTTCAAGGTCGTTTCCAGTCCGGTAAAGGTGATGGTCGCGGTCTCTGCCTGCGGCCCCTTGATGAGAATGCCACTCTGGAGGACGTTGAATGTCTCCTCCCCAAGGGTTGTCTCCAGTTCAAAGGCCGTCATCTCCGGTCCGATGGGGATGGTTATGGTCCCAGGCATGGGTTGGAAGCCATTGTCGAGCACGCGGATAAAGGCTTCCATTTGATAGTTGGGAACACTTGATGTTGCCATTGCCTCCCCACGGAAGCGAATGACGTCGCCGGGAAGCAGGTCGATAATGGTCGGCTTCCATTCCTGATAAAGAAGGTGCTCTGCATTCGGTGCGTCGCCCCTGGCGTAGTTTCCGAAGGTTAGCATTCCGTCACCGATATCCGTGACATAATCAAATATACCGTAAGCTCCCGCCCAGGAACCCAACTGACCAATCCATCCACCCCCCGAATTGAGCCGGTTGGTGTGAATGATCCAAGGCTCTTCTCCAAATTCGAAGTCATTATTGACCATCAGGATACTAGCATTGGACCCGGGAAATGATCCAACCAACAAGGGATAAGTACCTGCTTCAACCTCGTCAAAGTCACTGAATCCATCCCCGTCGGTATCGACCTTGAGGATGTTCGTCCCGATGGCGTGCTCTTCGAGGTCGGTCAGCCCGTCACCGTCGTCATCCGGATCCGTCTCGTTCGGGTCCATGTCGTTATCCGTGTCCAGCGGGACCGTATCCCCCAGGTTGTAGACGCGAATGTAGTCAATTTCCATCCGCACAGGCCAGATGCTCTCATCGATCCCCTGGGCGCCTCCCCACCAGCCGCCGACTGCAATGTTTAAGATCAGATGGAAAGGTTGGTCGAAGGGCCAGGCTTCCCACCCCGTTTCAGGATTGCTGAAAGAGTAGAATTCAACGTCGTCGATCAGGAACCGGATCAGGGAAGGACTCCACTCAATAGTGTATTCATGAAATTCGGTATCGACATTCGCCACCATCGTCGAACTCGTCGGCTGAGTGCCCGTAAGCCAGTTGTTGGCCAGGGAATGCAGGCTGCCATGAACCCTTCCCATGTCATAACCAACATGCTCCATGATATCGATCTCTCCGCTTCTCGGCCAGATGCCGTACTCGTTACCAGTTGGCAACATCCAGATCGCTGGCCAGGTTCCCCGCCCGGCAGGCAGCTTTGCCTTAACTTCCACACGGCCATACGTCCAATCGCCCTGCCCCTTCGACAAGAGCCGGGCCGATGTGTAGTCCGCTACCGGATTGCGCGTAGGCCAGGGCTCCTGGCGCGCCTCGATAATCAGCAAGCCGCCCTCCACGCGAGCATTCTCCAATCGCCCTTCCGTGTAGAACTGCTGCTCATTGTTGCCCCAGCCACCCGCGCCGGTGTCGTAAATCCACTTGCTCGCATCCGGCAGCCCGTCCGGCGTCGGATCAAATTCGTCCGACCAGATCAGTTCCGGATCGACCGCCAACAGGCCAGCCATGCTCATTCCATAGACCAGGGCAATCGCGGTTCCCCAGCGCTTCTTCAGGTAATTCAGCTTCACTTTACAGGAGTTTTCAGGGTTTTTACGTCATCAGGATGATTACATTGAAAACATCCTGCATATTAATGCATTTTTCTTGCCTCCAATATAGCTCTTGTCAAGTAATACTGCGTGAAGTTCCCTAATTCACCTAATTATACAGCCTGCAAAACGATGCACATCACAACCCGGAAACTCCTTCTCTCAATACTGTCTCTAAACCTCTCCTTACTGGCATCCGGACATGGCGACGACAGCCATCGCGATTCGCATGAGGTCAAACCGCCGGAGTCGCAGAATACTCCTCACACTCTTCAGGTCTACCAGACCAGTCGCCAGGGCGATCGACTTAAAAAATTGGATATCAATAACTTATCCATCGATGAGCCGTCTCGAAAGCTGGTCCTGGATCCCTCTACCAGCTTCCAGACATTGATTGGAATTGGCGGTTCCTTTACGGAATCGAGCGCTTATGTCCTGTCGGAGTTGTCCGATAAGGTCCGCAAGCAGGTCATGTCGGCCTATTTTTCCCCATCGGGGGCCCATATTTCGCTGACCCGGACCCACATCGCCAGTTGTGACTTCTCCCTTCGCAACTACACCTTTGCCCCGGTTCCGAATGATGTCGGCCTGGAGCACTTTTCCATTGAGCCGGACCGTACCTACCTTCTGCCAATGATTAAGGAAGCGCAGAGCATGCCCGGGGCCGATTTCAAGATTTTAGCCTCTCCATGGACTGCACCGCCATGGATGAAAACCAATGGCACCTGGAATGGCGGTGAACTGAAGCCGGAATTCTACGACGCTTTTGCCCGCTATATCGTCAAGTACATTGAAGCCTACGCCGGGGAAGGTGTGCCCATATGGGCTTTAACGCCTATTAATGAGCCACTGGGCAATGACGCCAACTGGGAAAGCACGCATTTCAATCCCGAACAGATGCGGACCTTTATTGCCGACCATTTGGGTCCTGCGCTCCACAAGTCCGGCCTCAATACTCCCGTCTGGATCTATGACCAGAATCGCGAGGATATCATGCTCGACTGGGCGGATGCCATTCTTGGCGATGAGAAAGCAGCCACTTTTGTCGCCGGAATGGCCGTCCACTGGTACCAGTCAACAGTCGATGTTGGAGGAGACATGCTCGATGCCGTCCTGGCCAAATACCCCGACACCCGTATTCTCCATTCCGAAGGCTGCATCGACTCAATCGGGAATGACGAGCCTATCGGTGCCTGGCTGGAGGACGACTGGTACTGGCGTCCCGAGGCAACCGACTGGGGCATGTTCTGGGCCAAGGAGGAAAACAAGCCCCATCACCCACCCTATCGGGCCTTCTACCGCTACACCCGTGACCTCATTGGCGGACTGAATCACAACCTCGTCGGTTGGATTGACTGGAACATGATCCTCAACACCCGCGGTGGACCCAATCACGCCAACAACTTCTGTCTCGCCCCTGTGCTTGTCGATTCAGGCAGGGACCATGCCTACTTCACTCCCCTGTTCTACTCCATCGCCCATTTCAGCAAGTTCATCCGCCCCGGCGCTGTCCGGATAGGCCTCTCCGGCCATGATGATGCTTTTATGGCTACCGCCTTTTGCAATCCGGATGGGTCCATCGCCATTGCCGTCTTCAACCTCACCGAGGAAAGAATTACCTACTCCCTCGACACGCCTGATGATTCATTCTCCCTTGAGATTCCCGGTCAGGCCCTGCAAACGCTCGTCCTGCCTCGATAAACCGCTTACTGGCTCTCCAGGAACGCTTTCATCGCCCGCAGGCTCTCTTCGCTGAGGTGATGCTCCATCCCCTCGGCATCAGCCTCCGCCTGCCCGGAGGATACCCCCAGCGCCAGAAGGAACCGTACGACCAGATCATGTCGCTCCGCTGAAGCCTCAGCTATCGCCTTTCCAGTCCTCGTCAGCTCATAACCACCCGCCTCGGTCCGCTCAACCAGTCCTCGTTCCTCAATGCGCTTCAAGGCCCGGATGACCGACACATGCGATACCCCGAACACTCCCTGCAAATCCGTCACCCGCGCCTGGCCCCGCTCACCCAATAGCGCCCCAATCGCTTCCACGTAGTCCTCCGCCAGCTCATCCGAGTGCTGCTTCCGCACCCGGTTGTGCCGCGCTGCCGCCTTTTTGCTGACCGTCCGTCCTCGCATCTCTTCCCAAGAAATCTTCCGCTTTCTATTTGACAAGTTTCCATTCAAAGGAAAATTATCTGCCCTGAATGTAGCCTTGGCTACATAGAAGAGGAAGAAACAATGCTGACAAGAACAAAAGGGAGTGGAGAGGACGGGATCCGGACATTGGCTGAAGACATCCTGAAGGCGGTGGCGCACCGCAAGTGGCTGGAAGAGAGCTGGTCGGTGGAGGAACTGCAGCCGCGTTGGAGCGGCAAGGAAATGAAGCTGGGCCTGGCGCTGGAGCTGCTGGAGCGGGTTGGCCACCTGGAGCGGGCGGGCGGCAAATGGCGCCTGAGTGCAGCAGGCCGGGAACGGGCGGTGGAATTGTTACGGGCGCACCGTCTGGTTGAGACCTATCTTGCCCGCAAGGAGGGACTGCCGACAGACGCCTTGCATGCGGAGGCGGACAAGGCGGAACATTACCTGAGTTCGGAGGGCATCAACCAGTTGGCGGACTCCTTGAACCGGCCACGGTTTGATCCGCATGGCGATCCCATTCCGGAACGCGAACATGACCTGCACGAAGAACTGCACCAACCCCTCGCTGGTGTGTCGGAGGGAAACTGCGTACGCATTGCTCATATTGAAGACGAACCGGAAGAGGACTTTGAACAGCTGACAACCATGGGACTGGCCTTGGAGCTGCCCATCAAGGTCCTGCAAAAAGGAGCGGAAACGATACGCATCGAATTGGCGGGGGAAGCTCTCGAGCTTTCTGCAAGACTGGCTTCACACGTGGAGATTGTCCCACTGGGAGAGGATGAAATTTATCCGGATGATTTGCAGCGATTGGCCAGTCTGAAACCTGGAGAACAGGGAACCGTCGCTTTTATATCACCGGCCTGTATGGGTCCGGAGCGCCATCGACTGCTGGACTTTGGCCTTGTTCCCGGAAGTGAAGTCAGCTGCGAATTCAGCAGTCCCTTTGGCAGCCCTATTGCTTATTCCCTTCGGGGAAGCACGATTGGTCTCCGCCTACAGCAGGCCCGCAACATCTTTATCCGGAGGGAAGCATGAGCCATTGTCCACCTGAAACCTGTGACACCTGCAGCGCGCGGATTCCCGTCCTTGAAAAGCTGGGTATCCGGATGAGCGGCTGGGATTACGTAGTCGCCCTTGCGGGTAATCCGAATACCGGCAAGAGCACGGTCTTCAACCAGCTGACCGGCCTGCGGCAGCACACCGGAAATTGGCCGGGAAAGACGGTCGCGCGCGCCGAGGGTGGGTTCTCACTCGACAAGAAGCGCTACAAGCTGGTCGACCTGCCCGGCACCTATTCGCTCCTGTCGACCTCCACGGATGAACGCATTGCCCGGGATTTCGTCCTATTTGGTCAACCCGATGTGGTGGTCATCGTCGTTGATGCGACCAGTCTCGAACGCAACCTCAACCTGGCCATGCAGATCCTGCAGATCTCCAACCGGGTCGTCATTTGCCTGAATCTCATGGACGAGGCCAAGGCACATGGAATCGAAGTTGACCACAGGGGACTGGCAGCGGATCTCGGGGTCCCTGTTATTCCTTGCGTGGCCCGCAACGGTGAAGGCATCCAGGACATGTTGAATGCCGTCCGGGAGGTCGCCACCGGCACATTCACCTGTAATCCCCCCAAGCTGGAACTGGACGTCCCCGGCCTGACCGGAGCCGTTGCGGCCGTGGCCGCTGACATCCGTTCCCTCTACCCGGATGTTCCCAATCCGGAATGGATCGCCCTGCAGGTTCTTGACGGAGACGCCACTTTCCTCGAGGCGATCTCTACCGGCACGCTAGGTGAACTGGCCGAGGATCCCCATGCAACCCATGTAGCGACAGCATCATGACAGGATCAGATTTATTGAGAAAAGTGGAGACCCTGCGCTGGAATCTCCCCCGTAACTTCCATGACCGGCTCAGCGAGTCCGTCTATGGTGAGGCCAACCGCATTGCCTCGAAGCGGACCTTCCGGGCCGGAACGTCCAAACGGATGGCCCTGCAACGGACAGTCGATCGCCTCCTGACCAACCCTTTGACCGGGTTTCCACTCATGGCTATCATCTTCACGATCGTGCTGTGGATGACCATCGCCGGGGCCAATGTTCCTTCCGGGATGCTCTATACCCTGTTGATTGAAAACGGCCACAGCCTGCTCAAGGACCTGGCCAGCGACATCGGCATGTGGAGCTGGCTCAGCGGTTTCCTCATTGACGGCATCTACCTGACCTGCGGGTGGGTGATCAGCGTCATGCTTCCACCGATGGCCATCTTCTTTCCGCTCTTTACCTTGCTGGAGGACTTGGGCTACCTACCCCGGGTAGCCTTCAACATGGATCACCTCTTCCAGAAGGCCGGTGCCCATGGCAAACAATCCCTGACCATGACCATGGGACTGGGCTGTAACGCAGCAGGCGTCATTGCCGCACGGGTCATCGACTCTCCCCGGGAGAGGCTGATTGCCATCATCACCAACAATTTTTCCCTCTGCAATGGACGCTGGCCGACCCAGATCATGGTCGCGGTCATCTTCCTCGGTGCCTTGGTTCCGCCTGCCCTCGCCTCCTTCACTGCTGCCCTGGCGGTCGTATCGGTGGCCGGACTGGGATTCGCGTTAGCCTTTCTTTCTTCATGGGTTCTCAGCCGGACGGTCCTCAAGGGGGAGGCCTCCGCCTTCAGCCTCGAGTTGCCGCCCTATCGGCCACCAAAGATTCTCAGGACACTCTACACTTCACTGATCGACCGGACGCTTTTCGTCCTTTGGCGGGCCATCGTCTTTGCCGTGCCCGCCGGGGCGGCGATCTGGCTCATTTCCAACATCCAGATTTCCAATCACTCCATCGCCTGGTGGATGGTCACAGGACTGGACCCCGTTGCCTGGCTGCTCGGACTGACCGGGGTGATCCTCGTTGCCTACATCGTGGCCATTCCGGCGAATGAGATTGTCATCCCAACGATCCTCATGCTGACCGTCCACATGACCGGCCTCACCGGTGTCGGCGAACAGGGAGCGGGGGTCATGTTTGAGACGGATGAAAGTTCCGTGCTCCGGCAGATCCTGCTCGCCGGGGGCTGGACCACCCTCACCGCCGTCTGCCTGATGCTCTTCAGCCTCTGCCACAACCCCTGCTCGACGACGATTTACACCATCTACAAGGAAACCAAGAGTGCCAGATGGACGGTTGTCGCCACCTTCATGCCGATTGTCATCGGGGTGGTGCTGTGTGCCGGGGTGGCGCTGGTCTGGCGGTTGTTCTAGTCAACCCGCAAGCGTTCGGACAAGCGGTGGTAAAGGTACCCTAGAACTGTCAGGACAACCGCCGCCGCGGCAAAGGCGATAATCCGGTGCAGGACGTCCTGCACATCCACAATGAACAACCGCCCGAGGGGCACCAGTAAGGCCAACAAGCCGATAATCCGGTATATCCGGTCCACATTCAGAAGCCCGATAATGATAATCGCGAAGGCGGTTACGGCAAGTATCGGGGTGTACCAATCCAGCAATCCGAGCTGGTTGTAGTGGAATGTCAGCACGGAATTGATAAACAACAGAAGTCCGGTCACCAGCGAAGCTCCATGTTGAAAGGTCCGCGCTTCAGCGGGACCTTCGACCGGAGTGGCCCGCAGGAAATACCAGACCATCAATAAAGCGATGATTGCCGCATAGGATAATAGAACATGGCTATTCCACAAACCTGGCTGGGCAAGATCGACCACGGAAAGAAAGTGTTTCGCCATCAGGGTCCCGCCAAAGAGCAGGGAACCCGTGTAGAATCCAGTCACCGGGAAGAACTTGGCACCGGTCATCAAGAGGATGGCCAACCCGGCCATCAGGAGTTGTCCGCCGAGCCAGTTGTCATAATAGGAGCCAAATTCCCTGAAAAAGAGCCAGAAGAGGAATGAAGCGGCGACCGTCCACAGCTTGCCCAACCGTCCCCATCCGAGATTGATGCGCGTTCCGCCAACAACAGCGGGAACTGCCAGCCAGCCAAGACCCGCTACCAAGGCGGCATAGAAGTACCCCAGTCCATCAGGACTGCCCTTCTCCGTCAACAGCAGGATGATCACCGGAAGGAAGGACCAGGAACCGGCAAGGTTGAGCTTGGGCACCACGGACAAGAGAAGGATGGCCACCGCCATCAGGAAGGCCACCGCACCCTGCCCCGGCCAGTTCTGCATCGCCTGAAAGGCCCACAGGGCGATACACGGAATGGCAAGGAGGTAGATTCCGTGTTGGCCCAAGACGGCTGATCGTTTTTCTGATGTACTGAGGAAGTGGATACCGGTCACTGACATGACAAGGATTGCTGCCAGAAGAATGAGCGAAAAAGGTTCATCCATGAACAAGAGGCAGGCCACAACAAAGGCAAGGGATGCCGTTGCCAGCAGCATCCAGCGTGACAGAACCGGGACCAGGGAGATAACCCCCATGCTATAGGCCACGGCCACGAAGAGCCATGATGTCTCTACCGGCAGAGGGCGCGTGTACTCGGCCAAGAGGATCCAGAAACCAATGGCCGTTAGGATCACGGCAAGATAAAACCAGTTGCGGGAAGGATCCCGCAATTGGAATTCCCCCTTCTGCACCCCTTGCAGGAGATAAGCCAACGCCAGGACAATGACCGCAGGATAGAGGACGGCCATCCACCAGACAAAGGTCCCGAAATCCGGCATTCCATTGAAGACCTCGAGGTAGACAACACCACTGGCAATCGCCAACGCCGCGGTGACGGTCTCCATTGGAATGGTTCCAGCCTTCCGCGCCGTAATCGCGACAACCACCGTCTGCAGGGCCAGAACCATCCAACGTAAATCGCCTGCAAAATGGAGCACAACCCAGGTCCCGATCAGGAATACCGCCTTGATAAAGAGCAGTTGGGCAAGGAAGCCACAACCGCGAAGTCCCCAGGCAAGAAGCGAAAAGGCGAGCATGTTACAGCCCAGTGCCAATACCGCCCATTCCAGCGAGTCCGGGTAAAAGACCCTGAAGAAACAGAACACGCTGACAAGTGCCAGGGATGAAGCGACGGATTGCAGAATCCGGGCATGCAGGGTCTTGCCGAGGGTGCCGAGGAAATAGGACCCGGCAACGGCAGCAAAAACAATGTTGATGAAGATGTTCGTTGAAAGGATACCTGGAACGGGCACCGTCTTGAGGAAAGAGAGCGCCGGGAAAGCCAGAACGACAAGAAAACTGCCTGGGGTCGTAATCCACAAGGTGTTGCGGAAGTTTGTCTTTCCAGCCAGTAGAAGGCCCGCCGCAAACAAGAGGATAGCGGCAATCAAGGCTCCTTCACGCAGGCCTTCCCAGGCCATGAAGACGCTGAGAAACAGCCCAAAGGCAAAGGCCAGCAGGACAATACCCCCCGACCGCCGCATCAGGCCAATCCCACAAATCAAGGCCAATACCACCGCCTGGACCAGTGAGCCGACCAGCGGGTCCTCAATGACCCGCGTCGCCGGCAGGACATAGGCTGCCACGCTAGTCAAGTAGAGCATGACCAGTCCTGTCACCATGACTACCCCACCAAAGCGCTGGTAGCGCTTTTCAAGGAACC
Organism: Puniceicoccaceae bacterium; assembly: GCA_040830765.1. Classification (GTDB taxonomy): domain Bacteria; phylum Verrucomicrobiota; class Verrucomicrobiia; order Opitutales; family Oceanipulchritudinaceae; genus Oceanipulchritudo. Next base: position 6,602 of record JBFOMH010000026.1, on the reverse strand, counting down.
GCCCGCCCCCGGCAATAGCCAGGGAGACCACCAGCAACTCAATGCATTTAAAGACCGGCGAAGTCGTCTGGTTGATGTAGACCGCGAAAAAAAGCGCACTGAGCAGGGCCAGGACGCCCCCAATGCGCGGCAACCACCATTGCATGAGTAGGGTTTCCCGGCTCACATTCTCCTCCGCCGCCGGCGGCCACATGCCAATGCTGGAAAGGAACTCGACGATACGACTGGTCACCGGTTCGGGTTCTGGTCCGGAAACAGGCTCGGGCTCGGGCGGGCTTTCGAAACTCGGGACAGCCGCCGGCTGCGCAGGGAGAGGCCCTTCCATTACAGGGTCAGGCGTTTTGCTCTCTTCAGGCGCCGGCGCAGGGAGTGGCTTTTCCACTCCTATATCGGGTTTGGCTACCGGCGCGGATTCAACCACCGCAACCTCCGGCCGTGCACCGCTTTCAATCCGCTCATGCAAATCATCAATGGCAATCTCAAGGTTACGGATCTTCCTCCTCTGCTTGACGGCCACAAAGACCAGTACCAGGGGGGTTAACAGAATGTGCGCCAGGACAACAATCCCGATCAGGATCCCGAAGTCGTTCATTGCAGGTGTGCCTTTCCCATTCCTAAAGCGGCGGATAAATATCCCACTCCGCCGGATAAATGACCGTAAACTCTGTCGTCATGATGTCACTTCCACCCGGTTGAAGGGTCCGCTCCCACTTGAAAATGCCCGTCCCCTCCTCTGGCTCGACATTCTTTGGCTGGATCGTACGGACCTGGATCTTGTTATCCCGGCCGATGGGGAAGCGGTCTTGGAGGACAATCCGATGGGCCACAGCCATACGATTCTCCACTGTGGTCTCGTATTTGATGTCATGTCGCTTTGTCTTGTCGATAAGCCCCCCCTCTGCCTGTTTCTTGACCCGTTCCTTGCGCTCAATCTTCATTTTCTCATTCCGGCCGAGGGAAAGCTCCACCTCCTCGCCCGCCGCATAGGACGGCATCCATCGGCGAGCCACCAACTGGTCGTCGATGTAGCAATAGGAATCACCAGCCAGAATGGGCCAGCCCAATTCGTTAACCAGTCCAGCCATCAACCAGGCATCGGTCGAAAGCTCAGGTACCGCTTCCGACCAGTAATCGGCCTTCAGTTGCCTCGTAAAGGCTGCCCTGATGACGGGGCTTTCCCCCGATTCAAGTGTTAACGGCTCCGGCAACTCCATGAAGAATCCCGTCGTTGTGGATTCCGGCATCGCTTCCTCGGCTGGTGGAGGAGCTGCCTGCACCATGTCATAGGAGGACTCCAATGCCATCCGCGCCTTGGCCATGGGACGCACTTCGACCTTGTTAAGGATCAGTGGATTCAGCTCCGGCAACCCCCCGGCATAAAGGGCGCTGGCGGAATTAAGGGTGACTGAGACATCCTTCCAGTCCTCACCCGAGTTTTGCCGGATTTGTGCCTTGTAGACCCATTCCAGTGTCCCGGCGGCAGGATTGGCCCGCAACTCATGCACCGGTTGCCATCCGCCTTCACGGACCTGATAGCGGATTTCAAGGGCATCCTGATCGCCAACAGAGCCCGCCACTTCGATTTTCAGGACACCGCTGAGACGGTTCAACTTTCCTACCAGCTCACCAAGGTCCTTCTTCACTTTCTGCAATTCGATACCAAGTTTCTTTTCCTCTTTTTTCAAGATGGCCAATTGTGCCGCACCGGCTTGTGCGACACTTTCAGCTTTCCCCCAAGCCTTTTCGGCAAGCGCAAACGTGTCTGCGTCGGCTTCCTCTTGCAGGGACTTGCTGATACTTTGGGCAAGGCCACGAAAATGCTGGGTCCGAACCGTCAGGACCTCCCGTTCAATGCGCAGCCTGTCCAGGCTTTCCTCTAATTCCTCAACCGCCTGACGCAGTTCGGCTGTTCGCTCATCATCCGCTTCAACCACGTTCTCTCTCGGCAGGAAGAGAAAGCCCCCGAGACGAACACCTTCCGCGGTTCCAGTGGAAATCTGGATGGAGCTCGGAATCAGGGTGCTGGGTAACCCTTCGATGGTCACCTCTGGGAGATCGGCCTCCGTCAAAGCGACAGACCGGGCAACCATGGCACCGCTGGGATACAGTTCTACATGCTCGATAGTGCTGGCTGCCGCCCCGTAAGTGATAACCGGGAGCAGGAAGAAGCACAGGGAAGGGATCAGGTGTGGTTTTTTCATGTTTAAAAGGGAAAAGTTAAAAGTTGGGATAGCCCGCAGGACCTACCATTCGATGGGCTGGCGATCGCGGAAGGTGCCTCCGGTTGGTCCATCATCAGGCAAACTTGCCAACCAGATGGCCGTGTCGGCTCCTTCTTCCGGCGAGCGCTCGGCGTTCATCCCGCCCATTTCCGTCCGGACCCAACCGGGGCACATGGTGTTGATCTTGATACAGGCCGGAAGGTCCCGCGCAGACACCATAGTGATGGCGTTGAGGGTGGCCTTGGAGACGGAATAGGCAATCGGGCCGCCCAATCCCTCATTGAACGATCCCCAGCCGGAAGAGACATTGACAATGCGTCCATAGCCACCGGCCTCCATTCCCGGAGCAACCAGCCGAATCAGGTCGAATGCCGCAACGGAATTGACGCGCAAGCTCTCCTCAAATGCTTCCGCTGAAACCTCTAGCACGGTTCCCTCCCTCATGATGGCCCCATTGTTGATCAGCACATCAATCGTCCCGTGCTCAGCTAGGATTGCCTCCATCTGTTGCTCCAACAGTCCACGATCAGCCAGGTCAAGCTCCACCGGGACAATGTCGCCCTCCAGAAGTGCAGCAGCCGCCCGGCCCTTTTCGAGCGAGCGGCTACCCAGCAGTACTTTAAACTCATTTGTCCGGGCCAGGCCGGCCACAATGGCCAACCCGATGCCCCGGTTACCTCCGGTTACCAGTGCGATTTTCTTTTTCATGTCAGGTTACGCTAAACGTACCTGACAGAATGAAGCATGCACCCAGGAGGTTCAATCCCTAAGTCACCGCACCAGCCCGGTGCTGCTTAGAAATTCGGGATGTAGACCCAGCTGCCACTTGGGCCGACCCAGCCTTCCTGGACGTAAAGGTACTTGTCCAGTGTGAGGTTGTAGACCCAGGGAGCATCATCGATGATCATCCATCCCAGCCAGGGACTTGTATCAACATACTTGGATGGCGGGCTGTCGACTATCGGATAGCCGGCCCAATCGGTCTTCTCAACGGGCTTGTTACCCTCCTGGTAGATGTCGACTTCGATCTCGTAACCAGTTACCGTCGCCACAATGGCGTCGATCAGGGTTGTTGCATCCCTGAAGGTATCGATTCGAGCGAAGAAGATATTCACTATGTAATAGTCCGTGGCATTGAAGGTGTTAGCCGGAAGGGTAATGGAGGTCTGCGTCGGCGGAAGTCCGAATGCGCCGTCGGGCGTGTCGTTCTCAGAATCGTAGACCTGGTATCCGCCAAATTCATTGTAGCCGTAAATCTCGACATTGATAACTCCATTGAAACCGAGGTTCGGGCCTTCTCCCTGCCCCTCCGTGAATTCCTCCCATTGGATCGTCACCTCCCCGCTGGGATTGAAGGACTGCAGCGCCTCGTAGTTGGTTACCTTGAGGGGAGTCAACGGGTTGTATTGCTCCATGACCAGCAATTCGTTCCAGGTATCGGAGATGGACCCGACACCGGCAATTGTGTAGGTGCCCGGCATGAAGGCAGTTGTCATCTCGGCCGCTGAGCCATATGTCCCAAAAATTTCCCACAGGTCCTCGTCGAACGGGATGTTCGTCGGTGTCGGATAAGATGGCCCGGTGACCGTCAGGCTGGATAACGTGTCCTGCCCCTCGACGGACAGATAACTGGAATAGTTATCGCCAAATTCGGAACCGGACCAATCTCCGAATCCAACCAGGGTATCCGGTCCGGTCTGCTTATTGAACTGAGTATACTCGCCAACAATAATTTCAATCTGTGCAACGCTCCACAGCGGAAACAAGCCCGCCACCAACAAGAGAAGAGATCGGTATCTGGTCATGTACCGGCAGTAAGGGGAATACCGGTAGCCCGGCAAGCCTCAATTGGTAAAATGTCGGTTAAAAACAGCCGGCAGGACTAGAAGTCCAAAAGAACCTGGTCGTCCTCAACCGGAACGGTGACGTCCCACTTGAAGTGCCGCCGAATGTGTTCGGCCATCGCATTGCTGGCCTCCGGTTCGCCATGGACGAGGAATGTGCGCTCGGGAGCCTTGTTGAAGCCCATCATCCAGGCCAGTAGCTCATTGTAGTCTGCATGCCCGGAAAAGCCTTCAATACGCTCAATCTTTGCCTTGATTGGAACCTGCTGGCCGAACATCTTCACGCTCTCCTTGCCCTCGAGAATGGTCCGTCCACGTGTGCCCTGCGCTTGGTACCCGATAAAGAGGACTGTGTGCTGCGGTTCGGAAAGGCGCTCCTTCAAATGATGAAGAATCCGCCCCCCGGTCACCATGCCGCTGGCCGAAATGATGATGGCCCGCTTCTGCACGGAATTGATCTTCATCGACTGTTCACGGGAGACAGAGCAAACCAACTTTTCCGGATGGAAAATCCGCTCGCCCGCGATCGACTGCTTGCGGCAAGTCAGGTTGAGATCAGAAATGTGGTTGCGGTGCACTTGCAGGGCATGGTTCGCCATCGGGGAATCAAGGTAAATCGGCACCCGCGGAATGCGGTCCGCCTCCTCCAGTTCCCGCAGGAGGTAAAGCAGGGTTTGAGAACGGCCGACTGCAAAGGAGGGTATGACCAGGACGCCACCCCGTTCCATGCTCTCATTAACCACCCGGACCAGGTCATCCACGGGATAGGTTTCTTCATGGAGACGATCCCCGTAAGTGGATTCCATGACCAGGTAGTCCGCATTGTAGGCCGGGACGGGCGCCCGCAGGATCGAGTCCACAGGGCGACCCACATCCCCCGAGAATATGATCTTCCTGCTTGAAGAGGTGGTGCTTTTCAAGTCAAGGAAACCTGCCCCGAGAATATGCCCGGTGTCGCGGAACTTGCCCCGGATATCCGGTGCCGGCTCAAAGTGCTGGCCGTAGTCAACCGGCTGCAAGTACTGCAGGACATCCCTCGCATCGTCCTCCGTGAAGAGCGGCTTGGCCGGCTTGTGCTTCGAATAGCCCTTCTTGTTGGCCCACTTGGCTTCCTCTTCCTGCAGGTGGCCTGTATCGGGAAGAAGAATACCTGCCAGATCGGCTGTTGCCTTGGTGCAGTAGATGGGGCCACGGAAACCATGCTTGACGATGGCCGGCAGGAAACCGATGTGATCGATATGGGCATGGGTCAGCATGACCGCGTCAATACTGGCAGGCTCTACCGGGAACGGTTCCCAGTTCTTGAGACGGATCTTCTTCGGTCCCTGGAAGAGACCGCAGTCGACCAGGAGGCGCTTGTCGTTGACTTCGACGAGGTGACGGCTGCCGGTAACCGTTCCGGCAGCACCAAGGAATGTAAGTCGCATCATGGCTTTATGGGGATAGGCGTTTCGTTGGATACAGAATGATCCCTGTATCCCCCCGGGGCAATACAAATTGACTTGGCGACGCTACTCGTTGCCAAAGCTCGGCAGACCGGCGAGGGCCATGGCAATTTCCTCTTCAGGATAGTCATAGTCCCGCAGCTTGCCGGCATTGTAATCCGTGTAGGCCTGCATGTCGAAATGGCCATGACCGCAGAGGTTGAAGAGGATTGTCTCCGACTTGCCTTCCTCACGGCAGCGTTCCGCCTCGCGAATTGCCCCGACGACGGCGTGGGTCGCCTCGGGGGCGGGAATGATGCCTTCGGTGCGGGCAAACTGGGTCCCCGCGGCAAAACACTCCAGTTGGTTGTAGGATCGGGCCTCGCTATAGCCATTGGCCACAACGTGACTGACCAGTGGGGCCATGCCATGGTAGCGCAAGCCACCGCTATGGAATCCCGGTGGGACAAAAGTACTGCCGAGGGTGTGCATTTTCACCAGCGGGGTCAGGTGGGCGGTATCCCCAAAGTCGTATGCGTGCTTGCCCTTGGTCAGGCTGGGACAGGCCGATGGCTCGACCGCCACAATGCGGACGTCCCCCTCGCCCCGCAGCTTGCGCCCGAGGAAGGGGAAAGCAATCCCGGCAAAGTTTGAGCCGCCACCGGTACACCCGACAATGACATCCGGATAGTCACCGGCCATTTCGAGCTGCTTGATGGCTTCCTGACCAATAACAGTCTGGTGCAGCAGGACATGGTTGAGCACACTGCCGAGGCAATAGTTGGTGTCATCGTTCTGGGCAGCCACCTCAACCGCCTCGGAAATAGCAATCCCAAGGGATCCGGTACAATCAGGATCATCCTCCAGAATGGCCCGCCCTGAGGCGGTTGTTTTACTGGGACTGGCAAAACACTTCGCCCCGAAGGGTTCCATGAAAGGGCGTCGATAGGGGTTTTGGTTGAAACTGACCTTTTCCATGTAGAACAGGCACTCCAGTCCGAAAATCTCCCAAGCCCGGACCAGGGGGGGTCCCCCCTGGCCAACACCGGGTTCGTGAGGACTTTTTTTTATACCAGCCTCCCTATTGTAGAAGGGCTGCCCCACGGCGGTGT
>JBFOMH010000025.1:0-61840 GCA_040830765.1 Puniceicoccaceae bacterium | reverse complement strand
AGCCGGACGTCCGGCTCAGGGACCAGCTGGATCTGGATTCCATGGACTTTCTCGATATCGTTATGGAATTGCGCAAGCAGTTCGGCATTGAGGTACCCGAGGAAGATTATCAACAACTGGCCAGCCTCGACAGCTGCGCGGATTACCTGACCCCGAAATTCAAAGAGGTCCGGGCTTAAGCGCACCCGCTTCCCCGGAACTGCTCCTAGGCGATGGAAGCTTCCCAGGGTGGCGATTCTTACGATTCCATTATCATCGGCTGTGGAATGGCGGGATTGGCCGCCGGTATCCGACTCGCCATGTACGGCCAGCGGGTGGTCATTCTCGAAAAGCACAATGCCCCCGGTGGCCTGAACAGCTTTTACTTCCTCGGCGGGCGTAAATTTGACGTTGGCCTCCATGCGGTGACCAACTTTGTCGAGCCGCAGGGCAGGGGAACACCGCTCGGGACCCTCATCCGGCAGCTGCGCCTGCCACGGGACGCCTTCCAGCTCTGCCCGCAGGCGGGGAGCCGGATTGCCTTTCCGGGAGCAGACCTGCGGTTCAATAACGACTTCAGCTTGCTGGAGTCCGAAGTGGCCCGGGCCTTTCCGGCCGAAATCGACGCCTTTCGGAAACTGCGACAGGTGGTCCTTGAGCATGATGCCCTGAATCTGGAGGCCAAACCACTTTCCGCCCGGGAGGTCGTTTCGAGCCACATCAGCGACCCCGTCCTGGCCGACATGCTCTTTTGCCCGTTGATGTACTATGGCAGTGCGCGGGAGCATGACATGGACTTCGATCAGTTTGTCACTCTCTGGAAGGCCATTTTTGAGGAGGGGTTTGCAAGGCCGCTGGAAGGAGTGCGAGTTGTCATCCGGGCCCTGCTGGACAAGTACCGTTCCCTCGGGGGATTGCGGAGGATGAAATGTGGCGTCCGGCGAATCCTCTTGGAGGGAGACAAGGCTACAGGTGTCGAATTGGAGAATGGCGAGGTCCTGCAGGCTTCCCATATCCTCTCAACCGCTGGGTGGGTGGAGACAAAAGTCCTCTGTGGCAGCGAACGATCGGATCCCCAAATAAAGGCCAACATTGGTCGCCTCAGTTTTGCTGAGACCATCAGTGTCCTCGATGCCGAGCCGCGGCAACTGGGCCTCGATGAGACCATTGTCTTCTTCAATGACAGTGAGCGCTTTCATTACGAGCAGGCAACGGAGCCGTTTGACCTCCGCAGCGGAGTTATTTGCATCCCCAACAACTATTGTTACGCAGACGGGGAATCCCTTCCGGAGGGAATCCTGCGGATAACCGGCATTGCCAGCCACGCCCTCTGGACCGGCTTTGACGAGGAGACCTACACGGCGGAAAAGGCGGCTTGGTTCCCGAGGATTGTCGAAAGTGCCCTCCGCTTTGTGCCAGGAGCCGAAGCCGGGGAGATTCAGCGGAGGACCGTCTTCCAGGACATGTTCACTCCGCGGACTGTGGAGAAATTCACGAGCCACTTTGGGGGCGCCGTCTACGGGGCTCCGAACAAGTCGAAAAGCGGACGGACGGAGGTGGAGAACCTCTACCTTGCAGGAACCGACCAGGGCTTTCTCGGGATCGTGGGGGCCATGCTGAGTGGAATTAGCATGGCCAACAAACATATCCTCATGGCAAAACAGTGAGCGACAATGGGCAGTGAGAAGATCAATACCGATACCGTGAGGACCTTTTATGCCGATCCGGGAGTGGTCGATCACTACCGCCGGGCGACCGCAAATATCGGGCTATGGCTGTCCGAGGAAATCGTCTTCCGCCGGGTCTTCAAACCGGAGGACCGTATCCTTGAACTGGGGTGCGGGACCGGGCGGATCGCCGTCGGGTTGGCGGAAATTGGATTCCCGCATGTGCTCGGGGTGGATATTTCGCGTCCCATGGTCAAGGAAGCGAGGCGGATTGCCAAGGTAATGGAAGTTTCCGCCTCTTTCCATGTCGGGGATGCGACCGCGCTTAGTTTTGAAGATGCCCTTTTTGATGGAGCCATCTTCGGGTTCAACGGCTTGATGCAGATTCCTGGCCGTGAATCAAGGCGTACCGCCTTGCGGGAGATATCCCGGGTCATACGCCCCGGTGGAGCGCTGGTTTTCACGACCCATGATCGCCAGAATGCCCGTCACAAGAATTACTGGAAGGCAGAACTAGGCCGCTGGAACAAGGGAAAGCAAAAGTCTGAGCTGCTGGAGTATGGCGACCGTTACGAGGAAACGAACCTCGGGAAACTCTTCATCCATGTTCCCGAAGCACGGGATATCCGGGACGATCTGAAAGCCACTGGCTGGAAGTGCGAGTGGGACAGTCCGCGTTCCTCCATCGCCCGCGAGTCACCGGAAACAAAGCAGTTTTCCGACGAATGCCGCTTCTGGGTAGCCCGCAAGCCGGCCTGAGCGGTGGCCCTTAGCCACCGTCCGTGTGACCAAGAACGCGTTGCTTGAAGTAAATCGCCTGTTGCCGACGCACATTCGGTGAACGGATTTCCGGGTACGGAATTTCCACTTTACCGCCGGCCGATACGATGGCCTCCTCGGTGGCAATCTGCCGTTGCTCCAGTAACTGCTGCCGCTCCTTGAGGGCTTCGTTTTCAGCGGAGAGGGCAACCAGTTCGGCCTCCTGGGCCTCAAGTTGCTCCTTCAAGGCGCTGGCATCGGCGGTCACCTCGCCAGCCTGTTCCGCTTCCAGGGCGGCTAATGAGGCCTGGGCCTCTGCTTGGGCTGCCTCAAGTTCAGCCATTTTTGCGGCCAATGCCAGTTGTGCCTCTTCAGCGGCTTTGCGTTCCGCAGCTTCACGAGCGAGGCGCTCATTCAATTCAGCAACCAGTTTCTCCCGCTCGAGGCGTTCTTTTTCCGCCTGGGCCTCCGCCATCAAGCGGGCTTCTTCCGCCTGGCGGGCCAGGCGCTCGGCTTCCGCCTGCTCGGCCCGGAGGATGTCCTCGCTGGCCTTCAGCTGTTGCTGTTCGGATTCCAGCTGGCTGATGCGCTCATTCATGGCGGCTTCCTGTTCAGCCATCTTGGACTGATTGGCAAAGTAAAGTCCGAATCCGGCAAGTGCCAGAATGATAAGGACAGCAATTATGGCATAAATTTTATTCATATTCCGATTCTCCTTAAGGAATGATTATCTTTGGGGAAATACGTGTCGGCAAGGGAAAAACCGTCCCATTAGCTTTGGTCATCCGCCAGCTTCAGCTTCGGAATCGAGCGAACCAGCTCTTGTGTATATGCATGCTGTGGGGAATCCAGGACCGAGTCCGCGGTTCCGGATTCGACAATTTCCCCGGTTTTCATGACAAGGAGTCGACCGGCCAGCTGTCTCAGTAAGCCGAGATTGTGGGAGATGAACAGGATCGCCATGCCATGATCCCGGTTCAACTGCGTGAGGAGATCCACCACCCGTTTCTGGGTCGAAGTGTCGAGGGCTGTTGTGGGTTCGTCGGCAACGAGCAAATCGGGTTTGTAGAGGAGTGCGCAGGCAATGGCCATCCGCTGCAGCATCCCGCCACTGAAGCTTCCCGGATAAGCCTCCAGGTTGTCTCGGCTGGGCTCGATGCCGACTTCCTCCATGGCCTGCCGGATGGCTGGGAGGCGGGCACTCCTTTTCACGCCTTGCAGTTTAAGGATCTCCTCGAGGTGATTCCGGATGGAGAACACCGGATTAAAGCTGGAGGAGGGCTCCTGGAATACGTAAGCAATGCGGGGACCGCGAATCTGCCGCAAGCGCGATTCGGGAAGTTCCAGGAGGTTGCCCGGGATGCCGTCGAGATTGACGTTGCCAGCATAGCAAGGGGATGCGGAGGGTGGCAGCAGTCGGGTGAGCGAAAGGGCGGTAACGGACTTGCCACTGCCACTTTCCCCGGCCAGTCCAAGGATCTCCCCCTTGTTTATGGCAAAACGGATTCCCCTGACCGCCTCCACGGCCGGTTGGCCAATGGATATCCTGAGGTTGTCCGCCGACAAAAGGGCCTTTTCCGGAATAGCAGGCTCCTCCATATCCATTCTCAGGAATTGAGACCAAGTTCCGCCTGGGAATCACTGGCCGGGTTATGCCCGGAAACGGCCCAACCACTGGGGGTGAGGATCCGGCCCTGGGGAGTTCGCTGCAGGTAGCCCTCCTGGATGAGGTACGGTTCGTGGACTTCCTCGAGAGTCTGTTGTTCTTCCCCGACGGCCACGGCGATGGTTCCCAGCCCGACCGGACCACCCTTGTAATGACGGCCCATGACATCGAGGATGCGCTTGTCCATCTCATCAAGGCCGCGCTCATCAATCTCAAGAAGAGCGAGTGCCTTTGAGGCGACATCGCGGGTAATGATGCCATCCGCCCGTTCCTGGGCATAGTCGCGGACAAAGTGGATGAGGTTATTTGCTATCCGGGGTGTACCGCGGGCACGCCCGGCAATTTCCCTGGCCCCGTCCTCCTTGACCGGTACTTCCAGTAATCCGCAGCTGCGATGGACGATGTGCTCGAGGTTATCCCGGTTGTAGTAATCCAGTCTGGACTGAAGCGTGAAGCGACTGCGCAAGGGGGCGGTCAAGAGGCCCATCCGGGTTGTCGCCCCGATGAGGGTAAACCGGGGCAGTTCAAGGCGGACCGAGCGCGCGTTGGGACCCTGGTCCACCATGATATCAATCCTGAAATCCTCCATTGCGCTGTAGAGGAATTCCTCGACGGTCTTGGGAATGCGATGGATTTCGTCAATGAAGAGGATATCTCCTTCCTCAAGGTTGGTCAGCATCCCGGCGAGGTCACCCGGCTTGTCGATTACCGGGCCGGCCGTGAGATGGACCTTCCGTTCCATGACATGACCGATGATGTGAGCGAGGGTTGTCTTGCCGAGACCAGGAGGTCCACTGAGCAGGACATGCCCCATGACGTCGTCACGCTTAAGGGCTGCACCCGTCATGATGGTCAAGCGCTCGACGGTCTTGGGTTGCCCACGAAAGTCTTCGAAACTGGTCGGCCGGAGGGCGGCATCCCGCGATTCATCCCGCGAGATGGCCTGGGAAAGAAAATCATGGCCAGTGGGATTATCGCTCATGTCATTCTTCCTCCACAAGGTCACTTGGAATGGCGTCCTGGGACAGTCGTTCAACTTTGGCGCCCAGGTGGTTCAATTTTTCCTCAAGTTTCTCATAGCCACGGTCGAGGTGGTAAATACGCTGGATCCAGGTATCTCCCTCGGCTGCCAGCCCGGCAAGGACAAGGGCGGCACTGGCGCGCAGGTCAGATGCCATGACCGGGGCTCCATTAAGGCGGTCTATCCCGTTGACGACCGCGGAGGATCCTTCCATCGAAATGTGTGCGCCCATCCGGGATAGTTCTGGAACGTGCATGAAACGGTTCGGGTAGACGCGCTCGGTAATGAAGCTCAGTCCCTTGGTAACGGTCATCAAGGCCAGCATCTGGGCCTGCAGATCGGTGGGAAAGCCCGGATGGGGAAGGGTGATGATTTCCACCGGCTTGAGTGTATGCTTGTGCGGCTCAACCGTTATCTGGCGCTGGTCCGGTTGGCAATCAAAGGGGATTCCGCAGGATTCCATCACGTCGAGAAGCGCCCGCATGTGACCGGGAATGACATTCTGGACGGTGATTTCGCTATTGGTAATGGCGCCGGCAACGAGCAGGGTGCCGGCTTCGATGCGGTCCGGCAGAACCGTGTGCTCGCAGCCCGTTAATTCCTTTACCCCTTCAATCTTGAGGTAGTGGCTGCCGATTCCCTGGATTTTGGCCCCCATCTTGACCAGCATCTGGCAGAGATCGACCACTTCCGGTTCACAGGCCGCACTTTCAATCCGGGTGGTGCCAGGGGCAAGGACCGCGGCCATGATCATGTTGGCGGTTCCGGTGACGGTCGAGCCATGACGACCGCCAAGGTAAAGGTAATCACCACAGAGGCCGGATCCATCGACATCCACGTACCCCTTGCGAATGGACAATTTGCAGCCCAGTCGGCTCAGACCCTTCAGGTGCAGGTCTATGGGGCGCGGTCCGATGACACAACCTCCGGGAAGGGAAACTTCAGCCGTCCGCAAGCGACCAACAAGCGGCCCCAGCAAGCAAATGGAAGCCCGCATTTGCCGGACCAATTCATAAGGTGCCTTGTGATGGACTTCTCCGGCTTCAATCTCCCATGAATTCGGTCCTATCTGGTCGACCCGGGCGCCGAGGTGGCGAAGGATCTTGGCCATGAAGCGGATATCCGTCAGGTCCGGCACGGCATGGATGCGACAGATTCCGGCCGTGAGCAGCGTTGCCGCGAAAATCGGCAAGGCGGCATTCTTGGCTCCGCCTGCTGCCACGGACCCGCTTAACTTGTGGCCGCCTTCAACTCGGAATACCTCCATCGTTACCGTCCTATATTACTGGGAATTATCCTTGGAATTGTTCCTCGAGCGATTGGAACGCCTCCTTCTCCGCCTCTTTCCGCCTTGCGAGGACTGCTGGCCGGCATTCTCTCCGCCGGATTTTGCCTTGGCCTGGCTTCCCTGACTGCCCTGATTGGAACCGGAGGACTTGCGCCGTCGCCGTCGTTGCCGGTTGCCACTCTTTTGGCTATCCTTGCCCTGTTGATTTTTGCCTTGTTGGTTCCTGCTCTTTTGGCCCTGTCGCTGTTGCCCGGATGGTTTCCGGTTGGAGCGGTGGCGTCGGCGGCGCGACTTGGACCCCTTGGCGTTTCGCTTCTTGCCCGACTTACCCCCAAGGAGCTTGCGGACCCATTTTAGAAGCTTCTGGAACCAGGACTTTTTGCGCCGGCCACGGGATTTCCGGGATTTTTTTCCCGCCATTCGGAATTCCCTTTCCATTTGCTGGACGGAAATGGGCTCGATTTCCACTTCGGGAAATTCCGGACCCTGATTTTTGGGTTCACGCTGGCCTTCAGGGCGTGGACGCGGACGGTAATCCGCCTTTTGCAGGGAATGAGGGGCGATGGGAACGATTTCCTTTTTGCCGGATTTGCGGTTGGTTATCTCGTATTGGTCTAAATTCTCAAAATTTGGCATCGGGTTGACCTTTGTGTTGGAATTGAAGGCCAAAAGCTGGGACATCAGCAAGATAAAAGGTGGGGTGAATCCGGACTTGCCCTTTCCCTGCTATCGGCCCATCACGGTTGCCATGGATAAACTGGCGGAAATTTTTTCGATGCAGGCGGAATTGAACCGCCGAATTGGTGTGGAACTGGAAGGCCTTGATGAGGAAGGCAAGACCAAGTGGGTGCTGAACTACACACGGGCCATGCAGCAGGAACTGGCAGAGCTCATCGACTCCGTTCCCTGGAAATGGTGGGCCAAGTACCAGAATTTCGATGAGCAGAATGCCAAGGTGGAAGTGGTTGATCTTTTCCACTTCCTGGTCTCCCTGGCCCAGGTCCTGGGAATGAGCCCCGACGATGTCTATGACGCCTACGTGAAGAAGAACAAGGTCAACCACGAGCGCCAGGAGACCGGTTACGCGACCAAGGACGAGGACGACTCAAGGCATATTTAGTCCTACGACCTACCAATACATCCGGTGTTTCGGCTTGATGGGAAGCTTGCCGCGCCAGTAAAGGATGAGCAGGAAGCCGAAGAGCATTCCCCCGATGTGGGCAAAGTGGGCAATGCCGGTCCGGAGCCCGGAGACCCCGAGAAACAGCTCAAGTCCTCCGAAGATGATGACAAAATACCGCGCCTCCATCGGGATGGGGGGGAAGAGCAGCATAATCTTCCGGTAGGGAAACAGCATCCCAAAGGCCAGGAGGATACCGAAGGTGCCGCCGGAAGCACCCACTGTGGGATAGGGGAATCCTCCGTTATTAACCGAGAGGGTGCCGACCATGAGCTGAAGTAGACCCGCTCCGGCAACACAGGTGAAGTAGTAGATGCCAAACCGCATGGATCCCCAGCGCAGTTCAATTTCCCGCCCAAACATCCACAGTGCCAGCATGTTGAAGAAGATGTGCATGAAGTTCCCGTGAAGGAATCCATACGTAATCAGCTGCCAGGGGAAAAAGGTTGAGACCTGGTTTGCGTACATGGGGTAGCTTTCCGCCCAGGCCGCTCCGCCCAGTGGCCACAATGCCAGCAGCTTGATCAACATGGCGGCGGTCTTCCCCTGGAAGAAGGTCTGGAAGAAGAACATCATTCCGTTGGCAATGAGCAGATTCAGAATGAGCGGCGGAACCACCGGGTTGTTACTTTGCTGGTATGGGTAGGCCATTATTTGGACAGTGTAGGGAGGATTCCGGCAATGCAACCTCGGGATGCAATTCACTTCGCGAGGAGAATTTACTAAAAATAACACAGGAGGAATTGCCTTCAGGAAAAGGGGAGCCATATTTTGAAGTTCATCTTTATTGAACAACCAGAAAGGAAACATGGCATTAGCAGTTAATACGAAAGCTCCTCTTTTTACTTTAAAGCAACGCACCGCGGACGGTTTCGCCGACGTGGCCCTCTCCGACTTCATCGGCAAGAAGAAGGTGGTCCTGCTCTTCTTCCCTTTCGCTTTCTCGAGTGTCTGCGAGGAGGAACTCTGCTCAGTCTCCGGTGGGTTGGACCAGTATGAGTCCCTTAACGCCCAAGTCCTGGGAATCAGCGTGGACCTCCCGTTTGCCCAGGCGGCCTTTGCCAGCGCCGTCGGCATCAATTTCCCGCTGATTTCTGATTTCAATGGGGATGTCTCGAAGGCTTACGATGTCAGTTATGACGAGATCCTTGGCCTGAAGGGTGTTTCAAAACGGAGCGCCTTCGTTATCGATCTGGATGGGACGATTGTCTACAGCAGCGCCAGCGACGATCCGACTGTTGTTCCCTCCTTTGACGAAATCAAGGCTGCCCTGCAATAAGGGCAATTTGATCGGATTTTCGAATGCCCGGGCAGGAATTGTCCGGGCATTCCGTGTTTTTGGGTCTTTAGGGTAGACAAGACCTGAGGGTATTTCTTTAAGTGGAGGCTTCGCAGAAATTAAAAAATGAGTGTAGAGAACGATCCTTTTTCCGTGCGTAAGCCGTTTCGTGACGGCGAGTTATATAGCCTTCCGGCTTTGGAAGAACGCGGCCTCGGGGCCATTGCCCGGCTCCCGGTGAGCATCCGGGTAGTCCTGGAGTCCATCCTGCGCAATTGTGATGGCCAGCGGGTGACCAAAGCTGACGTGGAGGCGCTGGCAGCTTACAACCCGCGCAATCCGGGAACAAAGGAGATTCCTTTCGTTGTCAGCCGCATTGTCCTGCAGGACTTTACCGGGGTTCCCCTGCTGGTGGATCTCGCTGCCATGCGGGATGCGGTCAGGTCGGTTGACGGTGACCCGGCAGTCATCGAGCCGCTGGTGCCGGTCGATTTGGTGGTCGACCACTCGGTCCAGGTTGACCGGGCCGGAACCGCCTCCGCTTTTGCTGACAATCTGCGCATTGAATTTGAGCGGAATCGCGAGCGTTACGAATTCCTCAAGTGGGGGCAGCAGGCCTTTGAAACCTTTTCCGTGGTTCCACCGGCGATCGGCATTGTCCACCAGGTGAATCTGGAATACCTGGCCAAGGTGGTCTTTGAAAAGGACGGTGTGTTCTATCCGGACACCCTGGTCGGGACTGATTCCCACACCACGATGATCAACGGACTCGGCATTGTCGGTTGGGGCGTTGGTGGCATCGAGGCGGAAGCCGGCATGCTGGGGCAGCCGATTGCCTTCCAGACGCCGGAAGTCATTGGGGTCAACCTCACCGGCGTCCTGCGTGAGGGCGTAACGGCAACCGACCTTACCCTGCGCATCACCCAATTGCTGCGTGAAGAGCAGGTTGTCGGCAAGTTTGTCGAGTTCTTCGGAGAGGGCACGGCCAGCCTGTCCCTTCCGGACCGTGCGACCATAGCCAACATGGCTCCGGAATACGGCGCCACGATGGGCTTTTTCCCGATCGACGAGAAGACGCTCGACTACATGCGGATGACCGGCCGATCCGAAGCCGATGTCGGCCTGGTGAGGGACTATTACACCGCGCAGGGGATGTTCGGTATTCCGCGTGAAGGGGACCTCGACTACACCAAGGTCCTCAACCTGGACCTCGGCAGCATCGTTCCCAGTGTCGCAGGCCCGAAGCGCCCGCAGGATCGAATCGATGTTCCGGATCTCAAGGACAAGTTCAACCTCCTGATGGACGCCCCGGTGGCCGAGGGCGGGTTCGGTATCCCGGCGGAAAACCGCAACAAGTCGGTATCCACTTCCATGGACAAGCCGGGTGAAGGCGGAACCAGTGTTGCCACAGAGGTTTCGCTGACCAACGGGTCCGTTGTCATTGCCGCTATTACTTCGTGCACCAACACTTCCAATCCATCTGTCATGGTTGGAGCCGGTCTCCTGGCCAAGAAGGCAGTCGAGAAGGGACTCACGGTCAACCCACTGGTCAAGACCTCCCTTGCTCCGGGTTCCCGGGTAGTGACGGACTATCTCAATCAAACCGGTTTGCAGACGTATCTTGATCAATTGGGCTTCAACCTGGTTGGCTACGGCTGCACAACCTGTATTGGCAACAGTGGACCGCTGGATCCCCAAGTGGAGGCAGCTATCGAGGAAGGGAACCTGGTCACGGCTTCGGTGCTCAGTGGTAACCGTAACTTTGAGGCTCGCGTGCACAGCGCGGTCAAGGCGAACTTCCTGATGTCGCCCCCGCTGGTCGTGGCCTATGCCCTCGCTGGAACGGTCGACATCAACTTGGACACGGATCCGATCGGTCAGGATACCGAGGGCAATCCGGTACTCCTGAAGGACATCTGGCCAACCCATGCCGAAATCGCGGAAGCGGTTGCCAGTGGCATCCGCCCGCAGATGTTCGCCGACCAGTACAGTGATGTGCTCAATGCCAATCCCGAATGGAAGGAAATCCTATCCTCCACCGGTAGTCTCTATGAGTGGAAGGATAGCAGCACCTACATCCAGTTGCCGCCGTTCTTCGAGGGCTTTGGCATGGAAGCCGGATCAATCCGGTCCTTCGAGGGAATGCGTCCGCTGGCCATCCTCGGGGACTCTGTCACCACCGACCACATTTCACCGGCAGGGGCCATTCCCGAGGACGGGCCGGCCGGTAAGTTCCTCAAGTCCCACGGGGTCGAGAAGAAGGACTTCAATTCCTTTGGTTCACGCCGTGGTAACGACAGAATCATGACACGGGGAACGTTTGCCAATGTCCGTATCAAGAATCGCATGGCCGATGGCAAGGAGGGTGGATACACCAAGCTCCAGCCCGAGGGCGAGGTTGTCCCAATTTTCGATGCTTGCGCAGCTTACCGTGAAAAGGGAACTCCCCTTATCGTTTTTGGTGGAGTTGACTACGGCATGGGTTCCAGTCGCGACTGGGCCGCCAAGGGAACCAACCTGCTCGGCGTCAAGGCTGTCGTTGCCAAGAGCTTTGAGCGCATCCACCGTTCCAATCTGATTGGTATGGGTGTCCTCCCTCTTGAATTCACCGATGGTGAAAATGTCGATACACTTGAACTCGACGGCAGTGAGACATTCAATTTGTCCGGGATCGATGATGGTCTCAAGCCGGGTCAGGAGGTCGTGCTGGATATAGTCCGGGCCGATGGAGAGGTTGTCCAAACCAAGCTGAAGGTCCGCATCGATACGGGTATCGAGGTTGAATATTATCGACACGGCGGCATCCTTCCCTATGTTTTAAGGAGTCTCCTGCAGCAATCCTGAACGGCGAATCCATCGCTTGATCCGACAGGCCATGACACAAGATGATGCACAGTTTCTTGTGAACCCGTATGACGATCCGGTCATAGTGACGATCAAGGGCAAGGCTTCCTTTCTCAACAGTTCGCCGATGAAGGAACTCTTCGACCAGTTATTGTCCGAAGGGAAGGCGAGGTTCATCATCGATTTCAAGAATTGTACTGGAATGGACAGTACCTTCCTGGGGATACTGGCCGGGCTGGGAATCAACCTTTTGAAAAAGGACCCCCCGGGTTCCGTCGTCCTGTGCCGGCTTGGTGAGCGTAACCGGGAATTGATTGAGAACCTCGGCCTGCATCGCCTGCTGGTACTGGATACCGGTGAAAGCCAATCCTCCGTGGAGAGCGCTGGGGACCTTGAAGCAGTTGGCAACAAGGGGAAGCTGAGCCAGGCGGAAAATGCCCGACTTGTACTGGAGGCGCATGAGAACCTTGTCGAGGTGGACGCATCCAACCGGACCAAGTTCCAGGATGTTATTTCCTTCCTGAAAAACCAGGTAGAGGACAACTAGGACCCGTCAGCCATGCTCCTTACTTTTTGCATTGGCGCGGTGCTCGGACTTGGAGTCGGATGGTTCTTCTGGTGGACGGCAAGGCGGGAGATTGTCCGCCTGGATGAACAACGACAGATGCTGGGCCAAGAGAAGCTGATCGTCTTTGATTTTGTCCATAACATGGTGGAGGCCATTGGCGAGGGTGTGACCCGGGAAGAACTGTTTGAGCGGGTAGTCCATGCCGCCATCCTCAGCACCGGTGCACTCAGTGCTTGTATTTTCGAGCGGACGGAAACCCAGTTGCGAGGTGTTGCGGTTGAAGGTCTGTTTCCCCCGCACCGGCCACTTCCGGAAAGTTCGCGAGCCAAGATCACAACCCGGACAAAGTTTGTGGAGCAAATCCTCAAGTCGGAGATCTTCAAGGTGGGTGAAGGCTTGGTTGGAAATGCAGCCAAGACGGGTGAAGGGATCCTGATCGAGAATGCCCTTGATGATCCCCGCATCATCAAGCACGAGGATCCCTCCCTGGAAGTCCGCAGCGTGGTTGTTGTCCCGATCAGCTTCCGGGAAAAGAACCTCGGGGTGCTGGCCATCGTCAATCCGTCGGATGGCGGTTCCTTTGGTGATACCGACTTTTCCCTCGCGGTCAGTATAGCCGAGCAGGCCGGTCTCGCTATTCATAACCTGGACCTCATGGCCACACAGATTGAGAAGAACAAACTGGATGTGGACCTTGGTCTGGCCAACGAAATCCAGCGCATGCTCTTGCCGCGGGAATTACCTCGTCTCGACAAGCTGGAGATGGCCAGTATCTACATTCCGGCACAGAAGGTTGGGGGTGACCTCTACGACGTTTTCCCGCTCGATGAGTCGCGGGTCGGGATCGCCATCGCGGACGTTTCCGGAAAAGGGATTCCTGCCAGCCTGCTGATGGCCATTTGTCAGAGCAACCTGCGGCACTTTGCCCGTGACCTGGATTCGCCGGCTGAGGTACTGCGGGAATTGAATGATGTCATGCTGGGGGAAATGCGCCCGGAAATGTTTGTTACCATAGTCTATGCGGTGATTGACATGGCGAAGGGTGAACTGGTTCTTGCCCGGGGCGGGCATGAACTGCCAATCATGGTCCACTCGAGCAATGGCCCCGAAACCCGTTCGGAGTTCATCGCCTGTGATGGAATGGCCTTGGGAATGGTTCCGGGCGAAATCTTCAATGTCGCCGTGCAGGACCACCGGGTACCGTTTGTCGAGGGGGATATCCTGGCCCTTTACACGGATGGCATTACCGAGGTAGCCAACCAGGAAGGTACGGAATTTGGCAAGGAGCGACTGGCAGAGGTGGTTTGCAGCCTGCGGACAAGGCATTCCCAGGAGATAACCCAGGGAATCCTGGACCGCATTTCCCTCTTTTCCGGTGCCCCGTCCCAATCCGATGACCTGACGGTTGTCATTGCCCGTCATCTCTGATGGACACCCGGGAAGACACGGTTTTCATTGTCATGGATACGGGCTTTTGTTCTAAACCTGCATTCACTACGGATTTCAGTACATGACGAGTCAGCATATAGATAAAGCAGCCTTGCCGGATGAAAGGGGTCATTTCGGTCCTTATGGAGGTTGCTATGTTCCTGAAACCCTCATGACCTGCCTGCAGGATCTGGAGGCAGCTTACCTCGAGGCGCGCCAGGATTCCGCATTTCAGGCAGAATTGGCCGATTGGCTTCGGGAGTACGCAGGTCGGCCTACCGGGCTTTATTTTGCCGAGAACATGACCTGCAAACTTGGCGGGGCGCGAATTTACCTCAAGCGGGAAGACCTGCTGCATACCGGGGCCCACAAGATCAACAATGTCCTGGGACAGGTGCTCCTGGCCCGCCGGTTGGGCAAAACACGGATAATTGCCGAGACTGGCGCCGGCCAGCACGGTGTCGCCACGGCAACAGTGTGTGCCAAGTTCGGGCTGGAGTGTGTCATCTACATGGGTGAAGTGGATATGCAGCGGCAGGCACTTAATGTTTTCCGGATGCGCCTTTGCGGAGCCGAGGTACGGGGCGTCAGCAATGGCCAGCGGACCCTGAAGGATGCCGTCAACGAGGCGATGAGGGACTGGGTGGCGACTTCAAGGGACACCCACTACATTCTCGGCTCAGCGCTTGGGGCTCACCCGTTTCCGATGATGGTGAGGGATTTTCACAGTATCATCGGCAAGGAAACACGGGAACAGATCCTTGCCAAGGAGGGTAGGCTACCCGACGAGATGGTCGCATGTGTCGGCGGAGGCAGCAACGCGATTGGCTTCTTTTATGAATTCCTGAATGAATCCTCAGTCCGGTTGGTGGGCGTTGAAGCAGGTGGTCGCTCCATTGAGCCGGGCGAGCATGCTGCCCGGTTCCAGGGAGGAAAGATGGGAGTCTTGCAAGGCTGCCGGACCTACATCCTCCAGGACGATGACGGCCAGATCGAGCCGACCCACTCTGTTTCAGCCGGCCTCGACTACGCGGCCATCGGGCCGGAGCATTCCTATTACCGGGATCTCGGCCGCATTGGCTATGCTTACGCCACGGATGACGAGGTAATGGAGGGATTCCGCTTCCTCTGTGAGGCGGAGGGAATCCTGCCAGCCCTCGAAAGTACCCATGCCATTGCCTACGCAATGAAACGGGCCCCGGAGATGCGCCCCGAGCAGGTAATGTGTATCAATCTCAGTGGTCGCGGTGACAAGGATGTGAGCGAGGTTGAGCGGATACTTTCCGAAGCCAGGGAGGAGCAATCATGATTCAATCGATGACAGGATTTGGCCAGAGCAAGAACACCCTTGAAGGGGTGGATTTGGCCATTGAGGTCAATTCCGTCAACCGGCGTAACTTGGAGGCTTCAGTGGCATTGCCCCGCGAGTGGCAAAGCTTTGAGCGGGACATCCAGGCTGCGGTCAAAGAGCGGTTCAATCGCGGCAAGCTACACCTGCAAATCCAGGCCAGTGCCGCCTGCGGGGAGGAAGGATTCTGCTGGGACGAAGCCGGACTGGCCTCCAGCCTGAAACGCCTGCAGGCAACGGCGGAGAAGCACGGGATCGAACCGGAAGTGGACTTTGATACCTTAACCCGCCTGGCAGCCTTGAACAAGACGGATGCAGTCCTCCCGGAATTGGAAGCGATTTCCGGCGACTTGTTGCAGTTGGTTGCCAGTGCCCTCGATCAGTTGCTGGACATGCGCCAGACGGAGGGAGCCGCCCTGGCGGAGGACATTCTCAACCGGATAGACAGCCTGGAGACACATCTGGAGTCCATCGGTCGTGATTCGGGCGGTACGGTCAACCGTTTCAGGGAGCTACTCCTGCAGCGCTTGAGCCAGGCCGGGCTGGAAATTGACCTCGATGATGAGCGCGTTCTCAAGGAGATCGCCCTGTTTGCTGACAAATGTGACATCTCCGAGGAAATCACCCGCTTAAAGAGCCACTTCGAACAGTTCAAGGAGTGCGTCACCGGGGGAAGCCCGGTCGGCCGGAAGCTTGAATTCATCCTGCAAGAGGTAAACCGGGAATTCAACACCATCGGCTCAAAGGCCAATAACATGGAAGTCAGCCGAAGTGTCATCGAGGCAAAAAACGAAATTGAACGAATCCGGGAGCAAATCCAAAATATTGAATAATGACGATGCGTAAACTGTTTCTCTTTCTCGTGATGATCCTGCCAGCCCTGGTTCCAGTGGCAGCGCTGGCTGCCGGTGGAGGAGGGGGGCATGCCCCTTCCGCGGATACAACCGTCCTACCTTACTCCATTGAGGAGTACAAGGCGGCTGAGGCCGAGCTGGGCTTGACCTCACTCATAGACATTCTCGTTCATCGTATCAAGAAGACGCCATTCAATCTGGTGGCTTCCATTATTTTCCTTTGTGCGGTTCTCCATACCTTCATGGCCGGCTTCTTCCAGAAACTGGCCCACGACATTGAAGAGCGTCATCGCCAGGAAATTGAAGAGCGCGGCCGGACGGCCGATACCAAGCCTTATCACAACGCCAAGGATGACACCAGTTTCTCGGCAACCGTGTATCACTTCCTGGGCGAAATCGAGGCCATCTTCGGCATCTGGTGTGTGCCGCTCTTTGGTTCGATCCTCTATTTCTATGGCTGGGACTCGGCCACTTTCTACATCGACAACGTGGTCAACTACACTGAGCCGATGTTTGTCGTCATCATCATGGCGATTTCCTCGACCCGGCCGGTATTGAAGATCAGCGAACGCGTCCTCGGGTTGCTTGCTGGCTTGGGTGGGAGGAGTCCACGGGCCTGGTGGTACAGCATCCTTATCGTAGCCCCGTTGCTCGGTTCCTTCATCACCGAACCGGCCGCCATGACCATTTCTGCCCTTCTCCTGGCCAAGACCATTTACAGCCTCGAGCCGTCGACCAAGTTCAAGTACGGCACACTGGGACTGCTATTCGTCAACATTTCAGTTGGCGGAACCCTGACGCACTTCGCCGCTCCTCCGGTGCTGATGGTGGCCGGGGCATGGAACTGGGATATTGCATTCATGTTCATGAACTTCGGTTGGAAGGCCTTTGTCGGTATTGTCATTGCCACGCTGGTCTACGGCTTTTTCCTACGGGGCGAATTTGACTCCCTCAAGCTGAAAGCGGAGGAACGGGACAAGAACCTCCAGGGCGCTGAGGAAGAGCCGATTCCGCTCTGGATTACCTTCGTCATCCTTGCCTTCATGGGCTGGACGGTTCTCAACCTTCACAATCCGCCCCTCTTCATCGCCGGATTTCTCTTTTTCATGGCATTTGTCCAGGCGACGGCGACCCACCAGGATGATGTCCGCATTAAGGGACCCCTCCTGGTTGGCTTTTTCCTCGCCGGTTTGGTCACTCATGGGCCGTTGCAGCAGTGGTGGATTGCCCCGGTCCTTGGTCAACTGGGCGAAGTGAGCCTCTTTACCGGTTCAACCATCCTGACGGCCTTTAATGACAATGCCGCAATTACTTTCCTCGCCAGCCAGGTGCCGGACTTTAATCCTGGCGTGCCCGGTTGTGAGATAAAGCAATATGCCGTTGTCGCCGGTGCCGTTACCGGCGGGGGCTTGACGGTTATCGCCAACGCGCCGAACCCCGCCGGCCAGTCGCTCCTGAGCCGCTATTTTACCGGGGGAGTCAATCCGGCAAAGCTTCTCATGGGAGCCCTTTTCCCGACAATTGTCATGGCCCTGGCTTTCATGCTGGTTCGCTAAGTTTTCTTGAATTGCTTGAAACAATTGGCCCTGTTGGTTGTCTCTTGGGCGGAGTAGGCTATTTTATTCGCCCATGGGTATACGCTCCCTGACATCAATTTTTCGCTCAGTGGCCCTTCTTGGGGCCCTGTTGACACCATGCTTGTTGGTTGCCGCCGACAAGGATCCGAATACATCCGGATCAGGCGGTAATTGGTTGATCAAGGTTGCGCCTGGCTCAGATGCCGAGGAAACAGCCTTGGCCGCCGGTGCTGTATACATAGGACCCCTCAAGGGCGTCGACGGGTACCACCGGGTCCGATTTTTCCGCGATCTGGCTTCCAAGCCGGATGAGGCCGATTGGAAAGAACAGGTCTTCCAGCAATTGGCAGCCCGGCCGGAGATTGAGACCTTTGAGGAGGACATCCTGATCGTCAGTTACCCGAAAGTTTTCAATCCGGCGGATCCCCTTTTTCCTGACCAATGGCATTTGGAAAACGCGGGGCAGTCCGGCGGCGTTCCCTTTGCCGACGCCCGGGTGCGTCCCGCATGGGACAGGGGATTGAGCGGCGAAGGCGTGGTCATCGCAATTGTCGACGAAGGGACCCAGTATACTCATCCGGATTTACAGGGAAATTATCTCTCAGGCAGTGGATATGATTATAACGATGACGACTTCGATCCTTCTCCATCGGGAATTAATGATCAGCATGGGACGGCCGTGGCGGGAATTTCGCTTGCCGATGCCAACGGTATCGGGGGACTTGGCATCGCCTACGACGCCAAGCTGGTTCCCTTGCGCTTGATTGCTGGTCCCTATGCCTTGGGGGAGGAAGCTGAGGCGCTTTCCTACCGCAGTGGCGATGGTAGCGAAGAGAATGTTTACCGCAAAGGCTTTTCGGTCGATATCTACAACAACAGCTGGGGTCCTTCCGATGACTTTGGTGTCCGGTACGCAGATTCGTCAACAGTCCTCAAGGATGCCTTGCGGGCCAACTCCTCCAACGGACGCGGTGGATTGGGCAATATCTATGTCTGGGCCGCTGGCAACGGTGGCCTGAATGGTGACAATTCGAACTACGACGGCTATAATTCACTCCCCTGGACCATCTCTGTTGGCGCTGTGGGGGATGATAATATACGGTCCGGTTACAGTGAACCGGGAGCCAACCTGCTCGTGGTAGCACCCAGCGGGGGGCGTGGTGGCGGTATCCTGACAACCGACAATACGGGATTTTCCGGCTACGCGCCCGGGGACGAGTATGAGGACTTCAGCGGCACCTCAGCGGCCGCCCCGATGGTTTCCGGCGTGGTTGCCCTGATGCTCGAGCATAGGCCCGATCTGAACTGGCGTGATGTCCAGCAAATCCTTGCCCTGACCGCGACCCCTGTTGACTTTTCCAATCCCGATTGGTCGACCAATGCAGCCGGACTCTGGGTCAATCATGAATACGGTTTTGGCCGGGTTGACGCGGATGCCGCTACCCAGTTGGCCACTGTTTGGCCTTCCTTGGGGACCTTGATCAGTCGCACCGGCTCGCAGACGGTTCAGCGATCCCTGTTTACCGGCATTGCCCAGGAGAGCACAATTGCTGTAGCCAGTAGCTACGAGGTCCAGTTTGTTCGCGTAACCTTGCGACTGAACCACTCGGACTGGGGCGATATCCGGGTTGTCCTGGAATCGCCATCGGGAACGCAAAGTGTCCTCGCCGAGCCCCATGCCAATGCAAACGGCCAAGGATTGCCCGGACAATGGACATACCTCAGCACCCGGCATCTGGGTGAACCGGCCAATGGGAACTGGAAGCTGATTGTCACCGATGACGGGACGGGAGGTACCGGCAGCTGGACCAGTTGGTCCATTGATGTCATGGGTCATGACACGGCCTTCCGGGACAATTCCCACCCTACTGGGGACGATCTTTTCATCGAGACCACGGATTTTCCGATGGAAATTGATATCCTCGACGGATTGACTGATCCGGATGGTGATTCCCTGGAAATTCTAGCCGTCGCTTATCCCCAATTCAGCACCTTGAGGGAATTGGAGAATGGACGCTTTTCCTTCAATATGGGTGAATCCAAGAACGGCTGGGACAGCTTCGGTGTTCTCGTGGGCGATGGCAAGGGAGGTGTCCTGCGGCGCATGGTCGAGGTACTGGATCCGCGGCCGGTTGCCGTCAATGACCTCTACCCGGTTACCGCAGGAGCCACTCTGGACTTGCCCATCCTTAGCAATGACCGGGATCCGGATGGAGACCCATTACGGATTCTTTCCGTAACCGGTCCTAATAGCCAGTTCGCGACCATTCTTGAAACCGGGGTCGTTCGCTACACCGTTCCGCTGGATTTTACGGGTGTCGCCCGCCTCAAATACGAACTCACCGATGACTCCGATGGCCAGTCGGCTGGATGGATCACGCTTGTTGTCCAGGATTCACCGGAACTGGCGATACAGTTTGACGGAGAGGACGACTACTTGCGAGTGCCTCCAACATTCCAGATCGGAATGACGGACAACTTTACCGCTGAGGCATGGATCTATCCGGAAACCTTCGGGGAGTATGTCACTGGATTCGGGCGTATTTTTGACCGCGATACCTTTGTCTTCTTCCTCAACGGATTCGACCACTCTTTCTACAATGACCGAAGCCTGGTTCTCTATGTCATTACTTCGGATGGAAGGGCATTCGCAATTAATTCCTTCCCCCTGACAATTAATCTGAACCGCTGGCAGCACGTGGCTGTGACTTACAACAGTTCCGATTCGCAACCCGTGCGCATGTATGTCGACGGTTCCCAAGTGGCAGTGGATTATCCCACTGAAGTTTCTACCACCCGTCCCAGCCTGCCGATCAGTGACAACCGGAACAGTCCATTGTTCATCGGTGAGTCGGATAACGGGGCCAGAGCCTTTAATGGCCGGATGACGGAGTTTCGGATTTGGAACAGGGTCCTTCCGGCATCCACGATTGCCGACTTGCATGATCAGCGGCTCACGGGTTCCGAGACCGGTTTGCAGCTTTACCTGCCGCTGGACCAGACTCTCGACTCCTTTGCCGTTTCCACCGGGAGCTTCAAGGGACAGGTGGATATATTTGAAGCGCAGAGGGTGCCGCTGACGCTTCCCTGGAACGAGTTGGAAAACCACTACAAATTGCTCTCGGACTACGGCAACGGCTGGTGGACCGATCGGACGCTGGGTTGGCTTTATGGTGATGCCTTTCCCTGGATCTACACCCTTTCGCTGGGCTGGGCATTTACGGGACATGGTACTGGCAGCAATACCTATTTTCTCTATCCAACGGCCAACAACTGGGGCTGGCTTCAAACTTCCGGATCCTTCTACCCGTGGTTCTACCGGACTGGTGGTGATAGTTGGTTGTGGTACCTGGAAGGTTCTGCCCTGTTCTATGATACCGCATCATCGCAATGGGTCGGCTTGACGGACGATTTGCCGTCTAATTGATCGTCCAACCACTGCAGGGCTTCTTCGCGTGACGTGAAGGAACCGTCCAGTTGAGCCTCGTAGGCTGCATTCAGGAACCGGCCCAATTTCGGCCCGCTTTGCCATCCCCGTTGCAGCAAGTCGGTTCCCTTGAGAATTGGTTTTGGTCCTGATCGGGAAACCTCCAGCTCGCGGGCCCGGTTAGTCAGCCACTGGACCGCTTTCCCGCTCTCATCCGGCAGGGGAGGGCGCCCGGCCGAGTCGGCCTGGAAGACCCGCAGCAACAAGTCCAGTTGGCCGCAGTCCCGGGCCAGGCGACGTATGGCACTTGCTGAACTCTTCTGCTCAAAGAGGACCCCGGGACGCATGTGGCACTTGATGAGTGGCAGGATGACTTCGGTCAAACGTCCGGACACCCGCAATTGTTCGAGGAATCGCCGGGCCGGTTTGACTCCGGCACTTTCATGACCATGGGAACGGATTTTGCTCTCATGTCTTTCCGTTGTCAGGGGCTTGCCCATGTCATGGCAAAGAACAGCTAATCCGACTGCCAGATCATCGTCCCGGATTCCGGTTCGGCCTTTTGAAAAAGCATCCATGCAGTGAAGTGTGTGGTCCCAGACATCGCCCTCGGGGTGCCATTGAGGATCCTGCTCACAGCCTATCATGGCATGCAGTTCAGGGAAAAAGCGGGTCCAGTCACAGGCCTTCAGGAAAGCGAGGCCATTGGAGGGCGAGCGGCCGTAAAGAATCAACTTTTCCCATTCACCGAAGAATCGTTCCGGGGACAGGCTTTCCGGGGTCAGCTGGCGGCACAATTCCAATGTGTCGGGGGCAACCGTTGCCGGTATGCGGGCGGCCAGTTGCATGCCCCGAAGGACCCGCAAGGGATCCTCGGAAAAGCGCGGCGAGCAGTGCCGCAGGGCCCGGTTTTCCAAATCGAGCAAACCGCCAAGGGGATCCAGGATTTTCTCCTTTCGGATGTCATAATAGATGGCATTCATTCTGAAGTCCCGGCGCCGGGCCGCCTCCTCCAGCGACATGTCAGGAATAATGTCGATTGAGAAGTCCCGGTGCCGGATACCGCTTCTGCGCTCCCTCCGCGGTAATCCCACGTCGATGGGCCATCCCTCCAGTTTGTAGATGCCAAAGGCCTTGCCGACCCGCTTTACCCTGGCCACTGATTCCAGCACCGTCTCGAGAACATCCGGAGGCAGGCCGAACACCTCGAGATCGAAGTCATTGACCGTTTCTCCCAGCAGGCCGGAACGGACGCAACCGCCGACCAGATAGGCTGTTCCGTTTTTTGCATGGCAGGCGTTGGCGAGGTTCTTGAGGAAGCTCCAGTGCTGCGGATGAAACTGTTCAGTGAGGGATGCCATCCTTGGAATCAAGTTGCCAAATGGACATCCATCTGACAATCCAAGATGCTGCCGCATGGTTGAGAGCCCGAACAGGGAACCAGTAATCCTGGTCGTGGAGGATGATCCCCACAGCAGGAATTTCATGGAATCGAGCCTTGAACTTTCAGGATTCAAGGTGCTCTGTGCTGATTCAGTGGAAGCGGCCAGGGAACTCTCCGGGAAGCTTGGTTTGACCACGATTTCCGCCGTTGTCTCGGACTACCGTCTCCCAAGGGATTCCGGGACCCAGTTTGTCCGCTGGATTCGTGAACAGGACAGTTCGCTCTCCTCGATCATCATAACCGGACAGGGTGAGAAGTCCGTTGTTGAGGAATCCATTGCTGCCGGTGTCTTTCATTACCTGGAAAAACCCGTTACCCACCAGCAATTGCGTGAGGTTGTCTGGAGAGCTGTGGAGAATACGCGTCTCCAGCGGAAGTACGTTGCCGACCGCAAGGGCCTGCAAGCCCTTGAGCACCTCGGCCAATCCATGAACGTTGTTATTCCGGACTCTTTGAAGGATCGATTGTCGGTCCTTTATCGGCCCCTGCACGAGGTGGGTGGGGATTTCTTTATTACCCACGACTTTGGCAGGGGTCGCTATGTTGTCCTGATGGGGGATATCTCCGGCCACGACATTCGCTCCGGTTATGTTTCAACTTATTTCCAGGGCATGTTTCGCGGCGCTCTTGAAGGGAGTGCGCGCATCGCCAATGCACTCGATCTGTTCAACCGGTCCCTCCGGCAACAAGCACTCCAGGAGTCCGACCATGCCGAACCGGTCAGCCTCTCCCTCTCAGCCATTGATTTCGGCCCCCTGGACGATTATATCCAGCATTGGAACTTCGGTTTCACCCCCTGCCAACTGGTTTCACAATCAGGGCGTGTTGTTGAATGCCCGTATGGCCACTTTCCCCTCGGATGGATGGAGGAGATTGCCACCTTGCCGGTTCCTATTCGCGTAAAGGGGAATAATCTGCTTTATATTTTTACAGATGGATTGCTCGAATTTGCGAATACTTTAAATATAAATTATTTCAGCTTGTTATACCGATTTTTGAGGGCAAATAATCCTTGGGATGGGTTGCCACAGGCTCCCACAGATGACATACTAGCGATTCGATTTAACCTTATCCCTGACCTACCCTTGAGCCAGTCCTTTGAACCGATTCTCAGCGAGCATTACGCTGGTACGGAGGTTGACCATATTGATCAGCTCCAATCCAACTGGCGCCGCTGCATAACTTTCGCCCTCGACGACCGTCTCGGCGATCGGCTTTACGACCTTCTCATCTGCATCCGCGAAGGAATGCTCAATGCCCTGACCCATGGTTGTGAAGGCTCATCAGAGAAATTTGCCCACCTGCAGATTTGCATGAACGATGAAAAGGATATCCTTCGCATCTACATTGACGATCCGGGTCGTGGGCACGCCTTTGATCTGAAGGAGCGACTGGCAACAATCAGCGAGCAAACTGGCAAGCACCTGGGCCTGGGCATTATTCATCACCTCAGTGACGAATTCCGGGTCGAGAACAAGGGGACCTCGCTGGTCTTCGACTTTGAAGTTAACCCGGTGGTATAGGGCTTCAAGCAATGGTACAAAACGGAATATTTCAGGAGCCCGGAAACCTTATCGAAGGTCACCTGGACGAAAGAAAGGGCCGCCTCCTCGTCGAGGTGAAAGATGATGTCACCAGTTCCCAGGTAGGGGAGTTGCGCCGCGGCCTGATGCACATTACCCAGGAAGTGGGATTGGATTCATGGAGAGACCTTTACCTCGACATGCGTAATTCGCGCATGATTGATTCCATGGGCATCAACTGGCTCTTCGCAGAGACGGTACGTCTCAAGGAAAACAAGAAGCGGATGGTCCTGCGCATCAGCAGTCCGGCCATTCATCGCGTCGTCCAGTTTGCCGGTTTGGACAAGCTGGTAATCCTCAAGTTCCGCCGTCGCAAGCAGACCCGGTAGGAAAAGACCGGGTTAACTGCCGAGGCTGGTTATCAGGGCCTCGGTATCGACATTTTCGAGGATCAACCGCTTGATGAGCGGGATCTTGTCCGCATCATGTGGTTGGGTCTTGACGGTCATGGAATTGATCCTGGAAGCCACGGTATAGCTTTCCTCATGGCTGATAACTACGGGGATGTTCGTCTGGGCAATCATCTCCATGATATGCGGTGAAGGGAGGATGTTCCTCGTCAGGACAATACCGGCCAATGGCTTGTGCCCGGTGACACTGCAGGCCGCGATTGTCAGGAGGAGAACGTCTTCCCGGTCACCGGGCGCAATGATGAGGACGCCCGGCTTGATGTAATCGATCAAGCTCTTGGCCGTCATGGCCCCGACAACGACGTTGAGGATACGATTGTACTCGCCCGATGACTGGGCATTGAGCCAGCGGCCTTCAACCGCTTCAACGACCTGGGAAAGGCTGGGGAAGGAAAGAGAGGGCATCTTGGGAATGATCCCGATCAGGGGAACGCCCATTCGGTCCAGTGCTTTGCCAGTGTAATCGCGGACCGTTTCAATCTTGTCCGGCTCGACCTTGTTCAGGATTGCCCCAACGACCTCCACGCCATGCTTGTCAAAGAGGCTCTTGTTCAAGGTGATTTCGTCGACCGGCTTGCCGATGCCTCCCCGTGAGACAATGACTGCCTTGGCTCCGAGGAGACGGGCTACCTCGGCGTTTGAAAGATTGGAGATGGCCCCGACTCCGGCATGGCCGGAACCTTCGATGATTACCACATCCTTTTCAAAAGCTGAGCGATCAAAGGCACGCAGCATCTTGTCGACAAGAATCGGATACGTCTTTTCGGGCTCATCGAGAAAGCGCCTTGTGAAGGTTGAATCGATGGCCACCGGACTCATGCTCTCGATGGGGGTGTGGATCTCGTAAGTCTTGTCGAAGAGCAGGGAATCCTCATCAATGAGATGATTCTCGTATTGGATGAAACGCTGGCCCATTGGCTTGATGTAGCCAACCCGGTTGAATCTTTGCTGCAGGGCTGCGAACAATCCCAGGCAGGTAGTCGTCTTGCCATCATTTTGCCGCGTCGCGGCGACAAAGAGCCGCGGGGTCTCCGTGTTTTCAGGGGTCGTCAGCAAGGTCTCTTCTGGCATGATCCGGCCTCAGTTTGAAGGCTCCACTTCCTCACGGAACAAGACCGTATGGTCGATTGCCTGACAGGCGGTGATAATGGCCGTGCCGACTATGTCATAGACGTGCGCACCGCGGCTGATCTCCGCACACGGCTTGTCGAGTCCGATGATGATTTGCCCGTAAGTCCTGGCGTTAGCAACGACCTGGAGCATCTTCGAGGCAATGTTGCCTGAGTTCAGATCTGGAAAAATCAAGACATTGGCCGCACCGGCGACAATGCCCTCTGCGAATCCCTTTTGTTTGGCGACCTCCAGGTCCAAGGCGGTATCCAGTTGCAACTCACCTTCAAAGTCCGCCTCCACTCCCTTGGCAGCGGCCTTTGCCTGGGCCATCGGGAGGGCCTCCCGGATCTTCAGGATGGAAGGGTGGGCTGGACGCCGGCTGTGCGTGGCAAAGCTCAGAAAGGCAACTTTGGGAACACATCCCGTCAAGTGGTGGGCAGTCTCGGCGGTGGAGACCGCGATGTCGGCCAACTGCTCTGCGGTGGGGTCGGGGAGCACTCCACAATCCGCGAGGAAAAGGATGCCATCCATGCCGACCTTGGTGTTTTCCTGATCCAGGACCAGCATAGAGGATGCGGTTCGTACAGCCGGTAAGGTTGGAACGATGCGGAACAGGGATCGCAATCCACTTGAGGCCGTGACAGTGGCTCCGCCAACCAGCGCGTCCGCGCGGCCCGAGACAAGCATCAGGGCGGCGAAGTTGTGCTGGTCCAGCAAGAGAGCTTTCTTTTCCTCCATTTCAAGATGCGCATGCGAGGAATTGTCCAGCATGGGAAGAAAGAGTTCGGTATCGTCGCTCCGTCCGGGTTCGATGATGCGGATACCGTCAAGTTTGATATCCAGGCGGCTGGCCCGGGCCTTTATCCTGGCCCGGTCCCCAAGAAGGATCGGCACGCCGCAACGATAGCTGACCAACTGTCGGGCAGCTTGAATGATCCGGGGATCCGCCCCTTCCGGAAAGACGATGCGCTTCGGATGGCGTTGTAGTTTAGCAGTTAAGGATTCCAGCAACGACATGTTGATCGGTTTGAATGGAAAAAGCGGAATCTTGGGTCAACATTCGCTTCAGGGGAAGGTAAAACGCATCTGTGGGACAACTTTGGGCAGAGGGAGGAATTTTCTCGTCCTTGCGGCTTCTTTTGGCACAACTGCATGCGTGGGCTCATTTACACGGCGCATATCAGAGGTCGCAGGCTGGACCATGGCTTCCCGTATCCTGGGCCTGGCCCGGGATGTTCTTCTCTTCGCTTCCCTCGGGACCGGAATTCTCAACTCTGCTTTTATCCTCGCTTTTACCATACCGAATCTCTTCCGGCGGCTTTTGGGAGAGGGCGCCCTGACCTCATCCTCGATTCCGGTTCTTGCCGAGTCTCTGGAAAAGCAGGGTCCTGATGACACATTCCGGCTCCTCAACGCCATCCTCAGTCGCCTTGGAATCGGTTTGCTCCTGTTGCAGGTAATCGTCATCCCGGCCTTGTTTCTTGTCGACCGGATTCCTGGACTGGAAGAACGCTGGTACGCCGGGGCCGGTCTGTCCCAGGTCCTGTTTCCATACATGGTCTTCATCTGCCTCGGGGCATTGCTTTGCGGCATGCTGAACGTATTGAACCGATTCGCCCTGGCTGCCTTTAACCAGGTCTGGCTCAACCTGACCATGATCGGGGCCATGCTGGTGGGAATATTCTGGATGCCCTCAGAGGGCTGGGGGAGGGTGTACCTGCTTTCTGCAGCGGTGCTCGGCGGAGGTTTGCTCCAGTTACTGGTACCTGCAATTGGCCTCTACAGGGAGGGTTGGCGACCGCGGTTGGAACTCGGTAACCATCCGGGCCTGCAACAACTGCTGAAACTCTTTCTTCCCGGATTACTGGGGGCGGCTATATTCCAAGTAAATATCCTCGTTTCCCGCTTCCTGGCCTTTTCCCTCGATGATACCGCGACGGGATTACTCTACATCTCGAGTCGTCTCGTGGAGTTGCCATTGGGCGTGTTTGCCATCGCTGTCACGACAGTCATCTTTCCGGATTTGTCCCGCCTTAGCTCGACCGGGGACCAGAGCGGATTTGCCACTGTTTTCACGCGCGGACTTGGGATAATCTTCATGATTACTCTTCCCGCCATGCTGGGCCTGATTGTCCTCGGAGAGCCAATTCTGGGCTTCCTGTTCCAGTGGGGCCTTTTCGAAAGCCGGGACGTTCTGGCAGCTGTTCCGGTTCTCGCGGCCGCTGCCTTGGGATTACCCTTCTTTGCCTGGTCGACGCTCCTTACACGGGCCTGGTATGCCCGCCAGGACATGAAATTACCCGTGCGACTGGCTGCCCTGAATCTGGTCCTGAATCTGGTCCTGGGCCTTGTCCTGATGCGCTATCTGGGAGCTGTGGGCCTTGCACTGGCCAATACCCTCAGCTCAATGATTCATTGTCTTGCCCTGCAACTGTTTCTCCCGGGCGAGTCCATCGTCGGGTTCAAGCTTGTCACGGTACTTAAGCTGGTCGTTGCCCTGGCTGGACTTGTCCTGGCGGCATTTGCCGGGATGTATGTCATCCATTTGACCGGAATAGTGACCAAACTTCAGGACCTGTTGGCAGTTGTCCTTGTGATACCCTTTGCTGCCGCAATCTATTTCGCAATCCTGCGGGCCTTCCGGTATCCATCCCTGCGCCTTCTTCAGGGCAAGCTGTAGGCCAGCCTCAACGAGGGGGTAATTCAGACGGTGGTGAGAAGGCCGCGTTTAAGATGCCCATGTTAATTTGCACATCTTCCACCGTTACGCTGGAGACAATTTCACCATCCTTGACGCGGTCTGTCTTCATCGAGAACAGGACTCCATCATAAAGCTCAAACTCACTCGGTACCAATTCTGAGAGCAATTTACCATCGGAATCATACTGGTAAATCCGGCGCTCATTGAATTCTTCCCTGTCGATGCAGTGAATGGATTTTGCACCACCGGGAAAGCTGGCGATGATCTGGTAGCAAGGCATCCCATCGAGAACGACCGTCTTTCCCAACTCAAGGACGGCATTGGCGGCATAGGCATTCATCAGGACCCCTTCAAGAGGGGCATCCCGGATAAAGGACGTCTCACTGGCGCCGCGCAGTCGGTCAACCATCTGGTTGGGACCCGATTCGCGGGCGAACCAGACATCCTTCCCATCGTAACCCTGAATGATGCGCATGGTCCCCGTATCAAGGATCATGCGAACCAGATTGGGCTTCTTCTTCAAGACTGTGATGGCATGACTGGTACCGTCGGGGTAGTCGACGGTCCCGCTAATACGGACACTCATGATTTTCTGCAGGTTGGCCCGGCCACCCATGCTCTCAACATAGCGGCTGAGGACATAGTCAAGAGTAACGGTTTCACTTTCATCCTGCCCGGAGGAGAAGGAAGCGGATACACCGACGAGCAGGAGCGGGATAAGGAAGCGGTAAATGCGCATGGAGTCCATTTTGGGGATTCCGGCTAGCCGGTCAAGCGAACGGGAAGCCCTTCCGCTGCCAGATGCGCTTTTGCTTCGGCTATGGTAAATTCCCCAAAGTGGAAGATGCTGGCGGCCAGGACGGCGGAGGCGTGGCCTTCCTTCAGGACATCAACCAAATGGTCCAGGTTGCCGGCTCCACCGGAGGCGATGACCGGAACCTCAACGGCGTCGGACAAGGTCTTCGTCAGGCCGATGTCGTAACCAGCCTTGGTCCCGTCGGCATCCATACTGGTGAGAAGGATCTCACCCGCTCCGCGCCGAACGACCTCTTGGGCCCAGTCGAGGGCCAGCCAATCGGTGGGCTTGCGGCCGCCATGGGTGTAGACGCGCCAGGTACCGATCGAGGTGTCCCATTTGGCATCAATGGCGACGACGATGCACTGGTTGCCAAAGCGGTCGGAAGAGGCCGAAACCAGGTCCGGATCGAGGACAGCGGCCGTGTTGAGACTGATCTTGTCGGCTCCCGCATTGAGCATGTCGCGGATATTCTCAACGGAACGCAGGCCACCCCCGACAGTCAGCGGCATGAAACAGTGGGAGGCTGTCTCTTCGACGATATCGCGCATGATATCCCGTTCGCTTGAAGAGGCGGTGATGTCCAAAAAGACCAGCTCATCGGCTCCCTGCTGCTCGTATGCCTTGGCAATCTGGGGCGGATCACCGGCATCGCGCAATTCCTTGAACCGTACCCCTTTGACAACCCGGCCGGCGTTGACGTCCAGGCAGGGGATGATTCTCACGGACAACATGGCGAAAAGCCTTGCTCAGGAGTCCATCAGGCTGACATCCGGGGTAAAGGAAGTGCTCAACCGGTATTGCTGTCCCGGACGCATGATGAGCGGATGGTCGCGGACGAGGCTCTGGATGTAATGCAGGTTGCCCCAGTAGGTGCGGTATCCCGGTTCATTGGTGACAACCTCGGTTTCCTGCCAGACGGCTTGGAAATCATCCTTCTCCACAGAGCAACCAAGGCCCTGTTCGCCGAGGGCGAAGGTCATGGGAGCATGTTTTTCGGAGTGGGGTGAGCCGATGGCCAGCATGTAGCGGAAATAATCGCACTGGACCTGCTTCTTGACCGTGAAGATGAACTCGCTGCTGATGGTGTTGCCGGAGAAGTTCCAGGCCACCTTGACACTGCCGAGCCCGGGGAGGATTTCCTCCTCGTTGGTGATGAACTCGGGCTGTTCATAACGGAAATAGAAGCTGCGGCGCAGTCCCAGTCCGGTGACGCAGCGCTTGCCGTAGAAGGCAGGGACAATCTTTTTCCCGCCAATGGTCAGCTCCGGAAGGAGAACCGGCATGTAGCGATTGGCCGGCCAGTCAAATATGCCTGGACAATGGGGGAAGGGAAGGTAATCCGCGCACCCGGACTTGTTGCTGCCAACGAGAGGCAACTGGACATGCAGACCGCTCTCCGTGTCCTGGTAGATATAGAGGCCCTGCTCCTTCTTGGACCCCTTGTCGAAAATAACCCAACGCCCACCGGTGCGCTTGGGAGCGATTTCGGCTTCCATCTTTCCGCCGATGGAACTGGCCAGGCGGGCCCATTGGCAGAGATAGCGGACGCCATCGAAGTTGGCCATCCGGGTAGTGTGTTCCGGTCGGGTGTCCCGCTCCTGGTCACGGATGACAAGGAAACCCTGCTCTTGATCAAGGTAGGTCAGGAAGAAGTACTGGAAGAGCCTGCGCAGCAATTCTGTGTAGTGGGGAATCTTTTCCTGGACGATCCAACCATCCCGCAATGCCTGCAGGATGAGCGAAATACAGTGCATTTGACCGTATACGCCGACCGAGCGTCCGTATATCCAGCCCTGGCCATCGGCACGGACGATATCCGGAAGCAGGCGGAGATACTTCTCGGCCACGGTGCGCAGGCTGGGCAGCTTGCGGTCGCGTAAATGGATGTTGGCATGCAGCTGCAGCGTCTGCCGCATGAAGATAAGGCCCATCGGGCCGTAAATATCGAATACCCCACCAACTCCATTCTTGGGGCCGTCATCAATATAGCCGGCAGAACTGGTTTCCTGGACCCGGCTGATGAAGCGGTCAATGAGCTTGCCGGTTTCGTCCTTCTTGGACAGGCCCATGGAGAAACGGGTGACCGCCTTGGCAACATTGAACGCCTGAAAGTGGTCATCGTAGTCCGTCCGCGCGAGCAGACGGCGGTCAAGGCTTTCACGGGTTGGATCGAGAAGGCGCTCCCAGACTGGGTTGCGTTCCTTGGCAGGACCGAAGGAGAGCAGGCCAAGGGCGGCATAACCAAGCCCGTTTTCAAATTCCTCTTCGGCAAAGGCCTGTGCTGTAATACAGCGCGCGGCCAAATCGACCAAATCCTTGTCCTCGAAGGCATTTTCCGTGGTGGCGCGGTAGAATTCACCGATGGCCAGGGCGGCGTGTCCGGGTTCGTCGGGGCGGCTGCTTTCCCCCTCTACGGGGCTAATGGTGCCATCGGGCTGGATGGAGCTGATGTTCTGGCCGAGGATTGCCCGGGCCATGTCGAGGCATTGGTCTGCGAAGTTTTGCATTCTGGAAAAGGTGCCATTAAGGAGCGCTCAAAATGGCGGGCAAGCCTAAAGCCCCGGCCAGGCACACTTTAAATGTCAATGAGTTTGAAGAATTGTTCGTTGGTGGTTGTCTTGGAGAGTCGCTCGACGGCTGATTCAGCCGCATCCTCGACCTTCATGGAAGCAAGGGCCCGGCGGAAGAAGTGCGATTTCTTGAGGTTTTCCTCGGGAAGAATCAGTTCTTCCCGCCGTGTTCCGGAGGAGGCAATATTAATGGCTGGCCAAATCCGCAACTCGGCCACCTTGCGATCGAGAACCATCTCCATGTTGCCGGTTCCCTTGAATTCCTGGAAAATGAGGTCGTCCATGCGGCTGCCCGTCTCAATCAGGGCGGAGGCAATGATGGTCAGGCTGCCGGCTTCCTCAGTGTTGCGGGCCGCGGAGAAGAGCTGCCGCGGCTTCTCGAGGGCACGGATGTCAAGGCCGCCGGTCATTGTCCGGCCGCTGCCCCCGCGGGCTGAATTGTAGGCCCGGGAAAGGCGGGTCAGGGAATCCATGAGGACAACCACATCGGAACCGGCTTCCACCTGGCGCTTGGCGAAGTCGATGGCCAGCTCCGCAACGTGAAGGTGGTTTGTGGTCTGTTCATCGTTGGAGGAGGCAAACACAATACCAGGAGTGTTGCGCTTGATGTCCGTTACTTCCTCCGGCCGCTCGTCGACGAGAAGCATGACAATCTTGCATTCCGGATTGTTCTCGTGAACCCCGAGGGCAATGTCCTGAAGGAGAGTGGTCTTGCCGGTTCGTGGCGGGGCCACAATGAGTCCGCGCTGGCCCTTCCCGATGGGGCAGAAGATGTCCATGACGCGCGAGGTCATGTTACCGGAGCCCTTTCGCTCCAGTTGGAGCCAGACGTCCGGAGCGATGGTCGTCAGTTGCTCGAAATTCAGCTGCTTGCGCCGCTCGTCGAGGGGCATTCCATCAACGGTCTCAATAAAACGGACCTTAGGATTGGGATGGCGGCCATCGGCCTGTCCATTCCCGGTAACGTAATTGCCGCGCTTGAGCTTGAAGCGACGGACCAGTTCCCGCGGGACAAAGGGGTCCGTGGGCCGGGTTTTCCCGTTGTGTTTTGGGTTCAACAGGATACCCGACTTGTTCTTCTGGGGTTCGAAAATTCCCTCAACCGTTAATGTGGTCTGGGAATCCTTTTCTGATTCCATGGATATGCTTGAAAATTTAGAGGTTTACCGAATGGGCGAAAATAAACGTTTTCAACCCCCTCGCTTGGAAAAGTCCAAATTGGGTGAGGCCGGGAAAACATTCGGATGAGTCCAGATACATCCGGCCTTCACGCAAGATAGGGGTAATTAGGAAGCAATTTCAGAGACTGTCAATGCCGGATAAATTTAGGTAGAAAAGATTATTCAGCCGGTGACAAGTGTGCGGTTGAATCGGAAATATGGGTGCTTCTGTGAACAACGGTCGTGGAAAGTCCGGATTTGTTGCCCTGGAGCTGGCATCCGCCTTAATGCTGTTGGCGGTTGTGATGACGGTGGGGTACCATCTGCTGGCCTATGAACTCGCAGTGGGTCGCGCGACCGGACTGGCCCGCGAAAGGGTAGCGTCGATGCAAGCAGTGGAGGCTGTCTGGAGAAACTCTGGCGGACGTGTAGCCCTTGCGGTACGGGCGGATGACGGCCGGTGGAGCGTCCTGGACTTTCCTGATGAGGAGTGGCTTCCCATGATGGGGACCGCCGAGGAAGGCTTTCTGTGGCGGAGGCGCCTGGTTGTCGACAATGGTTCGGCCCTCTGGTGGATCGAACAGTTCAACGGAAATACGCATGAGTGGACCTGGTGGGATTCCCAGACCGCCGGGCATGAGTCCTTCCCTGAGACCAATGAACCGTGACCATAGCCAGAAACGTGGCCTGGCCCTGGTCGAGCTTCTTGTCGTTCTGGGAACAGCATCCCTGATTGCGGTGGTGGGGATGAAGTTAATCCACTTCAGCCTGTCGCGATTAACAGAAAGCCAGGTCAGGCAACTGGAAGTGCAAGCTGTCCAAGACTTATGCCTGCGGTTGCAAATGGCCTGGGACCAACGCCTGGAGCCCTTTACTCCAGAGGACCCATGGCTGGAGATTGAGACCTGGGAAACGGTCACGGGGAACGCCTTGAACCGCCTCCGCATTCGTTGCCTGGGTTCCCGTGGGAGAATCCAGCGGCTGGAACTTACCCGGACTGGTGACAATTGGACATTGAGTAGCTGGCCGGAGGATGGAACTTGGGAGCCAACCCTTGAGCACCCAATCCGATATGCTGGTGAGATCCTCATTAATTCGTCTGGAGGGCGTTTCTTTCGAAATGAAAAACCCGGCGTTCTGTATCTGCAATTTCCGGAAGCCGAGGACCGGGTATTGCGACAAGGAATTGCCATTCACACATATTGGTGAATGGTTTTCCGTAGGTTATGAAAGCATGGAGGCACTGGATGCTGGCCGCCCGGCCGAAGACGCTCCCCGCTGCGGCGGTCCCCGTATTTGTTGGTGGGGCGCTGGCTGCTGCAGCCAACCTGTTTTCCGTTCTCCCCTGGATGATCTGTCTCGTCTTTGCCCTGCTTATCCAGGTGGGGACGAATTACGCCAACGATTATTATGACTTTCGCAAGGGTGCGGATGATGAGCGCAGGATCGGTCCCAAGCGCGCTGTCGCCTCTGGTTGGATTTCCCCTGAGGCGATGTATCGCGGTATGGTCATTGTTTTTGTAACCGCTTTCGTGATCGGCAGCTTCCTGGTCTTGTGGGGAGGTTGGTGGCTGGTGTTGGTGGGCATTGTCTCCATCATCTGTGGCATCGCCTACACTGGAGGTCCCTATCCGCTCGGGTATAATGGCTGGGGAGACGTCTTTGTCTTCATTTTCTTTGGCTGGGTCGCAACCTGCATGACCTACTACGTACAGGTTGGCAGTTTTGCCGTATCCCTTCCTTCAGGCACAAGTGTTTGCTGGTCGCTTCTGGCCGGGATGGTCCCGGGTGCCCTTGCCACCAATCTGCTGGTCGTGAATAACGTGCGGGACGAACCGCTGGACCGGCAGGTCGGGAAAAGGACCCTTGCGGTCCGTTGGGGAAAGAACTTTGGCCTTCTCCAGTATGGGCTCCTGAGCTTGCTGGCACTTCTCGTCCCCCTGGCCTTTGCGGTCGTGGGAAGCAAGTGGGGATGCCTGTGCGTGCTGCTGGCCGCACCCTTGCTGCTCTCCAATTACCGTTTGCTGGCCAGGGCAGGCGACAGGGATGCATTCGAAAGGGTCCTTGTCCGCACGGCCTTGGCCCTGCTGCTTGTTGGCGGACTCTTTTGCCTGGGGCTGTTGCTCAACTGGTAGGGCGGAGGGCTTCCTCATCCAGGTCATAGGCGCCGACCCGGGTTGCTGGTCCGGTCATCCGGACGGAAAACCCATCATCTATCTGCAGCTGGATCATACCACCCGGCATGTGGACGGTGATGTCGGAACCGACAGCTCCCATGCGCCGGGCCACGGCCCCTGCGGCACTGGAGCTGCTGCCGCTGGCGAGTGTGTAACCGGCCCCGCGTTCCCAGATTTCTATCTGGATATTCCTTTCATCAAGCACCTTGAGAAACTGGACGTTTGTCCGGTTGGGGAAGATCGGATGGTTTTCAATGAGCGGGCCTAATTCGCAGGCGATGGCCTTATCAACTTCATCCATCGGGAGGACACAGTGTGGATTCCCGATGGTCGCGGCGTACATTGGGTAAACCTTGCCTTCAAGCTCGATGGTCTTGTCCACAACATCTCCCTCAAATCCGTCCACCGGGATCACATCAGCGGCGAATGAGACGGTTCCCATGTCGACTGTGATGGAACTGCCGTCCTCATTGACCACGCAAGTTACGACACCCCCGAGTGTATCAACCGTAAAGGGTTCGGTGCCCACCTTGCCGGTGTCGCGCAGGTAACGGGCGAAGATGCGCAAGCCGTTCCCACTTTTTTCCGCCTCGCTGGCATCCGGATTCAGGATGCGGAGACCGAAGTCAGCCTTTTCAGAGGGGAGGGGACCGTAGAGGATTCCGTCGGAACCCAGTCCGAAGTTGCGGTGACAGATGGTCTGGATGTCCGTTGCCTGCGGCAACTCCGGTGCGTCGACTGGATCGAGGACGAGGTAATCATTGCCCAGGGCGTGATATTTGTAAAACCGCATGATCTGGAATGTCAGTAGTTGATGATTGATACTTTAGCACTGAGCGCTAATCTTGGCTGCAGGATGTTGAAGCTTGATGAAGCTTAGTCAAGAACCCCCCGCCACCTTCTTGGCCCAATGTCCACTCCCTTACCGTTGTTTCCCAACCCCATTAAGCCATGACCGAATTGAATGAAGCCGCACTGGAGGCGCGCGTCCAGGCTATCGGACGCGAATGCCTTGAGGAAATCAGGGGCCAGCGCCCCAGTATAATGGATCCCAAGGCCTACACCGGTAAACTGATGAACTGGGCCATGGCGGACCCCGAGTTTCGGGTAGCCCTGTTCCGTTTTGTGGATGTCCTGCCAGGCCTGAAGGACAGCGCCTCGGTAATCCGGCACGCACAGGCCTATTTCCGGCCGGTCAGTCACCGCATTCCGGGTATCCTTCAGTGGGGACTGGATCTGAATCCGGAGGGAATCCGGGCCAAGGCGGCGGCAACCATGATCCGGCATCAAATTGCCTCACTGGGTGGCCAGTTCATTATCGGGTCGACGCCAAAGGAAGCGCTCAAGGGGCTCAAGAAACTCCATCGCAAGGGCCTGTGTACGACTGTCGATCTCCTCGGCGAGGCCTGTGTCAGTGAAGTTGAGGCGGACATTTACCTGAACCGCTACCTCGACCTGCTGGAAGGTCTCAATGGCGAAATCCCGGTCAACATCTCCGTCAAGCTCTCAGCCCTTTATGCCCATATCAAGGCGGTCGGCTTTGAGCAGAGTGTGCAGCGGCTAAGGGATAATTTACGCAAGATCTACAGCAAGGCCCGCCAGATAGGGGCCTTCGTCTATGTGGATATGGAAGACACGACCAAGACGGATATCACCCTTGAGGTCGTCCGGTCGCTCCTGATGGAGGATGCGTTTCGCGATTGGCCGGATGCCGGCCTGGTGCTGCAGGCTTACATGCGCCGGACGGAAGCGGACCTGGCCAGTCTGCTGGATTGGGTCCGCCAGCGCGGTACGCCAGTTGCCATCCGCCTTGTCAAGGGAGCCTACTGGGATACCGAGACCATTCTGGCCAAGCTGGCCTCGTGGCCGATTCCGGTCTGGCAGGAAAAGGCAATGAGCGATTTGACCTACGAGCGCTTGAGCCGGGTTCTGCTCCAGAATGCGTCTGTGGTTCGTCCGGCCTTTGCCTCTCACAATATCCGTTCACTGGCCCATGCCATTGCCTGTGCCGAGCAGCTTGGCCTGACCACTGATGACTACGAGTTCCAGACCCTTTATGGAATGGCGGATCCGATCAAGGACGTCTTCCTCAAGCGGGGGCTGACGGTACGGGAATATGCGCCCATCGGAGACATGCTGACCGGAATGGCCTATCTGGTTCGCCGCTTGCTTGAAAATACCGCCAATGAGGGATTTATCCGTTCCGGCTTCATGGAGGAGGAATCGGCAGAGACGCTTCTTGCCGTTCCGGTGGTCGAGGATCCGGATCCGGGAACAACTTACCTTGAGGCGGATCCAAGTGAGCACTTCATCAATGCCCCGTTTCGTGACTTCTCGATTGCCGGGCATCGTGAGGCTATCAAGGAGCAGCTGGATCATATACTGTATCGAAGAAATGGTGACTACCCGCGGATTCTGCCGGTTATCGGTGGCCGGGAAATCAAGGATTGTTCAACCTTCGAGCCGAGCGACTGCCCGGAGGAAACGGATTGCATCCTTGGCACCGTGGGGATTGCCGAGCCGCGTCATCTGGAAATGGCCGTGGCAAACTTGCAGGAAGGTTTTACCGCGTGGAGAAACACCCCGGTTGAGCAACGGGCGGAAGTCCTTTTCAAGGCTGCCCGGATCATGGAGGCCGACCGGGCTGCCCTGACCGCATTGATTATTGCCGAGGCTGGCAAACCATGGATGGAAGCGGATGCGGATGTCGCTGAAGCGATCGACTTCTGCCGCTATTACGGAAAGGATGCGCTGCAGTTGTTCAAGGAGACCAGCCTGTGTGCCTTCGATGGCGAGGAAGACTATTTGTTCTATGAGGCGCGGGGGATTTGCGGGGTCATTGGGCCGTGGAACTTTCCCTTGGCCATTCCTTGTGGAATGATGGCTGCAGCCCTTGTCACGGGCAACGCAGTTGTTCTCAAGTCGGCTGAGCAGACTCCCCTCGTAGCTACACGACTGGTGGAGGTGTTTATGGAAGCGGGACTCCCGGCGGATGTCCTGGCCTTCCTGCCCGGTTACGGGGAAGTCCTTGGAGCGGCCATTGTCGAACACCCGGCCATCGACACCATTGCCTTTACCGGATCGAAGGCAGTTGGCATGGGAATCGTCAAGGCCGCGGCTGCGGTGCGGCCCGGGCAGGTTCACGTCAAGCGGGTGATTGCTGAAATGGGTGGAAA
Organism: Puniceicoccaceae bacterium; assembly: GCA_040830765.1. GTDB lineage: Bacteria > Verrucomicrobiota > Verrucomicrobiia > Opitutales > Oceanipulchritudinaceae > Oceanipulchritudo. Next base: position 23,822 of record JBFOMH010000025.1, on the reverse strand, counting down.
GAACGCCATTATCATCGACGATGGAGCTGACCTCGACCAGGCGGTCAAGGGAACCGTGTATTCAGCTTTTGGCTACGCGGGACAAAAATGTTCCGCCTGTTCTAGGTTGTATGTCCATGCAGGAATATACGACCGCTTCATTGAGCGTTTGACCGCCGCGGTTGAAAGCCATGTCACGGGGAGGGCGTCCGACCCCTCTGTGGATTTGGGGCCGGTTGTCGACGCAGACGCCGTCGAGAGGATTCAATCAGCGATTGATAAGGCGGACCTGCCGGCGATTACAGGCCATTTGTTAGATGGATTGCCAAAGGGCCGCTACATTCCGGCGACGATGTTCACGGATGTTCCCTTTGACCATGACCTGATGCGCGACGAACTGTTCGGACCGGTACTGGCGGTGGCCAGGGTTGACTCGTTCGAGGAGGCGCTGGAAAAAGCCAATGATTGCGAATACGCCCTGACCGGCGGTGTCTTCAGTCGCCATCCGGAACACTTGCGTCTGGCGGCCCGGGAGTTCCGGGTTGGCAACCTGTACCTCAACCGGGGTTGTACAGGCGCCCTTGTCGGCAGGCAACCATTCGGAGGATTCCGCCACTCAGGCGTGGGATCCAAGGCTGGTGGTCCGGATTACCTGAAGCAGTTCACGGTTCCCCGCCTTGTTTCCGAGAATACCCTGCGGCAGGGATTTGCCCCGATGGAGGACGAAGGATAGGAATTTCCTTTAACTGAAGCTCATCTGCCCTAATTAAGATAGGGCATGTCCTCTGGGAATGACACCATCCTGGTAACCGGAGCCACCGGATTTCTGGGGCGCCGGCTCTGCCAGCGCCTGCAGGATCAGGAAGGCGTGCATATCCGGGCGGTTGGACGCAGGAGGCAGGACGGTCCCTGGCAAAGCTTTCTCGAGGTCGATTTGGCGCAGGATTCCCTGCCTTCAGAGGCATTGGAAGGTGTTTCGACAATTTATCATCTCGCCAGCAAGGCGCATGCAGTCTCGGAAAGTGCTTCGGCGGCATCCAGTTATCGGCCTATTATAGTCGACGCGACCCGCCGTCTGTTGGAATTGGCAAGGAAAAAGGAGGTCCAGTGCTTTGTCTACATGAGCAGTGTCAAGGCGATGGGGGAGGGGAATCCAGCGGGAATGAACCTGGCCCCATTGGTGGAACAATCACCGCACACTCCGCAGGGTCCCTATGGCCTGGCCAAGGCTGAAGCCGAGGAAGCGGTCCTTGGCTCCGGGATCGAGCATGCCGTTGTCCTTCGACCGGTCATGGTCTACGGACCGGGCGAAAAAGGGAATTTGCCAAGAATGGTGGAGGCTGTCCGCAAAGGCCGCTTTCCCCCGCTGCCGGATACCGGTAATCGGCGATCGATGATCAATGTCGATGACCTGGTCGAATTTACCATGCGGGCATCCAATTATCCCATCGCTGCCGGTAAGACCTATATTTTGGCCGGTGACGATGCCCCCTCAACAAGGCACTTGTATGACCTGATTCGCGAAGCCAACGGTTTCCCGCCAAAGAGCTGGTCGATCCCCATGTTTGTTCTCCAAGCCGGTGCCTTTGTGGGCTCCCTGCTGGGCTCTGTCATTGGTAAGCGCCTTCCGTTGGACCGGGAGACATTGCACAAATTGACCGGCTCTGCCTGGTATTCCTCTTCGCTGGCACAGGCGGAACTGCGCTACAAACCGCGTCATTCGGTCGATGAATGGCTCAAGCAATCCTCATCAGGTCCCGTTTAATTCTATTGCCTCCCTTTCCAGAGGTGCCCTTGAATACAGCTTCTTTCCATGCTTCAACTACCCATATGGTTTATCTTCTCAGCGGCCCTGGGGGCCGTCAGTGTCTGGGCTTGCCAGCGCCTTGCGGTGCGCTGGAACTGGCTCGATCATCCCAATGAACGGAGCTTTCACGAGAAGCCGACCCCTCGCATAGGGGGAATCGGGATTTTGGTCCCGCTGCTTGTAACCGCTCTCGGCCTCATCCTTTTGCCACAGATTTCCATCGGCTGGGTGATTGCCGCTTCCCTCGGACCTGCCTTGATAATCGCCCTGCTGTCATTTTTTGATGACCGTTTCGATCTTTCCCGCGGGATACGCTTCAGCGGGCATGTCATTTGTGCACTGTTCGTTTTATACGTTTTCAGGAGCTACTGGATCGGCCAGCCTTTACCGCTTGTGGGAACTGTTTTCCCCGCCTTCATCTGCGGGATTCTGTTCGTAGTCTGGGTGGCTGGATTGACCAATTCCTTCAACTTCATGGATGGAATTGATGGGATTGCCGGAATCCAGGGACTGATTGCCATCGCGGGGTGGCTTGGTATTTTCTTCCTCGATACCCGATTGGACCTGCCGAACGGGGACGTGCAATCGCTCCTGCTCCTCTCCCTTGCCGGTGGCCTGGTTGGATTTCTCCTGCTTAACTGGTCGCCGGCGAGCATCTTCATGGGGGATATCGGTAGCACCTTCCTCGGGTTCTATCTCGCCGTACTTCCCTTTGCCTTTGCGGCCTTCGGGCTGCCCTTGCAACGGGCCCTTGAGGCCGGCGTCCTCTTTGTCTGGCCGTTTGTCATCGATACCGCGATCGCCTTTGTCCGGCGGGTCATCCGTCGGGAACGCATTTTTGAGGCACACCGTTCCCATTTGTACCAGGTCCTTGCAGGGACATTTCCGTCCCGTGAGTCAGGCCATCGCCTGACGAGCCTGCTCTTTGGCGCACTGGCTCTCCTGGGTGTGGGCCTCTATTGGAACGATGGGCCCCTCTGGGCAAAACTTGCGGTTCTCGGAGGCATCTGGGTCGCGGTTGCCGCATGGACCTATGGAATCCGGCTCAAGGAGGCGGCTGAAAGCCTCACTTCGGACTCGACAGTAGCAGTTGGTGGGCCTGAAAATGGGGGTTCTACCGCTGATCTGATGTCGTATGATATTTTCCTGAGTCCTCCAGAGATCACCGAAGTCGAGCGCATTCGTGTCATGGAAGCCCTTGCCAGTGGGTTTATTGCTCCAGTCGGACCGCAGGTAAATGCATTTGAAAAGGGAATAGCGGACTATCTGGGTCTGGATGAAGTCCAGTCAGTGAACAGCGGGACCGCTGCAATCCATCTGGGTCTGCGGGCGTTGGGAGTTGGTCCGGGCGATTGTGTGCTCTGTCCGAACCTGACCTTTGTTGCCTCGGTCAACCCGGTGCGCTACCTTGGTGCGGAGCCGGTCCTGGTCGATGTATCCCCCGAGAACTGGGCCATGGATCCGGATGTCGCCAGGGAAGCAATCCAGACCCTGAAGGCTGAAGGAAGGACAGTCCGGGCCATGGTGGTGGTCCACGCTTTCGGAATACCCGCCCCAATCGATAAACTGGCTGAATTGGCCCGTGAAGAAGGTGTCCTCGTACTCGAGGATTGTGCCGGTGCCTTTGGGGCCACCTTTGGCGGCAAGGCAGTTGGCGCTTACGGCGATGCCGCAACCTACTCCTTCAATGGCAACAAGGTGCTGACGACAAGCGGGGGAGGAGCCCTTTATGTCCGCGATTCATCCATGCGCGAATCGGCCCGGGTCTGGGCCAATCAGGGAAAGCATCCCCAAGCTGTCGGGTACCGTCACGACACGATGGGCTATAATTACCGCCTCTCCAACATCTGTGCCGCCATTGGTCTTGGACAACTGGAAACAGTAAATGCGCGTCTGGCCCGGAAAAAGGCCATCTTCCAGCAATACCAGCAACAGCTTTCCGGCCTTGCGGGAGTTGGTTTCATGCCGCAACCGGACTATGGAACCTGCAATTACTGGTTAAGCTGCATCTCGATCAATGGCTATGAAAACGTGGAAGCTATCGTGGTAGCCATGCGGGACGCAGGGATTGAGGCCTCCCCGATGTGGAGGCCGATGGACCAGCAGGGGGTCAACCAGGGCCTGCGTTCATTTGGCGGCGAGTCCAGCCAGCTGATCCACGAGTCCTTCCTGTCCTTGCCCAGTGGCAGCAGTATGACGGACGAACAAGTTCAGCGGGTCGTGGATTGCGTGCGGGGCCAATTGCCTGTTGCCACCTGAGGGAAAAGCGTTAGGCTTTTCCTGACATGATTATACGCAAGCTTGGTAAATTCCTTCGCGGTAAAGCGACGCCATTTCAAATCATCAGTGCCACCGTCCTTGGCGGGCTCCTCGGAAGCCTGCCTGGATTCGGACAAGGCCCGCTGCTTCTGGCGCTGCTGCTTTTCCTGCTCATCATCCTTAACGCCAACCTGTTCCTCGGGGGCTTGACCCTGATTCTGGTCAAGCTGCTTTCGCTGGCCCTTCTACCCCTTTATTTCAACCTCGGGGTATCCCTTCTTGAAAGTGGGTTGGCGGCCCCCATCGCGGTTTTTGTCAATGCGCCGGTCACGGCCTGGTTCGGACTGGACTATTATGTCATGGTTCCGTCACTGCTGGTCGGTGGATTGGCCGGCTTCCTGTTTGGCATCTTTATCAGCCGCTCACTGAGTGCCTTCCGTTCCCGGATGGCCGGTCTGGAAACAGACTCTGAGCGTTACGAAGCCTACACCTCAAAGCTCTGGGTTCGCAGCCTGGCCTGGCTCTTTGTCGGTGGATTGAAGGGCAAGAAAAGTTGGACTGCATTGAGTGAGCAAAAGGGTGGGCTGCCTGTCCGCCCGCTGGGCATAATATTTGTCGTCTCCCTTGTTGTCCTGGGCTATGTCAGTCTTAGCCTGCTGGACAAGACGATTGTCACTAGCAGCGTCCGGGATGGCATGGAGCGGGCCAACGGGGCCACGGTTGACATTGCCAGTATCGAGATATTGCCGGCTGAAAACCGGGTCACTGTCAGTGGACTGGCCATGGCGAATCCGGATGCCCTCGATACGAATCGCTTCGCGGCAGCTACGATTGTGGCGGATATCAGCGGGATGAGTCTGCTTTCCAAGAAAGTGGTGATCGATTCATTACAAATTCTTGAACCGACAACAGGGTCGGCGCGTCGCGTTCCCGGTGTGATTGTTGTATCACCGGAAGAGCCCGAGCCGGTCGAGGTCGAGGAGGACGTCGTTTCCATCGATGACTATATTGGCCAGGCCTCTGTCTGGCGCGAACGCCTGCGGCTCTTGAAGCGCATCTATGACCGGATTGCCCCGCATGTGAAGTCCGACGGGGAAGAAACCGTTGAAGACAGTGGGCTCAGTTGGCGCGAGCAACTGGCATTGAGAGCCAAGGAAGAGGGCTATGCCCGGGTAAAATCCGATTCCCTGGTCAAGCAGTCTCCCCGTTTGTGGATTCGCGAACTGAAGTCGGACAACTTGGTCATTGCGGATTCTGGCGACAGTTACCGCCTTGGCGGGACCAACCTTGCCACGCAGCCAGCCTTGTTGGAAGTGGCCGGCAAGGTGGAAATCGCCCGTGAGGATGGGGATCTGGATCTCACCTTGGAATTGCCCTACGCGGCAGCTCCAAACCGCAGCGGGGTCAGCGTCAACTATCGCAACCTGTCGATTGATGAAATGGAGCAGCAGGCGGGCAAGGACCTTCCGATGAACGGGGGAACAATGGACATTGCCGGCTCCGGCTACATCAACAACGGGATACTCGATATTCCTCTCAAGGTTACGCTAAACGACACAACCCTGAACGCCTTCGGTAGTTCCGTGCCATTGGACTCATTTCCGGTGGAAGTGGGCCTGGGTGGACCGATTGACCGGCCGACCTTGAAAATCCCCAAGGACGCCATAGAAAAGGCACTCCTCAAGGGAGGTCAGCAACAGATAGAAAACCTGATTGAGGAAGAGGCCGGCAAGAAGCTGAAGGATATCTTCAAGCTCGGGGGCTGATCAGTAGTAGCGGATATAGGCTTCCCTGCGAAGCCGCTCAATCCACTGGTCCTGGGCTTGCCGGGCTAACTGGCTGGCCAGGATTTCCTCAATGCGGTCGCGGACTTCGTTGATGGGCTGGATGCCTTCATCCCGCTTGTCTTCCGCGTAGAGGATAAAAATCTGTTCCCCAAGGGTAACCGGCTCACTGTAGGATCCTTTTTCGAGGGCAAATGCGACCGCACTCAGTTCGTCCTTGAGGTCCGGTCGCTGAATCCAGCCCCAGTCGCCACCGCGTTCACGGCGGGAGTCCTGACTGTATTCGCTGGCAACTTCATCAAAGGGCTTGCCGGACTCAAGGTCCTCAAAGATGCGTTCGATGGTCTGCCGCATCTGGTCGGGGTTTTCATCGGCCAGTGGCCGCAGCATGATGATGCGCAGCTTGACCGCTTCTTCCTCGTAGAAATTGATCTTGTTTTCGTTATAGAACTGCTCGATCCGTTCCGGGGAAATCTGCGACTGGGACTTTCTTTTCTCCGAGCGCATGACACTGACAATAATCCGGTCGCGAAGATCAATACGGAACTCGCGCATGTTCTTGCCAAGGGACTCGAGGTATTCGAGGAAACGGGTCCGGTCGTTTTCGAAATCCTCAATCAGGATACGGTCGAACTCGTTCTCGATGAAGGTCTGGGGAAGCTGGTATTCCTTTTCCCGGAATTCTTCCACGATAAGAACCCGGTCGATAAGGTTCTGGAGCACTTCCAGATAAAGTTCCTGCATCCTGGCGGTGAACTCGGCGCGGGATCGGGAGGATTCCCGGATGCGCGGAATGAGGGGCATCATTTCCCGCCGCAGTTCCTCGAAAGTGATAATCTTGTTCTCCACCTCGGCGGCAATTCCCTGCCGGTAGGGAGGATCCCAGATGTTGTGCACGGTCTGGGCCACCGCGGAGACCGACGGCAGCATTAGCAATAGTGAAGCAAGAAAGAGGGTTAGCGTAGTACGTCGCATTATCAAGTTGTGTGACACTGACGTGTCAGAAATTGTTCAATTTCGCGTAACCTTAGGTCTGCAGTTTGACCGGTCAAGCGGGGAAATCTACCGGATTGTTGCAGGAATTGGCCTTTTTTACCCCCGGCGAGCTGACATTTCAGGCGGTTTCCTTCAGTTTCGACGGTCCGGATACCGGCTATTTCCGCCAATACGCGAATGCGGGCGACGGTAACCAGGCGCCTGACACTGGCCGGTTGTTTGCCGAAGCGGTCCTCAAGGGCGGCCGAAATTTCCTCTACTTCCTCCATGGAGTTGGCCATGGCCAGCTGGCGGTAGAATTCGATTCTGAGCCGGGTTTCCGGGATGTAGGCATCTGGAAGGCGTGCCGATTCCGGCTCGATGCGGGTCCCTGCCAATTCCTCCTCCGCGAGGGCGGCAAATCCTGTCTCGACCCGCCTTGCGGAAGCTTCCCCGGAGCGGCCTTCGCGAATAAAGTCGAGAAAGACATTGGCCCGAATGCGGGCGGCGGCTGGATCCCCCTTGAGCCGCTGGATACTTTGGCGCAGCAACTGGCAATAGAGATCAAATCCGACGCCGGCAATGTGCCCGCTTTGCTGGTGGCCAAGGAGGTTGCCGGCTCCCCGCAGCTCCAGGTCGCGCATGGCAATCTTGAACCCGGCCCCCAGTTGGTTGTGCTGCCGCATGGCGGAGAGCCGTTTGCGGGCCTGGTCCAGCATGTGGGTATATCGGTGCAGCAGCAAATAGGCATAGGCCTGCCGTTTGAAACGGCCGACCCGGCCGCGCAGTTGGTAGAGTTGGGATAGCCCAAAGCGATCGGCTCCCTCAATGATGATCGTATTGCAATTCGGGATATCGAGGCCGTTCTCGATAATCGTGGTACAGACCAATATATCCGTCTTTCCGGCGACAAACCGGGTCATGACCTTTTCCAGTTGATGCTCTGACATCTGGCCATGGCCAACCTCGATACTAGCATCGGGCAGCATGTCGTTGAGGCTGGCAGCAACCGAATCAATACTTTGGACGCGGTTATGGAGGTAGAAGACCTGGCCGCCGCGTTCCAGTTCCCGCTCAATGGCCCGCTTGACGAGGTCCGGGTCATAGGTCCGGACGAGGGTCTCGATGGGGAGCCGGTCGGCAGGGGGCGTTTCAATGACACTGAGGTCCCTCGCGCCCATTAGTGCGAGGTAGAGGGTCCGCGGAATCGGGGTGGCGCTCATGGAAAGGACATCCACCTCCGTCTTGAACTGCTTCAGTCGTTCCTTGTGGCGCACGCCGAAGCGGTGCTCCTCGTCGATGACCAGCAGGCCGAGATTGGCAAAGTTGACATCCTTGCTGATTAGCCGATGCGTACCGATTACCAGGTCGATGCGCCCGTTCTGCAACTGGCTGACGATTTCCTTTTGTTGCGCCGTGCTGCGGAAGCGACTCAGCATCTCCACCGAGATGGGGTAGGCGGCAAAGCGCTCCCGGAAGGTCTCATAGTGCTGTTGAGCAAGGACGGTTGTTGGCACCATGATTGCCACCTGGAATCCTTCCATGACCGCCTTGAAGGCTGCCCGGATGGCCACCTCCGTCTTGCCGAAACCGACATCCCCACAGACCAGCCGGTCCATCGGCTTTTCCTGCTCCATGTCGAGCTTGCTGTCCTCGATGGCGGCAGCCTGATCGATCGTCTCCTTGTAGGGGAAGGCATTCTCAAACGCCTTTTGCCACTCAGTATCCGGCTGAAAGGCATGACCGGGATGGTGGGCGCGCTTGGCCTGCAACTGCAGCATCTCCGAGGCATAATCCAGGGTGGCCTTTTCGGCGGCGGCACGGGTCTTGTCCCAGAGGTTGGTCCCGAGGCGGCCCAGTTTCGGCTGGGCATGGGTCAGGCCGACGTAACGGGTCAGCAGGTGGGCCTCGGCCAGCGGGACATGGAGGGTGACGTTTTCCGCAAACTCAACGGAGATCACTTCCTCCTCGCGGCCGCGCATCTCCATTTTTGTCAGGCCTCGATAGCGGCAGATTCCGTGGGAAAGATGGACCAGGTAATCGCCGTCGGCGAGGTCAGCAAAGTCAAGCAGGCTGTCCACCCGGGTGCGGTGGGGAAGGAGGCGCTGCCTCAGGACCGGGCGGCGCGAGATGTGCCGACCCAGCCATTCGCGTTCCGTGACCAGGATGACTTTTCCCTTTGGAGGACGGGCCATCCAGCTGAACCATCCCTGCGGGGGAGTCTGGAGAATAAATCCCTCCGGCAAATCGCCCTCAAGAAATTCGACCGGAAGACCACTGGCAGTCTGTTCATCGAGCAACCGCTTGATTTCCTCAATCTTGCCGGTAGTGGGGAGCAGGCCCAGAATCTCGCAGGTCTCTTCTTCCTGCCATTGGCTGAGCATGGAAATGAAGGCGGTCCGGGCAGCTGTCTCTTCCTCAAGGCGTTCCAGTCCGATGGTTCCCTCGAGGGGATTGGGACGAAAGGGTTCGAGGGATTGGAAGTCCAGTGGGATGGGGGTGTAGGAGGCATCGAGGCAGCCCGGATCTGTTTCCAGTTCCTGGAGGATGGTCCAGGTGTCGAGGCTGGCCTGCCGACCATAGAATAGGGCCGGAAAGGCAGCCCGCTGGTCTTTGATTTTCTCGAATTCCTGAAAGTAGCTGGGCGCTTCATCGGCGGCATCAGACGGCTCCAGGAGGACCCAGGAGACGGCTTCCGCAAAATAGGAATGAATGGCATGGCGGCCAGCGGTATTCCCGGTTGCATTGCGGGCGGCGATAGTTACTTCCGCGACCGATTCCAATGAGCGCTGGGTAGTCGGGTCGAATTGCCGGATCGATTCCAGCTCATCCCCGAAAAAGTCCAATCGAACCGGGGCGGATGCGTTCAAGGGATAGACGTCAATAAGGCCGCCCCTGATGGCAAACTGGCCGGGCCTTTCGCAGACCGCCTCGGCAAAGTAATCCAGGTCCTCTCCCAGACGCTGCTTCAGCTCTTCAAAGGCGACGGTACTGCCGGCCTGCAACCGCACCTCGCGTTCGGCCAGATCCTTCATCGACGGAACGTCAGCAAAGAGTCCTTCTGGTGTTGTGAAGACGACCAGGCGTTTATTTGCGGGCGGTGAGGTGGCAAAGTTGGCCAGATGAGTCAGGCTGGCCAGACGGTCGCATTCCAGTTCCTCCCGCAGTCGCTCAGGAATGGGATCCTCCGGATCTTCAGGCGGCGGAGGGGGAGGCAGCAGGGACAAATTGAGAGCCAGCGAGTCCTCCTTGGCCAGCGTGGCAAATTGCGGGACGGTTGTCATCAGCTCACGGGCGGTGATGATCCGTGGGCAGATAATGACACTCACAGCGGGCTTCGCCTGCTGGATGCGGTCCGCGATGACCAGCGGCCGGGCAGCCTCAAGGACACCGGAGTAGAACGAGACCGAACGCCCTTTCGGTATGCGGAAGGGCTTCATTGGCCGGCTGGGTCAATGTCCTCAAGGGCTTCCCGGGCTGCTGCTTCCTCGGCCAGCTTCTTGGAGTTGCCGGTTCCGCCACCCCGACGTTCGCCATCAATCCAAACTTCGACCGTGAAACGCTTCTGATGATCCGGGCCGCTTTCCTCGGTGACCCGGTATTCAATCGAGTCATTGCCAAGGCTGGGCTGGAGCAATTCCTGAAGCTTCCCTTTCGGGTTGTGGACATCCGCCTGCAGGTCGAGCCGCGCCTCAAGATCACCGTAGATACCCAAAGCGACCTGACGGGCCGATTCCAGTCCGCCATCGATGTAGACGGCCCCAATCATCGCCTCAAAGGCGTCCTCAAGGATTGAATTGCGGCTTCGTCCGCCCTGGGCGGCTTCCGCGGAGCCGATCAACAGGTATTCTCCCAAGTCGATTTCCTTGGCCAGCTTGCTGAGTTGACGGCCCTTGACGAGCATCGAGCGGCATCGGGTCAAGGCCCCTTCGCGTTTGTCGGGCTGGGTCTTGAAGAGCTCCTCGGCAAGGACCAGTCCGAGGACGGCGTCACCAAGAAACTCCAGACGTTGATAATTGCCTTGGACAGACTCCCCGTGGTGCGAGGGGTGGGTCAGGCTACGATGGAGCAATTCCCGGTCGGCAAACCGGTACCCGATGCGCTCCTCCAGGGGAGCCATATCCTTGTCCCCGTCAGCCATGTTGGTCATAGCGTGCCGCTATTTCTTCTTCAGGTCAAACCGCTTGGCGACTTCCTTGGCCAGCGTGCGGTAGGTTTGGGCACCGGCTGAATTGGCATCGTACTCGAAAATTGTCTGGCCGTAGCTGGGCGCTTCGCCCAAGCGGACAGATCGAGGAATCATGACATCGAATATCTTGTCCGGAAAGTGGGTCTTGACCTCGCTGACCACCTGGCGACTAAGATTCGTGCGGATGTCGAACATGGTCATCATGATCCCGCCGACTTCGAGGTCCGGGTTGACGCCCGCTTCCCGGAGTTTTTCGACGACATTAAGGATCTGCCCGAGGCCCTCGAGCGCAAGGTACTCGCATTGCAGGGCAATGAGCAGGTAGTCGGCTGCTGCGAGGGCGTTCATGGAAATCAGCCCGAGGGCAGGGGGACAATCGAGGATGACAGCCTGGTAGCCACCTTCGTCATGCAGGGGAGCGACCAGTTGGCGCAGGCGGGCAAGGTAGTTGTCCTGCTGGGCCAGTTCAATCTCCAGGGCTGCCATATCCACTTCCGAAGGGATCAGCGAAAGGTGCTTGGTCCGGGTCTCGACAACTTTTTCCATCAAGGTTCCCTCGCCGTGCAGGGGACCATAGACGCTTCCACCGGGCGTTTTCTCAAAGCCCAGCCCGGAGGTCGCGTTGGCCTGCGGATCAAGGTCGATCAACAGGGTCCGGACCTTCTGCTCCGCCAGGCCGGCAGCGAGGTTAATGGCGGTCGTGGTTTTTCCCACGCCTCCTTTTTGATTGGCAATCGTGAATACGGTGGCCGACATGGGTGAGCATCTTTCCTATCTAGTCGGCGCAAGTAAATGCCAAAAACAGGACTTATTTCGACCAATCTTCCCAGGACAGGGACTCGATGCGGGAAAAATCGTTTTGGTCAAGCGTGGCTACGCACAGCTTGTGGTGCACCGCTGTGGCCGCAATCAAGAGATCCATGTCCCCAACCGGTTCGCCGTTGGCCTGCTGGCGGGCCTTCATCCGGGAAAACTGTGACCAGACGGCCTCATCTGTCGGTAACACCGGTAATCGATACCGCAGCAAGGCCTCAAACTTCTCCTTCCGGCTGGTTTGCTTTTCCAGCTCCAGCCCGAATTCCATTTCCGCCAGGGTGACAATGGAAATTGCACAGGCCTCATCGCCCACTGCTCGCCATTTCTGCAGAACGTCTGGCACCGGTTTCCTCCGCAACGGCTGGGAAAAGACGGAGGTGTCAAGAAGGTAGCGCCTCGCCATTGCTCAGTCCAGTTCCGGTGCAGCTTTTCCGCCGGTTCTTAGCTTCCATACCTCCGGAAATTCGGTCCGCGACTTGTCCGGTCCGTGCCGCTTCTCCCAATCCGCCAGGGCGGTAACGATGTCCGGCTGCTCTTGCAATATTGCCTCCGGTACCGGACTGAGCATCGCCACCGGTTTGCCCCGCTTCTCAATCAGATAAGGGGATCCTTGCTCTTTAACCTCCCGGCATAGGTCCGAAAGATGGGTCTTGGCCCGGAATATGCCAATGCGTTTCATGGATTGAATCAACCAACTGGTTGATTCGGCGTCAACCTTCCATTCTACCCCTTTTCAGGCATTTTTCATTTACCTCCAAAAACATCACTTTCCCGTTGACCTTTGCCACAGATGAGCGATTTTTCCTTCTTTCTGTTGCGGCGCGGTAGCCAAGTGGTAAGGCCGAGGTCTGCAAAACCTCTATCGTCGGTTCGATTCCGACCCGCGCCTCCACCGATTTTCCCGACAGCTTGCTGGCGATGGAAAATCGAGTGCCCCGAGCCTGCCGAGGGGCAGGGGCGAAGCACGGGCTGATCGCTCGTTCCACTCGCTGCATTTTGGCTTGGTCGCTTCCCATGGAACTACTCCATTGACAGACCGGTGTCGCTGCGACCTATAATAAACTGGCATACAGGCTATTAGATTAAAACGCTCTTTGGTCTTTTAACTTGTTCAAGAAAGACCAACACATGCCCGTTAAGTTCTCAAGAGCCTCACTCATTTTTGCCGGCGTCATTTTGTACGGTAGCCTCCCTCTACACTCGGCCACCTATGAGTTACGGGATGGTTCCACCAGTTCAATTAACTATACATTTCTCAACGGGGGTGGGCCGCATCCGTATGCCGGGGTGGATTTGGGCCCGGGGGTGGTGAGCGTAAGCGCCAATCTTTCCGGTGCTTTCCTCGTCAGTGCCAACCTCAATGGTGCCAATCTCTTCAATGCCGATTTGAGTGACACTGCCATGCTTCAGGCGGACCTCAGTGGAGCGGTTCTCAATGGCGCGGATTTCTCAAATGCCGGCCTGGCCCAGGTTTTAGCCAGCAATGCCAACTTCAGCAACGCCGACCTCACCAGCACCACCCTCCTACAAGCCAGCCTCACCGGTGCAACTCTCAGCAACGCCGACCTCACCACCGCTGACCTCAGCGAGGCCGACCTCACCAGCGCAGACCTCTTCCAAGCCATCCTAACAAGCGCCGACCTCACCGACGCCAACCTCTCCGGTGCAACTCTCACCGACGCCATACTCTTGGGGGCCATCCTATACAATGCCGATCTTTCCGGAGCGGACCTCACCGGCGCCGATTTCGATTTCGCAACCCTCCATTTTGCCAACCTCAGCAGCGCCGACCTCAGCGGCGCCGTCCTCGCCAACGCCAGCCTTACCTATTCCAAATCGGGTGGAATTGTAGGCAATCCGTCTAGTTTGCCTGTGGATTGGCAGTTGATCGATGGCTACTTGATTGGTCAAGCCGCGGACTTGAGCAGCGCCAACCTCACCGGCGCCGACCTCAGCGGGGTTACCCTAAGCTTTGCCATCCTCACCGACGCCAACCTCAGTGGCGCTACCCTCACCAACGCCAAACTCTCCGGTGCCGAGCTCATTGGCGCGAACCTGGAAGGTGTAAGATCAGGTGGAATTGTCGGCAACCCTCTCTTGCCTCTGGATTGGCGGCTGATCGACGGTTACCTGATTGGTCCTGGCGCCAACCTCACCGGCGCCGACCTCAGCGGTGCCGACCTCACCTTCCGCGACCTCAGCAGCGCTAACCTCAGCAGCGCCAATCTCACCTTCGCCGACCTCAGCAGCGCCAACCTCACCGGCGCCAACCTCACCGGCGCCGACCTCCTTGGCACCAACCTCACTGGCGTCACGATATCAGACACCATTTTCACGGGTGCTTCCGGAAATGCTTTAGTCTCCTTAATTAATGACCAATCAGCCCAACTGGCCAACGAGTACACCCTTGAGGAAATCTCCGACTTGCGCCCCGGCAGCACCATGATCGAGATTGTCGAGGGTCAGGCGACGATGAACTTCACGGTGCAGGAGAGCGAAGACATGATTGATTGGTTCGATACGGCGGAGACATCAGAAGTCACCTTACCCGCTCCCAGTCCCGGTAAAACGTTCTTCCGCTTCGCCGGGCCTGAGTGAGGCTTGCCCGCGCCTCACTCCTGTGTCCACTTGCCGTGCCAGCGGATCATCTGGCTGCCGTCTTCCATAAGAGCCAAGACCTCGCTGGTGCCGCCGCCTTCGATGTTTTCGTACTTTCCGGTGCCACTGACAAAGCTCCATTCGGATCCATTTCCGACCATGCGCCAGTTGAGGTACATGACATCGCCATCGGCATCAACGGCATAACAATAACCCATGTTGGCAATGACATTGCCTTCGGCGTCCTGGACTATGGTCCCGATTGCGGTCTGTGGTGCCTTGTGGAAACTCACCGATTCATCATCACACTCGATGATGGTCTTGCTGGTCTGGACGATTGTCGTTGTGCCGTTGGCATGGGTCGTCACCTGGTTGTCCGTCACGATGTAGGTCGCACTGCCGCTTGTCTCAAAGGATTCCGCCTGGACGAGGACCGGAAAAGTACCAAGTGCAAAGAAGGCGAGTAGGGTAGTCAGTTTTGAAAGATATTTGTGCTTGTTCATGCTTGCTGTCCTTGTGTTGGTGAGTGAAGGCCCAGGCTTCAAACTGGCGGATTGCCAAATGACCCTTGGGTCACCAAAGGAGTGGCCGGATTAGCTAAGGTTGTCAATCCAATCAGTCGCGCTTATGTGCTGTTGCGTCTGAGACGGCAAAGGCTCGCCTCAGACCTTGGCCATGTCGGGTTGGCGAAGCGCGGATTCCAGATCCCGGGCAGCGGACTTCACCTTCTGGACGATTTCAGGAATGCGTGACTTTGGAAAGGTGGTCGTGCTGGCCGTGATGCCAATGCCGGCGATTACCTGATTCTGGGAATCACGCACTGGAACAGCGAGGCAACGGACCGATTCGTGGTATTCGCCGTCATCCAGTCCGTAACCACGTTGTCGGGTTGTCGCTAGCTCCTTGAGGAGGTCGGCCTTCCTGGTGATGGTTTTGCGGGTGCGCTTTTGCAGGTCGAGCCCGGCGATGAAAGATGAGAGGTCCTCGATGGCATTGGCTAAAATAACCTTTCCGGTGGCGGAGCAGTGCATGTGGGCCTGCGTGCCGGGCCGGGAAGCGACCCGGATCACATTGGGCCCATCCGAGACATCAAGGATCAGCATCTGATTGCCGGCCCGCTGGGCAATGTGGGCTGTCTCTCCGGTAGCAGTAGCCAAGCGCTTGAGAACAGGACCGGTGCAGGAGCGGATATCCACGCGGTCGACCGCCTTCAGTCCCAGTTGGAGCATGACTGGTCCAGTCCGGTAACCGTTCGCATCCTTGACCAAGAATCCCTGCTCCTCGAGGGTGCAGACTATCCGCAACATTGTTGTCCTCGGGACATCGAGCTCTGCGGCAAGCTGCGACAGGCTCAGGGCCTCCTCACGCGTGGCGATGTGGCTCAGTGTCCGGCAGGCATTTCTGAGATTGGGAATGGTGTAGTTGGCCATGGGGCAGGCGATGTATCAGGGATATTTGTTCACATATGAAACAAATTGGCTATCTTCCTATATTGACAGATAAAGGGGTCGGTTTGTTACGCTGTCGTTTTCGATTACATAAAGAAGTTCATATTTGAACAATCTATCTGGCAACTTAAAAACACAACCACCCCAAGGAAAAGAAGAACCATGGAAACGAGATACACCGTAGGCGTAGGCGAGTACAAACGAATGACAACCGATGAACTGAGGGCGGCATTCCTGATCGACCTCTTTGAAGATGGCGCCCTGAATTTGATTTACTGCGAAGTCGAGCGTTCAGTCGTCGGCGCGGCCGTCCCACGGGAGTCATCCCTGAAGCTGGAGGCTGGCGCCGAGTTGGCGGCCGATTACTTTTGCCAGCGCCGGGAAGCCGGTGTCCTGAACATCGGCGGCTCGGGAACAGTCGTGGTCGATGGAACCGAGTACAACATGGCGTCCGAGGACTGCCTCTATGTCGGCCGGGGCAGCAAGGAGATTTCCTTCAGCAGCGAGAGCGCGGACGCGCCGGCGCGGTTCTACATCGTCAGCTACCCCGCGCATGCGGAATACCCGACAACGCTGGCAAGGAAGGCGGATGCCAACGCGCTCCATCTTGGGTCAGTTGAGGATTCGAACAAGCGGACGATTTACCAGTACATCCATGAGAATGGCGTCAAGAGTTGCCAGCTGGTCATGGGCTTTACTGCGCTGGAACCGGGAAGTGTCTGGAACACGATGCCGTGCCATACGCATGAACGCCGTACGGAGGTGTACATGTACTTCGGACTGAGCGAAGATGCGAAAGTGTTCCACATGATGGGCCCGGGCGACGAGACCCGGCACCTGGCCCTTTCCAATGAGCAGGCAGTCATTTCGCCGATGTGGTCGATTCACTCCGGCTGTGGAACCAGCGCCTACACTTTCTGTTGGGCCATGGGCGGGGAAAACCAGCGGTTCGACGACATGGACCACATCGCCGTCAAGGACCTTAAGTAAAGGAAACCCGCGATGAGTATTATCGAGCAATTTTCACTGGAGGGAAAGGTTGCCCTCGTAACCGGCTGCAAGCGTGGCATTGGCGAAGGCATGGCCCTGGCCCTGGCTGAGGCAGGCGCGGACATCATTGGAGTGAGTGCCTCCCTTGAAGAGAGCGGGAGTGAGGTGGAAAAGGAAGTGACGGCCCTTGGCCGGACCTTCAGGGGCTACCAGTGCGACTTCTCCAACCGGGAATCCTTGTATGCCTTCATTGCGAAGGTGCAGCAGGACTTCCCGGTAATTGACATCCTGGTCAACAATGCCGGGACCATCCTCAGGGAGCCGGCAGTTAATCATCCCGATGATTACTGGGACAAGGTGATGGAAGTTAACCTGAATGCCCAGTTCATCCTCTCCCGGGAGATCGGGAAAGGCATGGTTGACCGGGGCTCCGGCAAGATCGTCTTTACGGCCTCGTTGCTGACCTTCCAGGGAGGGGTGACCGTTCCCGGTTATGCTGCCAGCAAGGGTGGCATTGGTCAGCTGACGATGGCCCTCGCTAATGAGTGGGCCGGCAAGGGAGTCAACGTCAATGCCATTGCCCCGGGCTACATCGATACCGACAACACCGAAGCCCTCCGCAATGATCCGGTCCGTAGTGAACAGATCCTGGCGCGTATCCCGGCCGGTCGCTGGGGACGTCCCGACGACTTCAAGGGCCCCATCGTCTTCCTTTGTTCAGAGGCCTCCGCCTACATGCACGGTACCGTCATGCTGGTTGATGGCGGCTGGATGGGACGCTGAGTGGCTAGGAGAAGTAGATATAGACGGCGATAGTCAGGATGACCAATACGCCGGTAGCGATCCAGTAGACACGGTTTTCCTTCGCTGTTGGCTGGAGCTCGTTGTTGGGGTTTTCACGGGCCGCGGCAAATCCCTCCCGTCCATCCTCCTGAAACAGGAAGGTAAGAAGGAACAGGAGGACGGAGGAAAAGGCAAAGAGGACGAAAGAGGCATGGAGGAAGTGCATCTGAAGAATGGCCAGTCCGAGGCCGTCATCTGAACAGACCAGCCGGGCGATTGTTTGGTTGTCATTAGCCAGCCAGAGGAAGAGACCTGCACTGGTCCCGACAATCATGGTAATGAAGCAGGCCCGGCGGCCAGGTAGTGGGGAAATCATTCCCCAGAGGAAGCAGGCGAGGACACCGCCGACCGCGTAGCTGACAAATTTGGCGAAGTAATCGAAGAGAAACTTGTATTGCGGGACGACAAAGATTGCCCAGGCAAATCCCAGCAGGAGAACGACAATTCCAACGATCCGGCCGGTCCGGACCAGCGAAGCCTCGGATGCATCGGGTCGCCAGGGCTTGACCCAGTCAAGTGTCACCAGCGATGCGGTGGCGCAAATATGGGAATCGATGGAGCTCATCAGCGCCGCGATTAAGCCAGCCAGAACCAGCCCCGTGATACCAACAGGCAGGAGGCTCCGGATCATGGCCGGGAAAATCTGGTCTGGACTGCTCAGTTCCGGACCCAAAAGGCCTTCCCGGTGAAGCACGAACCCAATCAGGCCGGGCACGACAATGATGAAGACCGCTCCGACTTTGAGGAAGCCTGCCAGCAATCCTCCCAACCGGGCCTGCTGAATGGACTTTGCTCCCAGGGCCCGTTGGACGAGGTCATGGTTCATGGAGCAGAAGAAAAGAGCGTGCATGGACAGTCCCAGGACCACCCCCGTCCAGGGGACCCAGCCATGATTGACCGGTTGAACCAGGCTCATGAACCCATTCGAGGCTGCATCCGGTTCGGTAGCCAGCTGCGCTATCAGCCTGTCCCAACCCCCAAGGCGATCGAGGCCGATGTAGAGGACGAGGATACCGCCAAGGAGAAGGAAGATGACCTGGATGAAATCCGTTATGACGACCGCCCGAAGGCCGCCGAGAAAGGCATAGGTGCCGGCCGTCAGCCCGATGATGAGGACGCCTGGGAGAATCGAGGAGAAGCCAAACAGGTCCATCATGACCGTCCCACCGGCATAGAGGGAGACCGGGATCACGTTGAGGGAGATGGAAAGGATGTTCAGGAGGGAGAGGAAGCGCCGGCTTTCAACTCCATAACGGACCTCGAAATACTGGGAAGTCGTCATTATTCCCAACCGCAGGAAAAGGGGCAGGAAAAAGATGCCCATGATGATGAAGGCCCAAACGCCAGCCAACTGGTAATTGGCTACGGAAATGCCAATGACAAATGCCAGCCCGGCCTGGCCGACAAACTGCTCGGCGGAGATGTTGGTGGCAAAAAGCGAGGCTCCGATGAAGGGCCACTTCAGTTTTCTTCCGGCAAGAAAGTAGTCGCCACTGTCATGGACGCTTCGGCTGACCTTAAAGGCGATGACAAGGACCAAGAGGAAATAGCCGACAATCAGGGCCAGATCAATGGCATGAATCTTCAATTTGCCGGATCCTTTGTGCTGGCCCTATTGAAAGTATGGAGACGAAGCGTCGACTGTGGGGGAATGTCCTCCCGGGCCTGCCCCCGGTTGGGTGGCTGGGCCTCCCACGACAGGTAATAGGTGTGTTCTGGCGTTGAGGCTGACAGGGTTCGGAAAACGGGTGCCTCGCCTTCGCTCTCCATGCCATTGAGAATGACCTCCGGGGAAGAGGCATAGCGGTTAAGGACGGGTGGGTAGGCTTTCATGGGCTCTTCGGAAAGAAGTTCAAGGGTGTCTTCATCGACCGTCAGGCGAAGGGGCTGGCCCTGTTTTTTGACCTCGATGACCATGGTTCCGTCGTCCATGGCGCGGACGCCATGCATGCGGACTTCAAAACTGGGCAGGGATCCCTTGCCGCCAAACTCCCAGCGAAAGCCTTTCCAATCGGTGATTTTCATCGTCACCCACTTGCCGTTCATGGCCCGGGCCAGATAGATTTGCGTCCAGCCATCCTCATCAAACTTGTGGTAGGCCACAAGGGGTCGGTTTTGAGAGTCGAATCCAAGGCTCTTGCCGCCATTGATCATTCCTGAGTGCACCGGCACGGGATCCACGATGTCGCCGGTCGAAATCGTGATCGGCAGGGGGATGGGCACGCCGCCGGCGCTTTCCCATGAGAGTAGGTCGGGGCTGCGGGCATACGACAGGTCATGGTTGGTCGCTGCATCGGGGGTGTCCCGCCAGACCCAAACCAGGTGGAAGCGGCCATCCGGTCCCAGGGTTGGACCTTTGGGATAGGCATTCATGAGGCCTTCGCCGTCAATGAGAGGCTCGCTGTGCAGGGGTGTCCAGGTCTGGCTTGCGGCGTCGTACCGGTTGTAAATCTGGACTCCGTTGCCACTCGAGCCATCCCGGTACTTGACCAGCAGTTGGCCGGATTTGTCGCGCAGGAAGTTGGGATAGGTCATTTTTTGCTCAACAGCAGGATTAGCCATTTCCGTGATGCGCCGGAGGCTACGGATGTCATATGGCCGGGTGGTCCGGAAGTACTCGAGAACATGATTGTGCATGTTGGCAAGGACATGAAGCATCCCCTTATCATCGAGTTCCATCTCGATGTAGTTGTGGCTGTCGTAACCAAAGTAGCTGTCGAGTTTGTAGTAGACCCACGGGGTGCCCTGATAGCGGTGGGCAATCGTCAACTGCCGGTTGGCATCATAATAGCCAATGAAACTGTGCTCGCCCCGGTGCAGCATGTCGAAGCGGACATAGTTTCCCGCCCAGACCAGGTCAATGGCTTCTGTTCGGGTCAAGGTCCCGGAATCACCCGCGGGGAGGGCGTTTGCGGTGAAAAGGCAGGCCAGCAGGAAAAGAAAGCGGTTATGGGTCATCATGGCGGTAGTGTTGAGAATTTAACATTCCATGTCGACTGGCAAGGGGCCCGGCGAAGCTCTTGATGGGCTACCTGTAGGATTTGGGATGGAATCCATGCCCCCCTGACCGTTGAATCAACGGGGTAAACTTGACAGCCATTGGGCTGGTGGCCAATTTCATCGGCACTTGTCTTCTTCTCAACCATGACGACCAAAAATCTTCCTACCCCGCGTTCGGTGGCCCTTGGGCTGGCGGTGACAGCGGTACTCCTTATTTACATCTATGCCTATCCGCGCCTGATAATCAGCTGGCTGGGCACCGAAAATCCCTGGACCAGCTACCTCTACCTGTACGGGTTTGGAGCCGGGTTCTTCATGATGGGAATTTTCATTATCCTGCGCACGGGCGCCTGCCAGCTCGACCGGGGCCATGACAAACTCTGGTTCTGGGTGCTGATGCTGGGCTTTATCTTCTTTGCCGTGGTTCACGCCCTGTGGATCGTCGCCTCGTTGAACATTCCTTACCTGGGGGTATAAGAGCATGCAAGAGGGATTCGGCATCGATCTTCCGTTAACCGCGACCATCGTCATTGGCTGTATTGTCGTCGGTTATTTCATCCTCATTACCGGCTTCGGGACCTATTTCTCCCGCTTCAGCCGGGACATTAATGACTTTTTCTTCAGCGGGCAGCGGTTCGCCTGGTGGCTCGCCGCAGCCAGCATGGTGGCCACCGGTATCGGCAGCTATAGCTACCTGAAGTATTCCGAACAGGGCTTCCTGACGGGCACCAGCAGTACCATGACCTACATGAACGACTGGTTTATTGTCCCGTTCTTCATGTTTGGCTGGTTGCCGATCATCTATTTTGCCCGGGTCCGCTCCATCCCGGAATACTTTGAGCGCCGCTTCAATCGCACCGCACGCTATATCGCGGTCTGCATCATCATGGCCTACATGTTCTTCTACATCGGGTACAACCTCTTTACCATCGGGGTTGCCCTGCAGGGCATGTTTGGTCTGCCGATTCTCTATTCGGTACCAGTTGTGGCGTTTTTCCTGGGTGCCTATGTGACCTTTGGTGGCCAGACGGCGGTTATTTTTACCGACCTTTTCCAGGGCGTCATGCTCTACATCGCGGGTGGCCTGGCAATCATGGCGGGTATCTGGGCCCTGGGTGGGTTCAGCGAATGGTGGGCCTACCTGCCGGAATCGCACCGCTTGCCCTTTGTCCACCTGACGGATGATCCCAAGTTCAACACTGCCGGTCTATTCTGGGGTGAGGCGCTTGCCGGGAGTATCGCCTTTTCCTTCATGAACCAGGGCTTCATCATGCGCTACCTTGCTATCAAGAGTGTGCATGACGGGCGCAAGGCAGCCCTTTTCAATGTCATCGTGACCCTTCCCATCTCGGCCATTATTGTTGGTGCGGTCGGTTGGGTGGCCAAGTCGCTGGTCATGAAGCAGGCCGTCGAAGGCGGTGCCCTTGAGGGAATCAATGCGGTTCATATCGAAAACACCTTCCACACCTTCATCGTCGTGACCTGGGAGACCCTGCACCAGAACTCGATTCTCTTCGGGTTTGTCATTGCCGCCCTGACGGCCGCCCTCATGTCGACCATTGACACCCTGATCAATGCCTGTGCCGCCATTGGCATCTACGACATCTACAAGCCGCTCATCAAGCCGGATGCGGATGACAAGCACTACCTCAAGGCCGCCCGCTGGGCCTCGGTCATTGCCACCGTTGTCGGCGTGTTATTGGTCATCTGGTTTGCCCAGCAACGGGGGAGCCTGATGCAGATCCACTACAAGGGGATCATGGTCATTATTCCCTCCATTGTGACGACCATCTTTCTTGGGGTATTCTGGAAACGCTTTACGGCGCCCGCAGCCTGCATCTCCATGCTGGTGGGAGCAGTTTTCACCCTCATCACCAACTGGTATCCGGACTGGATTGACCCGCTTTCGAGGTTTGTCTGTGGCCCGGACAACGATGTCTACATCTACATGCGGGCCCTCTTTGGCATGGTCGTGACCGGGATTTTCGGGGTCGGGATTTCCCTCTTCACCCAACCGCGCGACGCAGAGGAAATTGCC
The DNA here is from genome assembly GCA_040830765.1 of Puniceicoccaceae bacterium. Classification (GTDB taxonomy): domain Bacteria; phylum Verrucomicrobiota; class Verrucomicrobiia; order Opitutales; family Oceanipulchritudinaceae; genus Oceanipulchritudo. Next base: position 1,096 of record JBFOMH010000025.1, on the reverse strand, counting down.
GGCCTGACCGTCGATACGATCGACGAAGGAATGGCCAAGTACAAGGGCGGCAAGCCCAATCACACAGTTGGCAAGAAAGCCCGTCACCTGCCGGTTGCCTTTGATGAGTCGCTGGAGCACAATGTCATTCGCATATCGCCATCCACAATGGAAACCCTGAAGGCAGAAGAAGGTGATCTCATCTACATGGCCGACAGTCGCTGGTACCTCGGTGGATTGCGCTCCGAACACGTCAAGGTGGCGGCTCCCCATGACCGTGAGGATGATGCCGTCCTCCTTTCCAAGGCAACTTTTGAGGAAGCTTACCTGCTCGACGGTAAGGCGGTTACCCTCGAAAAGATCTTCTAGGAGATCCGTCTTCGCTTAGTTCAGAATCTCGGGAAGATTTCTTGCCTTGGCCCAGCCGATCATGCTGTCCGACTCGAGATCCAGGATGAGGATTGTTCCATCATCCCACCGGTGGATGAATCCGTAGCGGACTTCACGCAGCCGCAGGTCCCACCATTCGTCAATCTCGGTCTCGGAGTAGGGTGGGCGGATAAAGCCGGAAGGCTTCTCCCACGTATCCAGGGAATGATAGGTTGGAATGGAAATGACCTGTCCTTCACGCAATGGCTGCAGCTGCAGGGATTGAATCCAGCGGTCCTGGTGGACCGGATCCACGGGCAATTGGAAAAAGACCATTTCCGGCTCCATGATCTTGGTCCGGGCCGAGTTGAGAGTGGAAACCTCCATCAGGATGTTGGCTGCGGTCGGCTCCGGCCGGAAGACATACAAGATGCCAACGGCCCAGCAGGCAATCAGGAACACGACACTCAGGATAAGCCGGATTGACCAGACACGGCGGACTTTCATCTCCGCCTTCTCCCGCTCTTCGGCTTCCTTCCGGCGGATATGCTCCTGCTGCTGGGCCAGTTCGACACTGGACGGGTTGCTGCCGGCGATGTCGGGTACGGCCACGGCGGGCTTGAAGGATGGAATCGGCTCGGGCGCACCCTTGGACTTCAGCCGAAGGGGTGACTTTTTCTGGAAAGAGATGCGGGATTTGGAGGACTCCCCGGTTTTGGGCGCTTTCGATTCCTGCTTTTTCGGCTTT
>JBFOMH010000024.1:0-77475 GCA_040830765.1 Puniceicoccaceae bacterium | reverse complement strand
GAGGGGGGCGGCAAGGGCCCGGGCATGGGCCGCGACTCACCCACCCGCGCCGTGCAGCCCCTGGGGATGAGGGTTCCCGCGATCGCCGACATCCCCCCAGTGCCGCACAACGGCTGCCGCCCAAAAAAGCGTCGCCGCGTCAAACCCCGCCCGTTCAACCCATTTGATAAACAAGGATAATTAATCATGGCCCGATACACTGGACCCACAACCCGGATTAACCGCCGCTTCGGCATGTCCATCTTCCCGCCGAACAAGGCGCAGGATCGCAAGCCGCATCCTCCCGGACAACACGGACCTCGCCTGCGGCGCAAGCTGTCCGATTACTCCCTCGGCCTCAATGAGAAGCAGAAGCTGCGCTACCTCTACGGGCTGACTGAAAAACAATTTCGCCGTACCTTCGAACGTGCCAAGCGCAAGCGCGGGGTGACCGGTGAAATCTTCCTGCAGATGCTGGAAAAGCGGCTTGATGCCGTCCTCTACAGCCTTGGTTTTGCCAAGACCCGACGTCAGGCCCGCCAGTTCGTGACCCACGGCCACGTCAAGGTCAACGGGACAAAGGTGGACATTCCGAGCTTCAGTGTTTCCTCCGGTGACACCATCGAAGTGAAGGAAGCCACGTCCAGTCGCCAGTTGGCAACCCGCGCCCTTGAGGACACTCGCATCCGCACGGTGCCGCTTTGGCTGACCCGCAACGACGATGCGCTCACAGCCACCGTCAACCGGGAACCAACCGCCGACGACATCGAGACAGGAATCAACGTCCAGCAGATCGTTGAATTCTACTCCCGTTAATGGCACAGGATTTTCCTGTTTTTTCGACTGATCCATCTTCCCATCAACCGTAAACTTTATCTGTAAAGACCATGGCCATACGATTAGGCAAGTTTCAGCTCCCCAACCGACTCATCAAAGAGGAGGAAACCTCAACCGATACCTACACGAAGTTCATTGCTGAGCCATTCGAAGGCGGGTACGGACACACGATTGGCAACAGCCTTCGTCGTATCCTGCTCAGTTCGATCGAGGGGGCAGCGATTTCCTCGGTGAAGATTGAGGGTGTGCAGCACGAATTCCAGACCCTCGAAGGCGTTGTTGAGGATGTCACCGACATCATCCTCAACCTGAAGAAGGTCCTTGTCATTTCCCACAAGAAGGAGCCGGTCAACCTGATGATCGACGTCACCCGCAAGGGCGAGATCACAGCTGCCGACATCCAGGGAGATGCCAACATCGAGATCGTCAATCCGGAACAGGTCATCTGTACCCTTGATGCGGAAAAGCGTTTTGTTGCTGAACTCGAAATCAAGGTAGGCCGCGGTTACGTTTCTGGTGAAGATAACAAGCAGCCGGAGCAGGCCATTGGTGTCATTGCCATCGATTCCCTTTTCAGCCCGGTCAAGCTGGTCAAGTATTCCGTTGAGAACACCCGTGTTGGCCAGATGACGGACTACGACAAGTTGATCCTCGAAATCTGGACCGATGGCCGCATCACTCCGGATGAGTGCCTCAAGCATTCCGCAGCGATCCTCAAGCATCACCTCGATGTCTTCGACAATGTTTCCGACGACTCAGTCGAGTTTGAAAGTGAGCAGGTCGAAGTCAGCGAAGAACAGAACAAGCTTCGCAAGCTGCTCAACATGTCGGTCAACGAGATTGAACTTTCCGTCCGGGCGGCGAACTGCCTCAACAATGCCAACATCACCACCGTTGGTGAACTGGCCATGAAGAGTGAGCAGGAGATGTTGAAGTACCGGAATTTCGGCAAGAAGTCGCTCAATGAAATCAAGGCCAAGCTGGAGCAGCTCGGTCTGAGCCTCGGCATGAAGATCGACGAGCGCCTGCTCGAATCCCGGACCGACTACTAGATCCCCTTTAAAAGCTATCAGGAATTACAATGCGTCACTTAAAGCATCGATTTCAATTAGGCCGCAAGAAGGAGCACCGCGCCGCCCTCATGAGCAATCTCGGGGCAGCCCTGCTGCGTCACGGCCGCATCCAGACAACCCTGCCCAAGGCCAAGGCCCTGCGTCCCTTCATTGAGAAGATCATCACCATGGCCAAGAAGGCTGAGGGAGCTTCCCCGGAGCGGGCATTGCATTATCGTCGCCTGGCCCTTTCCCGTGTCCGGGACAAGGACGCCATCGCCACTCTCTTCAATGAACGCGCTTCTGCCTTTACCCAGCGAACAGGTGGCTACACCCGAATCTACAAGCTCGGAACCCGGGTTGGTGATGCTGCCGAGATGGCGGTCATCCAATTGATTCCCGAAGAGGATGAAGGCTACCCGAAGAAGGCCCGCAAGCGCCCGGCCAAGGCTGCCAAGGAAGAGAAGCCAGAGGCTGTCGCAGAGGTAGAGGCTCCTGTTGCTGAAGCCGAGGAGACAGAAGAAGCCGCCGAAGAGGAAGTTGAATCTCCCGCCGAACCGGTCGCTGAGGCACCGGCTGAAGCTGAAGAGGAAACCGCTGCGGCGGAAGATGACGAGGAAGCTGAAAAGAAGGAGTAGGCAGCACCGTCAATAATCCCCTTTCATCAAAGGCGCATCACCCATGGGTGGGCGTCTTTGTTATTTCCGGCAGATGATAACCATAGGATTCGGGGTTTTCGTAACGGGCTTTCTGGTCACCGGATTGCTATTGTTCGTTGGCCTCTGGATTTACTATGACCGCCGGGATCATTTGTTCTATGACCGTCAGCGGACCCGCCATGTCCACCACTGCGTCAAGTGCGGTTCGTTGTATGCCAGCCGCCAAGACTCGGGAACAGAAGCCTGCCCTCAATGTGGCTTTAGAAATGCTTCCCTTCGATTTTAGGATTTTAACCGAAACAGTTTCAAAACGGATTTAACCAACATGCCACAGATTATTGCAGTTCTTGATTTTGGAAGCCAATACACGCAGGTCATCGCCCGGCGTCTTCGTGAATGCCAGGTCTATTCAAAGGTTTACCGCTTTGATACACCGGTGAGCGAACTGCGTGAAGAGGGGGTGTGCGGTATTATCCTGTCAGGTGGGCCGAGCAGTGTCTTCGCCGACACTGCACCGATGCCGGATGAAGAAATCTTTACCATGGGTGTTCCGGTGCTCGGCATCTGCTATGGCCTGCAGTTGATAGGACGCTTCCTGGGTGGTGAAGTCCAGCGTAGTACGGAGCGGGAATACGGTCGGGGGACCCTGAAGATAACCGGTGAGAGTGCTCTTTTTAAGGATATCCCGGAATCGATTCAGGTTTGGAATTCCCATGGGGACAAGCTGATCGCCCTGCCAGATGGGTTTGAGGCGGTAGCAGCCACCGAAAATTCCTCCTATGCCGCTATCGAGGACAAGGAACGGGGCATCTACGGGCTTCAATTCCACCCGGAAGTGTTTCATTCGGAAAAGGGTACCGACATCATCCGCAACTTCCTCTACGGGATTTGTGAATGCAAGGGTGACTGGACCATGCGGGGCTACATCGAGACCGCGCTTGAGCGTATCCGCAAAACCGTTGGTGATAGCCACGTAATCCTCGGGCTCAGTGGCGGCGTTGACAGTTCCGTGGCGGCCGCCCTCATCCACAGGGCCATCGGTGAACAACTGACCTGTGTCTTTGTCGACAACGGGCTCTTGCGCAAGAACGAGGTCGAGGCAGTGGAGAAGCTTTTCGGGGACAACTTCCACATGAACCTTGTCGTGGCCCGCGAAGCCGATCTGTTTCTGGACCGCCTCGAGGGCGTGACGGATCCGGAGAAAAAGCGCAAAGTCATCGGGAATACCTTTATCGACGTCTTCGAGTCAGAAGTTGAAAAGATCGGGGAAGTCGAGTTCCTGGCCCAGGGAACCATATATCCGGACATCATCGAGTCTGTCCCGATCGGGGGAAACCCGGCCGCCCTCATCAAGAGCCACCACAACGTGGGAGGCTTGCCTGAGCGGATGAAGCTGAAGATTCTGGAGCCCCTGGACCAGTTGTTCAAGGACGAGGTTCGCCGCCTCGGTGAGGAATTGGGACTGCCGAAGAGTGTCGTCTGGCGACAACCCTTTCCCGGCCCCGGGTTGGCGGTGCGGGTCATCGGGGAGATCACCCCGGAACGCCTGCGCATCCTCAGGGAGGCTGATGCCATTCTGATAGAGGAAATGAAGGCGGCCGACCTTTATTACAAGGTCTGGCAAAGCTTCGCTGTGTTTCTTCCTGTCCAGTCAGTTGGGGTCATGGGGGATGAGCGAACCTACGACTATGTCATTGCCCTCCGGATCGTTGAGAGTATCGATGCCATGACGGCGGACTGGGCTGAAATGCCGCACGCCCTGATGCAGCGCATTTCCAACCGCATCATCAATGAGGTTGAGGGTGTCAACAGGGTGGTTCTTGATATTTCCTCGAAACCGCCAAGTACAATTGAATGGGAGTAGGGGACACCCCTTCTCCTGGAAAGCATAGGGAGCACCGATGAAGAAACTGTCATTCAAAGATCCTCGATTCTATCAGAAACTGGGGCGCTTTGCCGCCGACAGTTCGGACCACAGTGAATTGCAGGAATCTGTTTCCGCGATCCTTGAGGATGTGCGTCGCAGGGGCGACAAGGCGGTTGTCGAGTACACTGAGCGCTTCGATGGTTTTCGCAGCTCTGCCGGTGCCTTGAGGGTGATGCCAGAGCAGTTGCAAACCGCCAAGGACAGTCTTGAACCTCACCAGAGGAAGGCTATTCGCGAGGCCATTCGTTGCGTCAGGGAATTTCACAAAAAGGGACTTCCCGCAGACTGGACAGCAAGGAATCCCCATGGAGCCCTCGTTGGTGAGCGGTGGTATCCGATCGAGCGGGTTGGTATCTACATCCCCGCCGGAAACGTTCCTCTGGTTTCAACAGCGGTTATGACGATTACCCTGGCCAAGCTGGCCAAAGTCCCCTCGATTGCCGTCTTTACCCCGGCCAACAGCAAGGGGCAGGTTAGCCGGCAAATGCTGGCTGGTCTTGCCTTGTGTGGAGTGGATGAAGTTTACCGTGTGGGCGGCGCCCAGGCCATTGCCGCAATGGCCTACGGGACCCGGACCATTCCTGCCGTCAACAAGGTCATGGGTCCGGGAAATGCCTATGTTGCTGAGGCCCAGCGCCAGGTTTTCGGCCAGGTAGGTGTTGATCTCCTGCCGGGTCCCAGTGAGGCCCTTGCCATTGCGGACTCGTCCGCCAATCCGGCCTACATCGCCGCAGACCTGATGGCCCAGGCCGAACATGGAAGCGGCAAGGAACGTATTTATTATGTCTATACAAGTGTCAGGCAGGCGGAAGCCGTGGAGAAGGCCCTCGCGGAGCAGCTTCCGGACTTGAGTCACCGGAAGGCGGTTGCCCGGATTCTTGCCTCCAGAACCTGCTTCATCCATGTTCCCAGTGTGAAGGCGGCTGTTGAAGTGGCTAACTTCATCGCTCCGGAGCATCTTGAGCTGCACGTCGAGCAGGATTTGGCAAAGAAACTGGTCCGGGAAATCCACACTGCTGGTGCCATTCTATGCGGCCACGACACACCGACCGTACTGGGAGACTTTACTGCCGGACCCAGTCACACGCTTCCCACAGCCCGGACGGGTCGCTTTTTCAGTGGCTTGAAAATCACTGATTTCATGCGCCGTTCAAGCGTGGTGCAGTATGACCGCAAGTCTCTTTCCGCTGCCCGTGAAGTTGTCCGGGTCTTCTCTGATCTGGAGCAACTCGATGCTCACGGCAAGTCGTTGGAGATTCGATTCAAGGACTGAGAACTGCCTCAATGAAAAAGCGCATAGAGGAACTCGTCCACGAGAACATCCGGCAGATGAAGCCATATGTTCCCGGGTTGCAACCCCAGGGAGATGGATGGATCAAGCTCAATACAAATGAGCTTCCTTTTCCGCCGCCTCCTTCTGTCGGGGAAGCCATTTCCGCCGAGATGGAGCGATTGGCCCGATATCCCAACCCGACAAGCGCTCCCCTCCGCGAGGCGATAGCCGGTATCCATGGGATCGAAGCCAGCCAGGTCATTATCGGCAACGGTTCAGACGACATTTTGAATCTCCTTGCGCGAGCTTTTGGTGGCTTCGGCCGAACCACCAGTGAGACATTTCCCAGTTACTCCCTGTACCCGGTAGTGACGGCAATCGCAGGAGGTTCCATTGAGTCGATTCCCTTTGGGGAGGACTTTTCGCTACCGGTGGAGGCCCTGCTGGATAAGCCTTCGGATCTCCTTTTCCTGACCTGCCCCAATGCCCCGACCGGGGTTCGCTTCCCCCTGAAGGATTTGAGGGCGCTTGCTGAAGGTCTGGATGGTCTCCTGGTTATTGATGAAGCCTATGTGGAGTTCGCTACATCCAGTGCCCTTCCACTCTTGCGGGACTTCGAGAACGTTGTCTTGACCCGGACATTTTCCAAGGCCTACGGGTTGGCTGGCCTGCGCGTGGGTTATGCCATGGCGGCAAGTCCGGTTATCGAAATACTGGATCGGATCCGGGACAGCTACAATGTTAATCGCCTGAGTCAGGCAGGGGCTCTCGCCGCCCTGGCAGCTCAACCGGTATACGACGAGTATGTCTGGAAAATCCAGGCAACCCGGCAGCAAGTGCATGACTTTCTGGTGACAAAGGAATGGGACATATATCCTTCCGAGGCTAATTTCCTCTTTGCCGAACCGGTATCTTCCGAAGGCGAAAGGGGCCCGGAGGTTGCCGCTGACCTATATCAATGGCTGGAGCAGAGGAAGATCCTCGTCCGCACCTTTCCCAAGCATCCATTGACAGCTTCCCGTTTACGCATCAGCATCGGCTCATCTTCAGAAATGGACCGATTTATGAAGGAGATAACAACATGGCAAAAGGGCGCATAGCATCCGTTGAGCGAAACACCAAGGAAACGCGTATCCAGTTGGAACTGAACCTGGATGGCTCGGGCGTGGCTGATGTTTCCACCGGCATACCCTTCTTTGACCACATGCTGGAGCTGTTCACTCACCATGGCATGGTTGACCTGCGGTTAAAGGCGGAAGGCGATCTTTCCGTCGATTATCACCATACGGTGGAGGACGTCGGAATTGTCCTCGGGCAGGCTGTCCGGGATGCCTTGGGCAACAAGGCCGGAATCAAGCGGTACGGATTCTTTCTCCTGCCCATGGATGAGTGCCTGAGCCGGTTTGTCATGGATCTCGGCAATCGGCCCCATCTCGTTTACCGGGTCGACCCCGGCCAGGGCATGGTGAGGGATTTCAATATCGTCCTGGTGCGCGAGTTTTTCCAGGCCTTTGCCAATACCGCTGGCGCCAACGTTCATATTGAGTTGTTGTACGGCGACGAGCCACACCATATTGCCGAGTCAATTTTCAAGGCATTTGGGCGTACTCTCGATATCTGTACCGACCTCGATCCCCGTCGTGAAGGGCAGGTGCCCTCGACAAAGGGAAGCCTGGGCTGAGCCTTTTCAAAAAGCTTGCTGTAGCTGGCTCTTCCTTGCAAAATACACGACATGGTTCGTGGATTTGTCTATTCCTTCATCGGTATCTGTATTTTCCTTATCGGCAGTATTCTCTGGTTGTCCCTGAGCGGACTAAGTGAAGATGCCGCTTACCGCCTTAGTGGCTGGCTTCTCCTGTTGTGTTTCTTCCTCATCGGACCGGTGGCATTCGCCATCGGATACTGGCACCACTTGAGGCTCACGCCGAATGAGCCGCATTGGGATCCGGAGATCGGGGAGTAACTGAGAAGGCTTGCGCTCGCGACAGTGTGCCGCACATTAGCTCGCATCATGAGTGAAGAGCAGCAGGACCCCTGTATCGGTATTTTGGATTACGGGATGGGCAACCTCCGCAGTGTCCACCGAGCCTTTCTGGAGGTCGGAGCCGATGCAGAAATCGTCCAGCATCCCCAGCAGATGGAAGACAAGGTCGCTCTCGTATTCCCGGGGCAGGGGGCCATCGTCGATACCATGCGCCTACTGCAGGAATCGGGCTGGAAGGACTTTATCAAGGACTGGATTGACGCTGAACGGCCTTACTTCGGAATCTGCCTCGGATTACAGGCGCTCTTCGAGTTCTCTGAGGAGGGTGATACGGAAGGCCTGGGGGTCCTCCAGGGAACCGTTCGCCGCTTTGATTTCAGCCATGATGCTTCTATCAAGATTCCACACATGGGATGGAATCAAGTCGCCTTCCAGGCAGAGGAACCTGTCCTCTTGAAGGGAATACATCCTCAGCAGGACCAGTTCTACTTTGTCCACAGTTACTATGCCGAGCCGGCGGACGAGGCCGTTTCCTGGGGAATCACCAACTATGGCGGCCTTGATTTCTGTAGTGCCGTCCGGCGGGGAACGTTAGTGGCAACCCAGTTTCACCCCGAGAAATCGCAGGAAAAGGGCCTCCAATTGTACCGGAATTTTCTTACAAGTTTAAAAACAGGTTGCGAGTTGTGATCTCTCCTGATTGACTGTTGCCAAAAGAGAAAAACCCCTAACCAATTACAACCATGAGTGACGAAGCTACTGCCAAACTGATCATTGAAGGAAAAGAATTCGAATTCCCCGTTATCGAAGGAAGTGAACACGAGAAGGCCATCGATACCCGGAAGCTGAGGAGCCAGACCGGGTATATCACCTTTGACGATGGTTACGCCAATACCGGATCCTGCCTCAGTGACATCACCTTTATTGACGGGGAGAAGGGGATTCTTCGCTACAGGGGCATTCCAATCGAGCAGATTGCCCAAAAGTCGACGTTCCTCTGCTCGGCCTATTTGATTATCTATGGGGAACTCCCCACGGAGGATCAGCTGAACACGTTCCGGTCACGGGTCGCCGGGAACGCCCGCCTGCATGAAAACTTCAAGCATCACTTTGAGGGATTCCCCCCCAAGGCCCATCCGATGGCCGTCCTCAGCGGAATGTTGAATGCCCTCGGTTGCTATTACCCGGAGATGTCCAGCAACAACCGGGATCAGGATCTGGAACTGTTTGACGATGCGGCAACCCTGCTCATCTCGAAGGTCCGCACCCTCGCAGCGGCAACATACCGCATGAGCAATGGGCTGCCGTTCAACTACCCCCGCAAGGACCTTCGCTATGTGGAAAACTTTCTCCACATGATGTTCTCGGAACCCTACGAGGACTATGAGCCGATCGAGGAAGTGACGCATGCCCTGGATCTCTTCCTGCTCCTGCATGCCGACCACGAGCAGAATTGTTCAACGTCGACTGTCCGGATGGTGGCCAGTAGTGGGGCCAATCTGTTTGCCTCCGTTTCCGCAGGCGTCAGCGCCCTGTGGGGTCCCCTCCACGGCGGTGCCAATGCGGCTGTTGTCAAGATGCTGCAGGAAATCCACGACAGTGGGGACGATGGGAGCAAGTTCATCCGTTCGGCCAAGGAAGGAAAGGCTCGCTTGATGGGCTTTGGTCACCGTGTCTACAAGAACTATGATCCCCGGGCGAAGATTTTCGGTGATGCTGCCAAGCGACTCCTGAAGGCCTTGGGCAAGGAGGACCCGCTTCTGGATATTGCCCATCATCTCGAGGAAGTTGCCTTGAGCGATCAGTATTTCATCGAGCGCAAGTTGTATCCCAATGTGGATTTCTACAGTGGCATCGTTCTCAAGGCAATTGGCATTCCGGTGGAGATGTTCACGGTAATGTTCGCCATCGGGCGGATGCCGGGGTGGATTGCCAACTGGAAGGAAATGGCCGAAAGGTCCCACAAGATCCATCGGCCGCGGCAAGTCTACGTTGGCCCGACAGTCCGGGATTATGTCCCGCTTTCCAAGCGCTAGGAACCAAGCCCGGTTTTAGCCCTCTTTTTCTTCGGACTCTTCCCGCAGATGGGGAGCCATGGCCTCTTCCATGCCCAGTCCGGCATGCTTCTTGATGCCGTGTGCCACCATGTAGAGGATGCCAATGATGAAGACCATGCTCGGCAGGGCAATGACCACATAGGACCATCCGGTCATAGCGCCAACCTCAGCATTGAACTGGGCTGGATCGACCTTGGGCTCGGTTTTCACAAAGTGGCTGGCAAGGATGAAATTCAGGACAGCACTAATAAAAAAGGAGGTCGACAGGAGAACGGTGGCCAGTTGCAGCAGCTTATCCATTTTTTCCGTGTTCCCACGTTGCTTTAGTTCTTCCTGAATTTGGTCGACATCAAAAATCTCCTTTGAGTAGACGAGGGCCCGGATGAGTGGATAGCGTGTGAAAAGGGAACCGATGACCGCGAGGCCGATGATGGCGGGTATGGCGGTTTCCTTGACGATGAACCAGAAGCGTGGCAGCTGCATCAGGCCCACCCCTCCGGTGAGCAGAATACTGACAAACCCGATGATGGAGATGAAATTGGCTTTGCGCCGACGCTGGTAGTCCCAAATGAAATAGCCCACCGGGAAGGCCAGTGCGATCACCAGCACGGAGGCCGCGTTCTCAATCAGCCGATCCCCTTGGGTGAGGATAAGGACCGGAAGGAGAATGTTGAATAGCAGGCTGTAGAAGCCGTTTTCCCGTTTTGGGGTCTCTGTATTTACGCTTCCCATATGTGGTCATGGATGGTTTAACAATTGCATATGAAGGCAAGCCCCATTCGATGCCTGGTAACGGCCGGTCCGACCCGGGAATTCTTCGATCCCGTACGTTTCCTCAGTAATCCCTCGAGCGGCAAGATGGGATTTGCCCTTGCGCGGGCAGCAGCAGCGCAGGGATGGCATGTCGACCTGGTGACCGGACCGGTCGCCTTGCCGGATCCTGAGAACGTTCAGGTGCAACGGGTGGTCACGGGGGCGGAGATGTTTGATGCCGTCCAGGGGCTTTTTCAACAGTGCGATGTGCTGATCATGACCGCGGCGATCATGGACTACCGGCCCAAGACTGTGGCAGATCACAAGATCAAGAAGTTCGAATTGGAAATGGTCATTGAAATGGAACCCGTGGTTGATGTTCTGGCCACCGTTGCCAAGGACAAGCAGCACCAGTTGATTGTCGGATTCGCGGCCGAAACCAACAACCTTGAGGAGTATGCCCTGAAGAAGCTGGAGGTGAAGAACGCCGATTACATTGTGGCCAATTCCATCGGAGGCGAGGCCAGTGCTTTCGAACGGGACGATAATTCCGTCATTGTTTTTTGCCGGGATGGGCGCCGCCTCCCAATGGGACCCTTGGCCAAGGAGCATTTGGCCATGGAGCTGATTGAACTGTTTGCCCGGGATCTGCCCTCCTCCGGGTCGACCTGCAGATCGACCCCATCTTGAAGATGAAGACCCGGATTGATCCCCTCGGCAGCCTGATTGACCGCGTTGATGAGCTTGATGCGGCCAGCAAGGCGAATCTGATTTCGCGATTAGCCCGGGAACGCCACCTTTTGAACATGGTGATGAACACCATCCGGGAGGGTATAATCGTTGTCGAGTCTTCGGGTATGGTGGAATACGCCAACCCTTCGTCGCGGGACATGCTGGGGATTGCCGAGCGCGACATTGGCAATCTGAGCCTCTGGCGGGCTGTTCCCGACCTTGCCCGGACCCTGCGCATGAGTGAAAAAGGCATCCTCATCGAGGAAGCCAACATCTCGAGGGAAATTGAGCTGACTTATCCGCAACGACGCATCGTCCGGTTGTATCTAGTCCCCATCGAGGAACCCCGGGAAAAAGTCCAGTTGGCGCGCTATGCGGTCATTCTCTCCGACATCACCCAGGAGCAGGACCGGACCCGGCAGGAGATTGAGGATGAACGGGTAAACTCGATTCTTGAGCTGGCGGCGGGCGTTGCCCATGAGCTCGGTAATCCCCTTAATTCACTCAATATCCACCTGCAGGTCATGCAGCGGCAGCTGCAGAAGATGAAGCAAACGGACGGCCTGGAAAAGCTGGGCAAATCGATGGAGGTCTGTGCTGGTGAAGTCGAGCGGCTGGATAGCATCATCACCCACTTTCTGGAAGCCGTCCGGCCACGTGAGCCCGATCTTCATGATATGGATGTCATTGCCCCCTTGGAAGAGTCCATTGAGTTTCTTGGTCCTGAACTGGAAGGGGCCGGTGTTCGCGTGGACATCGAGTTGGACTCAAGTCTTCCCTTGGTCCAGGGGGACAGGGATCAAGTCAAACAAGTGTTTTTCAATATCATCAAGAATGCTCGCCAAGCCATGACCGCCGGGGGCATTATCAAAATCCGGGCTTTCGCGGATGATGAGTTTGTCTACATCCAGATTGGAGATACCGGAGAGGGGATACCCCAAGAGAATCTCCGCAAAGTCTTTCAGCCCTATTTCAGTACCAAGCGTGAAGGGCATGGTCTCGGAATGATGATCGTCGAGCGTATCATGCGGGACCATGGAGGGCAGATAGGCATCGACAGCCGCCCTTCGGTAGGGACGCTGGTCACCCTGCAGTTTCCGCAAAAGCACCGGCGGATCCGGCTGTTGAAGGACCGGTAATCCCTTACGGCTGCAGCATGGAACCGGTCTCGAGGAAACGCTGGTGGAAGGTGAAAGCCCGGTTCAAAGACTGCGGTGTATGGCCCCCAACAACATCCTTGAGGTAGGTCGACAATTCATCCCGATAGTCCGGATGGGCACAGTTCTTGACGATCTCCTTGGCCCTGGTGAGGGGATCCTTGCCACGAAGGTCGGCAATTCCCTGTTCCGTGACGACAACCTGGACTGAGTGCTCGCTGTGGTCGAGGTGGCTACACAGAGGAACGATGGGGGTGATCTTCCCTCCCTTGGCGGTACTGGGGCAGGTAAAGATAGAAATATAGGCATTCCGGGTGAAATCACCACTGCCTCCAATCCCATTCATCATGTCATTCCCCATGATGTGGGTTGAATTCACATTGCCGAAGACGTCCACTTCAATGGCGGTGTTGATGGAAATAATCCCCAAGCGGCGGACCAGTTCAGGATTGTTGGTGATCTCCTGCGGACGCAATACCATCCGGCGGCGGAAGAAATCGAGGTTGTCGTAGATTTTCTTCAGAACAGCTGGACTTACCGTCAGGGAGGTCCCGCTGGCATAAGATAAATTACCGGCATCCATCAGGGAAATGACACTATCCTGGATGACTTCCGAAAACATCTCGAAGCAGGGAATCTCCGGGTGTTCTCCCATGGCCCCAAGCACGGCGTTGGCGATGTTGCCGACACCGCTCTGGATAGGCAGGAAGGATGCGGGAATTCGGTTCGCGCGGATTTCCCCGGCAAGGAAGTCGGCCACGTTCTGGCCAATTTTCCTCGTTACGGCATCCGGATCCTTGAAGGATCCAACTTCATCCAGTTCGTCGGTATAGACGATCCCAGCGATCTTGGAGGGATCAATCCTGACTACCGGTTCGCCACAGCGTTGCCGGGTTGAATAGATGGGGATCTCCCGGCGCACAGGCGGATCGTCCGGCTCAAAAATGTCATGGAAACCGTACAGTCGCCGCGGGTGCTGGGCGTTGACCTCGATAAGGACCTTGTCTGCCTGGTGCAGGAAGGTGTTTGTTGCCCCAACACTCGTTGTCAGTGTGATTTCCCCGTCCGCGGTGACCTGAGCCGCCTCCACGATGGCACAATGAACTTTTCCGAGGAATCCGTAACGAACCCATTGTTGCAGGAGCGACAGGTGCATGTCGAAAAACTGGGTCTCCCCGGTGTTGATCGATTTTCGCAAGGTTGCGTTCGATTGATAAGGGGTTCGCCAGGCGACTGCTTTGGCCCCTGCAAGGGCACCGTCGAGGGACTCGCCGGTCGAGGCGCCGGTGATGACCCCAATCTTGAATGGACGCCCCGCTGCATGCTCCTCCTTGGCCCGCTCTGCAATGGCCCGCGGAATTGCCTTCGCTGCTCCAGCCGGCGTGAACCCGCTGAATCCAACGGTGTTTCCATCTTGAATAAGTTCCGCTGCTTCCTGGGCAGTCAGTTCTGGGAATGGCAATGACATTTTGCTATAAGAAAAACTAAATAGTATTAAGTATAGTATTAGAGAAATTTTAGTATCGGTGGCAAGCTCTACCGAAAAAAAACGGCACCCTTTAATAGGATGCCGTTGATGAAAGATCATTAGGTCACCTGAACCGACCTAGCTTCCGCTGGGCGGAGGGGGAATTTCCCCGGTCGGAGGTGTGGGAGGCGTCGCGCTCGGCGGTGGTCCCGGAGGCGGGCCAGACGGCGGCGGAGGCGGCGGCTTCAGGTTCGGGGGAAGCGTTGGCGGCGGGCCGGAAGGTGGTTGCGGCACCTCGATGACCGTCAACAGTTCCACCTCGAAAATCAAGGCATCGCCAGGTTCAATGACTGATCCGGGGCGTGACGGGCGGTCTCCGTATCCAAGTTCCGAAGGAATGTAGAGCTTGATTTTGCCCCCTTCCTTGAGGAGCTGGAGGCCTTCCCCAAATCCTGGGACAACCCGGCCGACCATGAAGTCAGCTCCGTTGTTGGCGTCGAATTGCGTTCCATCGACAAGGACACCACTGTAGTTGACCCTGACCCGGTCATTGGGGCCGGGAGTTTTACCGGTGCCTTCGACAAGCATTTCGTAGTAAAGACCGGATTCGGTCTTCATGACGCCTTCCTTCCCATCGAGGGATGCGAACAATTCAGCAGCCTCAGCCTTGTTGGCATCAGCTACCTCCTTGGCCCGTTCCTGCTCGACTGCCTGAAAGGCCTGCATTCGGGTCATGTAGATCTGCTGGGCGCTTTGCACAGCTTCCTTGAAGTTTTCCGGCTCGGATTCGCCATTGGCTGCCAGTCGCATGCCTTCAAACACTTGGCTGAGTTCCTCTTCCGAGAAACCAATGTTCAGCCGGAGCTGGGAAGCCATGGCATAACCCATGGCGCGGAATGCCTCGGAAGTATCCACTGCCGGAGTCGGTTCCGGAGCTTCATCCTCAGCAATAACCGCGGTCCAAGCCAGAAGGGACGCTACCGAAGCCGCCAGCAGCGGAGCGGGTCGCATATACGGTCGTTTACTCATAGACGGAATGTTGTTACAGAGGGTTTATAAGGGGTCAATTCCCGAATCCTTAAACAAGCGCCTCCCTGAAAAGTTTCCTCAATGTGGGGCAATTTTTTCCTTTATCGGGGTTCTGGAGTCCTGCTGATAAAGTCAAAGCCACCCGATTTCTCAGGTGGCTTTGGGGCAATGAAATAAATCATGCCCTGTCTCTGTCGCTGTCTTAACTCTGGACCTTTCGGTCCATTGGCCTATCGCTTGCCAAAAGTAAGTATCCTTTTTTCGCCTAGAAGAGGGGCTTTCTCAAGCCAAATCCATGTGCTTTTGATAATTTATTTACACAATTGCTTTATTTGTAAAATATAACCCCCGGGGTGTAAGGATTAGGAGGTGGGGTTACGCCGCCGGGGCTCACGGTTCAGAAGGCGGTCGCTTGGAATCCCGTCTCTGTTCCAGGGATTGCCGCATGCGGGCAAAAACCTCGTCCCTGTGCTGGATGAAGGCCGATACCTTTTCGGAGAGGAAAGCGGATCCTTCCTCTGGAGGAAGTTTCTTCAATTCTGCCCGGATAGAAGTGCGTTCCTCGGGGGAGGAAGCATACCAGAACTGGGAAAGGGAGGCTTGCATATTGGCGGGAAGGCGTCTGGCGAGGTGGTTGATTTCGTCCTTCAGTTCCGGTGTGGCCTGGGTAATCTGGCTCAGCCGAATGTGCATGGCATCCCTTTCCGAAGGGGACATTTTCTCGATGAATTCGATGGTTTGGCGGAGTTTGCGCAGTTTTTCCGGAGGCATGGAGAGAAGTTCCTGCAATTGACGCAGTTGTTCCTGCAATTCGGAGAAGTCCGGAAGGTCGGGAGGAGGCTCCATTGGGCGTCCCTCAAGCGATGGCGGAAGGGGGGGAGGTTCCGGAAGGTCGGCCGGGCGCTGTGGGGATTGGGCAAAAGCGATGGGACCCATTCCCGCCAGGAGGAGGAAAAGGATCAAGGGGAGGCTATGGTTCCGGACACCCAAAGGCATTAATCAAAAAGAAAGGCCAGTTCCTCAACCGATTCAAGCTTCGTCATATCCGTTCCGCCCTGGAGGTTGGTCGCCAGGGCAAATATCTGAGTGACGCTGGAATCGAGTTGTGGAGCGGAATTCACGTTCATGGTTAGTCCATTGGGCTGCTCGTCTTGCGGGAACAAGCCCTCCGGGGCGTTTGTCTGGAAACTAACGAAGGCGATGGTCAGTGTGGCAGCGGCCGCCAGGGGCGCCAACCAGTCAAACCAGGCCACCTTCCCTTTTACCCGGTCGTCTGCCTTCAGGCGAAGGCGGACTTTCCGGACCATGTCGGGATCCCGCAATCGGGTGTCACATTGGAGCATCTCACCCAGAAGGCCATCAAAGTCCCCGGAACCTGCTTGCAGCTGTTCCCGGACACGATGGAGCAGGTCTGCCCTTGGCTGGACACGGTTTTGCCGCAGCCACTGGTCGAACTGGCTCAGTGCCTTGTCGTGTTCTGAATGCTTATTCTCCATATGCCTTTCAGTTAGTTAAACCAGATCTTTTAGTTCTTGTTTCAAGAATTGCCGGGCCCTGTAAATCCATGTCTTGACGGCACTTTCGGTGGCCTCCATGGCGGCGGCGATTTCCTGATAGCTCAATTCCTGTTGTTTCAGGAGCAGGATAGCAGTCCGCTGGTTTTCAGGGAGCTTTTTCAGGGCCTGCTCAAAAGCCTCCTCAATTTCCGTGTAGCGTTGTTGGTTGCGTCCGCTGGTGACCGCATGCAAGTCCGCAGGATCCCATGGGTCCAGTGGTTTGCGCTGGCTGCGGCGGAACTCGTTGATGAGCAAGCGCCGGGCAATCTGGAAGAGGAAGGTACTGAACTTGGCCCTCGGTTCGTAATTGGGTGCGGCCCGGTAAAGACGGACAAAGACCATCTGGGTAAGGTCCTCAGCCTGCTCATAGGAAGATAGGGACCGGTAGAAAAAATTGATTAGGGGCGACTGCCAGCGTTCAACCAACTGGTCGAAAGCCGCTTCATTACCTTGGCGCAGTTGAAGCATCAGTTCTGCACTGGGGTCCGGATCCGTCTGTGATTCAGCCACAATGCTTAGGGTTCGGGCCGCTCATATGGCAATTAGAACGCCCCGTAATGCCGATTGTTTCAAGGCAAAAGGCTAGGGCAGGCCGGAGAATAGGTTCAGTCCACTTGCCAAGTACGGTTTCATCGACTTAGCTGACACTGTGAATCTCATTCGCCGCATGTTGATTTTGCTGTTGCTGGCTACTGGATTTGCCGTCGGCCAGGGACTGTTCCTCGGACTGCCGGACCCAACTCCGAAGAGCGACGGCTGGGGATTGACCCTCGAGGCGGCCCAGGCCATCAGTCCCGTTCTGTGGGTTGATGCCCGGGCAGAGAGGATGTACGAGGAGGAGCATCTGGAAGGAGCGCTTCACATGAGTCATGACGACTTTGACAATGGCTTGGCGCGCCTCCTGGAGAATTGGGACCCGGAGATGAGCATCATTGTCTATTGCGATGGTGAAGCGTGTGAAAGCAGCCAGGCCCTGGCCGCGGAGCTCAGGGAGGTGCTCGCTGAGGAGCGGGTCTATTGGCTCATTGGAGGTTGGGAGAAATTGAAAGGGGCTTCCAACTGATGAAAACCTGGATTCGATGGCTCCTGATAATCCTGGCAGGGGGATTCTTCCTTCTTGCTGGTCTCGGCAAGTTGGCCGAACCCGATGCTTTCGCACAATCCATCCTCCGTTATCGGATCGTTGGTGTCCATTGGGCCGCTCTCGCCGCTTTGTGGCTTCCATGGAGTGAGGTCATCTGGGCCTTGGGACTGGTTATGCCGAGACTGCGGCTGGCCGCCACATGGCTGCTTTTCGGGCTGCTCTGTTTTTTCCAGGTGGCCTTGTTCAGCGCCCTGGTGAGGGGTCTGGACATTAAATGTGGGTGTCTTGGAACAATTGGGGAGTCGGGCGTGTCCATGGCCTTGTTAAGGAACCTTGGCCTAATGGCCGCATTGGCAGTGATTGCCTGGCTGGAAAAGCGCTCGAAATGAAACTCCCCCCCAGATTCAGTGCCGAAGACAAGCTGGCTGCCTCGTGGATTGTAAAAATGGCGGACGGGGAAATGGAAGCTCTCGACGCCTTGTATAGTCTCTATCACCTTCCGCTGCTGAGTCTATTCAGGCGAATCGTCAATGACGATTTTGAAGCGGAGGAAGTCCTGCAGGATACATTCATCAAAGCCTACCGGAATGCTACCCGCTACAATCCGAAACTCGGGGCACCCTTCGCCTGGTTGGTGACAATCGGGAAACGCCTTGCCTTCGACCTGCTGCGGAAAAAGCGCTCCCGTCCTGTCTTGACGGAGGAAAAGACGGAACAAATGCCGCTTGTGGGGGACAAAACCCCAGGTAATGCCAAGGCGGAGATTCACCGGAATCTGGAGTACCGCTGGGTTCAGGAAAGCCTCGCCGGGCTCAATGATTCACAGCGGGAAATAATTGGATTGGCATTATTGGAAGGCTATACCCATCATGAAATTTCAAACAAACTGGACAAACCGCTCGGCACGGTCAAATCGGACTTGCGCCGCGGACTCATGCGCTTGAGAAAACTGTATCTAGAGGGAGATGGTTAATACACGCTCAGAGGAGTTGGCAGCCCTTTACGTTCTCGACCTGCTGGAATCAGGCGAGCGGAAGGACTTCGAGGCACAGTTGGAGAATTCGCCCGAACTGTGTGACCTCGTTCATGAGTTGTCTGAAGGCCTCCATTCGGGATTGAGGAAAGCGGAGGGACCGCGGCGGATGGATCTGTTGGCTGGGATTCATGAAAAACTCAGTGCGGAGGAGGCAAGTGTCCCCTCGCCCAAGGAGCCGGTAACGGCTATTCCCTGGAGCTATATCTGGGCGGCGGCGGCCAGCCTGCTATTGATGATGAACCTCATCCTGGTCTTTATCGTCGGCGGGCAATCGAGTGTCCGGACAAAGGATCTTCTGTCACGGGTGAGTGGGAGTGAAGGCCCGGGGCTTGTGGAATCCGCCAAGGCCATAGCGACCAGTAATATCGATGCAAGGACCCTTGAAGCGCGTATTTCCCGACTCCGGACTCAACTCACGGAACGGGAATCCGAATTACAGAGGCTGATGGAGGCCCGCTCCAAGCTGGAGGCGGAAAACAAGGAAGTGCGCCAGTTCAATGCCGGATGGCAAAGGGAGTACATGCACCTGGCCGCCCGGGTCCTGCCGTTCTTTGAATCGAAGGACGGATTGAGCCGCTTCACTGTCATCGAAATGGTCGATGTCCAGGCGTTCGACAGCCAGCAGCCGCGCAAAGGATTTGCGGATCTGGCGGGCCGATTCCTGACCGGCGAAGGCAACATTGCCGGCGTAGGCAGTGAGGAATTTGTCGGTCCAGTGGTCGAGGGAGCCGGATTGCCGACTGATGCCGCCATCGATCCCGGTTCTGCGCTGGGTGCCAGCAGTCTTTCCAATCCCATCCCCCAGACTACGCGTTCAACGGATACGGTTCCTTCCCTTGGCGGAGACGAAACCGTCAGTACAACCCGGGATTCAGCAATGGGCTTTTCCGTTTGGCGGGACGACGAGCAGAAGGGATTCCTTGATATTTACAATCTTCCCCAACCCGGCCAGGGGAGAGATGCCTTCCTGTGGGTACGGGCCAGTGACCTTGATCCCTATATTCCGGTAGGCTATCTGCCTGAATTGGATAACGGCACCGGCTCGTTCTTCTATGCTGTGGATGAACCACAATACACGCCGACAGAAATCCTCATAACGGCCGAGGATGCCTTTGAGCCCGGCCAGAAACCTTCCGGCGAAGTATTGCTGCTCGGTCCTTAGGCTGTTAAATAAAAAGGATCCACAGTAGCCCGGCCCCGCTGGCCAGAAGCATCGGAACCATACCCATCAGAAGTGGCAGGCGAAGCTTGGTATGCCCCAGCCAGACGCCGATGCTGGTCTTGAAGAGTGTGTTGGCGAAGGCCCCGATAACGATACCCGCCCCGGCCAGTTCCGTGGCCACGGTGGCCGCATTTTCGGCATTGGCCAGCGAGAGGGCAATGGCGTCCATGTCCGTGAGACCGGACAGGAAGGAAATGGAATAGAATCCCGACCCGTCGCCGTATTCAGAGACTGCCTTGACGAGAAAGACAATGATGGCGTACAGCAGGGCAAACTTGATGGCCAGCTTGAGAGAAAGAGGATTCCGCAGGCTTGGTAGTTCAATTTCCCCAGAATCGCGCCTGGCCATGAAATATTGCCCAATGAGGAAGAGGCTGGTGGGCGTGGCCATGATGACCAGAGGGACAAGGATTTCAAAGAACAGGTTCTGGTTGATGGCCAGGATAATGACGCCGATGCGCCCAAACATGACGGTATTCGCGATAACGATTCCAGTGGCGAGGGAAGGCGCAATTTCGGGGGTATCCCGACTGTTCCGGGCCAGGGCCAGCGTGGTCGCTGTGGAAGAAGCCAGCCCTCCGGCAAGGCCGGTGACAGTGATCCCGGCGCGGGTTCCCAGAAGCCGCATGGCCACGTACCCGATAAATCCCAATCCGCTGATGAGAACCACCATCAACCAGATATTGTAGGGGTTAAAGGCTTCCAGTGGACCGAACCCCTGATTTGGGACGAGTGGCAGGATGAGACCGGTCACCGCAAGGAACTGCAGCAGGCTGAGGATGTCCTCATTGGTCAGGTTGCGGGTCCAGCGGTGGACAAAGGGTTTCGAGGCAAGCAGGATTCCGATAGCGACTGCAATAGCGATGGCCGCCTGTAATTGCTGCCAGAAAATGAGGGAGCCGACCAGGAAGGTGAGGATGGCGGCCGAGTAACTTGTCAGTCCAATCCCCTTGTGGTCAGATTTGTCGAGACTGTTGGCGGCAATGAGAAAAATGCCGAAGGTGGCGAATGAAACGGGTAGGAAGAAGGAGGCATGTACTTCATGGATGTAAGCGGAGAGGAATCCGACCAGACTCCACAGGGAATAGGTCCTGACTCCGGCACTTGTTTCCGTCTGGAGGCCATCATGCTCATCCGACCACTGGCGAATGAGACCAATAAGGGCACCGACACTTATGCTGACGACAAGGGTGTGAAGAAACGGAATGGTGGCATCATCCATGGGGTCCACCTTAGGGGATGGAGAGTACGGGGTCCAGCCTTGTCTCCCGCGCTGGTTCAGCGCATGGCAATGCGATAGGACTGGCCTTCAGCATCCTCAAGGAGCACGGATTGGCTGTCTCCGTCCACAGAGACCACTTTCAGTCCGTACCGTGGATTGAGGACTGCGCCACTGCGGTAAAAAACGGCGTTAATAAACAAGCCATTGTGGCTGGATGCGGCCAAAACAGTTTGTTCCTCCAGCAGTGCCAAGTACCCATCAATGGATTCCATTTCAATCGCGTCCAGAAGTTGATTCGAGTCGGATTCGTCTGTGGAAAGGGACTTTGTGTCAGGGGTCTGCTGTTTCAGGGCCAAGTCCGGCAATTGTTCTATCGGCGCGATTTTCAACCCAAAGGGATCAAAGAGGGAATTGATAATGTAGGCAATGGCGGCCAGCAGGACAACCGGGACCAGCAAGGCCACGACGAGCTTGCGGGCCTTGGGTTTGGCCGGGGCGGCTTTTTTCGCAACCTTGGTCTTTTGGTCGGCAGCCGGCTTTTCTTCCCCGGCAGGAGGTTGCCCCTCTTGCTCATCTCCTGGCTGGAGTCCAAGTTCCTCCGGAGTGGGAGGGGAGGATTCAATTTCCGGGGAAGGCGCTTCCACCTTGGGTCCCCCGGCACTGGCCCGGGCGGCCAATTCGTCCTCGGTCAGTTCCGGTTCCGGCTCAATGGGGACTGCCTTGGGGCTTGGAGTGAACGATTTCTTCTTGGGAACCGACTCCGGGGCATCAGGCCGTGGTGCTGTCAGGTGGGGGGAAAGTGGTGTCAGAATCTGCTTCAGCTTCAGTTTCTGTTCCTTTTCCTCCGGTTCCGTGGGAACAATAGGCTTCAATTTCAGTTCGCGATTGGCCGGAGGTTCCGGAGCCTCCTCCGGTAATTCTTTCTCCGGATCGGGCTTCGGTTCAGTGGAGTCCTTAGGCAGCTCTGGCTCAAAAGGATTTGGTGTGGATGATTCCGCCATAATCTTCGAACAGGATTGCGTCGCTTTCAATTGAAGAAATACTGAGGGCAAGGGATCCGTCAAGGACGTCTCCGGGGGTGTAGCTCTTGGTCTTTCCCGTGCTGGTGTCGAAAATCAGAACCTTTTCGCCTCCGGACATGATACCGCGAATTTCCAGTTCCTGCAGGCGTGCCCAAACTGCCGGATTGGGCTTGGCCGGTGGCGCGGGCGGTGACTCCTCAACCGTTGCCACGGCCTCTGAGGCAGGAAGTTCCTCAACTTCATCGGCGATGCGACTGTCACCAGTGGGAAGGCTTACCGCGGTTGTTTCTACTTCCGCCACGGCAGTTGAGGTCGCTTCTTCATCCGGCAATTTCTCCCACACCTGTGCCGGAGCGGTTTCTGTCGGCTCCACTGCGGCCGTTTCGGCCGGTGCGGTTGTACCGTCTTCATCGCCGAGAATCTGGTAGACCAGGAAAGTCGTCACAAGAGCGCTGAAAAGGGCAACAATGACCACGGCCATGAGGAATCCCCACAAGTAGTTGCGTTTCCGCTTCGGGGGTTCACTCGGCGGCACTTGGGGCATCTCCAGATGCTTTGGAGGTACCGGAGGAGGGGTGCCGGATCGTTCGGGCTGTGCCTTCTTCAGGGCTTCATTGATCAAACTCATAACTTCTTCATCTCCTTGGCAGCCCGGCGGACATCCCACCAGTTGATGACATCCCGGGACTTGATGAATGCCGACAAGAGTGACTTGTCGCACAAGTTGTTGACCAGCCTCGGAATCCCCCGGCTGGTCTTGTAAATCTTCTTCATGGCGGACTTGGTAAACTCCGGCCGGCCGTTGGCCCCGGCGATGATGAGCCGGTACCGGATGTATTGCTGCATCTCTTCCATGCTCAGCGGACGCAGGTCATAGTGGACGAGGATTCGCTGCCGGAGCTGGCGCAGGCTTTCGTGCTGAAGCTTTTCCTTCAGTTCCGGTTGGCCAATGAGAATGATTTGTAAAAGCTTTTGTGTATTGGTCTCGAGATTGGAGAGGAGACGAATGTGCTCGAGAGCCTCAAAGGTCATGTTTTGCGACTCGTCGATAATAAGGACGATGTCCTTTCCTTCCTCATTGAGCTTCAAGAGAAGGACATTGAGTTGTTCCAGCAGTTCCTGCCGGGAGCGCTTCACTTTCTCCACACCCAGTTCCCGGAGGATGGCCTGCAAAAGCTGGGTTTCCGAGACCCGGGGATTGAGAATCAGCGCTGTTTCAATGGGTTTGTCGTCGATTTCGTTGAGCAGGTAGCGGCAAAGGGTGGTTTTGCCACAGCCGACCTCGCCGGTCAGGACGATAAAACCCTTCTTCTCGGAAATCCCGTAACGCAGATGCTGAATCGCTTCCTGATGCACCGGGGAAAAGAACAGGAAGTGCGGATCCGGGGTGATATTGAAGGGCATTTCCTTCAGGCCATAGAACTCCTTATACATGGATAATGTCCAATAGCATCGTGAACCCGGTCATCAGGCAATTCTTCATTCGTATTTATTGCTGACATTTACTTGGATTTAACTTTTATTCTGCACAATGCTGCGTTGGGCCTCAAGAATTCTTCTCGTTCTTTTGATTGTAATCCTGTCCGGAGTATCCACCGGGCTGGTTCTAGTCTTTACCCAGACCAAGCGGGAATTGGTGACCTACGAGGAAAGCCACATCCAGGCCAAGGCAGAGCTGGCGAGTATCAAAAAGGAGCGTGAGGCCAAGGAAGCATACCTGAGGGCCTTCTTGAATGAGCCGGAATTCGTGGAGCGGGTCATCCGTGACCGGCTGGGCTATGTCGAACCCGGGGAAATCGTTTTCCGGTTCGAGAATCCCTGATCTTTCTGGAAAATTGCTTTTCATCCGCTGTCGGGTTGGCAAGATACCGCCTCGATGACGCATACTTTCACTTCGGAAAAGGAACGGTTTGAAGCCGCCGGGCAGGGACATGTTTTTGCATTCTGGGAGCAGCTTGATGAGGCGGCGCAATCCCAGCTGTTGGAGGAGGCCGCTTCCATCGACCTCTCGGAAATCCAGCATCTGGTGGAGACCCTTGTCAAGGGAACGGACATTGAAGCGCTTTCTCTCGATGGTCTGGAGCCAGCGCCCTATATCAAGCATCCCCATAGTGGTGGGGACGCGGAACAGTGGGCAGAGGCGAAACGCCTGGGTGAGACCGTATTGAGGGCTGGAAAAGTGGCTGCCTTCACGGTAGCCGGGGGGCAGGGTACCAGGCTGGGCTTTGATGGACCAAAGGGCACATTTCCTGTCACACCGGTCCAGGGAAAGCCGCTTTTCGGGGTCTTCGCAGACAAACTGCTGGCCGCGGGGGACCGGTACGGAATACGGATTCCCTGGTTTATCATGACCAGCTCGGTTAACCACGAGGCCACTGTGGCCGCTTTTGAGGAAGCTGGTTACTTTGGCCTGGCTGCTGACCAGGTGATGTTCTTCTCCCAGGGTCGAATGCCGGCCGTGGACTTTTCCGGGCGCATCATGATGGATAGTCCGGGCTCCATATCCATGTCACCGGACGGTCATGGCGGATCTTTGCGGGCGCTGGTCCGAAGTGGGGCTGTCGAGCGGATGAAACAATCCGGCATTGAGGCCATCAGCTACTTCCAGGTCGATAATCCGCTGGTCCAGGTCATTGACCCGGCCTTCATCGGTTTCCACCTTGGGAAAAAGTCGGAGATGTCGAGCAAGATGATCCCGAAGGCTTATCCGGGAGAGAAGGTGGGGATGTTCTGCCAGCAGGATGACAAGATGGTTGTCCTGGAGTACTCCGACATGCCTATGGAGATGCAGGAGGAGCGGGATGCGGACAATGCATTGCGTTATCTCGCCGGCAGTATCGCGATTCACATTCTCGATGTGGACTTTGTTGCCCGTATTGGCGGAGGTGATGCCGAGGCGCGCCTGCCTTTCCACAAGGCGGTGAAAAAGGTCAAGACCATCGACAGCGACGGGAATCCGATTCTCCCCGAGGAGCCAAATGGAGTCAAATTTGAGATGTTTGTCTTCGATGCGCTGCCGTTTGCCGGGAATCCGGTAGTCATCGAGACCTTGCGGGAGGATGACTTCAGCCCGGTCAAGAATGCCACCGGCATTGACTCCGCCGAGTCCAGCAGGGCTGACCAAATCCGCCAATGGACCCGGTGGCTGGGGGCGGCGGGCGTCGAGCTGGCCACGGATGAAACCGGGCTGCCAGCTTTCTTATTCGAGGTCAGTCCACGATTTGGAGATAGTCAGGACGCATTTGTGAAAAGCTGGCTTGCCCTGGAGGAGAAGCCGGCCATCACCGATGGAGTCATTTTGAAATAGGAATTTCAGGGAGATTGATATGGAGATGTTGGAAGCGATCAAAAAGGCTGGGGAAGCGGGCAAGCTGCTCGAATCCAGTGTCAACAACCTGGGTGACTGGGTCAGCGGTGGATTTTTACCGGAATGGGCCATGGAGAGCATCCGGGAACTGGTGCAGGAAAACCAGTGGGAGGAGTTGAATGACCGGTTTTACCAGTTTCTCGCCTTTGGCACAGGCGGTATGCGGAACCGTACCATTGGTCGGTATGTCACAGCTGCGGAGAAGGGCACCCCTGGACCCCAGGCAACACCTGAGCATGCGGCGGTCGGTACAGCGGTGCTCAATGACTTCAACATCATCCGGGCAACAATTGGCCTCTATCGATATTGCGAGCGTTACCTTGATGGAAAGGGTGTTCCGAAACTGGTCATAGCCCATGATGTACGGCACTTTTCCCGCTACTTCTGCGAATTGACGGCTTCGACCTGGTCCAGCCTCGGTGGAGAAGCGATGATTTTTGACGGTCCCCGGTCCACGCCACAGCTCAGCTTTACGGTCCGACACACCAAGGCCACCGCAGGAATTGTCATTACAGCCAGTCACAATCCAGCCCATGACAATGGGTACAAGGTCTATTTCGAGGATGGTGCCCAAGTGGTGTATCCGCATGCCGAAGGGATCATCCATGAGGTTTACCAGGTAAAGATGGACTCCACCCCCGCCTACCTCGACATCAACCTCGACGGGGTCAAGGTGCTCGGCGAGCCAGAGGATGCAGCCTACATGGAGGCGCTTAAGGAAAACCTCCTCGACGCCACCGTTTTCGAGAAAGCGGCGCCGAAAATCGTCTTTAGTCCGATTCATGGAACGGGGGGCATCTCAGCGCCTGCGGCCCTGGCTGAGTTCGGACTGCAGGTAGATACGGTGCCTGAGCAAATGTTTCAGGACAGCCGGTTCCCTACAGTTGTTTCCCCGAATCCGGAAAATGCGGAGGCACTCAGCATGGCCATCGAGCAGGCCAAATCATCCGGAGCCGACATCGTCATGGCCACAGATCCGGATGCAGACCGCATGGGAGTTGCCGTCCGGGACGACTCCGGGGAGATGGTTCTCCTGAGCGGCAATATGATTGGATCCCTGCTCGCCGCGTACCGCATCGAGAAGATGAAGGAGTTGGGGTACCTGCCGAAGGAGGGAACCCGAAATGCCGCTCTCATCAAGACTTTCGTCACGACCCCACTGCAGGCTGCCATTGCTGAAAAGAACGGCCTCAAGGTCATTGATACGTTGACCGGATTCAAGTGGATCGGGGAAAAGCTGAAGAACTACGAGCAGCAGTTGATGGATGCTTTAAAGGATGCCGGTATTGACCCAGGTGAATATGATGCGATTCCGCTGTCACAGCGCCGCGAATGGCTCCTTGAGCACAGTACCTTCTACGTATTCGGTGGGGAGGAAAGTTATGGCTACCTTGCTTCAGACCGCCTGCGGGACAAGGATGCCAATGCTGCTGTCCTGATGTTTGCCGAGATGGCTGCCAGCCTGAGCCTTGCCGGTAAAACTATCCTCGATTACCTGGACGAGGTTTACCTGCGGTATGGTTATTACCTCGAGGATGTCATCAATATCTACTACGAGGGCGCTTCCGGCGCCGCCCGGATAAAGAGCATCCTCGATTCCTATCGTGCCGAGCCTCCGGTTGAAATCGGCGGGTTCCAGGTTGTCGGATGGAAAGACTTCGGGGTCCAGACCTTGCAGGACGCAGATGGCAAGGAAATCCCCAAGCAGGACTTTTACTTCATCGAGTTGGATAACGGCTATACCTTCGCTGTCCGGGGAAGCGGGACTGAACCGAAGATCAAGTTCTACATGTTCGGATGCGAGGATGTGACCCAACCGGGTGACCTCGCCCCGGCCAAGGAGGCCACCGCGAGGACCATCAACCAGATCAAGGAGGCCGTTGAGGCGGATGCCAGGGCCCGTTCCGGAGAATGAGTGAGGCAGCTGAATATGCGCTTCCCCTGTTTGCGCTGATCGATAAACAAAAGGTCGATCTGAGCCAGCCGCTACCAGAGTCACTGGCCGAACAGTTGGCGCTCTATTTGGAGGGCCAGTTGGGCATCAAGGCTCTCTCTGCCCAGACCCCGATTATCGGGGATACACCGTATCTTGTCTTGTTTGGAGTGGAGGAGGACAGCCTGCCGGCCCTTTGTTCGCTGGTCGATGTCCAGAAGTCGCAACTTTTCCGCTACGAACGGACAGATCAGGAATCGGTGACCCTGACTCCCTTGAACGTCAAGATTTAGGCCAGTCGGACGAGTTCCCTCGTTTCCGGGACATCGCGGATAATCTGGTCCGGATCCGGGCCTACTCCGATGTAGCGAAGGTTCGGGATCGTTTCCGGCCAGTCGGCTTCCTCTCCAAAGGCAACCTCGAGCGTCGACTTGATCATGGTTGCCACATAACGCTTGGCGTTTTGCGGGAGAGCTTCGAAAGTCCTGACTTTGGAAATGTCTTCTTCCCAGCCCGACACCTGGACATAAACCGGACTCAAAGTCTTCTGGGTGGCGATGTCCCTGGGGACATGGCGGATGACACTCCCATCGGGGAGGCGGTAGCCGGTGCAGACCAGGAGCTCGCCACCCGGTTGCCAGTCGCCTGAATAGGTCAGGGCATCAATCTTGTTGATGACAAGATCCTGGCAACCCCCGTAGCGGATGGCATCGCCTTTTTCCACTGCATCATACCAGCCGACCATGCGTTGGCGGCCGGTTGTTGTCCCGTACTCCAGTTTCGCCAGCAGCTTGCCTAGCGGATGCTCCTCAGGAAACTCGCAAACAAAGACATGCGTCCCGACCTTGGTGTCGTAGGCCTTGCACACCCCCAGGGTATGGGCCGCCTGCAGGCCAACACCAGTGCTGAGGAAAAACTCCGCCGGCAGGGTGTGGGAAGCCGTCACGTTCGGTTGAAACCCGAAACGTTTATCAAGCCAGAAGGCCTGGCCAAACTCACCAATAACATATTTCCCGGACTCCAATGCTTCGCGGACCTTTTCGCGGACATCACCGATGCAGCCTTTCAGTTGGGTACCCGCCGACCAGTAGCTCTCGATGACCGCTTCCGTATTGAGACTGTAGGGTTCCTCGCCGAGGAAGCCGTTGAAATCGAAGGCTTCCTCCGGAAATAGCCCCGCCTCGATCAATCCGGCATTGGCCCGCTTCTCAGCCGTGGTGAGGATTGCAAAGAAGTTCCGCCATTCCTCTTCCGGGACCTGGCAGACAGTGCGCAAGGTCCGAACGGCTCGGTCAAGGCGGGCTTCCATGCGCTGGGCAAAGGTTTCCCGGTCCAGTTTGAACTCGTAGTAATAAAGGGCGAATTGCGATGTTTCCTCGGTGTATGCGGGGGAAATCCCACGGCCCGTGGAACCACGCTTCTCCTGACCGAGGATATTCACCCGGTACCATTCCCAGCCAAGGTCGAGAAGGCGGTGGGAGATGTCGCTGATCATCGTCCGCTCGTCAATCAGCAAGCGGGAGAGCACCGTGAAACCACTGTCCTCAATATAGGCGCTTTCCCAGAGAAACTTGTGCGGATCGGCAACCACACCACTCCCGATGGCCAGGCAGGATACGCTTTCCTCGACGACGCCGGCCGGGAACAAATTGAGTTTCAATCCTCCACTGGTATGTCCGGAATTTGCTCCACCGTTGACCTTGGCAACTATGGCCACCGGGTCCGGTGTCTGGGTCTGATCTTGCAGTTCGCGTATCAGCTCGGGAATGAGACGTCCTTTACCCTCGTCTCCCATGCTGATACCGGTATCCAAAAGGATGTGGCTCGCAAAAGGTGTAAGTGCCATCGCTAAAAAACACCCCACAAAATCACTGCTGCACGTTGTGGCAAGGATATCCTTGCGAATCGGGGAAGAGAAGGCGTTCCGGTACCGCCATTTGGCGGAGAGGGAAATGGTGCTCAGGATGGGACTTGAACCCATACACCTTTCGGCACACGCCCCTCAAGCGTGCGTGTCTACCAATTCCACCACCTGAGCATTCCAAACGAAAGGAATAGAGCAACATGGGAGCCCAGTGCCGGAGTGCAAGATTTTTTTGGATTTTCCCATGTCCTTGTGGTGGAATCCCTTTTCCAAGGTGCTTGACCTAACCTGCTTATTCGCTGTGAATACCCTTTCTCGCACCTTGAATTATGGCCGACGACGCAACCGACCAAACTCCACCTGCTGATAAGGACGATTTGGACCTCAGCAGCCTTTCTTCCCTGTCCCTTGGTCCCGATTGGCTAAGTGGCAAGAAGAGTGCTACCCGGATTCCCAAAGGGGATCACGATGAAAATCGCAGAGGTTCCAAGGGACCTCCCCGGGATCGCCGGGGTGGCATGGACCGTAGAAGTGATCGTGGTTCGCGCGGTGACCGACCAACTCGCGGACCACGTGGACACCGACCCGCCCGTGGTGAACGGCGTGAACGCCGGGAGCGCCCGGTCCATCATGAGCCCTTTGCCCCAACTGTGGCAGTTGACTTTTATCCGGAGGAAGAGCCGTTCAAGGTTCTTTCCCAAGCCATTCGTAATTCCTGCCGGACTTTCGAGCTTTTTGAAATTGCCCGGCTCATTCTGGACAAGCCGGATCGCTTTGTCTGTGTTGTCCGGGATCCGGAGCAAAAGGAGGGTGAAGCGGCACGGCTTCATGCCAGTGTGCCCGACGGGCTGCCCTTTGCCAGCGAGGAGGAGGCCCTGGCCCATGTCTTCCGGCATTACATGGATGAGTTTTTCAATGTCGAAACCGTTGAAGTGGATCCGCCCGCCGGTTCCTTCCAGATGGTTCACAAGTGCGGCATGACCGGTGAGTTGCTCGGGCCGCCCAACTACCATCGGTACCAATCGATTTGCCGCGAGCATCATGCAGCCAGGTTGAGTCATGTACCCTATGACCGCTTTGAACAGAAAATCGAGAGCTCCCGCGAGGAGGAGGACATCGAAGCGTGGCTGACCCAGATGCGTACCCAGACCCGATATTCCGTTAAAGATAATCCGGAACAGGTTTTCACCAACCGCGAGGATGCCCGCTTGTATCTCTTCACCGAAGCCAAGGAGAAACTGGTTCGTCCCGCGTATTCGGCGCGGTTTTCGGGAAAGTCCCTGGCTCTCCTGAATCCTGGAGATAAAATCCGGCGCTCGGTGGAGTATCTTCTTGAAGGGCAGAAGCGGTTTCCCTTGGAAACAGCCAACCACCTGAGGGGCCGCCTCCGGCGCATGCATTTCGCTGTTTACAAACGTGGCTCGAAGGGCGTGTCCTTCGTCTGCGCGGTGAAGCGCCATTTCCGCAAGCCCGACGAGGTATTGGCCGACAATTTGCAGAAATTGATCGATTTCCTCGAGGCCCATCCGAACTTCCCGGCCAAGAACCTGCCCATGGCATATCTTGGTGGCGAGACGGCCAAGCAAAAGCCGGCTGCTGATGAGGCTGCCAAGGAGGAATCCAAGCCGGAGGATGCTGAACAAAGTGAGGAGAAAGAGACAACTTCGCCTGCGGAACCTGCCCCTCCGGAAGAATCCTTGGATCCAGCTGCCTTGAAACAGCTGAAGACGGATCTGCATTACCTCGTTTCGCAGGGCTACGTCATCGAGTACAGTGACGGGCGTCTCTTTGTCCCTCCAATCCGGGAGGACGAAATCCGCCACATGGAGAAACAGAAGGCTGCTGCAGTCGCCGAAAAGGAAAAAGCAGAAGCGGTTTCCGAGGACCCAGCCGTTGGGACAGATAGTTCCCCGGAACAAGAGCCTGAAGCTGCGCAGCCCGCCGATGAACCAGAGGATGTTCCCGGTGAGGATGCTGATTCTGCCGAACCGGCTGAACCATCAGCTGCAGCCGAGCCGGTCGAAGAGCCGGGGCCGGAGCCTGTGGAGGCTGCGGATGCAGTGGACACTGAGAAAGGCGAATCAAAGCCTGCTGGAAGCGACAGCGAATCACCTGAAGAGGCCGAGACTACCACCAGCGAGAAGGAGGGAGTGCCCAAATCGGATACTACTCCGCCAAAGTCTTGATGATGTCGGGAGGCGAACCAAAGGGCGATGCTGAGACCACCTTGCAGGAACTAAAAGAGGCGGTCCTGGCGTTTGTCCGGGAACGCGATTGGGAACGCTTTCATTCGCCGAAGAACCTTTCCATGGCATTGGCTGCGGAGGCGGCCGAGTTGATGGAACACTTTCTCTGGGATACGCCGGAAGCCAGTCATGAACGCGCCGAGCGGGAAGCGGTCGCTGACGAACTAGCCGACATTCTCGTCTACGCTATTGAGTTTGCCAATATTACAGGAATTGACATTGCCGCCGCGATTCGTGCCAAGATGGCTAAAAATGCGGAAAAATATCCTGTCGAGAAGGCTCGGGGAAACTCCCGCAAGTACACGGAGTTTAAGGATTAGGCGGGATACCGTGAAGAAAGGATTATTATGAGTTATGGACAAATGGTGCGCTGGTTGCTTGTCGTCTCTGTTATAGCTCTACTCCTGGCGCCGGTCATCATGATGATGGGGGCGTTTTCAGCGAGTTCACTCTTCATGGGCGGGATCATTCTCATAATGGGAGCCCTGGGGCTTTATGCCGGAATGCGGGGTCTCGGACGGGAAAACGGCGAAAAGCAAGAGTAGGGGAAGCGAGGCAAATCCGTATCAGCGACCATGCAAAGGAACATCGGTATGAGGATTTTCAACGGGATATTTGTCCTGGTTGCCCTGGTGAAATTGTTTCTTGTCGCGGACCAGGAGATATTCGCCCAGCGCTTTGATGACATGGGGTACGCCCTTTCGATCCTGGACCATTATTATGCCTGTGATCCCAACTTGAATTGGCTTTTTATCCGCCCGCTGGGTTTTCCGGTGTTTGGAGCCATCTGCATGGAGACGGGCATACCCTACCGGTTGTGTATCGAGTTCTTTTTTCTTGGTTGCAGTTATTTCTTCTGCACCGGGCTGATGCGCCTGGTTAGTCTGCCGGCAATACCGGTGATCAGTTTGCTTGGCCTGGCATTCCATCCCTGGGTCCTGACGGGTTTTAACCAGTTGCTGACAGAACCCTTCTACTTTTGTCTCATGCTGATTTTCCTGGGGATCGCCTTTCGCTTGCTTTCCCTCCACTTTTGGCGCTGGACCAGCGGATGGCTGTGGGCACTTGGTTTCCTCATTGCCTGGATGATGCTGACCCGCCGGGAACAGCCTTGGGTCATCGGCTTGCTGGGCCTGCTCTTCCTTCTCCGCTTGCTTTTCCTGCGCTTCAAACAAGGAAAGACCTGGAAGGAGAGTCTCCCGCAAATGGCTCTGGTTCTTGTACCGGTTGGTGCCTACCTCTCCATTATCCTTCTTGTCAGTTCCTTGAATTATGCCAAGTGGGGGATTTTTGCCACCAACGAACAGCAGGCTCCCGGCTTTTCCGGTCTGCTGGATACCCTTTATCAGATTGATACCCCCGATCCGTCCATTTGGGCGCCAGTAACCACGCGCACACTTGAGATGGCGATGGAAGCGAGTCCCCGCTTTGCCCAGTTGCGTGACGGCTTGCTCGACCAGAACAATCCGCACCTGGAATATGGGGAGATGACTACCGGCCGGGAGGGGGAATTGGGTGCGTGGATGTGGTGGCGTCTGTATGATTCATTGGCTTCCTCGGGGATTTATACCTCTCCCAAGGAAGCGGATGAATGGATGAGGCTTACTTCTGCCGAGCTGGAGACTGCCTTTAAGGACGGGCGTTTGCCCAAGCGGGGACTAAGTACTTCCTTTCCCCTGGATCCGAACTTTGGCATCTGGATCCCGGAATTTCCAAGGCTATTTCTCGACACCCTTAAACGCCTCCACTACCAGAAGGTGGAACCTGAATTTGCCCTCAAGGAGGCGGATGTCCCTTCAATGTACAGGCCGCTCTTCGACCATGCCACCAATAGGCGAGCATCCATCCTTGCCGACAACAGCGTTGAGGTCAGGGGGCACGCATTTTCCTCAGAGGGTCGGCTCGACTTCATCGCTGTCGAGGATAGCGATGGAACCATTGTCGCCTCCACCTCACCAAGTGGCCTGGTGTACTGGAAGAAGGGAGATATCGAGCGCCTCACTGGACAGGAAGGGATATTCGATACGGCTTTCCGGTTGAAGTTCATCCCGCTTTCCAGAGGTCCCTTCAAGCTCACCTTGTGGAAGGACGGCCAGCGCCTGAGCACCTATAATTTATCGGAGCGCCAGTTTCCCCATCGGATAAAAACCGAAGCAAGCGAAGATCAGGCAGCAACGGACCTGACCATCCTTTCCTACCGGTCTCCTTTCCCTGACAACAGCAACTCAATGAAGGCCATGTTGCGTGGATGGGCTTTCACTGCCACTGGTCCACTGACCCATGTTTCCATGGTCAACGACAAGGACCAGTTCCTCAAGTTGGAGGCCTTCCGCCTGCAGCGCGATGACATCGCACCCATGTACCTCGATGTCACGGGTAGCGAACCGCTTGAACCACTTGGCTTCCATGTCGAGACCCCGGTCCTGGACCTCGCGCCAATCACCGTCCAGTTTTGGAGTAACAAGCTCTTGGTTCATGAGTTTCCCCTACATGACCTTCCTGAAGGGCACTGGGGAACGGTTGAGTCCACCTCCTCGGGGATCCCAATGACTATCGGGATCGGCCAGCGCCAGCTGCCCCGTCTGGTTGAGGATAAACCGACCCCGAGGCGCCACCTGAGGGCGCAAATTGCCGGGAGTTATTATCCGTTTCTCGTCGGGGGTACCATGCTCATCTGTCTGGCAACATTGCTTTACCGGGCTTTCCGTTCCCGTGATGCGAGCGTGGATCCCTGGAAGGCCGGGGCCGCCTTGCTGATTCTTCTCTTCTTCCTTCTCGGCAGGGCCGTTTTCTACGGTCTTGTTGAAGCCGCGGTGGTACCAGGTGTGAACCGCTACATGGATTGTGCGGCACCAATAGCCTCCGTCCTGCTGGTTCTGATAGCAGCCTTGCCTGTCGTCTTGCTATATGAAATCTACCGCATCAAGGGTAGCCGGAAGACGAAGAATACAGGAGATCTGACATGAGCTATGAAGCAACAGATCTTCTTGAGGTATTCCGGAAAACCTACTCCGGCAAACGAGTCCTGATCACCGGCCATACCGGATTCAAGGGGTCCTGGCTCAGTGAATGGCTCCTGGAGTGCGGGGCAGAGGTTGCCGGATATGCGCTGGAACCGGTTACGGAACCCAGTCTTTTCGAACGACTGGGACTGGCAGGCCGGATGCGCCACGCCATCGCGGATGTTCGCGATACAAACACTCTTTCCCTGGCGGTGTCTGATTTCAAGCCGGACTTTGTCTTCCACCTGGCCGCCCAGCCGCTGGTGGTCGAGTCTTACCGGGATCCACGACTGACCTTCGAGACCAACATCATGGGCACTGTCAATTTGCTGGAGGCCCTAAGAAGAATAGACCATTCCTGTATTGGATTAATGGTTACATCAGACAAGTGCTACCGGAATGACAATTCCGGCATGGCCTTCACTGAGATGGATCCGCTTGGCGGAGAGGATCCCTACAGCGCCAGCAAGGGAGCGATGGAAATTGTTGTCCACTCCTACAGGAAGTCCTTCTTTGACGGTTCACCGGTGAGTATTGCTTCAGCGAGGGCAGGCAATGTCATCGGCGGAGGGGACTATGCCGCTGACCGGATTGTCCCCGACTGCATCAGGGGCCTGGAGGCCGGGACGCCAATACAAGTGCGGAATCCTGGCCACACCCGCCCGTTCCAGCATGTGCTGGAGCCACTTTCCGGCTACTTATGGTTGGGTTCCCGTCTGGCGGATGGCTGGACGGATCCGGACGATCTTTACGCCTTTAACTTTGGTCCGGATGAGGAGGGCCACCGGTCGGTCGAGGAACTGGTGGAGGCTGTCCTCAAATCCTGGCCGGGTACGTGGGAGAACCTTGCCGAAGGAGGGCCGGCGGAGGCAAAGTTGCTTTCTTTGTCAGTTAACAAGGCCCGCGAACACCTGGACTGGCGGCCGCGCTGGGACTTTGGCAAGACAATTGAAGAGACGATTGGCTGGTACAGGAACGCTTCAGCCATACCGATTGATAAATCGGATGCGGTCGTGGCCTTGACGAGGGACAATATCAGGAGATTCTGTAGTTCAGATGGTTGATGGATCTACATTGCATTCTGGTCAAATTGTTCGGACAAGGGCCGGCGGCGAGGCTTCTCCCCGCCACTTGCTGGTGGAGAAGGAGGACAAGGCCTGGCTGGCCATACCTTTGCAACCGCATGCATCGTTACCTTCCAGTCGGGAATTGCTGTCCCTGTCCGCTGAAGATATCGAGGTAGTGGAAGGCTCCTTGCCAGAGGCAGCCTTTGCCGGTATCATCAAGGATCTGGTCCTGTCGTGGAGCCGTCGCTACGCGAGCATTGCCCATGGTAGCGAAACCCATTGGATTGGTAATGACGATGCCTTCGTTCCGAAAGAGAATCCTGTCCCTTATGCGGGGAGGGTTTACAATGAGGAAGAAATCGTTCGGGCGGTCGATGTCACTCTCGACTTCTGGCTCACGCTTGGCAAGGAGGGCGATGCTTTGGAGAAAGGGCTGGCCAAGTTTCTTGGAGTCCGCAAGAGCATCCTGGTCAATTCGGGCTCATCGGCGAACCTGCTCGCCGTCAGTGCATTGACCAGTCACAAACTTCCCCGGGAAAAGCGCCTTTGTCCCGGCGATGAGGTGATAACCTGTGCTTCGGGTTTTCCGACAACAGTTGCCCCGCTTATCCAGAACAATCTCGTACCGGTCTTCCTCGATAACGATCCTGTTACCCTGAATCCTCGCATGGAGGATCTGGAGGCAGCCTATCGTGAAGGAAAGACCAAGGCGGTGATGTTCGCCCATGCCATGGGCAATCCCTTTGACCTCGCTTCGGTGATGGCATTTTGCCGCAAGTACGATTTGTGGTTGATTGAGGACAATTGTGATTCACTCGGAAGCCTTTATGCATACCCGGATGAGAATGGATTGAGGACCGCCCTAACCGGCAGTTTTGGAGATATCTCGACCCAGTCCTTTTATCCGCCCCATCACTTGACGATGGGAGAGGGGGGCGCGGTTAACATCGTCCGCGACATGAAGCTGAAGTTGCTTGTGGAGAGTTTCCGCGACTGGGGCCGTGACTGCTGGTGTCCCAGTGGGAAGGACAACACCTGTAATAAGCGTTTTGGGTGGCAACTGGGCGATTTGCCGGTAGGCTATGACCACAAGTACATCTATAGCCACTTGGGATACAACTTGAAGCCTCTCGATATCCAGGCGGCTATCGGGAACGTCCAGTTGCAACGCATGCCATCCTTTATCAAGGCCCGGCAGGATAATTGGAATTATCTACGGGCTGGTTTGGACGATCTCCAGAGCTGCTTTGAATTTGCGCTTCCGGTACATGCCGAGGACTGGCAAGGGGGTGAGTTTGTTTATGCCGACAGCGAACAACGCCGGGCCGTCCCCAGCTGGTTCGGCTTCCTGATGCTGGTCCGCGACTCCGCCGGATTCTCGCGGCCGACTTTCTCGAAATTCCTCGATGAGGTAAAAATCGGCAACCGGACCCTCTTCGGGGGTAACCTGGTCCGCCAACCGGCTCTGGTCCAGTTGGCGCGGGAGAATTCGGATGCCTTTCGGGTAATCGGCAATTTGTCCGGATCGGATAAAATTATGAACAAAGCCATCTTTATCGGTGTTTACCCGGGTCTGAGCAGGAAGATGCTCGACTACATAATCGAACAGATACATGTATTTTGTAAGCCCTATCTCTAGAATTCCAGAAACACCAGGAGTATGAAAGTCGTCATATTATGCGGAGGCAAGGGAACCCGGCTCAGGGAAGAGACGGAGTACCGCCCCAAGCCAATGGTCATGATCGGGGGCCGCCCGATGCTCTGGCACATCATGAAGTATTACGCGCACTTCGGCCACAAGGATTTTGTCCTCTGTCTCGGTTACCGTGGTGATATGATCAAGGACTTTTTCAAGAACTACTTGTGGAACACCTGTGATGTGACTCTGACCCTGGGCCGGAATCCGAATGTCCGCTACCACACTTCGCACGCCGAGGAGGACTGGACCGTGACCCTGGCCGAGACGGGCCAGGAAAGCATGACCGGTGAACGAATCCGGCGGA
The DNA here is from genome assembly GCA_040830765.1 of Puniceicoccaceae bacterium. Taxonomy (GTDB): domain Bacteria; phylum Verrucomicrobiota; class Verrucomicrobiia; order Opitutales; family Oceanipulchritudinaceae; genus Oceanipulchritudo. The sequence goes on along the minus strand of JBFOMH010000024.1, from coordinate 39,944 downwards.
TCCAGTCCTATATCGACGAGGGTGAGGATTTTCTGCTGACTTATGGGGACGGGTTGTCCGATATCGATATCGGGGCCAGTATAGAGGAACACCGCAGCTCCGGGCGGATATGCACGATTGCTGCGGTTCATCCAGCGAGTCGCTTTGGAACCCTTGAGATTGAAGCGGATGGTGGAGTCAGTGAGTTTGCCGAAAAACCGCAATTGAACCAGAGTTATGTCAACGGGGGATTCATGGTCTGCCAGTCATCAATTTTTAACTACCTTGAAGGGTACGATAATCCGGTCTTCGAGAAGGAACCGTTATCGAAACTGGCTGCAGACGGGCAAATGAACGCCTACCGGCACCAGGGCTGGTGGCAATCCATGGATACCTACCGGGAGTCACAATTGTTGAATGACCTGTGGAGGGGCGGCAAGGCGCCCTGGAAAGTCTGGTAGGAGGCTTTATGTCGAGGAAGAAACTGTCCATTATCTGCCCGGCGTTCAACGAGGAGAAGAATCTCCCGCGCCTCTATGAGAGAGTTTCCCGGTTGTTCGATGAGGAATTGGCCGGCTACGACTATGAGGTCCTGATCCTCGACAACCGGAGTGAAGATGCGACCCGCGAGCGGGCACTGGAAATCTGCACCAAGGACAACCGCTGGAAATATCTCCGCTATTCACGCAATTTCGGTTTTGATCCATCGATAACGGCCGGGCTGGACCATGCCGAAGGAGATGCGGTGATTACGCTTCTTTCCGACCTCCAGGATCCGCCGGAAGTCATACCCGAATTTGTCCGTCTCTGGGAAGCGGGAGCGGAGGTGGTCAACGGGGTAGTCCGTGAGCGTCACGACGACAGCTGGCTGAAAAGCCTTGGCGCGGTAATTTCGTACAAACTTATCTATCACCTGAGTGAATCGCGCATAACACCAGGAGCGACTGAATTTCGCTTGCTCGACCGAAAGGTTGTCCTTGTCTTGCGCCAGCTGCGTGAGCCTGACCGCTATTTGAGAGGTCTTGTCAACTGGGTTGGATTCCGTCGTGAACTCGTTCCCTATGATCGGGCCCCAAGGGAAGGTGGTCGCTCCAGTGCCGGTCTTGTTTTTTGCATCAAGTATGCCCTTAATGCGATTATTTGCTTTTCCGCCAAACCACTCCAGGTGGCGACGTATTTTGGCGTGCTGACAACCCTTGTTTCTTTGGGTCTGGCCGTTGCCTACCTGCTGATCTACCTTTTCAAGCCCGGCTTCGCCACCTTGCCTCCGCCGGGCATTTCGACGGTTGTCCTCTTGATTTTGTTCGGCATCGGGACGCAGTCATTCTTCCTGGGTCTTATCGGGGAGTATCTGGCCCGGGTTTATAATCAGGGAAAAGGCCGCCTGCTATATATCGTTGCTGAAAAAGTCGGATTCAAGGAAGGCGGCGGGGAATAACCTGAGCATCAAATGGGAGTGGTTTCCGAGCAGTTGCATCCCGTCCTTGTCGAGGATTTCCGGACTCTTCGGGCAGGCTTGGATTTGGCCAGTCTGGGTCAGACAACCTGGTTGATTACCGGAGCGACGGGTCTGATTCCGGCATATTGGGCGAAATTTCTGATGTGGTTGAACGAGGTTGATTCACTCGGGTTGACCTTGCACCTCTGGGTTCGATCCACGGAGAAGGCAGTTCGCACATTTCCATGGCTTCGGGGCGATTCCAAGGATGTCCACCTCCTTACCCCCGATTGGGCTTCGCCTGAGAGCTGGGATGTCCCCCGGGCCGACTTTATCATTCATGCCGCCAGCCCGGCTACATCCGCTGCCTGCAAAGCAGATCCCGCGGGGGTTGAGTTGTGCAATGTCAATGCGACCGGAGTCCTGCTGGAGCAATCCATGCCAGGTACATTGAGGAGATTCCTATTTTTCAGCAGCAGCGAGGTTTATGGAAATACCTGCGGCAATGCATGGCCGGCTGAGGATGATCTGGGGCAGGTTGATTCCAATTCCAGTCGTTCCCTCTATCCCTTGGCCAAGCGGAAAGGAGAGGACTTGTGCCGGAAGGCCTTCAGCGAACGGGGACTTCCCGTAAATATGGCGCGGATTTTCCACACCTACGGCCCCGGAATGGACCTCCTCGGTGACGGGCGGGTGTTTGCCGATTTCGTCGGCAATGCGGTCCGCGGCGAGGACATTGTCCTGAAGAGCGACGGGACCGGGCGACGGGCATTCTGCTATATCAGCGACACACTGGGTGCCCTGCTGTTACTGCTAACCAAGGGTGTGCCCGGTGAGGTATACAATGTGGGGAATCCCGAAGCCGTGCTGTCCGTTGCCGAATTGGCGGACCTCGTCATCGGATTAGTCCCAGAGGCCGGACTGAAGCGGCAGATGCATCCTGAAGCGGTGACGCAAAGCCTCTCAGCGGAAGTCTTCCCACAGATCCAGAAATTGCGCAATCTTGGTTGGCAACCGCGGGTCAATCCACAGGATGGGTTTTCCCGAACCATTGAATTTCATCAGCAATGAACCCGTCCGAACTTAAAAAGGCCCTCGAAACCGGCCAGATTGGCAAGCAGGCCTACATCGAACGCATGTTTGAGCAGCACCAGCAGCTCTTTCACTATGCTGACTTGATTGATGGTTCGGATGTCGAGTCGATCCAGATAGGACAAGGAGAGGTGAGGGTGCGTTTTGCCTGGCCACCCATTGAGTTAGTTGCCCCAAGAGGTGAGATGCGGGCAGCCCCCGTGGAGGCGGTTAATTTCGGTTCCTACGAGCAATACGAATTTGCGATCGTCGAAAAGCTTGTTCACTCCCTTCCGGGAGGGAGTCCGGTTCTCGTGGATATAGGTGGTAATGTCGGCTTTTACTCGATCGGACTGAAGAAGTTGCATCCTAACTTGCGGATACACGCCTTTGAGCCCATACCCGCGACCGCGGACCAGTTCGAGAGAAATGCCATCATCAACAATTGTAATGATGTCTCATTACATCGGCATGGACTTTCTGACGTTCCGGGTGAAGCCAGGTTCTTTGTCCATCGCCACATGTCGGTTGCCGCCAGCCAACAGAACATTCTCGAAGACGAGGAGATCGAGGAAGTCGTCTGCCAGTTGGTCCGCCTTGACGATATGCGGGAGGACCTCGGTGGACCGGTTGATTTTATCAAGTGTGATGTTGAAGGAGCAGAGCTGTTCGCCTTCAGGGGAGCGGCGTCCATTATCGAGCAGGACCAGCCGGTGGTATTCTCGGAAATGCTGAGGAAATGGAGCGCGAAGTTCGATTATCATCCCAATGACATCATCGCTTTCTTCAAGGACCGCGGTTACCAGTGCCACGGTTTGGGCAAGGAAGGAGCCCGGCCTGTCGATGCGGTAACTGAATCCACGATTGAGACCAACTTTGTCTTTCTCCATACCGAAAAACATGAAGGCATCCGATTACATAGCTGACTATCTCCATGCAAAGGGGGTGGGTGTTGTCTTCGAGGTAGTCGGTGGCATGATTACCCACCTGCTGGACTCCGTGCATCGCCGGGGCCAGCTTCGTGTGGTCAGCATGCACCATGAGCAAGCGGCAGCCTTCGCCGTTGACGGGTTGGGGCGGATGCGCAACCTGCCCGCAGTCGCCATGGCCACCAGCGGACCCGGGGCAACCAATCTTCTCACGGGAATCGGCTCCTGCTTCTTCGATTCCGTGCCGGCGGTCTTCATCACGGGCCAGGTCAACACCCACGAACTCAAGGGCAACAGGGGAGTGCGCCAGCTCGGTTTCCAGGAGACGGACATCGTTTCCATGGCCAGGCCTATTACCAAGGGGAGCTGGCTGGTACAGGATGCCGCAAGCCTTCCGGATGTGCTGGATAAAGCCTTCTCGTTGGCTGTGAGTGGGCGCCCGGGGCCTGTTTTGATCGATATCCCCATGGATGTTCAGCGGGATCCTGTTGAACGAACGGAAATCCTCCCGGATGGACCGTCGACGGCAGAGGTTGGGATACCACAGGATCTGTGGAGCAGCCTGTCGTCGGCCAGCCGCCCACTGGCCATTATCGGTAGCGGTGGTGCCCAACCCGGTATCCGCGGGCCATTGCGTGACTTTCTTGAGAAACTCGGAATCCCGGCTGTTTTCTCACTGCTGGGAAATGATGTCCTCGAGCACGGGCATCCCCAAAGGGTGGGCTTTTACGGATCCTATGGCAATCGGTGGTCCAATTACGCCGTCGGGCAGGCGGATTGGCTCCTGGTACTCGGAAGCCGGCTCGATATCCGACAGACCGGTGCTGATGTGGATTCCTTCAAGACCGGGAAATCGATTTTCCACGTCGATGTTGATCCATCAGAAGTCAATAACCGGGTCGAGGGATGCCAGGCTATCGTCGCTGACTTGCAGTCGTTTCTCTCCAGTAGCCTGGCCACTATGCCAAAGGTCTCCCTGAACATCGCCGATTGGTTCGCCGAGATTGAAAAAAAGCAGTCCGAGTGGCCGGCCGAAGCAGAATACCGCAGCAGCAAAGGCATCAATCCCTGCCGGTTCCTGACCGACCTTTCCCGTCAGGGGGGCAGCGCCCGGGCCTATGTCGCTGACGTCGGGCAGCACCAGATGTGGAGTGCGCAATGTCTCGAGCTCAAACAGGGGCAACGTTTCCTGACCAGCGGCGGAATGGGTGCCATGGGTTATGGACTTCCGGCGGCAATCGGGGCCGTATGCGACAATGGAAACGGGCCGGTGGTCCTTGTTGCAGGAGACGGGGGATTCCAGCTCAACCTCCAGGAACTGGAAACAGTCCGGAGAAACAACTTTCCGGTCAAGATGCTGGTTATCAACAACCGTTGTCACGGCATGGTCCGCCAATTCCAGCAGAGCTATTTCCATTCCCGGTATCATTCGACGATGTGGGGTTATACCGCGCCCGACTTTACCAGGGTCAGCGAAGCGTATGGCATCCCTGCCATGACGATTGAGGAGGAAAGTCAGGTTCCGGCCGCCCTTGACTTCTTCTGGAAGAATCCCGAAGGACCGGTGTTGCTGCAAGTCATGCTGGATCCTGAGGGCAACGTTTACCCGAAAATTGCATTTGGACATCCGCTTACCGAAATGGAGCCCGAGTTCAAGCCTCTGGAGATGGAAGGGACCTGATTCCGTGAGTATAGGAATTCTCATTACAGGAATATCGGCATGCCTTGCTGGCTGGCTATTGCACTTGGCCTGGTGGCGGCTCTCCAGGCCAATTGATGACCTCAGGGCCCTCCTGGCCTGCTTGATTCTCTTCCCGCTGGTTATTCTCTCGGTCCTGTTTCTTCTTGGATCGCTTTCCTTCCACGCCTGCTTCCTCTCCCTTGTCCTCAGCACTAGTCTGGGGAGTGCCTATATCTTCTGGTACCCCGCCGCTCAGGCAGCTTCCCCGACCATGCTGATAACAGTGCTCGTCGCTCAGGCGGGTGGAAAGGGATGCCCGGAGGAAGCCTTAAAATCAGTCCTGACTGAAAAAGTCCTTTCCGGGAATTCACTGGATAGCCTGGTCGGTGAACAGTTTGCCAGCGAGGATTCTGAGGGAAATCTCCAACTCGCGTCCCGGGGCAAACGAACGCTCAAGTTCATTCATTTCTTGAGGAAGTCGGCTGGCTTCGACGATCCAAAAGGTTAAGCCATGGGCGATACCATACAGTTGCTTTTGATTCTCCTGCTGTACTTTCCGCTTACGGTAGGCCTGAACCGATTGCAGTTGAAGCTGTTTCCGGAGAGGAAATCCCTTCCGGGGCAGGGTACGATTGCCCGTTCGGCTTTCTTTGCCCTTCTCCTTCTACTGGTTGTAGCGGGTTTCCTCCTTGGGGATTCTGCCTCCGAGAAGGCTCTCTGGTTGGTTTATTCAGTCATCACTCTTGTTTGCCTGCTGCTGCTTTACATCTCGGTGATGTGTGTCTCGGAAAGCGGGAGGCGCTTTTACTTCATGCTCCTCGTCGAACAAGCAGGCAGCATAAGCCGAAAGGAATTACAAGCCGCCTATGGCAAGCAGCATATGCTCTCGGTGCGGTTAGAGCGACTCAGCACTTGGGGCGTTGTCGCCAAGTCCGGTTCATCCTATTTTCTGCGCCGACGGTCCGCTTACTGGTATTCCCAGTTTTTCCATTTGTGGGGATCCCTCTTGGGGTTCAAGTGGTTCCATCAATAGGATGCCTCCACTTCACTTGTATCTATTTACAAATACTTTACCTTTTTTTGGTAGCCATATTATTGCTGGCCTGAGACCATTCTACGATTGCAAGTTCAGGTGATGCTGATAATCCTGCATAAGGTTTTTAATGGATGAGATTCGCCAAAAGGTTGTCCTGCGCCGCTTTTATATCAGCTTCGCGGTAGTTGAGCTGGTGCTGTACCTTTTATTGATGGCATTTGTTCTTCCCTGGTGGCACGCATCCAACCATCCAGTTGTCCTCTCCCTTGGTGCAGGCTCCGCCCAGAACGTCCAGTTGGCGTATGCCGTCGACGAGGAGCCACTTCCTTTGGTGCCACTTGGAGATCCTGAGGGCTATCAATGGAAGTGGGGGACAGAGTTGCCGCCTCGTCCCTCCTATGAATTGGCACTGGTCTTCCCGGACGGAACAGTCGGTGATGTCGTCCTGAAGGATCTCAATGTTACCTGCCTGACTGAGGGGGCGGAGACCTATTCGATGGATCTATCCTTGCTGGATGAACTCGACGAAACTGGCGTCCGGGTGAACAAGATCAGCACTGGCTACCGGGTCCAGGCTGAACCCGGAGGTGCGGTTCCGGTTTCCGTTTACCTACCGACAACATCACCCTTCGAGTGGCTCGCCATCTGGTTCAAGGCCACATTTGGATTTGTCGTTGTTGGATTCATTCTCTTCTTTTCCCTGGCTACGTTTGTCCGTTTCCCGGATGGCGTCCATGCCTACCGGAAGAAGGCTCCCTTCCACGAGGTCCTCGTGTTTTTGGTTTGTGCCATCATTGGAGCGGTTGCCCATCTACATCTGGTCCGGCATGCAATGCCGGCATTTTCCCCGGGAGAAAGCGAGGGGTACCTGTTACAGGCAATCGGGACATCGAGCGATGGCTCCGATCTGCCTTCCCAAGGCCATCGGCCGGGTTATCCCACGTTTTTGGCCCAAGTGGGTGAATGGACAAGTTGGGACCTGACCAATCACACCATTGTCCAGGCAATCTTCTTCTGTCTGGCCCTGCTGATTCTTGGCTTGTCGCTGGTGCGCCTGATTCAGGGATATTTTCTCGGGCCGATTGTCCTCCTTGCCATGGTCTCCCCCCCGGTAATCTTTGCCAGTCGGCACATAGGGGTGGAGAGTGTGGCCGCTAGTTGCTGGATGCTCTCCATGGCCGCATTTTTGCTCTATTGGCAAAGGGATGGTTTCTTGCGCTGGCTTGGGATTATCCTCTTCAGCCTGTTTGCCTTCTGGACGGCGGCCATTACCCCCACCGGCTTGATGTTGTACATGCTCCCGATTGGACTGGTATCGGGCACGGTGTGGTGGACCGTGAAGGTCCGAGGTAGTGAATTCTGGGGTATGTCGGTGCTTTGGAGAGCCGCCAGCCAAGCCGTTATTCCCTTTGTCGTCCTGTTTGGAGGATCTCTTTACTTAAGTAGCCTGGAAGCGGATAATCCTGCCGTCTGCAGCTTGCCGGGTCCATCAGCAGTAGCACCTTTTACCAGCGGTATGTTTGAAGTCCGGGCCCTTGTAGGTTCACCAGCATATGGAAAGATCATCAATGAACGGGCCTCTAACGATTATTCATTCGATGGTCCGGCCATGAAGGAGTTTTCCGGGCTGGCCGAAGCATCCATGGACGAACTCCCCCTGCGGGCGAAACTGGTTGCGTGGGGACGACTTACCGGCTGGGGGCTATTCCTGCCTGACGTGAACACTTACGGTCAGGAACCCTTGAACAGCGATTATCGCGTCTGGACGAGATTCCGGACAGAGCGTCAGGCACAAGAAGTCCGCACCGAACTGGTCAAGATCATGCGGGCGACTGGAACCGTGGTTCAGGTGATGGAAAAGCGCTCCAATAAGCAATTGGTGACCTATAACCAGACTATCGTTCCGGTTTACAAGTGGTTCTACCGGGTGCTGCTTTTCGCCGCCCTGGTTGGTTGGATGATCGGGCTTTCCGAACGCAAGTACCTTGCGGCCGTGCTGGTGTTTCCCTTCCTGCTCAAGGTATTGATGCACATCCTGACAATGGATGTGACCAGCGAATCCGTGCAAGTGCTCGATGCCTGTCTTTGGTTGGGTGCGTTGGCGGGGCTCCTGTGTCTCAACCCGAAGGCCCAACAGAAGGCAACGGATGAAAGTGACCGTCGCTGCATGCCGCCTATCCGGCCAAAAAAGTTGATGACCCGGCACAAGGATGTACCCGGGACGCAGGGATTACCCACTGATTAATGGCAGTCCACGAAGTGGTTTAGTCAGCTCTTGAAAGCCGCCTCAATACGTGTCATGGCCGTCTCCACGTTTTCCCTCGAATTGAATGCGCTGAGCCGGAAGTGACCTTCTCCACATAGACCGAATCCGGCTCCCGGCGTACAGACAATGGCCGTTTCATTGAGCAGCTTGTCGAAGAAATCCCATGATGGCATGTCAGTTTTTATCCAAACGTAGGGAGCATTGGTGCCGCCAACACAGGCAAACCCCAGGCCCTTCATTGTTTCCAGGATGATGGAAGCATTGGCCATGTAGAAATCAGTCAGTTTGCTTACTTCAGCCTTTCCGGAATCCGTGTAAATGGCCGCCGCCGCTTTCTGGACGGGATAGGCGACACCATTGAACTTCGTGGTATGGCGGCGATTCCAGAGTCCATGGAGCATCACCTTGTTGCCTTTGCCATCAACGGCCTGAAGGTCCTTGGGGACGATCGTGTAGGCGCAGCGGGTACCCGTGAAACCGGCATTCTTGGAAAAGGACCGGAATTCAATAGCGCACTCCCTGGCACCATCCAGTTCGTAAATTGAGTGGGGAATCTCTGGATTCCGGATAAAGGATTCGTAAGCAGCATCAAAGAGGATGACGGCATTGCAGTCGCGGGCGTAATCCACCCATGCCTGGAGCTGCTCCCGGCTGGCGCAGGCCCCGGTAGGATTGTTGGGGAAGCAAAGGTAGACCATGTCGACCTTTTCTTCGGGAGGTGAGGGAACGTACCCGTTTTCCGGGGTGGACTCCAGGTATACCAGCCCCTCATAGCGGCCATCCCTGTCCAGGCCGGAGCGGCCAGCCATGACATTGGTATCGACATAAACCGGATAGACAGGATCCGGAATGGCGACTTTTGAGTTGGTCGAGAATATCTCCTGGATGTTGCCGCAATCGCACTTCGATCCATCTGAGACAAAAATTTCGTCCGCTTCGATAAAGCAACCCCGTGACTGGAATTCATTCCGGGCAATGACTTCACGCAAAAAGGGATATCCCTGTTCGGGGCCATATCCATGAAAGCCGGCCCGGGTGCCCATTTCGTCAATTGCCTCATGGAACGCCTCTTGGCAGACCATCGGGAGGGGCTCGGTGACATCCCCGATACCCATCTTGATGATGGTCTTTTCCGGGTTGGCCTCAGTGAAGGCAGCAACCCGCTTGGCGATGTCACTGAAAAGGTAGGACGCTTTCAACTTCAGGTAATTGTCATTGATTTGTGCCATGGTGGGATACAAGGAACGCTTAATTGCCGTGGAGACAAGAGGCAAAATGCCTCCGACACGGAATTCCGCCGGAAAAGCCTTGAGAGAGCGTTGCTGCTGGGCAAGGATAGGGAGGTCTCATGCAGATAATCGAAGAATCCATGCAGATGCAGGCGGTTTCCCTGGACCTCCGTACGAAGGGCAGCGGCATTGGCCTTGTCTCAACCAGTGGAGCGCTCCATCCGGGACACGGCGCCCTGATCGCGAAGGCCCGGGAAAGTGTCGACACCGTGGTTGTGTCAACCTTGGTCAATCCGCTGGAATTTGGTCCCAACGAGGACTTTCAGCGGTATCCACGGACACCGGAGAAGGATGAGGCCTTCTGCCGTGAGGCGGGCGTCGATATCCTCTTCCGGCCGGATGCGCAGACCCTTTTTCCACCAGGCTTTTCCTCGAGTGTCACCGAGACCTCTGTCAGCCGCACCCTTTGCGGGGTCTCCCGGACCAATTATTTCAACGGAGTCTGTACCTATCACACGATGCTCCTGAATCTCATCCGACCGGATAAATTGTTCCTGGGCCAGAAGGATGCGCAGAAAGCGGTTGTCCTTGGCAAGTTCTTCCAGGAATTGCACTTCCCGGTGGAGATAGAGATGGTTGACACCATTCGTGAGGAAAGCGGATTGGCCTGCAGTGCCCGGAATACTTACCTCAACGATTTTCAACTGCGGGATGCGAGCGCCCTATATGGCGCCTTGCAGGAAGGGAAGCGCCTGGTTGATACCGGCATCACCAATGTCGACCGGGTTGTTGCCGAAGTGATTCACCACATTTCCCAACATCGGCGCTTGCGGGTCATTTACGTCTCCATTGTCGAACCGCGGACGATGCAAGCGGTCCGTGCTGAAATCGTTACTGGAGAAGCATTGATTGTCGCCGCTATCTGGTGTGACGAAGTTCGCCTGATTGATAATATTCTCCTCTAGCCGGGCTCGTCCGTTTATTGACTTTCATCAATCCTTTATCATGCAACAGTCATTTGACGTCCTTGTTGTTGGCAGTGGAATCGCCGGTCTCAGCTTCGCCCGGAAGGTGGCCGATTGTGGGCACTCTGTTTGTATCCTGACCAAGAAGGAACGGGCTGAGAGCAATACCAACTATGCCCAAGGAGGGATTGCCGCTGTTACTTCACAAACAGACGATTTTGAACTGCATGTCCAGGATACCTTGACGGCCGGAGACGGTCTCTGTGACGAAGCGGTCGTACGCCACATCATTGAGGATGGCCCGGACCGGATCAAGGAATTGCACGAGCTCGGGGTCGACTTTTCCCAGCTCGACGACGGGCGGGTATCCCTGCACAAGGAGGGTGGGCATTCCAAGCGGCGGATCCTTCACGTCAAGGACCTGACCGGAAAGGCTATCGAGGAGGCCCTTGTCCACGCAGTGGAAACCCATCCCCGCATTACCTTGCTGGAGCATGTGCACGCCATCGACCTGATAACAACCCGCAAACTGGCGCTTGCCGGCCATCAGGTGGATGCCACCAAAAACCGCATTCTGGGACTCTATGGATACAACACCAAAGATCGGATGGTCCAGACCTATGCTGCTCCGGTGGTCATGTTGTGTACCGGAGGTATCGGCCAGGTTTATCTCTACACCACCAATCCGGCCATTGCCACGGGTGACGGCATCGCGATGGCCTTCCGGGCCGGGGCGGAAATCCGCAACATGGAGTTCATCCAGTTTCATCCCACTGCCCTCTATGCCAGTACTGAGGATCGATTTCTGATCAGCGAAGCTGTCCGTGGAGAGGGCGGGATTCTCCGTAATCTCAATGGCGAGGCCTTCATGGCGCGCTACGATGCGCGCAAGGATCTGGCCCCGCGTGATATCGTTGCCCGGGCCATCGACAGTGAGATGAAGAAGTCCGGTTCCCGGCATGTCTGGCTCGACATCAGCCATAAGTCGGAAGAATTCCTCAAGGAACGTTTTCCCCACATCATGGAGCGCTGCCGCCAAGCCGGTATTGATATCGCCCATGAACCCATTCCGGTGGTTCCGGCCATGCACTATCTCTGTGGCGGTGTACGAACCAACCTCAATGCCAAGACCGGCCTGAGTGGGCTTTATGCCTGTGGGGAGGTTGCCTGCACAGGCCTGCAAGGAGCCAATCGCCTCGCCAGCAACAGCTTGCTGGAGGCGGTCGTCATGGCCCATAGGGGTGCCTTGAAGGTGGATGAGTTCCTCCGCTCGGCTTCATTCGAGGCGGCCGACTTGCCGGACTGGGTGGATGGAGACCTCCATGGCAGTGATGAGCGGGTCATTATCAGCCACAATCTTGACGAATTGAAACGCTGCCTCTGGGACTACGTCGGCATTGTCCGTTCCACCAAGCGATTGCAGCGGGCGCAGACCCGTGTCCAGCGCCTCAAGCGGGAAATCCACGAATACTACTGGAATTTCAAGGTGGAACCTTCCCTTCTGGAGCTGCGTAACCTTGTCGAAGTGGCGGAGATGGTCATCATGTGTGCGCTCCAGCGCAAGGAGAGTCGGGGCCTCCACTACACCCTCGACTATCCTGACAAACTGCCTGTCGCCATCGAGACCCGCTGGGGCATCCGCCAATAGAGTTAGTTGTCAGGGTTCACGGAATTTTCTCCCGGGAAGCGATTCAGTCTTGAAGGTATACATATGTATACTAGTATGGCTTGTTCGTGTTCAGTCTGGGAAACTTCAGTGCCTACAGCTTTTACGGGGCGGGGTGGACAGTGGGGCAGCTGGTGGAACGGCTGCTGGCTTGCGGCTACACAGGTGCCGGGCTGGCCGACATAGGGGGCTTTTACGGCGGGGTGGAATTCTCCCAGGCCTGTGACCGGGCAGGTCTCCGGATGGTGCTGGGCTGCCGGATGCGGGTGCGGGACTTTGTCCCGGAGTGGCTTCAGCTGACGGTCCGCAACCAAGCCGGGTATGCCGCCATTTGCCGTTTGGTCAGCGAGGCCAACGGTGGTGAAGTGGAGTGGGAGGGGATTGAGCGCCTGCAGGTAGAGACGGCGGACGGTATTTGGCTCTCCTGTCCGATCCGGGTGGGGCATGCCTACGGTGGCCGGATTGGGGCCTTCCCGCGGTGGCGAGGGGCCTGGGAGCGGTTGCTGGAGTATGGCTGGGATAACCTGTGGCTGGAGCTGTGCTGGCACAATGCGACGGAGCAGTTGCTGCAGCGGCGGGCGTTCAGTGAACTGCAGCGGCATGGCTGGGATCGCTGGGTTGTCATGAACGGGGCCCGGCATGATGGAACCCGGAAGGGGAGCCGTTTGCTGGAGCTCCTGCAGGCCATGGGGACCCTGACCCGCTTGGGCCAGCGTCATCCCGACAAGTTGCCCCCGGGGGAGTATGGCCTGCTTTCACCGGAAGCGCTCGAGCGGCGCTTTGCCCGGGTCCCCCAGGTGTTGCAGCAAACCCGGGCTTTTGTTGCTGCCTGTGATTTTGACTACCGCTACGGAAAAATCTACCTGCCAAACCCGCTCGTTCACCGGAATGCCGGTGTGGGGGAGACGGCGACTGGAAAGACCCGGCAGAACCGCCTTTTGGCATGGCGCTGCCTGCGCGGGATAGTGCGCCGGTACGGGCAGTCCTATCCCTGGCGGGACAAGCCCTCGCGGGAGAAGCTGCTGGAGCGCATCCGGAGGGAATTGGCAGTTGTAGCGGAAACTGGATACGCGGGTTACTTCCTTGTCTTTGCGGAGGTTGTCGACGAGTGCGCCCGGCGGGATATTCCCGTTCTCGCCCGGGGGAGTGCGGCCGGGAGCCTCATCTGTTATGCCCTTGGGGTGGCCAACGTCTGCCCTTTCCGCTTCGGGTTGCGCTTTGAGCGCTTCCTGAACCGCGAACGGATGAAGCACAGCAAGTTGCCGGACATCGACCTCGACCTGCCATGGGACCGGCGGGACGAGATCATGGCCTGGCTGTATGAACGCTACGGTCTCGACCGGGTGGCCATGATAGGCGGCTTTGCCACCTTTAAGGGACGGGCATCCGTGACCGAGGTGGCCAAGGCCATGGGCGTCCCGGCACACGAGGCCCACGCTTGGAGCAAACGCCTGCCGTATGGTTCCCTGAAGAAATTCCTCAGCGATCGGGAGGGCTATGTCGAGGCGCAGGGCGCCTGGGCGGACGACCGTTTCCGGGAGGCGGTGGAGCGCGCGGTGGATCTCCACGGCCTGCCCCGCCATCCGATGATGCATCCCTGCGGCATGGTCATTGCCGACCGGCCATTGACCGGTTTCACCCCGGTCGGGGGAAGTGCCAGGGGATTCTCCATGACCCAGATGTCGATGGACCCGGTCGAGGACCTCGGTTTGCTGAAGATGGATTTGCTGGGCCAGGCCGGATTGAGCGTGATCCGGGATTGTTGCGAGAACTTGAGGGACGAAGGACAAAGGACAAAGGACGAAGGTCCGGATCCGCTGAATCCCCTTGAGGGGATCGATTATTCGGATGATCGTATTTATGAGCTGGTTCAAAATGGCGAGGCGCGGGGGGTCTTCCACATTGAGTCGCCGGCCATGACCAGTCTGCTCAAGTTGTGCCGCTGTGCCGATATCGACTGCCTTGTGGCCACGGTTTCAGTGATCCGTCCGGGGGCGGCCAATGAGGACAAGAAGACGAAGTTTGCCCGCCGTTACCTGGGGATGGAACCGCCGCAGTACGCCCATCCGGTGCTCGAGGAGGTGCTGTATGACAGTTACGGGCTGATGATTTACGAGGAACATATCCTCCTCGTGGCCAACCGCTTTGCCGGGATGGATTTCGGCACGGCGGATTTACTGCGACGGATTCTGATCAAGAAGTCGGACGACAATGTGATGGATGAACTGGAGGCGGTTTTCCGGGCCAGCGCGCTCCGGAAGGGGCGCGGGGAGGACGAGATCGAGACGGTCTGGCGGGAACTGCGGGACTTTTCCGGTTACATGTTCAACAAGGCGCATGGGGCCGCCTATGCCATTGAGGCCTTTCATGGTTGCTGGCTCAAGTACCATTGGCCGCTGCACTTCCTCGCGGCTGTTCTCAACAACCGGCGCGGTTTTTATGCTCCCCTGGTTTATGTCATGGAAATCCTGCGACATGGGGGTCGCTTTGTCCTGCCCGACGTGCAATGGCCGGGAGAAGCCTACCGGGTGGAGGATAAGCGCGTCCACATTCCCTTGTGGCAGATCAAGGGATTGAGTGAACGCTTCCTGGGAGGGTGGAGACAGGCGCGGCAGCGCGGGGCCTTCCGTGGTTGGCTTGATTTTGTCAGCCGTACCCGTCCGGAGCCAGCCGAGGCGGAGTTGCTGGCGCGGACCGGAGCCTTGCGGGCATTCTTTGAGAACCGGCATGCCGCGGTCTGGCATGCCGGCCAGGTGAGACGGCGCCAGTACGGTGAGGCAGAGGACCTCTTTGCCGCCAACAGCTCGCCGCGACCGGTCTTTCCGGAGCCCGGGAAAGTTGAAATGGCGGAAGGCGAGGCGGATCTGCTGGGTTATCCGGTGACCTTGGATCCATTTGCCCTCTGGATGCGCAGGGTGGACCGCAGTAACACGGTCCCGGTAAGGAGCCTCGGGGACTTTGTCGGCCGGGAGATGCGCATTGCCGGCATCCAGGTTTGTCACCGCCTGCACCGGACCGTGAAGGGGGAGTTGATGAAGTTTGTTTCCGTGGCCGATGAAACCGGGATGGCTGAGACCGTCCTCTTCCCGGATGTCTATCGTCAACACGGCTGGGATCTGTCGCAAAGCCGGGCGGCCTGCCTCCGGGTCTATATCGAGCGGGATGAAACGGGAAGTGGCTTGAGTTTAAGCGTGACCAGTGCTGAAGCGCCGACTCTCTAAGTAAACTTGTCTGCTTCGGAATTAGCTGCTTCGCTCTGGGGAATTGATGCCCGGTAAAGGTCAGTTGAAAATTCGCTATCCCGAGGAGTTGCCGATCACGGCCCACCGGGAGGCGATTGTTGATCTCATCCGCAATCACCCGGTTGTTGTGCTGGCCGGGGAAACGGGTTCCGGCAAGACGACACAGATTCCTAAGATGTGCCTTGAGGCAGGGTTGGCGGAAAAGGGAAAGATTGCCTGTACCCAGCCGCGGCGAGTAGCGGCCTTGTCTATCTCCCGCCGGATCGCTGAGGAGCTTGGCGTTGTCTGGGGGCAGGAGGTCGGCGCCAAGATCCGTTTCACGGACAAGACCCGCCCCGACACCCTGATCAAGGTGATGACGGACGGCATGCTGCTGACGGAAATCCAGGGCGATGCAGACCTGCGGCAGTACAGCGTCATCATTGTCGACGAGGCGCACGAACGCAGTCTCAACATCGATTTTCTGCTGGGCTACCTGAACCTTTTGCTGCAACGGCGCAAGGACCTGAAAGTCATCATTACCTCCGCCACGATTGACACCGAGGCGTTTTCGAAGGCCTTCGGCAATGCCCCTATCCTTGAGGTGAGTGGTCGCCTCTACCCTGTTGAAACCGTCTATGCCCCGATTGACGAGGTGCTGGAAGACACCGGCGACATGACCTACGTGGATGCCATTGTCCGGACCGTTGAGGACATCGTCAGTTGGAATCGTCCCGGCGACATCCTCGTCTTTCTTCCGGGGGAAAAGGATATCCGGGAGACCCGTGACCTCTTGGAAAAGCGCGGCCTGACCCGCTTGGAGGTCCTGCCTCTTTTCGGACGCCTGACCGCGGATGAGCAGGACCGCATTTTTAAATCTGGTCGCCTGCGCAAAGTCATCCTCTCAACGAACATAGCGGAGACCTCGATTACCATTCCCGGGATCCGGTTTGTCATCGACAGCGGTCTGGCCCGGGTCAGCCGTTACAGTGCCGCGACTCATACCCGGCGGCTGCCGATTGAAAAGGTATCCCAGAGCTCGGCCAACCAACGCAAAGGTCGTGCTGGCCGCTTAAGTGAAGGAGTTTGTGTCCGCCTTTATAGTGAACAGGATTTCCTCGGTCGTCCCGAATACAGCACGCCGGAGATCCTGCGCTGCAATCTCGCCGACGTGATTCTCCGGATGATCGCTTTCAAGATTGGGGACATCCGCACATTTCCCTTTATCGAGCCCCCGGGGGAGCGGGCTATCCGCTCCGGATATGAACTCCTGGTCCAGCTGGGGGCGCTGGATGCCAAAATCCAAGGGCTGACCCCTTTGGGCCGCAAGTTGTCACACCTTCCGGTTGACCCGACGGTGGGCCGCATGCTGCTGGAGGCCAACCGGGAGGGCTGTGTTCATGAAATCCTCGTAATTGCCGCGGGTCTCAGTATCCAGGACCCTCGCGAGCGGCCAATGGACGCGGCCAAGGAGGCGGATGAGATGCACCGCAAGTTCCGGCATGAGGAGTCGGATTTCCTGACCCTCCTGAACATCTGGAATAGTTACCACGATGAGATGGAACGCCTGAGCCAGAACCAGCTGCGCAAGTTCTGCAAGGCCCACTTCCTGAGCTATCTCCGGATGCGGGAGTGGCGGGACATCCATGCCCAGCTGGAGCGGACCTTGAAGGACATCCGGATGTTCCGGGAGAACAAGGAACCGGCCGAGTTCGAGCAAATCCACCGTGCCCTTCTGAGCGGACTTCTCTCGGGCGTAGCCCAACTTGAGGAAACCAACCACTACCGGGCCACCCGCAACCGTAAGGAGATGGTCTTTCCGGGATCGACGCTATTCAAGAAGCTGGCGAGGGGAAAGGGTGGAAAGCAGAAAAAAGGCGCTGACATGTCAGCGCACTCCAAAGGGGGTGGGGCCAAATGGATCCTCGCGGGTGAATTCATGGAGACTACGCGTTTGTATGCCCGGACAGTTGCACGTATCGATCCGGCTTGGATCCTCCGGGTCGGAGAGCATGTACTGAATCATAAATACACCGATCCGGTTTATGATGAAAAGGGTGAGCGCGTCATGGCCCGGGAGCGGATCCTTCTCTACGGGCTCGAGGTTGCTGCCAAGCGGACAGCCTACCTGAAAATCAACCCGCGTGAGGCGACGGAAATCTTCATCCGCGAGGCACTGGTTGAGGGACGATTGAGGACAAGACTGCCGTTCCATGAAGCCAACCAGAAGCTCCTTGAGGAAGTCCGGGACCGGCAAACGCGATTGCGCATGAGCGGGACCTGGGCACTTGATGAGCGGCTCTATCGTTTTTACGCGCAGCGGATTGAACGCGTGGGATCCTTCGGCGACCTGAAGGCCTTTATCCGGGACCATCATGGCGGAAAGGCCGACTTTTTATTCGCCAGCGAGGGAGACTTGTTGCCGGGAGAAGACGAGGCGGAAGAGCTGGCGGCCTTTCCCGACGCGACGGAAATGAGTGGGGTCCGACTGGACCTGTCCTACGCCTACAAGCCGGGAGAGGATGAGGATGGCGCGACCCTGAAGATTCCCGTGGAGCAGTTTGAGTCGGTCGACGCCTCGATGATCGACTGGGTCGTTCCCGGTTATATCAAGCAGCGGATCGAGTTTCTTCTTCGTGGCCTGCCCAAGGATACCCGCAAGCAACTGTTCCCCATGGCCGATGTGGTGCAGGAGTTGGCCCTGGCGGTTGCTCCGGACAAGGGCAGCCTTGTCGACCAACTGACGCGCCTGCTCGGGGAAACCCGCGGTATCCGTATCTGGCCGACGGACTGGGCCCCGGATGCGGTGCCCGACTACCTGAAGCCGCGGGTCGAAGTAATCGACCGCAAGAAGAGGACGGTTGCCACGGGCCGCAATTGGGATGACGTCAGCCAGCAATATCGGGAAGCGGTTCGGGCCTCCTTTGATAAAGGGGAGGGTCGCGACAAGCTGAAGGTCTGGCAGGAAGGTTGCCGGAAGTACGAGATGAAGGTCGTCCACCCCTCAACCCTGCCCAAGCTACCAACGGAACTTGTGTTGGGTAACCTTGCCGGCCTGCCGGTCAAGGCTTGGCCGGGATTGGAAGCAGGGAAGGACGGTATTTCCCTGAAGCTGTTCGCCACCGAGGCGGCCGCCAGACGGGCAACCCTTGCCGGCTTCATGGCCTTGTGTGAGGAGGCGGTCGGCAAGGACTTGGGGTGGTTGCAACGTGACTTGGCCAAGGAAGTGAAACGGGTCGGGCTCGGATTTGCCGCGATGATGGATTCGAAGACCCTAGCGGCCGAATCCTTTGCCCTCATTCGGCGTTCCCTGCTGGCCTGTGAGGACCCGCTGCCCCTGGACCCTGCCACACTGGAGAAGGTGAGTATGGCTGCCAGGGAGAATATGCGGGGTCTTGTCCCAAAGTATGTCGATTTGCTGGAAAGAATCCTCAAGGAGCGGGATAAGGTCATGACGTTGATCCATCCTGACTCTCCATGGAAGACCGAGCTGGACGCGCTGGTTCACCCGAGGTTCCTTCGCTCCCTTGATTTGTCGCGACTAAACCACTACCCGCGCTACATTGATGCCTTGTCCAGGCGAATCCAGAGGGCGCGGCAAAATCCTGTCAAGGATGCGGAGAAGGCGCGTCCGCTGGTCGCTTACATCCGCCGCTTTGCTGGTCTCAAGTCGGAGCCGGCTGAGAAGCGCCGGCTGCGTTGGCTGCTGGAAGAATACAAGGTGCAGATATTCGCCCAGGAACTGGGGACCAGCGAGAAGGTCTCCCCGAAGATTATCGATGCCGCCTTTGCCCGGCTGGAAAGTCAGTCCTTGCGCAAGGCGTAAAGGGTCAGCGAGGCCGCTACCGAGGCGTTGAGAGAGTTGATCTTCCCGCTTTGCGGTATGGCCAGGACGGCAGAGGAGTTGTTGAGGATAAACTGTCCGACGCCCCGGTCTTCGCCTCCGATGACGACCAGGAGCGGGGAGGGAACATCCCTTGCGAAATCATCAAGTGGCACCTTTCCCTTCATGTCCAGCGAAGCAACCGTATAGCCTGCCTCAACTGCCTTCTGGCAATAGGTCACCGCGCTGCAGTCGCGGGCGATGTTGAGAAACTCCACTGCTCCGGCAGAAACTTTCGAAACCGATGGGTAGACCTCGGGAACCCCTTTTGTCGGCAGGAGAACGTGATGGTATCCGAAGACCTCCGCTGAGCGGAGAATTGCTCCCACGTTGTGCGGGTCCTCCACGTTATCCAGCAGCAAAACCCGTTCGTGAGTCAGGCAATCGTCACTGGCAACGTACGGATAGCGGGAAACTTTCAGGACCACGTTCTGGTGTTCCGATGAACCGCACAACTGGTGCAGGCGACCCTTGTCGGTCAGGTTCATGCGGACGCCGTTCTTCTCCAGCAGGCGGGCCAGCGTCTTTAACCGGGAGCTGGTGGCCGTCTTTTCGTTGACGAAGGCCTCGTGCACCGTCCGTCTTCCTGCCCTCAGGCACTCGAAGACGGGATTCAATCCGTAAATGAACTCAACTGATGCCGATTTCTGAGCCATGCGATTACTTCTTCAATTGGACAATGCCGCTTCCCTTGACGACTTGCCCGATAACGTTGGCCTTGTGGCGATGTTTCTTGGCCAGCTTCAGGAAGGCATCGACGGTATCTTTCTCGATGACGGCAACGAGACCGATGCCCATGTTGAAGACCTCGTAGGCTTCGTCAAAATCCACCCGTCCGTCACCCGTGATAACCTGGAAAACCGGGAGGGGTTTCCATGTCGTTGTATCGACAATACCATCACAATTGGCGGGGAGGATTCTTGGAATGTTCCCAGTGAATCCGCCACCGGTGATATGGGCGAGGCCGAAAACCTTATTCTCCTTCCGGCGGGCTGCCAGCGGGCCTTTGTTGAGTTTTCGCAGGGCTTCCATGATGAAGCCGCTGTAGTTGACATGCGGCTGCATGAGGGCATTGCCGGCCTTCTGACGGAAGCCGGGCAGAAGGTCATCCCCCTTCAGCTTAAGATCGCCGAAGAGAATCTTCCGGGCGAGGGAAAACCCGTTTGTGTGAAGGCCACTCGATCCAAGACCGACCATGACGTCGCCAGGGCGGATAGCAGCACCGGTGAGGATTTTCGGCTTGTCCACGACCCCGACAATGGAGCCGACAAGGTCGCATTCCCCCTCGGTGTAGACTCCGGGAAGCTCGGCGGTCTCACCGCCGACAAGGGCGATGTTGCCCGCGGTGCAGGCCTTGGCCAGGCTTTTCAGAAGCGTGACGTAGTTCTGGTTCAGTTTGCCGGTGGCGTAGTAGTCCAGAAAGTAGAGCGGCTCAGCCCCGCAGACGGCGATGTCATTGGCACAGTGGTTGACGATGTCCGCCCCGAGATTCCGGTAGATGCCGGTGACCTTGGCAGCGGTGACCTTGGTGCCGACGCTGTCCGTGCTGCTGACCAGTACCGGATGCTTTTGCTTGAGTCGGGAGATGTCGAAGAATCCACCGAATCCGCCGATTGAACCGAGGGATTCCTTCCGGGTGGCCTGCTTGAGGTAGGGCTTGACCTGGTCAAGCAGCTTGTCCGCAAGGGCAATATCGACCCCTGCCTCGGCGTAGGCCTTTTTCTTTTTGGTATTTTTAGACATCGTAGCTGCGTCCGCTGCGGTTTTCAAAATAATCAATGAAGGCCCGGTTGACAACCTGTGTTCCCCCCGGGGTCGGGTAGTTGCCGGTAAAGTACCAGTCCCCCGTATGTTCCGGAATGGATGCGTGGAGGTCCTCGATGGTCTGGTAGAGGATACACAGTTCGCCCTGCCACGGGATGTCCTTCGGATAGAGCATCTCCGCGATCTTGGCCGAAATTTCCACAGCCGAGAATGGGGCGTAGATGTCCTTGACGCAGTTGACCTGCTTTTCCTTCGGCTTGGTTACCTCTCTCAGGCAGGCCCGGTAGACATCCTCGATGCGTTCCTGTGCGCCACGTTCCTTGAGAAGGGCGATGGCGGCCTGGAAGGCGATGAACTTGCCCAGCTCGCTCATGTCGATCCCGTAGCAGTCCGGATAGCGGATCTGGGGAGCCGTCGAGGCGACGATGATCTTCTTCGGATTGGTCCGGGAAAGAATCTTGATAATCGATTCCCGCAGGGTTGTTCCCCGCACGATGGAGTCGTCGAGGACGACCAGGTTGTCCTTGGGCTGAACGACATCGTAGGTGATGTCGTAGACGTGCGAGACGAGCTTGCTGCGGCCCTGCTCATTGGAAATGAAGGTTCGCAGCTTGATGTCCTTGTGGGCAATCTTTTCGGCCCGGGGCCAGTTATCGAGAATGAGCTCATCAACGAGTTGTTCATCGAGGGTTCCATCCTGGTGGGCCTTGAGGATCCTGTCCTTGACCGCCGAACGCCGGTAGCGGCGCAACCCATGGAGGAGTCCGTAACTGGATGTTTCCGCGGTGTTGGGAATGTAGGAGAAGACGGAGTTGGTCAGGTCGTAATCAATCTCCTTTAGCAGGTGCGGGCAGAGGGCGGCCCCGAGGGCCTTGCGCTCCTGGTAGATGTCCGGGTCGTTCCCGCGCGAGAAATAGATCCGCTCAAAGGTGCAACTGGTCTGGGGAGCAGCATCGCTGAAGCTTTCCACCCGGACTTCCCCGGTGTTCTTGATGGAAACGACATGCCCGGGCGGGACTTCCTTGATATCTCCCTTTTCCTTGTCGAAGGCGGTCATCAAGGGGACCCTTTCGGAGGCAAAGGCGATTACCTCGTCGTCCTCAAAATAGTGGGCGGGCCGGATGCCATGGGGATCCCGCATGACAAAGGTGTCCCCGTTGCCGACCATCCCGGCAATGCAGTAGCCCCCGTCCCAGACGCCGGCCGCCTTGCGGAGGATGCGGACAATGTCCAGTTCCCTCGAGATGACTTCCGGAATCTCCGGGCCGGGCATCTTGGCCTCGTCGCGCATCTTGTGATAGATGGCATCATGGGCCTCATCGAGATGAAACCCGATCTCCTCAAGGATGGTCTGGGTATCGGTATCGAAAATGGGGTGCTGGCCGCGGTTGATGAGCAGCCGGTTGAGTTCCCCGGTGTTGGTCATGTTGAAGTTCCCGCAGACCATCAGGTTCCGGGTCGGCCAGTTGCTGCGCCGGAAATAGGGATGGCAGGAGCTCTCAGTAAAGTCGCCGGAGGTCCCGTAACGAAGATGGCCCATGAGGATTTCGCCACCGAAATCAAAATGCAACTTCACCGTGTCGACGAACTCCGGAATAATGATTCCCTTGCTGATGGCCTTGTCGTAGCGCTTGAGTTGCCGGCGGAAAAGGGGACCAAGGGAATTTTCGCGCAGGACCCGTTCCCGGTGCATGAAGGAATGGCCATGGGGAACGTTCAGCTTAACGCAGCCGATCCCAGCTCCATCCTGGCCGCGGTTGTGCTGTTTCTCCATCAGGAGGAACAGTTTGCTGAAGCCATAAAGGGGCGATCCGTATTTTTCCGCAAAGTAGGCCAACGGTTGTTTCAACCGGATTAGGGCGATACCACATTCGTGCTTGATCAGTTCACTCATCGACGCTGCCGGATAACTTGAGAGCACCGTGGAGGACTCATTTGCGGGGTGCAAATCTTTTGTCGGAATTACTTGATCTTTGAGAGTTGCAGTCTTTCTCCTGCTGCCTCATCTCAGATGCATGATCAGGCGTTTGTATGTGGAAAAGCGGCCGGGATTCCGTCAGGAGGCGGAAGCATTACTGGAGGATGTGGGCCGCGACCTGAGATTGAAAGGACTGACCGGCCTGCGACATTTGCTTCGCTACGATGTCGAAGGGGTGCCCGATTCTGTCTGGGAGGGCAGCAAGCAATCCCTCTTTGCGGAGCCGGCCATTGAGATTGCCTGGGAGACCCGGCCTTGGGAAGACGGGCAAGCGGTATTTGCGGTTGAATACCTGCCGGGACAATTCGACCAGCGCGCGGATTCCGCAGTGCAATGTCTCAAGCTGCTGGCGGACTGCCAACCGGTTGTCCGCTGTGCAGAGGTCCTGATTCTGGAAGGCAGCCTTTCCGATGATGAAATGGAGCGCCTCAAGGCATACCGGATTAACCCGGTCGATTCTCGCGAAGCCAGCTTGGAACGACCAGAGACGCTGGTTCATCCGGTCCCCGAACCCCAACCGGTGCAATCGATCAAGGGATTCAACACCGGCGATGCGGCCTTCCTGGACAGCCTTCACCAGAGCCTCGGACTCGCCATGTCGACGGAGGACCTCGCTTTTTGCCAGAAGTGGTTTCAGGGAGAAGCGGAGCGGGAGCCGACGCTGACCGAGTTGAAGCTACTCGATACCTACTGGTCCGATCATTGCCGCCATACGACTTTCTTGACCGAGATCACTTCGGTTGAATTTGAGAAAGGTCCCCTCAGCGAACCGCTCGAGCAAGCCTGGGCCTCTTATCAGGAAGCCCGGGAAGCTGTATACGGAGAGAAACCTGAAGGCCGCCCGGTGTGTCTCATGGACATCGCCTTGATGGGTATGAAGGCATTGCGGAAGGCCGGTCAGCTGGACGGGCTGGAGATTTCCGAGGAAGTCAACGCGGCGAGTATCGTGGTACCCGTGGAGATAGACGGACAGGAAGAGGAGTGGCTGGTCATGTTCAAGAACGAGACCCACAACCACCCGACGGAAATTGAGCCCTTTGGTGGAGCCGCCACTTGCCTCGGGGGCGCTATCCGGGATCCGCTCTCCGGACGAAGCTACGTCTACCAGGCGATGCGGGTGACTGGATGTGGCGATCCCCGCCAGCCGATCGAGGAAACCCTTCCAGGCAAACTGCCCCAGCGGAAAATTACCCTCGAAGCAGCCCACGGCTACAGCAGCTACGGCAATCAGATTGGACTGGCCACAGGCATGGTCAACGAAGTCTACCATCCCGGTTACATTGCCAAGCGGATGGAGATCGGGGCTGTCATCGCTGCGGCACCGCGGTCACAGGTGGTCCGCGGAACACCCGAACCGGGCGACGTGATTGTCCTGGTTGGTGGCCGGACCGGTCGGGATGGCATTGGCGGGGCCACGGGCTCGTCCAAGGCTCATACCGACACGGCACTGGAGAATGCCGCCGAAGTCCAGAAGGGGGATCCACCAATGGAGCGCAAGTTGCAACGGCTCTTCCGGGTCCCGGAAGTCAGTGGCATGATCAAGCGCTGCAACGATTTTGGGGCCGGTGGAGTCTCGGTAGCCATTGGCGAGCTGGCGGACGGCCTATCGATCAACCTTGATGTGGTACCGCTGAAGTACAACGGCCTCGACGGGACAGAAATTGCTCTCTCCGAGTCCCAGGAACGGATGGCTGTTGTCCTCGATGCCGGCGATTTGCAGGCATTCATCGACCATGCAGCGGTTGAAAATCTCGAAGCGGTAAAGGTAGCCGAAGTCACCGAGGACCCGCGCCTTGTCATGACCTGGCGGGGGCAGAAGATTGTTGATATTTCCCGGGCCTTTCTCGACACCAACGGCGTGCGCCAGCAGGCCACCGTCAAGGTGGCACATCCCGGACCGGAGAACCGGCTTCGGCCGAAGTCTGTTAATGGCACCTTTGCCGACCAGTGGAAGTCCATCCTCGGGAAACTGAATGTCTGTTCCCAGAAGGGACTGATTGAGCGCTTTGACAGCACCATCGGCGCGGCCAGTGTCCTGCACCCGTTTGGCGGCAAGGAACGGCTGACACCGACCGAGGCCATGGCGGCCAAGCTGCCGGTTCTCAAGGGGGAAACCAACAACGGGACCTTGATGAGCTTTGGATTCCAGCCGGAAGTATCCTCTTGGAGTCCTTATCACGGGGCAGTGTATGCCGTCGTGGAATCCGTTTCCCGGCTTATCGCGACGGGCGGACGACTGGAAGAGACCTGGCTGACCCTGCAGGAATATTTTGAAAAGCTGCGTGGGGAACCGGAGCGCTGGGGGAAGCCCTTTGCTGCCCTGCTCGGCGCCTGGACGGCCCAGAAGGAACTCGGCGTAGCGGCCATCGGTGGCAAGGATTCAATGTCTGGCACCTTCCGCGACATGGATGTGCCGCCGACGCTGGTTTCCTTTGCTGTTTGCCCGGTGGATGTCACACGGGTCATTTCCCCTGAATTCAAAACAGCCGGAAACGCGGTCGTGAAGGTTTCCATTCCCCGGGACGGAGCGGATATCCCCGTCTGGGAGGAACTGAAGGCAATCTATGCCTCTGTAGCGGATGCCATCGGCCGTGGGGAAATCCTCTCCGCCTCGGTCGTCCGCGAAGGGGGAACCGCTGCCGCCCTTACCCGCATGGCCCTCGGCAACATGTTGGGCGTCAGCCTGAATGACTCACTTACGGTGGAGGAGCTCTTTGCTGAAGAATACGGCAGCCTGCTGCTGGAACTCGCTCCTTCGGCCGATCCCGAATCATTGCCAGGGGTGGTCATCGGGAATGTTTCGGCTGAGCCTGCCATCAAGGTATTGGAAGAGAGCCTTGATTTGGCCGAGCTGCGCGCGCTCTGGGAAGCGCCCTTGGAGAGTGTTTTTCCGACGCGGGTGGAGACTGGTGAAGCGCCCCCGCAGAGCCAGATGTTTGAGCCGCATAGCTTCCGGACCTCATCGACCAAGACAGCCCGGCCACGGGTAGTGATCCCGGTCTTTCCAGGAACCAACTGCGAATACGACTCCGCCCGGGCATTTGAGAAGGCAGGGGCGGAAGCGGAAATCCTTGTCATCCGGAACCGTACCCATGCGGAGATCGAAGCCAGCCTGAAGGCCCTTGAGGAAAAGCTCGATGAGAGCCAAATCCTCATGCTGGCGGGTGGATTCAGTGCCGGTGACGAACCGGGAGGATCCGGCAAGTTCATTGCCTCCATCTTCCGCAATGAGCGGGTGGCGGAGGCCACGCGCCGTCTCTACAAGGATCGCGACGGTCTCATCCTCGGCATTTGCAACGGCTTTCAGGCACTGGTGAAACTGGGCCTGCTTCCATTCGGAACTATCAAGCCCATGCAGGAGGACCACCCAAGCCTGACGACCAACCACCTGGCCCGCCACGTCTCCTGCTATGTCCGGACGAAGGTCGTTTCCAAACTTTCCCCATGGCTTTCCCAGTGCGAACTGGGCAAGGAGTACATGATCCCGGTCTCCCATGGGGAGGGTCGATTTGTCGGGCCGGAGGATGTCCTTGCCGGGCTTTTCCAGAACGACCAGGTGGCAACCCAATATGTGGATGCGGAAGGCCGCCCGACCCTGGCCCTGCCGGAGAATCCCAATGGTTCGATGCATGCCATTGAGGGCATCACCAGCCCGTGTGGGCGCATTTTCGGCAAGATGGGCCACTCGGAGCGGGTCGGAGACCACATTGGGATTAATATCAGCGGTGAGCGGGTACAGCCGATCTTTGCCTCCGGGGTAGCATATTTCCAGTAGACGATTTTGCGTGCAAAAGCCTCAGGAAGTGATTGTGTCTTCGGCTTTTCCGCATGAATCCGAAGAACATCCGCAATATCGCCATCATCGCGCACGTCGACCATGGCAAAACGACGCTGGTCGATGAAATGCTCAAGGCTGGCGGCCTTTTCCGCGAAAACCAGGTGGTCGAGGACCGCATGATGGACTCCATGGATCTGGAGCGGGAAAAGGGAATTACCATCAAAGCCAAGAACACCTCCATCCACTGGAAGGAGAACCTGATCAACATTGTTGATACGCCCGGGCACGCCGACTTTGGGGCTGAAGTGGAACGCGTGATGAAGATGGTCGACGGGGTCCTGCTGCTCGTTGATGCCTACGAAGGGCCGCAGGCGCAGACTCGCTTTGTCCTCATGAAGGCCCTGCAGCAGCATCTCAAGCCGATCGTCGTCATCAACAAGGTTGACCGCGAGCACGCTGATCCGGAGGCCGTCCATGACAAGGTGCTGGAGCTGTTTCTCGACCTGGAGGCGGACGAGGACCAATTCAATGCTCCCTTTATCTACGCCAGCGCCAAGAATGGCTGGGCGGACCAGTCCCTCGAGGGGCCCCGTCAGGACATGACGGCCTTGTTTGAGACTATCATGAATCGCATTGATCCGCCGACGGTCGAGGAGGGTGACTTCCGCATGCTGGTCAGCAACATCGACTGGAACGACTATGTCGGCCGGGTGGCAGTCGGGCGTATCCTCAGTGGCGAGGCCCAAGCCGGGGAACGCTTGCAGATCATCCGCAAGGATGGGAAACGCGAAACTGCCAAGATCACGAAACTCTTTGAATACTCCGGGCTGCAGACATCCGACTCCCATCTTGCCGTTGCCGGGAACATCGTTGGACTGGCCGGCTTCGAGGAAGTCGATATTGGGGAGACGATAGTTGCCACAGCGGAACAGGAACCGCTGCCCTTTGTGGAAATCGATCCCCCGACCATCCAGATGGAATTTGCGGTCAATGACGGCCCCTTTGCCGGCAAGGATGGTAAGAAGGTGACCTCACGCCAGATCCGCGAACGCCTTATCCGCGAGACCAAGACCAACATCTCCATCCAGGTGGATGAAGAGGGTGACGGGGCCAGGTTCATGGTCTCAGCGCGAGGAGCGATGCAGATTGCGGTCCTGGTGGAACAAATGCGACGGGAGGGTTATGAGGTTCTTGTTTCCCGCCCGCAGGTCATCAAGCAGGTTGTCGATGGCCAGCAGTGCGAGCCTTTTGAAAATGTCTGGATCGATGTTCCGGATGACACCGTGGGTGGCATCATGAAGAACCTGGCTTCCCGCAAGGGACAGGTGACCGGGATGAACGCCCACATGATGGGACGGACCACGATTGAGGCCAACATTCCCACCCGGGGATTGATCGGCTTTGAATTCGACCTGGTCAACATGACCAGCGGCCACGGTGTCATGAGCCACCTCTTCGATGCCTACAAGCCCCTGGCCGGTGAAATTGTCAGCCGCCAGACGGGTACACTTGTTTCCATGGAGCAGGGCGCCGCCACCGGCTATGCCCTGATGGCCCTTGAGGAACGCGGCAAGCTGTTTGTCGGTCCCGGCGAGGAGACCTATGTCGGGATGATTGTCGGGGAAAATCCCAAGCGGCTCGACCTGCCGGTCAATCCGACCAAGGGCAAGCAGCTGACCAATTTCCGGGCTTCAGGCAGCGACAAGAACGTGCAGTTGGCTCCGCCAATCAAGTTCTCCCTTGAACGGGCCCTCGAGTACATCGAGTCCGACGAATACGTGGAGGCTACGCCGAAAATCCTCCGCCTGCGCAAGCGCATCCTCGATCCCCATGCCCGTAAGCGCATGGAGAAGGCGGGCAAAAGTTAAGCCAATCAATAATTTGGCAGGTACATCCAGCCGGTCGGGGAATCGGATGGAGCGGCATAACCGTATTTGCCAAGCGACTCGAGATAGACCCAGGGATAGTTGGCGACATTGGCCCAGCCAAGGAATGCACCGGAATCGACCCATTGCTGGACCCATGGATAACCTTCGAATATCCCATATCCGGACTGCGGTTCACCGGTACTAATCAGTTTGCGGATCTTGGCGTCCTGTTTCGTCAGGATGTAGATTTCCCCGAAGTGGTCCTCGCCGATCCGGAGGTCGGTCCGGTTCGTGGTGCCGACCATGTTGTAGGCGTTAATGACGCCTCTGTCGTCGCGCATGAACCACTCTTTCAAGGGTGTTTGCGTTCCCTGCTGGAGTTCGTCCGCCGGCACCAGGAAAAGGGTACCGTCACGGATGTCGGAGGCAAGGAACTGGTCTTTCAAGTCGGGAATGCGATCACTGCGATAGACAAATCCGCCGGAAATGGCCCGACCGTCATCGTGATCATACATGGCCACCGGATAAGTGTAACCGGAGTCATCGGGAGGGAGCTCATAGACAATGTCCGTAATGCCATCCGGATCGAGGAGGAAGGGCCCTTCGCGGTAGGGCCAGCCATAATTCTTCCCGGGTTCGATGAGATTGATTTCCTCAATTTGCCGCTCCCCGATGTCCACCAGGAGCATGTCCCCGGTCTGTTTGTTCCAAGCAATGCGGTGCGGATTCCTGAATCCATAGGCGAGAATTTCCTCGACGGCCCCGGGCGTGCCGACAAAGGGATTGTCCGCCGGGACACCGTACTGGCCGTTGACACTGTTGTTGCCCATCGGATCAATCCGGAAGACGGTGCCAATGGGGCTCTCAATGGTCCCGATGTTACTCAGGGGACCGCGTTGCAGCGTCTGGGCCTCACCAATGCAGATAAAGAGCAATCCCTAATCGGGATGGCTTTCATCAATACCCGGGCGAAAGGAAATTTCCTGGAAGCCATGGATCGTCCCGGTCAGGTCGATACGAAGAATCTCCCTGCGGGTGCCAAGGAAGGTGGGACGTGTCGGGTCCAGGGCGGTCCATTCCATGATGACCCCCTGCAGGAGCTCGTTGACATTGTTTGGCAGGGGAATGGTGGGGGTTCCACTGCCACCCGATTCCGTGTGCGAAGTGTAGAACTTGCCGTTCTCATCAAATTCGGGGTGGGCCGCGAAGGAAGTAAAACCTGTTCCCAGACCCGGGGAATCAACGAAATCCGAGAAGAAATTGGAAACGTCGAGATACTCCGTAACCTTGCCCTGGTAGTTGACCATGTAGAATGGGCCTCTCAGGTCATTGACCCCCAGCCACTTGTTCTTCAGGGAAAATGGTTCCACCTGGTTGATGCGGGCAAATGGCCGGCTGCCGGCACTGGACGGTATTGTCGCGAATTCACGTTTCCAGACCGTGATTCGGGATGACTGGACATTCGGAACGGGGTCCTCAACAACGGTTTGGGCATCCACGAATGGAGCGACCATGAGAAGCGGCAAAAGGGCTTTGAATGATTTCATATTTAAGTAGTGCTTATGACAGGAATAAGGGGAATTGTTCCAAATATTCCGCTCCGTTAGCCCACCGCAAGCGATTACGCCCTCTCGAGTGGATTTACTTTTCGGCAAAAGGAATCTCGAGCGGGAGGTGTCACTATTACCGTTGGAAATAAGGTCGATGATGTTACCGGTATTCCCGAATCGGTGGTGTCTCTGGAACCTTAGGCCTGGTAGAGGTGCCACCTTCGGGATTCCGCCTGAAATCGTCGGCAGTAGGCGGACCAGTCAGCGAGGAGACTCTGGATGGGAAGGGCTCCGCCCTGTTGGATGAGGGAATCGAGGACCCGCTGATCGCCGACATGCTTGTTGAAGAGACCCTGCTGGGAACCGGTGGCTTTGGCAAAGGGATTCTGGGTGCTCCACTGACAGGCAAGGGCCATCATGTGGAGACTAAGTTCCGTAGGCCGGAGGGCATTCCAGTCCGTTACATTGACATAAGTAGCCCGCCGGGGCTGGCCCTTGACCTTGAAGGGAACAATGGGGAAGGCAAGTCCCTGGATGGAACGCCGGGAAAGGGCAGCGGCAATGGTTTCGGGGGATGTCTTTGGATATTGGAGAAGTCGGAAGGGGAGCCGTGTCCCGTAGCCGTGCGAAAATCCCCCCAGCTGGGCACCCAGCCCTGTCATCGGATATCCGAGCACCGCTGACAAGTCAGGGATGGCCGGTGATGTAGGGACCCAGTCAAGCCCGGTATCAGGCCACATCATGCGACGATTCCAACCAGACATGGAGACGACCTGGAGGCGGCCTTTGCGCCGGATCGAATCCTCCACCTTGAGGACTCCCGGCTTGTCTTTGCCCATGCGGGCCAGTTCGCCAATGGTCAGTCCATGTACGTAAGGCACCTGAAAGGCACCGACATAGCTCATCCATTTCTCCTCAAGGGGCGGACCATCAACCTTGAGCCCACCTAGGGGATTGGGACGGTCGAGGACGACGACTTCCTTGCCGTGGGTGAAGGCTTCTTCCATGACATAGCGCATGCAGCTGACATATGTGTAGCTGCGTGAGCCGATGTCCTGCAGGTCAATGACAATGACATCAATCCGGTCGAGCATCTCCCTGGTCGGGCGCCGGTACTTGCCGTAAAGGGAATAGACGGGAAGGCGGGTTCTGGGATCGATCTTATCAAGGACCGGCACGTTGGCCTTTTCGTTGCCGTAAATCCCGTGTTCCGGCCCGAAGAGGGCAACCAGGTTAACCAGGGGAGTGCCGCGCAGGACATCGATGGTGGATGTTCCATAGCGGTTGACTCCGGCCGGGTGCGTCAGGAGGCCGACCCGCTTGCCCCTCAGTAACCGGAACTGGTCGCGGGCAAGGACATCGATACCAAGAAGGATTCCCGGTCGACGGGGTGGGGCTCCCGTAAGAGACGGTCCTCCAAGAAGTCCGGAAGCCACTCCCAAAAGGGCTGTCCGGCGAATAAAGGTACGCCTGTTGATGGCAATCGGATCACCCATGACCCTGCTCCTTGTGGCCATGTGCGGGTGGGATTCGCTCCCCGGGAACTTCTTTCTCCATCCTTCGTTGCTGAAGCTCCTTCAACCGCTTATTGAATACGTCCACCTCATAGGCAGCAAGCCGATAGAGGCCCGAACCGAGCGCACCGAGGAATGTGCCCAGGACACAGGCGCCGAGGCTGGTCACCAGCCAGATGGTGGCAAGGTACTTCAGGTTGAAACCCCAATTGCCGGCCTCCAGGGAATTAATGAGGGTATTCATTTCAGCCATGCTGACGGATGGTGATTCAAACCCAAAGGGATTGAGAATGACCCGTCCGATTTGAAAGGCAGTGAAGTAGACTGGCAATACTGTCAGGGGATTGGTAATGAACTGCAGTGAGGCCAGGATGGGGAGGTTGGCCCGCAGGACAAAAGCCAAGAGGACAGCCAAGGGCAGCTGAATGCCGTATATCGGCAGAAGGGCCAGGATGCATCCGGCATAGAGAGCAGGGACGACCGTCTTGACACGAAAACACCAGAGGTAGGAGCGTTTCCTGGCGGCCGCGGCAAACCACTTCAAGACCGGGAACTTGTGGACCGTCGCTTTCCTGGGCATGATACGGAGGATACGTTTGACACGGGCTATACGCACGTGCCGCAGCAGCTTCATCCGTTGTTCATCGTGGGTCATGGGGGGCTTAATTTGAAAGGGTGGTCGCCGGAAGCTGACAAGCAAAAGCGCTCATCAGGAATCCTTTATGGCTTCCAGAAGTTTCGTCCGGAGGGACTCCGGTGTCCTGCGTAAAGCTTCCTCCAGGGGCCAGTCCGGATCCGAAATCGGAATTACCTGCAGGTTCGGGAACTCATTTTGCAACTGGTCGGTTGTCTTCATTTCTGCACTACCTGTCAAAAAGAGGACACGTTTGTTCCGGTCCAGCATCTGCAGGAGTCCTACAGGCCCTTTACCTCCAAGGGAACTTTCGTCGAGACGTCCTTCACCTGTGATAATCAGGTCTGCCTTTCTTGATTTATCCTCAAGGCCGAGTAGGTCGGCGACCAGTGGGAATCCCTCCACAAAGCAGCTGTCGGGAAGGGCATGGCGCAAGGCAAAGCCGATGCCGCCCGCGGCTCCGGAGCCCGGCTCAGCAAGGTGCTCATCCCAGGTCTCCGGGGATTTGCCAAAGAGTCCCAGAATCCGCCGCCCCATCTTGTTCATCTGGCGCTCGAGGCGATCAAAGTCCTCCTCCTGAAGTCCCTTTTGCGGGCCGAAGATCCGGGTTGCACCCCTTTCCCCGAGAAGGGGATTGGTGACATCGCAGGCAATGCGTACCGGAGGGAACGTGTCTAGCAGGTGGGAGGTGGAGCCGAGGGTGTTGACCAGTTTGAAGGTGGCGGGGGTAATGTTTGAGACAGACTGCAGTTCGCGGTCGTAGTAGAGGACCCCGAGGGCTTCAAGGGCACCGGCACCGCAATCGTTGGTGGCGCTTCCTCCGATACCAAGAACGACAACCTTGGCCCCCGCACCAACGGCGGCCTTCATCAATTCTCCGGTTCCGAAGGTGGAAGCCTGCCAGGGATCGCGCTCCTTATCACTAAGGCTTTCGTAACCGCTGGCGGAAGCCATCTCGACGAAGGCGATCTTGTCGACTGCCGAAGCACCCGTCAGTTGCAGGCGGTCCAGAGCAGGTGCCGGAATCGAGGTGGCTTCAATGAGGGCGAATTTTCCATTGACGGGATGAAAGCGCGGACCGGGTACGTCAACTTCGTGTAACTCACCTCCAAGGACTTCTGCCAGGATGGTAGCGAACCCTTCCCCGCCATCGGTCAGGGGGGCCTCATCGACAACAGCTGACGGATGAGCAACTTTCAGAGCTGCCACTGCGAGATTCACCGCTTCCGCGGCTGGCAGAGCGCCCTTGAACTTATCGAATGCAACGAGACAATTCATGAGTCTTACTTGTATGGATCGCGATTGAGGATTAACTCCCTGGACTGGATGATGCTGGCATCCGTGGTTTCTCCCGGGGCCTTTTCGGGATCCTGATTCAAGAGGTTTCCATCAGAGTCGTAGTAGCGGATAACTGCCTGCCGGTTATGCATTTCACCCTGGAAGCTGAGCGTGGCGAAATTCCTTTTCCCGTAGCGGTCGGGTTCCCCAGGAAAAATGTCTACCCGGTAGGGATTCTCTGACGCGGGGGCTCCGGCCCAGGGGCCTGCTGTCAATGGGGAGGAGGTAATGTCCCAGAAGATGTATTCCTTGTCTTTTTGGCCGGCCTTGCCCGGAACACCCGCCTGTCCGCCCCCGATGTAGACCATACGGCTGGCTTCCGAGGTGTGCACATCCCCGCTAATGAAGATGACATTGTGAATCTCCTCCTCAACGAGACGATCGAAGAGGTATTGCCACTCATCTGGGAAGCGACTCAATGAATCCTTGTCATAGGGGGAGAGGACTGGATTTCCCGTGGCCACGACATGGAAGCTGCAGGGATAGCTGCTTCTGGATTGCCACCGGTGGTATTTCATCAGATCGACCATCCAGTCGATCTGCTCCTTGCCCAGCATCTGCGGCTTGTATCCGTAAGGTTCCGAATTGGCTTTTTCGACCGACAGGGTCCTGTAGGTCCGGTTGTCGGTCAGATAGAAGTGGACATCACCCCAGGCAAAGTAGGTGAAGATTCCCGGCAGTTCTGGAAGTCCAGCTGTGGGATTACCGTTGAAGAGGCTGAAAATTTCTGTCGCCTCGGCCTTGTTCCAGTAGACGCGGCCGATGTCGTTGGGACCGTAGTCATGGTCGTCCCAGGTGGCGTATTGTGGAATATTGGCCAGCATGGGGCGTAATTCAGGAAGCGACCGGTCATGGGTCCAGCGATGAATCATACCCGTGCGGGTGGTCCAGTCCGGCTCGCGGTAGTAGACGTTGTCACCGAGCCAGATGAAAAAGTCCGGGTCGACGGTGTAGATGGATTCGAAAATCTGGTAGTCCTGGCCGTAGGGCTTGGAATTCATGCGGTCGTAGCCGCCCTCCGGTTCGTTGACATAGGCACAGCTGCCGAAGCCAACCGTGAAGTCCTGGACAACGTGGCCACTTTCCCGGAATCGCCAGTTCGGGGGCGTCTCGAAGGTCATGGGGATGGCTCCCTCAGCGAATCCTTCCCGGAATTGTGGTTCGACCTTTTCGCTATCGATATAGACCTCATAGGCGTAACGAGTACCTTCCCGCACTTGGTCGGCAATGCACTTGGCGACATAGGCGGTGGCCTTCCGCGTCTGGATCGGATCCGTCTGGAGGACTTTATCGGGGTTCTCAATATCCCAATAATGGATATGGACCGTAGCCGGGCTGTCGGTCTGCACCCAGATGAGCACTTCGGCCATCGAGGCATAGCCCAGCATGGGGCCATTTTGCAGTTTCCCTCCGAAAAGGAGAAACGGACACGTGAGAAGAATCAAAGCGAGCCAATTCCTGTGAGCCATGCTGAGAAGGATGTCATGGGCTAGTCCCATGGTCAACTGAAGGATACGAATTGCTACAGGTTTATGGAGCGATGCCCATTGCCTGCAATTGTGCAAGGGGCCGGTCAGGCCATTCCCGGTTGGCAATGGGACTGGCCGGGCTCGGGTGGAGGAGCGTCCCGAGTTCCAGGTTATCGATCTTTAATCGCTGCAGGCACTTGGTGGCCCATCCCCCGACACCTACTGCCCGCTCCGGTTGGAAGATGTCAATTATTGCCCTCAGGTGAGCATCACAGGCTGCCTCAAGCGGTTCCCGCTCGGCAGCGCTTAACTTGTCCGGAGTCAGGTTCGCTCCAGACTCCAGGAGAAAAGCCAGCGGACAGTAGTTCAAGACAAAGGCATTTGCGAAAAAGGCTTCCGCACTGCCATGCAGGTCCTTGAACAATCCCCAGAGCCGGCGACCGCTGACTTCCGAGCGCTGGCAGGCAAATCCCTCCACGATGCGCTTGGGATGCTCCCTCGGTGGCTTGCCGATTTCCGCTTCCAGCCCCATCCAGCCGCGGACGGCCTCAATCTCTCCAAAGGGGACGCCCGTCTGGGCCATTCCCCAGGGTCCCGGATTCATGCCCAGGAAAAGCGTCTTCTTGCGGCCTCCCCCGAAGCGGTTGACGTAGGCCGCATAGCCCGGCCAGGCATAATCGAAGGCATTATAGACAGCCCATACCCTCTCCGAAAAACGCAGGTCGTTGCAACACTCTTTCAGTTGCCGGCCCGCCTCCAGGATCGCATCTATTTGAGGAGCCATGCTAACCGGGATAAGGGAAGCTCCCTCCTTTGCAACGGAGAAGCGATGCGGAAAAGATTGCCTGCCGCGAGCCGGACTCCCACAGTGCTTCCCAACTTGAAAAAGCTGGAGACACGGACCCTCTTCGACACCACCCGGCGCATCATTTCCAACACCCAGCACTCACGCACGGATTGGATTGCCCCGGTCATCATGTTGCTGCTGTCCGTCATCGGGATTTTCTTCATCTACAGTGCCCAGGCCTTCAGCGGCTCCAGTTACTGGATCAAGCAAATCATCTGGATTTTCCTCGGCGGTATCGTCTACATCGTTGTATCCCGGATTGACTACAAGATCTACATGGAGAACGCCCTCTGGTTTTATCTCGGTAGTATCATCCTCCTGCTGATGTTGTTTTTCTCCTCGCTCGGGGTGCCGATGCTGGGGGTTGCCCGCGAAGGGGCCTGGCGCTGGCTTGATTTCGGGATCATGGCCTACCAGCCCGCCGAGGCAGCCAAGGTCTGCAGCCTCATCATGACGGCCAGCATCCTTGCCCGGTCTGAACTCGGGACCGTTAGGCAAAGCCTGTGGGTGTTGCTTAAGGTGTTCTTTGTCACGGCGATACCTATGATCTTGATTTTTGCCCAGCCTGATCTAGGTTCGTGTCTCATCATTCCACCGACGATGTTGGCTCTCCTCTACGTTTCCAAGCTTTCGCAGCGTTTCTTCGTGGCCGTATTCGGCCTCGTTTTGCTGCTGGGCGCGGTCCTGGGGATGGACCTCATTCGTTACAGTAACTTTCTCGAAGAAAACAACCTGACCGCGCTCCAGGCGCGCGGACAATTTCAGGAACAGTCCTGGATCCCGCTGCATGACTATCAGCGGGAGCGGATTATGACTTTTGTCGCACCGGAAGTGGTGGATCCCCGGGGAACCGGATCTGCATGGAATTCCAACCAGGCCCAGCAGGCCGTCGGTACTGGCGGCCTCACCGGTAAGGGTTGGCAGTCCGGACTGCAGGCCCGGTTGGGGTACCTGCCGCGCTCGGTGGCGCACAACGATTTTATCTTCGCCGTCCTGGCGGAGGAAAAAGGATTCATAGGGGGATTGCTCGTAATCGGCCTCTTTACCTTGCTGCTTGCAAACGGGGTTCGCATTGCAGGCATGTCACGTGACCGATTCGGTATGCTCCTCGCTGTTGGTGTAACGGTAATCTTTACCATTCACGTATTCATCAATATCGGGATGACGATCGGGTTGACGCCGATTACGGGGCTTCCACTCCCATTTCTCAGTTATGGCGGCTCGTTTATTTTGAGCTGTTGCTTTCTCCAGGGAATTATTCAAAGCGTGCACCGCTACAGGAGGGCCTTCACATGATCGCCTGCCACGCAGAAACCCTGGCAATTTGGAACGCGTATCAGTCTTGCGGACCCCTGAAGAACGCGCCGCCGCCCACATATAAGGAGTCCACAAGACAGAATGAGCTCATCAGATACGTTTGACGAAAAAGAATTAACAACAGATCAGGAATCCGAGCTTCGGCTCCGCCCGGTGGATGAACCCGGCGAGTCCGTCGATCCTGAGCAACTGAAAAAGGAAGTCGAGGAGCGGGCCCAGCAGCGGCCTATTCTCCAGAAACTGGCTGCCAAGATTCGCAAGGATGACTCCCCTTACCGGGAAATCATCATTAATGCCGAGCCGCTGGAGAAGCGGGTGGCTGTCCTCAATGAAGGGGTCCTGGAAAAGTTCGAGCTGGAACGCATTGGCGATGACCGGCTCGTGGGGGCCATCTTCAAGGGGAAGATCCAGAACCTGGAACCCGGCCTGAAGGCGGCATTTGTCGACATCGGAATGCCCAAAAACGCCTTCCTGCACTACTGGGACATTCTTCCACAGGCGGACAGTTCCATTGAAATGGTGCGGGATACCCGTAGCGACGCCCAGAAGGAGAAGAAGGACAAGACCACCATCAAGGATATCCCGCGGCTTTATCCCATCGGTTCTGAGATCCTGGTCCAGATTACCAAGAGTACGATCGGTTCCAAGGGCCCACGGACGACAACCAACATCGCCCTGCCGGGGCGTTTTCTGGTCCTCATGCCTTTTGGCGGCCAGTGTGGCGTTTCCCGGAAGATCGAGAGCGACAAGGAACGGAAGCGGCTCAAGGAAATCCTCCGTCGACTGTCCATCCCCGAGGGCATGGGCGTCATTATCCGCACCGCTGGCGAGGGCAAGCGCTGGACCTATTTTGTCCGGGACCTCTCCATCCTGCTCAACCAGTGGAAAGAAATTCAGGCCCGCTTGGAAGCTGCCAAGCAACCGACCTGTCTTTACAAGGAGCCGGATATCATTGAACGCACCGTCCGTGACTTCCTGACCGAGAACATCGACCGCGTCCTCATCGACGACAAGGACGAGGGTCAGCGCATGCTGGACCTCGTCAGTCGGGTGAGCAAGCGGAGCGGCGGCAAGATAGCCATTTTCGATGAGAACATCCCCATCTTCGAGCGTTTCAATATCGAGCGGCAGATTGAGCAGACCTTCCAGCGCCGGGTCCCCTTGCCCAGTGGCGGGGAGATTGTCATTGAGGAGACGGAGGCCCTGGTTGCCATTGACGTCAATACGGGCTCTCACAAGCAGCAGAAGGGGGACAACAACAGCTTCATCCTCCAGGTAAACCTGGAAGCCGCGGAAGAAGCCGCCCGTCAGATCCGGCTCCGGAACATCGGCGGACTGATTATCCTCGACTTCATCGACATGAAGAACCGCAAGGACCGGATGGCGGTCTATCGCAAGATGAAGACGGAGATGGAGAAGGACAAAGCCAAGTGCCACGTTCTCCAGATTTCCCAGCTCGGCATCATGCAGATGACCCGCCAGCGCCACAAGGAGTCCGTTTCCAGCGGCCTCTACAGCACCTGTCCCTATTGCGCCGGTCGCGGCAGCGTCAAGAGTGCCCGGACGATGAGCGTGGAAATCCAGCGTCGCCTGACCAATGTCATCCGCCGCCTGCGGACCCATGCCGATGATAATGGTGAGGACATCTGGCTACGCGTCTTCTGTCACCCGCATGCCCTGGAGCGGCTCCGCCACGAGGATGAGCGTATCCTGCTCGAATTTGAGGAGACCTATGACGTCAAGTTGAGTTTCCGCGCGGATCCCGCCTACCACGTGGAAAACTTCAAGATTGTCGATGCCCGAACGGCGCAGGAACTGAGATAAGCTTCAAGCCTTCTTGGTCAGCGTGAACTTGATGTAGTGCCGGTCTTGCTCGATGTGGTAATGAGCCGCATCCGGGCAGTGATCGACAATATCCCAGTGCCCGTTGTGGTTCCAGACGATGAGGCGGCTTTCCCTGACGCTGAAATTCCACTGGTGGAGGCCCTCGTAGTTCTGCCGTTCCGCCTCGTTGGCCTCATGAAAGGTGACCAGTGAGCAGCCCGGCTTGAGGACGCCGAGCATCTGGCGGTAGCACTCGACGGGGTCCATCGAGTGGTCGAGGCAATTGCAGGCATAGGCAAAGTGGAAAGTTTCCTTCCCAAACTGCTCAATGAGCTCCTCCCCAAGTCCGTAGATGGTCGGTGTCGGGAGGGTGATGGCGTAGCGCTGCAGCAGGTCGGCGTAGGCTTCAGCAAGAGGATCCACTGGGACGATAGTGATATCCTTTCCTTCCCAGTAGTCGCCCATCGCCGTCACGGGACCGGCCCCGACATCAAGGACCCGAAAAGCGTCCAGATCGGCGGGTACCCGCGGGTTTGGCCCCCCGGGGAAAGGGGGGGTTGTGGTTTTACCGGAAGGCCGGGGCTCCCCCGCAAGGGGTTGGGCCCCCCCCCCAGCTTCTCCACAAACCACCCCCTCTTTGCGGGCCCCCCCCCCCCTTTTCTCTTTTTCCATCCATACATACCCGCGAAAAACACCTGT
>JBFOMH010000023.1:0-50223 GCA_040830765.1 Puniceicoccaceae bacterium | reverse complement strand
CTTTGATGCCTCCTTCACTAATGCGGATCTCAATCTGCGGGTGTTCACTTTTCGTCATGAGAACGATGACTACTTTGCTCCATCACCGCCTTTTGAGGTAACGGCACGGCTTTCCACACTGGATGGAGAACTTGTTACGGAGTGGACGGAAACCGTAACCGTAATGGGGCCGCATAACGGCAGGGATGTGCAGATGAAAATCCCCGTGCAGCGTCCGCTGCATTGGACTGCCGAAACCCCCAACTTGTATAACCTCGATGTCGAACTATCGCGGGACGGCGCGGTCATCCATACATGGAGCGACCGAATTGGGTTCCGTGAGATCAGTACGGAGGGCGGGGTTTTCCGAATCAATGGGAATGTGGTCAAGCTACGGGGTGTCAACCGCCATGACCAGCATCCGGAGGTGGGCCGGGCTACGCGTCATGAGCATTGGCTGGAGGATATCCAGTTGATGAAGGCGGCCAACATCAATGCTGTCCGCATGGCCCATTATCCGCACGCAGAGGGTTTTGTCCGGCTCTGTGATGAGCTTGGACTGTATGTCCTGAATGAAATCCCGCTCGGCTTCGGGGGTGACCGCATGGGCAAGCCGGAATTTGCCGAGGGGATGCTGCTACGCATTCACGAGACTATTGATCGCGACCGCAACCGGCCCAGTGTCGTGGTCTGGGATTTTGGCAACGAGGATCCCTTCACCCGGCTGCACCTGGTGGGCCTGAAGGTCATCAAGGGGCTGGATTCGACCCGCCCGGTTCTTCTGCCTTTCCGCTTTGATGACAACCTGCCGCCGGAGGTCGACATCCTGGCTCCGCATTATTGGAAAACGGATGACTATGATCGCCTGGCAGCGGAGGCCCGTCGCCCGGTCATCACGACGGAATTCACTCATGCCATCGGACATCGGGACTTCGGGGAAATGCAACAGCGCTGGGAAGCGCTGACGAAGCATCCAGCCGGGGCGGGTGGCTTTATCTGGTTGTGGGCTGACCAAGGCTTGAAGCGACCGGTGGGGGATCGTCCAGTTTTCCATCCCATGGAGGACAAGGACAAGTACACCCGCGAGGGTGGGGAGCTGGTCCGGGAAATGCATGCCGGGGATGGATTTATCTATGATTCCCATGGCAATTACGGTTCGGATGGCATTATCAACGCCGACCGCTCGCCCCAGCGCGACTACTGGGAGGTGAAGGCAGTTTACGCCCCCGTCAGGGTCCTTGTTGACCAGCTGGATTGGCGCCCGGGACAGGGAGCCATCCATATCCCGGTCCGCAATGACTATGACTTTACCAATCTTGAAGGGGTCTCCTTTGACTGGACCCTGTACCGAAAGCATCTGCCCTTGGATTCTGGTTCCCAGCGCATTGAGGCCGAGCCGCATACTACCGCGGAACTGATTATTCCAATCGAGAGCGAACACCTCTCGGGCGAAGAAGGACCCTTGTATCTTCATGTCTCGGCCGTCGACAGTGAGGGGCATCGTTTGATGCGCCAGTCCGTTCGGCTGGGCAATGAGCCCGTCCGGCAGCCTTCTGCAGTCGCGGCGCCTGTTACTCTGAATGTCGAGACCGGAGAGGATGATTACATGATTCGGGCAGGCCAAATCGCCTACACCATCGGCAAGGGTAGTGGTGAGCTGGAAGCGATCTCTATCGATGGCACGATCCTCGCGGAAGGTGGCTCCTTTTTTGCCTGGCGTCCCTCCACCTATGCAGAGCGTAACCGCTACGATCGGCGCAAGAATGCTCCCGATTGGAATACCTTCATGCAAGGGCTGGAGCCGATCGTTGAATTTTGCCGTCTTGAAGAGGAGGCGTCTCTACCGACAATTGTCGCCCGCTCAGTCTATCGTCATGATGATACCAACGCTGTGACGGTTGATTACCGCTATTCCATCCTCGAGGACGGTTCCCTTGAAGTCTCCTTTACAGCCCACGTGGATATGGATGTTCCGGAATTGCCCGAACTCGGCCTCAGCTGGCAGCCAACCAGTGGACTGGACCGCTTTATCTGGCTTGGACAAGGGCCACTGGAGTCCGTCCCCGGCAAGACAGCGGCAACCTGTTATGGCTGGTGGGCAGGGGCTCCGGGTAGTTCCCTGGCCAGCGGAACCAAATCAGGACTCGATTGGGCCAAATTAGACTATTTCTCCGGTCACCAGCTCCACTTTCATGGACAGGAAGGTGTGCGTCTCCTTCAAAACAAAGATGGTTCGTCCGAATTCCGGGTCATCACCAAGCTGGGAGGCGCATGGACCAAGAACGGGCCTCCGGAATACGCGCCATGGCACCTCAACCTGGAAGCGTCCAAAGTCTTTGAGGGCAGGTTTGTCATCTCGCCGCTAGGGCGGTGAGGTCATTTTGACCATACCGCTTCAGAACGCTCACTTGCTCGATAGCTTGAATGGCCACTCGTGTGGGTACTGGTTATCTCCTCAGGGCTGTCTTCAGTCCTTCTGTTGACTCATCGGAAGTGTGACGAAAGTGCCAGGTGTGGTTATCACCGTTGCGGATTCGATAACACTTCTGTTTGTTGCTTAGCTGAATACGCGCCCGACCATGGAAGGGTGAATTCCGCTCGGGGGGCTTTTGTTTTAGGATAGAAAAAAGCCCCGACTTGCGTCGGGGCTTTTCGATACAACAGAGATTATTGACTAAACGATACTTAACCCTTGCGACGGCGGTGGAAGAAGACTCCCACTGCGGCCAGAATGCCAAAGATCAGGGCATATGTGCCAGGCTCCGGAACGGGGCTACCGGTAAGACCGGTGGCTTCGTTAAAGGTTGTGGCAACATAGATTTCATCAAATACCCATTCACCAACCGGTCGGCTGCCGCTGTTGCTGCCGGCTTCGACACCAAAGCCGTACCAATCCAATGCTTGGGGATCCCCATCAGTCCATGCGCCGGTTGAGTAACCGTCCCAGGAAACGATGTCAGAACCATCGGTCACCGGATTGACCCACATGGTCAGCCAGGTGCCTGCTCCACCATTGTAACGGGTGATGTTCAGAACAACGTGGTCCGTGCCATTGGCAAAGTCAGCACCGGAGTACACACGGTTCAGGTCGTTGAAGTTACCAAAACTCCACGTGTCAGCCTGGCCACCGATGACGTCCGGGTAGACTTCACCGTCAGCATTCCACCAGCTGCCCTTACCAATCACACCAGCAGAATTATTGGAACCACCTGCTGCATTCATCAGCCGGGCCCCGAAATTACGCGGGTATTCGGAGACACGATTGTCCGCGGTGCGGGTTGCTGCATCAAGAATACCGTCCTCGGTGACAGTCGGACCCTGCCGCTCGGCAAGGAAGGAAACCCAGATCGAGTTGGTCCCGCCGATGTTGGTATAGGCGGTGTTGTCAAAGTTCAAACGAAGGAAGGAGTTCGAGGTGTTCCCCTTGTTGAGGCCATTGCCACCGACAGCCGTATGGGTGCCGGCATAACTGCCCGGATAAGAAAGTCCGGCAGCCTGATAGATGGAATCGAGGGAGTTCCCGTTGGTAACAGTCCAGCCTCCGGAGAAACCAGTACCGCTGGCGGCAACATTATCGAGGGTGGTTCCGTCAGGAGCTCCAACTCCAGGAACACCGACTAATTCTGGAGCATCAAAGCCTTCGTAGGCTAATACGGCCGCATTGGCCGTCCCTGCTGTGGCTCCAAGGGCAACAAGTCCGGCAATTAAGCGCAGTGAAGTAGTTTTCATAATTGTTACTATGTAGGTTGTGAGTTATCCCATGCTGCCTCATGCAGCAGGTCAGTTTTGTTTATGTGGGTCTTAATTCATTATTTCAAGGGAAAAAATAAAATAATTAGAAAAAATATAATGAAATAAAATGAACTTATAAAATGGCCTGGGGTTTCAGCCTAGGCGAAATCCTGTTCCCGGTTGCATTAAAGTTCATTATATAGGCAATAAAACAGGGCTATAAAGGGATTTAATGGATCAATCCGAAGGCCAGCAGAATGGGCTTGTGGGGTGTGCTGGCCGATCATGAAATAGGTAAGGATAGCAACATGATAATGCTAAATGAAGAGATCGAAAGACTCTTTAGGGCATCAAATTTGCCCGATATTACAGATAATTTTCCAGTATTTCATGGAATAAAAAAATCTATTTCATTCATCGGCCACTGCGTCGCTGAATATAATGGGACCTATCTGAGAAGGCCGATTTTCGAGACGGGAATAGGGATGAAACCAATACCTTCCGCCAACCGGCCAAAATCCAGGTTGAGCACATCTTCTCCCGATCCAAGTGAGGGTGGATCCTCGAGCAGGAGGCTGTTTCCGGAGAGGTATTTCCGGGCCGCTGTGGATTCACGGGTAAAGATGCTGAACTGAGGATCCTGATCAGAAGTGGGGCTCATCCTGAGGACCACCGGGTCGGCAATGAGGTTGTTGCGGACGGTGACCAGGTCGGTATCGATGCCATCGAAGAGGTCGAGGAAGGTACCCCCGAAGGATATGTTGTTCTCGATGATATTGTATTTTGGCACCTTGGGCTCATCGGCGTAAAGTTCCTGGAGTTCCGGGTAGCGGGTGGAGTAGGGGGGCTCGGTGACATTGGCGGCAGCCATGAAGTCCCGCAGCGTCGTGGCATAATGGGAGTGGTCTTCATCAAAGTGG
Organism: Puniceicoccaceae bacterium; assembly: GCA_040830765.1. Classification (GTDB taxonomy): domain Bacteria; phylum Verrucomicrobiota; class Verrucomicrobiia; order Opitutales; family Oceanipulchritudinaceae; genus Oceanipulchritudo. The sequence goes on along the minus strand of JBFOMH010000023.1, from coordinate 45,592 downwards.
TGATTGGCCCAGCTGAGGCCACGCCCATCGACCTGGACGGAGGGCTCGCATTCGATGAACAGGTTGTTCTGGATGCGATTATTGCGGCCACCACCGATAAAGGCAGCCCGTCCGGCCTTGTAGAAGACATTACCGAAGACGACGATCCCGCTGCTGAAGTCATCCAGGTAGACAGCGCGGACGCCGTGGAGACCGGGGCCGTGGAGGTGGTGCAGGTAATTGTAGCGGATGATGGAGCCACGGCTGGTGTAGTCCCGCCCAATATAGATGGCACCAACATCGCCGGTCTCCTTGGCGATGTCATGGATCTCATTGTACTCGATGAGATGGTCGTTGCCCTTGAAGAGCATCGCGATGTGGGGTGCGTCGTGGAGGAGATTGTGGGCTACCCGCTGACCGACACCGAAGAAGCGGATGCCGGGATGGTTGGTGCGGTAGACCTTGCTGAAGTCGTGGACGTGGTTGTTGATAATGAAGTGATTGGACGGTTCCAGCGTCTTCCGGTTTCCGCCATCAATGAGAATGGCCCCGGTGCTTAGTTCCGTGAATTCGCCCCCGGTGACGCCACAGTTGCGCCCGCCCTCAATGGTCACCGGGCGGCCTCCGAGCGAATGAAAGCGGCAGTCCTCGATGGTCACGTGTTCCGAGTCGGTGATCCAGATTCCCGGTCCTCTTGAGTAGGCAAAGGTGAGGCCGCGGATGGTCAAGTTGGACGCCTCATCGATGCGGACGGCTGGCTTGTCGAATCGGGACAAAACCACCTCGCCGGAAAAATCCTCATCCGGTGGCCAGAAGAAGAGGTAGCCGCTTTCCCGGTCGAGGTACCACTCCCCGGGGCTGTCCAGTTCCTCAGGAATGTTGAAGTAGTAGTAGCGCTGGCCCGTGGTGTAACCATAACGATGGTGCGGCGGGGCGATGTTGATGCGCCGGGTCGAAGGGTCGATACTCTCGATCCGCTGGGTTGATTCCGCCCAGTCCCAGGTCCAGTAACCGTGCAGCCAGACGTTGCTGATGTCGGACCAGGTTTCCGGTCGGGGGTCTTCATAAGTGATGGCTCCGTAATGGCGACCGGTGGGAACCTTGCCGACCCGTTTATCGGCATGGTGTCCCTCTATGACGGGTTCTCCATCATCCTGGGGCACATCCGTAACAGTAACCCATCCCTTGTTGGGATAGCGGGCGGGTGTCATGAGTTCATCCTCATAGTACAACTCCAGTGGACCGGGTTTATCGAGATCATACCAGACACGCCGGGCCACCTTGGAGGGGTAGTCGGCTTCCAGTTGCTTGAGATTGATGACGAATACCTTCCCTTGAAACTCTGTGGGGATTCGACTTTCCAGACCGGTTTTATCCAGACGCTTGAATCCACTGAGCCTCGTGCCTCCGTGCAAGGTAACGACTTCGCCCGGAAAGGCTTGCCAGGTTACTGGAGCCGGTCCGATGCCGGAATCATGCATTCCCAGTTCAAGCGTTTCCGATAAAGGATAGATGCCTTCCCGGAGGGAAATGATAATATCCTCCCGCGGACGGGACTGATCGGCGATCCATGCCCGGACAATGGACTGGGCAGCCGCCAAACTGGCCAGTGGTCCGTCGGAATGGTCAGGCGAAGGTTCGGCAAGCTGACCTGACCAAGCATCATTGCCCGTCGGGGAAATGAACAACACCCGTGTAGCCAGGGTAACGTGAGTCGTGAAAAGGAGAGCGAATCCTATGAGGACTGGGAAGAATGGGTATTTTTTCATGTGCTATGGCAGCAGGGTATTCTCCCCTTGCCGCAAAGCACAGTTGGTTTTGGTCTTACGATAAATTGCCAGTGAACCTAATATCCGCTTCGCTTGTCGACCACGTTTCGCAATGGCTCTCCGGTAGAGAAACGTTGCAGGTTATCAAAGACAGTCTCCACCCAGCTCTCATAGCGTTTATCATGGTTGCCCCCATCATGTGGAGTGATAATGACGTTGGAGAGTCCCCATAAGGGGGAATCAGACGGCAGGGGTTCCTCAGCGAAGACATCCAGTCCGGCGCCGGCCAGTCGACCGGATTGCAGTGCCTCAATCAGGGCTGCCTCATCGACCGTCTGGCCGCGACCGATGTTAAAAAAACAGGCGCCAGGCTTCATGTGGCCGATGGCTTGCCGGTCGAAGAATCCCCTGGTGCTCGGTGTCAGCGGCAGACTGTTGACAACAAGATCGGCGTTGGAAAGGGCTTCTGGCAGTTGGTCGGATCCGTACATCCTTTCGAAGGGCGCTTCTGCTGTTGCCGGTGCAGAGCGCAGTCCGGAAATGTGCATGGCGAATCCACTGGCCCGCCGGGCAATTTCCATGCCGATGGAACCTACGCCGACCAGCAACAGGTTTTTGCCCCGTAACTCGAACTTGCGCGGATCACTGAATGGCGGATCGCCCCATTCCCGACGTTGCTGTGCCGCGAAGTGTTCCGGCAGTTGACGGGCGACTGCCAGAATGAGTGCCATCACATGTTCCGCCAGCACGACTCCATAATCATCGGAACAGTTCGTCAGCATGAAGGGATGCTCAATGGCTTCAGGATGATTGGAAAGCCATTCTGTACCCGTGCCGAGTTGCTGGAACCAGACCAAGTTCGGGGCCATTCCCAGAACGTCACGTGGGAATTTGCCCAGGGCTACCTCGATCCTGTCCAGGAAAGGAAGGATCTCTTCCCTGGTGTTTGCAAACACAACCTCTCTTGTAACGGAGCAGGTTTGCAGGATCTCCCGGCGCTCAGCCGTAAGGTGTTTCTCTTCAAGTGATACCAGTAGAATACCCATGCCCATTCTTAATCACCGGAAGCTTTCGATGGCAAAGATAAATACATTGGGAATTGCGCAAAGGATCTCATTATTTGAAAATCGAATGATGAGGAGACTGCTTGCGCTTACACTTACAATAACGGCAGGTTCGGCCTGCCATGGATTAGAATCAAGCTCCCTGGCCATCAGTCATGCCAACTCTCTACTCGAAAATTCCGCTCATGCTTCCAGGGTTGAGCTAACGGTCGATCCGTCGCTGGGCCATCCGGAAGCATTTGTCATTGAAGGCGAAGGTGGGGGGCAGCGAATTGTTGCGGGAGGGCCCGGCGGAATCCTTTACGGGGTCCAGGAACTTCTCCTTCCGCACTCGGTTGTCGGGGTAGAGGGTGCACCCGACTTCACCATCCGCGGTGCTGTCTTAATGATGCTCAGTGCCAGCTGGGCCTACCAATCGGATCTCAGTCCGGAGGTCTATCCATGGTTTTTTGACCGGGCCCTGATGCTGCGCTACCTCGACTATCTCTCCTCGGCACGACTGAACACACTCGTCCTCTGGTCCGGGCATTTGTTCCCCCACATTCTCGAGCTGCCGGAGTATCCGGAGGCCTCGCAGTTTGGCATTGAGGCAATCCGTCGTAACCAGAAACAGTTCCGCTGGCTGGCGACGGAAGCAGCAAAGCGAAACATCTCCATCCTGACCCATTTCTATAATATCCATATCAGCGAACACATGGCGGAAGCAATGGGCCGTGAAGCGGCCGAGGGCAGTGACCGAACCCGCTACCAGGTGCCGGATGACTTCGTGGCCAGGTATTACTACACAATTCTTAGTCGCTATTTCGAAGAATTTCCCAACGTCGGACTTTATATCTGTCCGGGCGAATCCCTGGCGTTGGAACACCAGGAGGCCTGGTTCCGTGATGTTGTCTTCAAGGCCGCCCGGGACAGTGGCAAGGAGCCGCTCCTGATAATCCGTGACTGGACGCTGGATGAGGAGTTCAAGGAAGCATTGCCGCAAATGTATGGTAACTTGTATTCAGAGCGTAAGCACAATGATGAGACCATTACCAGCCCGTGGCCGGATATCAAGCATGAGGATTGGAGTGGTGTCCTGAAGGGGCATATCGTCAACTTGCATGATCCCGCTGATGCAACTCCCTACCGGGTAGGCAGCCCACGGTTGCTCGCCGAGATGGTCGGCCATTGGGCCGACAGCGGCTGGTTCCAGGGAGCATGGTTTTATCCACCCCAGTGCTGGATATGGCCAGATACGCTGGACATTACGGAGGAGTCGGGCGGAACACCGCTGGTCAACTTTGACCGGGACGAGCTGTGGCACCTGCTCCAGGGTCGCCTGCTGTGGAAGGCCCACCGCGAACCGGGTGAGAATCAGGCTTGGAGCGCGGCCTGGCTCGGGCGCAAGTTCGACGATGCGGAAATCGGTTCCCTGCTAGTTGACTGGTACGACCTCACCGGTCCTATTCTTCCGGGATTGCAAAACCTGACTGCAACCCGGTTTGGTAACTTCTTTCCCCCGGCCATTGCCACCGTTCAGGCAAATGTTGATGATATCCTGACTTACCGCGTTCGATTGGATGATCCCCTTCCGGAAGGACCTGTGGGGCTGACGCACCAGCGGTACTACTCCCTGCCGGTTGATGAATACACAATCAGCCGTTATTGTCAGGAATATGGAGTCGAGGAACTGAAGGACCGCCGCAGTATGCCGGTTGCGCAATTGGGTTGGGAGATTGCTGCTGGCCGGGATGCAAAAGACTATCTTCGTCCCGATTACCTACTGGAAACCTATCTGGGGATGGCTCAGGAGTCCGCTTCAAAGGCGGTGGCTGCCTTGGCCCATGGAGGAAAACATCCGGAGGAACTGCGTCGATTTGTACAGGACAGTAGCTGCCTGATCCTCACGGTGGAATACTATCAGTTAAAGGTGAGGGCTGCCTTGCAGAAGCGGCTCTATCAATTGACCGGACGCAAGGGGTACCTCGTGGAATTCCAGGAGTCCATGCAGGAGTCCGTTGCCAAATACGAGGAACTGATTACCTATGCGCGTCAATTCTACCGCGGGGGCACGCCGATGTTCCATGCCCTGACCTGGGAGCAGACTTACAGCCAGAGGGTGCAGTGGGATTATGACCTGCAAATGAAATGGCTCGAGGGGCTGAATCGCTAAGCCAGCGAATCTCGGCTAAGGCGTCACCCACAACAAGGGATGTCTCAGCGGCAGGTTTCGAAGCACTTCATAGGTTTGCGGATCCGCCTCTAGCTCCTTCCAGGTAGAGAGGTATGCGGGTTTGGCGAGTTCCAGTCCGGCAAATATCAGGCTCGGATGGCGCACCGGCCACTCGTCCCAGTACATCACGTCGGGTTCCAGGGGCCAGCTGTCCTTGTTTTCGATGAAGGGCACAATGAACTGCAGGCCAAGGGCCATTCCCCGTCCATCGGGGAGGGAAAAGGTCCACAAGTTGTCTTCCGGAGTTGAGGCAATTTGCGCTACGCCGGCCATGGCGTCGATCATGAAGAGCGAATAACCGTAGGGTTTGGTGCGCGCCAGCTCCGCGGGAAAGCCCCCCTTGGCATCCATCATTTCTTCCAGGTAGACGGTCTTGAATTGCTTCCGGATCCAGCCCAACAGTTCCCGGTCGCCCACGAGGTCAGCAAATGCCCCCGCCTGCAGTGACCAGCAGACGCCATGATTGTTGGGATGGTGCTTCTCCTTGAGGCCGTAGGGGTGGGTGTTGATCCAGGTCAGATACTCACTGAACCATTGCTTCACGGCGGTTTGCACCTCCACCGGAAAGGATGGTGACTCCTGCAGCAGTTTGGCACTGCGAGCAACCTCTGTAAGATGGATTGTATCAATGATCCCGATACTCCGGCCGGTGTGGCGCCCCTTGATGGCCTGTCCGTAGAGCAGGTTCGGATTCATGCGGGTCGCGTCGTCGACAAACCAGGCGTTTAGATGCTGGACGGCTTGAGTGGCATACTTCTCTTCCCCGGTGAGGAGATAGGCAGACGTCAAGGTGCCGACCGTCTCGCTCAACCGAATCATGGACAGGCGGTGGGCAATGAAATTGTCCGGATTGGACTCGCCGTCCCGGCGGATATAAGGCCCCTCCGGATTGTCCGGATCCGGCCACCAGTAGTCGCCCTCCGAGTAGAAATCGTGCAAGCCGCCAGAACTGCGGCTGCAGCGGTCGGCGGTTACCGTGCGGGGTTCCTCCTGTAGATAGGCCGCTGCCTTGGCCAGGATGCGGGGTTTTTCGATAACGGTGAGTTCGCTGAATGTGTTCATGACAAATTGAGGATGTCCCCATGCTTCCAGGCTTGGAAACAAAAGCAGCAGGATCCCAGCTGACACCTTCAAGGGTAAATGACTGGAATGACGAACTGAGAGACGGGATACCATCGATTGGGCCCGATCATGCAAAATGGCCTATCTCTTGGCAAGCATCCCTCAGGTTTCGGAGGAATCGGCTTCACCCTTCTCCCTCAGTAAATTGGCCCGGCCGATCATGTGGGCGGCGACCGGGGCGGTCAGGTAGAAGAAAATGATGATCAGCAGGCCCTGGATGAAGACCCGCAACTCGGGCATGATGAGAATTAAGCCAACGACCATGAGGCTGGTTCCGAAAGCCCCGGCCTTGGTTGCGGCATGCATGCGGCAGTACAAGTCCGGCATGCGAAGGATGCCGATGGCAGCGATGAGGCCGAAGAGGGAACCGCTTATGAGCAGGAAGCTGGCAAGGATGGTCAGGATCATGGCAACTGCCTCCTGTTCTCCATGTAGCGGGCAAAGGCCACGGTCCCGAGGAAACTGATCACAGCCAGGGCGAGGGCGATATCCAGATAAGAGATGAATCCACTCGAGAGGACCTGCAGGATGAAATTCGACATCATGAGCGCGGCGACCAGCTCCAGGGCAACAATGCGGTCACCGAGGCTTGGCCCAATGAACAATCGCCAACCACTGAGAAAGAGGGCAATGCCGAGGATAATCCGGCAAATCAGGATGACTGCCTCCGGTAATTGGGGGATTTCAGAAAACACGGCAGATCCTCTCCTTGAAGGTTTCCTCCAGGTCCTTCGCATCCTTGAGCGCATCCTCCACATAGAGGCTGTGCACGAGGAGTTCTTTTCCATCAATAATATCCAGACTGAGGGTGCCCGGGGTCATGGTGATGAGGTTGGCCAGGGCCAGTAACTGCCGTTCGGACATCCCTTCAACATTCACCCTGACAAATCCCGGATTCATGCGGCCGGCCGGAAGAAGCACATCCCGGGCAACCCGGAGATTGCTGGCCACTACCTCGAAGAGATAGAAGCCGGTAAACTCGAGCGTATACAGTATCCTAGTTATTAAACGCGATGCTTTCATGGTGCTGTGCCTGGTTGAGAACGACTTCTATGTAGGCCTCCGGGTTCAACAACTGCTCGCTGGCGGTAAAGGCCAATTCAAACAGGGGAGCGCTGTAGATTCCCAACGTCACCGTGATGGCGGCGAGGACCACGCAAGGAATGACCGAGGAAGCCCGGATCAATTGAGGGCTGGTTTCCTTGAGATCTTCCGGAGCCTCCTTCCAGAATGCTTCGGCCCAGATCTTTGTCATCGAGTAGAGGGTCAATATCCCGACCGCCAGGGCAGCGCCGACGAGCAGGTAGTGCCCACCGTCCAGGCCCGCCTTGATAACAGTGAACTTGGCCCAGAAGCCCGAAAGGGGAGGAATGCCGCCAAGGGAGAAAGCGGGAACAATGAAGAGGAGGCTCAGGTAGGGTGCCATCCGGTAGAGGCCGCCGATACGCTTGAGATCACTTGATCCCCGGTGACGAACAATCAATCCTGCGATGAGAAACAGGTTTGTCTTCACGACGATGTGGTGGAGGATGTAGAATATGGCCCCGGCCAGGGCAAGAACACTGCCGATGGCCAATCCCATCACCATGTAGCCGATCTGGCTGATGATGTGGAAGGAAAGGATCTTCTTGATGTCATATTGCGCCGCTGCCCCAAGCACGCCGGTTATCATGGTAGCGGCGGCTAAGACAATAAGGATGTCCTGAATCTCTCCGAAGTGGGTACTGAAGAACAGGGTGTAGGAGCGAATCAGGGCATAGACACCAACCTTTGTCAGCAATCCGGCAAAGAGGGCAGCTATCGCCAGGCGTGGGGTGTGGTAGGAGGCCGGCAACCAGAAGAAGAACGGAAACATGGCCGACTTGATGGCAAAGGCCACAAGGAGCAACATGGCGCTGCTTTTCAGCAGCAGGGCATCGGGTGATTCGGCCAGCCGGGCCGCGATGTCCGCCATGTTCAGGGTGCCGATTTTTCCGTATAAAAGCCCGACTCCACTGAGGAAGAGGATAGAAGAGACGAGGTTGATGACAAGGTACTTGACGCCCCCCTCCAGTTGGTCGTGCTTGCCTTCGAGTGTGATGAGGACAAAGGAGGCGATCAGCATCACCTCGAACCAGACATAGAGGTTAAACAAATCCCCTGTCAGGAAAGCGCCATTCACTCCCATGAGGAGGAAATGAAAGAGGGCGAAGTAGTGGCGGCGGACAAGGCCGTCATCGATATCCTGTAGGGAATAAACGGATACAGCAGCCGCGACAATGCCGGTTATCAGTACCATGAGGGCACTGAACATGTCCGCTATCATCGTGATCCCGAATGGCGCCGCCCATGAACCACCCTGCATGATGACAAAGTCCGACTTGAGGACAGTCATCAGCAAGAGGATGGAACTGGCTAGCAACAGCATCGCCCCGGATACCCCGAGGATCCGGTTGAGGTGCGGGCGCTTGCTCGTCAGCAGGCAGGCGAGTGCACTGGCGAATGGAACCAGTATGGTTGCGAGAAGCCAAATCATGACAGGCGGTCCGTTTGGTCAAAGGCGTTGATGTCATCGGTTCCAGTCGCCGCATGGGCACGGAGCAAAAGGGACAGGGAAAAGACCACCAGGCCGAATCCGATGACGATAGCGGTGAGAACGAGTGCCTGAGGCAGGGGATCGGCATGTCCTGCCGGGGGAAGAAGGGTGTCAGCAGTGGCGAAGGCTGGCTTGTCATTGACCAGTCCACCGGCACTGAATACGAGCAAGTTCGCCCCCTGGCTGAGCAGAATGATCCCGACGACAAGTTTCATCAGGCTGCGCCTGAGGATGCAGAAGAGGCCACTGGCGAAAAGCAATCCAATGAGAACGGCAATAATCAAGTTCATGACCAGTCCTCCTGTCCCAGCGCACTGGCGCACTTTAATGAAAAGCCCATGACCGCAAGATAGACCCCAAGGTCAAATAGCAGGGGCGTCCCCAGTTTGACTTTGCCAAGGAGGGGCACATCGAGGGCGGGCAACCAGAGCCCGGTGAGAAACGCTTCGCCGGCTAAGACACCCAGAATGCCGCTCACCGCAGTCACGGCGAGGCCGGTTACCAGCAGGGTGATGGAATCGGGCCACCACTTGGATTCGGTGACCTCCCATCCCCGGGCAAGGACGACCAGGAGACAGGCGGAGACGGCCAGCAATCCGCCAATGAAGCCCCCTCCGGGATAATTGTGGCCGCGATAGAGGACTATCAGTGAGAGGAGGAAAATCACCGGGGAAAGGTAACGGGCCGTTATGTTGAGAATGGTCGAGTTCATTTCGATTTCCGGTCCTTGCTGTTTCCATTTCCTGACGCCAGCGCCCACACCCCGATGGCCGCAATGGTCACCACGCAGACTTCACCCCAGGTATCGATGGCCCGAAAATCGACGAGGATTACATTGACGACATTGGCCCCGTAGGCTTCCGGGAGACTCCATTCCGAGAGGGTCTTGGAAATCGAGGAGCCAAGCTGGAGGGTTTGTGATTTTAAGACGAGGATCGTTATAAGAATTCCCGCTGCCCCGGAAACGACCGCGTCCGTGATGATGGTTCGTCTCGATGACAGGGTACGCAACTGGGGCAACTTGTAGACGACCCAGGCAAAGAGCACGACGGTCAGGGTCTCCACGAGGATTTGCGTAATGGCAAGGTCAGGCGCGCTGAAATAGGCGAAGATCCAGGCAACGCCAAAGCCAACCAGGCCCAGCGCGATCAGCGCAGTCAGTCGCGATTGGGTTGTTACCGCCAGCAAGGTGGCGATAGCCATGAGCACGGTAATGACAACCAGTTCCGGGGAGTTGATGCCCCGTAGCGACAGGTCGGAAATGCCGCCGAAGCGCCACAGTTTGAAACTGATCAAGGCGGTCGTGACGCCGACAATGATCAAGAGATAGTTCCGCAACTGCCCGGATTGCAGCAAACGAGTTTGCCAGATCGCAAACCGCACCATCCCATCCATCAGGATATCGTACACTTTGGCCGGACCCGGAATGGTTACATTGCGCAACATGTTTTCGACCCATTCCCGGCTGACGATGATACACAATCCAGCGGAGAGGGTCAGTGCACTCAAAATCAAGGGCAGATTCAATCCATGCCAGAGCTTGATTTCGGTCTGAACTGAATAGCCCATCGCGGCAGACTTTGCTGAGGAGATCAGCGGATCGATCAAGAAAGGAAAGGTACCGATGGCAATGCCCAGTCCCGCCATCAGGATCGGTCCCAGTCGCATGCTCCATGGGACGTCATGCAACTTCTCTGGCAGGGGATGAATTGCTTTCCTCCAAAAGGGAAGGATGGCCGCCTTGAAGGCCAGGGCCAGAATGATCGCATTGCCGACGATGAGGATCGTTGTCAGCAACCATTGGTACTCCGACTCCAAACTTGCCTTGTAAGTATATTCCTTGCCGAGGAATCCGAAGAACGGGGGCAGGCCCATTTTGGAAAACGCCGCCAGGGTGGCTGCAACAGCCGTCCACGGCATGCCCCTGTAAAGTCCACCAAGGATCCTGGTGTCGCGAGTGCCGGTCTCGTGGTCGACCGATCCGGCAACCATGAACAGCGTTGCCTTGTAAAGGGCATGCCCGAAAAGGAAAACCAATGCGGCGAGTACATCCCTTTCCGTCCCGATACCCAATAGAAGGGTCAGCAGGCCAAGGACCGCAACCGTCGTCCCGGCCAGGATCTTCTTCAAGTCATGCTGGACCAAACCAAAAGCCCCACCCGTTAGAAGGGTAATGGCCCCCGCAATCGTCAGCAGCCATGTCCACAGTCCCGTTCCGCCCAGCACGGGCAGCATCAGGAACAGGAGAAAGATGCCTGCCTTGACCATGGTTGCGGAGTGCAGGTAGGCGCTGACGGGAGTCGGCGCGCTCATGGCATTGGGGAGCCAGAAATGGAAAGGGAATTGGGCCGACTTCGTGAAGGCTCCCAGGAGCACGAGGATTAAAATGGGCACATAGAGCGCGTCCGTCTGGATTTGTCCGGACAATGCCGGAAGCTCAGACAGGTTCCAGGTCCCGGTTACCTGGGCTATCAGGATGAAACCTGCCATCAGGGCCATGCCCCCCAACCCCGTGACAATCAAGGCCTGGAGGGCGTTTTGCCGGGCACTTTGTTCCTTGTGCTGGAATCCGATTAGAAAATATGAGCTGATGCTGGTCAGTTCCCAGAAGATAAAGAACAGCAGCATGTGGTCGGCAATCGCCAACCCAGCCATCGAAAACATGAAGAGATAAAGGAGGAGGAACAGCCGGGTGGCTTGCGGATGGCCTTTCATGTACCCAACCGCATAGAGGAGGATCAGGGCGCCGATGCCCGTGACGAGGATTAGCAGCAACAAGCCCAATCCATTCAGGCGCAAGGCCAGTTCCACATCCAGTTGCGGTATCCACTTTGCCGTGTAGGCGATGCTGCCTTGGCGGATGACCTCAGGCATGGCGGCAAAGGTGACCAGCAGGAAACTGACCGCTGCCGGGGCAGGAACAAGAAAGCACTGCCAGCCATGCTGCCAGCGTTTACCTGTTGTGGCCAACGCAGTCCCGCTCGCCAGGACTGCCATGATCAAGACGATTAGCATATCAATTCCGCTCCCCGCAGATGAATTAGTCTAATCTTTCAGTAAGGCCTCCAACAGCTTTTGGCCAGTGCCTTTTGGCTTCGCCGCGACAACCGGTATGGGGGCGTCCCGAAGCAGGCTTTCCGCATTCCCCCCCAGCAGCCACGAGGTCATGGTGTCTCTTCCCCGGCAACCGGTCACCAGCAAATCCCAGTTCTCTTCCCGGGAAACCCGTAGAATGCCAGAACTGATTACCTGATGGAAAGAGTTCTGCTGCTGCACCTCAAGGCCGCGCAGGTCGACATTGCTTACGAATACCTTTTGTTGTTCCTCTGCATACTCCTCAGCCATGTCCTTCAGTTCCTCTTCGGGCAAGGCTATGCGGTGCGAGAACCGACCCAGGTTGTAGATGTGCAGACTGGTGACCTCTTTCAGCCCCTCAGCCTCAGCAAAGGCCAAAGCCACATCCAGCGCGTGCTCGGAATAGCCGGAAAAGTCCGTTGGTACCCCAATCCGTTCAAGCTTCATGGCGCCTCCTGCCGGTATCGACATTACCGAGCAGGGTGCCTTCCGGGCCAGCCGCACGGCGGTGTCCCCATCATAGGACTCACGGCCCACAATTACCAGATCGCTCCCTTGCTCAAGGATTCGCTCCAGGATCGACATCACCGCATTGCCGCCTCCCCGGACCGTGTATCCGATCGTGGTCTCTTCCCGGCCTTCCCAGTTGTCCCGGACCAACTGCTCCATCTGTTCCTTCACCATCCCGTCCAGCGGCTTCGTCAGCCACGGGTACTTTTCCTTCGCCCGTTCCGGAATCTCCGGCACTTCCACCATGTGGAAGAACTCCACCTCATCCGTCCCGGCCATGTGGCTCACTTTGCCAGCCCACGCAATGACTTCCTGATCCCCCGTTTGCAGGCTCAGGGGTACGATTACTTTTTTATAGCGATTCATTATTCGCGAAATAAAAGTCGCTAATAGGGATTTGCAAGACCCCGCGGACGATTTTTTGCAAATAAGGCTCCATGGGGATAATTTTAGCCATTGCCAAGGCACGGGGAATCCAGCACTAATACCGCAGGTAATGAAGCAGTTAAGCGCAACTTATGGGCTGGTACTAGTCTTGGCCACGGGTCACTTGGGGGGCCACCCGGCTGACTCCAACAAGGACTTCCGGATCGACCAGACGGAACTGACGCTCTACGGACAGGCCTACAAGAACGAGGCGGTGTGGCCGGAAGGGCCATCACCGATCGAACAGGCCCATTACGAGCGAGCGGTCTTCATCTGGCAGGCCGGGGAGCGGTACCGTGCTGTGGAGGGCGTCGCCGCACCGAATGGCTGGGTTCCGGATCCTCTTGAAGGCTCTCCCTATGTGGCCCTTTCCACCGGAAGCGTAGAACCCTTTGATTTAGTGACCGTGCATGGCATCAATGGTGAACGTCCTTTGGAAGCGCGTTTTCGTCTGGATAACCTGCCGGGTTATTTTGAAATTTTGCTCGACGACTCCGAAGAGGACCTGGTCATTTCCATGCCCCTCAATCCTCTCGACCCGACAGGGGAGGGGACTTTATCTATTGAGCTGGTCGACACGGAAAGCGGCGATGTCTGGCGTTGTCCTCCCTTGCGCCTGCAGCCACTGCCTGAATCAGCGGGTGCTGGTATCCAGTTGGTCAGTTCAATCGGGAGTACTCTCGAGCAGTCATCACTGCAGGCAGGCTACGAACTGGAATTTTTCCTGGGCCTGGACATGGAATTTGTTCCGTACGAGATACGCCCCCTCGTTTACATGAAGAGCATTCTCGACCACCCGGACAATCCGGATTCCTTTGAGAAGGTGGTCGGTGAGCAGATGTCGGGCACGGACCTCGCCCTCTGGGACAGCATTGTCGCCAAGCTTGACCTTGCCAACCGCATTGCTTCACCCGTGGGAGGCGAGGTATTCAGTAGCGCCGTAAGTAGTTTCAGCCTGCAGGCGGGCACGCGAAATTTCTGCGAAGGCAACTTTATCCGTCCGATTAGCAATGCCCTGACCCTGAGCCAACTCATGACCGCGCAGAACAAGGCGGAGACGGAAAATGCGGACAAGCGCAGTGCCCGTGACATAGCCGATGTGCTCCTGTCAATGAAAGGCAATTTTGATTTCGGCAAGCAGGTCGGCGAGGCCCTGCAGAACATCAAGCCCAACTCTCCCGTGCCGGGTGTACTTGACGCGGTTTCCCAGACTCTCCTGTTTGCCAAGTTCTTTGATCACTATGATGCGGGGACTTTGCCTAGTGAGTTTGTTTCGCTGGAGCTGCAAGTCGATGGACCAGCCCGCGGGTACTTTGTCGAGGATGACCAAGAGGGCATGTGCGGGGAGGCCACCTTGACAGCCAGCGCAACTGTGCAAAGCGCTGGTTACGATCATGAGAAGATGCTTGCTGACGTGGTCCCCGGAAGTCCAGTCCCCGGGGTTCCCGGGCCGGATACGCTCTATAAATGGGTTAATGAGAACTACCCGGATATCGATATCCTGGATACGGAACCAGTCCTCTGGTGCGGTATTGTCGGCCTTGCCAACGATCTCTATGCCAATGTCACCGGCGACGACTTCCTGAAAGTGACCGGTTATAACAATGAGAAGGTTGGCATGGACTTTGAGCCCCTCAAGGCCGGGCCGGGACTTTTGACAGTTGAGATCATCAGCGGAAAGTTCGGGGGTGCCAGTATTACCGAAACGAAAGATTACGAGACCCGTCCCATCAAGGTGGAGATACTGAGTCCCCAACTGGAGGTTCTGGGGAATGAGGAATCCGTGATATACCTTGCCCATCTTTCGGATGCTGCCCAGACCGGTCCGACGGACTTGGATTGGACGGTCACGGCTGGCCAAATCCTCAACCAGACACCATTGGGCAACGGGCGCTATCAACTGGAATGGAAACCGACAGACAATGAGAGCGATTATCCGGTGACGATTACGGCAAAAAGCACCACTGAAGTTTGCCTGCGTGGCAAGGAAGGAGCAGAGCCTCGTATGGCCAGCATAATGGTCGATCTGCAGGGTTGGGAAATCTTTCCTGTAGTCAGTTGCCTGGAAATCGGTGCCCAGGAAATCTTTATCATTGATGATGGCACGGACAACCCGCCCGAGGTTACCTGGGAGGTGGTCTCCGGACCTGGCATCATCGAAGCCGATACGGGGCTCTTTACCGCCGGACCGGGTTTCGGGGATGTCGTCATCCGGGCTACCCGGAACAACAGTACTGAAACCAGGGAGCAGACCTTCCGGGTGGGGTGCTCGCTATTTGGTGCCATTACCTTTGATCCCGCGGACGCCCCCAGCTCCCCGGCAACGGTGAAGTCATTGACGGCAAGCCTGACCGTCGGATTTGAGGGCCTTGTTTCAGGCGATGTCTTTCTGACCTATGAGTCCTTTGAACCCCCGGCCGAGGGCGAGCAATATGGACACGTCAGCGGAACCTACCAGGGAGCCGGTCGCTACTATCCGAACAATTTTGCAGAGCTCTCGGCTCTGACGGACGCAACCAATGCCATCCGCTCCTATCCCAACGGCGAGGGCGAAACCTATGACGTTGTGGCGTCGTACTTCTATGAGGAGATTTCGGACAACGAGGGAAATGTCCTCCTCCCGGACGGTCCGGACGGCGACCTGATGGAGATCCGGTTAGATGCCGTCGGCTATTCCCGGGCGGGATTTGTGCGGGGCCTCAGCAATGAAATCGTCTCTTATTTCTGGACCTTCAGCGATGGGACCAGCGATGTCGGCAGCAGCGTTACCAAAACCTTCTCGCGGACGCGGCGGGACCTTGTCATTGAGCTGGAGGTCTTCGACAAGTTGGGAAATTGGGCCCGGATTAAGGAGAAGATTCTCATTGTCCAGATCAACGGCACCTACCGCTTTGCCTACGATCCCTCACACACGGAGACAGCCTGCATCTACTGGACCTGGCCAGGCGATCCACCCGATGACCTCGTGGATCCCAATGTAAACCTTGTCACCACGCGGGATCCCGATGCGTGCGGGAGTACTGTCATCCTGACCGGTGGGCGGTCGGCAACCATCTCCGCCGAGAGTACCCAGGTGGGTATCGATCCTGATGATCCCGATCAATTATTTACCTTCTCCCTTCTGAACTTTTGAGAGCCATGAATCCAGTCAACCGATGCATTCCCCTCTGTCTCTTGTCCACCCTTGTGGCGCTTTCCGGCTTTGCTGAGCAGAGCCGGACCATCAGTGGCACCTTTCCCTCCCGGGTTGAAATTAGCATTGTTCCACCGGAAGGTACCAATGCCTGGTCAGTGGAGGAAGTCCTTACGGGCGAAGGCGTCTCTGTCGATCTGAGCGGGGAGGGGATCTTCGATGAGGAAAATGGCAAGGCCAAATGGGGGCCATTCCTCGACGATGCCCCGAGGGTCCTTTCCTATCACTTGACCGGTCCTGCCGGGGAAGTGGCACTCGACGGGATTGTCTCCTTTGATGGAACGGATGAACCGGTCGATACAATGGATGTGGTTATCCTTCCAGATCCGCAAACAAACTTCAGTGGCTGGCGTTACCTGACATTGCCTGGCGAACTGCTCCATACTCTTGGAGCGCATCCGCTGAGCGATGTGAATCTCGATGGCTTCAATCTCCTTCAGGAATATGCCTTCGGTCTCCTGGTTCCCGAGATTCAGGACGGCCCGGTGATCATTGCGGTTCCCGGTTCCTCAGCGAATCCTCCCGATTGCAATATTTCCTATTACCGGAACCGCTTTGCCGAGGATCTTGTATTCACTCTCCACCGACACGATCCGGTAAATGGGTGGTTACCCCTGGATTTTGAGTCTATCGGGATCATGGCCGAGGAATTTGCCCTTGGTGACACGGAGAAAGTCAGTGAAGTGGTATTCGCTGGCACTCCGCTGACCGAAGTTGAGGGAACGTTTCTGCAAGTGCAGGCTCGTCTTGTCGAACCCTGAAATGGTCCCTGCAGCGCTCATGGTTGAGCGCATTCTCCTGCTGACCTCCTTGCCCGTCAATTTCAGGCCACTGAACGGTCGGCCTTGGCAAGGTCCTCGAGAAAGTGGTCAAGGACCGGCTGGGTGGCATGAGGCATTACGACAATATGTGCGTAGGCCTCCTGGCGGTCTTCCTTTTGAAGCTTCATCGTGGCCAGCGAATACTTGTTGACCAGGACATCATCCGGCTTCCGAAAGTAAACCGTGTTGGAGAGTTCATTAGCCAGAACCGGCTGCAGGTGCGGGTAGTGCTCCTTCAGTTGCCGATAGAGATAGCGGGCATTATGGAGAATTAATTGCGTATCGGCGATCCGCTGGGTAACCGCCTCTTCCTTACAATGGTAGAGGAATTCGGCGGGTTTTACGCCATCCCTTGAGCAAGTGATTGTACCCGGCACATGGAGGATGTATTCCGGATCATGGACTCCACTAAAGAGGCGGAGAAAATCATCGAAGGTCCGCTGGGTAGTGACGAACAGGCCCGCAGGGGAGGCGACTCCGAAGAACTTGTGGCAGGAAACGGCAATGGAGTCATACCGGTGCCGGCCATCAACGGTCTGGAAGAGCTCCCTGGCGAACTCAGTGTGAGGCAGGTATCCGCCAAACAAGGCCGCGTCCACATGGAGATAGGCCACCCGATCGCCCAGAACCTTGCCGATGGCGTCGATGGAGTCGACCGCGCCCTTGAAGGTGGTTCCCGTCGTGGCGCAAACAAGGGCGGGATGGTCGGGATTGTCGGCCAGGCAACGAGCCAGATCTGCCGTATCCATGGCCCCATCCGGCAGTGTGCCGACTTCCACCCATTCCATCCCCAGCAGATCCCGTAGGATTTGCATCGAATAGTGAGCCTCCTTTGTGAAATACGCCTTGGGCACCAGTCCTGTCTTTCCATGAAGGATGGTCCGTCCGTAATACATGCCGTGCATGTTGCTGTCTGTTCCGCTGTGGGAGAGGAATCCCCATGCGTTGTCGGGCGGAAAGTGAAAGACGTTTCCGAAGTGACGAATAACCTCCCGTTCCATGGGATGTGTATTGAACGGGATGTGGCTGTGTACCTTGGGATTGCCCACATTGTTGTAGGCAAAGCGGTCCAGCCCCACCTCAGACAGTTGCTTCTTCCACTCGAAAAAGCCTTCCGGAGGGGTGTTCATGTTGATGGGATATCCCAACATGTAATCCTTGGCAGCCGGTAACCCATGCATCCCCTGCAGGCCAGAATATATTGGTTCGGCCCGCGTTGCGCCCATTGTCGGTGGTCGGCACATTAGAAGGGTGGACGCACCCCCAATTGCCCCGAGAAAACATCTGCGATTCATGTCCGCATTATAGTTGTCCGCCAAGTACAGGGCAAGCTTGGAAAGGGCCGATCCCAGAGGACTTTGGTCTCAGCAGGGTACTGCAGGCTCTCCTCCATGGCTGCGCCATGCGGAGCTCTTGAGAGCGAAGCATGGTGCTCAGGAAGGGACTCGAACCCTTACACCCGAAGGCACTGCCGCCTGAAGACAGCGTGTCTACCAATTCCACCACCTGAGCCCATTTACGACCTTCTGGTGAAGAAGGAAAGATAGGAAAGGTGGAGATGGAGAAGGGGGTGTCAAGCGAGATTGGGGGGAAGGAGGGTAGAATTTAATGGCCCGGGAGCAGGATGGGCTTCCGGGGGCACGCGGGCTGTCCCAATAATGGGACACGCACTGTCCCTGTGGCGCAAAATTTTGGTGGCAAAAACCAAAACAAGGAGTGGGAGGAAATTTATTAAATTTTTAAGTAACTGATTTAAAACAACTTGTGCGAATTTAAAAAAAGTTGGCACGGTCCCGGCATTAGAGAAGGCGAATTTAAACAAAAGGAAAAACAATGACACTCATCCTCTTCATCTCTGCCTGCCTCCTGAGCTACGGTGCCTTCGAACTGAAGGAAGCCGTCCAGCACAAGAACGCCTACTGATTCATGTCAATGGACTGAACTTCCTGTAACCGGAATTCGGATACAGACGAACCAGCAAATGACCACTCTCTATCGCTAACATTCAAACATCTATCGCATCATGAAAACCAAGAACGTACTCATCGCCCTGTCCATTATCGCACTCAGTGGAGGGATTATCAACGCGGCTCCGGAGACTCCGGAAGTCAAGGCGCCTGAAGCGCTCAAGATCGTCGAGCCGGAAGTCCCGTACTCGCAGACCCGCTGGGGAGCGACAGGAACCGTGGTCGTGACCTTCGAGATCAATGAAAACGGGGAAACCGCGAACATCCACATCGAGTCGGCAGACGACACCGTTTACGCGGCCAAAGTGGAGGAAGCCGTCCGCCAGTGGCGCTTCAAGGCCCCGGAAGTCCAGGGTGTCACCTACCGCCAGGTGGTGAACTTCAGCTAATCCTCCAGTTTAACCTTTATCGACAGGACGCCTTCAGAACGAGGCGTCCTTTTTTTGTGCCCTCCGGTGCATTGACACCGGTGGTTGGCCGTCTTCTATGAGGGGCATGGAGAAGTCGAATGTGGCCATTATTGGTGCCGGTGCCTTGGGGAGCTACTTTGGTATTCGCCTTGCGCATGCGGGTAATTCAGTAAGCTTCCTGCTCCGTTCGGATTATGATGCAGTCAGGGAATCGGGCATGAAGCTGATCCTATCCGATGGAACTGCCATACGATTAGAAAATCCGGGCGTGCATCATTCAGTCAGGGAAATGGGCCCGGCCGACTGCGTCATTATTGGCCTCAAGACGACCCGTAATTATCTGTTCCCAGAGTTGTTACCAGCTGTTGTTGGTCCTGAAACGGTCCTTGTGACGATCCAAAATGGACTCGGCAATGTGGAAGCTTTGGAGGAGCTTTTTCCGGGGAACCCGGTTATAGGCGCCCTCTGCCAAATTGGAGTCAACCGCGAGGCACCGGGACGGATCCGCAGTTTTGTCCCCAAGGATGGATTTGTCCTGTTAGGGAAGAGCGCCCAGGCATCCGAGAGCGATCTTGAGACCATCCAGAAACTCCTTTCCGGGGCTGGAATCAATACCCGGACCACCCCGTCGCTCGGGGAAGCCCTCTGGCGCAAGTTGATGTGGAATGTCCCCTTCAACGGCCTGACGGTGGCCATTGGGGGCAAGCCAACGGATGCCGTATGTGGAGATCCCGCCCTGCGGTCCGTCGCCCGTGGCCTGATGGAGGAAATCAGGCAAGCCGGCAATACCCTTGGCTATGCGATTGAACCCGAGTACACCGACAAACTGCTTGGCTTTACTGACAAGCTGGGTCCCTATATGGCATCCAGTGTCCATGACTGGCTGGCCGGGCGACAACTGGAGGTGAAGGCCATTTTCCGCAAGCCGTTGGAGGCGGGGACAGGGCGTGGGGTCAAGATGCCGTATTTGGAAAGTCTCACAGCGATTCTGGCCGGGCTCGGTTCTCGGCGCGGGTAGACGATTGGCGTTGCCAATTCTCCCCTGTTTGTTCATCATCAATGGTCCACGACCTGACATGGGCGTGGGTTTGGGTAACAACAGTTGGAGGGCAAGAACATGAAACCTATTTTATTCGGTGCGCTGTTGGCGTGCCTTGCTTTGGTGGTGCCGAACTCTGCCGGTGCACTGGAAATATCGGACTTCCTGGAAATGCGGGGAGCCAAGATCTGGGACTTGGAAGGGACAGCAACTCTTCCCTTTGTCAGCATGGACCTGACTGGATTTATATCGGTTGAGGAATCAACCAGCCTATTTGAGCCCGGGGCAAAGGCGTGGCACTTCCTGATGCAGGTTCAGGGTGGGGATTACGTATTTATCCAGAACCTGCGTGTCCGGATGTCGGAGACCGACCTGTTGATGGAGAACCGGGTCTCCGTTGTTCGTTTCATGGGATCCGTCTTTGAATACCTGCCGGAAACCTACCTTGCGCCGGCGGCCCTTATGCCAAGGCACTTTGAGCTCAATACGAATTACACCTACACCGCCAATCTTGAGCTTGAGACGATCACCGACTATGTCCGCATCGGGGAATTTGAGCCCCGGACAACTGCCCAGGGGTGGGAGGTGGAGACCGTGCCGGTGACCTTCTTTGCCGATGACGACCAACCAGTCACCATGTGGATGGGGCGCAATGTCGGATTTGTCGAACTCCAGCTCACGTTAAGTGTCGGTGGCTTCCTGGCCGACGTCGAACTCAAGTTAATCGGTGACGAGGAAGCATGGAATCCTCAACCGGGGACAGGCATATGGGACGACTCGACCAATCTCGGAGGAGGCTGGCGTGAGAGCGGTTGCATCGGAACGATCTGGGCGCCATCGATTGATTCCCCATGGATCAGCCATGTTGGCTGGGGCTGGACCTATTGTGATGGCACTGATGACAGTTTGTACGCCTATGCTCCGGGAGTCGGATGGCTGTGGACGCAGGATGGCATGTATCCCAACATGTATGTCTACAACCGCAATGGTTGGCTGTATTATCCGGAAGTTCCCGGATCCTTCTGGTTCTGGGACTACACGGCCCGGGAATGGGTCGTCCTCGCTCCGGTTCCCTAGGCTGTGTTCAGTATCCGCAGAAAAACAAAGACTAACACCCCCGTTACAGAGACATAAAGCCATAATGGCCAGGTCCAGCGGGCCAGTGCCCGGTGGGCATTCCAGCGCTTGGTCGTGGCAAAGAAGAGGGTCGTCAGGACCATCGGGAGAACGACGATGGAGAGGACGATGTGCGTAATGAGAATGAAGAAGTAGGTCGGTCGGAGCCAACCGGTGGTCAGGAACCGGGTATCCCCGTGCAGGGTGTGGTGAATGATGTAGCCAACAAGGAAAAGCGATGAAGCGGCAAAGGCGGTTGCCATGCTGAGTCCGTGGGCGCGTTTGTTGCCCCGGCGAATGTGATATATCCCAATGACGAGGGCACTGGCACTGCAGGCGTTGAGGAGGGCATTCGTGGCTGGCAGGAAGGCCCACTTTGAGGCATCCGCTGAGCTTTCAACCCCGTAGATAATCCAGAACAGGAACGCGATGGCCGCGGCACTGACGACGAGGATGCTCGTAATGGCAGTCTTGTTGGTCATTTCTTCCCAATGATGCTTCAAGCAGGCCCCACTATGACGTCAAAGGGAGCGAAAACATGGCGTCCGTCGACGATGAACTGGGCCCATATGCGGTAATGCCCGGGTTGCTCGAACTGGATGGTGAAATTCAAGTCGGGGCTCAAGGGATCCTGTCCCTCGATGAGCGGATTCCGTGGATGGAGGTGGGCAAAGCCGGTGCCGGCAGCATCAAAGGCGACAACGTGGGCAAAGGAATCCATGACCGGACTGAAGCGGGTAGGGGAGCCATCGTCGCGCGCAACCTGCAGCTCGAAGGCCAACTCCTGGCCTGTCACCAGAGAATCGCTACCCGGGACAAATGTGAAGGTATATTCCTCTTCCCTGCTCTGGAGGCGGGTCGCGGCAACGGGTGCTTCCGCTTCACCCCGGACCTCGAAACCGCTCTCCAGCAAGGTCCGGCGGCTGCTGATCAGCGGTATGAAATCAAGGTAGACGGAATACGGGCCTGGCTTCTTGGGAGTCACCTCAACCAGGTAATGACCGGCTGGTCCGGCAGGTTGCGGATGCACATGCTGATAATCCTCAAGCGACGGATCGACGACCATGGCGTGTACCCGCTCGGTGTGGGAAACGGCAATCTCGTCCCACTTGATTGGCTTGCCGGTGGTCGTAAACAGAGTCAGGGAGCAGGTGACCGGTTCCCCGATGACCGGTTCGGTCAGGGGAGTCAGCTCGGCAATGATGGGGAAGCGGATTTCTTCCATATTGAAGAATTCCGTTTCCTCGTAACCACAGCCCTCGATGACACCCTCCTTGTTGATGAACTCCCCGTAGTGGAGGAATTCACATTTCTCTACCGGCAGGGAACGCAGACCGATAAAGACGGCCACGCAGCCAAGGGTGATGAGGAAGATATGGGCAGCTCGGGACATGGTTGTGTCAATGGAACGAATACTTGTTGATTTGCAACCCTAAGAAAACTTCGGGAGTCGGGCCTTCAGGCCCGGTCGCGACGTAACCGGGCCTGAAGGCCCGACTCCTTAAGGCTACTCCTTTGCCCTATGCTTCATGTACTGCTTCAAAAAAGCGGCTGGGCTCCACATGCTCCCGGGGATGCGGTAGATGATTTTGCCGGTGGGATCGATGAGGGCGGTCGACATCGTGTGGCGGACAATTTCCTCCTCGTCGGGTTCCGCCAGCACGCCCATTTGCACCTTCAGGTCCTCCACAATCTGGACGGGACCACCGAGCAGATGAAAGGTCGCGGTGTCCAATCCCTTATCGGCGGCATAGGCTGTAAAAATACCCGGCGTGTCATATTCCGGATCCAGGGTAACCGATACCAGCCGGAGGTCCTTGATGTCGTCTTCCCGGGCCATGTCCTGAAGTTCCTTCATCCGGGCAGTGGCGGCCGGACACATGTTGGGATTTGCACATCGGGTGAAGATGAAATTCATGATGACGTAATTACCCTTCAGGGATTCACTCAGGAAGAGGCTGCCATCCGTATCATAGAGGGCGAATTTCGGCATGTACTCACCAACTCCCCGGAAGACTTTTGATCCGCGATGCAGGGTATCCTTGCGCAGGGCCTGGCCCAGGCGGGCAATGGTGCCACGGGCTACCGGATCGTTGGGCCAGATTGTCTGTAGCCGCTGACCCGCTCCATAGGGAACAAGCTCGCCCCTGACTGGATCGCCTGCCTGTAGAATCCGGGCGTCTCCCCGGCTAATCGTCACGGCCACCTCGCCTTGCCTTGAGGGGCCGGTGTCCAGCACTGCTTCAAGAGCCTCCGGGTCAACGGAGCGAATGACCCCTTCTACGCTTTCTCCAGACAGCGCTGTTGCCATAATGGCGGCTGTGAAAAAGGCCGTTAACCAGTGTGCCAGAGTCTGTTTATTTCCTAACATGGTCTATAAGAATTTTTTATATGCGCTCAGAGTTTAATTACGATACCTGTTAGTTAAGCTGGCCCGGGTATCTACAGTTGTCAAACGCTGGCGAATTGGAACCTTTAGGGCATCTATTCCCGGTCGCCAAGGCGCATGGACAGTGCAGTGCGTGGCGGCGGAACCGGCTCCCCACAACCATCCCTAAATATGGCAGACAATGAAAGGAACATGGAAACCGGTGCGCACAAGCGGTGGCTGGCGGGCTATTGTTTCCTGACCTTGGCGGTGACGCTTTTGCTGCTTTATGCCGGAGGGTTTACCACGACGATTGGTGCGGGTATGGTCTTTCCGGACTGGCCCCTTTCCAACGGCTCTCTGAATCCACCCGGCTGGACGACGGACCAAGCGATGATGGCGGAGCACGGCCACCGGCTGCTGGGAGCCACCGTTGGAACGTTATGCATCATCCTCTGCATCTGGATGTGGAAGGTTGAGGAGCGCAGCTGGCTCCGGCGCCTCAGCTACATCGCCCTCGCCCTGGTCATCTTCCAGGGATTACTCGGCGGGGCACGCGTTCTGTTGGTCAATGTCGACCTCGCCAAGGTGCACGGCGTGACGGCACAAGTTTTCCTCTGTACCCTCACCGCTGTCGCCGTTGGCAGCTCCCGCTGGTGGCGCAACATTCGGGCACCTGAGGATCCGGATGGCCAGTCCAAATGGGTCTGGCTGAGAACGGTGGGCCTCTCCATCTGCCTCCTGACCATGGCTCAGCTGGTCGTGGGCGCCATCATGCGGCACAGCGGTGCCGGATTGGCCATTCCTTATTTCCCCCACAGCGCGCCGGATGGTGGCCTTTTGCCGATCTCCTGGAATTGGGCCACGCAATTGAATTTTGCCCACCGGGGAATGGCCTTGCTCATTTTCATCCTTGTATCGGCCTGGGTGGTCTTCCTGGTCCACAGTCCGGTGACGAGCAATACGGTCAAGAAACTCGCCGTTGCCACCTTTGTAGTGGTGAACCTCCAGATTGCCCTTGGTGCGGGCATCATCTGGTCAGCCCGGGCCCCGATCCAGACAACCCTTCATGTCCTGAACGGGGCCATTTTCCTCAGCCTTGGCTGGGCCATCACGTTCAGCTTCTTCAAACCCAATCTCGAAAAAACATCTTTTAGCCATGGGTAATTTCACACGAACCAAAGTCATCCGGGAGTACGCTCCCGCCACCAGTGAGGCCAGCTTCAGCGACTGGTGGGAACTGACCAAGCCGCGACTGAGCCTGATGTCCGTGGCCACCGCCATACTTGGATACTTTGCTGCCGGTCCGGAGCTCGATTTCTCTATCTTCCTCAGCCTTTGCGGGGGCACGACACTGGCTGCCTTCGGCTGCGGGGTGCTTAACCAATGGTGGGAACGCGAGGCCGATGCCCGCATGGAGCGGACAGCCAACCGGCCCATGGCTGCCGGGCGTATTGCCCCGCTGGAGGGTCTCTTGTTCGGGATTGCCCTCTCCGTCGCCGGTGTCGGGTTATTGGCCTACAATGTCAATCTCCCGGCCGCCCTGCTGACTGCCGCGACGGTTCTCCTCTACATCCTCGCCTATACCCCCCTGAAAAAGGTCACGCCACTGGCGACCGAAATTGGCGCCATCCCGGGAGCCTTGCCCCCGCTCATTGGCTGGGTTGCTGCCGGGGCCGGTTTCAGTACCATGGGATGGGTCCTCTTCGCGATTCTCTTCGCCTGGCAGATTCCGCACTTCATGGCCATTTCCTGGATGTGCCGCGACGATTACGAGCGGGGCGGGTTCAACATGCTTTCCGTGTCCGACCAGAAGGGCCGGCATGTGGCCATCAAGGCACTTGCCTGGACGGTCATTCTGATTGCGCTTTCCCTGTTGCCACTCCGGGAAGCCCAACTCGGCTGGCCGCTGCTCTTGGTTACCCTTGTTCTTGGCTACGCCCACCTGATGCCGGCGATCCGTTTCCTGCGGGATCCCAGCCAACGCCTGCACGCCCGTAAGCTGTTTATTGCCACCCTCATTTACTTGCCCGTCTACCTCGGAGCCTTGGTGGCGGATCGCTTTTTCATCTAATTCCGAAGACCCTTTAATATGAAGTGGATTGCATACATCTGGATTGGTATCCTTCTCGCCCTGACTGCGATTTCGGTTCCTCAGTGCCTTAACTCAGGAGGGGAGACCGCTCTCTTTAACGCCACTGGTCAACAATCAACCCTGGACCCGCAAGGTCCACTGGCACTTAACCAGGCGAAAATTTTCTATGTCACCTTGTGGGTCACCCTCTTCCTTTTCGTCACGGTTGGCGGTGCCTTGGCATTTGCCATCTGGAAGTTCCGGATGCGCAAGGGTGATGATCCCAATTTTGTTCCGCCACAGTCCCACGGGCATCCCCTTGTGGAAATGGGCCTTGTCGTGGGCTCTGCTGCCCTCCTGGTGGTCATTGCCATTCCGACATTCGGGGGCATCCTGCTCAAGGAGCGTCCGCCGGTCATGGAAGGGGAGGAAGTGCTCGAGGTAAATGTCACCGGCTACCAGTGGTGGTGGGGCTTTGAATACCCGGAGTACGGATTCCATACCGCCAATGAACTGGTCTTTCCGGCCGGAAAAGTGGTCAAGCTGAACCTCAAGGCCAACGACGTCATCCACAGTTTCTGGCTCCCGAAGCTGGCCGGCAAGACCGACTTGATGCCGGGACAGGAGAACAAAATGTGGATTCAGGCGGATGAACCGGGCTACTTCTGGGGACAGTGTGCCGAATACTGTGGTGATTCCCACGCCTACATGCTTTTCCGGGCCAAGGCACTCAGCGAGGACGAATTTGCGGCCTGGCTGGAAGATCAGCAAACCGCCACTGTGGTCGATGCCAGCATTGGTGACTACACGCCGGTGAGTACTGAAGGTATGGATGAGGCACTGGCCCTGACGGGCGCAGAACTCTTCATTGAGAATTGTGCAAGGTGTCACAGCGTCGATTCACGCGTCCAGACCATGGGCCCCAACCTGGCCCACTTCGGGAGCCGAACCAGCATCGCTGCCGGTTGGCTGGAAAACGAGTCGGAAAACCTCGTCCACTGGATCCTTCATCCCGACAAAGTGAAGCCGGGTAACTTCATGTGGGAAGGATTTCCCGACCCGAACAATCCGCTCGGCCCGCCCCAGATGGAAGGCCTCATGGATGCCAACCTGACCGAGGCCCAGGCAGAAGCAATTGCCGCCTATCTCTACACTCTCAAATAAAGCGAGGAATTTTCTATGTCCACGGAACAAGTAACATACGGAACCTGGAAACGTCCGCTGAAGAAGACCGGACTGGTTGGATTCCTGACCACGGTTGATCACAAGAAAATCGGCATTGCTTATGCCATCGGTGCTCTCTTCTTCCTGCTTGTTGGCGGGGTGGAGGCCCTCATCATCCGCTTGCAGCTGATGGCACCGGAGAATGACCTTATCTCCGCCCAGACCTACAACCAGATGTTCACCATGCACGGGACGACAATGGTCTTCCTTGCTGTCATGCCACTGAGCGCGGCTTTCTTCAACTTCATCATGCCACTTCAGGTGGGGGCCCGGGATGTGGCCTTTCCGCGGCTCAATGCCCTTGGCCTGTGGTGCTTCCTCGCCGGTGGTATCATTGTCAACTTGAGCTGGTTTTTCCAGGCAGCCCCGGCAATTGGCTGGTTTGGCTATGCACCCCTCACGGCCCGCCAGTTTGATCCCGACATCGGGACGGACTTCTGGATTATCGGCCTGCAGATACTCGGTATCGCCTCACTGGCTGGTTCCTTCAATTTCATCACTACCATTCTCAATATGCGGGCCCCAGGATTGAGCATGATGCGCCTGCCGGTGTTTACCTGGATGACCCTGGTGACCTCCTTCCTCATCATCCTGGCCTTTCCCCCGATTACCATCGCGCTGGCCGAGCTGATGTTTGATCGCCACTTCGGGACCCACTTTTTTGATGTTCCCGGTGGCGGCAAGCCGATCCTCTGGCAGCACCTGTTCTGGATCTTCGGCCACCCGGAGGTGTACATTCTCATCCTCCCGGCAATGGGCATTATTTCCGAGGTGCTTCCGGTATTTTCCCGCAAGCCCCTCTTCGGATACCCGCTGGTTGTTTTCTCAGGTGCGGTTATCGGCTTCCTCG
Organism: Puniceicoccaceae bacterium; assembly: GCA_040830765.1. Lineage (GTDB taxonomy): Bacteria > Verrucomicrobiota > Verrucomicrobiia > Opitutales > Oceanipulchritudinaceae > Oceanipulchritudo. Next base: position 17,798 of record JBFOMH010000023.1, on the reverse strand, counting down.
GCTTTGCGGTCTGGAGTCACCACATGTTCACAACCGGCCTGGGCATCGTCGCGACTTCTGCCTTTGCCTTCCTGACGATGCTTATTTCCATCCCCACCGGGGTGAAGATCTTCAACTGGATAGGGACTCTCTGGGGCGGCCAGATCCGGTTCACTACGCCGATGCTCTTCGCCCTTGGTTTCATCTGGATGTTCATGCTCGGTGGCTTCACCGGGATTATGCACAGTTCGCCGCCTGTCGATGCCCAGCAACAGGATTCCTACTTTGTCATCGCCCACTTCCACTATGTGCTCATCGGTGGGTCCATCTTTGCCCTTCTTTGCGGGATTTACTATTGGTTCCCCAAAGTCACCGGCAAGCTGATGAACGACAACCTCGGAAAGGTATTCTTCTATACTATTTTTATCGGCTTCAACCTTGCCTTCTTCCCGATGCACATCCTTGGCATGTCCGGGATGCCCCGCCGGACCCATACCTACAAGGCGGAGATGGGCTGGAATGATGCCAATTTCTGGTCAACAATCGGCGCTCTCATCCTTGGGTTGGGGATTGCCGCGGTTGTCCTGCAGGTCATCTACAGTTGCTTCAAGGGCAAGCCATCGGGTGAAAACCCATGGGATGCACGGACCCTTGAATGGGAAACCAGCAGCCCGCCAAAGGAATACAACTTTGGATTCACGCCGGTCATTAATGCCCGCGACCAGGTCTGGGAGAACAAGTACGGGCATGCGGAAAAGAAAATGGGCAAAATTGCTCCCGGCTCGCACGGAATCCACATGCCGGACCAGTCCTGGTGGCCCCTTGTTGTTTCCATCGGATTGTTTATTGCCGGCATGGGAGTCATCTTCCACGGCCAACCCATGGAGCGCCTTTTGCCCTTTCTTGGCGAGAGTGACATCTCCCTCTTCCACATGCTGGTACCGGGCCTCTTCGTGACCTTGTTCGGCATCTACATGTGGGCCCTTGAAGGTCCGGGCGGCTATCACCTGTACCCGGATCCGGAAGAGCTCGTTGGAGCCGTTGAGCCGGAAGAGGGCTCCCATGGAGGCCACTGAAAGCCGGAGGATTAAGAATAAGGCTAAGATTAAGATTAAGATTAGGATTTAAATATGTCAGATGTTGCAGCACACGCGGACCCCCTTGAGGAGCTGAAGAAAACCAACACTGGAGTGGAGCACAAGAAGATGGCCATGTGGGCCTTTCTCGCATCCGACTGCATGTTCTTTGGAACCTTGATCAGTACCCACCTCATCTACCGGAAGATTTATCCCACGGTCGTTGATCCGACGGATATCTTCAGTATTGAACTGACCGGCTTCAGTTCCTTCATCCTGCTGATGAGTTCCTTCCTCATGGCCTTGACCGTTTCCTCGGCCCACAAGAAGAATATCAAGAGCATGCGCTGGTTTCTCTTCGGGACGATTGTCTTCGGATTGATCTTCCTCGGCGGTCAGGTCTATGAATTCTCCCACTTCGTTCATCATAAGGACCTGACCTTGAGCAGCAGTGTTTTCGGTTCGACCTTTTATGTCCTGACCGGGACACACGGGGTTCACGTCGCCCTGGGCGTACTCTGGCTGGCCAGTTGGCTCATTTTTTCATTCACCAAGAAATTCGACTGGGTCCATTCTCTGGACATTGAGACGGCCGGACTTTACTGGCACTTCGTTGATATTGTCTGGATTGTTATTTTTACCGCCGTTTATCTCGTCGAATATCTCTAAATCACCTTTCAAATCCCAATAGCAAATGAGCTCTGAACAACATCACGGATTACACTTCCACATCCTCGAGGAGCACAAGAAGTACTTCACCTTCTTCAATGTGGCCATGGCCCTGATTCTCATCACGGCCGTTGAGATTGTCATCGTTTACATTCCGATTCATCCCTTTATCGTTTTTTCGGCACTGGCCATCCTTTCGCTGGCCAAGTTCCTGGCGGTCATCTGGTGGTTCATGCACCTGCGCTGGGATCGCATGCTCTGTACCGTTCTCTTCATGATTGGGCTGTTGATTGCCACTGGTACGGTAACTGCCTTGCTGTTTCTCTTTGAGGCGGATCCGAACGGCGCCCCGGTTTTTTAACAATCTTAATCTTAGCCTTAATCTTAATCTTAATCCCAATCCCCGGGCCCTATCGACAGGGCGAAACGGGAGTTGGCGTTAGGGCAAGACTAAGATTAAGATTAAGGCTAAGGCTAAGATTATTAATTTAATCCATGGTACAGTGGAATCATTGGCATACTGAACCCGCCTTGCTGGTGGGCATCCTGCTGGTGACATGGGTTTATCTTGTCCTGACAGGTCCATTACGGAACTCACTCCAACCTGAAGCCGCTTTTCCGAAAAAGGAAACTGGCTGGTTCATTGCAGCGGTTATCTCGTTCTATATCGCAGTTGGGTCGCCCATTGATGCGATGGGGGAGGGTTTCCTTTTCAGTGCGCACATGGTCCAGCACAATATCCTCATGTACATCACCGCGGTGCTGACCATAATCGCCATACCCGGATGGCTGGTCGACAGCCTGCTGGCGAAGTCAGCCCTCCTGGAAAGAGTTTTCCGGTTCCTTGTCCATCCACTGGTTGCCGGATTCACCTTCACCTTCACCTTTTGTATCTGGCACTTCCCCGGACTTTACGAAGCGGCCCTCCATGACAAGGTCCTGCACATGGTGGAGCATCTGACAATGTACCTTTCATCGGTAATGGCCCTCTGGCCTATTCTCGGGAAGTCCGGGAAAGTGCCTAACATGAACTGGGGTGTTCAGATTCTCTATATTTTCCTTCTCATGGTGGTCCAGATACCCCTTTTCGGTATTCTGACGTTCTCCACGGAGGTCCTTTACCCGACTTATGACCTCGCTCCCCGGATCAGCTTCTTGGATCCGATGTCGGACCAGGTCCTTGGGGGCTTACTGATGAAGGTGGCCAACATGCTGATCAGCCTCTTCCTGATGGGACGTGCCTTCTATCGATGGAACCTGGAACAGTAACTCAGCCTTGCTCCAGTTCATTCAACAACGCCCAGGCCAGCCCGTATCTCAGGTTGTGGAAAGAGTGGGTGAGGGCATCCGCCTGGCCCAATTCCATTATGACCTCAAAGGTCAACAGGGCTGCGGGGAAGATATCCGCCCGGTGCGGGGGCAGGCCAGAGAGCTGAATCCGCTGATCCAGATCCTGTGACAGGACCGTCTCTCTCAACCGTTGAATCCTGGCCCGACTGAAACGGGAATGATTGTCGCAGCTCTCCGGGTCCCGGTCCCTGGCAAGAATCTGACGAAGGGCGGCAAGACCGCCACTGCAGCCGACAAGCGGTGCACGTATGGGAAAATCCGTTGCCACAATGTGCTCGCGCACGTAGTTGGAAAGGGCCTCTGCCTCGTGGTTTGGAATCGGTTCGCCGGGGCTACTGATAAATTGTTCCGTGAGGCGGACTGAACCCAGTGGCAGGCTGGTCCGGTCGGTGACACCATGGTGCTCGAACCGGATCAACTCAAGGCTGCCTCCTCCAAGATCAAATACCGTAAAGTCATCCAGGCGGTCCTCGATATTGGGATCCGTACGGACTCCATTGGCAATCCCGTCTGCCTCCTCAGCGCCGGTCAGGATGACAGGCGCCAAGCCGGTCTCGGCTTCTACCGACTCTGTGAACAGATGGCCGTTAGCCGCCGAGCGCACGGCACTCGTAGCCACAATTTGACTACGCTTGAGTGGTCCATGGTCCTGGCAGGCCTTCCAAAGTCTGGGCACTGCCTCGACGCCTGCTTCTATCCGGTCCGGCATTAGCATTGGTGGTTCACCGCCAATTCCCCGGCTGATGCGGACCTCAAGCGATTCCTCGTAAATCGCCTCAATTCCGAAAATTCCGTCCTGTTTTCTGGCCACCAGTGCCTTGATGGAATTGCTGCCTACATCAATGACGGCCACCCGTGGACTCATAATTCGAATCCCTGCTTGGCCACCATGACGACAAATTCTCCCTTGGATGAACCCTTGGCCAGACGCTGGTGAACGTCAGCGATGGTGCCCGTAAGCACGGTCTCGTGCTTTTTGGTCAGCTCGCGAGCGAGGCAGGCTACCCGGTCTGCTCCAAAGACGGCCTCTGCATCCTCCATGAATTTGCCGATGCGGTGGGTGGATTCAAAGTAAACCAGCGTCTCCTCCACTTCCTTGACTTCCTCGAAGTGACGCAGGCGGGCCGAACGCTTGGGAGCCAGGAATCCGCAAAAGCGAAAGCGATCGGTGGGTAGCCCGGAGACCGAAAGCGCCGCGATGACGGCACTGGCACCGGGAATCGGATAGACCGGCAAACCCGCCTTGCGACAGGCACGAACGAGCCTGAATCCTGGATCGCTGATGCCCGGTGAGCCTGCATCGCTGATCAGGCCGCAGCTTTGCCCATCCTCGATGTACCGGATGACTTCGGTGACCACTGCTGTTTCATTGTGGTCGTGACAGGGAGCAAGGGAGCGCTCAATTTCCAGGTGGTTGAGCAGTTTTCTGGAGTGTCGAGTATCCTCGGCATAGAGGCGGTCAACCGAAGCGAGCAATTCACGTGCCCGCTGGGTGATGTCTCCCAGATTGCCGATGGGCGTAGCAATGAGATAGAGTCCGGCCTCCGGCTTGCTTCCAGATGCCATGAGGGCCTTTCCGCCTAGAAACCTCCCGGGCTGGGCATTCCAGGGACCTGTCCTTCCCAGTCGGCTGGTGTGGCCCAGGGGATTTGCGCTTCATTGGGATCCTCTTCCATGAGGCTCCGGCATCCGCTGAAGGTGAACAGGCTGCCCAAGGCAAATAACAGGACAAATAGTTTAATACGGATCCGCTTCATAACTTTTCCTAGGTAAGATGAAGACTTTTTGTCCTTTGACAAGTGTGGATGTTCCGCTTTGCCAACGTTTCACATGACCGATCAGGAGCGCATCCTCGCGCCGGTGAATCCAGCCATCGAGATAAATCCCATCGGTCCCGCAAAGATGGACAGGGACCGGGAACTCGGTGCCTTCCGACAGTTCCCCGGATAGGGAGAATACGGTCTTGTCAGCGGATAGGCCGGCAATCTCGACAATGGATGGGATATACCGGATCGCACCTGCGTGCTCATCCAGCCGGGCCTCCAAGGCAGCATTGCGGGCCATGCTGGCTTTCAGTTGTCCACTCAGTTCCTGCGGCTGGGCTTGGGCCGCCAGCAATTCAATGCGGGTTTGCTCCAGTTGTGATTCCAGATCCCGCATGCTTGACTGCATGGCTTCCATACGGTTGGCCAAACGGTCTGATTCGGCTTTTAAATGGTCCCTCTGGGCCTGGAGGTTTTCACCCCGGTCCTCCAGTGACTGCAGGGCAATCTCTTGATCCTCAATGGTGACTATTCGAGATTGGGCCAGTTCCTGCCATTCCATCCTGTCCGCCTCTGCCTGGAGCAGGGATTGCCTCAGCTCAGACTCGATGTCCTGCAAACGGTCAATGTGCTTCCGGTGGTCCCATTCACGCCAGCCGGAAATCACCAGCACGAGGAACAGGAGTACAGCAAACAGGGCGGGGGATCGGTGCTTTCGGGACGTCTCGGGTTCACTCATAGGGGGTGTTTTAAACAACCCCGTATGTCGAGTCAAACGGTTTTTCGCTTAGCTTTTTCTGGATTCCCTTGGAGGGATTGAGAAGCGCGTGCTCGAGCAGCTTGTAAATGGTCACTGCCTCGTCCGCGGCATCAATGGCGGCGGCAATTTCCGGAACAGACTGGAAGGAGCCTCGGTTGTTCTCAAGGTGAGCGATGAGGCGTTGCTGCAGCTTGAGAAAACTGGCAGCGGCCTTTTTTCCGGCCTCCACGCCTGGCTGATGGTAGGCGTTAATGTTGACGAGGGAGGCATAAAAACCAACTGCCCGCTCATAGAGTGCGATCAGCATGCCGACGGTCCGGGCATTGACCTCATCAATGGTCAGGGTCAGGGAAGCGCGGTCCATCTCGGCCAGGGCTGACCGTGTACCGAGAAGAAAAGCATGCAGGTAGTCTCCTGAAGTGATACCATCCTCGACCTCGATGGAAGCGCCCTCACGGTCCTTTTTGACTTCGATGAAGGTGGCAAAGAAATTGTTCACGCCTTCGCGGAGCTGCTGGACATAGGCATGCTGGTCGGTGGAGCCCTTGTTACCGTAGACGGCAATGCCCTGATAAACGACATTGCCATCGAGGTCCTTTTCCTTGCCCAGCGACTCCATGATGAGCTGTTGGAGGTATTTCGAGAAGAGCATCAGCCGGTCCTTGTAGGGCAGGATGACCATGTCCTTCTCCCCCTTGCCGTTTGTGGCATGGTACCAGAGCAGTGCCAGCAGGGCAGCCGGATTGTCCCGGGTGACCGGATTGCGGGTAAGGGCATCCATGTCTGCCGCGCCCTTGAGCATACCGCGGATGTCGAGCCCCTGGAGGGCTGCCGGGAAAAGGCCGACACCGGCCAGCTCCGAGGTGCGACCACCAACCCAGTCCCACATGGGGAAGCGTGCCAGCCAGCCGTCCTCGCTGGCCACCTTGTCGAGGTTGCTGCCTTCTCCCGTGATGGCCACTGCCTGGCTGGCGAATTCGATACCCTCGGCGAGATAGGCCTGCATGGCCTCGAGCATGCCATTGCGGGTTTCCGGTGTTCCTCCGGATTTGGAAATGACGACGGCAAGTGTCTTGTCCAGCTGACCCCGGAGGTTGGCCAGGGTAAGGTCGAGCCCATCCGGATCCGTGTTATCGAAAAAGTGTAGCTGAAGCCGGTCCTCGCCGGGCTGGCCCAAGGCCTGGGCGACAAACTGCGGCCCGAGGGCGGAACCACCGATGCCAATAACCAGCAAATGCTCGAAAGCGCCGCCGGCACCCTTGATTTCACCGCGATGAATTTGAGTGGCAAAGGCCTCGATGGCCGCCACGTTGGCCTCAATTGCTTCCGCGAGGGCCGGCTCGGGAGCCAGTCCGGGGTTGCGTAGCCAGTAATGGCCGACCATGCGGCCTTCATCCGGATTGGCGATGGCTCCACCTTCCAGTTCCTGCATGGCTGTGAAGGCGGCTTGCATGCGCGGTTCCATCTCCGTGAAGAAGGAAGCGTCGGCGCCCATGAGCGAGTAATCGAGGGTGAAGTCGAGCCCAGTGTTAACGTAGATGTTTTCGGTGAATGAATTCCAGGACATGGATTGAATCGCTTACTTTAAATACTTGTCAGTAACGGCACCTTCCGAGGCCGAGGCAACGGTTGCGGCATACTTGGCCAGGACACCTCGATTTTCGGGGCAACCGGGAGCTTTGTAAGCCTTGAGCCGGGCCTCCAGCTCGCCTTCTGGCAGGATGACGTTGATTTCGTTGGTTTCGGCATCGATGGTGATTTCGTCACCATCCTGCAAGACTCCGATCGGACCGCCGACAGCGGCTTCCGGTGTAATGTGGCCAATGACAAAACCATGGCTGCCGCCGGAGAAGCGGCCATCCGTGATGAGGGCCACTTCCTTGCCGAGGCCGCGTCCCATGATGGCTCCTGTTGGCCCGAGCATCTCCCGCATGCCGGGACCACCGACGGGGCCCTCGTTGCGGATGACCACGACGTGCCCGGCCTGCACGGTCTTGTCGAGAATGCCCTTCTGGGCGCTTTCCTCGGAGTCAAAGACAATCGCGGTTCCCTTGAAGGTAAGGCCTTCCTTGCCGGAGATTTTGGCCACGGCACCGGTGGGGGCGAGGTTCCCGTAGAGGATGCGCAGGTGGCTGTCCTCCTTGATCGGCTTGTCGAATGGCATGACAATTTCCTGGTCCTCGGGGTAGTTCTCCACGCCTTCGAGATTTTCGGCCATTGTCTTGCCGGTAACGGTCAGGCAATCGCCGTGCAGCAAGCCCGCATCAAGCAACATCTTGAGCAGGGGAGTGACCCCTCCAATGCGACTGAAGTGGCTCATGTTGAATTTGCCGGAGGGCTTCAGGTCGCAAAGGACCGGTACCCGCTTGCCGATCTCGGAGAAGTCATCCAGGGAAAGCTCGATTCCCGAGGCATGGGCAATGGCCAGCAGGTGCAGGACGGCATTGGTCGAGCCCCCGAGGGCAATGACCACGGTGATGGCATTTTCGAAGGCTTTCCGGGTCATGATCTGGTCCGGGGTGATTCCCTTTTCCAGCATCTTCATGACGGCCTTGCCGGCGTTTTCGCAATCCAGCCGCTTGTCATTGGAAATGGCCAACTGGGCACTGGAATTGGGCAGGCTCATCCCCATGGCCTCGATGGCGCTGGCCATGGTGTTGGCGGTGTACATTCCGCCACAGGAACCGGGGCCGGGAATGGCACACTTTTCCACCTCGGTCAGCTCCTCATCGTCAATCAGGCCCTGGGCCCGCTTGCCGACCGCCTCGAAAATGGAGACAATATCCACCGGCTTGTCGCGGTGGATGCCCGGGAGGATGGTTCCGCCATAGACAAAGACGGCCGGCCGGTTGAGGCGGGCAATGGCAATCATGCAACCCGGCATGTTCTTGTCACAGCCCCCGATGGCGACCAGACCGTCAAAGCCTTCCGCCCCGGTGACCGTTTCCACGCTGTCGGCGATCACCTCGCGGGAAACAAGACTGTAGCGCATGCCCTTGGTCCCCATGCTGATGCCGTCCGAGACCGTGATGGTCCCGAAGCGGACCGGCTTTCCACCAGCCTCCGCAGCGCCCTTGGCCGCGTGGTCCGTCAGCTCGTCGATATGGACATTGCAGGGCGTCAGATCGCTCCAGGTGGAGGCAATCCCAATCTGTGGTTTTTGAAAATCCTCGTCTTCAAAGCCGACGGCGCGGAGCATGCCCCGGCTGGGGGCCCGGTCGTAGCCATCGACAACCGGAGCTGAGTAGGTGCGTTTATCTTTGTCGCTCATGGGTATTAATCGTGTGAAGTGGCCAGAGAAATGGGACCCCGGCAAATGGCAATTCTTTTAGTAAGGGTCGTAGGTCGAAGGTCGTAGGTCGTAGGACCTATTTTGTGAGTCGACCTACGGACCTACGACCTCAGACCTAAAGAAAGCATTGCATTGCGAACCAGTGGGCATTGAATGACGACCATCGCTCTTCAGCATTATGGAATTTGATCTCAAGAAGACGCTTCTGGCGTTGTTACACTCGACCAACGAACCGCTCTCCATCAAGGATGTGCAGGCGGTTATTACCCGCTACCATGACAAGGTGGGGCAGCTGCTGGCCGAACAGGAAGACGAGGAAGCGGAGAATGGAACAGCCGATGAGGACGGCCAGGGCATCATGCGGGATTTGCTGGAACAGGTGCCCTCCCTGCTGACCTCGGCGCAAATCCGCGATGCAATGGCGGTTATTGCTGAAGAGCTTGAAGCCCCCGAGTCGATTTACCGCCTCAAGGAGGGACCAAATGGATACCGTCTGGCCGTGGCTCCGCGCTATGCCGACTGGGTCCGCCTCTTGCGTGATGAACCACGGCCGCAGCGCCTCAGTCCGGCGGCTATGGAGACACTTGCCATTATTGCCTACCGCCAGCCCGTGACCCGGGCGGAGATCGAGGCCATTCGCGGTGTTTCTGCCGACAGCGCCCTGAACAAACTGCTGGAAAGGGAATTAGTCTACGTGGTGGGCCGGGCAGAGTTGCCGGGCCGCCCACTTCAGTACGGGACCCATGATACCTTTCTCGAGTACTGTGGAATCAAGAGCCTCGAGGAATTGCCGGCCAGTGATGTCCTTTCTCCGAACCAAATCACGGAATGGATCCGGACGGCTACGATGCCCGAGGAAGAGATTTCAGACAAGGATGTCGGTTTGGCCGAGGAGCCTGACTTGAGCGAAGAACTTGGACAGGAACCGGAGCCCGAGAAGGTCAGCCAGGAAAGTTGAGGGAAGCCATGGACTTGGATGCTTTAAGAAAGGAAATTGACGCCATTGACCAGGAACTGCTGGAGCGGCTCAACCGCCGCGTTGAGCTGGCCCAGAAGGTCGGGCACTACAAGCTCGAGAGGGGCATGGAGGTGTATGTCCCCAGCCGGGAGGAACAGGTCTTTGGTAAATTGACCGCCAGCAACAAAGGTCCATTGCCGGATAAGGCAGTCCGCCACATCTACCGGGAAATAATTTCCGCTGCCATCGCCCTGGAAAAGCCCCTCAAGGTCGCATACCTCGGACCGGAAGCCACCTACACCCACCAGGCTGCCTTGAAGAACTTCGGCTCAAGCATCAATTACCAATCGATGCCGTCCGTACCGGATGTCTTCACGGCCGTCCGTCGCGGGGATGCCGATTACGGGGTTGTGCCCGTGGAGAACTCCACCCAGGGAACCGTCATCAGTACCCTCGACATGCTGGTGGAATCCGAGCTGACAATTGTCGCCCAGATGTACCTCTACATTGCCCATTGCCTGATTTCACAATCACCGCTGGATAAGATTAAAAGCGTCCATTCCAAGGACAACGCGCTTGGACAGTGTCGCCAATGGCTGGCCCGGATGCTGCCCGGGGTGGATTTGATCGATTCACCAAGTACCGCTGCTTCAGTTGAGTATGCCGCCAGGAATCCTGAAGCGGCAGCCATTGCCAGCAGCGTGGCAGCGGAACTCTACGATGTGCCGATTGTCGAAGAGAACATCATGGACAAGACGGACAATGTGACACGGTTTCTCGTCATCGGAAAGTCCCCGACACCGCTTCTCGGGGATGGCAAAGACAAGACCAGTCTGGTTTTCCTCCTCCATGATGAGCCAGGCAGTTTGCTCAAGGCTCTCGATGTCTTCAGCCAGAGGGGTATTAATTTATCCAAGATCGAGTCACGGCCGAGTCGGCGCCGTCCATGGGATTACTACTTCTATGTCGACATCGTGGGTCACCGGGACGAGCCGCATGTCAAGGAGGCACTTTCTGAGCTGGAAAAGCTTTGCCCGATCCTGAAGTGGCTCGGTAGCTATCCCAACACGTCCCTTTGATTGATGGTCACCCGGTTGCAGGTTCGCGTCATCCCCAATGCTGGAAGGGATGAAGTAGTGGGGCTGCAGGACGGCGTCCTCAAGGTCAAGGTCCGGGCTGTACCGGAAGATGGGCGGGCCAATAACGCCTTGTGTGCGCTTTTAGCCAAGACAACGGGTTGCCGGCCGCGCGACGTTCGTATTGTGAGCGGACAAAAAAGCAGGACTAAAGTGGTTGAACTGCCCGGTGAGGTGGAATTCAGCCGGAGTTGACGGACGATTTGCAACCGGTTCGGATCCCTGCGGGAACCTCCTTTGACTTGCTTAATCCAACCGGTTATTCAATAAACATGCCAATGACACTCCAAATCCGCATCCTCTGTCCGCTTCTTCTAGCCTTTGCTCTTTCCGCTCTTCCACTATCTTCCATGACCCTTACCGGCTCCGACTTGTTGGGGCCAGCTGTCCAAAAGGCATTGCAGGATCAACTGGATGCAGCCGGACTGGATGTGGAATTGGCCTTTGGTGGATCGCTTATGGCGATGCAGGAACTGCAGGAGGGGACCGCTGATGCAGCTATCCTCGCGGTTCCCGGAAACGACAGCAGTCCCAGTGGACGAAGCTTCCCTTTCTGTTTTCAGATCGTGGCGCTGGCGGTTCATACCAACAATCCCGTCTCTGAACTGACTTACAGCCAGTTGACGAACATTTTCGAGCAGGACGGTGTGCTGAGCAATTGGTCCGACTTGACGGCAGCCCTTGAGTGGAGGGATCGCAAAATCTCCCTTTGGGCGGTCCGGTCGAAAAGTGCTATTACCTTGGAGATATTCAACGCGGTTGTCCTGCAGGGCAGTCCATTGAAGGACTCCGTACGCTACACGGGCAACAACACGGAGGAACTACAGGCGCTTATTGTTGAAAATCCAACGGCCCTGATAGCGGCCCCGGCCATTCCCCTGACCCCGTCCATCCGCTTCCTCGGTGTGAAAATTGAAGAGTCGGGTCAGGCCTACACGCCCAGCGAAGACAACGTCCTTTTCGGGGACTATCCATTGCGCCTGCCCTTTTACCTGACTGTGCAGGATACACTCTCCGACGAAGACCTGGGTAAATTGGTCAAGGCGATCTATTCTCCCGAAGTGACGGCTGCGCTCCGCAGCGTTAACTACATGCCGGTGCCCGAAACGGAGCGCCAATCATTACTGGCCGAATTTGAATAGGTAGCGCATTAACTTCGTCGTTCCTGACTTGAAGTCCTCCAGTGCCATGTAGATGGAGGGAACCAGGAGCAGCGTGATAAAGGTAGCGAAAAGCACCCCAAAGCCCAGCGAGGTGGCCATCGGAATCAGGAACTGGGCCTGCAGGCTGCGCTCGAGGAGAATCGGAACCAGCCCCATGAAGGTTGTCAGTGACGTCAGGATGATGGGGCGGAATCGAACAACGCCCGCTTCCCGGACCGCATCGCTCAGGGGAAGCCCGTGGGTGCGCCTTTTGTTGATGTAGTCCACCAGGACCAGCGAGTCATTCACCACAACCCCGGTCAGTGCAATGATGCCCAGCATCGAAAGCAGGCTCAGGGTTTGGAAGGTTATGAGGTGCCCAAGGACGGCCCCGGCAAGTCCGAATGGAATCACCGCCATGACGATCAGTGGCTGCAGGTAACTTTTGAAGGGAATCGCCAGGAGGGCGTAGATGACAAATATCACAAGGATGATGCCGCCGAGCAGGGAAGCCTGCGTTTCTTCCCAATCCTTGGCCTCGCCTCCCTTGACCAATCGGACGCCCGGGTACTTTTCCTGGATCTCCTCAAGCAGGCTTTCTGATTTTCCCCCCGTTCCATAGAGGGCCTTGTTGATGGCGGTGAAGTCCGCGACCTCCTTGTCGGCATCCGCCTGGACATTAATGACCCGTTGCCGGTCGATGCGGGTAATAGTGGGGAAGCCTTCCCCGATTTCCAGTTCGGCCACTTCGTCAATGGGGATTTCCACTCCGCCGGGCAGGCGGATGCGCATGTTTTCCAGATAGGTCAGGGACGTTCTTTCATCATAGGGATAGCGGACCATGACGCGGATGTCGTCCCGGCCACGCTGAATGCGCTGGGCCTCAGCCCCGTAAAAGGCCGACCGGACCTGGCGGGCCAGGTCGTCGACGCGAAGACCCAGTGGCTCAGCGGATGGCTTCAGGCGCAGTTTAATCTCACGTTTGCCTTCAGAAAAGGTGTCCCGGATATCAAAGAGGCCAGGGAACTCGGCCAGTCGTTCCCGGATTTCCCGGGTGGCCGCCCGGAGTTGTTCAAAGTCGGGACCGGTGAGACGAATGTCCACGGGCAAACCGGTCGGAGGGCCGGCGGAGGCATTGATGGTCAATTGACGGATGCCGGGAATATCCCCGATCTTTTCCCGCCAGCGCTTGGAAACGTCGTCCGCTGACGAATCCCGCAATTCCGACTTGGTCAGCTCGACAAAGCTGAACCCGACATTGGACCCTTCGATTCCCTGGCCAAAACCAATGAATTCCGACTGGTGCTTGACCGGGTTGGGCAGGCCCGCCTGCTGGTCTTCCTCAATGATTTCGTCAAGGCAGCGCCCGATGTGGCGCAGGACCTCGCTGGTTTGTTCAACCGGCGTTCCCTCGGGCATCTTGACAAAGACCTGGATAAAGTCGCTGGGTACGCTGGGGAAGGGGGAGAACTTGACCCAGCCAGCCCCGATCATTCCGCCCATGATGATGGCAAACCCGATAAAGGAGGAGATGGTCAGGTAGCGCCATTCCAGCGACCATGCCAGTAGCGGGCGGTAGATGCTGGCCACGAAGCGTTCCAGGCTGTCCGCCACGTATCGCTGGAACCGTGAAAGGGGATTGAGCTTCTCGCGGTTGGTCTTCTGTCCGACCTTGCAGAGGGAGAGGTGATAAGGAAGGACCAATTTGCTCTGGACGAGGGAAAAGAGGAGGGTGGGAATCACCACAATAGGAATCATGGCGAAGAACTTACCCAATTGCCCGGGGAGCAGGAATACAGGCAGGAAGGCCACCATTGTGGTCAGGACTGCATAGGTCACTGGTGTCGAGACTGCGTGTGTCCCCCGGATGGCTGATTCCACTCCGGGTCCTACTTTCTGGAATTCCGAGAAGACACTTTCCCCGACGACAATGGCGTCATCGACCACTATCCCGAGGACCAGGATAAAGGCAAAAAGGCTGATGAGGTTGATCGAGATGCCAACGAAGGGACCAACCATGAAGGTGCCCAGGAAGCTGACAGGAATCCCGATGGCGACGAAGAAGGCAAGGGAGGGACGCAGGAAAAGGGAGAGCGAAAGGAGAACGAGGACGAATCCGACTGAACCGTTTTCAATCAACATATTGAGACGGCCCTTGAGATAAATTGAGAAGTCGCCCCAGGTATCGATCGCGATGCCCTCGGGTATCCAGGTTTCCCCGGCTTTCTCAACGTACTCATTGACCATCCTGGAGATGTGCAAGGGACTCTCACGGCCCACTTCGCGGACAAGCACCAGGGCCGCTGGCTTCCCGTTGAATGTTGTCACCACGGGATCGTCGACAAAACCGTCCACCACCTTGGCCACGTCCTTCAGCAGCACACGTGTTCCATCAAGGGAAGACTTGACGATAATGTCCTCGAACTCGTTCTGTGTCCAGGCCTGCTCCTTGGTCCGCAGGAGGATTTCGCCTCCTTCGCTGCGTATGGATCCTCCGGGTACATCGATGCTGTTGCGCCGCACCGCGGACACGACTTCGTCGAAGGTCAGGTTGAATTTGCGCAGGTTGAATTCGGAAACCTCAATCGAAATCTCGTAGGAACGGATTCCTTGGACGAATGCCTGTGAGACTCCCTGCAACTGGGTTACCTCGTCGCGTACCCGTTCGGCAACTTCCTTGAGGGATTTCTCCGAAGCTTCGCCGTAGACAGCGATCCAGATTACATCCCGTTGTATCAATAATTCCTCTACAATCGGACGCTCTGTCTCGACAGGGAAACTGATGATGGCATCAACCCGGGCCTTGATGTCATCCTTTAACTTACTGACATCCGCACCCTTGCGAGCCTCGATGACCACCTGCCCGTATCCCTCCTGGGCCGATGACGTGATCTCCTTGATCCCGTCAATACCCTGGATCGCCTCCTCGATGCGGAGAATAACCCCGAGCTCGACCTCTTCCGGTGCGGCCCCACGGTAGGGCACACGGACAACCACCGTGTCGAGGGAGAATTCGGGAAACATTTCCCGCTTGATGGTCAGGATGGAGCCGATCCCGCCGACGACCATGATCAGCATGACCAGGTTGGCGGCGACTCCATTGCGGGCAAACCAGCGGATCATGTCCCGGGCTCCGCGATGCTGGCCGTTTCCAGCGGAGGTTCATTAACCGGTTCGACCTGCATCCCTTCGACGAAGAAGAGCAAGGGGGTCAGGCAGAGCCGGTCCCCAGCCTGGACGCCTTCGGTCACGATAGCCCAGTTGGTGTCCGTCCGGATGACACTGACCCGGGTGGATTCGAGACGGTTGCCCTCGGCCATCCGGTAGACGATGTTTCCCGGTTGCAGTGCAGCCCGCGGAATCCGCTTGGCTGCCTGGACCTCTTCCCCCTCGATAGTGGCACTGACGAACATTCCCGGGGTCAAGGTTGCCCCGCTGTCACTGACGAAAGGGGGATTCATCCGGGCATAGGCGGTGATCATGCGCGTTCGCTGGTCAACCGAAGCGGCTGTCCGGTCGAGAAAAGCTTCCCAGGTATGCGTAACCCCGGCTATCTCCCGGCGAAGGTAGATTTTTGGTTTCTCGGGATCCTCGCCATTATCTGCCGTGGGCCGAATGTAGGCGAGATCATCGAGGGAGATGGAGAGCGGGACTTCCATCGCATCAGTGGAAAAAATTTCGCCCAGGATGGTTGCCTGAGCAGTTATGGCCTGGCCGACATCGACATGCTTGGCCTGGACCCTCCCGGCATAGGGCGCCTTGATTTCCGTGTAGGAGAGGTTTTCGCGGGCCATTTGCAGGGAAACCCGCGAAGCCTCGAGGTCTGCCTTGGCCTTTTCCAGTTGCGGGATCCTGAGGACAAGCGGGTTGGGTTCCCCGGAACCGACAGCGGCCCAGTCGATGCGGGCCTGTTCGGCGGCTTCCTGCTCCTGAAGAAGGGTGGCCTCGGCCAAGGCCAGCCGGGACCGGGCTTCCGCCACTGAGCTTTCGTAGGGTAGGGGATCCAGCCGCAGAAGGATATCCCCCGGCCTGAAGGAACCTCCTTCGTAGAAATTCGGGGAAACGGACTCTATGTGCCCGGAAACACGGGCAGTCAGGCGAGTTTGCTGACGTGGCTGGACGGTACCCTGGGCGTCAATGGCAAGGAGCACGGGTTCAGGCCGGACGTCGTAGAGTTCCACCTTGGGATAGTTGGGAACCGGTTGCTTCTTTTCCTGCTCGGGACGGAGTCCCGTTATGACCGTGGCAAAAGCGAGGCAGGCCGCAATTACGCCGACAGGCAAGAGCACCTTCAAAAGACTTCTGGGAGCATTTGAAAATAAACGCATGAAAGAACCAGTTTACCGTTCCGCCGGAATTGCGCAATCCGGTAGTGGTTTTCGGTAAATTTCTTACGATCGGGAGGCGAAGAACGGGTTGTGCTCCAACTCTTCCGCCACTGATGTCATGGGTCCGTGTCCAGGGCAGAGGACGGTTTCCTCGGGCAGGCTGAGGATGTGGCGCCGGTTGTTCTCGAGCGCCATCTTGAAATGGTCGTTGGCACCCCCCTGCGAACAGCAGAAGAGGGAATCCCCGACGATTGCCACCGGGCGTCCCAGTCCGGAAATGACGTAGGTCGTTCCTCCCGGGGAATGTCCGTTGGTCAGGCAGGTTTCAATCTGCAGGTACCCCAGGAACATGATTTTTCCGGGATCAAATAGCTCAGCTCCCTTGTAGGGCTCGTAGGAACAGGCATAAAGAGGAGGATTACCTGTGGCTTCCAGCAACTGTGGGAGGGCGGCGATATGATCGTCATGTTTGTGGGTCAGGCAGACCATGGTCAACTTGAGGCCCTTTTCACGAATCACCTCCAGCATGCCATCAACATTTGCTCCGGTATCAAAGGCAGCCGCCTTCTTGCTTGTCGGATCCCAGACAAGGTAGCTGTTCACCGTCATTTCCTCGTAGCCGCGGATCGGGAAAGGCGTGTTGAACGCTGCCAGACCGTCCAGCTCCACCGGCTCAGGATACCAGGACCCCTTGGCCAGCTCAAAGAGGCACTCTGCATCCAGCTCCAGGTACTTGGCCAGGCGACCGACAATCCCGGAGTCATAGTTGCCCTCCAGCACGGCCTCGACCCTGCCCAGCGGAATACCGGTTTGTCGACTCAGGGCAGTGACACTTAAATCCCGGCCGGAGGTCGCCTTGCGGATAATATCCGCGAATTCATCTTCTAGAGGAATTTTCATGCGGCATCTTCTAGGAAGCTCCATGCCGCTTGTCGAGAATCCTTCTTCCCCTTTTCACACTTCCGCAAAAATGGCAGGCCCGCAGGGACTCGAACCCCGACTGAAGGAACCAGAATCCTCTGTGCTACCATTACACCACGGGCCTGTTTCGAATGGTCGGGGCGACAGGATTTGAACCTGCGACCTCTTCGTCCCGAACGAAGCGCGCTACCAGGCTGCGCCACGCCCCGCCATTCAAATCGAAGAGGATTACCGCTACAGGGTGGTCCGCCCGCGTCAAACAAAAAGAAGGGTTGTCGATTTTTTTCAGAAAAGCCGATTGACGAATGAAAATTCATTCTTCTATATCGCGGGCTTTCCCTAATGGCCAGATAGCTCAGTTGGTAGAGCAGAGGACTGAAAATCCTTGTGTCCCCAGTTCAATTCTGGGTCTGGCCACCACTTT
>JBFOMH010000022.1:0-61486 GCA_040830765.1 Puniceicoccaceae bacterium | reverse complement strand
CTACGCCCACAACCTGCACTTCCTCTGCTATGCCGCCAGGATGTCGGGTCGCTACGAGGAAGCGATGGCAGCCGCCCGCGACCTCGAACGGGAAATGCCCGAAGAGCCGCTGAAGGCCTTTGCCGGGCTCATCGACGGCATCATGCCCGCCAATTTCCATACCATGATCCGCTTCGGCAAATGGGAACAGATCCTCGAGGAGCCGGCTTACAAGGATTACCGACTGGTCAGCAATGCGGTCCGGCTCTACGCGCGCTCCATTGCCTGTTCATCGCTCGGCCGGACCGAGCAGGCCCGCGAGGAAATGCTCGCCTTCCGGGAGGCCATGAAAGCTGTCCCGGAGGACTGGTATATCTTCAATAACAAGGTCAACACGGTCCTGCCCATCGCCAATGCCATGATCGAGGGCGAACTCCTCTGGCGCGAAGGCAAAGCGGACGAGGCATTTGCCATTCTCCGCGAAGGCGCCAAGGCCGAGGATGCCCTCGTCTATGATGAGCCTCCCGGTTGGATGCTGCCGGTCCGGCACGCCCTCGGCGCCCTCCTCATGGCGGCAGGACGCGCCGAGGAGGCCGAAGCCGTCTACCGCGAGGATCTCATCCGCAACCGCAAGAACGGCTGGGGCCTCACCGGACTCCGCGCCGCCCTCCTCGCCCAGGACAAGACCGAGGAAGCCAACGCCCTCACCCCCAAAATCGACAAGGCCTGGGCCAAGGCCGATGCCATCCCCAACTCCTCCTGCTATTGCGAGCCGGGGGTGGCCATGCGGTAGGTGTGCTATAGTCAACCGGCTGCGACAGGTGTGGCGCGGAGAGCGATGGGTGATTCCATTAACAGGGGTCGAACCTCCCCATCTTTTTGGTAGTGGCAGTGGTCCTTCCACCAATCAGGGCGCAACCAGCCTCAGGGCCGTTTCAATGTATTGCGGCTCAAGGGTAATGGCGTCTTGGGTTAAGCAATTCAAGGTGGACCATTCACCAATCCGTCCAGTCGTCTATAAGTAATGCTGTTGACACTATTAAGTTTTACTAATTATGTGGATTTAAGGAGGAATACAAAATTGAGAATATTAGCACTGTTTGGCGTAATCACGCTGCTCACCGCCTCAATTAAAGCTGACTATACATTTGAAATCTTCCAGCTTCCGGGATTGGGCGACCGACAAAGCTCCTCTTTTTGGGGTATATCAGGGACAGGTGACGTCCTTGCGGGTTACATCCAGGAATCGTCGAGCTTCACCGCTTTGCGATTGGAAGATGACTCACGGATCGACTTGGGGGATTTGCAGGGGGGCGCTGGAAACAGTATTCCAACCGACATATCGCAGGACGGTTCGATAATTGTTGGCTACAGTTTTCTAGAATTCGATTCTTTTTTAGCGGGAGCTGAAGCCTTTCGCTGGGAAGACGGAATGATGACGGGGCTTGGAGCCTTGCCGGGCGGGGACGGTAGAAGCGCGGCAAGGGCTGTCTCAACAGATGGCGCAGTCATCGTGGGAGCCAGCGCATCGGGAGATTCCGGTGATCTGGAGGCATTTCGATGGGAAGAGGGAACCATGACTGGCCTGGGCTTTCTTCCAGATGACAATTCCAGCGATGTAAGGGATGTCTCAGGCGATGGAACAATTATCATAGGCTCAAGTGGCACAGCAGGGGATTTCGCGTCTTACGTTGGCGTGAAATGGGTGAACGGAATCATTTCGCAACTTCCGGCACCGGATGGAGCTGCGAATGATAGCGTGTACTACCCAGAAGCAATCTCAGCCGATGGTTCCGTCATTATTGGAAACCAGGTTTACTGGGAAAATGATACAGCCAAATTTCTGGATCTACCGGAAGGAATTGAAGGGGCCTTTGCCTCTGAAGTCTCAGCAGATGGATCTGTAATTGTCGGATTCAGGGATTCTACAATTATAATTTGGAATCGTAGTTCCGGAGTCTATACACCCACTTTGGTCGAAGAGCCTATCGATGTCTCTGCTTATGGTGAACTGCGATCCCAACCTCGGTTTCAGGTGAGGGCCATGAGTCCCGATGGTTCCATTATTGTCGGGGACTATTTTATTCATCCAGTCGGCGGTCGATTCACTACCATAAACTTCATAGCCCGCAAGAATGAGACCACAAACCTTTGGGGTGGCTTCGAAATTTTCAATGGACTGGGAGACGTTGATACAGCCAACTGGATCGGGTGGATCAACATTAACCAGGCACCCTATATCTGGTCGTATAGCTTGGGCGGATGGATCTACATGGATGAGCCATCTTCTGCAGGGAGCGGAGCATGGGGATATTTCCTGAGGTAATGTCGGGCTCTCGCCATGCCGCATGGGCACGGGCCTTACCACCCCGCTGTTGCTCAGCCCACCTTTTCCAGCCCATAAACGGTGACATCCACCCCGGGTGACATCAGGACGTGCTCAGCGGGATGACCCGGATCGCGGAATCCGTTCAAGCTGAAGAGATCCCGACTGCTTGCCGCCACCTCCGGATGGGTCAGCGGATAGGGCCGGTGATGGATACGACCCATGAAGAGCTGCTTGTCCCGCGGCCGGTAGGAGAATAAGACATAGCGCTCGACCAGGAAGAACTCCAGCGAGCCCGGCTCAGCGGTGTGCAGGTCCCTACCCGCCCGATAACGGAATGCCTGTTGCTCCGTCCCCGGGCGGAGGGAATTGAATGCAATCCAGCCCTCAGGCCCGATCTTTGCCTCCATCCGGGAATAGATGTAGGGCAGCGAGAAAAATGTCCGGGCGATGGCCACCGCGATCCGCTGGTGTGCATCAAGGGAATAGAACCACACCCCGGGCCGGCCTTGTTCATCGTGGACGTAGGTACGGAGGTTCAGTTCAGGGAAATTGGACAGCCCGGGCACCGCCGGGAGGAAGCGCGGTCGCAGCCCCTGCATGAAAAACGGGACAATCCCCAACCAGGCCTTGCCATCGTGGGTATCGACCTGAAGACCCGGGGGCAATGTCGCCTGGATGACGTCCGGCTCCACGCTCCAATGAAGAAAGAGGAGATGGGCCCAGCGCTGATACATGACCGGTGAACGTCCCTCTGGTCGACAGGTCATGGATTGGCGCATGGCCAGATCGGGAATCTTCATCGCAGCGCCTCCTCCAGGACACAGATCCAGCCCGCGATGTCCCAGCCGGGGTAATGTGCCGATGATGTAACCAATTGCCCGCTCACAACTTAATCCTACACAGCTCGGCCCTTCCCGCAAGTCGCTCAACTCACAAAGGGAACGACAGATCGGGTCCCTTATTTCACAATCCATGCCTCCCGCTCCGCGGGCTTAAGACAGTGAATGAGGGTCTCAAGACCATCCTCATTGGGAGTTGCTTGTCGGGCGGATGTTTCGACCCTGAGTTTTGCAGTTGTTATGCAAAAACAGAAGGCGCACTAATAACGTGATACAAGTCGTCTACTACACAGGCAGGGAAACCCCTCATCCAAGGATGAAAATTGACGGTTGCCGGGTAAAAGATTATTTCAATTTCCTCCAGCCGACTAATTCTCAATCCAACCAAAGGGGCCCCGATGAATGCTCTCCCCGTTTTGCAAAACAAGCGACTGCTTGCCTTTCTCGTTTTGTTAGTTGCCGGCCTGCAGGCCAGCCTTGCGCAGGTAATCTTTGAGGATCCTGCCCTTGAAGATCGTGTCCGCGACACCCTGGGCATTGCCGATGGACCCATCACCGAGACTGATATGCTCCAGTTGGAAACCCTCGTCGCGGTGTATGAAAATATTGATAGTCTGGTTGGCCTGGAAGCCGCCACGAACCTGACCCGAATACATCTTTCCTATAATAATGTGATGGACCTCTCCCCCATCGGTAATCTCCAAAACCTCACATTCCTCGATTTAGATCACAATCAGATTAGTGATCTGGAGCCCATCATCAACTTGCCTGTCCTCGACACACTGGACCTTGCTAATAACCCCCTGAGCGACATCTCCGCCCTTCCAGCGCTCACATCCCTGACCAATCTCAATATCTCCTATACGGACGTTGCAAATCCGGGGTACTTGTTGGAGATGTCCAACTTGACATATCTCTACGTTGCCGGATTGGGACTTACAGATACGGGCGCCCTCGCAAACCTTTTCGACCTTACCTATCTCGATCTGTCGGATAATCCGGTTGGAGACCTCTACCATTTATTGAACTTGACCAAATTGGACAGTCTTCGGCTCAACAATTGCGGCCTTACCGACTTGGGCATTCTCGTCTATATCGCGAACCTGTCAGCTTTGTACCTGGCTGACAACCAATTGACCGACATCTCACTTGTTGCCGAATACATGCCCAATCTGACCCGGCTCAACCTGTCAGGGAACCAAATCAGCGACTTTTCGATCCTCGATAATCTGAGGGATCTGACAAGTCTGTACTTATCCCGAACCGCAATCGATGACTTGTCACCTTTGCAAAACCTGACCGCATTGCGGACGCTACACTTGGTCGACAATGACCTGACGGACATTGCCCCTCTCACGGGATTGACACAATTAAGGAACCTAAGATTACGCAACAACCACATCGCAGATCTTACCGCTGTCTCAAATCTCACTCAGTTGACATATTTAGACCTGCGGGAGAATGAAATAACGAGTATAGAACCACTTACTCTTCTGACATCACTTAGATCCTTGTATCTGGGGTGGAATCAAATCCGGTACCTCACAGGCATCAATCATGACATGAGCAGCACCCTGAGGACGCTGACTTTGAATGATAACAATATATTAAATGTCAGCTCGTTAGCTTCCATTAGCTCTCTTGTCACCCTTCAGCTGCAGAACAATGAAATTCAAAGCATCGCCCCGTTGGCTGATTTGCCCAATTTGGCGACACTGAACCTCAACGAAAATCCCATCTCAGAAATCCCCGATCTCGCCTGTTTTCCCATTATACGAAATCTCTATCTTCGCAACCTGCCGCTGACCGACTTCTCCTTCCTTTCCGTTCTCAGTTCAGTGAGCCAATTGGATCTCTCCGGCACGGGCTTCAGCCAATACTCGCTACTGGCATCCATTCCATCTCTAAACAGCCTTTGGATCCGAAATAATGGAATTTCAAATCTGACTCCTATTGTTACTTATACCGATCTATCGCTTTTGGACATTTCGGAGAATCCGGTATCGGATCTGGCACCCCTGCTCAGCCTTTCCAGATTGGAATCACTATATCTCGCGGAAACGGGTCTAAAGTTTGCTGATCTCCTGGACTTCACCCACTTAAAAAGTATCGCCCTCGTGGGAAACGGTATCAGCGACCTGAGTCTGGTTTCCCTCTTCACGGAACTTCAATGGATTTACTTACGGGACAATTTCATTTCAGACCTGTCACCCTTGACAGAAATGAATAACCTTACCCACGTCTACGTTCAGTCCAATCGAATTACCGACATATCCAATGTCGCCAACTGGACCGGCATTGAGGCTCTTGACCTGCAGGAAAACTTTATCGACTTCAGCGGGGATCCCACTCAGGCCGCAGCGCTTGCCAGCCTGGAAAACTCCAATCCGTCGGCCACTATCGTTTCCGAGCCGCAATACCCGGTCGATACACCAACCCTGGTTTCCTACTCAGAGCTACCCGAGATCATTGAAGGGGACGAAGTGGTCCTTTCGGTGGATGCCGTCAGCTTCACGGACCTCACCTATGCCTGGTATTTTGGTGAGAGTCTGCTTGAAGGCGAAGGGGAGGACACCCTTGTCCTGAGCGAAATTCAATTGTCCGATGCAGGGACCTACAAGGTGGTCATCACCGATGCCAATGCCTCGATTGAACACAGCTTTGATGTCACCATCGATCCGGAGAAAACCCTCACGGTCAACATACGGGACGGGCTGGGCGCCTGGAAAGCATGGGCGGACCACGATGCCTGGCGGTATAGCGGATATACCGAGCGAAGACTGAACAACCGGATGTACATTGCCGAGATTGAGTTTCAGCACCTTCCCGGGTTCTGGACTCCAAAAGTAGAGTTTTACCTGATGCCGGGAGAAAATATTTACGACGCGGCCTATGTCACCGACCCGGACTACCGGTTGGTTGCTGGCGACCTCGAGTTACTTTCCGGGGGTATGGACATAAGGACCGAAGTTCGCGGTGGTTCGAGCGACGGCTCAGTCGTGACGGGTAATTTCCATGAACGATATTGGACCCCCACCATCTGGACCCCGGATGATGGTTTGCAACCGGCTCCTACCTTGCCCGATGCCAGTCCCTCCGGTACGTTTGTCACAACCCAGGACGCGACAGCGGAAGGGTCGATAGTTGTCGGGCGTGGATTTGATGAAACGGGAAACCTTCTCCCCATCGTCTGGTACAAGGAAGGGGATGCCTACACCCCTGTTTATCTACCTCTGCCACCCAATGCCGATCCAAACATCTACTCGGGTCGGACCCTCGGCCGGGCAATCGCCGTTAATGAAGCGGGCACGATCATTTGTGGCACCGTTCTGCGGGAGGGAGCAATCTGGACATGGAATGCCCAAACAGCCAGCTGGAACATGCCTGTTTTGACGGGTGTCGGGGAATGGGACAATGCCGGTTCATTCAGACTTCCAGACGTTTGGCTGTATGATGTATCAGAAGACGGGTCCGTGGCTGCGGGGTTTGTCTTCCTATACGATGAATACCACAACCCATCACAGCGCCCATTGTATTGGAAAGATAACCTTTTGAGCGCTCTACCGATACCGGAAGGGACCGAAAGCTGTGAAGCAACGGCCATTTCCGCAGACGGAACAATGATTGTGGGGAGCTACCGGACTGGCGACAATTCCGGACTCATGATCTGGACATGGAGCGGCGACCTTAATGCATATCAGCAGCAGCTAGTATCACTTTCACCGGATTACGGGAGTGTGGATCAGAGCCGTTTCTTAAATCGTGAATCCAGAACTGTTGTCTTTACCGCCTATCAATCGGCCGGATTGCATTGGGAAGGAATGATGTGGGATGAGGTGAATGGTATTGTGCGTGTCGATGAGTGGCTCTGGGAAACCTTCGGGATCGATTTTGGAACGGATTGGACCCCCAGATTAACCTATGCCGATCCTGCTAAAGGACTGGCCTATGGCTCCATATCCACGCTCTGGGACCTGGACGATCGCCAGGGATTTTACCTGCAGGTTCAGCCAAACATTCAATTCGCCGAACTGACGGTGAACCTCAACACAACCGGGAGTCCCGAATTCCAATGGCGCGTTGAAGGCGGCCAATGGCAGGACGTTGGACAAGCTGTCAGGGTCCCCGCTGGGGAAATCATCGTGGAGTTCACGGACACCCTTGGATACACCCCCATTGCGGACCAGCGGATTAGCCTTGTGGAAGGTGCATCCGCAACGCTCGAGGTGACGACCGTGCCGACGGATTCTGTTGGGAATGTGGACCCATTGCTTTCTGACCTTCTCCCCAACCTTGTGGGTGCGTTCTATCGCGCCATGACGGGTCCGGACGGCAGTGTCTGGTTATCTTCGGGATTTGTCATAGACAGTGGATTTGGGGATGAGCTGACGGGCCCCCTCCTGCGGGCAGATCCAGTCACCGGCTTGCCGGATCCGGGGTTCTCCCTTCAAGCGGAGTTAGCATCAGCTTTGATCCTGGATACGTTCGAGGATGGATCGGCACTGGTCGTTGCCGGCAAGGGTCTCGGGCAGAAACAGTCAATTTTGAAGATCCTTCCGACCGGTGAACTGGACCCGGTCTTCCAGCCATATCCGGTCGATCTTGTGCGCATGGCCAAGGTGCTGTCCGACGGATCCATTGTCGTGGGTGAAGTCCGGGAACCGAACACCGATGCAGAGATCGGCTACATTGTTAACCTGTTTCCAAACGGCATGCCGAATCCAAATTGGTACACAACCACCCTGGAAGAAAGAGCCGACCCGGGTCGCTATGGGCCCGCTGTCTGGGGTCGCTTTCTTGAGGATGATGAAGGATTCATTTACGTGGCTGGAAGCTTCGACCATGTGAACGGGTTCCCCGAACCAGGACTGATCCGCCTGTATTCGAGCGGCAGCGTCGACTATTCGTTTAATCCGGAAATCCAGCGAGTGAACAATTATTATGTCCGGTCAATCGGCCTGCAATCCGATGGGAAATTGCTTATTGGTCCGCAACTCACCGACTCCTTTGGGGAGCTTCCCGATTACTATCCGATCGTCCGACTGAACCACAATGGCAGCTTCGACTGGTCATTCAATCGGGATGCCGCTGTATCCGTCATGCGTGATCGGGATCCACGGGATATGATTGTCCTCCTGGATGACTCCTACATCGTCACCGGATCCGGGGGAACACATGCCTTCCTGCCAGATGGTACGTTGGATACAACACGCACATTTGCTACCGCTGAGGTAACGATTCAAGAGGATTTCTCCCTGACCGATTACCACTTTTTCATTGATGAACTATCAGACGGATACGTCATATCGGGCACGGTGGTCAGCGCTGGCTATGACTACGTTTCCTATGTCGGGCAGAGTCCTTTCTACGGTGCCATGAAAGTGGACTTGAACGGTAATTTTCTGCCGTCCTTTGCACCACCCCGGCCCTTCATGATGAGTTTCCCTGAGTCGGTCATTCCCATGGCAGCGGATACCATTCTGCTCCACGGAGCAGTCGAGCCCTATGACCGCATGGGATCCCTTGAGGTTGAAAGCCCGATTGCGATTGATCTCCAGTCAGGTTCCTTCGAAGCGTTCGATCCATTGAGTCAGCTCCCGGTCGGGCCGATCTTCAGTGGCTGGCTTGATTTTGCGGGAACTCAGGATGGTTGGTATGCCTTATACGAGGAACAGCGGGACACCATTCCGACAATGGTCCTCGCTGGATTCACAGGTTCGAGCTATACCGGGGAACGGTTCGCCATGCCCACCGTCTCGGAAATAGAAGACAATGCGATTTTCCTAAAGAACGATCAACTGGCCATTGTGGGAACGCGCGTGATCGGTTCCTCATCGCTGGACCTTTTCGATGGCGATTACGTTCCTGTCGAAATATGGTGGACCCTCGACGGTGCTGTTCCTCAGCACACTGAAATCGCCCGGCCTGTTTTCTACACCGGTATCGACGAAGGGACCATCGGGGAGGGGCATAAGCAACTCTGGCACATCGATCCTTTGAATCGCCTGCTCGTCTCGATCCCGGACGCAAACGGTTACCCCGTTCTCGCTCGCTACAATGCGGACGGATCCATCGACGGTACATTCACCCCACTGGCATTCACCAACTCCGGTGAGGTTTCGACATTCTCCATAGACGTATATTATCCCCCGGGAACTATTGAAACCAATGAATCCACAGCAGCCATTCATGCGGTCATCCCATTGCCCAATGGCGGCTATGCGATCGGGGGCCGGTTTGAGGCCGTCCACAGTTGCCCGGAATTCCTCTCCCAGGCCAATGCGGAACCGCCTTCAAGACGTTCCATCGTCCAGGAGAATTCCCCTCTCATTGTTGTCGACAAGCATGGCTGGGTGGATCCGGCACACCCCGCTCCTGTGCTGGCGCTCGATCCGGATATGGATCCGACCACTTTGGCCGTCCACGACATTGTTCCGATGAACGGATTCCTCTATATCCTGGGCAACTTTGACTTCTACGATGGTGCCCAGGTTGACGGCATTGCCCGTTTGTTCGAAAACTCCCTCCGGTTGGATCCGCGATTCTCGGTCAACCTGGAATACAAGGACTATGACACAGAGGAAGTGATCAGCCGGGGACATCCCCTCCCCTCGGGCGACCTGCTCCTGACCGGCCAGTTCGGGCCGCCGGACGCGTCGTTCCCCTCCCCCCTCAACCTGATCCGGGTAACGGAAGAAGACCTGACTACTGTCCAGTTCCGTGACTCCAACCTGCGGGCGGCAGTCGAAGATGCCCTCGATATCTATCCGGGCATGCCCATCAACCTGACCAGCCTGGAAATGCTGACATCCCTCGATGCCAGCAATCGCAATATTGCGGATCTTGAGGGAATTCAATGGGCCGCAAACCTGTTCACGCTGACATTGGACAACAATGACCTGACGGAGATTTCGCCTTTGGTCGGCCTCACGGGCCTGGACTCACTCGACCTACGGTACAACTTCCTCGATATCGCCGATGGTTCAGGGGACCGGACCGTCATTGATACCTTGGCGATCGCTACTGCAGTTCTCTACGACCCGCAGAAGGGAGGCATGCAGACCTATGCCGATTGGGTGACTGCCATGGGCATTCCACCGGAGCATTCCGGACCCAACGACATCGTCGGACCAGCCTGGCTCCCCAATCTCCTCGCCTTCGGCATGGGGATGGACCCCTTCACAGCCACCTCCGCTGATGAACCGCTCGGCAGCATGAATCCGGATCAGACCCTATCCTACGTCTTCACGCGGGACCTGGCTACACATGGGATCGAGACCTGGTTTGAATTCTCGACCGACTTCATCAACTGGACTCCGATCGTGCCCGTCCAGATGAACTTCATCGAGGAACTCCAGGATGGTACGCACAATGTCGAGGCCGTCTTCGAGTTCGACATGCCGGAAATCCTACTGCGGTACCGGGTGCAGGAAAGGTGACGATCGTCGGCTTACCAAGTTGAATTTCCCTCCGGGGGTGCTCAGGCCACCGCCCTACTCCAGCCTCGTCAATCCGACGAAGCTGCCGTTGTTTTGTTCGGCGAGGAGGCGCATGAGGTGGCTGAAGCGGACGCTATTGATGGTATATTCCGGATGACTGAAGAGGACGGGGAATCCGAATGCATGGATGCGGACGTTGGTCTCACCGGACACGTTGCGGCGGTTGATGCGTTCCACCTCGTTGAGGACGGCGTTGATATTCCCGCTGGAGAAGTCATCCCCGAAGACATAGAGGCTGACGCGCTGGTCCTTGCGCAGGTAGGTGCGGATGGCCTGCTGAATGCCTTCGACGGGGCTGCTGTTGCTGAAGCTCTGCCAGCCGCGGAGCTGCCGGATGACTTCCGTGCGCCGTGACGGTGTATCGGGAATCCACTGTCCGGCATAGGCGGGGAACATGTAGACGCCCATGTCGTTCATGATCTGCAGGCCCTTCACCTCGGGATAAACGGAAAGGACTTCCTCCAGTTTCTTGACCACCATGGGCCAGGCCAGTTGCAGCATGCTGCCGGAGGTATCGATGATAAAAATGATATACTCGCTGTCGACCGGGATACCCCCAATCGCCGCCTCGCGGTCATCGAGGTCGGCGGTTGATCGCCGCAGGAGATTGCGCATCTCTTCATCGAGGGTCTGGAAGACGATTTGCAGACGTTCCTCGACCTGCTTCTTGGCCGCAATGGAGGCCTGGTCCTCCAGCTTTTCATCCTGCAGCGTATCTAGCGTGGACTCGAGGGATTCCACTTCGCTCTGCACCTTTGCCAGCACCGCTTCCTTTTCCCTCAGTTCGATACGCAGCCGCCGACTGAGGGAATCGAGGTCCTCCCGTTCCGCCTCAATCTCCTGTGCCGTGACGGCCAGGTCCGTCGCCATCTTTTCCCGGGTGGTGGGTTCCAGCGCAAGGGAGAGCACGAGCAGGAGGATGACCGCACCAAACCCGCAGGATATCACGTCCAGGAAGGAGAGACTGAAGACTTCGATGGGCTTCTTGCCTTTCTTCCTCATGGCCAGTCCCTCGCTGGAGTGATGAATGAGCCGTCCGTTAAAACGGCAAGCTGCCAGTATGCAGCCGCGGCGGCGGGATCCCCCTCAATTGGGAAAAGAAGGATGTTGATCGGGATACGGGTGCTCAGGTCCTCGACCGCATTTTCAAAGAGCTTGAGCCGGTCCTCCCCAGAGATCGATCCGCGCTGCTTCACCCCGCTCCCCTGCGTGGGTAAGCCGTCGGTAATCAGGATCACACTGTCGGGCCTTGGGGACATCGACTTGATCGCCTCGAAAGCCCGCTCAAGATTGGTCCCTCCCTGTGGTGATAAATTCATGACACTGTCGAGCGAGGCGCGTAGATGCTCCTCGTTGCCGGAGTCCAACCAGGTCCCGCCCGTCCCCTCGACCAGCGGTACCGGTGACGTACTGAAGGCATAGGTCTGGAAGCGCTTGCCCGGTTGAATGTTGGCAAGGATCCAGCGGTAGGACTTGACCACGCGTTGCCACTTCGGGGAGCGGCGCTTGACGGCATCCGGCATGAGCTTGCGCCGGACGATGTTGACGATCGTCTCGTCCAGCATACTGGCCGACATGTCGAGCAGGATGAGTGTATTCTCACCCCCGAGCTTGAGGCCGGTGAGGTATTGACGCCGGCCCTCCCCGTCGAATCCGATCAGGTTGGAGGTCCTCGACTCCGCATCGCCCGCAGCCAGCTCCTCGCGACTCGCTTGCAAGGACTGGATCTCGCGGGTCAGGCGATCGATCTCCCCTTCCCGGCTGAAGATCTCCTCCTCGGTCTCTGTACGGGCCTGCAGCTCCGCCTGGATTGCCTGCTCGATGGTCTGGATACGGTTGCGCAGCTGTCCCTCCGTGAGCTCGGTCTCCTCGACCGCTGCCTGCAAAGTACGCAAGTGCGCCTCGGCGTGCTCCATGAGGATTTCCTGCCGCTCAATCTCGGTCTGGAGGTCCGCCTGCTTTTCCGTCCGTTTCTGGAGCGTCTTGCCGTTTAGGATCATGACAAGCAGGATGGCCGCCCCGAAGCCACAACACATGACATCGAGGAAGGAAAGGCTGAAGGCGCTTGTCTCCCGGCGCTTGCGCATAATGGATCGGGCTTAGGGACTCAGGCGGTTGATGAGGCGTTCCGAGCAGTACTGTCCGGACTTGTGGACGAGGCGGTCCTGGTACAGCTGCACCTGGTGGATGATGAACATCAGAACGATACTGATGGCGAGGGCGATGAAGGTGGAATTAAAGGCCACCCCGAGGTGGCGCGTGACACCGGTGATGTCTCCCTCGACGGCCCGGTGGGCCTGCGAGAGCGCTTCCCCGATCCCCCGCACCGTGCCGATGAATCCGAAGGAGGGAATGGCCCAGGCGATGTAGCGGATGATCGACATCTCGGAATCGAGGCGGTCGGATTCCTGGTCGCAGAGGCTGTTGATCTCCGTCGCCGCATCTTGGACGTTTTTCGTGGAGACAAAGCGCCCAAGGGAACCTGTCAGCAAGCGGGGCAGCAGGAACTCCTGCTGCCTTGGGGGAATGGTCTCAATGTTCTTGATAATCTTCGGTGAAATGGCCGGGGTCACCGGCGTGTCCTCCGGGAGGCCGATGAAATCCAGCTCCAGCAACTTCTTCTGGTTATTCGCATCCCAGTACTTGAATCCGAGGATCGCCAGCGCCCAGAACATGAGGATGAAGCACGCCTCCTGTTCGAAGTCCTGGATGACGACAAATATGGAGCGCTCCGGGACGTAGTCGGGATTCACTTCCATCATTGCGTCCTGCTCGTTCATGAAGGCCTCCGCCTTCGGCCGGATCAGTCCCACGTAAGCCGCATGGACGATGATGAAGGAGAGCAGAAGCGCGAAGAGGGAGAAGATGAACTCGAATGAATTTTTCATAGGTTTCTCTTAGATGTCTGACGGGAAATCGACCGCCTGGTCGGCCGGAATTTCCTCGGTCGGGTTGAAAGTTTCCGTAGTGGATGGGGTTGGTTCTTGTTCGGTGTCTTCCGGGGGAGTTGCTTCCTCATCCGTGACAGGCTCCTGAGGCTCCTCCTCAACGGCCTGGGCCGGGAGCAGCACGGCGGACAGGAACAGGACCAGAGAGATGCCGATAAAGCACCATGTGCGTTTCGATCTATTCATCAGCATACCTGACAATCCGGAAGCCGAGGTCGTTACGCCCCTCCTCGGCGTAATCCCGGTAGGTTAATCGTAATTCCTTGATTCCGCCATGGCGCCAACTGGAGCCGCGGATGACATGGAAACGGCCCGATGAGGGACCGGTCGGATCCACAAGGACTGTGTTGTCCATCATCAGGCGAAGATCGTAGTAGTCATGACACCACTCGGAAACGTTGCCACCGAGGTCGGCAATGCCAGCGCCGTTCGGGGCGAACTCCCCAACAGGCGCGGAGGCAGGAAAGTCGTCCTTGTACGACTGGATGACGAGGGGGATGCCGTTGACCGATTCCGTGCCGGCATAGTTGCCACTCTCCGCGGGCGGAGTCCGTTCGTTCCCCCAGGGATACTTGATGGGCTGGACGCCCGGCCGGGCATCGCCCCCGTAGCGGGCAACAAAGGCCCATTCAGCCTCCGTAGGCATGCGGTAGCCATTGGTCACCGGAACCACGGGCGCCATCGCCCCACCCGTCTCGACATAGGCCGGCTGGAGGCCGTCCTGTTCACTCAACCAGTTGAGGTAACGGGCAGCAGCATCCCAGCTCACACTGACCACCGGCTGGTCCGGCCGGTCCAGTCGATGGCCCGAAAAGCTACCGGAATCATGTTCCGGATTGAAGCGGGCAAACTCCGCATTGGTCACCTCATGTGTACTGATAAAGAAACTACGCGTCAGGGTGACTTGATACTGCAGCTCATTGCTCTGGCGGCCGGCCTCCCGCCGCGAGGCCCCCATGTCAATCGTGATTGGATCGAGGATGCGGATCTCCCGCAGGACCTGTCCGCCACCGGTCTTTATTTCCGCAACCGGCTGCTTGCTGCGGACCTCCCTCAAGGTCTCCAGTTGGATATCGAGCTTCTTTGCCACGCCTGGATTGGGCGTCACCTCAAGGGTCCGGGTCTCGTACCCATCCTTCTTGATCTCAATGACGTGCGGGAGCGTGCTCAGACGGAGTCGTTTGGAGGCGGAGGATTGCTGCACGCCGTCCACATAGAGTTCCGCGTCCGCCGGATTACTCGTCACGAAGACGGTTCCGAACTCGGGCTCCAGTTTGATGCGGATCGACTCCGTCGCGTCCGGTTCCAGCTCGATGACTTGCTCCTGCGGCTTATACCCGCCCTTGAGGAATTGCAGCTCCAGTGCCTTCATCGCCGGGACAACAAACTCCCCGGGCGCGGTTCCGAGGAATTCCCCGTTGAGCATGATGTTCGTCCCTTCCGGATCCGCCTGGATGGTGAGCCGTCCCTCGAGAGGCACCAGAACAACCGTTTCCAGGGAGACCACTTCTCCGGGCTGGATCTCAACTTCCCGGCTGGCTTCCTGGTATTCGTCGAGGTGAAAGGAAACCGTGTAATTACCTGCCATGGGCAGAATTTCCAAGGGTGTTGCGCCGGCGGAATCCCCGTTCAGCCGGACCTCCGCCCCCTCGGGGACACTCGTTACCTGCAGGGTTCCCCAGCCGGGTTTTAGAACGACGTCAATCGATTGCTCGATCCCCATGCCCTCGACCTCGAGCAGCTCCTCATGCGGCAGGTAGCGCTCGGCCAGAAAGCGGAACTGACGGCTGCCTGCCTCCACCTCGGCCGTCAGCGGGGTGGTTCCGACGAGTTCCCCGTCCACGTAGACCTCCGCCCCCTCCACAGGCTCCGTGCGCAGGACAATCTGGCCCGGCAGCTTGTTCATCGTGAATGTGAAGGTCGGATCATCCCCGTAGCCGACGGCGACGCGTTCGTTCAAGTCATGGTAGCCGGCCTTCTCCGCCTGGACCCGGTGGGTTCCCGGAATGGCCATGAAGCGCTCGCCCATTTTGATGGCAAACGGAAAGCGCCCCACCGCAACTTCGTCAGGCGCGGGATTTATCTCCACCTCGACGGAGGCCACGATGAGGACAAAGACCAGCCCGACAATCAGGGGCAGGAACACCGCCATGAGGATGAGGCGCATCGTCCAGTTGGCTTGCTTCTGCTCGATGGGACGGATTTGTGGGCTGACGTCCGGGGCGGGTTGGTCCGCCGGATTCGGCTCCGCGACCACGGGCTTGGCCGGTTGCACGGGCGCAACGGGCACCTCCGCATCCTTGGGTTTGGAAAACTGCAGTGTCGTCTCGCCGGAATGGGCATCATGCCGGAGGAGCGTGGTCCCCTCCGTGACTGAGACCCTGAAAATGACATCCGCCACCTGCACGGAATCGCCCTCCTTTAGCAGGACGGAATCTGCCCCGGTCGGCGCGTTGTTGTACTTGATCGGGACCGTTGCCTCCGGTGCCGCCCGGAAGTGGATCCCGTCCCCCTCGGCCTCCAGCCAAGCCTCCGCGTCGGCCTGTGCTGGATCGCTCGCGAGTACGAGCTTCCCGCCGGCCAGGGAGAGGACCAGCGGCAGGTCACCCGCATGCAGATCATGCGAGGTACCGGATGAATCGATACGGAGCGCGGGGTTCAAATCTTCTCCTTGCATGTGACGGTGATGGCATAATCGGCGGCCCCGGGCGGGACCGTGAAGGTAAAGGATACATCCCGGTAGCCCGACCGGGTTCCCTGGATTTCATAGCGGCCGGGCAGCAGTTCCTTTTCGACCGAGGTGAAGGTGCCCAGCAGGCCGACCCGGAAGATCCGGACCTGCGTCTTGCCGTCGGAAGTGATCCGCACCAGCGCTGGCGTCTCGTAGGCCACCAGGGTATCGAGCAGCTCGGTCGCCATGCTGTGCAGGAGGGTGCCTGCTGGACGCGCCTCCACGACGAGGGTCCCCAGCTCGCGGGCATGGGCCACATTGCCCGGTGACAAGAGGAGGTCCTTATCGGACAAATACATCTGCAGGTCATCCTTTAAGCGGGCGAGCTTCTCGGCCTGCACGATCCCTGTCTGGGCGAAGGCAATCGTTGAGTCGATTTTTAGGATGGCAGTATAGGCATCGACGGCCGTGTGCCAGTCGCCCGTGGCCTCCGCGCTGAGCGCTTGCTGCCTCATTTGGCTGATGTCGTCCAGCAGGCGCTGTTCATTAAGCTCACCCTCCAGTTCCTTGAGGAGTGCCCCCTCCGGCCGAATGGCACGGGCCGCGGCAAGAGCCAGCTGTGCCTCATCGAGCTTGCCTGCCTGGAGTGCCTGCACGGCTGCGTTGATCGCCCGCTGGTAGGCCTTTTCCTCGATCGCCGCTTGCAGGCGAGCGACCTCGGCCAGACTCTCCGGACGATCGGTATCCATGGCCAGGATCTGCTGGTAGAGTCCAAGGGCGCCCAACAGGTCACCGGATGACTCCGCCAACTCCGCCTCCCCGATTAGTTTGCGCATCGCCGGTTGCAGCTTCGCCGCTTCCAGGCCGTCGAGAGCTGTTGCATTGGCCGGGTCGAGGGAGAGGACAATTTCAAAGTTTCGTTTCGCCTCGGTTGCATCCCCGGCCTGCAGGGCCGACTCCCCAGCCGCGAGGGCCTTTTCAATCCGTTCCGGGCGACTGGCGTCCAGCGTCTCAAGCAGTCCTATGGCTGTGGTGTAGGCCGTCAATGCCTCCTGGTAGACACCATCCGCATAAGCCTCCTGGGCGCTCGACAGGGCTGCCTCCGCCTCGGTGTAATTCGTCTGGAGGGTGTCCAGTCCCCATACCTCGACGCCCTCGCTCTCCAGCCGCGCCTGCAGGGCCAGCGCGTGTTGGCGGGCCTGGTCCGTCTTGTTTTTCAGTTCGGGATCGATCGCTCCCTGCAGCGCTACGGACTCCGCCGTACCGTCGAGCGCAGCCTGGGCCGGATCGGTCCCGCTCTTTGCCGGCAGGATGAAGATGACGAGGATGCAACAGGAGACGAGGATGACAAAGACAGCCGCCGTGACGGCGACAGCGGTCGGGCTGAGCGCGTTGTTGTCCTTGACGCGCCGGATCGGCAGGGGTGTTTCAGGATCCTGTCCCATAACAGATCAGTCGTTCAGGGTGCGGGATCCCCGTTCTCTCCCGTTGTCTTGACCCGGTGCAGGTCCTTGAGGACTTCGCGCCACTGGGCATACTGTTCTTCGGCCGATCCGGTTAATTCCACCGTTTCTCCCTCAACTTCCATCACCATGGCGGCGGCATCGCCGCTGAAGGATTCCCCGAGCTCCTCAAGGGCGGCCTTGTTGATATCGGCCTGCTGTGAAATCTGCTGGGCATTGACCACCCCGACCACGCCAATGGCGGCCGTGGAAACCGCCATCGTGTCCATGGCGGCGGACAAGGATTCATCCGAGGTATTGGCTCCGGCAGCCGCCATGGCGGCCCCCGCGAGGATCAGGGCGACACCCTGGGCCATTTGCTGGTTCTTCTCCTTGTCGACTTCGCGGATCATGTTCATCTCCTGGAGCCGCGATTTCCTCCACGAGAAATATTCGTCGTCCTTCATCTCCCGGTAGAGGCCCGTGTAATGGGCGTCGAGCCGGTCGACCAGCATGGCATCCCGGCCCCGAATGCGCTGCACCCGCATTAGCATCTCATCGTCCTTGGCCGGGAGACGATCCAGCTGGTAAGTCCCTTTTCTGGGATTGTTAATGACGTAGCCCTCGAAGGTGTCCGGGGCAATATCCTCGGCAAAGCGCAGTTCCGCCGTCGCCCGGATCCGGGCAATCTCCGCCGGGGTCAGTTTGTTGCGGTGCTGGGTAATGCGGTTGGCGATGTCGTTGTAAACGTTCCCGAAGACTGGTCGCTGCTCGGCCCGGGCCTCATCGTACATGTCGATGTCGACCGCTCCATCAAACTCGTCCGTAAACCACTTCTCCCCGGTCGCGTCGGTGGCACTGATCTGCAGCGTGAGCTCCTCGCCGTTCGATTCGATGATCTCGCCGGTAATGAGCACTTCATCCCCCGGGGAGGCATCGGGCACAACGCGCACCGCCCCCCAGTAACCAGACTGCTCCATCGCGTTTCTCAGCTCCACCGCCATGTAACGGGATTCCGCCTCCCGGATGTCGTCGCTCAGCCCGCGGGCCTGGTCCTCAGAGCGCGGCAGCTCCCCGGGATCCAGGACCGCAATGCGCACGTCGAGCAGCTCCTGCTCCGGCAGGTCCACCTGGGCTGCCTGCAGCGGGACCACCTCCTCCTCAACCTCCACGGTCGGATAGGTCGAGGTACAGCCCCCGAGTCCGAGGACAAGGCCCACCAGGGCCAGCACACCGATCGCCCGCCACCGGCCGTTCACTTCCTCGAGTTCTTGTACTTCCAATACTCTTTCCATAACTGTTCCTTTAAATACGGATCCGTCTCGTTCTCAGCCGCTTCCCGTAACTGACGCGCAACAATGTCATCATCCGCCGCCGGGGGCAGCTCGGGCTGGGTCTGCGTGTCACCCTCCTTCGGAATTCCCGGTCCGGTACCACCTTCATTACCTCCCTGGGCAGCAACCCCGCCACCGGGACCACTCGCCCCGGCCGGTTCTTCCTCGCCTCCCGGATCCCCACCGGAGCCACCGCCACCGCCACCGGATTGGCCACCGCCACCGCCTCCGGAACCGCCACCCGCTGCGCCTCCGCTCTCCTCACGATAGACCATCTCCTGTTCCGACATCAGCAGCTCGTCGAATTCCGACTCAATTCGTTCCATCTTCGCCAGCAACTCCGCTTCCTGCTCCTCCGCGGACATGGGACGGTCCGGGACTGCGGCTTCCGCCAGGTTGCTCGCATCCTCCGCCTGCTGACTCAGCTCCTCGCAGTCCACCCCCACGTCCTCGGGGGATTCGCCCGCCTCCCGGGCCTCCTGGCAGAGGATAATCACCCTCCGCTTCAATCCGGCCACAAACTCCGCATAGTCCTGGATCTCCCACTCGTCCGGCGACTCCGCTTCCCGGAATTCCCGGAAGTCCTGGTCACTCGCCAGCCAGTCCCCATTCGCCGCCAGCAGCTCCGCGAGAATGTCCCGTTCGGGAGCCAACTGGGCTACCCCGGTCAGCGGGACGACCAGAGCAAGGAAGACCCGTTTCCAGGCCGTTCGTGTGCGGGCAAATACCATCAAGGCCCTCTATTTATAAAATCCCGACTCGAATTCAAAGCACTTTATTCCGGGGACAAGGTTGGGAGGGGGATATTATTGGAGCTACGTTGAGAGAGGGGAGGATCGGCTGTTGGACATGTAGCGCGGAGAGTTCGCCCAGTAGCGATGGCATTGGCAGGCATCACTGATTGGAAATTCGTTGCCTTCGCCAAATTCTAGAAGTATCCGTGATCCAACAATTCGCACAGCTTGTCATTCAACTAACTGTTTTGCAATTTTATGAAAACAATATGTAGCGACTTTATGGGTAGCTTTCGCTTGGGGGATAATATTGTCCATAATCTTGGAACCCTTAAGGTTCTTTACGAGGTTCAGAACAATGGTAGTTACGAAGTTCGGAAATTTTTAAGAAAACCGATCATTGTCACGATTGGTTCGATCGCCGAAGCAGTGTTATATGATCTTTATCTGAGAATAAACTCTTACGTACTCGAAGGAGTACCAAATATTCCAGAAAGCGTAATTGAAGAGATTAGGACTAAAACTATAGATGAATTTGCAAAATATATTACCAACGCAAAAAGCAAAAATTTACTAGGAGAAGATCCATCAATATACGATGCACTTGATGAACTGAGGAAACTTCGTAATCGAGTTCATATACAGAATTCTAAGAATCACTTTGAAAGCGGAGAGTGGGATGCTTTTAGTCTTAATAGGCAACGATCCTCGGAAAAGACATTGGAGCGACTTCTTACAATAATGGAATCTAAGTATACAAGGAAAGGTGTTGGAGGGTTTGTTGGATCATTTGAATTACCGTGGGAACCTCACATTAAGGCCCAACAAGCCGCTGATAGCTCAACCACT
Organism: Puniceicoccaceae bacterium; assembly: GCA_040830765.1. GTDB lineage: Bacteria > Verrucomicrobiota > Verrucomicrobiia > Opitutales > Oceanipulchritudinaceae > Oceanipulchritudo. The sequence continues at coordinate 40,862 of JBFOMH010000022.1, read as the reverse complement.
CGCTGAAGCTCCCCAGAGTTGACCAATTGATCCCAAATGCCTAGACACGTGGCATCACTGGGATCGTATATGGCCGACAAATCAGTAAATTCATTCTGTTTAGAGGGGGTATTCATCGACCTCGAGACGACGCTGGACGGGAAAATCCGTGAAGTCGGCTACTGTTATGGGGACGAGCGGCAGATTGGAAAGTCCACTAAAGAAAGGAAGCAGGTTTTCTCCCGCCTTGGGGAGATTGCGGGCCAGGCAAGGTTTGTTGGCGGGCACAACATTCTCTGGCATGACCTGCCCGTCATTGCTGACACAAAGTCGTGTCCCAATCTCTTAGAGCTTCCGGTCCTTGACACGCTGCTCCTCTCTCCCCTCGCCTTTCCGCAGAAACCCTATCACCGACTGATCAAGAACGATAAGCTGGTGACCGCATCGAAGAGCAATCCGCTTAATGACGCGGAGGCCAGTCGACAGATAGCGGAGGATGCCCTGCAAGCACTGGGTGACTACCAGCTAGCCGACTGGTCAATTCTCCAGGCACTGCTCTCCTCTGGTAATCTGCCCGGGCAGGTTAAAGCCGGATTAGGCCTGATTTCCAATTTATTGGAGGCGGATGTAGTAGATCCAATTGAGGCGCTCCGGCTCTTCAAAGAACGCTATCCCGAACGATTTTGCCATGCAGGCCTGAGTCGACTGGTAAGCGATACAACGGATCCCCCAATGTGGATTTCGTTGGCCTACGTGTCGGCATGGATCCGGGTAGCCGGAACCGACTCGATAGTTCCCCCGTGGGTCAAGCGCCAGTTCCCGGGCGTTTACGATGTGATGCATGAGTTGAGATCCGTACCCTGCGGTGATGCATCCTGTACATATTGTTCGGAAACGCATGATCCGGTCCGGCAACTCAAGAAGTTCTTCAATTACGATTCGTTTAGGCCGGAACCCAGCTTACCAACTGATCCAGCACGCAGCCTACAGGAGGAAATCGTCCGGCAGACGATCGGGGGAAGACCCATAATGGCCATTTTACCAACTGGCGGGGGGAAATCGCTCTGTTTCCAACTTCCGGCTCTGCAACGGTATTACCGGGATGGGTCGCTAACTGTCGTCATCTCACCTCTCCAGGCCTTGATGAAAGATCAGGTTGATGGCCTGGCCAAGAAGACAGGAGTGCGTTGCATTGGAGCCTTGTATGGCCTGCTCACCCCGCCCGAACGAGGCGAGCTGCTGGAAGAGCTCAGTCTGGGCGGTATCGGGATCATCTATGTCTCGCCCGAACAACTCCGCAATCCATCCTTCCGCAGCGCTATCGCTTCCCGGGATATCGCCTACTGGGTATGTGATGAGGTCCACTGCATATCAAAATGGGGACATGATTTTCGTCCCGACTACTTGTACATTGCACGATTCATTCGTGAGCTGGCGGAATTTACCCACATTGAAGAGATTGCTCCGGTCGTTTGCCTGACGGCTACAGCCAAGGAGGATGTAAAGGATGAGATATCCCAGCACTTCAGAGATCAGCTTGGACAGGATTTGCTGGTATTGGATGGTGGGGCCGAGCGGACGAATCTCGCCTACCGGGTGGAGCCGGTTGAAAGCACACAAAAAGCTGTAAGGATTCACGAAATACTGAAGGATCGATTGGAAGGGATAAATGGTGCGGCTGTTGTCTTCGTCGCAACAAGAAAACATGCAGAGCAAACTGCCCTTATTCTTCAAGGGCTCAAGTGGAAGGCCGAGTTCTTCCACGCCGGTCTGGATCCGGATGAAAAGAAGGACATCCTTGACCGGTTCATTGCCAATGAAATCCAGGTCATTTGTGCGACCAACGCTTTTGGGATGGGTATCGACAAGGAAGACATCCGCTTAGTCATCCATGCGGATGTCCCGGGGTCATTGGAGAATTACTTGCAGGAAGCCGGACGAGCCGGTCGTGACCGGAAGCCGGCGGAGTGTGTTCTCCTTTACAGCGCCAAGGATCTCGAACGGCAGTTCAGCATGGGCGCCTTTTCAAGAATCTATGAGTCAGATATCCGGAAAATCCTGTCAGCACTAAGAACAGCTGAGCGGCGCAGCGGGCGCGATGACAGCATATCTGTTTCAACAAGGGAGATCCTCTTGGGCTGCCGGGGGGGTACCACCATTGAGGACGATCCTGAGGGTCTCATCGATACCAAGGTCAAGACGGCCATATCCGTCCTCGAGGAGGGAGCATTTCTCGCCCGGAATGACAACCTGACCCGCGTGTTTCAAGGGCGTCCACTCGTCGAAGACCTGGATGAGGTGGAGAATTACATCAAACAAGCAGACTTACCCGCCAATATCGCCGAACTCTGGAGACAGTTCATGCGGGTGTTCATCAATCTGCCGGAGGATGCGCCGGACGCTGTTGAGCGCTTTGCCGAAGTACCGGCGATGGCCCGCATTTACGAGATAGAGAAGGAAAAGCACGGCCGCTTTTGGAACCGCTACCGCCCAATATTCGGTACATTGAATGACATGGCGGATGCCGGACTCATCAAAAAGGATCTGCTCATTAGTGCTATCGTGAAGGTAGACATTGCGGCTTCCTCCGACCTGACCCGGAAAAGATGGATTCATGTGGAAAACCAGATGCTGAATGCTTTGCGGGAAAAGGATCCTAATCCAGAGGGAGCTGTTCCACTGAGTCTCAAAAGACTCAATACCAGCCTCTCAAACCAACTCGGCGAAAAGACATTGGTGGAAGAAATTCCAAAGATAATGGAGCTCTGGAAGCGCGATCGCCCTAGGATCGATGGAGGGGCAAGCGCATTTATCTCCAAGAAGCATGGAACTGGCTATTTAGTTGAATTGCCGGATGGTTGGGACCCGATTGTCAATTCCGTCGATTTAAGACAGAATGCCGGTGCCCTGCTCCTCGAATATATTCTCCGATTGGCACGGGAGCAGTTCGGTAAAGGCCGGCATGAGATAGAGTTCTCTGAATCAGAGCTGCTGGACCTGTTAAAAGAGGACATAATGTTCGCAGGAAGCACTTCACGATCCTTGTCCGATATCATCCGTTTCGTATTGGTATCGCTGCATGACCAGGGAGTCATCGTTCTAAAGAAAGGCAAAGCGCTCTTTACCCAGAGCATGCAAATAACACTGAAGAAGGATGCGGACGGTAAATACACAAAGCGATTCGGCAAAGCTCATTTCGATCGACTGGAGATCTATTATCAGGAAAAGAATTTCCAAATCCACGTAATGGCGGAATACGCCAAGCTTGGGATGGACTCCTTGACCGCTCATTTGAAATTGATCAGCGATTATTTTGAGCTTGGAAATGCTGAATTCGCGAATCGCTACTTCGCCGGCAGATCAAAGGAACTGGAGTTGGCCACCGGCATGGAGTCCTATCTCCAAATTGTCGAGAGCCTGGGCAACAAGGACCAACAGGCCATTGTCGCTGCACCCGAGAGACAGAACATGCTTGTCCTCGCAGGACCAGGATCCGGCAAGACACGGGTAGTCTCGCATCGTTGTGCCTATCTCTTACGGGTACGACGCGTACGGCCGAGGAGTATTTTGGTAGTATGCTTTAACCGGCATGCATGCCTGACCCTGCGCAGACGCATCTATCAGCTCGTCGGCGACGATGCCCGGGGAGTCACCATCCAGACGTACCATGGCCTCGCCTTGAGCCTGTTGGGTCGGACATTTGCTGATGAGGGTGCAAAATCTCCGCCAGAGACCATCGACTTCGATTCACTGATTACGGATGCGACCGAATACCTCAGATCACCCTCGGATGATACTGAGGAACAGGAGGACACCTTACGCTCGCGTGTCCTACGCGGTTACCAACATATCCTCGTCGATGAGTATCAGGATATCTCACAAAGAGAGTATGATTTTCTATCTGAGATTGCCGGGCGCACCTTGAATGACTCCGATCAGAAGTTGTCCATTCTCTCAGTGGGCGATGATGACCAGAGCATCTATGGCTTCCGGGATGCAAACATCACGTTCATCCAGAAATTCAAGGAAGATTACCAAGCCGAGATTCATTACCTCGTACAGAACTACCGCTCAACATCCAACATCATTCATTCCGCCAACCAATTGATCCGTCTCAATAAGGACCGTATGAAAACGGATCATGAGATCCGCGTGAATGAGGGTCGGAAAAGCCATCCGCCAGGTGGTGATTATGAAAAGTTGGATGCATTTCGTAAAGGGCGTGTGCAAGTCATTGAGAGCAATGAACCGCTCTATGATGCTGCATTGGTTCTTCGGGAAATGCAGAAGATTCGCGAACTGAATCCAGATACAACATGGAACCAATTCGCTATTCTTTCGCGAAACAAGGCAGATCTCAATCCAATGCGGGCTGTGCTCGAAGCGGCCGATATTCCGGTAGACTGGCGTGCTGACACAGAGTCCTTGCCTTCACCGTTTCGCATCCGCGAGATCCACCAGTGGCTGTTGCGCCTGCAAGCCGCTGATTCAGAAACGTGGACACCGGAAAATCTCACCAATTTGCTCACTGAGCATACGGAGAAGTACGGTAATAATGAGTGGTGCCAACTGCTTTACCAAATCTCAGAGGAGTGGAAGGCTGATTGCGGCGATGGAGACTTTCCAGTCCGCTTCCTTAGGGATTTCTACACAGAAGCCCTTCAGGAGCATAAAAGGGAAAAGCACAACCATACAGGTGTCATCCTGACAAATGCCCACCGGGCCAAGGGCCTTGAGTTTCCCCATGTTTTTATCCTATCACCTCATTGGATGACGATAGGCACGATAACAGAGGTAGAAGAGGAACGTCGGTTGTATTATGTCGCCATGACCCGCGCCGAGCAGACTCTCACACTTTTCAAAAGTCCACAGTTGGTAAAATGGTTGGAGTGCCTGCACGGAAGTGCCATTCTCCAGAGAACATGGGAACCACCACCCAATCATCGAGAGCGCGTTGATTCGATCTGTGATTTAAGATACGACATCATCGGCTTAGATGAGATCTTTATCAGCTTCGCCGGATTGCGGGATGCACAAGCCAGAATCCATAAGGAGCTTTCCGCCATCTCAACTGGCACGCCCTTATTCCTCCATCGTAATGGAGAGAAAATTGAGATAAGAACGGCCAACCGAGTCGCGGTTGCTAGCCTATCAGCTAAGGGAGGCACCAAATGGGCAGACCGTCTTGACCACATCCAGTCGGTTTTCACCAAGGCGATTGTCCGCCGCTACAAAGAGGATTCAGAAATTCCAAGCGGAATGACAGTCCGGTGCGACTCCTGGGAGATCCCAATCGTGGAAGTTGTCTGGCGAGAGAAGACGGAGCCAGCCGCGATGGTGGCTGAGGAGGCTGGGCCGTATGGAGTGCAGTGAACATACAAACCTTGACCATTAAATTTCCAAGCATTACCTCACGTGTAGCTTCAGAGATTGAAATGCCGTTAAATTCTGAGTCAAACCACAGCGAGCCCAACCAAAACAATTCCACGCACTTATCTAGAGCATGGTTTAGCAGTTCCATTTCGGATTTCATTGTGGCTAAGCCATTTGAAGTATTGGGCGAACTAACCAAAAATAGTACTTTCTCCGTTGACCTAAATCAAAGGGATGCATGGCTAGGACAAATCGCCGAACTCAAATCACAACTTAGAGAATTCAATGGCTCAATCCTATTAGAGTACTCGATTCCAAGAATGGGAAGTCGAATTGATGCCGTAGTTCTAACAAGTTCATTAATTTTCATTTTAGAGTTTAAGGTAGGAGAAAGCTCATTTGAAGGCACAGCTATTGATCAGGCATGGGATTATGCTCTAGATTTGAAAAACTTTCATGAAGGGAGTCACAATATACCTATTCTTCCCATTTTGATAGCCACTGGCGCAAGGAGTTCCCCTCCTGTCTCCTTTGTAATAGCGAAAGATAGCGTTTATAAGCCAGTTAGTATTGGCAGTAATGAATTAAAGAATGTAATGAAGTTGGCGTTTGTTCGACACCCATCTGAGCTACTGGATCAAAAGAATTGGTTAGAATCTGGATATCAACCTACTCCGACAATTGTTGAAGCCGCCCGGAACCTGTATTCTCGCCATTCAGTTGAGGCCATTGCTAGGAGCGATGCAGGGGCTAAGAATCTTGCATCAACATCGTCGTTCATTGAAGAACTGGTAGACAAAGCAAAACAAAATAAACAAAAAATAATTTGTTTTGTGACTGGTGTTCCAGGAGCAGGAAAAACTCTTGTAGGATTAAATGTAGCAACGAGGAAGAGTGATCCAGGGAGCCCGACCCATGCTGTATTTCTTTCAGGAAATGATCCGCTGGTTGAAGTTCTAGTAGAGGCATTAACCAGAGATGAATTCGATCGAAGAAAGATCGCTGGGGAGAAAGTTCGCAAGGGAGATATCAAAACTCGAGTGAGAGCGTTTATCCAAAAGGTTCATCACTTTCGTGATGAAGGTCTTATTGATAATAAGGCTCCGGCCGATCACATAGTCATTTTCGATGAAGCTCAACGTGCATGGAATCTTGAAAAAACATCAGATTTCATGAAACGGAGAAAAGGTATAACTGGTTTTGATAAATCGGAGCCAGAGTTCCTGATTTCGTACTTAAATAGACATCAAGATTGGGCTCTTATTGTTTGTCTAGTGGGAGGTGGTCAAGAAATTCATACAGGCGAGGCAGGGATTGGAGCATGGCTAGAAGCAGTAAATTGTTCATTTCCTGACTGGAAGATATTTATCAGTAACTCGCTGAAAGATCGAGAGTACGCTGCAGGAAACGCAATTCAATTAATTGAAAACAAGGCGAGAGTAGAAACCTCAGAAGAACTTCACTTATCCGTTTCGATGCGCTCTTTTAGAGCAGAAAATGTCTCAGACTTTGTTAAAGCGGTACTAGATAAGGATCAAGAGTTAGCAAGAAACCACTTACTGGGATTGGTTGAGCGATATCCTATTGCGCTAACTCGTTCACTTGCCTGTGCTAAGAGTTGGATTCGTGGCAAAGCTCGGGGCTCAGAACGGTCAGGTATATTGGCATCCTCAAAAGCCATGCGCCTTAAACCTCATGCAATCGACATCAGGGCTTCGATCAATCCTATACATTGGTTTCTCAATGGTAAGGATGATACCCGCTCAAGCTACTATTTAGAAGATGCCGCGACCGAATTCCAAGTCCAAGGACTCGAAGTTGATTGGGCATGTGTAAGCTGGGATGCAGACTTACGGTTCGTTTCAAATAGTTGGAGTTACCATGATTTCAAAGGTACTAAATGGAATAATGTCAGAAAAAAGGATAATCAGAAGTACCTGCTGAATGCGTACCGTGTTCTGTTAACTAGAGCGCGACAAGGAATGGTGATTTTTGTACCCCAGGGTGATCCGGAAGACCCAACTCGTAATCCTGAATTTTACGATTCGACCTACGCATATCTTATGGGACTTGGAATCCCTGTGATTAATTAAGGAATGACACTAGAAGAAGTCGTAATTGAATTATATTCACTCCGCCGAGACAAGCAGGGGAAGCATGAACGACCTCATAAGCCAGTAATGCTATTGGCGATCATGGATCTCGTCGAATTGAAGCTTGTTAAGTTTGGACAAGTACCTCCGAGTGAGAAATTAAAGGCGTTATTCCACTCATATTTCCAAGTAGTGCGTAAAGAGGATGACAAGGAAACCCCACAAAATCCATTCTATTTTATGTCTGGAGAGTCATTTTGGAAACTCTGCATGAAACCTGAATGCGCACCCATCTATGCTCCAGGGCAACCGAAGCATGCTCCATCTTGGAGTAAGTTGATCGATCAAGTGCAATTCGCCGTAATCGATCCAGTATTATTCGCCCATATGGCTAATCCGGTTAACCGCGAACTCCTTAGAGAGGCGATCGTTAGCCGTTATTTTTCGGAACACCGTGAAGCCATTAGGCATGTCTGCAATCTAAATACCTCAACTGAAGATAAGGAGGATACCCAAGCAGTTAAAGAACCTCCACCGGGTCGCGATGCCGGCTTCCGTAAGGTTGTTATGGAAGTTTATGATCACCGCTGCGCAGCATGCGGATTACGAATTCGAATCGATAATATCTCTCTGGTTGAAGCGGCACACCTGATCCCTTATTCTGAGTCTCACAATGACAATCCCCGAAATGGAATAGCTCTTTGCCGCAACCATCACTATGCGATGGACAGGCATCTTATAGCACCGTGCCCGAATGGAAAATGGAGGGTTTCATCCCGTCTCGATGACCGTGTGGACGGTCAATCTGAATTGATTAGGTTAGACAATCGGAGTGTCCTCACTCCAAATTCGCGCTTGTATCATCCGATCAAGGCAGCGCTCGAGTGGCGCGAACAGCGATTGTTAAACTAATCACCCTGGAGACTCTATGGGGTTCAGGATTCGAACCTGTGCACGTATTCACCCCGCGTTTGCCTGGCCTCGTTTTGTCGCCCTTCGGCAAGCTCCCTTCGGTAAACTCAGGCCCTTCGGCAGGGCACTCGCCCGCACACGTGTTAGTCCAATCTCTCGCTTGGCCTGCCACATGCTTGTCGAGTGGTACCCGGGACAGGGGTCGAACCTGCACACCTTACGGTACTGGATCCTAAATCCAGCGCGTCTGCCAATTCCGCCACCCGGGCATTTAAGAAAGAGAGAAAGGAATCCACCTTCGCGGGGGGAAGCAAATCTTTTTTAATGCTGTGCCGCGCGGATGAGGAGCCAGAACCCGAGGGCTTGGGCGACCATGTTGGGCATCCAGACGAGGATATCCGGCCGCAGGTGGGGGGAATTCTCGAGCCAGCCAATGACCACGAGGACGATGTAGTAGGTCATGGCGATGGCCAGGGCGACGGCAAAGTTGGCGTGGGTCTCTGTCCGGCTGACGCGTATTCCCAGCGGGACGGCAAAGAGGGCGAGGGAGAAGACGCTCGCGGCCATGGCGAAGCGTCGGGAAATGTGGTACTGCACGCGGAGTTCATCGGCCCGGGCGGCCGCCACCGCATCGGGCGAGGAACTGGCGGCGACCAGCGCCTCTGCCTCGTCCTTGCGCTGCAGGAGCTCATCCATCTTGTAGTTGCTCAGCCGCTTTGGCTGGTTGGCCGCCCCGAGGAGACTGGCCAGGGGGAGCCGGATGCGGGCATCGCGGAAGGAAAGGGTCGGCTGGATGGCCTGGAGGTCGTCCGGGTTGGACTTGCTGCGCAGCTCGGTAAAGCCCTCCGCCAGCGTCAGGATGAGGGAGTCCGTCGCTTCATCAAAGGCGAAACTCCCCTCCTCCGCCCGCAGGAGGCGTACCGCCCGCTTCTGTTCATCGAGTTCCCAGAGCCAGAACTCCTTCATCCGGCCCTCGTCCTTTTCCCCGACGTAGAGCACGTAGCCAGGGAAGTCGTGGATAAAAGTCCGCGGGACAATGAAACGCAGGGGATCCGTCCGCACGAGGTCATTGAGGATGGCCTTGTAGGAGGCCCGGGCCTGCGGGGCGTGGATGGTGTTGATGTAGATGGCCAGCAGGCTGCCGCAGAGCGCGACAAAGAGGACCGGCGCGGCGACCGCATAGAGGGAGACCCCGGCCGCCTTGAGGGCCGTCAGCTCCTGGTTGGCGGACATCCGTCCCATGGTCAGCAGAATCCCAATGAGCACCCCCAGCGGCATGGCGAAAGAGAACGCATAGGGGACCAGCAGCCAGAGCAGCTCGAGGAAGAGCGAGAACGGGATCGTCCCGTTGGCCAGCAGGCCAATGATGTCCCGCATGGCATTGCCGGTAATGAGGATAAAGACAAACAGCAGGATACCCGACAGGCTGGTGATGGTCACCAGGCGGGAAATGTAGCTGCTTAAGATGAGCATGGACTAAGGACGAAGGACTAAGGACGAAAGACCAAAGACTAAGGACTAAGGACTAAGGACTAAGGACTAAGGACTAAGGTAGATTATTGTAGGCGGTGGTCATGCGTTCAAGGGCTATATCGAGCATTTTCCGGGGACAGCCGATATTGAGGCGGAGAAAGCCCTGGGAACCGAAGTAGGCCCCGTTGCTGAGCCCGACCCCGTGTTCCTCGAAATACTGCTCCGGGCGATCGAGCCCGAGGTCGCGGACATCGAGCCAGGCAAGGTAGGTCGCCTCCATAGGGAACAGGCGGATGCGCGGCATGTGCTCCTTGATGTAGGCCGCCGCGTGCTCGTAGTTGCCCCGGATGACCTTGCGGACCTCCTTGAGCCAGGGCCCGCCATGGCGGTAGGCGGCCTCGCAGCCGACGTAGCCAAGGCAGTTGATTTCCGTAATCATCCCCCGGGAGGCCCGCTGGAAGCGCAGCCGCAGGGCCGGATTGGGGATGAGGATGAAACTGCAGGAAAGCCCCGGGACGTTGAAGGTCTTGCTTGGCGCCATCAGGGTCAGCGTATGGTCAAAGGCCCAGTCGTCGACGTTGAGGATGGTATGGTGCGGGATGTCATCATAGAGGATGAGGTCGCAGTGGATCTCATCGGAAATGAGGATCAGCTCGTGCCGGCGACAGAAGTCGACGACGTCCTCCAGCTCCTCGCGCGACCATGCCCGGCCGACCGGATTATGCGGATTGCAGAGGATGAAGAGCTTGGTCTTCTCGGTGACCGCGGCCTCCATGGCCGGGAAGTCAAAGACATAGCGGTCCCCCTCAATGACCAGCGGGACCGATTGGAGGATCTTGTCCTGCCACTCCGGGGCGGTCAGGAAGGGCGGATAGACGGGCGTGTTGGTCATGACCGCGTCCCCCGGCTTTTCATAGGCCCGCGAGGCGGTGTTCAGCGCCGGGACCAGGCCCGGCATCCAGACAATCCATTCCCGCTCCACCTTGAGCTGGTGGGTCCGGGCCATGTACTCAATGACCGCATCCTCAACACTCGTATACGGGACCGTGTAGCCATAGACCCCGTGCTCGACCCGCTTCATGAGGGCCTCCTTCACTTCCGGCGGGGACGGAAAGTCCATATCGGCCACCCACATCGGGAGGATGTCGGAATCCTTGTACTTGTCCCACTTGAGGCTGCCCGTTCCCTTGCGGTCGGGAATGCTTTCAAAATCAAAACGCGATTGCATGGCATCCGTCATTTAGGGACTTCGTCGCAATGGCAAAATAAATTCATTAACATCGAAAAAGATTTTACCCCAATTCAGTCCCTGAAGGGCATTGACAAGCCCAAGCGCCCGGACCTCCAATGGAGGGGTGCAAGCCATGAACAGCGACAACTACAAGGCCGTCCTCTTCGACCTCGACGGAACGCTCATCGATCACTTCCGGGTCATCTACCGCTGCTACCAGTATGCCCTCGAGCACCTCGGGCTGCCTCCGGTCAGCTATGAAAAGGTCAAGGCCTCCGTCGGCGGGTCGATTGTCATTACCTTCGGCAAGCTCATCCCGCAGGACCGGGTCGACGAGGCTGTGGTCCACTTCCGGGAGGAATTCGACCGCATCTGGCACGACGATATCGAGGTCCTCACCGGGGCGGAGTGGCTCCTCAAGGAGCTCCATGCCCGCGGCCTGAAGCTCTGTGTCTTTACCAACAAGGAGGGCGACCGGGCCCGCCGCATCCTCAACTACATCGGCATGGCAAGCCACCTCGACGGCATCTACGGGACCCTCGACACCCCATGGAAAAAGCCCGAACCGGAATTCACCCACCACGTCCTTCAGGAAATGGGCGCGGACCCCGCCCATGCCTGCATGATTGGCGATTCCCCCTACGACGTGGATGCCGCCGCCGTGGCCGACATGCCCTGTTATACCGTTGCCACCGGCTCCCACACCATTCAACAATTGCAGACCGAGACCCAGTCCGCCGGCGTCTATGCCAACCTCTACGAACTGGGCCAGGCCGTCTTCAACCTCACCCCTCCCGAATTGTCCGCCACCTGACATGGCCCCCGCCGCCAACAGTCCCAACGAGAAGCTTTCCGGCGTCCTTGAGCGCATCATCTACAGCAACCCGGAAAACCACTTCTGCGTCGGCGAGCTGCGGGATGATGACAACAACACCCGGACCGTCACCGGGATCATGCCCAACGTCCAGTGCGGGGAAACCCTCGAACTGGAGGGCAACTGGGAGACCCACCGCCAGCATGGGCGCCAGTTCAAGGTCACTTCCTGCACCTCCACCCTCCCCGCCTCGGTGTATGGGATCCGCAAATACCTCGGCAGCGGACTCGTTCCCGGGATTGGCAAGACCTACGCCGGGAAGATCGTCGAGACCTTCGGGAAGGAGACCTTTGAGGTCATTGAAAACCACTCCGCCCGCCTCCGGGAGGTCGAGGGCATCGGACCCAAGCGGGCGCGCCAGATCAAGGAGGCATGGGATACCCAGCGGGCCAGCCGGGAAATCATGCTTTTCCTCCAGACCTACGGGGTCACCGTGCGCAACTGCCTCCGCCTGGTCAAGAAGTACGGTTCCCAGGCCAAGGCTATCCTCATGGAGGATCCCTACCTCGTGGCCCGGGAGATTGACGGCATCGGATTCAAGACTGCCGATCAGATCGCCCGTAACCTCGGGTTTGGATTTGCCTCCCGGGAACGCATCGAGGCCGGACTCCTGCACATCCTCAAGGACAAGGAGTCGGAAGGACACACGGCCCTCCCCCGTGACTTCCTGCTCGAGGAATCCCAGCGCTTGCTGGAAGTTGAGCTGACCGATGTCGAGCCGCACCTCGGGACACTGGTCGAGAACCAGTATGTCACCATTGCCGAGGGGACCGACTACCTGCAGCTGCCCCTCAACCGGATGCGCGAACAGGCCATTGCCCGCCAGATCGACCGCATCCTCCACACCGCCAGCTGCCTCCCGGCGATCAAGGTGGAAGTGGCCATCGACTGGGCCCAGCAACGCAGCCATATCGAGTTTGCCCCCGAACAGGCGGAAGCCCTCCGCCATGCCCTCCATTCCAAGGCCTGCATCCTTACCGGCGGACCCGGGACCGGCAAGACAACCATCCTCCGCAGCCTCGTGGAAATCCTCAAGGCCAAGAAGGTCAAGATTGCCCTCGCCTCGCCCACCGGTCGCGCCGCCCAGCGGCTCTCGGAGTCGACGCTGCATCACGCCTCCACCCTGCACCGGCTGCTCAAATTTGATCCCGCCAAGGGCGGATTCACCTACAACGAGGAACATCCGCTCAATTGCCAATACCTTGTCGTCGACGAGGCGAGCATGCTCGATACCGGACTCACCGCCGCCATGTTGCGGGCCATCCCGGCGGATGCGCACCTGTTGCTAGTCGGGGATGTCAACCAGTTGCCGAGTGTCGGCCCGGGGAATGTATTGAATGATTTGATACAACATTCCGGTGCCCCGGTGGTGCGTCTGGAACAGGTCTTCCGGCAAAAGGAGACCAGTAACATTGTCACCACCGCCCACGGGGTCCTTGGCGGGCACGCCGCCCCGCCCCGCATGGCATCCAACCTCAACGAACTCGATCCCCGCTGGGATTTGCAGTTTGTCCCGGCGACCGATCCGGAACAGTGCGTGGGGATTGTCGAGGACCTGATCGCAAAGTGGCTCCCGCAGCGCTTGCGGACCTTCGACCCCATCCGTGATGTCCAGGTACTGGCGCCGATGCACCGCGGGACCGCCGGTAGCCGACAAATCAATACAGTTCTCCAGAAGCGCCTCAATCCCGGCGCCAAGGGGGTTGTCTTCGGGGATACCGTCTACTCCGTCGGCGACCGGGTCATCCAGACCCGCAACAACTACGACAAGAACATCTTCAACGGCGACATGGGAATTGTCTCCGCCGTGCAGCCGGATGCCGGGACCCTCGCGGTCGACTTTGATGGCCGGGAGATCGACCTCGAGCGCATGGAGCTGGTCGACCTCGAACTGGCCTACGCCATTACCGTCCACAAGTCGCAGGGCAGCGAGTTCCCGATTGTTGTATTGCCGCTGCTGAAGCAGCATTTCCTTCTTCTGCAGCGCAACCTCCTCTACACCGCCATCACCCGCGGACGAAAGAAGGTCTTCATCGTCGGGGACCCGGCGGCATGGGCCATGGCCGTCCGCAATACCGAGCAGGCCGGCCGGTACACCGGGCTGCCGAGGCAGTTGGAGACGGTTGGGGCGTGAATACGCCCATTCGGGCCGCCGCTACGCGGCTGGAGAATATTGTAATCCCAGCAATCCGTGGGCTTCGCCCACGGCTAGCATATTTCTGGCCCTACGGGCCAAGACCCCAGGCGCGGAGCGCCGTCCAGATGTTAGCCGTGGGCGCAGACCACGGTACGGAGCACCATGCACCCCCCCAGGCGCGGAGCGCCGGCACGATGTTAGCCGTGGGCGCAGACCACGGAATCCGGCACAACACATACGTGGTAGGCGCGGAGCGCCGGCACGAATGGTGTCGCCGCTACGCGGCTGGGGGATCTTACAATCACCCAAATCCGTGGGCTTCGCCCACGGCTAACATATTAATGGCCCTACGGGCCGATTTTACCCCAAAAACATCCCCGCCACCGCAGCCGTGTAGAGGCAGGCGGCCGTGCCGCCGACTACCGCCAGGAGGGCGAGGCGGGAGAGGTTGCCCCGCTGCGAGGGGGCAAGGACGGCGATTCCGCCGATCTGGATGCCCATCGAACTGAAATTGGCAAATCCACAGAGGGCATAGGTGGCGATGATGACCGAACGCTGGGTCAGCACGCCTCCTTCCTGCAGCATCTGCCCAAGGCGTTCGTAAGCGACAAACTCATTGGCCACCAGCTTGATACCCAACAGCTCGCCCATGGCCAGCAGCTCGCCGGCCGAGGTCCCGATCATCCAGGCAATGGGGGCAAAGACGATCCCGAAGAGAAATTCCAGCGACAGCCCGTCATAGGCCCCGCCGGTGGCCTCCGCCACGACCCCGTCGAGCCCGGTGACCGAACCGGCCAATCCAATCAGATAATTAAAGAGCGCAATGAAGGCCAGGAAGGTAATCAGCATGGCCCCGATGTTTAGCGCTAGCATCAGTCCCTGGGTCGTTCCCTGGCAAACCGCGTCAAAGGCATTCTCCCCCATCTTCTCTTTGCTCACCTTCAATTCGTGTTCCACCGGCTCGGTCTGCGGGAAAAGGATCTTCGCCGCCACAATGGCCGCCGGCGCGGACAAGAGGGAGGCCGTCAGGAGGTGCTTGGCATAGAGCGACTGGGCGACCGGATCCGATCCGCCGAGAATCCAGACATAGGCCCCGAAGACGCCACCGGCGATGGTCGCCATACCACCGGTCATGAGACACATCAGCTCCGACTTGTTCATGTCGGCGATGTACGGCTTCACCATCAGGGGCGCTTCCGTCTGTCCAACAAAGACATTCGCCGCCGCGGCGAGGCTCTCCGTCCCCGAGAGGCGCATCGACTTCTGCAGCATCCAGGCAAACCCCTTCACCAATACCTGGAGCCAGCCGAGGTAGTAAAGCACCGACGTCAGGGCAGAAAAGAAAATCACCGTCGGCAGGACCTTGAAGGCGAAGATGAGGCCGAACCCGGTGAATCCATCCGTGCCGATACCCGCATTGACCCGATCCCAGAAGTCCGGACCGGCCCCAAGAAAGCCAAAGACAAACTGTGTCCCGCTGTCCGTAAAGCCCAGCAGGGTGACAAAGAATCCGGAGACCCACTCGATCGGTTTGTCGGCATGGGGGATCTTTAAAATGACCACTGCCAGGACCAGTTGAAAGAGCAGTCCGCCAATGACGAGGCGCCAGTCAATCGCCTTTCGGTTGCGGCTGAGGAGCCAGCAAATGCCTGTCAGGCAGGCAATTCCAAACAAGCCACGGACTATCGCAAGGAGCCATTCCATACCCATTCCATGGCGAATTGGCCCTTGCTGGGCAACTCAATTCACCGGACCAAAGAGGCGCTGGAAGGTTTGCGATACCTGCTCCGCAAAGCTCTCCAGCTCCTCCCCTCGCCACTCGGCGAGAAATGCATAGGCCGTCTCGATATCCGAAGGATGATGGAGCCGGCTCCCACAGGCGGCCTGCAATTGGTGACGACAGACATCTGCCGGCGGGACCATGTCCGGGGCATCCGTCTCGACGAGGATCCTGTCCGCCGGGCAGGCCCGGGCGGCATCGCGCATCCGCTTCCGGCCGGGATCCGCCGCATAGGCGGAAAAGGAAACATGCCCACCGAGGTCGAGGAGTTCAAACAAGGTTTCCCGCGAGCCCCCAAAGCCATGGACGAGAAAGCCCTTCGGCAGGTCGGGCCCGGAACGGAGGCAATCCACCAGCATCCCCCATGCCCGCAGGCAATGGATCGTCGGAGCGAGATTGTATTCCGCCGCCAGGTGGAGCTGCTTCTCAAAGACCTCCCGCTGCAGCGCTTCATTCCGTGGCTCAATCCAGTTATCGAGACCGATTTCCCCGACGCTGACCGCACCCCGCGACAAGTAACCGCGCAACTGCTCCTCCCAGTCGGCGGGAAGGACATCGACTTTCCATGGATGCACCCCGTAGGCAGCCTTTACGCGATCGCCGGCAATGGCCTCCACGGCCGGCCAGTCATCCGGATGGGTGCCATTGGTGATGCAAGCAACAACAGCCGCCTGATAACATTCCAGCCCTGCCTTTCCCATTGCTTCCAGTAGGCCCGCGTCCTGCAGATGCAGGTGGGCGTCGTGGTAGCCTGCTGACGGTTGCTTCATGAGGATTTACCGACCTCCAGGCAGGAGGTGGCAAACCGCTTGATCCGTTCGTCAACCTTGCCGAGGCCGTTGCGCCGGTTACTGGAGAGGTGCTGATCGACCCCGACTTCCTCGAGGAACTTGACGTCCCCACCGAGAATTGTCTCCGGGGTCTCGTCGCTGTAGTAGTCGCAAATCAGGGAGGCGATTCCCTTGACGATGGAGGAGTCCGATTCGGCAAGGAAGTAGCATTTGCCATCCCGGAATTCCGGAACCAGCCAAAGCTGGGACTGGCAGCCTTCCACCCGGAAGGTATCGGTTCGCATGGTATCCGGAATATCCTCGCTGTTCCGCCCGTAGTCCACGATGTAAGTGAACCGTTCAAAGCGGTCCGGCAGGAAGCTCATGTCCTCGACGATGCGGTTGCGTTTTTCCTCCAGTGACATTGCCAATAAGGTTTGTCCGCGGAGCGGAATTGTCAAATACGCAGGCTGGAGAGCCTTCTTAGCCGCGGGCCGGGCCGCTGAACTTGAAGATGCAGGTGCTGTTGGCCGGCAGGGTCAGTTTCAGGGAATGATTATGGCCGTCCCAGGCAATCGGATCGGAATCCATTCCACCAAGGTTACCGGTCCCGTCCCCACCGTAGAAGTCGGCATTGGAGTTGAGCACTTCCTTCCAGTGACCCGGATACGGCACCCCGATGGTGTATCCGTAACGGGTAATCGGCGTGTAGTGACCAACGACCAGGATCGTGTCTTCCGGACGCTTGCTCTTGCGCAGAAAGGCAATGACCGAGCTGTCGGCATCACTGGCGGTAATCCATTCAAAGCCGGCAGGATCGGTATCCCCGAAGGCCAGTGCCGGTTCCTCGCGATACAGCTTGTTGAGGTCGCGGACAATGTCCTGGATACCGCTGTGGTCCTTGTACTGGAGCAGGTGCCAGGAAAGGCTATGGTCATAGGACCACTCTTCCGACTGACCAAAGTCACAGCCCATGAATAGCGTCTTCTTGCCCGGCCAGGCCCACATCAGGGCATAGAGCGAGCGCAGGTGCTGGGCCTTCTGGGAAATGGTATCCGCGCCCATCTTCATCAGCATGGAACCCTTCCCGTGGACCACCTCATCGTGGGAGAAGCACTGGACGAAGTTTTCCGAGTACTGGTAAATCATCCCGAAGGTGAGGTTGTTCTGGTGGAACTTGCGGTAGATCGAGTCCTTCTCGAAGTACTGCAGGGTATCGTGCATCCAGCCCATGTTCCACTTGAAGTCGAACCCGATACCACCCTCCTCGACCGGCTTGGAAATACCCCCAAAGGCCGTCGACTCCTCGGCAATCATTACCGTGCCAGGGAAGTATTCATGGACCAACTGGTTGGTCCGGCGAAGGAAGTCGATCGCCTCGAGGTTTTCGCGTCCGCCATACTGGTTCGGAATCCACTGTCCCTCCTCGCGGGAGTAATCGAGATAAAGCATGGAGGCCACCGCGTCGACCCGCAGGCCGTCAATGTGGTAGCGATCCAGCCACGACAATGCACTGGCAATCAAAAAGGCCTTTACCTCGTGACGCCCGAAATTGGGAATCAGCGTCCCCCAGTCCTGATGGAATCCCTGGCGCGGGTCCTCGTGCTCGTAAAGGGCCGAGCCATCGAAGTTCCCGAGGGCAAAGGCATCCGTCGGGAAGTGGGCCGGGACCCAGTCGATTATCACCCCGATGCCCGCCTGGTGCAGGGTATCGACGAGGACCTTGAATTCATCCGGTGTCCCGTAGCGTTGCGTGGGGGCAAAGTAGCCGGTGACCTGGTAACCCCATGAACCAGTGAAGGGGTGCTCCGCCAGTGGCATGAACTCGACGTGAGTGTAGTCCATGTCGACCACGTAACGGGTCAGCTCTTCGGCCATCTCCCGGTAGGTAAAGGGTCGGCCACCGTCTTCCACCCGGCGCTTCCATGAGCCGAAGTGGACCTCATAGACACTCATCGGGGCCTGCTTCCAGTCAGTCGAGGAGCGCTTCTCCATCCACTCCGCGTCCTTCCAATCGTACTCGTCGACCGGACAAATGATACTGGCATTGTGCGGCGGGGCCTCGAAATAAGTTCCATAGGGGTCCGTCTTCAGGTGGAGGTTCCCGTCTTGGTCGCGAATCTCAAACTTGTACTTCTGTCCCTCGCTCAATCCGGGAATGAAGATTTCCCAGACCCCGGAGGAGCCCAGTGCCCTCATCGGATGGTAGCGGCCGTCCCAGTTGTTAAAATCACCAACGACGCTAATCCGCTCAGCGCTAGGTGCCCAGACGGAAAAGCTGACACCCTGGACGTCGTTCACTTTCCGCAGTTGCGATCCCAGCTTGTTGTAAATCCGGTGGTCGTCTCCCTTGTTGAAAAGATAAAGGTCCTCGTCGGTCAGGGTCGGCAGAAATCCATAGGGATCATAGAACTGGTGAATCTCCCCGTTCGAGCGCTCGACGCGAAGACGGTAGGAAAAGACCTTGGCCCGCTTCCCGGGTTGGCCCTCAAAGAGCCCCTCGTCGGCGATCTTCTTCAGCGGGTAACGCTCATCTGTTTGAATATCAACGATTTCGCAAGAAACGGCATCCTGCAGCAATGCCCGCACAACGAGCCCCTTCTTGTAGGGATGCATCCCCAGAAGTTCATGCGGGTGATGGTGACGGGCATTCACCAGGCGGCTCAGTTCATCCTTGGATAGTATCATGACTAGGAATTTCTAAGGGTTATAAAGAGCGAGGAATTGCATTTAGCGGGCTGCGATGCAAGCGATTTCCGGCAATCGGGTGCCCATCGCTCAGCTGGGAAAATTAACGCTTGAGCCGATATTCCAGAGGCCCATCCTTGGATCACAAGTGAAGCCGACCTACACATTTCTCCTTCTCATTCCAGTCCTTTTTCTTCCCGCCCTCCTGACGGCCCAGGCACCTGAGTTAAGTGCCGACGAGCCGATTGCCTACACGGCTGAGGACGGTCTCCTCATCGCCACCGGCAACGCCGTCTACCGCGATGAAAACACCACGGTCGAGGCCGACGAGATCCGCTACAACCGCAACCTCGAGCAGATTGAGGCCACCGGCAATGTCCGCGTCACGCGCGAGGGCCTGCGGCTCCTGACCGCCGCCATGACCTACGACGCCCGGACCAAGTCCCTCTCCTCGGGCTATTTCCGGGCCGGCTATCCCCCACTCTACATCGAGGGCGAGTCCTTCTCCGGAACCCTCGATGAAATTGATTTCACCAATGTCACCATCTACTTCCGGGAACCTGTCGAGGATGCTCCAAGACTGCAGGTGGCCAATGGTACCTGGGTCTCCGGGGATTCCGTCTCCGGCAAGGGCCTGAAGCTTGAGGCCCTCGGCGGCATTGGCATTCCGCTCCCGGGCTTTGAATATGCCTTCGGGGCCCCCACCGCCGATGTCGACGTCCGTCTTGGGTTTGAGAACAACCTCGGTGCCTATGGCCGCTTCAAAGTCCTCTACCCCTTCAGCCGGGAAATGGCCGCAGGGGGCAACTTCGACTTCTTCACCAGCCGCGGCATCCTCATCGGGCCCGCGGTTGACTGGCGCCGTGAGGACGGCCTGGTCCGCATCACTGCTGACACCGGCTGGATTCATGACCACAACTCCGACGAGCGGGGCAGCGACATCATGGGCGAGCGGATCGACCAGAACCGCGGCTTCGGCAAGTTCGGCATCCAGACCCGCGATGAGACCGGCCGGATGCAGATGAACCTCAAGACAACCTATGTCAGCGACTCGGAAATCCTCCGCGACTTTCGCCGGGAAGATTATTTCCGCAATTACCAGCCGGACAGCTACGTCGATTTCACCCTCCAACAGTATGATTTCCTGGTCAACGTCTTCGGCCGCCGCCAGATCAACGACTACTACGGCATGATTGAGCGCCTGCCGGAGCTCCGCGCGGAGTGGCTCCCGCATGAGCTCGGCGAAACCAGCCTCATCCTCCAAGCCAATGCCGCCGCCCTGCGCTACCGGTCGGTGGATGTCATTCCCTCCCTCCTTTCTGTCTTCTTCCCGGACAATCCCCTCGGCCTGCCCGGGATGCCCATGTACCCTGGATTTGATGACCCGGAACTCATCAACAGCCCCTACACCGACCGCCTTGATGGTTCCGTGACCCTCACCCGTCCCATTGCCCTGCCCGGCGGGACCAACCTTGTCCTCCGCGCGGGAGGCCGCTGGACCAGCTATGATCGCGATGCCGCAGGTAGCCTTCCGGAAATCTCCGAGGACCGCCTCGTCGGCGAGCTCGGGGCCGACCTCTCCAAGTCCGTCGCCCGGACCTACACCATCGACCGGCCGGACTGGAACATGGAAAAGCTGCGTCACGTCTCCCGGCTCAGCCTCCAATACCGCTGGCATCCCGGTGGCGACGATTCCCTTTCCGAGCTCCCTGCCTATGACCGCTTTAGCTACAATGGCCGGCGGCCCGTCCTTGACCTTGCCGACCTTAACCATACCGACGGCCTCCGGGAATGGTCCGTTGCCCGCTTTGGATGGGAGAATCTCCTCCGTGTCGCCGGTGAGGACGGGGCCTACCGCGACTTCCTTTCCTTCAACCTCTACCAGGATCTCCTCTTCTCAGCCGACGAGGGTGAGGACAACTGGGACGCCCTCTATGCCGAAGCGGACTTCAATCCCTTCCCTTGGCTGGGAGTGAAGTGGCGCCAGAAGTTCCGCACCGAGAACATGCAGGCCGAAGCCAATTATGTCAGCGCCACCCTCCGCAGCGCCGACCTCTGGACACTTCGCTTCCAGGCCGAATACCTCCGCAATGCCATCGAGCAATACGAGGTCGCCGGCCACTACCGCCTGACAGAGAATCTCGGGCTCCTTGGGTACTGGCTCTATGACGCCCGCCTAAGCACCTGGACACGCCAGCAGTATGGCTTCAGCCGGCGCTTTGGCAATGTCTGGCAAATGGAGGTCTACGTCGCCTTCAACGAGGAAAATGCCCGCGAGGATGATTTCAGTGTTGGCATGCGGCTCGTCTGGCTTTCCTTCTGAGGCAACCATCCATGCCCGACGCACCCGCCAACGAAAAACCCCTGATCCGTGGCTTTGACCACTCGGTCTCGCTGCCCATCTTCGAGGGTCCGCTCGATTTGCTCCTCTTCCTCATCCGGAAGAGCGAAATTGATATCTACGACATCCCCATCGAGCACATTACCCACCAGTACCTGGATATTCTCCGCAACATGGAGCACCAGCGCCTCGAAGTAGCCGGGGAATTCTTTGTCATGGCGGCCACCCTGATGCAGAACAAGAGCCGCCTGCTCCTGCCCAAGGATGAGCAGTTACCCGGCATGGACGATGATGAAGAAGAGGAAGTCGATCCGCGCTGGGAACTGGTCCAGCAGCTCATCGAGTACAAGAAGTTCAAGGACGCAGCTGGTTCCCTCTCCGACCTCATGGAAGAGGCCCAGAACATCCTTTTCCGGGAATACTTCCTCAAGGCCGAGGAAAAGCCCCAGCGGCCGCTTCATCCCAGCGACCCAATTGCCATCTGGAATGTCTTCAACCAAGTCCTCCGCCGGCTCTCGGAAAAGATCATCATCGGCCAGATCCATGACGAGGTCATTACCGTGGCCGAACGGATGGAAGACATCATCGTCGAACTCAAATCCCGCTCCACCTTCCGCTTTTCCGAATTAATCAAGGGACCCGTTTCCGTCCACTATGCCGTCTCGACATTTCTTGCCCTGCTCGAACTGACCCGGCTGCGGAAAATCAACCTGGAGCAAGACGGCGCCTTTACCGACATCATCTGTACCGCCCACAAGGAATAATCTGGCTTGAAAAAACTCATACCTCGACAACCTTACAGGTAGATACTGCATGAAACCGAACAGCAAAGCTCATCTTCTTGGATTGGGACTCGACAATGAGGACGGCCACAAGCGCCTGACTCAGGCCGAGAAGTTTTCCGTTGTTGGTGGCTCCGAGGAAACACACGAGCGCATGACGGAAACCCTCATCAAGACCTTCGAGGATTTGAAGGACAAGGGGAAGGAGCTGGAGGATACGGACAAGGAGGAGCTCAGCGAGCTCATCCACCGCAATACGCCCCAATAGGTTGCAACATCATTCAATCGAAAACAAATATTAGCACTATGTCAGAAAACATCATCAACCTGAGCGAATCAACTTTCGACGAGACCATCTCGTCCGCCACCCAGCCCGTCATCGTGGATTTCTGGGCTCCCTGGTGTGGCCCCTGCCGGACCATTGCCCCGATCCTGGAGGAGCTGGCCACCGAAATGGGCGACGCCGTCAAGGTGACCAAGGTCAATGTCGACGAAAACCAGGGCCTCGCCCAGAAGTATGGCGTCCGCGCCATCCCGACCATCCTCTTCTTCAAGGATGGTGAACTCAAGGACCAGGCCGTCGGCCTGATGTCCAAGGCAGACCTCCAAGGCAAGGCGGCATCCCTTTAAGGGGTGCCGGCACGCCCAGACAACCGGAACGCACTGATCATGAACAGGATAGCCATATTAAACGGCCCCAACCTGCACCGCTTGGGCAAGCGCGAGCCGGATGTCTACGGCAACCAGACACTTGAGGACATCCTCGCCTCCCTTGCCGCCCATGCGGCGGACAAGGGGGCGGAGATTGTACATTACCAGAGCAACCACGAAGGGGACCTGATTGAGCAGATCCACACGTGGTCCGACGAAGGCATCACCCTCGGGATCATCAATCCTGCCGGCTTCACGCACACCAGTGTCGCCCTCCGGGATGCCCTTTCCGCGAGCCCCATCCGCTTTGTCGAGGTTCACCTGAGCCATATCTACCAGCGCGAGGAGTTTCGTCACAATTCAGTGACCGCTCCTGCCTGCGTGGCCCAGGTCTCCGGTATGGGAGCCATGGGCTACCAGGTGGCTATGGACTACCTGTTAAGCCTGAAATAACACTCGACCAGTTTCCGTGGGAGGCCGCGAAGGCCAGCACCCACAGGGTGATGTTGGTCGCCACTGCGGCCGCGAGGTCGTCGAGAACAACCCCTAATCCTCCCGGATATTTCTGTAAGCGGTTGATACCGAATGGCTTTACGACGTCAAACACCCGGAAGATAAAAAATCCGGCCAGCAGGTAGAGCCAGACATACCCGGAATCAATCATTTGCCCCTTCATTCCGAGAAAGCAGAGGGGAACGGCGACAATCTCATCGAGGACGACCTCGCCCGGATCCCGCTTTTGCAGGCGGCGCTCCGCTTCATCGCAGAGGAGGATGGCCATGCCGGCCATGATAAGGATGACGAGGATTTCCTGACCGATGGAGAGGTTGAAGAAAATGGCGGTGTAGAGCAGCACCCCGACCACGCTGCCATTGGTCCCCGGGGCAATGCCCCATTTGCCAACCGGGCCACAGGTAGCAAGCCCGGTCACCAGTTTGGTCGGCAAAAACCCGAGGACTTTCTGTACCTTAGGCCACATTGGTCGTGTTTTTGCCAAAGACGAGCGGCCCGTACTGGCGGAAATATTTGTATCCGGAAGAAATGGTCAGCCAGGCGGAGAGCAGGAAGTACATGTACCCGTTGATCCAGACATAAAGGGCGAAAGTCTGCAGGTCGGCACCGAGCCAAGCCTCAAAGTCGCGTCCGAACATCGGGACCGCAAAAAGGACGCAAATCCCCGTGACCTGCCAGATGGTCTTGCGTTTACCCGCCTTTTCCGCCGCCAGGACAACGTTCCTCCGGGCCGCCACAAAGCGCATCAGGGTAATCCCGATTTCCCGGATGGCCATCAGGGCGACAATAACCGAGGTCAGCTCGACCGGGCGCAAGTATCCAATCTCCCCGGCCCTCACCTGTCCCAGCCAGACCAGCAGGATGAACGCTCCCAGCGTCATCACCTTGTCGACCAGCGCGTCCATGATTTTCCCAAAGTTGGTAATCAGGTTGTACTTGCGGGCAATATAGCCGTCCAGGAAGTCGGAAATGGAGCCGTAGAGGATACAGAAGAACGCCAGGGTGGCGGCCCCGGTCCACGATTGCAGGACCAGCCAGACAAGGGCAATCAATACCCCGATGCGGGAAAAGGTGATAAGGTTCGGAACGTGACGCATGGCAATCCTCCAAATCTATGGGCATTCCGTTGCGGCTTTCCAAGGATAAAGCGGAGCAAGATATGCCTAAAATGGCGATTGCTGCGTTTTTGGCTTAACCTGAGGCGCTCAATGCCTTCATGATACTTCTTTCTTATGGCAACGGCTATTTACCCAGGTTCCTTCGATCCAGTGACCAGTGGTCACCTGGACATTCTCAGGCGGGCTTGTCACATCTTCGACAAGGTAATCGTGGCCGTGGCCCACAATTCCCAGAAAGAGCCCCTTTTCAGCAAGCAGGAGCGGATTGACCTCATTGCTTCAAACATCCAGGACCTGACAACCGTCGAGGTGACGAGCTTTGACGGCCTGGTGGTGGACTTTGCCCGCGAGCAGAATGCCACCGTCCTCATCCGCGGCCTGCGGGCGGTCTCCGACTTTGAGTTTGAGTTCCAGATGACCCAGATGAACCGCGACCTCGCCGACGAGGTGGAGACCATTTTCCTGATGCCCTCGGCCCGGTATTTCTTTACCAGCTCAACCCTCATGAAACAGGTCTCGATGTACGATCCGGAGCGGATTTCCAAGTTTGTCCCGCTCAACGTGGCAGCTGCCCTGAAGCGGAAATTCAATCACGACTGAGGAGGATATGGGTTCGGCAGATTCCCCCACTAACAGGCGTACCGCCGGTATTGTCTGGCTGACGGTCTTTATCGACCTTGTTGGCTTTTCCATCATCTTCCCGATTTTCCCGGCGATGCTGGAGTGGTATCTGCCCCGGGAAGCAGACGGCTCGCTGCTGGACCGCCTCATCCAGTTTCTCATGGAGCTGACCCAGGGCGGCAACCAGTCCTTCCTCGTAGCGGTCCTCTTCGGGGGAATCCTCGGTTCCCTCTACAGCCTGCTGCAGTTCTTTGCCTCGCCGATTTGGGGCCGGCTCTCCGACAAGCATGGCCGTCGGCCGATTCTTCTCATCACGACCACCGGTACCGCCCTCTCTTACCTGATCTGGATTTTCTCCGGCGCCTTCTGGGTCCTCATCGTGGCCCGAGTCCTTGCCGGGATCATGGCCGGCAACATCGCTGTCGCGACAGCGGCCATCGCCGACCTGACCGACACCCGGACACGCTCCAAGGGCATGGCCCTGATCGGGGTGGCCTTCGGGCTCGGATTTATCCTCGGGCCGGCAATTGGCGGTTTTGGCTCCCTGGTGGATCTCGGGGTCGACCCATTCAGCATGGCCACCTTCGGCCTGACACCCTTCTCCTTCCCGGCGCTGCTGGCCTTTATCCTCGCCTTGATCAACATCCTCTGGGTCTGGCGGGCCTTTCCGGAAACTCACCCGGAAACGGCACGCGAGGCGGCCAAGGCGGAAAAGCGGCCCTTGTTGCGGTTTGGGTCCCGCATCCCGGACGTCAGCCGGGCCCTCAAGGTATACTTCCTGTTTATCTTCGCCTTCTCCGGAATGGAGTTCACCCTCACCTTCCTCGCCTTGGAGCGACTCTTTTACGAACCCCACCAGATGTCCCTGATGTTTGTCTTCATCGGGCTGGTCCTGGCCTTTACGCAGGGTTTCGCCATCCGCCGCTACGGACACCGCTTCGGGGAGCGCAACTTTACCACCCTCGGACTCCTCTCCGGGGTCGTGGCCATGATTTGCCTCTCGGTTAGCCGGGACAGTGGACTTTTCTACATCGGCCTGGCTTTTCTCGGCATCGGCGTGGGCTGTGCCAGCCCGTCCCTTTCAGCCCTCGTTTCCCTCTACTCGCCAGCCAGCAGCCAGGGAGCTGAATTGGGAGCCTTCCGTTCCACGGGTGCCCTTGGCCGGGCCGTCGGGCCGATTTTTGGAGCCGTGATATTCTGGGCCCTTGGTTCGCAGGTCTCCTACCTCACTGGAGCCGCCCTGCTTTTTCTCGCAGCCCTGTTTTCGCTGCTTCTGCCAAAACCGGTCGATTCAAACCCAAGCTGACTCGAGCCTATTCGGTCGGCAGCTTTAGGTAATAGCGAATGCGGTTCCCAGCCACCTGCAGGTAACCAGTCGCCAGGTTGCCGTCATCGATCCGCTTGTCCAATGCCACGACATCCGACAAGCCCATGGCAAATGGAGAGGACCCTGTCTCGACAATCTGGATATAGGCGCTTCGGGTCGTTGGCTTGCCGGTCTTGACATAAATCCAGGTGTAGACACCACCGACCGGTGAAGGCTCCGTCCAGCTATTGCTGAGCAGGCCGTCCATGTCAGGAATCAGGACCCCGGCTGCGGTAAAGGTGTCCGGGTAATTCCCGTTCTGCATGGCGTATTGATGAATGGCCCCACTGTGGGTCCGGAGGTCATTGGCCAATGTGGAAAACCGGGATTTCTTGACGAGAATCTTGAAGAGGGGAATCGCCAACGCGGCCATAATGCCGATAATTGCCACCACAATCATCAGCTCCACAAGCGTTAAGCCGCGTAAACTCCGCAATTTCATGGAGTCTTGATAGTGTAATTAATGGTAGGTTGGAAAGGAAAAATGGTCAGGAAGCTTTCTTGACGCTTTATTAACGTTGTAATTCCGACTTCAATTCGCGCCCCATGAGGGCCCTGATGGCCTTATCGGCCGTCTGTCCATCGTAGAGAATGCCATAGATTTGCTCCAGAATCGGGGCTTCAATGCCTTTTTCCTGGCAGATGTGGTGGAAGCAATGGGAGGTCCGGTAGCCCTCAACGGTCATTTGCTTCTCTTCGATCAGCGTCTTGACCGAGGTTCCCTTGGCAAACAACTCCCCGAATGTGCGATTACGGCTCTCCTGCCCGTTGCAGGTCAGGACCAGGTCACCAAATCCGGTCAGGCCGTAGAATGTCTCCGGCCGGCCGCCCAGTGCGGTCCCCACGCGGACCAGCTCGTGCAGGGCCCGTGTCAGGAGGGCTGCCTTGCTGTTGTCCCGCAGGCCCAGTCCATCGCACATGCCCGCGGCCATGGCATAGACATTCTTCAGGCATCCCCCCAATTCGACACCGACCATGTCATCGCTGGTATAGACCCGCAGGTTCTCTCCACTGACTGCCTGCTGGAGCTTGCGCATGATTTCCTCGGGCGCATTCGTGGCGAGGACAATCGCGGAGGGCTGGCCCTCGGCAACCTGACTGGCAAAAGTCGGCCCGCTGAGCACACCGTGGAAATAACCAGGAAGTTCCGTTTCCAGAATCGTACTGGGAATCTCGTTACTGCCCTCCTCGAGTCCCTTGCAAATAGTGACAAAGAGTTTCAGGGACTGGGCCTCATCCAGTTGGGAGCGGACATTCCGGCAAACTGAACGGAGAAACTTCGAGGGGCAGGCGAGGATGCAGACCTCGGCCTCCATCAGGGCGGGCTTGATTTCAAACCCGATCTGCAGGTCAGCGGGCAGTGGATGTCCCGGGAAAAAGCGCCGGTTCTCCCGGGTAGCGCCCATGTCCATGGCTTCTTCCAGGGTATGCGGTACCAGGGTGACGCTATGCCCGCGGCGGGAAAGGTGGATGGCCAGCGCTGTTCCCCAGGCGCCGGCTGGCAGGATACAAATATTCATGGGTGAAGGGTCTTTTGATGAATCTACAAGTGACTCCGGATAAAAACCTTAACCGCCTCAGGTTGCGGCTCAAGACTATACGCAGACGGCGTTTTTTCCTTGAGGGCCTCGAGGACCGGCGAGACCGGATGGAGCCCGATAGCTGACTCGATGACATCCGGGAACTTGGCCGGATGGGCCGTGCCGAGGATGATGCGGGTGCCCTCCTCGGGAAGATCCTGAAACCCACAGGCCGTGTGCGGATCCACGGTGTAGCCGTATTTCTGGTACACTTGCTGGGTCAATTCCCGGATATCGGCATCGTCTGCCCGGGAGGCGCTGAAGGTATCACGGTCAAATTCGTCAAAGCGGTAATCACCGCTTTCCTTGAAGCGGGCCATGATTTCACGGACGGCCTCCGCATCGCCCTTTTCATGGAAATAAAGGAAGCGCTCGAAATTGCTGGCGATCTGGATATCCATCGAGGGCGCATGGCTGGGGCGGACTGAATCGATGAGGTAGCGGCCGGTGGTGAAGAGCCGGTAGAGGATGTCATTCTGGTTCGTGGCAATCCGGAATCCACTGATCGGCAATCCCATCTTCTGGGCCCACCAGCCAGCCAGCACATTGCCGAAATTGCCCGTCGGGACGACAAAGGTGACGTTCTCCCGTTCAGCCTGAGACAACTGGAACCAGGCATAGATGTAGTAGACACACTGGGCAAGGACCCGGGCGAGATTGATCGAGTTAACCGCGCTAAGATTGACGGACCTCCGGAATTCCATGTCCCCGAAGACATCCTTGAGGGTGGTCTGGGCATCATCAAAGGTCCCGTCGATGCCGATAGCATAGACATTGCCGGACCCGGTGCAGGTCATTTGCCGCTCCTGCAGCGCAGAAACTCCGCCTTGGGGATAGAGGATGAAGATATTGACGCCCTTCTTGCCCAAGAGCCCATGGATAGCCGCAGCACCGGTATCGCCCGAAGTTGCCCCGAGGACGGTAATCGGCTGTCCGGTCCGTTCGATCTGGGCCTCATAGAGGTTGCCCAGCAACTGCAGGGCAAAGTCCTTGAAGGCCAGGGTCGGACCATGGAACAGCTCCAGCACATGCAAGCCCGGCTCCAGCTCCCGCAAAGGGGCGATGCGCTCATCGTCAAAGCGCGAATAGGCATCATCAACACAGGACTTGAGAATGGCCGGATCGAGGTCAGTGGCAAAGAGCTCAAAGAAGCGGTAGCAGAGCTCCGCGTAGGATAGCGATTCCCATTCCTTGAGGAAGGACCGGATATCGGGCAGGCTTTCGGGGACGTAGAGACCCCCGTCCGGGGCAAGCCCTGTTGCCACGGCCTCCGTGAAGGAGAGTGCCTCACTTTGACCGCGGGTGGAAATGTAGCGCATGAAGCCTATTCCTTTTCCAGTTCAAAGGCGGCATGGACAACCCGCACTGCCTCGTCCGCCTTTTCCTGCTCAATGGCGACGGAGATCTTGATTTCACTGGTGCTGATCAACTGGATATTGATCCCGTTGCTGGCAAGGGCGCTGAACATTGTCGAGGCAACGCCGGAGTGGCTCCGCATGCCAATGCCGACCACAGAAATCTTGGCCATGGCCTCGGCCAGGACAACCTCCCCCTGCCCCATTTTCTCAAGGCAGGCATTGACGGCCTTCTCGGCCATCGTGACCTCATCGGTTGCCACGGTAAAGGTCAGGTTGGCAACCCCGTCACGGCCGACATTCTGCACGATCATGTCGACGTTGACCTTGGCATCGGCGAGGGACTGGAAGACCAGCGAGGCGGCACCTGGTTGGTCCGGCAATTCACTGACCACAACTTTGGTCTGGTTCTTGTCGCAGGCAACCCCGCGGACAACGACATCTTCAAGAGTGGTATCTGCTTTCACCATCGTTCCTGGATTCTTGTTATAACTGTTGCGCACCACAAATGGCACATTGTGTTTGTTGGCAAATTCGACCGCCCGCGACTGCATCACC
The DNA here is from genome assembly GCA_040830765.1 of Puniceicoccaceae bacterium. Classification (GTDB taxonomy): domain Bacteria; phylum Verrucomicrobiota; class Verrucomicrobiia; order Opitutales; family Oceanipulchritudinaceae; genus Oceanipulchritudo. Next base: position 10,667 of record JBFOMH010000022.1, on the reverse strand, counting down.
TTGGACCCCATGCTGGCCAGCTCGAGCATTTCCTCATAGGCCAGCTCGGGCAGCTTGCGGGCATCCGCGACAACCCGCGGGTCAGCGGTGTAGACCCCGTCCACATCGGTGAGGATTTCGCAGTAGTCCGCCTTGAGGGCGGCGGCAAGGGCAATGGCAGACAAGTCGGAACCGCCCCGGCCAAGGGTGGTGATTTGTCCTTCATTATTGACGCCCTGGAATCCGGCCACAATGACCACCTTGCCCATCTCCAGCTGCTGCGGAATGTCACCCCCGTGAATATTGATGAGCCGGGCCTTGGTATGGACGTTGTCCGTGATCATGCCGGCCTGGGCTCCCGTGCGGGAGACGGCCGCCTGGCCCAATGCGTGCAGGGCGATCGTCGTCAGGGCGATGGTTTCCTGCTCACCAACGGAAAGGAGCATGTCCATCTCGCGGTTATCCGGCTCCGGGTGCAGGGCCTTGGCATCGGCAACGAGTCGATTGGTCACCCCGCCCCGGGCGGAGACCACCACGACCACCTTGTTTCCTTCATCGCAGGTTTCCTTGATCCGCTTGGCTACCGCGCGAATGCGATCCAAGTCCTTGACCGATGTTCCTCCGTATTTCTGTACAATCAGAGCCATAGCGAAATTAATTAGCCGAGCCGTTGGGCAAAATCAGCGATTCTCAGCAGGAAGGGCTTCTTGAGCAGCGACTTGTGGCGCTTCAGCTGCCGGGTTGCCGCTGACATGGCGGCCTCGGAACAGAGATGGGTGGTCAGGATGAGGTTGGCGGAACCCTTTTTCCCGTTCGGGCGCTGGAGGACACTCTCGATACTGACGCCTTGTTCGGCGAGCATACTGGCCACCTCGGCCAGCACGCCCGGCTGGTCCTTCACCGCCAGGCGGATGTAGAAGGAACGGTAGACCTCCTCCGGCTTGGCCAGCTTGAGGTCATGTCGGTTAAGAGGTTCTTCCGGCATGATTCCATGCGCAATGGCAGTCCCCGCATCGACAACGTCGCTGATGACAGCACTGGCGGTCGCGTCCTGACCGGCCCCCCGGCCTATGTAGACACTTTCGCCGACAATGTCACCGGTGACCGAAATGGCATTGAAGACGCCATCGACATTGGCCAGGACCATGTCCTTCGGCACCAGGGCCGGCCGCACGCTGGCATAAACGTGGCCCTTCTTGAAGTCCCGCATGACCAGCCCGAGAAGCTTGATCTTGAAGCCGAGACGCTGGGCCCACTGGATATCCTCAAGGGTAATGTCCCGGATGCCCTCGACCGGCATTTTCTTGAGCGGAATCCATTTCCCGTGCGCCAGGTAGGCGATAATGGCGGCCTTGTGGGCGGCATCCCAGCCGTCGAGATCGAGACTTTCGTCGGCTTCCACATAACCGAGGCGGCGGGCATCCTCAAGGATGGCGTCAAAGGACTGCCCTTCCCGCTCCATCCGCGTCAGGATGTAATTACAGGTCCCGTTGAGGATTCCGTAAATGAGGGGGAAGTGGTTGACCACCAGACCCTCGCGCAGGGCCTTGATGATTGGAATACCGCCAGCCACGCTGGCTTCAAAGTAGATGTGCGCATCGTGCTTCTTGGCCAGGCGGAAGAGCTTTTCCCCATGGTGGCACAGGAGGGCCTTGTTCGCCGTGACCACCGTCTTGCCCGCACTGAGGGCGGCCTTGGTCACCTCAAGGGCCTCATCGGTCCCGCCCATGAGCTCGCAAAGGACATCGATCTCGGGATCCGTGGCAAGGGACATCGCATCATCGGTCAAGGACCGCGCTGGAACCCGCACAGATCGCTTCTTCCTGAGGCTGCGGACAGCCGCCTTTTTCAGCGAAAAGGAGGTCCCCATGGTTGCTTCCAGTTCCGCCTTGCGCGAACGCAGGTGCTTCCATACTCCCTGGCCGACCGTTCCCAGACCGGCCACGCCTATTCGAATTCCCGGATTTTTCGTCATTCCTTTTTCCCTCCGGCCCGGTTCTCGGTACCAGCAATGAGGCGCTGGATATTCGAACGATGCCGGACAATGATCAAGACCGCTAAAACACTGCACAGGGCCAGGCCGAGGCGGTCATAGTTAAAATACCATGCAGCCAATGGCAGGCTGCCGGCAAGTACGATGCTAGCCAAGGACACGTAACGCCAGATGAAAAAGACAATCACCCAGACGACCGCACCAACAATTATCACCTCCGGCATGAGCGCAAAAAGTCCGCCGATGGTGGTTGCCACCCCTTTTCCTCCCCTGAATCTCAGGAAGACGGAAAAGCTGTGTCCGAGAATGGCCGCGAAAAGGCCCGCGATGCCGAGTGGCTGGGCTGCCAGTCCAACCTGGCTGGCTACTCCATATCCGATCAGGACAGATGCCACTCCCTTGAGGGCGTCGAGGGCAAAACAGGCATAGCCGTAGGGCTTGCCAAGTGCGCGAAGGACATTGGTTGCGCCCGGGTTACCACTGCCAATTGTAAAGATGTCGATCCCCTTGGCCTTGCAGAGAAGGACCGCAAAGGAAACCGAGCCGACGAGGTAGCCGGCACTTATGACAATGACATAGGCAATCCAGGCACTCACCTCAGGCTCCATTCAAATTGACCACCCGCAATTCCTTGATGGCCGGGTCGGCCTTGATTTCCCCGAGGACTTCCTCGGAAGGTTCACTGTCCAGTCCACAGATATTGAGCGCGATACCGCCCACGGTGTTCCGGCTCAGGGACATGTTGGAAATGTTCAGGTTATGCTTGGCCAGGACCGTCCCGACCATGCCGACAATACCCGGAATGTCCTCGTTCTCGAGCACCAGCAAATATTTTTCATCCAGCGGGCTCTCGATGTTGCGCTCGTTGACCAGGGTCAGGCGTGGACTGTGAGACTTTCCAATCAATGTTCCTTCGATTGAATAAGCCTGGCCCGTGGCGTCATAGGCTTCAATCCGGATCAGCTCGGTGTAGTCCCGTTCGAGGTTGTCCTGGACTATCTCCCCGCCGATCCCAAGGCGCTCCATAATCCGGGGCGCGTTGACATCGTTGACATCGGTGGTGATGCGGCGGAGGTAACCACGCTGGAAGGCCCGGTTGATCGGCTTGACGGTACTGTGGACCAGCTTGCCGGAATAGGTGATACGAATGCGGTCGATCTCCTCCGGGGTCAGTTGCTGAATGACCGTTCCCAGCTTGTAGGCAAGATTGATGTAGGGCCGCAAAACCTGAAGCTGCTTCGGATCGATGGACGGCGCATTGATGGCGTTGCGGATCCAGCCACCGGTCAGGGCCTCATGGATGCACTCAGCCACCTCGAGCCCGACATTCTCCTGGGCCTCGGTGGTCGAGGCGCCGAGGTGCGGCGTCATGACCAGCTTGTCCAGTTCCCGCAAGGGACTGTCATCAGCCAGCGGCTCGTCGACAAAGACATCAAGGCCGGCTGCCGCCACCTTGCCGCTCGCGATCGCCTCCCCGAGGGCCACCTCGTCGACGAGGCCTCCGCGGGCACAATTGATGATGCGGACCCCGTCCTTCATCTGCGCAAAGGCCTTGGCATTGAGCAGGTTGGCCGTCGCTTCCGTCTTCGGCATGTGGACCGTGATGTAGTCGGCGTTCTGGAAGACGGTCTCCAAGTCCACCTTTTGTACCTCCAATTGCTCCGCACGGGCGGTTGTCAGGTACGGATCATGGGCCAGGACGGTCATCCCGAAGGCCTTGGCCCGCTTGGCCACCTCGGATCCAATACGGCCCAGGCCGAGGATCCCGATGGTCTTCTGGTAAAGTTCGCTTCCCTGGAAAGCCTTCTTGTCCCACTTGCCCGCCTTCATCGAGGCATTGGCCTGCGGGATGGGCCGGGCGGAACAGAGGATATGGGTAAAGGTCAGTTCCGCGGTGGCGATGGTATTGCCCCCGGGGGTGTTCATGACGATGATGCCCCGGTCGCTAGCGGCCTCGACATCAATATTGTCGACTCCCACTCCGGCCCGGCCAACGGCCTTGAGGCGCGGGGCGGCCTCGATGATTTCGCGGGTCACGCTGGAGGCGGAACGAACAATAATGGCCTCAACATCTGAGGCCATTTCCTTTAACGCTTCGGGACTGGAGCCGTAGGCCTCGACGACCTCGACACCTTCCTGTTCCCGGAGATACTGAACTCCGCTCTCTGAAATCTTGTCAGCTATTAGGATTTTCATGGATGCAAAGCCGCGTAGCGTAGATAAACGAAAGTCCGCTTGGCAATCCCTTCTTCCAGTATCTTGCCCTAGGGACCGGACTTTTCCCGCCCCGGACTTGCCCGCGGGGTGCAGAAGCCCTAACTTCTCCCCATGGAGTCATTTGACGTCGTCATCATCGGGGGCGGATCAGCCGGTTACGCAGCCGCCCGGACCGCGAGGGAAACCACGGATAAAGTCGCCATTATCGACAATTCAGCCGAACTGGGAGGGCTCTGTATTCTCCGCGGTTGCATGCCCTCGAAGACCCTCATCTATTCTGCCGAGGTTCTCCACCTCGCCCGGGAGGGAAAACTCTTCGGGCTGGACATCCCCTCCGCCCGGGTCGACATGCCGGAACTGCACCGGCGCAAGGTGCGCATGATTGACGATTTCAAGAGCTACCGGCAGGAGCAGTTGCAGTCGGACCGCTTTACCCTGATCCGCGAAAAGGCCCGGTTTACAGGACCGGATACCGTCCGGCTGGAAACATCCGGCACGGAAATCAAGGCGGGGACCTTCATCATTGCCACCGGTTCCGTGGTCAACTTCCCGGCCATACCTGGACTCGACAGCGAGGACATCTGGACCAGCGATGATGTGCTTGACCTCGCCGAGTTGCCAGAGTCGGTCATTGTCCTCGGCGGGGGCGTTGTCGCCTGCGAGCTGGCCCAGTTCCTTCACCGGGTCGGGAGCAAGGTGACCCAGATCCAGCGTAGCCCGATCATCCTCAAGGAAACTTCCCCCGAAGCGGCCGGGGTGGTCATGCAGGCCTTCCGGGACGAGGGCATCAAACTCTACACCGGAACCCGGCTGCGGGAGATTGAACAGAATGCGGACGGCTTCACGGTCCACTTCGAGGAGGGCGACGGGGCCTTTGCAGCGTCAGCCAGGCACCTTGTCAATGCCCTCGGAAGGGTCCCGGCTATTGCGGGGCTGGACCTCGAGGCAGCGGGCATCTCCCTCAAGCCGAACGGACAAATTGCCACGGATGCCAACCAGCAGACCAGCAATCCCAATGTCTACGCCGCGGGTGATGTCTGCGGGCCCTACGAGATAGTCCACATCGCCATCATGCAAGGGGAAGTCGCTGCCCGCCATGCTACCGGCCGGTCAACGGAACCAGTCAACCTCGACACCCGGACCAGTGTTGTCTTCACGGATCCCCAGGTGGCCTCGGCCGGATTGCCGGTAGAGGAAGCCCGCAACCAGGGAATGGACCTGGTGGTGGCGGATTACCCCTTCGACGACCATGGCAAATCCATCCTTATGGAAGCCAAATATGGTTATGTAAAGGCATGGGCCAACCGGGCGGATGGCCGCTTGATCGGGGCCGAATGCGTCGGCAAGGACGCCGGTGAGCTGATCCATGCCATGGCCGTGGGTGTTTCCATGGGTGCCTACGTTAAGGACCTCCTGAAGGTCCACTGGTACCACCCCACCCTGTCCGAAATCTGGAGCTATCCCCTTGAGGATATTGTCGATGAACTGGGGGGTTGAATCCCCTAGAAAGGGAATTTTACCTCGTCCATCGTGGAATCATTTGTCAAATTCACCGCCAATTAAAGCCACACCAACATGGATATTTCATCGCTAATCTACATGACCGGCGCCAGCGGGTTCTTCACCTCCCGTGCTTTCATCCCTGCGTTTCTGACTTCCGTCTTTCTGCGCTATGGGCACCACTTTCCGTGGCTCGGCAATGTTGAATTCATTCAGGCCACCGGCTCCGAGCCAACCTGGTTTACCAGCAACTTCACCATTCTCTTTCTCGGCGTTCTCTCCCTCCTGGAGGTAGGTGCTACGAAGATCCCGGAAGCCCAAGAAGCCCTGGATGAACTGCATAAATATACCAAGACTGGCCTGGCCGCCATTACCGCCCTCGGTGTCCTGAACACCCGTGACCTGAGCTTTATCGAGCAGACCATCAGCCAGGCCGGAGTCTTTGACATGGTCTTCTCAGCCGTCTTTGGAGGACTCGTCTTCTTCTTCAATACCCTCCGGTCAGGGTTCATGGAATTGCTGTTCATTGCTGATCCGGATGACGACTTGAGCTTTCGTACCCTGATCAGCTGGTTTGAGGACATCTGGGCGGCAGTCGGGATTTGGTTCCTGTTCCTCTATCCACTAGCTATTTTGACGCTCGTCGGGATCGTCCTCGGGTTCCTTTTCCTGATGCGGAAGATTGCCGAATACCGGGAAGCCCGCTCCAAGCGAGACTGCCCCACTTGTGACAACCTGGTTTTCGCCTGTGCCCAGACCTGCCCCAATTGCCATACCGAGCAGACCGACCTCAAGGATGTCGGATTTTTCGGACAGACCGTCGACCGGCCGGCCCAGGAGCTTCCTCAGCATGAGCTGCGGCTTATCAGCAGGCGCCGCTGCCCCAAGTGTGCCACCCGGGTCACGGAACGCAAGCTGCCACAAGCCTGCCCGGCCTGCCGGAACACAATTTTGGGCAAACCGGAAGACCAAGCCGCCTATATCGCGCGTGTCCGCAATCGCCTGCCCAAGGTCCTGGGAGTGACCTTTGTTCTCAGCCTGATACCGATCATCGGCCTCATCCCGGGAATTATCTATTACCGGATCCAGCTGGTGGCCCCGTTTAGGGCCTATATCCCAAGTGGCCGGGGCTTTGTCCTCAGGTGGCTGGTCAAACTGGTCTTCCTGCTCCTGATTACCCTGCAGCTGGTTCCCGGCCTGGGAGGTTTCATGGTCCCCATCATGGCCCTGCTCAGCTACAGCATCTACTCCGGCTATTTCTCCAGCATGCTGGCGGATTAGGGGCGTAAAGTAGCGTGTTAAAAAAAATTAAATAAACACCTCGGACCTAAATTCTCTTGAGAGAAGGTTCCAATTCCCGCATTCTGCCATTTACAAAGGAGCAGCATATTATGCGGGGATTACAGAAACATACAGACCCTTCAGGGAAGGCCGGATTCACACTGGTCGAGGTCATGATCGGCATGGTCCTGATGGCCATTGTCTTCACGGCAGCCTTTGGATCCTACTTCCTCGGGATGCGGATTATCCAGGATGCCCGGGAGGAAGTCCGGGCCTCACAAATCATCCAAAGTGAGCTGGAGCGATTACGGACCAAGAACTGGGCCCAGTTGACGGATATGTACAACAACAATCCGGTCGAGTTTTTCGAGCCCCAGGGTACCTTCGTCAAGCAGTACGCCAAGGACTATACCGCCTACCGCATTGTCCAAAAGCATCCGGACAGCAAGCCCATGTACTGGGTGGTCGTAGTGGTCCGCTGGACCAACTCCCGCAATGTTCTGGTCTACCAGCTTTTCACGACCGTTTTCACTCAGGACGGTCTCAACGATTACTACTATCGGGATATTTAAATGAAACCCTTGAATACCATGATGAATAAGCAGCGAAATTCAAAGTCGGGTTTCTCCCTGGTCGAAGTACTGGTGGCCATGGTGATTTCCGTGTTCATTCTCGCCTCTTCCTACGCCACTATCATTAGCCTGGCCAAGGGTTCCGAGAGCATGATCAACTTCACGGAGATGAACACACAGACCCGGAAAGCTCTCGAGTTGTTTGCCCGCGATGCCCGGATGTCAGAGAACGTTTACGAGTTTACGACCAACAAGGTCTCCATCCTGCGGGAAGTCTGGGATTCCAAATCAGGCAAGTATGAGAAGCGGTACATCATTTACCAGCATGTGCCGGAAGCCGGTACCTTTGTCCGGTCTGTTTGGACAACGCCTGTCGCGCCTCCTTATTATCCTGTGGGTGAAATAGCCAAGGATCGGGAGACCCTCCTCTACGATGTCGAGCAAATGAATTTCTTTTATTACCGCCTGGTCGATCCGGAAATACCCAATTACGACCCGATTGCCCGGACCCGACTAGAGGTAAAACACGTCCAGTTGGAAGCTAAACTGAAGCGGACGGTACTCAACCTGGACAATACGAACTACATTCTCTCTGCCCGCTTCATGATGAGGAATAAAGATGTTGGTGAATAAAAATAGCAATGGTTCCATTATGATAGCCGCCCTGATCGTGACCCTTGTCACGGGTTCACTGGTCGGGCTCTTCCTGAGCACAATAACCGCTGAAGCACGGAATTCCTACCGCTCCCGGATGGCTTTCCAGGCCGTCAATATTGCCGAGGCCGGTCTTGAATATGCCATCTATTCGGTCAAGTCCGGTGACTGGTCTGGCTGGACAGACCGTAGCAGCGGCAAATACCGCAGCGCCTTCCCGCGGATTGATATTGTCTACCGCAACGAACGCCGTTCGGCCAAGGTCTATGTCGAGCCCAATCACAGCCCGCCTCGGGCCATCGCCGAGGGCCAGATTGCCAACCGTAACGGCATCGTCATCAACAAGCAGATTTACATCGAGCTGGGCAACCGGAGCCTTTTCGCCAATGGCGTCCTGGCCAAGCAAACCATCAAGTTCAACGGTCAGAATATTGCCGTCGACAGCTACCGGTCCAGTTTAGGGGCCTACGATACCACCCTCAACCGGAACGACAATGGATCCGTTGCCAGCCTGTCGCTCATTGAGGACGATCTTAACCTCGGCAATGCGGACATCTGGGGAACGGCCGCCACCGGGGGTAGCATAAAGAGCGAAGTCACCATCCTCAAGAACGGTTCGGTACGGGGTAAGGACACACCGGCCGGGGTGCGGGTCGACCTTAACCGCATCGCCCTCGATTTCTATGCTGCCCTGCCGGATCCGGAAGTCATTACCTTCAGCACTTTCGACGCCATGCCCTCCTCCACCGCTTCAGCGACAGGCAAATACGATGTCTACAGCCTCGGGACTGACGACAGTTCGGTGGATACCTACAATTACCAAGACTTCGAAATCAAGTCCAAGGAGGCACTGATCGTTTATGGGGACGTTGTCCTCAACGTGGAAAATGATATCGATATCAACGGAACAGTGCTATTGGCCAAGAAGGGAGACGTCCTTCCTGATGGTTCGGTTGTCACACGGGATGCCACTCTGGAAATCAACGTCGGGGATGACTTTGTCCTCGGTGGCCCGGCGGCAGCGTTCCTCAATGGTGGAGCAGTTGACTCGGAGCTCCTGGTCCGCAGCGACACGTCTCCAGGGGAGCCGGTGAATGTCCTTCTGACCAGCTTTGGCACGCCCACGGCAACCGACAGCGTGGACTTCACGCTTCATGGCAATGGTTCCTTCTCGGGTGCGGTTTATGCCCCGAATGCGGAGATTTCCCTCGATGGTTCCGGTAAGGGCGGCGAGATGTTTGGTGCCGTTGTCGGTAACACGATCACCTTCGGGGGTGGTTACCAGTTCCACTATGACGAGGACCTGGCCGATCTCGAGGATGAGGACGCCAAGAAAGTTACTCGTTGGGTAGAGTTGACAGATGCCGGGGAGCGCCAGAAGATGGCGTCCATCCTAAAGCATGGCTTCTGAGCACATTCACGTCGTTGATCCTCCTCTTTCTGTCTACGTCAAGCTGTGGCTCCTGGCACTGGCCGGGCTGGCTATCCCCTCAGGGGTGGCTTACTTCTGGCCGGACATGGGCTGGGTTGGGCAGACGGAGCGGGCCTTGCAGCAATCCCTGGAGGAGCAGCAGTGGATTGAGCCTTGGCAGCCCATTGACCAGAAATCGTTTTCCTCAGGCTGGGTCCGCTGCGCCTCACTTGAGGATGCCGTCAAGCTGGATCAGCAGGTAGATGACGGACATTTGCATACCGGGCGACTCGTATTGTCGGAGGGGGGACTGGCATGGCGGGCTCCCTAGGCATGGGCCCATCGGGGCGGCAGCGCGTTTTTGTCCTTGTTGACAAGGGCAGCGCTCAAGGCGTCTTCAATTCGTGGGAAGCGGCGGAAACGTACGCGGATGAAAACAAGTTCTCCCTCGACCACCTGATGGAGTACATCACCCGGAGTGACCATCCGGACCATTTGCACCTCATGGCCGCCCAGTGGGAGGGCGACTGGGAATTTCAGGGGGAGTGGACCAAACAGGCCCCAAAGTGGCAAACCCCACCCAAAAAGGTTCGCCTCGACCACTACCATGCCAGAGGTGGCGGCTTCAGTTTGTTGAGGCAAAAGGAGTTTACCTGGGAATCCGGTCTGCTCTGGAAAGTCAACCCGATGGCCCCTGAGGAGGCCCTGAAGACGGATCTTTCTTCCGCAACAGGCCAGTCAAAGGCAGGCTCTGAGCAAAAGCCTTCCCTGGCACCATTGAAGCCCATCGAATCCGGCAGCAAGCCGGAGAACCAACCGGCGGAGAAGGAAGTATCTGATAGCAAGCCCGAGGAGGCCGCCAAAAAAGCACCTGCCGGGCCGGCCGGTCCAACCCTTTCCCCAGCGGGCATTGGCGCTGAGGACAGGCCTCCCCCACCCGGCCAAACACCCTCCAAGTCCCTTGTCACTGAGCCAGAGCCTCCGATTGATGAGCAGCCTTCCAGCCCTGCGGCTGGAAAAGTTTCCCCGGAAACGCCCAAAAAGCAGAAATTGACCACGG
>JBFOMH010000021.1:0-162715 GCA_040830765.1 Puniceicoccaceae bacterium | reverse complement strand
GAGCCCATACACCAGCACCTGCTGGGCCTGGTACTCAATCACCTGATTCACCATGCCCATTGACTGGTTCCCAGTGGCATACATGGCCTTCTCAACCACAGGAACCTTGTCCCGGTCCGCCGTTTTCGTTGGCCGGTGGCTGTCCGTTACTAATGGCAAGTGGCCGGAAGGCTTTGGAGTCTCAGGGGTAGGCTGTGTCATCGGAAATCACATTTCCTAGTGGAAATTCAATGGATGGTGCAATGTTCATGGAAGCAAGGATTATATTTCCTTCGCATTTGCGAAAAGAGTTTGTTCATGATCGGCCCGATGCCACAATTCCTGTAAATATTTGAAACGGCGTCATCATCATTCGCTAACACGAATGAGACGTGCGAAAGGGGCAATTTGGGAATTCCCTCGAATCATGAGCTGAGCTACACCAAATGAAAATGCCCGACCGTGCCCCTACTCCGCCAGCAACCCAGCCAACCGCGAAGGATTCCAACTCAACCAGGAAAATATGTACAGATGGAAAACTGGAACGCTGCACTGCAACCATCGGGTAGAGGGAATTTGAACCGATTATAGATCAGCTTTGATGCCAAATAAAATTCTCCATCTCATCTCTCAGGCCCACCTGGATCCCGTTTGGTTGTGGCCGCTGCGTGACGGTGTTGCGGAAGCCCTGACAACCATGCAGAGTGCGATTGACCGGGCGGACGAAACGCCTGACTTCAAGTTCACCCGCTCCTCTGCCTGCACCTACAAATGGGCAAGGGACATGGACCCAGTCTTGTTTGATTCCATCCGGCAATTGGTAAAAATGAACCGATGGGAAGTCATCGGGGGCTGGGTTGAACAACCCGATTGCAATTTGCCCTCTGCCGAATCCTTCATCCGGCAGGGACTCTACGGGAAGGCCTTTTTTAATAAGGAATTCGGTGCCAAAGGACGAACCACCATCGGCTACAATCCTGACTCCTTCGGCCACTGCGGCGGGTTGCCCCAGTTGCTTAACCATACCGACTTCGACGGTTACGCCTTCATGAGGCCCCAGCCTTGGGACAATCCGAAGTTGCCAATCCTCTTCTGGTGGGAATCTAAGGACGGTTCCCGTGTCCTCACTTGCCGCATTCCAGTTCAGTATTCCCAATCATATGCCATTAGTAAGGAGGAATTGGAAACAGTGGTGCGTGAAGCGGCAAAGAACAACTTTGTTGATGGTATCAACCATGGAGTCATGTGGTTCGGTGTTGGCAACCATGGGGGTGGACCGACACGGGAACATATAGCGGTAATCAAGGAGTTGCAAAAAGACGCTTCATTGCCGGAAATCCGGTTCAGCACAGTCCGGGACTTCATGGCCGAAGTTAGGAAATCACCGGAGAGCGGAAATTTGAAAATCATCCGGGAAGAGCTGGGATTCCTCTTCCCCGGATGTTATTCGGCAACCGGAGAGGTCAAGCAATTGCACCGCTGGTCGGAGAAAGCCCTCTTCGGGGCGGAGACGTTGGACCTTTTGGCGAACTGGAAATCCTCCGTCCCAAGAGCCTTGGCTGAGGCATGGTGGCATTTGCTATTCAATCAGTTTCACGACATCCTGGCTGGAACCTGCTCCTATCTTCCACAGGAGGAAACCCGAAGTCGCTTCGGGTCCACTCTGACCACTGCAAGGGAACACCGGATGAAAGCGGTCTACAAATTGGCCCGGAAGGTAGATACCCGCAGCGAAAAGGGCAGCGTTCTCTTTGCCGTCAATCCCCTCCCTTGGCAACGCAAGGCACTGGTCCAGCTTGATACTTTCATCGAACCCAATGGACGTGAGGAAATCATCGGCCTGGAAACCAAATCCGGTCGTAAAGTGCCCATCCAATGGATGCAATCCGACTCAAATTTTGGCCCTTGGGGGCTCAAGTGGGGCAAGTTGACGACTGTTGTAAACCTCCCTGCCGGGGGATACCAAGTATTCCGCACCGTCACAAAGCCGGTCGTCAAATCCTCAGTCGATCCTTCCTCAGATAAGGATGAAAAAAATCCTCAATTTTGGGTTCAAAAGAATGACTCCAGAAAGGCCGAGGCCCTGTTAAGTAAGGAACCTGCCCTGCTCAAATGGAGTCCTGACGGTGTTGGCCAATTACTGGCCCATCAGGTGGGCACGGTAGTCGTCAGGGACGAGGGCAATACATGGGGCTTCGGTATTAAAGCCTACAATGACGTTATCGGCCAACCGGAGATTCTCGAGAAGGAAGTAATCGAGTCCGGGGCGCTGGTATCCGTTGTCAGACAAAAGTCACGCTGGCAATCCTCCGAAATCTGGATGGATGTCATTACCTACACTCACACGCCTACCCTTGAAATCCGCTTCCGCTTCAACTGGCAGGAGAAGCGCCAGCAGCTGAAACTCGTTATCCCGACTCGATTGCGGCGTACACGAACGATCGCTAAAATGCCAGCTGAAAGGGTCGTTCGCCCAACTGACGGAAGGGAGTATCCCTGCCACGACTGGGTTTCACTGGAAGGAACACTACGCGGAAAACCGGTTTACCTCGGCCTGATGAACGACTCCAGTTACAGCTACAGTGGAAAGGCCGGCCAGCTGAGCATGGTTTTAGCACGCGGTGTCCCATATGCCGAGCATCCGCCATTTGAATATAAGGATGTGCGCAATGTCGCATTCCTTGACCAGGGGTGGCATGAGCGGCGTTTCTGGATCACGGCAGCCCCGGGACAAACCAATGGAGATGCCTTGGAGCGGGAATCCCAGGAATGGCAGATTCCTGCCGAGCACATGCTGGACAATCCCCATCCAGGCACGGAACCATGGAAGCGATCTCTCTTCCAACTCCAACCGAAAAACATCCAGGTGATGGCCCTTAAAGCTGCCGAGAATGGCAAAGGAACGGTTCTGCGTATCCTCGAAACAGGCGGTAGCAATGCCCGTGTAAAGATCCAGTTCAACGGCCGTCAATACACCGGTTCCATCAACGCACATGCTGTAGCGACATTCCTGTTACACGAAAAGGATGGAAAGCTTCAACCACTGAACGGGTTGGAAAAGAAGCTTTAAGGACATTTCCGATGACCGTATCCGCGCCAATTAGCTGAGAAACTTTTTGAAAATGAAGTACCACAATTGCACACAATGCCTCAACGGCTGGTGGGATTATGCTCCAAGCGGGAGTGCTGAAAACCAGATCGCGATTCCCGCTGAAGGCTGGGCTAAAGGTTGCTATCTCGTCCCCTCCATTGTCACCAAATCCCTCACAGCGGTGCGGAAAAAGGGAGAGACTTACTACAGCGAGCACCCGGCAGATGTTCCGACGCCTTGTTACGAAGGCGAGTACGAGTTTCTTTTTGACAATCACGAGTATCCGTTAGAATGGCATGCGGCCGATTCCGGCTGGGCCCGGCGTACGGTCAGGGTCGCGCCTCTGGAAACAGGAAAGCGCCGCTTCCTGCGCTTCGATGCGGTAGCCGGACGCAGTGAAATCTGGATCGACAGGAAGCAGGTCTCCATGCACAACGATGCCTTCCTCCCCAACGAAATTGACGTTACTGACTTCCTGACCGGGGACGAACACGAACTCGCCGTCTTCATCCGCGACTACAAGCGCCTTTCGCAAGATTCAAAAAAGACGCTGGCTCCCTCAGGCAACATGATGACCGCCCACATGCGCGGCATCTGGCAGGATGTCTGGCTCATTGATCGGGCCGATGTCTACACGGTGGATACGACCATCCGAACCTCCTTTCGGGAAAAGACCCTGACTGTCATCTCCGAGGTCCACAATACCTCTCCTCAGGACCGGGAAGTGGAATTGCAGCTTTCCGTTTCTGAATGGGTCAAAGGCGAAGAGCCATTGGTCCATGACTCTGTCCTCGAACTTCCAACACAGGCTACCCGAATCCCTTCCGGGGAAATACAGGTTATCGAACAGACCATCCCCTGGCAGGATGCCAAAATCTGGCAACCGGAAGCCCCCAACCTATACTGGCTTCGCAGCCGCCTTGTAGAAGGGGAGACGACCATTGACCAAGTCGCCGAGCGCTTCGGTTTCCGGGAGGTTTGGATTGAGGGCCCGGACTTAATTCTCAATGGCTATCCGATCCACTTTTTCTCCGACTGGGGCCACAAGGTGAACCAGCTCCACCACACTGAGGCTTGGAATCGTTGCTGGTTCACGATGATGAAACGGGAAAACATGAACCATTCCCGGTTGCACACGCATCCCCACCCAGAGATGATCATGGATATCGCCGATGAAGAAGGGATCATGATCACCGGGGAAACCGGAATACATGGCTCAGGCGGCGAACAGGCGGCCGATGAGGAAACATACTGGTTAGCGGCCCGGGACCATGTCGCCCGCTATGTCCGGCGCGATAAGAATCACCCGTCTCTCCTCCTCTGGAGCGTGGAAAATGAGATGCGTTGGAACCAGGACAAGACCTCTCGCACCAAGGAGGAAATTCCCAAGCTCTATCATCTGTTCCGCGAATTGGACCCGACCCGCGAAGCCTACCATGAGGGAGACAGCTCCCTATGGAATGAAAGCGAACAAGCCATCATAAGCCGCCACTATGGCAAGGAGTGCGGCGGATACGGCTGGTGGGAAAAGCAGCAACCCCTGCATGCCGGGGAAATGTCGACCTATCACTACATGGGTCCAAACAGCAATTTCCATACGGGTGAAGGCGACCTCCTCTGGGCCGATTACCAGAAAATCGTAGAGGCTGCTGCGCAGGAAACCCTGTGGATTGTCGAAGCCGGCCGTAGTCAGGGAACAGCTGCTTTCGGGCCATGGAACATTTCCTGTCTCTGTAACCTACGCATGGAGTCGGAGAAAGTCACTCTTCACTATGAGGACTGGACCACGCCCGGGGTAAAGCCGCAATTCATTCAACCGCACTCCGCGGAATTCGAGTTCTGGAAGGACAGCGATGAACCCTACACCTCTTTCGGCCAGACCAATGCCATTCAGGCTAGGGCATTCAGGTCCTTCGCGCTCATTGACCTCTCCCACCGAAGAAGCTACTTAACCGGACAGGAAGTCCAGCGGATCCTCTATCTGGTCAATGACACACCTTCGAACCAGCACGGCTCCCTCGTCATCAGTCTGGAAAGTAACGACAAAGTCCTGCATGTGGAGACGCTAGAACTTTCAGTCGCCCGGGGCCGTGTTGTTGAGCACCAGGTATTCTTACACCTTCCCCGCACCACCGAGCTCGCATCTGCCCGTTTCCGTGCCACCTTCACCCCCGATGGGAAGCACTCCCCACTCGACATCATTGAGAGTGACTGGTCCCTCTTTCCCGAAAAACCGGACAGGCTTTTCGGTCAACACGGCCCCATCCGGCTTATCGGCTACGGTATATCAGAGAAATGGCTACAAGAACTTGGGCTTGAAGTCGATAAACAGGACGCGCTGGAGGGCCCGGTCGATGGAGACCCTCAACTCCTGATCATGGAACGCAACACCGTCGTTCCCGGATCACTTCAAAACCACTGGATCGAGGATTACCTCAAGACCGGCGGCCAAGTCCTCCTCCTTGAGCAAACCCACAGCCTCTTCCCTGATGTCGTACTTGAAAGCAAACCCCAGCTGCATGGATTCGTTCGTGGATACAAACATCCGGTCCTGACGAATTTCACCCAAGAGGATTTCCAGTTCTGGGGCGAGGATCCCTATGCCTCCATGAATTCCAACGGCCACATCGCCCACTCGGTCTACCAGAAGGGGGAATCCTGCTTGCTGAAACCGTTGGTCGATGCCGGCGAAGGAGGATCCGGACTTAAACTCCCTGAATGGACCGTTCTGGGTGAGGTTAAGCTGGGGAACGGTCGGCTTCTGGCCAGCCAGTTCCGCTTTGCGGAAAAGGGTTCCACGATCCCTGAGGCACGTGACTTGTTTACAGCCATGCTTGCCTATCTTTTGGGTGAACACTCCTCCTTCCAGAAGAGCCCCCATATAGTCGAAGCGGATGCCCGGGACGACCTGATTTCGGCACTTGGTGAAGCCAAGCTCGGTGGAACCACATGGATCCGGCTCCGCGACGAATCGCTCCTGGGAACGGTCTCCGAGCATCTGGGGATCAACCTGACGGGCGTGGAGGCAGCCCGATACCAGGCCGTACGGGTAAAGGACGACCCGCTTCTTTCCGGTATCTCCAATGTCGATATCAGCGGCATCGACGGCATGAGCTATTGCTTCGGAGCTGAATCTTATGCCGTGGCCAACTTTGCCCTAGAGAAAGTTGATGGCCTGGAGCCCCTGCTGGTGACCCCAACCAAAGCCCTCCAGGAAGAACATCATATCCATGGCCAACGAACCGAACCCTTGCGCACCCATGGTGCATCACGTTTTCTCTTTGCCGAGGCTCCCGAGGAACAGGTCATGCTAGGGCGCATCCGCCATGGCAAGGGCTGTGTCTATTTGGATGTTTTCGGCAAGCCGGAGGAAACCCATTCACGACTGAAGCGCTATGAATCGCTCCTTATGCGGAATCTGGGTGGCAGTGTAGCAAGGCACGCCCTCAGCGGAAAAAAGGTGCCTGCGCCTGTGGAGTCCAGTCAGGGTTTTCCCCGCCAGGTCCTGACCCAGGCAGTGTCCAATCCTGGGAAGCGGAGGGAGATAACCGCCAACACCTTCCTGTCAACTGAACGTTTGGCCCCCAGCAGCATGTTCCGCATCGACGGGTGGTCGATCATGGCAAATAATGAGGGAATATGGGATGCAACTACTGGATCCGAACAGGCCTTCTACACTTGCCTGCATACGCCCCGTACGCGGCGCATCGTCATGGAAGATAGCGGCATTCCCAATCCGGACTCACTTACCTTCCTTGATGTGGAAGCTACTAGTGGTTCTGTTGAACTCTTCCTTAATGGCGAATCAATGGGCACAAAATCCCTCGCCTCCGGCAAGTCCAGTTTCAGCGACCTTGAGCTAGTGCAGGCCTTCAACCAGGTCCTTCTTCTCTGGAAACCCGAAGCCGGAACCGGCACACTGCAGTTCCGTTTCCGCAACATTCAGATGCACCCAGAGACCGAATTCCTATTTCTCCGCGCAAATGAGGGAATGACCAACTGGGAGCAGTCCGAGTTCTGAGGAAGTTTCAGGTTTCAGTCTGCATGGTGGTGAATGTCGTAAATTTAAGCAAAATTTTCAGAGCGTCTGCTGTGCAGGTCACGATTCTCCATTCCTTTCAATTTTTGTGCATTCAACTCCGGCTTGAAACAGCCATAATGGGTGAATTGCCTGATCCTAAAAAGTCACGATGTCAGCAACCTCCCAAAATCTTTTAAACGCCATTAGCACAAGTATTACATTAGCTGGTGTCTTCATCGGAGACGGCCGTATGCGGGAATATACCACTGCCTCATCTCCAGCTGGAGCACCCGAAGTGAATTCTGTTCAGCAATCGTCATCTGCAATATGGCTAGCGAGCAGCGGAGTGACCTTCACTAACATGAAATTCAGTTGTTCCTTGAGAACCTGATGACGAAGTCCAACCTCACCAACATTTCCAAAAACCATGACAATGAACAGTTCATTCCGTAACCGCCAGATTCACCTGGATTTCCACACCTCGCCCTTCATCGGGGATGTTTGCGCCGACTTTGACGCCGAGGCCTTTGCCGACCGACTGGTCGAGGCCCATGTCAACAGTGTGACCGTCTTCGCCAAGTGCCACCATGGTCAGTGCTACTACCCAACCAAGACGGGAGTGCAGCACCCTGCCCTCAATGGCCGGGATATCCTCGGAGAACAGCTGGAGGCCCTCAAAAAGCGGGGTATCCGGTGTCCCCTCTACACCACGGTGGTCTGGGAGGAGGATGTGGCCCAGCGCTTTCCGCAATGGCACCAACTGAGGAAGAACGGCAGCTTTGCGGTCTGGAAGGAAGCAACCGACAGGATCACCGACCAGGCTGGGTATTGGAAATTCAATGACTTCTCCAACCCGGAGTATCAGGACTACTTCGAGGCCCATGTTCAGGAGTTGCTGGAAACCTACGAGGTGGAAGGGCTGTTCGTAGACATTCTCTTCTTTCATCCAGAAGGAACCTGGAGTGAATCCTGCCGTAAGATTCGTCAGGATCTCAACATCCGGCGGGAGGACCACGAGGCCCACTACCGAATTGAATGGGAGGCCCAGAAGCGTTTCATGGAGAAGTTCAACGGGATCATTCATGGAATACAGCCCAAAGCGGAAGTCTTTTACAACCAACAGAACAACGCGTTTATCGACAGTCAGGTCGGATTTGGCTCTATGGCCAAATTGCAAAGCCAGCTTGAGGTGGAGTCGCTGCCGAGCGGATTCTGGGGCTACCAGCACTTCCCGCGAATGGCCCGCCAGGTTTACCAGATGGGACAGCCCTGGCTGGGCATGACTGGCCGTTTCCAGAAGCAATGGGGCGACTTCGGCGGTATCAAGCCAGTGCCGGCCCTTGAGTATGAGTGTTTTCGCGCCCAGGCCATGGGCGGGGGCTGTTCGGTCGGTGACCAGATGCTCCCCCGCGGGGTGCTCGACCCGGCTGCCTACCGGCTCATCGGAAAAGTCTACCAGCAGGTTGAGGAAGCGGAACCGTTCTATGCCGACAGCAAACCGATGCCCGAGGTGGCTATCCTGCAACCCGGCCATCCGTCAATCGATCTTAGTGAGTCCAACCTCTCCCTTGAAGGCACCGTCCTCATGTGCGAGGAAACTCACTACGACTGTGCCGTCATCGATGACTCAGCAGACCTGAGCCCGTACAAACTGCTCATCCTTCCCGACTCGGTGATCGTCACCGAAGCGCTCAAGCAAAAGCTGGAGGCCTACCTGCAGAACGGGGGCAAGCTGATTGCCTCCCACACCTCCGGGTTCACCGAGTCATGTGAGGATGTCTTCGCTTCCCTGGGTCGCTGCGTCAGCGGCTCGACACCTGACTTCCCCACCTACTGGCACGGACGCCCCGCAATCGGGCAGGAATGGACGGACAGCGATCGGGTTTTCTACCAGGCAGGCATGCATTATGCCTTCAGCGATGACTGGGAAGTCCTTATCGACCGCGTCCTGCCGTACTTCCGGCGGTCTGACTTCAAGTTCTGTTCCCACTTCCAAACGCCCGCCTCAACGGAAACCTCGGAATTTCCGGCCGTGGCCACCAATGGTACGGTCACCGTATTTAGCGATCCCATCTTCAAGGAGTACCGGAAGTCGGGCAGCGTCTTTATCCGGAAAATCTGGCAGGTAGTAATGGAACGGTTGATCGGCAAACCCGCCATTGGTGCCGGACTCCCGGTTTCCGTCAGCGTCTACCCGATGCAAAAAGGCAGTGAGACATTGGTTACCCTGCTCCACTACATCCCCGTCCGCAAGGCACTTGAGATCGATGTCATCGAGGACCGCCAAGGTTTTGCAGGAATGGTGCTCAAGTTAGAGCAACCGGCCAGTTCAGTAAAGGACTGGCAGACCGGGGAAGCCCTCGAAAGCATCTCCCCTACCGAGTGGCGTCTGCCGACAAAAGCAGGAAGGCTTCTGCTGCAGATACATTACTGACAGGCCAAGCACTTTGTACAGAAAGTCCGTGCTCATAGATGCGAGAAAGTAAAGGGGTCAGCCCTTGGCGGTTTTCACACGAATCTACATAACAAGCAGCCGAGCATACAAGAAACGGAAGCAGGCAAACTGCTATCCTCATGGCACAACATTAACAAAAATCATATAGCCATGAGTAATATCGAAGACCTCAAAACCTCTGTCATTAACGGTCGCCGCAAGGACGCCAAGCTTCTCACCACAGCCCTTCTGGAAGAAGGAACTGCTCCCGAAGTGCTTCTCGAGGATGCACTGATCCCAGCCATGTCGGTGGTGGGCGAGAAGTTTAAGAACAACGAAATTTTCGTTCCGGAAATGCTGGTTTCGGCCCGGGCGATGAAGGAATCGATGAAGATCATCGAGCCCAAGCTGATCGAGGCGGGTATCAAGCCGAAGTACAAGGCTATCATCGGGACAGTCGAGGGCGACCGCCACGACATCGGCAAGAACCTGGTCGCCACCATGTGGAAGGGTGCCGGATTCGAAGTCATCGACCTTGGGGTCAATGTGACGCCAACCGCCTTTGTCGATGCTATCGATGAGCACGAGGCTGACATTGTCGGCCTGTCCGCCCTTCTCACCACAACGATGCCGGCGATGCGGGAAACGGTAAGCGCCATCAAGGCTGCAGGGAAGCAGCTGAAGATTGTCATTGGCGGCGCGCCGGTGACCCAGTCCTATGCCGATGAAATCGGTGCGGATGGCTACGCCTCGGATGCCGCCAGCGCTGTGGATCTCGCCAAGTCGGTACTGCCAGCCTGAGGACAATTCAATGAAGTACAATGCCCTCGCTATCCCCGATCCGGACAAGCTGATCTACGGGGTCTCCCCCAACCCGGTGACCACCCGCCACGGCATGGTCATCGGTGGAGGAACCGTTTATCCGGAACTGAACTTCACCCTGCCGGACATCAAGATTGAGGCAGCCTCGATGCCCGAGGTCAGGCGCCACTACCAGCAGATTGTCAACGAGGCCTTGACTCGCGCGGCCGAGCTGGAAGCGCCAGGCGTCATGCTCGAGTTCGAGACCCTTCCCCCCATGACCGAGTTCCCTGACTTCGGGATGGATATCGTCAAGATCCTGCTCGAAGGAATTGAGACGGCCCATGAGAAGTACGGTCTCAAGGCCACCTTGCGGGCCACTCCGAATGACAACCGGGAGTTTGTCCGCCCGCCCCTGATGCGGTCCGGTCGCTACTGGGAGGCCATGCTGGAGTTGTTCGAACGTTCCGCCGAGGCAGGGGCCGAGTTTCTCAGCATCGAGAGCGTCGGCGGCAAGGAACTACACGACGATGCCCTCGTCAACGGTGACCTGCGCGAGGTTCTCTTCTCGCTCTGCGTCATGGGCGTCAGGGACATGAAGTTCCTCTGGGACCACATTGTCCCCATTGCCAATAAGCACGGCGTTTATGCCGCTGGTGATACCGCCTGCGGATTCGGCAACACCGCCATGGTGCTGGCGGAGCGGAAAATGATTCCGCGCTCCTTCGCCGCTGTGGTCCGGGCTGTCACGGCCGTCCGATCGCTGGTTGCCTACGAGTGCGGCGCCGTCGGACCCGGCAAGGATTGTGGTTATGAAAACCCCATCCTCAAGGCCATCACCGGTTTCCCCATGAGCATGGAAGGCAAGACCGCCGCTTGTGCCCACCTCAGTCCGATGGGCAACCTCGCGGCTGCCACTGCCGACCTCTGGTCCAATGAGTCGGTCCAGAACATCAAGCTCCTCGGCGGCATGGCCCCGACCTGCTACATGGAACAGCTCATCTATGATTGCCGTCTCTTCAACGAGGCCTCCAAGGATGGTCCGGAGGCGGCCCTGCAGCTGCGCAACTGGCTCGTCAAGTCGGATGCCGGCCTTGATCCCCAGGCGATGATCATTACGCCGGAAAGCAGCGTCGCCATCGCCAACGCCATCGTGTCGTCAGAAAATCACTACGCTGCCGGCATTGCCGCTGCCCGTGAAGCCATCCGCCTGATGCGCGAGTCCAGCGAATCCGGCTGCCTCAAGATGGAAGCCAAGGAAGCCGCCTGGCTCGATCGCATGGAGGATGACCTGGACGACATGCCCGACACCGAAGAAGAATTCATCGAGGAAATGATGGAAGACGTCGACACGGACAAGTTCGTCCCCGAGGACTACGAGCTTCCCGCCCTCGCGCTATCATGATTCAATTGTCCCCCATACCGGTCCACCTTGTCCAGGGTGGACCGGGTTCCGGGAAAACCTCGACTATCCTGGAACTGTTGAAATCAGCGCCGTCCAATGAAACCTGGGCAGTGCTGCTCAACACCAACAACCAGCCCTTTCTGGCGGACCGGCTTTCCCATGGAGCTGCCAATTCACCTGGCAAGGTCCTGTTCAGGATCTCCAACGGCGGATGCTTCTGCTGTTCCGGTGCCCCGGATTTGGCTTCCGGGCTGAGGACGCTTGTCGAGACTCTGCGCCCGGACCGTATCCTTGTCGAGCCGGCCGGCTTGTCTGATCCGGTTAACATGCTGGAACAGGTCAAATCCCGGGAGCTGGATGGAGAGGTCCAGCTAGCCTCGACGATTGGCATTCTCGATGTGCGCAAAGCCGGCCACCAACGCTTCCGCGAAATGCCCTACCTGCGCCGCCTGCTCGACAGCAGCGACATCATTCTCGGGACCAAGGCCAAGCTTGCCGACACCGCCACCGTCTCCCGCTTCCAGGGCCGCATGGAATCCTGGCTCAGCGGAGCAAAGCCCTTCAGCCTCGACAGCCGCAATCTCGTGGAGGGGACGTGGCAGACATTCTCCCCGGGCCTGGTCCCGGCCTGACGAATCACGTAAAGCTACCTCCGCGATCCGCAAGCCCCTTGAGGCTTGACCAAATCCATAGTTATAACATATGTTATTATCATGGCAATGAAGACAAAAGTCCGCAAGATTGGCAACTCCCTCGGTATCGTGCTGCCCAAGGAAGCACTGCAGGCAATGAACGTTGAGGAGGGAGCCTCCCTGTACATCACAAAGGCACCCAAGGATTCCCTGCATATTACGCCGGAGAAGCCTGGGTTTGAGGAAATTATGAAAGTAGCCGAAGAAGGTATGGCTGAGTACCGTAATGCCCTGCGGGAACTTGCCAAATGAAGGATCCATACTGGCTGTCAGCTGAAAGTCTACTCGCCGTCCACAAGGAACTGCTGGCCCGTTTTGGTGGTCTTGAGGGTGTACGGGACAAAGGCATGCTGGACTCAGCCCTGAACCGGCCGTTGCAACTCCATCACTATGGTGATCCATCTCTATTTGAATTGGCAGCGGCCTATACAAACGGATTGGTGAACAACCATCCATTTCTTGATGGAAACAAGCGCATTGGATTCATGGCCGCCTACATGTTCCTCGGCATTAATGGATACCGGTTAAAGGCTCCCGAAACGGAGGCGGTCATCATGACCCGCGACCTCGCCGCCGGCGAGACCGTTGAGGCCGCCTACGCCGAATGGTTGCAGCGCTCCTCTGAAAAACGCTGAGGGAAAGTCAGGCCGGCGGTGGGGAACCGCGCATCGCCTCCGCCTCAATGAAGAGCCGCTTGATCGCCGGGTTGGTTTCCTTGAACTTGCGGTCGATGGTGGCGATGACCTGCTCCACGCGCTCCGAGGGAACGCCATCGGCAAAGTCCACACTCAAATTGACGAGGATGTCCTCCGCCCCCATGTGCATCGTCAGCACTTTGTTGACGGTCGTGATTTCCGGATAATCGACCGCGATGGCCCTGAGAGCTTCGACCAGTTTCGGGTCCGCACTCTCCCCGATAAGGAGGCTCTTGGTCTCGTAGGCCAGCCAGGCGGCAGTCCCGCCCAGGATCAGCCCGATGACTACCGAGGCCGCTCCATCAAAGTAGAGGATGCCGGTCACGTCGCTGAGCAGGATCCCCAGGAAAGCCACAACCAGGCCCAGCATGGCTGCGGAGTCCTCGAATAGGACAACAAACATCGTCGGGTCCTTCCCCTCGTGGACGGCCTTCAAGTAGCCCTTTCTCCCGCGGTGCTCGTCAAAAGCCTTCCAGGCATACCACCAGGCCGCGCCCTCGAAGATCATTGCCAGCCCCAGGACAACATAATTGACCATGGGATTCTTCACCGGTTCGGGATGCAGAATATGGCGGATCCCCTCGTAGGTGGAAATACCAGCCCCAACGGCAAATATCATGATAGCCACGATGAAGCTCCAGAAATAGAGCTCCCGCCCATAACCGAAGGGATAAGCAGCGTCAGCAGGCTGCTTTGACTTCTTCAGGCCATAGAGCAGCAGGATCTGATTGCCTGTATCGACCACGGAATGGATGGCCTCCGACAACATGGCGGAACTGCGGGTCAGTCCGGCGGCAATAAACTTCGTGATAGCGATGAGCCCATTGCCAATCAGGGCTGCGAGGATTACTTTCTTTGATGAACCAGCCATGGGTTCAATGTTCATAACGCATTAAATGGAGGATGCCAGCAGAAACACGGGCAGCCCACGCCAAGCGATTAGGCGATTATTGGGTTGGCGAGGCCTCCTTCATCCCTTACAGCTAGCCACCAAACGGTTTAACCCCCTATTCCTCACTCCTCCCGATGAAAGACTCCCTTCAGGAACTGCAAAACGTCGAAAATGCCAGCGGATGGGCCCGATTCCGGACCTACGCCAAATTATCCGGACCCGGCTGGCTGCAAAGCGCCATCACCCTTGGGGGAGGCTCCCTGGCTGGAGCTTTGTTCCTCGGGGTTGTGGGTGGTTATTCCGTACTCTGGGTCCAGGCCGGGGCCATCATCCTCGGCGTGATCATGCTCGCCGCCATCGGCTACGTCACCCTTTCAACAGGGGAAAGTCCCTTCCAGAGCATGCGCACACGAATCAACCCAGTCCTTGCCTGGGGCTGGATCCTCGCCGCCCTGGCCGCCAACATGGTCTTTGTCCTGCCCCAGTACTCCCTCGCTTTTGGGGCGCTGACCGAGAATATCTTTCCCGGCCTTGCTGAAATGGGAGACAGTTTCGGATTCAAGCTGCTGATTTCCTGCCTCATTCTTGGCCTGGTGATGGCGGTGACCTTTCTCTACGGCAGCGGAGGCAGGGGAATACGGATCTATGAGAATATCCTGAAAACCATGGTCGGCTTGATTGTCGTCGCCTTTATTCTCGTCGTGGTCCGGCTGGCCTTGAGTGAGGAAGGCTTGCCCTTTGGCCAGATCCTGGCCGGTTTCATTCCCAGTCCCGGACTCATTTTTCATCCCAGCGAGGCCTATCAGCAGGTTCTGCAAACGATTGAGAACGCGGAGGTCCGGACGTTCTGGACCGAATTGGTAGTCTCCCGGCAGAGGACCGTCATGATCGCGGCTGCCTCAGCTGCCGTGGGCATCAATATGACCTTCATGCTTCCCTACACCATGCGGGCCAAGGGATGGGGCAAGCAGCACCGGGGACTGGCTATCTTCGACCTCTCAACCGGCATGGTCATTCCCTTTATCATCGCCACCTCCTGTATCGTCATTGCCTCGGGTAACATGTTCAACGGCAAGCCCTATCAGGGGATTCTCGAGACCCATGACGGGGTACTCCAGATTTCTGCCAATCCGGCCTATACTGCTCAAGTCGGTGAACTAGAGGGCATGCTGACCCGCAGACCCGGCGGGTATACAGAGGAAACCAAGGTCGAGCCTGGGGAACTTGAATTGGCTGCCATGTTGCTTCATCGCAGCAACCGTCAATTTGCCCGTTCCCTTGAAGTCCTCGTAGGTCCCACTGTGGCCCACCTCATTTTTGGGATAGGGGTTCTGGGCATGGCCCTGTCGACAATCTCCGTCCTCATGCTGATATCCGGCGCGGTGGTTTGTGAAGTATTCAAAGTACCCCATGGAGGTATCCATTTCAAGATGGGCACGCTGCTGGCTGCCACCGGCGTTCTCTGGCCCATCCTCTGGACGGGTTCCTCTAAGGCATACCTGGCCATTCCGGCAGCAGCCCTTGCCTATACTCTCCTTCCAGTGGCCCTGCTGGCCTTCTTCCTCATGATCAATTCGCGGCAGTTGCTCGGCGAAAACATGCCCCGTGGGCGCCACAGGTTTGTCTGGAATGCACTCCTCGGGCTGGTCCTTTTGATTACCGGTTCCGCCTCCCTGGCGACATCCTGGGGCAAGTCGATGACCATTGGCGGAGCAGTAGTTCCGGTTGGCCGGATTTTCATTATTGGCTATCTTGTGGCCGTCATTCTGGGCCACTTCTACATGAAGGCCAAATCACGCAACAACTAAGCGCCTGATCCCACCTCGGCGATCGTTACAATCATGTGACAATTGTGTCACCATGGTTAAATGTCGGTGCATAGAAAATTATTCATTTGCTTACCACGGATGGGAGCAAAGTTTGGGCTGCGAATGATTTGAACCCGAAGGCCAAACTAAACTTTTGGCCCCATTGTGTATGAAGACAAAACAACCGAAAACGATCCTAACGCTGATCATCGGAACGCTCCTTGGTATTGGCTTTGCCAATGCCGTGGCAGCGTCCGATTCAAGCATGCAAGACAACTACGACAAGCTCTGGGGAAGCGCGAAGCTGTATGACTCGAAGGATAATGAGTTCATCCAGAAACTGGCCTTTACCGGACGCCTGCAATACGACTACGCCTACGTCAACGAAGACGACCAGCAGTCCTGGGACGACACCGCTTGGCGCCGGGCCCGGGCCGGCTTCAAGGCCACTGTATTCCAGAAATTCACCGCTCATGTCGAGCTGAACCTCGACCCGGAAAACACGGATCCGGTCTACGACGGGATAACGGACGCCTACATTGGCTGGAAAACCGGCAACGACCTGTCCATCAAGCTGGGCAAGCAATCCGCCGGATTCACCCTCGACGGCTCCACCTCCTCCAAGCGAATCATCACTACCGAGCGCGGTAGCCTGAGCAACAACTTCTGGTTCACCCGGGAGTATTTCTTCGGGGCCACTGCTTCCGGTGAAAACGAGACATGGAGCTACAAAGTCGGCCTGTTCTCGAACGATCGCAGTGACGAGATCGAGAACGTGGGTGAGGAAGGTTTCTTCCTGCTCCTCAGTGCCGGGAAGGACTTCGGCAGCAGCCTCAATGTCGACAAGGCCAGCCTGCGGGTGGATTTTGTCTATAATGACGAATCCGACGGCCGACTCGGCACCAATGCGCTTGAAACCATCCTCTCCATTAACGGCCAATACGACAATGGACCCTGGCACTTGTGGGGCGATTTAAGCTTCGCGGAAAGTTTCTCGGGAGACAGCCAGTGGGGCCTGCAAATCATGCCCTTCTACGATATCAACGACACCTTTCAAGTCGTCGCCTCCTATAACTACCTCTCCAGTTCCGAGGACAACGGTCTGCGGCTGAACCGCTATGAGAGGCGGGCATATGGAGGTGGCCGTGGCGACCGCCTGCAGGACCTCTACATCGGTCTCAACACCTATTTCTACGGCCACAAGCTGAAATGGCAGAATGGCTTCACCTTCACTGACATGAAGGACTCCGCCGACGATGGGGGAGAATTCAGCGGTTACGGATTCACCTCCGCTATCCGTCTTTACTGGTAACCACAAAGCACAAAAAACATGAAATTAGCAAAATGGATAATTGCCGCGGCCCTAGTTGGTCCGGCCCTGAATGTGACAAATGCAGGTACGGTCGATTCCGATCTTCCCGTCTATGAACCGGTCTCCGGAGTCTCCGGCAACCTCGACTCCATCGGTTCAGACACCCTCAACAATCTGATGACCCTCTGGGCGGAGGCTTTTTCGGCCATCTACCCGAATGTCCACATCCAGATCGAGGGCAAAGGTTCCTCCACCGCCCCGCCCGCCCTCATTGAAGGCACGGCGCAGCTCGGTCCCATGAGCCGGGCCATGAAAAGTTCAGAAATCGACAAGTTCGAGGCGGAATTCGGCTACAAGCCGTTCCAAATTGGTGTTTCCCTCGATGCCCTGGCGGTCTTCGTCCACAAGGACAACCCGATCGACGGGCTCGACCTCAAGCAGGTTGACGCGATGTTCTCCAGCACCTTGAAGCGCGGCGCGGACCCCATCGAAAACTGGGGCCAGGCCGGACTCGACGGCGAGTGGGCCTCCCGCAGCATCTCCGCCTATGGCCGGAACAGCGCCAGCGGAACCTACGGCTTCTTCAAGAGCGTGGCTCTCCTCAAGGGGGACTTCAAGTCCACGGTCAAGGAGCAGCCCGGCTCGTCCGCAGTTGTCCAAGGCATCGGCAGCGATCTCTACGGTATCGGCTATTCCGGAATCGGATACAAGACCTCCGGGGTCAAGGTCCTCGCCCTTTCTGTCGATGGCGGGGAAATGTACGAGGCCACATTGGAAAACTGCATCTCCGGCGATTATCCGCTGGCCCGCCTCCTTTATATTTACATTAACCGGAATCCCGTTGAAAAGCTGGATACCCTGACCCGCGAATTCCTCAAGTTTGTCCTCTCCAAGCAGGGCCAGGAAATTGTTGTCAAGGACGGCTACTATCCGCTGCCGGCGGCCATTGCCGCGCAGTATGTGGCTGAACTGGAAAAGTAATATTGACGGCCTGAGGGTCTTTTCATCTTCCTATTGTTCCTTCCCTTGATCAAGGGTTTCAAGATGGCAGACGAAAAAGACCAAAACCCAGGCCCGGATTCTTTACGAAGCCGCTCCCGGGTCCCCGACCCGGAGCGGTTTCGCGTTTCCAAGGGAACGCTCCGGATCGATGCCTTCATGACCCGGTTTATCTTCGTCGGCGGACTGGGGGTCATCTTTGCCATTTTTGGCATTTTCTTCTTCATCCTGGCCGAAATCCTGCCCCTCTTCGGGGGAGCCAAGGTTTCCGAGGAATCGAGCATTGAAAGCGGAGTGGCTGAGCCCCTGCTGATCGGGGCTGACGAATGGAGCGAATTCCCCTTTGTCCTTGGCAAGGATGCCTTCCACTTCATTGACGTAACCGGCTCCCGGGAAAAGCGGGTCGTTCCCGTTTCGCTGCCAGAGGGCGCGTTCATTTCGGATGTCGCCTACCTCCAGGAGAGCCAGTACGTCGCCCTGGGCTATTCCAACGGCGAGTACCAGACAGCCCGAATCCTCTACACGCCGGAATTTGCCGAGGACGGCACCAGGACCATTGAAAGCAGCCTCGAATGGGACAAGAAAGCCCGGTTCGCAGGTTCCACTGAACCAGTGGCCGACCTTGCTGTCTCGATCAGCCCGGAACGAAAGATCATTGCGGCGATCCTTGGCGAAGGTGACCGCAAGTCCCTTCATGTGGATACCTTTGTCCAGAAACGGAGCCTCTTCGGGGCTTCGGGATTCAAGCTCGACAGCCACGACGACCTTACGGACATCCTCCCCGCCGTACCGGTGCAGGTCCTGGCTGGGGCCAATGCACAGTACCTGGTCATCCGCTGCTCAGACAACACCGTCCACCTCCTTGAACGGGACGGAGGGTGGCAGAAAATCCAGTCCTTCAATCCTTTTCAGGATAGCGGTGGGGAACTGGCCTCGATGGAGTTCATCAAGGGGGATGTCTCCCTCGTGTTCACCAGCAGGGAGGGCGAGAACACCATATTCAGCCTCTACCGCCATGCGGACTCGGGACAGCGCCTGTTTGGCAAGACCAAGCAACTGGATCCTCTTCCAGGCGGTGCCACTATCTTTGCCCGAAGCTCCCGCAACAAGGCCTTCATCCTGGCCAATGATGACCTCATTTCCCTGCGTTATGCCACGACAGCCGATGTCCGCTGGGAAGCGGAGGTACCGGTGGCGTTCGAGCAAGTTCTCATCAGCGGGAAATTCGACCGCATCATGGGCCTCGACAAGGCAGGTGAAATCCACTTCTACCGGATGTCGGACCCCCACCCGGAAGCCGGCTTCAAGGCCTTCTTTGCCAAAATCTGGTATGAAGGTCAGGACTCCCCCCAGTACCTCTGGCAATCCACCGGAGGTTCCGATGACTTTGAGCCCAAGTTGTCCTTGATTCCCCTCATTGTCGGTTCCTTCAAGGGCACCTTCTATGCGCTACTCTTTGCGGTGCCCATCGCCCTCCTCGCCGCCATCTATACCTCCCAGTTTCTCAGTCCGCAGCTGAAGCGCATCATCAAGCCGGGCATCGAGATCATGGCCTCCCTGCCCTCGGTTGTCCTCGGTTTCCTCGGTGCCCTCTGGCTGGCCCCGATTCTGGAGGACCGCATACCCTCGGTCATTTTGATTTGCCTGGCCATCCCGGGGAGCGCCGTCCTCATCGGCTATCTCTGGAACCTCCTGCCCATCCGCTTCCGGATTCTCATTCCGAAGGGATGGGAGTTCGTCATATTTGTCCCTCTCATCATCATTGTTTCATGGGTGGCCTGGTCGATGGGACCGCTTCTGGAATCCATCGCCTTCCGGGTAGAGGATCCAGCAACCGGGGCTTCCGTGGCTGACTTCCGCCTCTGGTGGGAAAGTTTTGCCGGTTCACAGTTCCAGCAAAGGAACTCGCTTGTGGTTGGCTTCATGATGGGCTTTGCGGTCATTCCCATCATCTACACCATCGCCGAGGATGCCCTTTCCGCGGTTCCCATCTCCCTGACCTCAGCCTCCCTCGCCTTGGGTGCCAGTCGCTGGCAGACGACGGCCCGCATCGTTCTCCCGACTGCTTCCGCCGGTATTTTCTCGGCCTGCATGATCGGGCTCGGGCGGGCAGTTGGCGAAACCATGATCGTCGTCATGGCAACCGGGAACACTCCTATCCTCGACTTTGACATCTTCTCCGGAATGCGGACCTTATCCGCCAACATTGCCGTGGAATTGCCCGAGGCACCGCATGGGGGGACACTTTACCGGACACTGTTCCTGGGCGCGTTTGTCCTCTTTGTCCTCACCTTCTTTGTCAACACCATCGCGGAAATGATGCGTCACCGCCTGCGCAATCGCTTCAAGGTAGTTGGTTAACAAGCAAATGGCATCTGGAAACAACAGTGGAGCAACGGACCGGCCGAAAGGGGAAACCCTTGTCTGGCTCTGCTCAGCCGGGCTCGCTCTGGGCGTGCTGATGGTTGTCATGCTGTTGGGGCTTATCTTCTGGGAAGGCATTACCGTCTTCTGGCCCAAAAAGGTGGTTGAAATCACCTTGGTGGAGGAATCCCGGTCCACTCTGGGTTCAACCCGGAACATAAGTGGGGTTGTCGTCAAGAAGCAGGAGAATATCCGCAGCGGCAAGGAGGAATGGCAGCTCTTGACGGGCAACAAGGATGCTTACGGAGCCATGTTCAAGTACATCGACGCCGCCGATGTGGCGTCGATCGCCAACCCGACTGATATCGTCGTGGCTGAACGGATGGAGTATGGAAATTCCATCTTCTATGCCACTTCCCTTGAATTTGCCGATGGCACGGTCCTGCCGGTATCCGCCCCGGATTTCTGGGTTAGATTTGAATCAGCCATCGAGGAGGTCCGTCAACGGTACCGTAAAATCAACCACCTGGAAAAGAAGGATATTGGCCACATCAACCGCAAGGTAAACGAGTTGACCATCCAGGAACGCGCACTTGAACGCCGGCAGGCGGAGGGAGCCAGTATCGACAACGACGAACTGGCTGACATCCGGCAACGCCTTGCCGATTTGCAGGCAGAGTATCAGGTATTGGCCCGGCAAGCGAGGGAACTGCGCGACCGTCAGGAAGCCGATATTCTGCAATACCGTCTCTCCAGTGGCCAGGAGCGCTCTCAGCCGTTAGGCGACTTCGTCGGGTTCCACCAGCCCAACCAGATGGGCCTGTGGCAGAAAATCAGCTTTTTTCTGCATCACATCTGGTCCTTCCTCAGCGAACGACCCCGGGAAGCCAATACCGAGGGTGGTATTTTCCCGGCTATTTTCGGGACTTTTGTCATGACGGTGCTCATGAGCGCGGCTGTCATGCCCTTTGGCGTCGTCGCGGCCATTTACCTGCGGGAGTACGCCAAGCAGGGGCCCTTTGTCCGCAGTGTCCGCATTGCCGTCAACAACCTCGCCGGTGTCCCCTCTATCGTCTATGGGGTCTTTGGTCTCGGGTTCTTTGTCTACATCGTCGGCGGCACAGTGGACCAGCTCTTCTTCTCCGAGCGGCTCCCCACTGCCACTTTCGGTACCGGGGGTATCCTCTGGGCCTCCCTCACCCTTGCCCTGATGACGGTCCCGGTCGTGGTGGTCGCTACCGAGGAAGCGCTGGCGGCTGTTCCCCGCGGCGCGCGTGAAGCCAGCCTTGCCTGCGGTGCCTCCAAGTGGCAGACCATCCAGCGGATTGTCTTGCCCGCCTCGGCCCCCGGTATCCTCACCGGTCTCATCCTCGCTATGGCCCGTGGAGCCGGTGAAGTCGCCCCGTTGATGATTGTCGGGGTGGTCAAGCTCGCGCCCAGCTTGCCGATCGACGGGGTCCTGCCCTTTTTCCACCTTGAACGGAAGTTCATGCACCTGGGATTCCATATCTACGACCTTGGCTTCCAGTCGCCGGACTCCGAGGCCGCCCGGCCCATGGTTTTTGCCACCACCTTCCTGCTTATCCTCCTGGTTATTGTCCTCAACCTCGGGGCTGTCCTCATCCGCAACCACCTGAGAAAGAAGTACGCCACTGGCGCTTTCTGATGCTGCCAACCCTATGTAGTCGAAAAATGAATACTGATAATTCAACCGTGACAAACGATCCCAAACTGGACTCACCCTGCGACCCGGAGGATGCGCTCATCGAGATCAAGGACTTCAACTTTTTCTACGGAACCGCCCAAGCCCTCTACGATCTCAATTTCGACATACCAAAGCAGAAGGTGACCGCCTTTATTGGCCCTTCCGGCTGCGGCAAGTCAACCCTTCTCCGCAGCATCAACCGGATGAACGACTTGATAGACGGGGCCAATCACCAGGGTGATATCGTCATCAACGGGCTCAGCGTCTTCGATCCCCTGACCGAGGTCATCTCCCTGCGCAAGCGGATCGGCATGGTCTTCCAGAAATCCAATCCATTCCCGAAGTCGATCTACGAGAACGTCATCTACGGCCTGCGCGTTTCCGGAAGAAACAAGAAGGGCGAGCTCGATCAAGTGGTCATGGAAAGCCTCAAGGGGGCTGCCCTCTGGGATGAAGTCAAGGACCGCCTGCACGAAAGCGCCCTTGGCCTCTCCGGCGGGCAGATGCAGCGCCTCTGTATCGCCCGTGCCATCGCCAATAAGCCGGAAGTCATTCTCATGGACGAACCCTGCTCCGCCCTCGATCCCATTGCCACCGGCAAAATTGAAGAGTTGATCCATGAACTGAAGAACCAGTTCACGATCGTTATCGTTACCCACAATATGCAGCAGGCAGCCCGCGTCTCGGACAATACTGCCTTCTTCTATCTCGGCAAGTTGATCGAATATGCCACTACAGAGAACATTTTCTTCAATCCCAAGCAGGCCCAGACCGAAGCCTACATCACCGGCCGCTTCGGTTAATAAGGCTGACATGAAACGGTGACAATGTAATATAACGATTATGAAACGATTCTTCCATAGCGAACTCGAGACCCTCAAGTCACACCTAATGTTGATGGGGGAAAAGGCCGGTGACGCGGTCAAGAAGAGTGTCCAGTCCCTGTCCGACAAAGAAGTGGAGCTCGCGGATGCTGTCATTGCGGGTGACGATGAAATCGACGCCCTGGAAATCGCCATTGACCAGGAGGCTACCCGTTACCTGACCTTGCGTTCACCCGTTGCCTCCGACCTCCGTCTGCTGACCGTGGCCATCAAAGCCAGCCACGACTTGGAGCGTGTCGGGGATGAGGCTCGCAATATCTCCAAGCGGGCCCGCAAACTACTTCTCAAAAGTGGCCTTTCGGGGGACATCTACCACATTCCCCAGATGGACCTGCTGGCCCGTGAAATGCTTCGCATGGCCCTGCAAGCCTTTCTCCATGAAGACCCGGAAAAGGCCTATGCTGTGCTCGAAAAGGACGAGGAAGTCGACGAGTGCAACCGGGATAATGTGAAGGCCTTCATCAAGGAGGCGAAAACGGATCCCAATGAAATCAAGCGCTGCCTGGACTTGATCTTCATCTCCAAGTCCCTCGAACGGATTGCCGACCATGCCACCAACCTTGCCGAGGAGGTCATCTTCCTCACCACCGGCAAGGAAACCCGGCATAATCTGGAAGTTTAGGACCGCTCAATTTAGCGCATTTTGCGATTGTGCTTTGGTATCAATCGTGCTTGGAAGAGGGTGCTTAATTATAAGCATACCATTAAACTGAACTAGAAAATAAAATGCCTAAGAAAACAACCACCACTAAAGCCAAGAAGGCTGCACCGGTGAAGAAGACCGCAGCCAAGAAGGCTGTTGTCAAAAAGGTCGCCAAGAAGGCCCCGGCCAAGAAGGCTGTTGTCAAAAAGGTCGCCAAGAAGGCCCCGGCCAAGAAGGCTGCCACTAAGAAGGTTGCCAAGAAGGCCCCGGCTAAGAAGGTCGCCAAAAAGGCTGCCAAGAAGGCTCCGGCCAAGAAGGCTGCCAGGAAGCAGAAGATCGTCACCCGGGTTATCGCCAAGGTGGACGCCGGCTTCGGCAACCAGGTCTACATCCGTGGCAACAGCACCGGGCTGACCTGGGATTCCGGCATTCTGATGAAGAATGTCAGTGCCGATGAATGGGTCTGGGAGAGCACGGTCGTGACCAGCGAAGTCGAATTCAAGGTCCTGATCAACGACTCAGTCTGGAGCATCGGCGCAAACGGAGTCGTCTTCCCGGGAGCCACGGTCGTCTTCGAACCGGTATTCTAAACGGCTTACACAATGGCGGGCAGCTTAGCGACGGCGATGTGAATCCACCGTCAGGGCAGCCAGCCGTTCCTGAATCATTCTCTGGATCGCCTTGCGCTCGTCTTTTCCCCCTTGGGGATCGGCGGGCGCAAAGCGGTCCACTTTTATTTTCACCCGGCTGAAGGGGACCGGGATGATAAACCGGTCCCAGCTGGGAAGCTCCCAGCAGGACTCACACTCCACACCCACCAGATAGGCAGGCACACCCGTGGTCTGCATCAGGAGGGCTGCCCCTTGCTGGGCCTCATAGCAAGGTCCCCGCGGCCCGTCGACGGTGATGGCAACGGCATTCCCCATGTGGAGGGTCTTGACCAGCTCGCGGGCTGCGGTGGAGCCCCTCCGGCTGCTGCTGCCGCGGATCGGGTAAATATTCTGGGCCCGGAGGAACTGTGACAATTGGGCCCCATCGCGACTGGCACTAACCAGGGCATGCATCTTGTGCCCCTCAATGTCTGTCTCCTGCAGGCAGCCGATTCCGGCAAAGAGCCGGTTGTGCCAGAGGAGAATCAGAAATCCCTCCGGATGGTCCCTGAAGACATGGGCAACCTCTTCCGGCATTTCGTAAACCAATGTCCCTTGCCACCAGCGGACAAGCCGTCCGAGCAGGCCGATAAGGAGGCTCTTGCCACCCTTCAACTCATGCACTGTACGGGATGTATTTGCAGTTTCGCTCATTATGGACCTCATTAAGGTGACCTAACGAAATGCCCGATTCAATGGAAAAGAACCATCCACAAGCCTGTCCCCTGCTCCCTCCGGTTGAGGTTGAAATGAGCTGGCGGGACCTGCAGGCCGCGCGCACGAAAGGACCGGGTGAATTGTTTCAGGCGGCCCTCCGCTATACCCAGTTTCTTTGGCTCAACAAGCAACCTGCCCGGGCTATCCTCGCTCTTTGCAGAGCGGTGTATCTTGAACCGGAGCACCTCCCAGCCTCCTTCAGCCAACCCTGGTCAGCTTACGTCTGGCTGCTGCGCAACTACGATGGCCAGGGATTCCTTGGTAATCCGCGGATTAGTTTCCTCCATCAGGCGACCCGCTTCCGGGGGCCCCCGGACTTGAAAAAAGCCCGGGCCTGGGCTCTTTGGCACCTGACTGTCCGTCATATGCCCGAGTTGCCAACTGATCCATCGGTCAAGGTTAGTGAACCCGAAGCGGATGCCCTGGCTATCATTCTGAATGAAAAGGGCCTGCAAGGGGAAGGAACAGATTTCCTCAAAGCTCTGGAGGAACCAGGTGACAGTTAAGCCTTTCTCGGCTTCTCAGGAACTTGGCTGCAGGATGTCGGGAACATTGCCTTCTTCCTCCAGTTCATAGGGATCTCCGCCCTGGGACATGTCTTCCTCAAAAGGCATGGGTCCTTCATTGTCCTGTTCCGTCTGCTCCTTGATCGGCTCAATGGGTGGAGCTGGAGCCGGCTCCGTAATCTGCATCGGCTCGTTCTCAGGACGTGCCACGATACGAACGCTGAACCGTCGCGTCTGCCCTTCCCTGCTCACCGAGACATCAACGTATTGTCCGACCCGGGTGTAGAACATGGCATTCCGGAGGTCATCAAGGACCTCGATTGAATAGTCACCAATTTGGCGAAGAACATCGCCCTCCATGAGTCCAGCTGCCGCAGCGGGGCTGTCTGAAAAGACTTCGCTGAGAACCAGTTCGCGGCCAGTTTCAATCCCACTCCGGATCTCCACCTCAAATCCAATCCAGCCATAGGTCACGGTGCCAGAGAAAAGGACATCGTCCCGGATGCGCAAGGCCGCCCGGGCAGGCAGGATATAGCTTGATCCCACATCGGGAAGCGAACCCACTTGTATGCCAAGCACCCGCCCGGTCAGGTCAAGGTAGGCGGATCCCCCATCTCCAGGGCCTGCCGGGACATCGGTACGGATGTAGGTACAGGGAAAAAACCGATCCCCAAAGCGACTTTCAAATCCCGTGACAATGCCAAGGCTCGGACTTGGATCGAATTCGAGCGGCATACTCAAACGCAGGACGAAGCTGCCGACCTTCGGCATTTCCGCACGATCCACCAAGTGGAAGAAGTTAAACGTTTCCGGCAGGGAATGCGTCCTCAGGAAAGCGATATTGGCTCGCTCGTCCAAACCCAGCACATCCGCACTGTAGGCGATGTTATCATGCTCAACCCATACCCGCAGCGGCTGGTAGACGATACTGGCATTTGTAATGATCAAGCCTTCCCGGCTGATAAAAAATCCCGTTCCGATGACCACCTGGGGGACGTCGTCATCTTCCCTCGGCGGATAAACCGCTTTCACCCGGACCAAGGCACTGTGATTCTCCTCGTAAAGGGATGTGATGCGCTCCTCAAGGCTCCGGAATTCGCCCCCGTTTTGTCCAGAAGCGGCAAGTGGGAACAGACAACTACCCAGTGCAAGAAGACGGAGGACCCGCTTTCCATGGGAAGAAAAATCCATGTTCCAGCCTTAGAAATTGCGACCCAGCTTTACTTCGGCCGTGGTTACGCGGTAGTTGCTGGAACTCATGTTGTCGCGGACATAGAACGCTCCACTCGGCGCTGACAAGCGAATCGCCGGCGTGTAGAGAACTTTACGGAAGTTCATGGAGGAGGAATTATCCTCGATGGCGTCGACAACAAACTGGCTTGAGGAAAGGTTCGTCGGCACATCCTGCACGACGGCCACTTGAGGCTTCACCGCAACCTCACTTACCTGCAAACTGCCCGTATCCAGGACAGGGGCTGGACTCTCTGCCAAGGATGTCTCGGTCATGGCCAGTTCGCCAGGTGTCCAGACAACTGCCAGGGCAACCATCAGCAAGGCCGGTAGGCCGATTGCCAGTGTTTTCATGGCCGGGCTCCAGAAGAAGTCACTAAAGGCCGGTTTTTCCACGAGGGCGTGCAAACGGCGACGTTGAAAATCCTGCTCAAAGGAGTCCCAGAATTCTCCGCCGGGGCGCTCATTGCGCTTCAGCTTGAGGAGTGCTTCCAGTGTGACGTCCGGTCTGTCTTTCCTGCTTGCCATTAAAATTTGTTATTAATCGATAAAGTGCTTCAAGTCCGCCTGGAGTTGCTGTTTGGCGTAATGCAAACGGGAACGCACAGTCCCCACGGAACACCCGACGATGTCCGCTATTTCTTGGTGACTTAAGCCTTCTATCTCAAAGAGAACCACAACTGTCCTATGTTTAGGAGACAGTTTCTGCATCGCTTCGTTCAATTTTTCCTGCAGTTCACTGAGCAAAGCACCCTTTTCGGATTTGTGCTTGGCCGCCAGCGTTTCGAGGATCTGGGCATTGCTTCCCTCTTCCTGAATGTGCTCCAGGCTGAAGAAGCGACGGAAGCGGTTCCGCTTCATGTGGCTGAGTGCGGTATTCACCCCGATGCGGTAGAGCCAGGTAAAAAAGGCTGATTTGCCCTTGAAGCGATTGATCGAGCTGAAGGCCTTGATGAAAGCCTCCTGGGTCAGGTCGGCAGCATCTTCCCGATTCGAGGTCAGGTTGTAAATGATGCCATAAAGCCGTTCGCGGTACTTGCGGACAAGGATGTCGAACGCCGCCACGTCGCCATTCTGGACGCGCTGGACAACAGCCGCATCGCTACTGGCCGCAGAATCCTTGGCGCTGTCCGCCTCGAAGGGCACTGCGGTGTCTACTGGTTTGGTTAAAGACATCCTTACTTTTACAAACTATCCGACTTGAAAAGGGTTTCAAGAATTATCTCAGACAACGAAAAGAGCTACTGGATCGAGAATTTATTCCATGCCGAGCCGACGAAATTTGCCAGCCGCAGCAGTTGTTCACGACGTGCCTTCCCTGGAATGGCTTCCACAGCGTGGCAAGCGCTCTCGATCTGGCTGGTAAAAGCCATCCCTGCCTTTTCGAGGATTGCGTGCTCTTGTAAAGCCTGTCGGACCATGTCTAGGACATGATCCCCCTCCCGCATGGAGGTAATGGCAGCTTGACGACTATCTGGAGCGAGCGAGTCCAGCCACATGAGAACCGGGAGGGTGAACTTACCTGTGGCCAGGTCGGTCCCGAGGGTTTTACCAGCGACAGCTTCCTCGGCAAAAATATCCGCCGCATCATCGTAGATCTGGTAGGCAATTCCCAAGTGACGGGCAAAATCCCCGGCTGCTTGCAGGGCTTCACCGGAAAAGCCGGCGAGATAGGCCCCGAGGTGGGAGGAGACGGCAAAGAGCTCGGCAGTCTTCAGGTCTATCATCCGGTAATAAGCCTCCGTCGAGGGGGCTCCGACTTCGCGGGCGAATGTCTGGGCAATCTCCCCAGAGCAGACTTGCCGGGTGGCCAGGGAAACGCGGCGGCACACCTCGACATCAGGAAACTGTGCAGCCAGGTGAAGGGCATGGGCGAACAGGGCATCCCCGAGCAACACCGCCACATGGGCACCATGCCGGGCCACCACGGTCTCTGTCCGGTGGCGCACTTCCGCCTCGTCAAGAATGTCGTCATGGACCAGCGTCGCCAGGTGGACAAGTTCCACGATGGCCGCAGCCTTGACCATTTCCTCGGTTGGTGAGCTAAAGTCCTCCAGACCCATCGAAAAGACGAGAATCGGGCGCAACTTTTTACCACTATGCCCAAAGCAATACTCAACCAGGGGCTGAACTTCCGGCTCAAACGAACTCACTTGCCGTGAAAGGAACGCCTCCAGCTCACCGAAAGCGGGTACTAGCGGCTCCACTATCTTCTGGAAGTCGGCGTTCCCAGGCAGGGACGAGGTCTTGAAGGTCGTAGTAGGCATGTGAATGGGGAAGTTAGGGCCCTTGGCTTCTAAAATCAAGCCAGCCGAAAGGTATTACCGACTTTATACACTTGCTCAAGAAAGCGTATTCCGCATCTAAGGGTATCGATGTCAGACTCCCCTCTCCTCATTCTTCTCGTCTTTGCCGGAGCCCTCTACCTGGCCAAGTTATGGCGCGACGACCTGCTTTCCCTGAAGGCCGGTGAGCCCAACCCCAAGGCCCTCCCGGGGGCGACACCCGCGACAGGAATCGCGCTCGGCATTGCAGCCATCGGAGCCATCATCCTGGTCCTGCTTGAAACGGGAGGCGAACTGGCTCTTGGCGTCTCCTCCGAGCAAACCGACATCAGCGTCATCTTTCTCTTCGCCATGATTGGGGCGGGCATTCTTGAAGAAGTGATCTTCCGGGGGTACCTTGTCATTACCAAAAAAGGAACCGCTTTCCTTGTCGGCAGCATCATCGCTTTCTCACTGATTTTTGCCCTGCTGCACTTCCAATATTACGCCACCCTGGATGAGACGGAGGAAGGAAGAGCTCTGACCCTGACCCTGGACAGCAAATCCGGCTGGTCTTTGCTCCTGCTCTTTCTGAATTCGCTTTGGTTCTACACCGTCCGCTTCTTCAAGTGGAATCCTCAGCAGTCGCTCCTTCCCTGCTTCGTGGCCCATATTACCAGTAACGTGGCTGTCTTCGTCATCAAGCTTCTGCAAGGGCACGTTACCAGCCTCTATTGAGGGTAAATAAAAACGGCCCCGGGAAGACCCGGAGCCGTCGCTTAAATTAACTTGCCGGACCGACTCAGGCGCCAATCTGGAAACGGGCAAATCGCCGGATAACCATATTTTCGCCCATCTTGGCAATCTGCTCCTTGAGCATGTCAGCGATCGTCTGGTCGGTATTCTTGACAAACGGCTGCTCCATGAGGGCGTTTTCCTGATAGAACTTCTCCAGCTTGCCGGAAACAATCTTCTCGATGATGTTGGCCGGCTTCTTGGGATCGATCTGGGAGGCGGCAATTTCCTTTTCCTTCTCAAGGATGTCAGCGGGAATATCCTCCCGGCTGACGCAGATCGGGTTCGTCGCGGCGATGTGCATGGCGATGTCGCGTACCAGCGCCTTGAAGTCGTCGGTCTTGGCAACGAAGTCGGTCTCGCAATTCAGTTCAACCAGCACCCCGACCTTGCCACCCATGTGGATGTAGGCCTCGACAAGGCCGTCGGATGCCGAACGGTCGGCCTTCTTGGAGGCACTGGCGATACCCTTCTTGCGGAGGATATCGATAGCCTGCTCCTCGCTGCCGTTTGCTTCGGTCAGCGCTTTCTTGCAATCCATGAGCCCGGCGCCAGTCTTGGCGCGCAGCTCAGCTACCATTTTTGCAGTAATTTCACTCATTGTTCCAGTGATCTAAATTCAGTTTAATATTAATCGTCGTCCGTGCTGAAGGACTCCGGGACAACATCCCCGTCCTCATCATCAGAGCGGATCGCTGTAACCGGTACCTGGTCCTCGACAGCCGGAGCCTCAATGACCGGCTTGACGGTCCGGGTCTGGATCGCTTCCGGTTGGGCCCGCTGGGCCAGTCCGGCCTGGATGGCGTCAAGGATGACCTCGACGATGACCCGGATGGACTTCAAGGAGTCGTCATTACCGGGAATCGGATAATCCAGCAGGGACGGGTCGCTGTTTGTATCGACAAGGGCGACAACCGGGATCTTGAGGCGATTGGCCTCGGCGACGGCGATGTCTTCCATCTTGGTATCGATAACAAAAATGGCACCCGGCATTTCCTCGAGATCGACAATCCCTTCAAAGTTGCGGTTCATGCGGGCCATTTCCCGACGGATAGCAGCACTTTCCTTGTTGTGCATCTTGTCGAGAGTGCCATCGCCTTCCCACTGGAGGTACTGCTTGTACTTCTCGATGGAGCGGCGAACGGTCACAAAATTGGTCAGGGTACCGCCCAGCCAACGGGTAGTGGCATAGGGCATGTTGCAGCTGATGGCTGCCTCCTTGATAAGGTCGCGGGCCTGGCGCTTGGTCCCCACGAGGAGGACATTCTTACCACCGGCGACGGTCTCCTCGACAAACTTAGCGGCTGCCTCGAGACGGGCATAGGTCTTTTCCAAATCAATCACACTGATGCCGTGACGATTGGCGAAGACGAACTTCTTGGACTTGGGATTGAAACGACGCAATTGGTGACCAAAGTGCACCCCTGCGTCCAACAGGTCTTTAATTGTGATATTCATGGTTTTTGTGCGGCATCCCGCTCTCGCGGAACAAACTGGCTGGCCGCACCGCCAGCTTTCATTTTTAACTGAGTTTAATCCGTTGCCGGCACCTGCCGACAATGTAACGGAAAAGAGGTGAAGAAAGCGTCCTGGAGCCGCAGTGCAAGCGTATTCTGGGGAATTTGTCGATTATTCCGACCCCGTCCAGGCATGGCATAGGGCGACCGCTGCAGCGTCGGCCTCATCATAGGGCAAATCCGCAGGCAGGCGGAGCAGGGTTGTCATCTGCCGGCTGACCTGATGCTTGCTGGCCCGGCCATATCCAACGACGGCCTGTTTGATGCGCAGCGGAGGGTATTCATGGACCGGAAGGCCCCTGATTGCTGCTTGCCCGATGGCCGCACCCCGGGCAGCACCCAGCTTCTGGGCCGTGCGGAAATTCTGGACGTAAATGGTCTCTTCAATGGCCACCACAGTGGGCTTGAATTGGTTGATAGCCGCCTCAACTGCGCGCCCGATACAGCCCAGGCACTCCGGAAGATCAGCTGACTTGGGCGGATTCACGGTACTGCTGGCCAGCAGTTCACCCTCCTTGCTGGATTCAAAGGAAAGAACGGCCAAGCCGGTTCCCCTCAAGCTGGGATCGATACCGAGAATGATGCCTCTGAAGGCCGTCTTGCCCAGACGTGAGGCAATCGCTGATGAAGACGCCTTTTTGGCAGCACCGCCTTTGATGTAATCGGCCCATTGGGCCCTGGCTGATTTCTTGGGCATGATCCGCTCTGTTGATTAGAAAAAGGTCAACTTGACCCCGGCAAGGACAATAAAGAACCACACCGCAATCGTGAAAATTTTCTGCGGGATAAATTTTACCACCTTGGGAGCGACAGCAGCACCGGCCATGGCAAACGGGGCCAATGCCAGGCTTATCTGCAACGATTCAAGGTTGATGATGCCCAGGTGGGCCTGCAGGGGCACCTTGACAACGTTGACGATGAAAAAGCACCACGCGCTGGTCCCGATAAAGACCAGTTTAGGCAGACCGACACTGATAAAGTAAAGTTGCCCCACCGGTCCTGCCGCATTGGCCACCATGGTGGCAAAACCGCCCAACAGGCCCAGGGATGACCGGAATCCAAAGGTATGGGGAATCCGTTCCGCAAAATCGACCTTGCCGGCTTGGCGGGCCAGGGTGCGCCAGATTTGCACCATCGTCATGGCCAGCACGATGCCTCCAATGAGCCGCCTTACCGTCAGGTCACTCATCCGGCCAAAGAGGAAGTATCCGATAACAATCCCGACGAGCATCCACGGGAGCAATCGTCCCAGTTGAGTCCAGTCGGCATGCCGGCGATAAACCGTGATGGCGACAATATCAGCACTGATGAGGACAGGCAGAAGAAGACCCACGGAGGCCTTGGCCTCAAAGACCATGGCAAAGAGGATGACTGTCAGGTTGCCGACACCAACAATGCCGCCCTTGCCAAGGCCCACCAGCAAGGCCCCCAGCATGACAATCATCCAGTCAAGTGGAGTCATCCCGCACCCTCCATGCGGTCTTGCTCAAGAATCCCCTCCTCCATTTTCCAATGGGTCCAGTTATGAAAGTTATCCTCACGGGAAAACGCCGTCCCGGTGGCGATTATCTGGCAGTCGTTCCCCAGCATGCTCCAGAAACCCTGCCGTCGGCTGGCATCGAGCTCACCGACAATATCATCGGCAAGGATGACGGGAGGCGTCCCACCCCGCTCCCGGTGCCAGTGGACTAATCCCATTCGCAGCGAAAGGACCAGTCCCCGCTGCTGCCCCTCGCTGGCAAATTCCCGGGCTGGATGGTCCTGGAGGCGGATTTCAAGGTCATCCCGGTGCGGGCCCCGATTGGTCGAGGCCGTATCCTCATCGCGCCGGGAGGCGGCCAGGAACGCAGCCTCATATTCTGACTCGTCCGCGGCATCAATGGATG
The DNA here is from genome assembly GCA_040830765.1 of Puniceicoccaceae bacterium. GTDB lineage: Bacteria > Verrucomicrobiota > Verrucomicrobiia > Opitutales > Oceanipulchritudinaceae > Oceanipulchritudo. The sequence goes on along the minus strand of JBFOMH010000021.1, from coordinate 129,425 downwards.
GCTGGTAAAGCAGACCCGGCGCTTCCTCGACTTGGCTGATACCACCGTAAGCAGCAGTAAAGTGTGGCAGGAAAAGACGCAGGAGAACCCGGCGCATCTCGGTCAGGCGCCAACCCTCCCGGATCAGTAATTCCTCGAATGAACGACGCCGGTTCATTGGTGCCCGTTGCTTCAAGAGGGCATTCCTGGATTTCAAGGCCTGGTAATAGCGCGTCAGTACCTCGTAATAGGCCGGGTCCATGAGGACAAACATCATGTCCATGAATCGCCTCCTCAACGAGGGAGCCCCCCTCAGTATCTGGATGTCCTGGGAACTGAAAGTAATCGTCGGGAAATAGCCGAGGATATCACCGAGTTTACGGACCGGATCGCCATCGAGCAGGACCTTCTTGAAACCGGGCCGCAGGCGCAGTTCCAACTGGGTTTCGCCGAGCGTCTCGTGGACAATGTCGTAGAGCAGCACGGCTTCCCGTGGCTGGGCCTCCCACCGGATCAGGGCAGGAACTTCATTCGTGCGGAAGGAACGGAGACTGGTTACCAGGCCGAGGGCCTCCAGCAAGTTGGTTTTCCCTTGCCCATTGCCACCACAGACGAAATGGGCCTTCCCCGTGAAGCTTGCCTCCAGCAAATCAAAGTTGCGAAAGGCGTGAGCCTTGATGCCTTGAAACCGCATGGTGTCTTTAAATCTGGATTATCCGGCCCGGGCCATCCAATTTTCCCGGTTCCTCCAATTCACCATGCACCTCCTTGAGCGCAACAAAAAGGGCCTGCCAATCCTCTGGTCGTGTCTCCCAGCCCCCACTGATGCGAACGGTCCGGCGGGCGACCTCATCCGGAATGCTCATAGCGGTCAATACGGGCGAAGGACCCGCCTTTCCCGTAGAACAGGCGGATCCCGCAGAAATCTGGAAGCCCCGTCGATCAAGACGGGCAATCCAACGGTTGGAGGGAAATCCTGGAAGAGCCACCGAGCAGGTGTTCCAGACGCGCTGGGCCCCTGCCCCATGTATCGTCACGGCATCGTCCCAGAGCTCCAAAAGCTTCTGCTCAAACCCGTCCCTTGCAGTCTGCAGAGCCTCCGGTGAGGGACAGGTCATCCGTTGCCGCAACGCGGCGACCATCGAGACCACTCCGGCAATGTTCTCCGTCCCCGACCGGGATGCAAATTCCTGTGAACCACCGGCCTGAATCTTCATTCCGCTCCACTCAGGTCCAAGGATCAGGCAACCGATCCCCTTGGGTCCGCCAAACTTGTGCCCGCTGAGGGCAACACCGGCACAGTGTGCCCACGGCTGCCCTGCTAATTCGCGTTTTCCCATCCATTGGACCGCATCACAGAAATAGGCCACCCTGTGGACACGGCAAAGCTCGGCAACTGCCTGCCACGGCTGGATTACCCCGGTCTCGTTGTTGACCGCCATCACGCATACCAGCGAGGGGCGGTGGGTCTTCATCCGGCTCTCCAGCCAATCCAGATCCAATTCACCAGAAGGCTGGACCGGGATTTGACGGACACGGCCTTCCCCCCAGTACTCAAGCGCAGTGGCCCGAACTGCAGGATGTTCCACCGCGGAAATCCAAATTTCCCCATTGGGCCCAGTGCGCCGGGCTGACTCTCGAACAAACCCGTTGCTGGCCTCAGTCGCCCCGGAGGTGAAAATCACTTGCTCGGGACCGACGCAGAATTGTGCAGCCAGCCAGTCCCTTGCCTCATCCAGCTCAAGGCGGGCCTGCACCCCCACCCGATAGGCCACGGAAGGATTCGCCCAAGCTGATTCAGAAGCCCTCAGCCAGGCATCACGGGCCTCATCCAGTAATGGTGCAGTGGCATTCCAGTCAAAGTAGGTCATCAGGGAATGCGCAGGACCTGTCCCGGCTTGAGCGCGTTCGGACTGGGCAGCAAATCGCGGTTTGCTTCAAAGATTTCCGTCCACCGGCTGGACTCACCATAGACCTTGGCGCTGATCCGGCTCAAGGTATCGCCCGCCTGCACCGTGTACGATTGCTGCCCGGAATTGGTCGCACTGGGCTGTGAGGTCGGCTGGTTAATGATAATCGGGGCGACATCGGCCGCTGTTCCGCCCTGCGGCCGGGCTGCGGTAAAGGCGCTTTGCTGCCTCAGCAACTCGCTTTCCTGTTCGTTGATTTGCCGCTGCAGTTGCAGGATGTTCTGCTTCAGGGATTCATTTTCCTCCTGGAGATTCTTGACCGTTTCCATGAGGTTGACCCGGTCAACCGCGTCGCCAAAGGGCTCTCCGGGCAGGGTTTTGGCGTAGTCCTTTTGTGCAGTCAGGATGAGGTCCTGAACAAATTCCACGTATTCCCCCTCAGGATTGAGCGCCAGGTAAGTCCGGAAATGATAAATTGCGGCCAGCGGATCCTTGAGATGATTGAGATAAAGCAGCCCTGCCTCAAGGTGAGACTCCGTGGCATCACTGCGAGAGTTGATGACTGCCAGGAAAGCTTGCAGGGCTTCATCCTTGCGTCCCTCCCGAAGGAGGCTCTTGCCGCGCCGGTAGGCCCGCTCGTCCGTCTCCTCAGTTACCGAACCTGAAGGACTGCAGGCGGTCATGAATCCCAAGAGGATTCCCGCCAACAATGCTGTTGATACAAAAATCCTGAGGCTTTTAACTTTTCTCCCAAACTCCATCTGCTATCAAAGATTTGGGTTTTATCGTTTTTCTGCAAACAAACCCAACCATAAACTTCATCCAATGACACTTTCTCACGAAGAAATCATCGCCAGTGCCCGCAAATGCCTCGAATTGGAGCAAGCAGCGCTGGAATCAACCTCACAAAAACTGGATGACACCTTTATCAATGCCATCGGCTTGATTGAAACAGCCATTCTCGGCAACCGGAAACTCGTCTTTACCGGCGTGGGCAAAAACGTTCCCATCTGCCTCAAGCTGGCCGGCACCTTTAACTCAACCGGCGTCCCAGCTGCCTTCCTCGATCCCAACCAGGCCCTGCACGGGGACCTCGGGCTTTGTCAGGAAGGCGATCTCTGCCTGCTCTTCAGCAACAGCGGAGAGACCGAGGACCTCCTTCGCCTGATTCCGGGTTTGAAACGCCTTGGGGTCATTACACTGGCCATTACAGCCGTTCCGGATTGCTCACTGGCCCGCTTTTGCGACCACCTCCTTGTCTATCATTACGAGCAGGAGGCTTGTCCCCTGAATCTGGCCCCGACGGCGAGCACCACGGCTGCACTGGCCATCGGCGACGCCCTGGCCATGGTCTATCTGGAGATGCGAGGCTTCTCCAAGGAGGACTTCGCCCGCTATCATCCCGCAGGTTCTCTCGGAAAGGTCCTCCTCCTCAAGGTCGATGAAATCATGCGCACCGGCGACCGCTTTGCCAAGGCCCCCGACCGTGTCAATGTCCAGGAAGCCCTTCTGGCCATTACCTCCGCCCGTTGCGGGACAATCGCCCTTTATGATGAAGCTTCTGGCCGTCTGACCGGTGTCTTCAGTGACGGGGACTTCCGCCGGGCCTCCCTGTGCACCCCTGACATCCTGGCCAAGCCGGTTTCCGGGTTCATGACACCGCAGCCGAAGACCATCCCTTCCGGTTCGTTGGCCATCGATGCGCTCAAGATATTCGAGAAGCATTCCTTCAACGACCTGCTGGTTGTAGATGCCGAAAATCATCCCATCGGGGTCGTGGATGGCCAGGATATGCCCAAGTTGCGTATTGTCTAACAGTCAGGATAGTCTGGGAAATACGTTTTCTAACTTGCCGGGCCCGCTGAATCCCCTTCCCATTAAGGCGTGATGCCGGAAGCAAGCACCCCCGGCGATTCCGGGAATCCAGTCATTTTGGCCTGCAGGGACATCTGCCTCGGCTATCCAACCCAGAAGGGATGGAAAGCGGTTGTCCACGATGTCAGCTTTGAGGTCATTGCCGGCCAGACCGTCGCCCTAGTCGGGGAAAGCGGTTCCGGGAAAAGCACCATCGCCAAAGCGCTGGTGAAGCTCATCCCCGTGAAAAGCGGTTCCGTTTTCCTTGAAGGCGAAGAGGTTGCCCCTCTCGACCCGGCTGCATTCCGGCCCTATCGCAAGACGGTCCAGTTGGTTTTCCAAGACCCCTGGCAAGCCCTCAATCCAAGGCTAAACGCAGGCCAGCTCCTTGCCGAGCCCCTGCTGCTGCACTTTCCCGGGCTCACTAAAAAGGACATACGCGCAAAGACAGAACAGCTTCTGAAGGATGTGCAGTTGCCGACGTCGATCAGGAGCCGCTATCCCTCCGAATTGAGTGGAGGTCAGCGGCAGCGCCTCCTGCTGGCCCGTGCATTGGCTGTGGAGCCAGACTTTCTGATCTGCGATGAACCGGTCAGTGCGCTTGATGTGTCCATCCAGGCCCAGCTACTGAAGCTGCTGCAGGAACTGAAGGAACGCCGCGGACTGACTCTTCTCTTTATTTCACACGATCTCGCCGTCGTGCAACAGGTGGCTGACCGGGTCATGGTCTTGCAGGAAGGCCGCTCAGTGGAATGGGAATCGGTGGAGGAACTTTTTGCCAATCCAACCCATCCGTATACCCGGATGCTCATCGAGGCCTGTCCGAAATGGTGAAATGGATCAGCTCGAGACCCAGTTGAAGCTCCCGGACTTGTGGCAGCAACAGGCTATCCGCGCACTGCGCAACAAGGCGGATGTGGTTGTCGCTGCGCCGACCGGGGCGGGAAAGACCTATGTTTTCGAACTGATCATCGAGGGCGGATTTGATGGCAAGGCTGTCTATACAGTTCCTACCCGGGCACTGGCCAATGACAAAAGGTTGGAATGGATGCGCCGCGGGTGGGATGTCGGTATCGCCACCGGGGACCGCTCGGAGAATTCGGAAGCCAAAGTAATTGTCGCCACCCTGGAAACCCAGAAGGGGAAACTTCTCCGTGGAGAAGGCCCCGACTTGCTGGTCATTGATGAATACCAGATGCTCGGGGACGAACAGCGCGGCCTGAACTACGAGTTGGCCATCGCCTGTGCGCCTGCAGCAACTCAACTGCTCCTGCTCAGTGGTTCGGTCGGCAATCCCAAGCATGTCGTCGAATGGCTGAAGCGACTTGGAAGGAAGGTTGAGTTGGTCCAACACAGCAAGCGTCCGGTTCCCCTGGAGGAGATCCATATAGACGGACTGCCAAACCGCATTCCGCCGTCCGTCCGGGGCTTCTGGCCACGGGCCGTTGCCCGCGTCCTCAAGGCCGGCATGGCTCCGCTGCTGGCCTTTGCTCCAAGGCGCAAGGCAGCGGAGGATCTTGCCCACGATATTGCCCGCATGCTCCCCGAGGAGGATCCCCTGATCCTCACTCCGGAGCAGGAAAAACTAGCCGGCGACCGTTTGAAGAAACTGTTGCGGGCACGTGTGGCCTACCATCACAGCGGGCTTGATTACGGTCAACGGGCGGGCCTTATCGAGCCCCTGGCCAAGGCCGGTCAATTGCGGGTGGTCGTCGCGACCATGGGTCTGGCCGCCGGAATCAATTTCTCCATGCGCTCGGTCCTGGTCACCGATCGCGAATACCGATCGGGTGAGAAAGTCCATGAAGTCAGGCCGGATGAACTCCTGCAGATGTTCGGGAGGGCCGGTCGCCGTGGCATGGACAAGGTCGGTTATATTGCCGTGGCCACCGGCAAGCCTCGCCTACAGGAAGCCCGGCCCCTACATCTCAAGCGAACCAACCAGATCGACTGGCCCAGTCTTATTGGCGTCATGCAGGCTGCCATTGAGTCCAGCAAGGACCCTACCAATGCCGCCCACGATCTGACCCGCAGGCTGTTTAGTATTCAGCGAATCGCCCTTGGCCTGGCTGATTTCAATGCCAAGGGTCCCTCCGGCCGCGTCCAGCAGCACCGCATCATTGCCCAGGAAGTCGTCGAATTCCAGGCGATGGATGGGACATGGGAACGCAAGAAGACTGCCCGAGCCGCCCCGATGGGACGCGCCTTGATCCGGCACAAAGGTGAGTGGAAGCCGGTCCTTTCCGTTCCCGAAAGCTTGTCCGGCCTGAAATGCGGAAACCTGTGCCGGATCCCGGGAAACAAATCCACCCGTTATGGGCGACAGGTTCCCGTGGCTCGTTTTGGCCGCGATGAGAAGGAAGGCGAGCTCGTTCTCAGCCGCTGGCTGGTCCGCTCACTCAACAGCACACCAGTTTCCAGAAAGCGTCGCTGGCGCCGCATGGGCTGGAAGCTGGACAAGGTCGAGTCGCGAATCCTGCCCTTGCTTCCCCAACTGTCACAAGGCGGAACCTTCCACAGCTGGATAGAACGCAATGACATGTTGTATGCAGTTCTTAACTACGAAACAGCGCTGACCTACGCCCATAGTGATTCACAAGGCCATGCGCTGATCAATCCGGTCGAGCGCTCCGTCACCCATGAGGCGGACCTCCACATGCCAGATGAACACGACCTGGCCAAGTCAGGCAATAAGCTGACAACCGCCGACATCTGGCACAGCCTTGGCCTCATCGACCATCATGCCTCACCGACCCGGCGCGGCATTCTCTTCAGTTTCTTCAATTACGGGGAGGGACTGGCCATAGCGGCAGCACTCGAGGATGCCGCCTATGCCATTGGCGACCTCCTTCTCGATCTGGCCAACCTTCGGGCCGGTCATCGCTTCGGGGCTCATGAGTTCGCCTCCAACCGGCTGGAAACGGCCTGCCGTGCAGCTTACGGGCTGGTCACCTTTCCCGGTTACCTTTCTCGCGGCCTCCCCTCGACCTATGGAGAAGGGGCAGCTGAAGTCCTCTTTGAACCCGGAGCACGGCAAAGCCTTCTCAGATCAGATGCCGAACTCCGTACTGGCGATATCGAAAGGGTGCGGCTCGAATGGCGCAGCCTTTTGCGTCATATCGCACATGCCCCGTACCTCAACTGGGACCGGTGGCTGCAACTGAAGCAGGCCGCAACGGAGGAAATCGCCAAGTTCCCCCGTGATGTCAGCCTTGAGGAACTGCCTCCTCTGACTCCACGCCAGCAGCAGCGTCACAAAAGCTTCCTCACCTTTGACCAACAGGTCGGGGCTTGAGGAGGAAAGCTGAAGACCAATGGCTTAGGGAAGCTGGGTCACACCCATGAGGTAGCGATCCACTTCACGTGCCGCTCCCCGGCCTTCGTTGATAGCCCAGACGACGAGGCTTTGGCCACGACGGCAATCGCCGGCGGCAAAGACGCCTTCGACATTCGTGGTGTACTTCTCGTGTTCAGCCTTGATGTTGGAGCGCTGGTCGGTCTCGAGGCCCAGCTGGTCGCCAGCGGTCTCTTCCGGCCCGAGGAATCCCATCGCCAAAGTCACCAGCTCGGCGGGAATGGTCCGGCGCGTATCCTCCTTCTTGACGGGGATGAACTGCCCTTCCTCGTTGCGATCCCACTCGATGTCGACAATTTCCAGTCCGGAAAGGTTGCCGTTTCCATCGTCAATAAAACGCTCTGTCATGACCAGGTAAGTACGCGGATCCTCGCCCTGGAGGGCAGCGGCCTCTTCCTGGCCGTAATCCATCTTGTAGACCTTGGGCCATTCCGGCCATGGGTTGTTGGCCTGGCGGGTCTCCGGCGGCTTGGGCAGGATCTCCAGCTGGACAACGCTGTTGGCACCGTGGCGGATGGATGTCCCGACACAGTCGGTACCGGTATCACCACCCCCGATGACAACCACATTCTTGCCCTTGGCATTGATCGCCGGCATGGACTCGTCGAAGTCCGTGTCAAGAATGTGCTTGGTGTTGCCGGTCAGGAACTCCATCGCGAAGTGGACCCCGTTCAGTTCCCGTCCCGGAATCGGCAGATCACGCGGCTTGGTCGCTCCTGTGCAGAAGACCACCGCATCAAACTTTTCCTGCAGCTCATTGGAAGTGACATCCTTGCCAATCTCGCAACCGGTGACAAATTTCACGCCTTCAGCTTCCATCAGATCGACGCGGCGCTGCACGACTTCCTGCTTGTCCAGCTTCATGTTCGGGATGCCGTACATCAGGAGACCGCCGATGCGGTCGGCGCGCTCATAGACTGTCACTTCGTGCCCGGCCTGGTTGAGTTGGTCGGCACAAGCCAGTCCAGCAGGTCCGGAGCCAATCACCGCCACAGTCTTGCCGGTGCGCTTCTCCGGCGGCTCCGGAGTAACCCAGCCCTCGTCCCAGCCACGGTCGATGATGGAACACTCAATGTTCTTGATCGTCACCGGCGGCTCAATCACCCCAAGGACACAGGAACCTTCACATGGAGCGGGACAAACGCGTCCCGTGAATTCCGGAAAGTTGTTCGTCTTGTGCAGACGGTCCAACGCTTCCTTCCAACGGCCCCGGTAAACGAGGTCATTGAATTCCGGGATAAGGTTGTTGATCGGGCAACCACTGGCCATGCCGGAGACGATGTGTCCCGTATGGCAAAAAGGCGTGCCGCAGTCCATGCAGCGCGACCCCTGGTTGCGCAAGTGGTCATCCTCCGGATGAACCTTGAACTCCTTCCAGTTCTTGATCCGTTCCTTTGGATCCAACTCGCTGATCGTCTGGCGTTCTACTTCAAGAAATCCTGTTGGTTTTCCCATGATTCAATCTTTCGCAAATGTAATTAGTTTCCGGCTACACGGGCCAGGTCGTTGAGGTTTTCCTCGAAGGCGGCCATGGCCGCCTCGTCGCCGGAAAGCCCCTGCTCCTCAACCTTCTTGAAGGCATTGAGCATGCGCTCGTAGTCGCGTGGCAGGACCTTGACGAATTTTGGAAGCAGCTCGTCCCAGTTGTCGATGACCCACTGGCCCCGCTCGGACTTGGTATAATCAACATGCCGGACAATCCGTTCCCGGACGGCTGCAATTTCCTTCTCCTCGCACTCCACCAGGCGGTAGAGGTTGACCATGTCATGGTTCAGCAGGGTCTGGAAGTCGCCCGATTCATCAAGCACGTAGGCAATGCCGCCCGACATGCCGGCGGCGAAGTTACGCCCGGTGCTGCCGATGCAAACAACCTCGCCACCCGTCATGTACTCGCAGGCGTGGTCGCCCACACCCTCGACAACTGCACGCACACCCGAATTGCGGACGCAAAAGCGTTCCCCGGCAATCCCGTTGATGAAGGCTTCACCATCGGTTGCCCCGTAGAAGGCCACGTTGCCGATGAGGGTCTGCTCATGCGGCTTGAACTTGGAACCGCGCGGCGGATAGACAATCAGCTTGGAACCCGAGAGGCCCTTGCCGAGGTAATCGTTGGCGTCGCCTTCCAGTTCAAAGGTCATCCCCTTTGGTGTGAAGGCACCGAACGACTGGCCCGCACTGCCATTGAACTTTAAATAAACCGTATCCTCCGGGAGGCCCTCGCCACCGTGCGAACGCGTGATGGCACTTCCAGTGATGGTGCCGACGACCCGGTTGACGTTGATAATGGGCAGCTCTGCCCGGACCTTTTCGCCCCGGTCAATAGCCGGCTTGCAAAGGTGCAGCAGGTGCGTCACGTCGAGGGAATGCTCCAACCCATGGTCCTGTTCCTTCTGGCAGTAGGTACCAACGGTCTCGTCGACGTCCGGCTTGTGGAAAATACTGGTCAGGTCGATACCCTTGGCCTTCCAGTGGTCGATAGCATCCAGGGTATCCAGCATGTCGACATGCCCGACCATCTCACTCACGGTGCGGAAACCAAGCTCAGCCATGATTTCCCGCATCTCCATGGCGATGAAACGCATGAAGTTGACAACATGGTCAGGGTCCCCGGTGAAGTTTTTCCGCAGGCGGGGATCCTGGGTGGCGACCCCAACCGGACAGGTGTTCTTCTGGCAGACCCGCATCATGAGACAGCCCATGGTGACCAAGGGAGCCGTGGCGAAACCAAACTCCTCGGCCCCGAGCAGGGCCGCAATGGCCACGTCGCGACCGGTCTTCAACTGGCCGTCGGTTTCCAGGACGACGCGGCTGCGCAAGTCATTAAGGAGGAGAATCTGGTTGGTCTCAGCAAGGCCCAGTTCCCATGGAGCACCGGCGTTGTAGATGGAAGAGGCCGGTGACGCACCGGTTCCCCCATCATGCCCGGAAATGAGGATGACATCGGCATGGCCCTTGGCCACCCCGGCGGCAATGGTCCCCACCCCGACTTCCGCCACCAGCTTGACGTTGATACGTGCGTTGCGGTTGGCGTTCTTGAGGTCATGGATGAGCTCAGCCAAATCCTCAATGGAATAAATATCGTGGTGCGGAGGCGGAGATACCAGTCCCACGCCCGGGGTTGAGTGCCGGACCTTGGCGACCCACGGATAAACCTTGGAACCAGGCAGTTCCCCGCCTTCACCAGGCTTGGCACCCTGGGCAATCTTGATCTGGATCTCATCCGAGTTGACAAGGTATTCGCTCGTCACCCCGAAGCGTCCGGAAGCGACCTGCTTGATCGCTGAGCGCTTGCTGTCCCCATTGGGGAGCGGCTTGAACCGGATGGGATCCTCGCCACCTTCCCCTGTATTGGACTTGCCGCCAATCCGGTTCATGGCAATGGCCAGGGTCTCGTGCGCTTCCTGGGAGATCGAGCCGTAAGACATGGCACCGGTCTTGAAGCGCTTGGTGATGGCTTCAATCGGTTCCACTTCATCAATCGGAATCGACTTCCGGTTGTTCTTGAACTTCATCAACCCGCGCAGGGTACAGAAACTCTCACTATGGTCGTTGACCTGCTGGGAATACTCCTTGAAAGAGGCGTAGTCGCCCGTCCGCACCGCCTTTTGCAGGAGATGGATTGTACGGGGATTGAAGAGGTGATACTCGCCCTTGCGGCGCCACTGGTACATGCCACCCGGGTCAAGGGCGCGCTCGTCATCCTCAACATGCCGATCCGGGAAGGCCTTGCGGTGGCGGCGCAGCACTTCCTCGGCGATCTCGTTGATGCCAACGCCCTCGACGCGGCCCGCCGTCCCGGTGAAATACTTTTTAATCAGCCGCGTGCTGATGCCAATGGCTTCAAAAATTTGCGCGCCGCGGTAGGAAGCAACCGTTGAAATGCCCATCTTGGCCATCGTCTTGACGACCCCCTTGGTGGAACCCTTGAGGTAGTTGTAAATAGCCTTGTCGAGGTCCAGGCCGAGCATGTTCTCCTGAATCATCTGATCCAGGGACTCGAAGGCCATGTAAGGATTGATGGCGTCAGCCCCGTATCCCAGTAGCACCGAGAAGTGGTGTACTTCGCGAGCCTCCCCGGTCTCCAGAACAATGGAAACGCGTGTCCGGGTCCCTGAACGGACCAGGTGGTGGTGCAGACCAGCCATGGCCAGCAAGGTCGGTATGGCCGCCTTCTTCTGGGTGATATTACGATCCGACAGGATCAGGACGTTGACACCGCTGTTGATCGCCGTGTCGGCTTCGCTGAAGAGGCGCTCAAGGGCGTTTTGCAGGCCCTCACCTCCCTGCTCGGCCGGAAAGACCATGTCCAGGGTGGCGGACAGGAAGCCCTCGATGCTGATCTCCCGCAGTTGGGCGAGCACCTTGTTATTGATAAGCGGGCTTTCCAGACGGATCATCCGGCAACTGTCCGGACCCGGCTGCAACAGGTTGCCTTCCGAGCCGATGAAAGTCTCCGTGGCGGTGACCAGTTCCTCCCGGATGCAGTCCAGCGCAGGATTGGTCACCTGGGCGAAGATCTGCTTGAAGTACTGGTACATCAGCTTGCTCTGGTTGGAGAGCACGGCCAATGGCGTGTCATTCCCCATCGAGGCGATGGGCTGGACGCCCTTTTCGGCTGTCGGCCCGAGCAGGAAGCGCAAGTCCTCGTAGGAATAGCCAAAGGCAATCTGGCGTTCCCGCAGACGGTCCTCGTTGGTGCCGGGAACTTCTTCCGGTTCAGGCAGGTCGGACTGATTCAGGCGACGCTGTTCCAGCCATTCAGCATAAGGCTTGGCATTGTAGACGCGCTCCTTGACTTCCTCGTCGGGAATGATGCGCCCCTCGTTCATGTCGACGAGGAACATCCGGCCCGGCTGCAGGCGTCCCTTGCGGACAACCGTCAGCGGATCGAGATCCGGCAGGACCCCTACTTCGGAGGCCATAATGACGAGGTCATCCTCGGTAACATAGTAACGGCTCGGGCGGAGCCCGTTCCGGTCGAGAACCGCCCCGATTTGGTAGCCGTCCGAGAAAGTGATGGAAGCCGGACCATCCCAGGGCTCCATGAGGCAGGCATGAAACTCATAAAATGCCTTCTTGGCCGGCGTCATGTGCTCGTGACGTTCCCATGGCTCGGGAATCATCATCATGACGGCATGGGCCAGATCGTAGCCCCCGAGGTGCATGAACTCGAGCACGTTGTCGAACCGGGCCGAGTCGGACCCATCCTCATTGACGACCGGGAAGAGCTTCTCGATGTCCTCACCAAACTTGTCAGATTGGCAGAGGGCCTCCCGGGCCTTCATGAAGTTCTCGTTACCCATAACGGTGTTGATTTCACCATTGTGGGCGATGAACCGGTTCGGGTGAGCCCGGGGCCAACTGGGGAAGGTGTTGGTCGAAAAGCGGGTGTGCATCAGGGCCAGGGCGGACTCGAAATCCGGATCATGGAAATCCGGGAAGTATTCCGCCAACTGGCAGGGAGTCAGCATCCCCTTGTAAATCATGGTACGGGCGGAAAGTCCGGTCACGTAGAAGTATTCCCCGCCCGGGAAGGAATTCTTGGTTGTCCGGTGGACATCGTAAAACTGCGAGGGCACCTCATTGAAGCGGATGGCATTCCCGACCCGCTTGCGGATCATGTAAAGCTTGCGCTCGAAATCCATGATGTCGGCAACGTCAGGTGCACGCGCGATGAAGACCTGCTTGATAACCGGTTCGTATTGCCCGGAAGTCTTGCCAAGAATCTCGCTCTTCACCGGGACTGTGCGCCAGGCGATGAACTTCTGCCCTTCTTCACGGATGATGTGCTCAAAGAGCTGCATCGTGGCTTCGCGCTCACTGGCATTGGGGGAAAGGAAGACCAGACCGGCCCCGTAATGCCCTTCGTCCGGCAACTCAATGCCCTTCTCGGCCATGACCTTGCGCAAAAACTTGTCCGGTGTCTGGATAAAAATTCCCGCGCCATCGCCCGTATCTGGGTCAGATCCACTCGCGCCCCGGTGAATCATATGCTGATTCATGGTGAGGGTTTTCTGGATAATGTCGTGGGAGCGCTTGCCCTTCATATGGGCAATAAATCCAACACCACAGGAGTCCTTCTCCCGGGAAGGGTCCCAAAGTCCTTGGGGCTCCGGCCAGCCGAGCGGGGTCTTATTTGATTCAGGCATAAGCTATTGATTTCGAATTTGTGTAAAAACTGTCGGTTTCTGAGGAAAGAAAGGTCTGCATCCACAGATTCCGACCGTTTCGCTAGGTGTTTTGCGAGTAAGAACACAAAATGCAAGGATGCATCTGGAAAAACTTTCGGTTGCGGCGAAAGCGAACCTTACCTAAACCACAGCACAACCCATGCCATCAAGAAAATTCAGAGAAGCAGGACCAATTCTCTACGGCCGCTACACCTGCAGCCACGGGGAGTGGCTTGAATTTTCTGACGCAAGCATCCCAGAGGCCGCCTATGAGCAGGGATTTCTGCCTTACGCACGGCTATGCGGGTCGGATCGCCATCGCTTCTACATGGGGCGCAGTCTGCGGGTGGACATGGTCCGCTACAGCATGGAGAAAAAGCGGCGCTACGATCATCGACGATGGCAGGCATTCGGCCTCAAGCGGCTCCATTTGGACAAAACCGAGTTCCTTGCCCACTACGGGGATGAAGTGGCAGACCGGGCCCAGGAATGGATGCAGTCCCGCTTTGGGTTTCCCTACCTCGATGCGGTGGAATTCAGGAATGTCCTCGAGAAACCTTTCCTGCAGGATGTCCTGGTATGGAATAAGGCGGATGAATTGGTGGCTTTCGCCCTCATATTGAAAGGCAGCTGGGGCGCTCATTACTGGTTTGCCTTTTACGCCCACGAGGCCGGCGAATCGAATCCTCCCGGTCATGGCTACATGGGCGACTTTCTCGACTGGATAGCTGAAGCCAGCCTTCCCTACGCCTACCTCGGAACCAGTTACGGCTTAAAAAGCCGGTACAAATCGAGGGGTCTGGCGGGAATTGAATATTGGAATGGCGATGCCTGGATAAGCGACCGCGACCGATTGGCCGTCCTGCTTGAAGAAGATGACGCCGACAGTTCCGAACCAAAACTGGCCCAATCAGGCACCTCCGAGGTCCCGCACAACAGCCTGGTCTGAAAAAGGGTACTTGGTGTAACCGATGATCTGGTAGTCCTCGTGCCCTTTCCCAGCAACCAGCAGGACATCTCCTTCGCTGGTTCCCTTGTAGGCTTCACGAATGGCTGTTTCGCGGTCTGCTTCCTTCAGGATAGAGGCGGTACCCCTTCGCGTTCCCTCCTCAATATCTTTCATGATGGCCCCGGGATCTTCAGTCCGCGGATTATCGGAGGTAATCCAGGCCACGTCTGCCAGGCCAGCGGCCAAGTCGCCCATCATCGGACGTTTGCCGCGGTCTCTGTCACCACCACATCCAAATACAACATGCAATTTCTCCCGGCACAATAAGCGACCATTCTCGAGGAGGTGCTTCAGCCCATCCGGATTGTGCGCGTAGTCGACGATGATAGTGGAGCCGTTGGGCATCGTGAACCGCTCCATGCGACCACAAACAGAGGGGAACCCAGGGAGCGCAGCCGCAATCGATGGCAGATCAAACCCGCGTGCAGCCAGCAGGGCAATCGCCCCCATGGCATTTTCCAACTGGAATTTGCCCACCAATTGGGTTTCGAAAGAACAACTTGTCCCATGGAACCGGAGCTTGAAGCGGGATACCGTCGAGTGGAGCTCATAGTCCAGCAGTTCCAGATCCGCTCCCTTATCCGCCTCCCCGTAGGTAACGACCTTGCCCGAGGCCGTCTCGGCAAAGCTGTCGCAGAAGGGGGACTGGCGATTGAGGATGCACCAGCCATTATTGCGGACCCGGCCGAAGAGCTGGCGCTTGGCCTCGGCATAGGCTTCATGGGTCCCGTGGAAATCAAGATGGTCCCGCTCAACGTTTGTCAGGATAGCTGCCTCAAAAGCCATTCCCTCGACGCGGTCCAGAGCCAGACCGTGTGAGGAAACCTCCATTGCCACACCTTTGGCACCGGCCGAGCGGAGGCGGGCCAGTTCCCCATAAAGTTCAGGCGCAAGTGGAGTTGTGTAGGTGCCGGGTTCATCGATCTCACCTGGCAAGGTAATCCCGAGGGTCCCGAGGCTGCCACACGGTTCGCCAAGTTGATTCAGCAAGTGTGCCAGCAGGCGGGTGGTTGTGGTTTTGCCATTTGTTCCGGTCACTCCGTAGACGCGGGCGTATAGGTCCGGATGACCGGTGAGCAGGCGGGCCAGCTTGCCCAATGCTTTTCGCGGCTCTGGCGTGACAAGTTGGGCAACAGGCAATCCCGGAATCAATTCAGGCAAGACAACCGCCTTGACCCCGAGTGCAGGCAATTCCTCAAGGTAGGTCCGCCAAGTCTGCCAACGGTTGTACTCAAGATATTCGTTGATACAGACAAAGAGGCAATTTGGGCCATTAATCCCGGAAGGATGACAGGCGACCGTGTCGATGGGTCCATCCCAGCTCCCCGACAAGGTTTCGGGGGATACAGCGCTGAGGATTTCACTGACTGAGGCCACTCTGTGATTCCGGACGAACCGTTAGTCGATTAATGCTTCCTCAAGGGTGGCAGCCGCCTGGATTTTCCGGATGTCCTCCATATCCGGCGGAACACCGGAGATTGCCTCCTCGATGGTGGTAATGCCTTCCTTGACCTTGAGCATGCTGTCCTGGTGGAGGGTTTTCATGCCATTGCGAACAGCAATCCGCTTAATCTTGGCGGTGTCGTACTCGGCATTGATTCCCTTGATCAATTCTTCGCTGGTGGGCATCAACTCATGAATACCGACCCGGCCCTTGTATCCAATGCCGTTACAGGCAGGACAGCCACCATCCTTGGCATGGGAAATCGATCCGGTCCATTCGATGGCACGCTGGAGAATTTCGTCTTCGCGACCTTCCGCCTCGATCGTCAGCTTGCAGGTCTTGCAGACACGACGCAACAGACGCTGGGCACAGATGCAAACCATGGATGCCGAAATCATGAACGGCTCGATGCCCATCTCCGTCAATCGACTGATCGTGCTCGGGGCATCGTTGGTGTGCAGGGTGGAGAAAAGCATGTGCCCGGTGAGGGCCGCCTCAACCGCAATTCCGGCGGTCTCCTGGTCACGGATTTCCCCGACGAGAATGATATCCGGGTCCTGCCGGAGGAATGCCCGCAGCGCGCTGGCAAAGGTCAGTCCGATTTGCCGGTGCATCTGCATTTGCAGCAGTCCCTGCAGCGTGTACTCGATCGGGTCCTCCGCCGTGCGGATACACTTGCCTGGATCATTGATCTCGTTGAGGGCACTGTAAAGGGTCATGGACTTACCGGAGCCGGTCGGGCCACAGTGCAGGATCATGCCATAGGGCCGCGTGATCAGGTCGCGGTACATGACAAGATTTTCCTCACTGAATCCGAGGGCCGGCAGTGGCAGGGTCGACTTCTGCTTATCCAGCAAACGCATAACTGCACCTTCACCGTGGTTCAAGGGGGCAGTGGAAACACGCAGGTCGACATCGATGCCCTTGCGGTTGAATTGCTTGTAGACGATTCGTCCGTCCTGCGGTAATCGCTTCTCCGCGATATCCAGGTTGGCCATAATCTTGAGACGGGCCATCAGTGTGGCGGCTGCCTTTGGAGGAATCCGCAACTTGTCCTGACAAACCCCGTCCACCCGGACGCGGATGCGGGCCTCGTTTTCGAAGGGCTCAATATGAACGTCCGATCCTCCGGAAAAGTATGCGTCCTCAATGATCCGGCTGGCCAGTTGAACGATGGGGTTGTTGTCGTTCTCGAGGTCTTCCTCACTCAGTTCGCTCTCGTCGACATCCTGGTCGAAGTCGATATTGAGCGTTTCCATTACATCGCCAAATCCTTCCGGGCGCAGGACTTCCTCATCCTTGACGAGGAAGTGCTCAATGTCGGTCTGGAGGCCCAGCATCGGGTACACCGGGGACCGCTGCTGGTCCTGAATGGTATCGAGGAGGGCAGTATTGAAGGGATCACAAATGACCACAACGATGTGGGTCCCGAAGGTACCGATCGGCAGCACCTTGTTCTCACAGCAAAAGTCCTTGTCGAGCCGCTCAAAGGTCCGTTCGGTGACTTCAAAATTCTTGGCATTGAACGGGGGGATATCGAAGGCCGAGGCCTTGGCCAGAAGGATGTTGAAGGCAGGGACCCCGTACTTCTCCATCAAAATGGCTTCCAACTCATCACCGGAAATCTCATCGGTTTCGCTGGTGATCTCAGCAACGGCTTCCTGTTCGAGAACCTGATCAACAACCAGCTCGTGCAGGACAGAACGCAATACTCTTGGAATAGCCATCTTTACGCCTTGCTTTCTACGGGTTCAGCTTCGATAGCGGCTGCTGCTTCTTTCTCCGCCTCGGACTCGAAAATAGCCTCCAATTGACTGAGGGAACTGACGTACCAGCTGATGCGACCTTCCAGTCGTTCCTCCCAGAACTCCCGCACGATGTCACTCATGTAATAGGCCGTGGCGAGAAACCAACGTCCGTTGACCCGATCAATCGGCAAGGTCCATGAGGCCCGCATCAACTCAAGTGATTCCTGCTCCAGCAGCTCCTCGTTGATGTGATAATTCTCCAGCATCACGGCACCCACCGGGTAATTCTCCAACTGGTAGTCGAGAAGGCTCTCCTCCCTGAGGCTTTGCATGTCGTAGACCAGGACCCGCAAAAGACTGGCCCGCTTGATGTCCTTGGCCCGCGCCATCTCGATAAACGACTCATTGGCCCGGTCCATCTCCTCGACGTTGACCAGGTCCGCCTCGACGAGACGTGTCCCCAAAACGCGATTGGACTTGATGAGCAAACTGCTGGTTTTCCGTTCCATGGTTTTTCTCCCTTAGGATTCCATAACGACCTCCGGGAAGGCCAATTGCTTGTTCTGGAGAACATCCTCCACGCTGACGGAATCCGAATCAATTCCGAGGCGCAATACTGTATCCTTCAAATCCTCTCCAGCTTCACGATGCAACAGGATATACTCCTTTTGCCGCCTCTTCAGGTAGGCGACGACATCCAATTCACCTTCCATCAGCGACTCGTCACCGCTTCGCTCGGCAAGCAGCTTCTTGAGTCCCCCGTCGTCCAGTTGCTCCCCGCCATCCAGCTTTTTCTTAATGGCATTCAGACGCTCCAGTAGCTCAACGTAGCCACCGGGCCACGGGTAATGCAACAGGCGGGCCAGGCCATCCTTCCCGAGGGAATCCTTATGACTCTTTTCAAGCCCCCTGGAGATGTAGGTTGCCGTATCAAGAACCCGTTCGCGCAGAGAAAGAAGAATCGGACAATCCGGGGCAAAGAGGAGCTTGAACTCATCCTGAAGCTCCAACTGATCTATATCAAAGCGGGCCCCTGTCGGCAGAATGTAGAGCAGGCGGGACATCGAAAGGTCCTTGCCACTGGTTTCAACAAACTTGACCCAGTCGACCAGCTTCTTGCGCGTTTCGTCATCCCACTCGCAATCCCGGAGGTCAACCAATAGGGCACCGGGAACCTGATCGGCCTCAAGGAGCCAGTTTTGGGTGATCTCGGCGTCCGTGTCAGACAACATGATACGGACCACCTCGCCTTCAGCGGAGCTGTTGGTCCAAGCCATGACTTCCATGGCCACTTGCCGAACTTCAGCACCCACCTGGGCATAAAAGGGCACGTGGCGGTAGGCATTGGCCGAGTTCCAGAGAGTTTCCAGGAAGCGCTTGTTCTCGTTGCTGGAATCAGAAAGAAAATTCGCCGGCGAAGGGTACGTGACCTCGATACTGTCCTGCTGGAAACTGATTTCCGAGGCTTCCATGTCCATGGCCATGGCGCTCACTTCCTCACTGGCGGATGGATGGACAAAACGACCCACGTACTTCAAGAGGTCGTCCGTGTTGAAGGGTTTCTCGAGGACAAGTGTTACCCCGATATTGGCCACCCGGATCAACTCCGGCATGTTCATGAGGCCGGAAATCATGATCACGGGCAGGTCAGGATTGACCTTGCGAGCCTCCTCAAGGAACTGTGCCCCGTCCATCTGCGGCATCTTGTAGTCCGTAATGATCAGTTCGTAGTTCTCTTCCTTCACCCGCTCGAGGGCTTCTTCAGGATTGAGACAAAAGTCTGACTCGTAGCCGGCTGCCTTGAGTAGTTCCTGCAGCATGACGGCGAATTTCTCCTCGTCGTCGATTAATATAATGGGCTTGGACATTGTCTGAAGTGGGTTCGCTGGTTAGGATTGGCAGGCCAAATCAAGAGCGGTCTCGTAACGGCTCTTTTCCTGAATGAGGAAACGTTCAAAGGTGGATCGGGCATCGTTGAGGGACGGATCCCCTTCACTGGCAGGATTGAGGGCTGCCGCAAAGTGACGGACCTGGGGAGCCATCGGTTGGGCCAAGGTGACGGCCCGGACGATGACCGATCGCAGTTCGACCATGTTCTCCGGCCAGTCATGGGCCAGCAGGATGGAACGCAGCTTCATGTCGAAGACCGTCTCAGGTGACTGCTTTTCTATTTCCTTCTTGGCAATCGCCAAGAGGTCTTCCGGCATCTTCTTCAGCTCCGGCACATTCAGTTCATTGGTGCCGAGGAAGAGATAGAACTCCTCGTCAATCAATTCATTGTCATAAAGGTCCTCAACGGACTGGCTGAGACAAAATATCATCCGCAGGCTGCTTTCTGATCCGCCCCGTTCGTCCCCGAGCTCGACTAGGGTATCCACTTCCTCGAGCGAGTACTTTTCCGCGTTGGTCAGGACCAGGGTCACCGGTTGCTCGCCGGATTCACCTGAAAAGAGGGCTTCCAGCCGGTCCTTGTGGACACCGCCGGGAGTCAGGGTGACAATCCGTTGCTCCTCGGCGGCCATATTTGCGATGTCCCTGGCGATTTCCTCGAAAAGGGTCCCTTGGGGCCCGATGAGAAGCAGGTTCCGCTTGAAGGCTGAGGCGTTCCGTGCCCTCTGGAGGAAGGATTTGCCGGTTTCGGAAAGACCCTCTACCTGGCCCACCTCCACTTTGACATCGGCATCCTCCTGTCCATTGCTGGAGAACCCCTTACCTTTCTCCTCCTCTTCAAGCACCGATGAGGCTTTTTTCAAAAGGGAGAATATATTCAGCGGCTTGATAAAGATGCCGGCGACGCCGTCCCGAATCAGTTCCCGGATAGCCTCATCGTTGAGGAATCCGGATACTACGATGACCGGCAGGTTGACCCCTATTTCCCGCAGTTTGGCGAGAAACTCGGTCCCGGTAATGCCTCCGGGCAAACGGTGGTCGGTGACGACCAGCTCAATATGCTCGGTTTTCAACAACTCAAAGCCCTGTTCGGCACTGAATGCTGTGTGGACCGTGTAGTTGGCCTGCTGGAAGATGCCTTTCAGGAGATCGCTGAAATCCTGGTCATCATCGACTATTAAGATGGATTTGTTCATGTAGACGCGGAAGGTTGGCTTAAGGAGCTGTTATTTTTCGAGCGAATGAAAAAAGTGATTCCTTCAGCTGCGGAAGACCTTCCCCGAGCAAACATGACACGGCAATCGGTTGGGTCCCGGTTGCCTCACGGAATGGTTCAAGGTTTTCGGCTGCTGCTGTTTCATCGATCTTATTAACTACAACGATTCTCGGTTTCTCGGCAAGACCCTGACCATACTGCGAAAGCTCTTTTATAAGATTTTCATAATCGTCCCACGGCTGGCGACCGTCCTGCCCGCTGAGATCGATCAGTATTACAAGTCCTTTACATCTCTCGACATGCCGGAGGAACTTGTGCCCGAGCCCCTTGTTCTGGTGGGCCCCCTCGATGAGGCCGGGAATGTCCGCCAGTTGGATGCGCAGGCCGTCCACCTCGTCCGGCTCCAGGACACCAACCGCTGGATTGAGGGTGGTGAACGGATAGCTGGCCGTCTTCGGCCGGGCGGCGGTAATAGTTGAAATCAAGGTCGACTTGCCGGCATTGGGATATCCCACCAGGCCAATGTCCGCGATGGTCTTGAGGATCATCCGGAAGGTGCCTGTCTCTCCAGGGGTCCCCTCCTTGAA
This sequence comes from Puniceicoccaceae bacterium, assembly GCA_040830765.1. Lineage (GTDB taxonomy): Bacteria > Verrucomicrobiota > Verrucomicrobiia > Opitutales > Oceanipulchritudinaceae > Oceanipulchritudo. The sequence goes on along the minus strand of JBFOMH010000021.1, from coordinate 108,263 downwards.
TTGTCGCGGTGCCTGGTTGACGGAACTCTTGAAATGAAGATTGCCCCAGCCCCCGCTGCCTCCCTTCAGAAGGATGTGCCGCTCACCCGGTTCCACCAGCTCAACGACCGCCTCGCCCGTCTCTGCATCAATGACTTCCGTGCCAGGCGGTACCTTGAGGATGCAGTCCTCCCCGGTACGGCCTTGCCGGTTTCGGCCCATCCCGCCAACTCCGTTGCCCGCTCGCCAGTGCGGCTTGAAGTGATAAGCCCGCAAATCGGCCGTATTCTGATCCGCCTCGAGAACGACGCTTCCGCCGTCTCCACCATCCCCGCCATCGGGCCCTCCCTTGGGGACAAATTTCTCCCGCCGGAAACTGACACATCCATTTCCTCCATCGCCCGCTCGCAGCTTGACTTCCACCTCATCGACAAACATCTTCCTCAATAGGGGTGTTCGCGCTTGCCTTGGCAAAGGAAAAATCGCACATCCTTTCATTCTCACACTCTTACGTTTATATCATGAAGAAGGTTGCCATTATTGAAGATCACACCGCCGTCCGCGACATGATCGCCCAAATCGTCAGGACCATGGAAGGCTGGGAAATTGTCACCGAGTCGGGAGACGGCCGCCAGGCCCTTGAAGAGTGCCTTAAGACCGAACCGGAGTTCATCATCCTCGATATCATGCTTCCCGGGCTCAACGGGACGGAGATTCTCCGCCGCCTGCGCCGCAGCCTGCCAAATGTCCACGTACTGGTTTTCTCTGGCTACCAGGACGCCCACCTTCTTCGCGAATTGGTGGAGGCCGGGGCCCACGGCTTCATTGGCAAGACAGCTCCCCTAACCGAATTGCAGAAGGGCCTCGAAATTGTCGCCACTGGTGGCACCTACTTCAGCCCCGAAGTGGCGGAAATCCTGCGTCAGACAATGTTCAATCCCGCCTTCAGTGGCGTCCCTCCCCTCCAGCGCCTGACTGCCCGCGAGCGGGAAATCCTCCAGTTGATTGCCGAGAGCAACAGTACCAAGGAAATCGCCGGCATTCTCAACATCAGTGTCAAGACAGCCGAAAACCACCGGACCAACCTGATGCGCAAGCTCGACCTGCACGATGTCGCCAGCCTGACCCGTTTCGCCATCGAGCACCGTATCATCGAACCCCCAACTCGCCCAGAAAGCTCCCCCTCCAACTAATCTAACCGTCATTGCATCGCGAATTTCCTTGATTCTGTTTGAACTCGGGAAAATGCTTTTCACAGAAATGGCCAATCCTCTCAAATCCATCCGCATTTTCGTCCTAATCAGCCTAATCGCCGGCATCCTTGTCTCCGGTTGCCGCGGGCCCCAAACACCGGATCCTTCCATGACCGCTGTCCGCGGTTCCGGAACCGGCTCTGATTCAGCCGACTGGATCAGCCCGGAGGATATTGCCCGCGCCGAATCCCTTGGTTTGGGAATGCGCGACGACATGTCAGGAGAACGGCTGGAAAACCTTTTCTCGCCCGTATACTTTGACTTCGACCAATCTTTCGTCCGTCCCGCCGATCGCGGAACCTTGCAGGAGGTTGCGGATTACCTGAACAGCAATACCTCCGCCAAATTGCTGGTGGAAGGCCATTGCGACTGGCGCGGGACGACCGAATACAACATGGCACTGGGTGACCGCCGGGCCAACAGTGTTGTCACCTATCTGGGCCAGGTCGGTATTTCGGGCGACCGCATGGAGACAAACTCCAAGGGCGACCTCGAAGCGATTACTGAAGGCTCGGAAGATCAGATGCAACTGGACCGCCGGGCCGACCTTATCATCATCCCTTGACGGACTGCTTTCGCCCGCCCCGGATCATCAACCAGTAGGCGAAACAAGGCTTGAGGACCAGCTTCCCCCGCTTTGCCTTGAGGGATTGTCGACCGAGGAGTTCCCGGACTTCCGTCTTTTGCCGTACCCCGGGGAAACAATCAGCCCAACTGATGGACTGTTGCTTGTCCGTCATGTTGTAAAGGCAGAGAATTTTTTCCACTCCAGTACGGGAGGTCCGGATAAACCCGAAGATGCCCTTTCCAAAGTCGAGGACTTCCATCGCTGCCCCCGGGTGGAATGCAGGATGCTGGTTGCGGATGCGGATCCAGTCCGATAATTTATGGAAAATCCGGGCCTGGCCTGAGTCGGGATCATCAAGTTGCTGCTGCAAATCCCCACGTTCCCACTTTTTCCGATTGATGGAGCGGTTCTGGCCAGTCGCGGCGACTCCCTCCTGATCGTTTGGGGTACCCAGCAGGCTGTGGATATAAATCGCTGGCACTCCCTTGAATGCCAGGACAATCGCTTGGGAAAGAAGAAACCGGGCAAGGCTCAGGTCCATGTCACCGTTCACCGAAAGCACATCACGATACGTGATATTCAGCTCATAAGGGCTCTGGGTTCCATCGGGATTGGCTTTCATGGAAACCCGCCCACCCCGGGATTCAACCTCCGTGATAATCCAATCCAGTTCCTCTTGCGGGACCAGGCCCTGCAACGGCCGCACCCCGATGCCGTCATGGGAGGCCGTGAAATTAAAGAAGGACTGTTCCGGTGACAACTCGGGCAAGGAGCGGGCCCACTCAGCAAGCAAGGCCGAACTGCCCTTGAGCAACCCATGAAGAATGAGTGGGGGAAGACTGAAATTGTAGACCATGTGGGCTTCATCACATTCCCCGAAATAGGAAATATTCTCCTCATGCGGGACATTGGTCTCTGTCAGGAGGATGGTTCGCGGATCGACCCAGGACAATACATCACGGAAGAGCTTTACGATTTCATGGGTCTCCGGCAGGTGCAGGCAGGTCGTCCCGACCTGTTTCCAGAGGAACGCGACAGCGTCCAGGCGGAAGATGCGACAGCCCTTGGACAAGTAGAGGAATAAAATATCGAGAAACTCGAAAAGGACGTCCGGATTCTGCCAGTTGAGGTCCATCTGATCCTCACTGAAGGTTGTCCAGACATGAACCGGCCCATCCCGGGTTGACGTCTTGGTCAGCAACGGCCAGGGACGAGGGCGAACCACCGATGAGAGATCGGTCTTCGGATCCATGGGAAGGAAGTACCAGCGGGCGGGGGCTATCCCGGTCACGAAGTCCCGGAACCATTGGCTTTTGCGCGAACAATGATTCAGGACGAGATCGAACATGAGCTCGAAGTCCTCACCGACAGCCTCGACATCCTCCCACTTGCCGTATTCCGGGTGGACCTTCCGAAAGTCAATGACTGAAAAGCCATCATCCGAGCTCCAAGGAAAAAACGGCAACAGGTGGACTGTTGAAAAGACCCCCTTGAGATGGTCGGTGAGGAATGTATGCAGGGCCCGCAACGGCTTCGTTTCACCGTCCCGGATAGTGTCAGCGTAGGTGATGAGGACCGTCGTCCGGTGGTCCCACAGGTCGCCCGGAGGCGGGTACTCAAGTCCGACACCATAACGGCCAATCATGGCCTCGAAGCGGGCCACCAGCTCGATGGCCTGGTCACCGTAAAGGCGCCCCAGGCGCTTCTGTAACTGCTGTTTTTGAAGTCGAGAGAGCATCGGTAATCAACGGCTTGAGGGACTCCAGCCGGTCAGGGAGTTGATGACCATGCGCAGGTGCCGGCGCAGGGTAGTGTGACTGTAGTAACGGCGGGCCAGTTTGTAGTTGTGCTCCATCACGCGTTCGCGGTACTCCGGTTCTGAGAGGAGGCGCTGGACCTTTTTGGCCACATCGCGGGTCATGAAACCATTGATCACGGCAAGGTCGAATCCCTTGGGCTCGATATCCTCCACGAAGATGTCGTAGCGGTTGATGACAACCGGCTTCTTGAAATAGATGGCCTCCAGGAGGGCGTTGCCGAAACCCTCATAGGTACTCGGGTAGGTTACCAGGTCCGCAAACGGATAGAGGTCCCACAAGGTATAGAGCTTGCGTCCGTCCGCATCATACTGGCGGACTTCCGAAACGCGGTCTCCGATAAACCGGATATCCACATTCTCCTCCCGTGCCAATTCCTCTATCATGTGCTTGTATTCGTAGCCTTCATCACCCGCATCGTGGGAGATGACCAGCTTGCACCGGGGATTGTCCAGCATGCTGACCAGCTTGACCGCATGTTCAATCCCTTTGCGGGGAACAATCCGGGTCGGCTGGAGAATAAAGATGTCATCCTCCTCCAGTCCAATGTCGGCGCGGACATTGGCGGCGTAGTCATCCGGTGGAGGAGGCGCCCGGTCGAAGTCAAAGACATTCGGGATCAGGAGGCTCCCCACTCCCTTGCGCAGGGAGAGCTGCTCCTGGGCGGCCGCGTTGATGACCGTGTGCGCCATATTGGGCAGACGGGGCGGGAATGCCTTGTCGAGGTAGTCCGGCACGGCGTTGATGGAGAATCGCACCCGCTCCCAGTAGAAGTCGTGGTGGTGGGCAATGGCCGGGATGCCTGTTTCCAGCATGAAGTCCGTTATCGCCACCGCCAACGGGAGGTGCATCGGGATGGTCAGGGCATTCTCGGGAATCAGGACATCAATCTGGAACCGATCGACAAACTGGTAGAGAGTGCTCTTCAAATAGTCCGCCATGTCCCGGATGCGCCTCGAAACAAGTGGTTCACGGGTTCGCCGCCCCCAGATACGTTCATTCAGCCATTGCACCTCCGGGTGTCCAAAGTGGGCTTCAGGAATACAAAGCGTTGCCCCCGGGTCGCGGTCGCTGAGGCCGCAATACCAGAAACTCTCATGGCGGTCCTCCCAGAGCACCTTGGCCCATTTGGCACTTTCCAGGGATACCCCGTCGGTGCCGGCAAAGCGTGTAGATATAAACCCGAACTTCTTACCCATGCTGAAATATGAAAGTCTCTTTTTCTAGCAAGGAACATGCCGGGTTTACAAAAGAAAAAGCCGGGACCCGAGGGTCACCGGCTTTGTGAGGAGGGAAATCTCTAATCCTTAGGAATCCGTCGACGTCTTGATAAACTTCACGAAGCCTTCAAGACCCCCTTCCGGAAAGCCAACAATCTTGTCTTGGACCTTCCCGTCCCCATCAATGATGAGAACAGTGGGAAAATAGCGAACGCCAAACTTTTGGGCCAGGGCATCGTTGTGGGCCACCTGATCCTCGGGAAGTTTGGTCTTACGCGGAAAATCCGCATCGACAAGGACCAGCGATGACTCCGCCAGCGCCTTGAAGGCATCCTGGGTCAGGACTTCATTGTTCAGCTTGATGCACGGAGGGCACCAGTCGGAACCATGAAATTCGACGAGGACATGTTTGCCCTCAGCCTTGGCCTTGGCGAGTGCATCGTCAAAATTCGTCAGCCAGCCATCCTTGCCCGCATGGGCGGAAAGCGCCCCGAAAAGGAGGCCGGTCAATACAGCGATAAAGGATACTTTTTTCATAATATTGTCTTTCAAGTTAAGCAGGGCAAAGGTCCCCGATATACTCCTAGGAGTCAAGGAACGGGGGATTATTCCCGGCTTTAGACAAAATTTTAACCAGTCTGGACGAATTAATTGACCGATGGGTCGTCCGGAAAATCAGCCAGAATTCCCCACTCCGGTCGCACGGCATCAAGCATGCCTCGCCAGAGCGATTGGGGCGGCAGTTTGCCCAGTGGTTGCACGAATGACCCGACAGCCCAGTCAGAGCGGCTTATTTCCTTTTCCAACTGGCCCGCACTCCAGCCGGAGTACCCCATGAACGCCCTTGCCTCCATCGTCGGGTCCGCGTCAATGAGCTCCTGTAATTTCTCCGGTTCAAGACCAAAAAAGAGACGAAAGTTCTGCTCCTGCAGGTTCCACTTCCAAGCCGCCAGGAGAATCTCGCCATTGGCAACCGGTCCGCCTTCATACACCGGGAGATTCCGCAACAGGGGCGTATCCAGTTCCTTCTTCAGCGATCCCAGCGACTGCCCGGTCGGCCGGTTGATGATGACACCCAGGGCACCCTCCTCCTGCTTGTGGGCAGAGACGAGGACGACGGTCTGGTTGAAATTCGGGTCCAAGAGGCTGGGATGAGCCCCAAGGAGGCAGCCCGCCAGGCTCTGGACCGGTGTCGATGAATCATCCATGGTAATAACGCTTTATTGTCAGACTAGAATTGATGGACTTCTATTCCCGCTTCATCAAGCAAGTCGGACGCCAATGTGTCATTTCGATAGTCCCAATGGTACTTTATCTGCCGGATTCCTGACGAAGCCAGAAGCTTGGAACAGTTGATACAGGGAAAGTGGGATACATAGGCGGTCGCCCCCAGGAGGGACACACCTCTGCGGGCTGCATCGGCAATGGCATTTTGCTCGGCATGGACCGTTGCCAGTTCATGTCCATCGCGCACGTGACTGATGTGGGGGGCCCCGGGTAGAAATCCGTTGTAGCCAGCAGCGACAATGCGGTTGCTCTGGTCTCCACCAGTGACCAGGACACAACCAACCTGCAGCCGATCACACGCTGAACGGAGACTGATCAGCAAGGCCACGCTCATGAAGTACTCATCCCAACTGGGCCGCTCGTCCCTTCCCTCAACGAGGGAGGCCACTTGCTCCAGCAACTCCTTGCTGGAAACTTCTGGCTGGGGGTTCTCTTTTGCCAAACTCATGGTGAACAGCTAAAGGGAATTCCTCCAGGCAGTGCAACCACACAATGCTTGCAGCTGATAGCGAGGCAGCATAAATCCTATTCATGAAGAAACGCCTGCGCATCGACTATAATGCCCCTTTCTGCCTCTCCTTTGCCTTCCTGGCCATGGTCGTCTACGTGGTTGGCATGCTATCCCAGGGCTGGTCCAATGCCCACATCTTCTCCATACCTGGTTCGGCCGGACTGCTCGACTGGACTACCTGGCCGCGGCTCTTCCTCCACGTCCTCGGCCATGCCTCCGTCCAGCACCTGTTCGCCAACCTAACCGTCCTCCTCTTGGTTGGCCCCCTTCTTGAGGAAATGTACGGTCCAGGACTTCTCTTGCTCCTGGCAGCCGTCACCGCATTCCTGACCGGCCTGGTCATGGTCCTGCTCTTCCCAGGCAGCCTGATGGGAGCCAGCAGCATTGTTTTCGCCTTCATCGTCCTTTCCAGCTTTGCCAACGCCAAATCGGGCACCATCCCCCTCACTTTCATCCTCATCAGCCTCATCTTCATTGGTGGTGAGGTTATTCGAGCCTTCTCGCAGCAGGATCATATCGCCCAGTTTGCGCACATCATCGGCGGCCTGCTGGGTGGCGGAGCCGGCTTTTTCATCGCCAAGCGGGCCGAGACCCCCCGCTGGTAAGGTGATTAGCGAATGACGATCTCTTCCCGCTGAAAGGCCGCGAGGACTTCAGTAAGGTCCCGGTATACCCGTGCTGCCTGCTGCTGGATCTCCAAAGCAACCGGAGCCAGGTCCGGAATATGCACTGCCTGACAACCGGCAGCCAGCGCGGACTTCAATCCATTTTCGCTGTCTTCAAGGACCATCAGTTGCCCGGGTGGCAGGCTGATTTTACGGGCCGCCTCCAGATAAATGTCAGGAGCTGGCTTGCTGTGCTCGACCGCATCCCCGGTCACCCGTTCAGGAATATAGCGGTCCAATCCCGTTGAACTCAGCTTGTGCTCGCACAATTTCCGGAATGTGGAAGTGGCCAGACAACGCGGTATGTCCCTCTCGGCAAGGTAACGCAACAATTCAGCAGCCCCCTCCTTCAGCGGCACTGTGCCCTCCACGATCGCTTCATCATAAACCCGGTTGGCGATCTTGAGAAACCCCTCCACGTCGCATGCCGGGTTCATGACCTCGTGCAGACGCTCTTCAATTCTGGACATCGATTGGCCGATGAGGGTGAAGTAGAAGCCGTCCGGCATCGAGAAACCGGATTCCCGTTCGGCTGTTCTCCAGCAACGGTCCGCAACGCGCTCGGTATCCAGCAACAAGCCGTCCATGTCCAGCAACACTCCCTTGACCTGCAATACTGAAACCATGAGGCGCAGCGAACCGCTTTCACTGGCAAAGGGCAAACCCAAATCGTCCCGATACGCTGGCTTTCACCTTGACACTATCCCATCCCGGCAAAATGGTCTCAGGCAGATCACTGGGGGTGACTTGAATGAGTCTGAGACACAGCCCTTCCAACGTTGGGACAAGCTGTGAACCCTTGGAACCTGATCCGGTTCGCACCGGCGTAGGGAAGGAGGTCGTGTCACGTTTGAAGCGTGCTTCCCGCCCCACCCGGATGCGGCGCAACTCAGCAAACAGAACATGACCATCCAGAAAATCATCCCGGCCAGCGCCCTTGCGGCGTTGCTTTTGACCAACCTTTCCGCGGCGAACGAATCCGAGGTCTACGAACTCGATCCCCTGATCGTACGAGGTGATCTCCTGCAGGGGCCCATTGAGCAATTGCCGGCCAGTGCCAGCATCATCCAGGTGGAGGATACCGGCTTGAACGGGGCCGGGCACCTGGAAGACCTTCTTGGGCAACTGCCAAACCTCAATTGGGCGGGAGGCACCTCGAGACCGCGCTTCTTCCAGATCCGCGGCATTGGGGAAAGCAGCCAGTTTGGCAATGAAATCCCCGCCTCCAGCGTGGGTGTGATCGTCGACGGCATCGACATGACTGGCATTGGGGGTGTCGCCGGCCTCCTCGATGTTGAACGTGTGGAGGTCCTGCGGGGACCCCAGGCGGCTGCATTCGGCGCCAACGCGCTGGCCGGTCTAATCCTTGTGGAGACTACAGCCCCTTCGGCCACGACGAATGGAAAACTGGAAATGTCGGTCGGTGACCATGACCTTTTTTCCCTCGGGGCCGCTGCCGGTGGGAGCCTCGACGGCACCGGGGACAGTTCCCTCTCCTACCGCATCTCCGCACAAATGTATCAGGATAATGGTTACAGGGAAAATCGCTTCCTTGGACGGGATGATACTAACGAGCGTGATGAGAAGACCGCCCGGCTCAAGCTAAACTGGGATCCTTCCTCCCCGCTTGAAATCGACCTGACCCTGCTTTACTTCGATTTCCAGAACGGCTACGACGCCTGGTCCCTGACCAACAACAGTTTTATCACGACAACCGATGAACCGGGCATGGACAGTCAGGAAACAAAAGCAGCAGGTCTTCGAGCGAAATGGCAGGCCACTGAATCCGTCGACATCAGCTACAGCGCTTCCGTTTCGGACAGCGACCTCCTCTACAGCTTCGACTGGGATTGGAGCAACCCGGAGGAACTGATGGAGCTCTATGGGCCCGTGGTCTACTGGGGCACTGACGTCACTGAAAGAACCCGGACCGTCTGGAGCCACGACCTGCGGGCTACCTCCCGCGGCTATCAGGATGAGGACCAACTCTTTACCAAGTGGGCTGCCGGTCTCTATCACCGCGACTTCGAGGAAGAACAGGTGTATTTCGGGGTTAACAGTCTTTATGCCATGGAAACCACCGCCGCCTACGCCCAAGCCCGGGTGCAAATTGGTGATGCTATTGGACTGACCCTCGCGGGACGTCTGGAGGACGTCTCCATCGATTATTCGAATGACTATGGCGTCCGCCTGAAAAGCAGTGACCAGCCATGGGGAGGCAAGCTGGCCCTTGAATACCGCACCTCCCCCGAAAACCTGCTTTATGTCTCCATTGACCGCGGATTCAAGGCGGGAGGCGTCAACCTGGACGATGACGTGCCGGACGCCTTTCGCATCTACGGGACCGAAACCCTCTGGAATTACGAGGCCGGCTGGAAAGGATTTCTACTCGGAAGATCCCTCCGCACCCAGCTGACAGCCTTCTACATGGACCGGAGCGACATTCAGGTGGATTCATCTGTCCAGCTGGGTGACGGCAACACCTTCGCCCTTTACAAGGATAACGCGGCTTCCGGCAACAATTACGGATTCGAGCTCGAGCTGGACTGGCGCGTCAATGCCAACCTGCGACTCCATGCCAGCCTTGGCTTATTGGAAACCGAATTCAGCGACTACCGCTATATTGATCCGAATGACGGCCAGACCGAGATTGTCCTCGATGGCCGTCAACAGGCTTATGCCCCTTCCTATACCTATGCCATCGGTGGGGAATACACCTTTGCTGAAGGTTTCTTTGCCGGCGCCCAGTTGGAAGGAAGGGATGCCTATCTCTTTGACGTGGCAAACGACCAGTCCCTTCAATCCTACAACCTGCTCCACCTCCATCTCGGGTACCGGGCCGAGGCTTGGAGTGTGAGCGTCTGGATGCGAAATGCTCTTGATAAAGGCTACGCCGCACACGGATTTTTCTTCGCTAACGAACCTCCTAATTATGACAACCCTCGCCGCTGGATCAGCGAAGGCGCACCACGGCAGATCGGCGTCTCGGCACGCTTTGCCTTCTAGCCCGTCTTGCCAGCACGCTGGAACAGTCCAATGACCCAAATGGCGGCACTGGCCAGGCAGCCCGGATAAAACGCCTCCACCGGGGGCAACAGATCCGGACTGTAGCGACTGATCAAATACCAGACCGAGGATACCCCCGGTACGGCGACCAGATGGAGGGCCACCAGTCCGGGCGCAATGCGGGGGATCACCCCCGCGCTGCTCAGGACCGGCAGGAGAAGGCCCGGAACGGCCAAGGTACCGATCGTGAAGTAAATATCGACAACGCTCGGGACATAGATGGCAAAGACCACCGAGGCCGCGGCGACAATGGCCATTCCCAGGCGGGTCAGGACGGGATCCGAAAGACGGCGTAGCCGTGGAAAACGACCCAGGATGTCGGGTCCAAGGGTTACTCCGGATACGAACAACTCACTGTCGAGGGTCGACATGACAACACTGAAAATCCCCGTAATGAAAAGACCCCAGAGGCCCACCGGAAGAAGGGTCTCCGCAACCGAGAGGTGGGATACCCGGGCATCCCCCAGCTCAGCAAGGTGGGCAAAGGCATAGAGGCCGATAATGGTCGTCAGGAAGTCGAAAACAAACCACATCAGGACCGCCATGAAAATGCCCCGCCGGGCATGCTTCTCATGGCGCAGGGCATAGACACGCTGGTGGAACATCGGGGAAACAAGCGTCCAGCTGGCCATGAAAAACCAGGCCAGGATGTAGGTCATGGGCTGTCCGCCGGTCAGGGTCACATGTTCGGGCGATTTCGCACGAACCGCCTCGTACAACTCAAGGGGACTCCCCCACTCCAGCCAGGCAAAGGCAAAGAGCAGGATATATCCCCCGTACATCAAGGTGCACTGGAAAAGATCTGTCCGGATGATAACGGCCAGCCCATCCCGGTAGACATAGAGGAAGGAAAAGACAGCCCCGCCAATGATCGCCGGGACCAGGGGAGCCCCGAAAAGAAAGTGCAGCAAGACACCAATGGTCAGGATGTAGGGAGCCGGGGTGGCCAGCAGCAGGACAAGCAGGCCCGAGAGCACTCGTCCCGGCACCCCGTAGTTTTCACCGATCAGGTGCGGGATGGAGATGACGTACTTTTCCCGGGCCCGCTTGGCGAGGAAGATCGCGAAGATGCCGGCGAAGACATAATACGGAACCCCGAAGACGATCCAGTTACTGAGGCCATAGCTGTATGAGTACTCACTCGAGCCAAGAATCCCGCCATACCACGTCGAGACCAGGGACAGGAGGAAACCGGGCATCGTCAACTGGCGACCCATCAACAGGTAGTCTGCATCCTTGGGCCGCCCTCTCTTGAACCAACCGAGGAACACAACCACACCGAAGTAGGCGAAGATGATGGCCAAATCTAAAGGACGGAAGGACATTGCGGCAGTTGGGAATTCTCGACAAGGTGTGGTCCGCATCCTTGCCAAGTGGTCCCACAAATCAATACCATTCCCGCTTTCAATTAGTCCCTAGCCGTGAACAACCTTATTTATCTCGGAGGAGAAAAACCCTCCCCGCAGTTGTCCCGCCTCGCCGCCCGTCGCGCAGGGCGAATCATTGCTGCCGACAAGGGATACCATGCCGCGGTCGAAACCGGTGTCCAACCGGATGTGGTTACTGGTGACTTTGATTCCATCGGCACGATCCCGGAATCACCCGGCCTGCAGGTAACGCCCGCTCCGGAACAAGATGCGACCGACTTTGAGAAGGCCTTGCGCCAGGTGTCCCCGGAAACACAATCCATAGAGATCCTTGGCGGAACCGGGCTCCGCTCCGACCACTTCCTGACCAATCTCCTCATCGCCGCTGGACTTCCCCCTCATCTGGAGGTGGTCTTTCACGACGATACGCAATCCATATTCAGGATCACCCCCGCAAGCCCATTCAGCATCTCCCTCCCCAAAGATACTTTGGTCAGCCTGATCCCGTTCGCCACTTGCTCAGGGGTGCACACAACAGGCCTCCACTGGAACCTTGAGGATGCCTCCATGGGCCCTGGAGAGCAACTGGGTCAAAGCAATCGTGTCGAGGCAGAACAAGTCAGTGTCAAAGTTGGAGACGGGATGCTCTATGCCGTCGTCAACCATCCACACGGCCTGAATGAGATGCCACTCACAGACTAAACGAGAATTCCTTCCGGAATCTCGACTGCCTGCCCGTTCTCGTTGACCACGGGGCCGCCGCTGAGGGGATAGCGATACTCGCCCCCCTCGAAATTGCGCATGATAATTTCGCTCTCGGTGATCGCCTTTACGTACTCCGGATTGATGGGAATCTTCCCCCCGCCGCCAGGTGCATCAATGACGAATTGCGGAACGGAATAACCTGTGCTGTGGCCCCGCAGCCCCTTCATGATCTCAATTCCCTTGTCCAGGTCAGCCCGGAAATGACGCGAGCCGGTAATCAGGTCGCACTGGTACAGGTAATACGGCCGTACCCGCATCATCAGCAACCGGTGGACCAGCGACTTCATCGTCTCCAAATCGTCGTTTACTCCGCGCAAGAGGACACTCTGGTTGCCCAACGGCACCCCCGCCATCGTCAAGCGCTCCGCTGCCCCGTACAGCTCTTCAGTGCATTCCCGGGGATGATTCACGTGGATACTCATCCAAACCGGTCCATGCCGGCGAAAGACGTCCTGCAGCTCCGGGGTCACCCGCTGTGGCATGAATACCGGGATTCGCGAACCGATGCGGATGAACTCGACGTGCTTGATGGCCCGCAACCGGCCCAGCAGGTAGTCCAGCTTCTTGTCCGATAACAGCAGCGGATCCCCGCCGCTTAACAGAACGTCCCGGATCTCCTCGTGCTCCTCGATGTACTTCAGCGCATTCTCAAAGTTCGGGTGAAAATCATATCCTTGTGCATTCGAGACCAAACGGCTCCGCGTGCAGTATCGGCAATAAGCTGCGCAGACGCTCGTTACCAGAAACAGGCACCGGTCAGGATAACGGTGTACCAGTCCGTCGACCGCCATCGAGCCTTCCTCGCCCACCGGGTCCAGCAGCTCCTCCGGGGAGACCATCATCTCGTCCGACCGCGGTATCACCTGCTTCCGGATCGGACACTCCGGATCATCCCGGTCGATCAAATTGAAATAGTACGGCGTGATCGCCAGCGACAACTTGGTCCGCGCAAACAGACACCCCTCGCGCTCCGTCGGGGTCAGCTCCATCAGCTCCTCCAACTCCTCCAGCTTCGTGATCCGGTTCCGCATCTGCCAGCGCCAGTCCGCCCACTCCGCCGGCTCCACATTCTCCCATAGCCCGCGGCCACGGTACCAGTTCTCTCTCTTGTCTTGCGGATACATCGTTTGCTTTTTTTCCCTCCCAATTAAAATATATTTGCTTTTTAATGTTCATATATCCTAACTTGTCAATACATCAGGAGAAAATGACCGCCCACGCACCAGTCAACGAAGAGGATCTGGCCCGATACCTGTGGACCATCGGGGACGTGACGCGGCTACGCATCCTGGAAATGCTGCCAACCACTCCGGACTGTTGTGAGGGGAAAAACGTCTCCCAGATCGCGGAGCACCTGGGCCTGACCCAGTCGACGGTCTCGAATCACCTGGCCCGCCTGCGGACGCTGGGCATCGTGCGCCACACGAAGCAGTGCCGCGATGTCTACTACTGGATCGATCCGGAGCGGGCGGATGAAATAGTGGAGCAGTTGCAGCTGGCCCTGAAGCGCTAAGCGGGCGTGTTTGATGGTCGTCCATCCTGCTGGTGAGGAGAAAAAGATTCAAAAAAGCAGGAAAGGAATTGATTTCCGGGCCAAGGATTCCTTAATGCCCTCCCTTTAATGGTTCAGCCAATAAAAACGGGAGTTCTTGCCTTGGAAGATGGATCGGTATTCCGGGGCGTTGCCTTCGGGGCAAGTGTCACAGTGGTCGGTGAAGCGGTCTTTAACACGTCGATGTCGGGCTACCAGGAAATCCTGACAGACCCCAGTTACTTTGGCCAGATCGTGACCATGACAGCGCCACAGATTGGCAACTACGGGGTTAATCCGGATGACGAGGAATCAGACGGGCCCAAGGTCCGCGGATTTGTTGTGCGGGACATCAGCCCGGTGGTCTCGAATTGGCGCAGCCACCAGACACTCCCGGACTATCTCAAGGAGAACGGTATCCCCGGTCTCAGTGGAATTGATACCCGCGCCTTGACGAAGAAAATCCGCGTCCATGGCGCGCTCAAGGCCTGCCTCAGCACGGAGGATATCAGCGACGAGGAAGCAGTCCGCCGGGCCCGGGAATGGGAGGGCCTTGTCGGAGTGGATTACGTCAGGGAAGTGACCACCCGGGAAATCTACACCTTTGATGAGCAGCCCGTACCCTTCACAGTTGAGGGAACAAAGCTGAACAAGGAGCCGGAAGAAAAGCCCCGCTTCCCGATTGTCGCATTCGACATGGGGGCCAAGCGCAACATATTCCGAAAGCTGACGATGGCCGGCTTTGATGTCACCGTTGTCCCTGCGGATACGGAGGCCGCGAAGGTTCGTGAGTTGCAGCCAGCCGGCATCTTCGTTTCCAATGGCCCGGGTGATCCGGCGGCGGTCACCTACGCCCACAAGACGCTGGCGGAACTGCTTCCAGAGTACCCTGTCTTCGGGATCTGCATGGGACACCAGATCATTGCCCACGCCATGGGTGGCTCGACCACCAAGCTGAAATTTGGACACCGCGGAGCCAATCAGCCGGTCAAGAATATCGAGAATGGCTACGTGGCCATCACCTCGCAGAACCACGGCTTCGCTGCCGATGATGAATCGCTCAAGGCCTGTGGCGCGGTTGTTACGGAGTATAACTTGAATGACCAGACAGTTGCCGGCCTGCGGCACAAGGACTGGCCGGTGTTTAGTGTCCAGTACCACCCGGAAGCTTCCCCGGGTCCGCACGACAGCGATCCTCTCTTTGACCACTTCTACAAGCTGGTTGCCGAGAATCAGGCAAAATAAGCGTGCCTTTTCCCGCTCCGGGAATTAGACTGCGGCATAATGCAAATTGCTGGTCGAATGGGCTTGCCATCGATCGGATTACTATTAGCTAAAGTTTTATTATATTTAAACCCAAATAAGATAAATTAATATGAAAGAACCAATTCGCATCGCCGTAACCGGAGCCGCTGGCCACATAGGCTACAGTCTGCTCTTTCGCATTGCATCAGGGGCTATGTTTGGTCCGGATCAACCGGTCGCCCTCAACCTGATTGAAATTCAGCCGGCCATGAATGCCCTCAAGGGCGTCTGCATGGAACTCGACGACTGTGCGTTTCCCCTCCTGAAGGACATTGTTGCCACCTCTGACCTCGACGAAGGCTTCAAGGATGTCAACTGGGCTCTCCTGATTGGCTCGGTGCCCCGCAAGGCGGGCATGGAACGCTCCGACCTTCTCGGTATCAACGGCAAGATCTTCACCGGGCAAGGCCAGGCCATTGCCCGCAGCGCCGCCAAGGATGTCCGCGTCCTCGTTGTCGGCAATCCCTGCAACACCAACTGCATGATTGCCATGAAGAGCGCACCGGAAGTCCCGGCCGACCGTTGGTTTGCCATGACCCGGCTGGACGAAAACCGCGCCAAGACGCAGCTGGCCCAAAAAGCCGGTGTCGATGTCACCGAGGTTTCCAATCTGGCCATCTGGGGCAACCACTCCCCCACCATGTTCCCCGATTTCTACAATGCCCGTATCGGTGGCAAGGCCGCTGACGAAGTCATTGCTGATGAAGCCTGGCTGAAGGAGACTTTTGTCCCGACAGTGGGCAAGCGGGGCGCGGCCATCATCCAGGCCCGTGGCGCCTCTTCAGCCGCCAGCGCGGCCAATGCTGTCGTCGATACGGTAGTCTCGCTGAGCAACCCGACACCGGAAGGCGACTGGTTCAGCGTCGCTGTCTGCAGCAACGGCGAATACGGGACCGAAGCCGGCCTGCTGACAAGTTTCCCCATCCGCACCAAGGCGGACGGATCCTGGGAAATCGTCTCCGGCCTTGAACTCAACGAATACAGCCAGGGCAAGGTCCAGGCGAGTGTTGATGAACTGAAAGGCGAGCACGCAACCGTCAGCGAGCTGGGCATCATTTAAGGATTTACTAGCCCCAATTCTCCAAGCCCCGGCGTATGTCGGGGCTTTTTTTGTTCATCAGGATTCGCCAAGCGGGTCCGGTTGAACATCCGGACGCGGCAGGCCGGCCCCCAGCACCCGATCGGGGCCCCGGGGAACAAGTTTGAATTGCTCTGCCAGGATAGCCGGTGTGATCGTCAACCTCAACGGCGCATCCGCGGTTTGTTGCGAACTACCGGAACGGGTACGGTTCCGGCGCAGGGAATTCACTGCCGGCAGGTAGTCCGGCTTGAGGGAGAGGGCGTGTTCCAGGAATTCCAATCCTTCAACCGAACCCGGATCCTCCAGCAAGAGGAGGCTCCCCAGCAGAGCAGCCGGCTCCGGCCGGTTCGGGGCCAACTCGATGGAGCGGCGAAGAAGGACGATTACCTCCGCTTCCGGAGCTCCGAGGATTGCCATTGTCCGGCCAAGGCTGAAACTCGCCAACCAGGAATCCGGGGCCATGGACTGGGCCTTCGAGAGTGGATCAGCAGCCCTCTGCGCAACGGCTTCACTGGGCTCCAGTCGTGCCTCCAGATAGGCCAGGTGGCTGTTGCCGAGGCCCACCAAGGCGGTCGGATTCGAGGGGACGAGATCAAGGGACAGCTTGAATTGACTGGCAATGTAGTGAACCGCTCCCGGATCCTGGAAAATCTGGTCGGGATCGCCATGCAGCTCGTTCAACTCCTCCCCGGCCGTATAGGCAAGGTAACTGGCATAATAATGGCGATTTCCGAAGGAAGCCGCCCAGACAGCCAGCGCCAGCGGCACGATGGCCACCAGGATCCAAAGTTTGCCCCGCTGGTGAGGAAACGCGTGCTGCCGGACTTGCCCGACCAGCATCCCCACCATGACAGCTGTGAAAAAAAGGACAAATGGCAGCCGCATGGCCGTATCCCAACCAACGTATATCATCAGACCGACCAGACCGAGGAGAAGTCCACCGAGGATTGATTTCTGTGAAGGAATACGGCCCTTTTCTTTCAGGAGTCGCTTTTTCAACGGATGCCCGTCGGGCAGGTTGCTGATGCGACCGAGCACTTCCTTGTTGATCTTCCTATGCGGTGTCCGCTGCCAGGCCCTGTAACCGGATGCGAGAAGGAGCAGGAAGGGACCGAGGGCAAGGACCAATCCCAACATTCCCGTCTCCGCCAGCAAATCCGCATAAATCGAAACCGTGTAGGTGGACACCGATTCGCTGTATTTCGACACATGCGCCTCCCAATGGTGAACAAAGGAACCCAATCCATTCCCCAGCAGGGGGCTTTCCGCAAACTGTGACCAGGCAACCTCACGGCTGAGGTTCCCGAGCTCATCCGCGGAATCGCCGGCATAGTAGGACATTCGGTCATGCAAGGCCTGTGTGGCAAACCAGGCGAAGAGGCCGGCAATACCCAAGCCAACGGCAAAATTACGCCACATTTTCAACCGGGCCCGCCACTCGCCACTGGCCATTAAGGGAAGTGCCAGGACAACGACTCCCATCGCCAGCCATCCCGCACGATCAGCGCTTATCCAGAATCCGACAAACAGGGCGGTTGCCATGGCACATTGCCAGAGCCAGGAAGGACCCGCCCGGTAGTACTTGATCGCCAGGAAAAAACTTAGCGGCAGCATGGCGACAAGGATTGCCCCGAGATTGCGCGGGTCCTGCAGGAAACCGCCCGCCCCGAATGCATAAGCCGGATTCCGCGACCGTTCCGGATCAACAATCCATTCCGGAAACAAATAAAACTGCAGGATCGCCCCTGTGAGGGCAACCGCTGTGACAATCTGGACAATGGCCACAAACCATTTGCCAGTTCGGTTGCCATGGATGCTGTTGACGGTGATGAAATAGAGGGCATAGGCCTGCACCAACGCTGCCAGAAGGCTGCCGGACTCCATCCCGTAAGGACTGACAAACTGGAAGTGGAACCATGCGTAGACAACGAATGGTAGAGGAACGAGCAGTTCCCAGTCGATCCCTGGACGCTTATCCCGGAAACATATGATCAGGGCATGGACGGCTGCCAGGAAGATTAGGGCCTTGGAAACTCCCATCATGTTCCGGCCAAAAGCAAGGAATCCTCCGAAGCCGACGAGCGTCTGGACGAGAATCCAAGCCAGCAGCGTAAATTGAAGGACCTCGAACAGCCGCAATGGGCTATGTCCGATGTGCCACAGCAACCTGAAGAAAATACCTCGATGCCGGAGGGAAACCATAAGGAGGCTCAGTCTTCTGCAGTTGACTATAGCAGCAACCCAAAAATGAACCGGCTGGGGCAGGAATTACGCCTTGAGGCTTGATGAATCGACCGTCCACGGTCAATTATTGAATCTTTTGCGATTGGAAGGGTCAGATTTATGTGCCCATAACCCGATAATCTTATGTCAGAATCATTTAATCTTGAAGCGATTAACGAGAAGGTCCGCCAGCAGGCGGATTGGATAAGCACCTTGCGAGACGAAATCGGCAAGGTCATCATTGGTCAGCAGTATCTCATCGACCGTTTGCTTGTTGGCCTGTTGGCCAACGGCCACGTACTCCTGGAAGGTGTCCCGGGGCTGGCCAAGACCCTCTCTGTCCGAACCTTGGCCGACTCCATCCACGCGGAGTTTTCCCGGATCCAGTTTACCCCGGATCTCCTCCCCGCGGACATCATCGGTACCCTCATCTACAATCCCAAATCCGGGGAGTTCTCTACCAAGAAAGGTCCGGTGTTCTCCAATATCGTCCTTGCCGATGAGATCAACCGTGCCCCGGCGAAAGTGCAGAGCGCCCTCCTCGAGGCCATGCAGGAACGGCAGGTCACCATTGGTGAACACACCTTTGACCTGCCCCATCCGTTCCTTGTCCTGGCCACTGAGAATCCCATCGACCAGGAAGGCACCTACCCGCTGCCGGAGGCCCAGGTTGACCGCTTCATGCTCAAGCTGCAGATTGGTTATCCTTCGAAGGAGGAGGAGTTGAAGATCCTCCAAAGCATGGCCACAACTGGAGAAAAGCCAACCGCTTCAGCAGTCGTCACTCCGGAGCAGATCCTCTCCGCCCGCAGTACCGTCAACGAAATCTACCTCGATCCGAAAATCAGCAACTACATCATTGAGCTGGTCTTTTGCAGCCGCGAACCGGAGAACCACGGCCTCGAGGAATTGAAGCCGCTGATTCAGTTTGGCGGCAGCCCGCGGGCGACCATCTTCCTAACCCTCGCCGCCAAGGCCTGGGCCTTCCTCAACGGGCGCGGCTACGTCACCCCACAGGATGTCAAATCCATTGCCCCGGACATCCTGAGGCACCGCATCATGCTCACCTACGAGGCGGAAGCTGAGGAGTGGAGCACCGAGCGGGTTGTCCAGCGTATCCTCGAGACCGTTCCTGTTCCCTGATCAGTAACAGGCCATCCCTTCGTGGCATGACCCCTTCAGAACGCACACGCGAAATTTTGCGCAAGGTCCGGCAGGTGGAAATCCGGAGCCGGAAGTTTGTCGACGAGTCCCTCGTCGGCGCCTACCACAGTGTCTTCAAGGGCCAGGGCATGGACTTTGCCGAGGTTCGCGAATACCAGCCGGGCGACGATGTGCGCTCCATCGACTGGAACGTCACTGCCAAGATGGACCGGCCCTTCATCAAGGTCTATGAGGAGGAGCGCGAACTGACCATCATGCTACTGGTCGACATTTCCGCTTCCGGGGATTTTGGCAGCGTGGCCCAGACAAAAAGGGAACTCGCCGCCGAGCTGGCCAGCGTCCTCGCATTCAGCGCCACCCGGAACAACGACAAGGTCGGCCTCCTGCTTTTCTCCGACGAGGTCGAGACTATCATCATGCCCAAGAAGGGGCGCTCCCACGTCCTCCGGGTCATCCGGGAAATCCTTTTCTACGAACCGAAGCGGCGCGGAACGGATATCAACAGTGCCCTCCGTACCCTCAATCGCCTTATCCGGCGCAAGGCCGTCTGTTTCCTGGTCAGCGACTTCCTGACCGAGGAAAGCCAGGCCTGGCTCCGACCCTCCACCCGGGAGAAACAGGGAGATTTGCAAAAGATGCTCACCCTAACGGGAAAGCGGCACGACCTTATTTGTGTCGACCTGCATGATCCCCGGGAATCCGTCCTTCCGGAAGTCGGTTGGGTCGTTCTTGAGGACGCCGAGACCGGCCAGCAACTGGAGGTCAACACCTCCGATCCGAAGTTGCGGGGAATGTATGAGCACCAGAATCAACAGCGACTGCAGCGAATGAAGGAAACCTTTATCCGGTCCGGGGTGGACCACTTTCGCGTCCACACCCAGGAACCCTACATATCGGCATTGCGGGCTTTCTTTAAACAAAGGGAGAGACGACGCTGATGGAGGCTTTTGCTGACATAGACGGACCGGTAAGGATAGGCTTGATGGCCCTGCTCGGGCTGGCGGCGCTGATTGTGGTCGCCCTGTTCCTCCTCATCGCCTTGGTGCGGAGGGTCTTGAAGAACCGCAAACCGGGCTCCAGAACGGTTCTGGAGAACCAGCAATCTCCCCTGGAAATTGCCATGGAACGGCTCGACCGACTGCAAGCGGAAGCGGAAGGGATGGAAGCCGAACCCTTCATTGTCGAAGTTTCTGACATTGTCCGGGATTACCTCGAAACCGCCATGCGCATTCCGGCAAAGGAGCAGACCTCCGAGGAATTCCTGCATGAATTGCATACCCGCAGCGGACTCCCGGATGTCCTGCAGGCCAGGATGCCCCGCTTCCTCGATCAATGTGACCTCGTCAAGTTTGCCCGCCAGGTCCTTGCCGAAACCCAAAGGGAGTTGCTCCTTGAGACTGCCGGGATTGTGGTCCGGGAAACGGATAACGCATTGTCCAATGACACCGAAACGGAAAGGGAGGTAGCATCGGCATGATATTCGATTTTGCCGAACCGTGGTGGCTCCTGCTCCTGCTTCTTGTCCCCTTTCTGCTCTGGCTCCAGGGGCGGGCGGGTCAAAGCGCCTCCATCCGGTTTCCCTCCACAATACTGGCTTCCCAGGTCGCCGCATTTGTTCGTCAGCGGCCAGGGAAATGGCGCGCCGCCCTGCAATGGCTCGCGGTGGCATTCCTGATCCTGGCCCTGGCCCGGCCCCGCACCGGCGAGGAACTCAGCAGCACCCAAAGCAGCGGGGTCGATTTGGTCATCGCCCTGGACCTTTCCACCTCCATGTGGGCCCATGACTTTGAGGTCAATGGGGTCCGGCAGGACCGCTTGACGGTCGTCCGCTCTGTCGTGGAGGACTTCATCGAGGCCCGCGAGCATGACCGCATCGGGCTGATCGCCTTTGCCGCCGAGCCCTACCTGGTCAGTCCGCTGACCCTGAATCATGACTGGCTGCTACGCCGCCTGGAGGAGATGCGCATCGGCCAGATCGAGGACGGGACAGCCATCGGCAGCGCCATCGGGGCGGCTACCAACCGCCTGCGGGACATTCCGGCGAAGTCCAAGAGCATCATCCTGGTCACGGACGGGGCCAACAATCGCGGCCAGCTGGAACCCATGGCCGCCGCCGAGGCCGCCAAGGCCTATGATATTAAGATTTACTCCATTGGCGTTGGACGGGACGGCATGGTCCCCTTCCCCGCGCGCTTCGATAACAACGGACAACCCGCCCGGGCCCGGGATGGCAGCATCTTCCTGCGATCCGCCCGTTCAGATATCGATCTGGAAACCCTGGAGGCCCTTGCCCAGACAACCTCTGGACGCTACTTCCACGCCACAGATGAGAGGAGCCTCCGCGAAATTTACGCAGAAATCGACCTCATGGAAAAAACCGATGTCGAGATTCAGGTCCGGCGCCTCTACACCGAGGCCTTCCCCATCCCCATCGCCATTGCCCTGCTGCTGCTCGCTTTGGACATTGTCCTGAAACGAACCCTTTATCGCCGACTGCCGTAATGAACCCGTTGTTTGCTAAACCCGAATTCTTGCTCTGGGGACTGTTCGTCGTGGCTCTCCTTGGTGGCTTTTTCTACTTCACGGAAAAGCGGGCCTGGCAGCGGCTGAACGACTTTGCCGAAGGTGGGCTCCTTGAGCGGCTGACCCGTTCCCATTCACGGCAGCGGCTCTGGATAAAGAACGGTGTGCTTCTTTTCATTGTCCTCTTGATATTCGTCAGTCTCGCCCGTCCGCAATGGGGAGCCAACTGGGAGAAGGCGGAAACCCGGGGCATTGATATCATGATCGCCCTCGATACCTCCCGCAGCATGCTGGCCGAGGACATCTCCCCGAATCGGCTGGAGCGCTCCAAGCTGGCCATCCTTGACCTCCTCAATTCCGTCCAGGGAGACCGGGTCGGGCTCATCGCCTTTGCCGGCAACGCTTTTCTGCAATGTCCCCTGACTCTTGACTACCAGGCATTCCGGCAAACGCTGGCCGCCGTCGACACCACGACTATCCCGGTGGGAGGTACCGACATTGCCGCTGCCATCGATGAGGCGGAAGCCTATTTTGAGGAAACAGAGAACGACCGCATCCTTATCCTCATAACCGACGGGGAGGACCTTGAGGCCAGTGGCATCAGCCGCGCCCGCGAGGCGACCGCCAAAGGCACCCGCATCCTGACCGTCGGGGTCGGCTCCACGGGCAGCGAGCTGATTCCCATCCGCGGGCCCAACGGCCAGGTGGAGTTTCTCCGCGACGCCAGTGGAAATCCCGTCTCGACTTCCCTTGATGAAGGAACGCTGAAGCGGATCGCCGAGGTCAGTAACGGGCTCTACGCCCCGCTGGGGCCGACTGGTACCGGCCTCGAGACGGTCTACCAGTTCAGTCTGGCACAACTCCCCGCCGAGGAGCGGCAGGAATCCCTGCAGCGCATCCCTATCGAGCGCTTCCAGTGGATTCTTGTTCCGGCCCTGGTCCTGTTGGTTCTGGAAAGCCTAATTTCGACCCGCCGGCGGCAGACTGCCGGCTCAACCTTCAACATTGCCCTATTTCTGGCGATGGGTCTCGTTCTTGGCATGGCGACGCCCCAGCCGGTTTGCGCCAGTCCGGCCACGGAGGCTGCCAAGGCGTACAAGGATGGTCGCTACGAGGAGTCCGTCACCCTCTACACCGATGCCACCCTCGAAGACCCGGAAGACCCGCGCCTGACCTACAACCTTGGCGTCTCCGCTTACCGCGCGGGGAATTTCGAGCAAGCCATTGCCAGCTTCGAGAAGACAATCCGCACCGGGAAAACCAGCTTGCAGGCAAAGGCCTTCCACAATTCCGGCAACAGCCGGGTCGCCCTTGGCTTTTCCCTGCTGGAGGAAAACCCGGCCGTGACCAAGGAACAATGGCTGGCCGCCCAGACGGATTTCGAAAACGCTCTCGCCCTTGACGAGGAACGGGACTCTTCCCGCCGGAATCTGGAGCAAATCCAGGCTACCATTGCCGCCCATACGTACACCCTGACAACCCTGGCCGAACCGCCGCAAGGCGGTAGCGTCACGGAAGGCGGTACCTCATTTCATATGTTGCCGGTGGAGGTCGAGGCCAAGGCGGCCGACGGATGGGTCTTCTCCGAATGGCAGGGCGAGGGACTCGAGGAACCCTCCAGTGCCAGAACCATGGTCCGCATGGAGCAGGATACAACGGTCACGGCGGTTTTTGCCAAGACCTGGAAGCTGACTGTCCTCAGTGAGGATGAGTCGATGGGCACTGCCGGTACCTCGGGCACCTACCGGGAGGATGAACCGGTGACCATCAAGGCTGAGGCAAAGGACTATTTCGCCTTCTCCAAATGGGACTCGGATGAACTGGAACTCCAGGACCCCGCCCAGGCCGAACAGGAAATCTCCCTGACCGAGGACACGACGGTCACGGCATCCTTCGTGCCTGCCTTCAAGCTCACCGTCGAGGTCGATCCCGTTATTGGCGGCAAGGCCGGCCCGTCCGGCTTTTTCGAAGAGTTCTCCGTTGTCCCGGTGCAGGCCGAACCCCGGGATGGCTTTGAATGGGTTGGCTGGTTGGGTGACAGTGTCAAGGATGCCACCGCCCAGCAGACAACCGTCGCCATGACGGGTGATAAGGCCATCACGGCCAAGATGAACCGTATCTGGAACCTCGTCATCGTCCCGGATCCGGAAGAAGGCGGAACCGTCGAGGGAGCTGGCGACCACCCGGTCGGTTTAACTGTGGAAATCAGTGCCACCCCGGCGGAGGGCCATACCTTCCTCGGCTGGGAAGGTCCCGGAGTGGCCGATCCGTCAAGTCCACAGACAACCGTGACTGTCCAGTCAACCGAACACACCCTCTTTGCCCGTTTCGAGTCGGACAACCAGGACGATCAGCAGAACGAGGACCAAAACCAGGACCAGGACCAGGATCAGGATCAGCAGGACCAGGACAATCAGGATCAACAACAGGATCAGGACCAGAACGAGCAACAAGAGGACCAGGAGGAACAGGACCAGGAAGATCAGCCGGACGAGGGCGAACAGGATGAGGAGCAACAGCCTGAGGAGGAAGAACCGGGAGAACAGGAAAGCCCTTCCCAGCCTGAAGAGCAACAAAGTGAAGAACAGCCGGCCCAACCGGTTGAGATGACCCGCGAGGAAGCCCGTCAACTGCTGAACGCGCTCAGTGAAAACGAGCAGTTCCTGCCCGCCGGGGAATTGTCGCAGGAGAAACAGGCTGGCGAGCAAACGTCGGGGAGGGATTGGTAGACCATGTCATTTGTATCCAGAATTCAATACATCATCGCACCATTGCTGGCCCTGGCCGCGCCATCACTTTGGTCACAATCGGTACTTGTCCAGGCCGAGGCCAAGCCATCAGTGGTCATGGTCGGGCAGGCAGCCACTTACAGTATTCGCTTCCTCAATACTGACAGTATTCCCAATCTGAATACACCGCGGGTCGCCGGACTGGACTTCAACTCCACTCCCTCCACCTCTTCCTATCAGCAGATCATCAATGGCCGGGTAAGCGTCGAGACCGAGCTGAGCTGGACATTCCGGCCGACTGAAACCGGTGCCTACACTATTCCCGGCAGAATCATCCAGATCCGTGGCGAGGAAATCGCCATCCCTGATGTCCAGATTCGCTGCATCCCGATGGACGAGGAGACAAAGTCCCGGGCCCTCCTGCGCCTGGAAATCCAGAAACCGCCCTACTATGTCGGCCAGGCCCTGCCGGCCCGGCTTGCCTTGCTTGTGCGCCGGGACCTCAACCTGGCCAACGTGGCCTTCCCGGAAAGCGAAGGGGATGCCTTCCTCCACAGTGAATTCGACAACAATCCCATCCGGGGAACCATCACCTACAACGGCCAATCCTACAACGCCCTGGTCTGGGATATTCTCATCACTCCCATCAAGTCGGGCACCGCCGAACTGCGCTTCCGGCAGAATATCGCCCTCCAGATTGTCAGCCCCGATAGCCGCTTTCCCAGTGTATTCAGCATGAGCCGGACCCGGACTGAAACCACCACCCTGGCCACGGAGCCAATCAATACCGAGATCCTTCCCCTACCGGAGGATGACCGTCCGGACGGCTTTACCGGCGGTATCGGGAAGTTGTCCATTGCCTCCGAGGTTTCCTCCACCGACCTGACGGTTGGTGAGCCGATGACCCTCACCCTGACCGTTTCCGGTGAAGGCAACTTTGATCGGATTTCACCCCCGGAACTGCCAGAGTGGGATAACTGGCGTATCTATCCCCCAAAGGTCGACTTTACCCCGGAAGATGACCGTGGATTCGAGGGCAGCAAATCCTATGAATTCATCCTCATTCCCCAATCGGAAGAGATAACGGAAATTCCGGCTATTCAATACGCCACCTTTGATCCGCAGACCGCGACCTACGCGACCGACCTGCTGGAAGCTGTTTCCGTCAATGTGGCCCCATCCCTCAAGCCGGTCGATTCGGCACCGTTCATCCCCGGGCTCTCCAGCGATGAGGAAGAGGAGGAAGACCGCATCCCGGAAAATATTCTTCCCCTTCAGGCGGACTCCGGCAACCTTCACCCCTACGGCTCGATACTCTGGAAGGAACCCTCCTTCTGGCTGATCAATTTCGGGACTGGATTGGTTCTCGGCCTGCTTGCCGGTTGGTCCCGGCGGCGGAGGCGGATTTTGACAGACACCGCATTGGCTCGCCGGCATCGTGGCAACCGCAAGGTCAGGAAAGCCCTGCAGCGGGCTCGCGAGTCCGCCCGCAAGGGAGACGTTCCGGATTTTCTGGAGGCCGCCCGCTTCGCCCTCCAGGAAACTATCAGCCACCTTTCTCCCCATCCCGTGGAAGCCAAAACTCTTGTCACTTCTGACTGCATGGCCATACTCGACTCCAGTAATGTTGAGGCGTCCACGCAGACCAAGGTCACCGCAATCCTTGACAAGGCCGATGCACACCAGTTCGCCGGCATTAGTATCCCACCGGAGGAATTGGACGCCCTTAATCGACAATTGGCTTCCGTTGTCCAGGAATTAAGCCGCCAGAACCGATAATCCGATCTCCATGAAAGCCCCACGCCTATCCAGACTCGCCCCCCTGCTCCTTCTCATCGCGGCCCTCCCCGTCTGGGCCCAGTCCATCGAGGAAACCTTCCTCAAGGGCAACATCGCCTATGGGAATGGCGATTTCATCTCCGCAGAGACCGCCTATCGGGAAGTATTGCAATCAGTCCAGTCCGCGGAAGTCCATTATAACCTCGGCAATTGCCTCGCCCGGCAGGACAAGTGGAGCGAAGCCGCTTTTCACTACATGAAGGCCTATTCCCTCAACCCCAACATGGAACCAGCACGGGCCAATCTGCTTCTCGCCGCCAACCGCATGGGGCTATCCGAGGAGTACCCCAAGCTGGCCAGCCCTGGCAACCTGCTTTCGGAGCGGCAGTGGACAGCTCTCGCCGCGGGCCTCTTCTGGGCTGCCCTGATCTTGTTCTTCCATGGTGACTTTGTCCGCTTCCGAATCCCGTTCAACAAGAGCATGGGAGTGGTTTGCCTCCTCGCCATGGGTCTTTGCGCGACCGCCATTATCCAACACAAGCTGTTCAAGGAATGGGCCGTCGTCTCCTCATCCCTGGTATCCCTGCGGGTGGCTCCAACGGACCAGAGCCCCGGGGAATCCGTCCTCATCAAGGGCGATCCCATACGTATTATCGGGGAACAGAAAGGATTTTTCCATGTCATGACATCTTCAGGCTCGGAAGGATTCATTCTCCGGGATGAGGTCTACAGCCTTAGCAATGATTGATTTTTCGGGATTCTGTCTCTAAGCTAAGTATTCTTATGATAGAAGCATTAAAAAGAACCCTCTATGCCGGCATCGGCGCAACGGTTGTCAGTGCGGAGAAAATTGAATCCGCCCTTCAGGAACTGGTCGAGAAAGGCAAACTGTCCGCCGACGAGGCCAAGGACACCGCCAAGAAGATTTCCGAGGAAAGCAAGAAGGAGTTTGAGGAAGCCCAGTCTTCCCTGAAATCTCTCTTTGAAGAACTCCTGGAAAAGTCGCCGGTCGCCTGGAAAAAGGACCTGGAGTCCATCGAGAAGCGTCTCAAGGCCTTGGAAGGACAGGTTGCCGGCCTGGAAAAAGAGAGTGACTCCTGATCCCGGGTGTGAAACTTCACCTGATCAGGGATGCTGTCCGGGCAAAGGAGATCGTCACGATTCTCCTCAAGTATCGCTTTGATCAAATTCTTGAGAACACCGACCTCCCGGCCGCCTGGCTGACCCGGTTTGTCCCGCCAGTCCACGAAAAGATCTCCCTCTGGCGCCGCATCCGCCTGGCCATCGAGGAACTGGGCCCGACCTTCATTAAAATTGGCCAGGTCCTCAGCACCCGGCCCGATATCCTTCCCATGGAGCTCATAATCGAGCTCGAGGCACTGCAGGACCAGATTACTCCGCTGGATTTTGATAAAATACGGCCCGCCCTTGAGAAGGAGCTGGGCTGCCCCTACGAGGAGGTCTTTTCCGAATTCAACAAGGATCCCTCGGCCTCCGCCTCCCTTGGACAGATTTACCGGGCCCGGCTGAAGACCAACGGGCAGGAGGTCGCTGTCAAAATCCAGAAACCGGGCCTGCGCAAGCCCATCCGGACCGATCTGGAAATCATGGTCTGGCTGGCCGAGCAGATCCATGAGAATATTGAGGCCCTCCGCCCGCTTGATTTGCCCACGGTGCTGGAGGAACTGAAACAGGGCCTCCTTGACGAGCTGAACTTTGCCATCGAGGCCCGCAACGCGAGCGTCTTCAACTCACTGAACCAGTTCCCGGAGAAGGTCTTTGCCCCGGAAGTCATCGAGGCCTACACCACCTCACGCCTGCTGGTCAGTGAATGGATTGATGGCAAAACACCGGCCAGGACCCACTTTTCCCCGGAGGAAGCCTCGGATATTGCCACGACTGGCGGGAATTCCTTCTTCTCGCAAATCGTCATGACAGGATTTTTCCACGGGGACCCCCATCCCGGCAATATCCTCGTCACCCCCGATAGCCGGCTCTGCCTGCTCGACTGGGGCCTTGCCGGCCAATTGACCAGCCGCATGCGCTATGCCCTCATCGACCTGTTTGCCGCCTGCGCCAAACGGGACGCCGCCATGGTCACCCGCGTTGCCCTGCAACTGGGCCGGGTCCCTCACCGGATGCAACGGACCAAACTGGAGAAGGCTGTCACCACCGTCCTTTTCAAGTATGATGCCGACCTCAAGCGGATGGAGAACATCGGCCGGGTCATATTTGAGATGATTTTCGTCTTTGGTTCCCATGGCATTCATGTTGCCCGCGACTACACCCTGCTGGCCAAGGCCATTATTTCCCTCGAACGGACCGCCACCCTCCTCGATCCGAACTTTAACCTCGCCGAAGTCGGAGAGCCCTTCATCAAGAAATTGAATTGGGAGCGCTGGAATCCAGGCAACCTGGCCAGCTCCATCCTCGCCGATTGGCGCGAAAAGTGGACCCATCTGAGCGAACTCCCGCAGGATCTCCAGCGGGTTCTCCACCGCATGGAAGACGGGGAACTGCCGGTCATTCTGGAGCACCGTGGCGTTTACCGGGCCACCAACACGATTCACCACGCCTTTAGCAGGTTATCGCTGGCGGTTATCATCGGCTCCCTTGTCATCGGCAGTTCCATTGTCATCAATACGGGAATCAAGCCCCTGCTCTGGGGATTTCCTGCCATCGGGCTTATCGGTTATGTCCTCTCCGCCGCTATCGGCGCCTATGTTGCCTTTGACATACTGCGCAGCGGTCGCAGACGCCCGCCTCCCCCATCTAATAGACCAGATTAGGATAAATCCTAGATGACCGGTAATATTGCCTCCCAGCCACAGTCTTGTGTTGACACCTGATTCCCTCAGCCTTCAAAACTTTACTTCCTCTACCCAAGATTGAACGTGCCGAACCCTTAACCCCCCTAACACTTATATTGTAAATCGAATTCAAGCCATTCGACCGCTACCGCCCACCCTTTAATTAACAATAACCACCAAAAAACTTATGAATAAGAAAATCCTCTATGGTCTGGCCGCACTGGTTGCTGGAAGCACCCTCCATGCCCAGGACGAGGCCGCCGTGCAAAAGGAAATCGAGAAAGCAAGGGAAGTTATTTCCAAATATGTGGAAACACGCCAGGAAATCGCCCGGGTCAAGAATGAGTGGAAGTCCTACCAGGAACTGACCCAACGCCGGATCGACCTCTATGAACGGGAAATCAGCCAGCTCAGCCAGTTGATTGAACGGGCTGAGAAGGACACAACCCAGGCTGAACGCCAGATTGCCGCCGTTAAGGAGGAAATCGCCGTCCTGCGTTCCGCCAATGACATCGTTGGTCAGGCCCTTCCGGCCTTCGAGGACAAGATGCGGGAAATGTACCAGTACTTCCCCACACCGCTGAAAAGCAAGGTCGAGCGCCTGGTGCAGCAGCTCGGCAAGAGCCGCAACTCCGCTGACCGGATGGCCATTCTCATCGGTATCCTCAACGAAGTCGACAAGTTCAATTCCGATTTCAACTTCGACAGCTTTGAAAAGAAGCTCCCCAGCGGGGAAACAAAGCTGGTTGACGTTATCTATCTCGGCCTCGCCGTAGCCTACTACGCGGACAGCGAAGGCAGTATTGGTGGTGTCGGAACCCCAGCTGCCGGTGACTGGCAATGGGCTGAGCGCAATGACCTCGCCGGAAGCATCCGGATGGCCATCCAGTACTACAACGGGGACATCAAGCCCGCCATGCTGGTCGACCTCCCGGTAGAAGTCCAGAACCTGACAATCGGCAACTAATTATTCCCGAGGAGATTTACTGATGAAAAAGACCGTAACATTTTTACTCCTGATGGCTGTCGCAGGGCTGAATGCCCAAAGCGATGCCCGGGCCTTCGTCAAGGCTTCCTCAGAAGCCAACCAGCGCCTCGAGAAAGCTCTCGATGAGCTCGATGTCATCCAGGCGGAAGTCAATGACAAGCGCCCCAAGCTGGGCGCTCAATTGGACGAAGTCGAAGCCACTGCGCTCCGACTGCGTGATGAGGCCTCCAACGCGGCCCGTATCAAGGCCGGCTTCGATGTCGAAGTCAGCCAGCTGGAAAAGGAAAAGCAGAGTGTCATCGATACCAACAATTACATTCAGTCGACCCTGCTCAACGAGTACATCCGTCGTCTTGAGTTGACGATCGATCCTTCAGAAATCCCGGTTTACACGGGCTCCATCCGCGAATCCCTGGCTTTCCTCGAATCTGAAGAGAAGGCCGACGATGCAACGATTTTCAGCAACCAGCTGAAAATCGTGGAAATGTCCCTTGCCCGGGTGGCCCGTGTCATTGGTGGTGACACCTACCAGGGCCCGGCGATCGTCGAGGGCACCCTCAAGGAAGGCACCTTCGCCCTCATTGGCCCCGTATCCTACTTCACGGATGCGGAAGGCGATGTCGGAATCACCAACGGAATGCGGGAAAACCGCGCCAACATCTATCCCCTCCCCGAGTACGCGGAAGGCATCAGCACCACAGCCAATTCCGGCAGCGGCATGATTCCTGTGGATACTACCGATGGGGAAGCCCTCGAAGGCATTACCCACGACATCACCCTGCTCGAGGAATGGGCGCTTGGTGGTT
Organism: Puniceicoccaceae bacterium; assembly: GCA_040830765.1. GTDB lineage: Bacteria > Verrucomicrobiota > Verrucomicrobiia > Opitutales > Oceanipulchritudinaceae > Oceanipulchritudo. The sequence continues at coordinate 76,826 of JBFOMH010000021.1, read as the reverse complement.
TTGTCATGTATCCGATTCTCGGCCTCTTCACCCTGGCTATCCTTATCGCCCTCTTCAAGGCCCTCGAGCTGTTCCGGGTCAAGGCGGCCAACGCCAAGGATATCGATGTCATCCTCGACCATTTACGGGGTGAAAACAGTGACGCCGCCATGGCCCACGCCAAATCCGTTGGCGGACCAGTTGGTGAAATGCTTTGCGCCGCCGTGGAGAACTCCTCGGAAGACCGTGAAGTTATTGAGGAAGTCCTCTATGAGAACATCATCAAGACCCAGCCCAAGCTGGAGCGCTTCCTGCCGTTTATTGCGGTTGTTGCTGCCACAGCCCCGCTGCTGGGTCTGCTTGGTACCGTTACCGGGATGATCAAGACCTTCAAGCTCATCACCATCGTTGGTACGGGTGATGCCAGGAACCTTTCCTCCGGTATCTCCGAGGCCCTGATCACGACCAAGTGGGGTCTGATTGTGGCCATCCCAACCCTGATCATGCACGCGCTCCTCAACCGGAAGGCCAAGGGAGTCGTCGGAAGCATGGAACAGGCCGCGGTCAGCTTCATCAATGGTGTTGCTGAAATGCGCGGGGAATCCACCGAGCAATAACGGGGTCTTTTCCCCGAACTCCAGGAAACGATCTCATGTCAGATCCTGCTAACATGGAAAACGCCACAGAGGCCCTCCGATCATCCGGTGGCATGTCCCCCGGTGAGTTTGTCAGCTTTGTCTGGCAAACCTGGGTCGAGGGCGGCTGGCTGATGATCCCGCTGGCTGCACTGGCCCTCCTCATTTACTTCGAGGCGATGGCCCTTATTCTCCGTTTGGGGAAGGCGAAAATCAAGAAGACCCCCCGTTCCGTCTGGTCGGACTGGATTGATAATCCCTCCAAGGGCTCAGGCCATATCGGGGATGTCATCCGTTTCGTTGTCGGCGACGGGATTCGCTCCGATGACGCCATCCTCCGCGTGGAGGCGGTCAAGTCGAAGCTCCTGCCGGACATCAACAACCGAATCGTCGTGCTAAGCATCCTTGTCACCATCGCTCCCCTGATGGGGCTGTTGGGAACGGTCATCGGGATGCTAACTACCTTCCGCGGGCTGGCAACGGCCTCCGGGCAGGCGGTGGACCTGGTTGCCGAAGGTATCCGGGTGGCCCTCATCACGACGCAGACCGGTCTCATGATTGCCATCCCGGGCTATATTTTCATTTCCCTGGTCATCCGTTCCCGGAATACCTACCTCGCCTTTCTGGCTGAGCTGGAAACGACGGTCGTACAACGGGTCCACAAACTGGAGGACGCCCGATGAGTAAGCGTGGAAGTATTCTGCAAGACGAAGCGGAAATGAGCGATATCAACATCTCCCCGATGATTGATATGGTCTTCATCCTGCTGATTTTCTTCATTGTCACGACGGTCTTCGTGCAGGAACCGGGTGTCGAGGTGGAGCGCGAATTTGCCCTCTCTTCCCTCGATTTGGAAAAGAATTCCATCCTCATCGCCATTACCCCGGACGGGGAAGTGGTCTATGGAGGGTCCAATATCGGGGTTGTTGGCGTCCGGGGCGTAGTCAAGCGTCTCACCGCGGACAACCAGTTCATGCCCGTCATCCTGCAGGCTGACCGTGCCGCCCCTGCTGGTATTGTCATCCGCGTGATCGACGAGTGCAAACTGGCGAATCCACCTTCCGTGGTGAGCATTTCAACTGAATCCCCCTAGAATTTCGAGCATGCCCAACAAACACATTAACCAGCCACCCGATCTCAAGACAGAGATTCCACGGTCATTACTGACCGGCTTTGTCTTCATGGCTGCCGTATTGCTGGCCTTGCCGATCAGCCAATTGATAACCGAATTCGGTGGCCGCGACCGGGCCGAAGTGGATGTGGTGGAAATGAAACCACCCACGATGATGGAGCAACCGCCGCCTCCGGAAGAGGAGGACCAGGATGAAGACATCGAGGAGATCGAACAGAATCGTGAACCTCCGACCCTGGAACAATTGGAGTTGTCCATGAGCGCCGACCTCTCGGGTATTGCCAGTTCGGACTTCACTGTCCCCACTATCAATGTCGGGGATCAGCTGGATGATATCATCTACGAACTGTCTGACCTGACTCAGCCTCCGCGGCCGATTTCCCGGCCCTCCCCGACCTATCCACCGGAACTGCGTCGGGCAGGTATCTCCGGGACCGTTGTCCTCAAATTCGCCGTCCGTGCGGATGGGACAACGTCGAGGATTACCGTGGAGCGCTCCGACAATCCCGCCTTTGAGGAACCAGCCATCCGGGCTGTCCGCAAATGGCGCTTTGAACCCGGTGAAAAGGATGGCAAGGCCGTGAACGTTTGGGTCCGCCTTCCCATTCCCTTCAAATTTAACCGCTAGAACCTATACATAAGAGATTTCCCATGAAACGAATCATCACCCTCATAACCCTCGCTGGGGCCTGCGTTGCAGTCCAGGCCCAGAAGCAAGTCATTGACGTGGACGCTGCACCCGCCCTGGCCTTCTACGCCACCAAGGAATGGCAACAGGCCTTCATGGGCTACTACGGAGTCGATACAGGCGTTGAACCCGGTATCCCCGAAGATCCGCGTGAACGGGAAGTGCTTGGACAGGTACGCGACCTCCTGCAAACCGGAGCGGATGCTGACCTCCGGGCAGCCGTTGGAGCGGTCGAGGCCCTCATCCGTGAGCAACAGGCCGCAGGAACAGTAACCAGCCCGATGATGCTGCAGATTGCCGGCACCCTGGAAATGCGGAACGCGGAAGTGACCAAGGACGAGGCACGTTCCAAACAGTCTATCGCCCGGGCCGAGCGCTACCTGAAGCGGGCCATTGACCCGAACACCGGATTTCCGAACTTCAAGCGGGCCCACAAGAATCTTGCCAACCTGCTCTTCCGCAATGACAAGGCGGAGGAAGCCAAGGTGCACTTCGTCAAGGCCATCGAACTGGGCGACCGGGATGCCGTGTCCTTCGGTATTCTCGGGGCTATCTACATGGAGGAAGGCAAGTTGGTTTCCGCTGAATCCGCCCTGCGCAACAGCCTCATGATCAATCCCTCCATTCCGCAGTTCAAGCAACTCCTGGGCAACGTCCTGCTGCAGCAGGAACGCTATGCCGAAGCCAAGGAAATCTTTGCCGAAATGCTGCAACGCAGTCCGAACGAACCCACCTTCTGGATGGCCCAGGCCAACTGCTACATTGCCCTCGAGGAAATCGACCAGGCTGCGCGAAACCTGGAAATTGTCCGCTTCATGGGCAAGTCCAATGTTCCTTCGCTGATGCTCCTGGGTGACGTCTACATGAACAAGGATATGGTCGACGAGGCCACCGAAGTCTATCTCGAGGCCATCGCCATGGAACCCTCGCAGGCTTACCTCAATTCCTTCATTGGTGCAGCCAAGTCGCTCAACAATTACATCGCCTATGAACAAGGCATGGCCGTCATCGAGAAAATCCAGGCTGTCTACAAGGGCAACATGGACGAGGAGGACGAAATTGAACTCCTTTCCCTGAGCTCGGAAATCAACATTTCCCTTGGCAAGGGTGCTGAAGCGGCAGCCAACCTGGAAGCCCTCCTCAAGCGGGACGCTTTCAATGGCCGGGCCCTTCTCAACCTTGCCCGCTACTATGGTGACCTCGAGGCGGAAGCCACCGTCACTGATGAGATTGAGCGGACTCGCCTCAAGAGGGAATACGAGCAACGCGCTATTCTCTATTATGAGCGGGCGCAAAACCTCGATGACTTGATGGACCGCCGCCGCGCCTACATCGGGGAAGCCCAGCTTCGGGTGCAGCGCAATGAACTGGACCAGGCAGCCGACCTTCTGGAAACAGCCCAAGGACTGGAGTATCATGAGAATGTCCAGGCCTACCTGAACCAGATCCGGGACGCCCTCAAGAATCGTCGCCGCGGTTAATCGGCGTCCGAATCTCCAGCAGACCACTTTTCGCCGGATGGGGCTTCCCCATCCGGCTTTTTTATGCATCAAATACGGAAGTGCGGTTACGGCAGCTACAGTTGAGCGCTTTTCTACTCCTCGGAAGCTTGCTCATGGGCATTGGATGCCGGCGTGACGCAGAGCCGGGAAATGACTTGGAGGCAAAGCTGGACCAAGTCATCCTCCAGACCGACTGGTTTCCGCAACCCGAGCACGGTGGCTTCTACCAGGCCCTGGCCAGGGGATTCTACGAAGAGGCCGGCTTGTCGGTGACAATCCTGCCGGGAGGACCGAATGCCATGTCGACCCAGAAGGTCCTCAAGGGACGGGCCGATTTCGCCATGAACCGGGCCGACACTATCTACTCGTTGTGTCGTCGCGATGTGCCGGTGACCATGGTCATGGCCACCCTGCAACACGATCCGCAGGCCCTGCTTCTCCATGCCTCGAATCCCATTTCAACATTTGAAGAACTGGATGGCCGGCAAGTAATGGCCATCCCGGGCCTGGCATGGATCCGTTGGCTGGAATCGCGCTATGGCATCAATCTGGACATTATCCCCCACGATTTCGGGATTGAACGCTTCCTCAATGATCCGGAATTTATCCAGCAGTGCCTGTTGACCAACGAGCCATTTTATGTCCAGCAAGCTGGACTGGAGGCGAAAGTCCTTCCCCTGCGTGAGTCTGGATTCGATCCCTACCATGGAATCTACTGCCTCCGCTCCCTGATTGAGGAAGATCCCGATCTGGTGAGACGCTTTGTCCACGCCTCTGTTCGTGGCTGGAGGGATTTTATCCTCAACGACCCGGAACCCGCCCTGGCGCTCATCGCCGGACAGAATCCGAAGATGAACGAGGCATTCATAGCCTTCAGCTACGGGGCAATGCAGGAGCGTCGCCTGGTTACCGGTGACGGTCCCGATGGTCACAATGTCGGGCGATTGGACCCGTCCCGTATGGAAGTGCTGGCTCACGAAATGGAGGCCCTCGAGATGCTTGAGGACACTTCCAGTCCTGCCGGGAAATGGTTTACGACGCAGTTCCTGCCTAAGCCCGGGGATGCGCCTGCGAGTGCGCATCCTTGAGCCGCTTGAGGCCGACATGGGTATAGATCTGAGTGGTGGAAAGACTTGCGTGGCCAAGTAACTCCTGCACCACCCGCATATCCGCGCCGGCATTGAGCAGATGCGTGGCGAAGGAGTGCCGGATTTTGTGTGGTGTCAGGTCTTCCGGGAGATCGGCCAGTCGCAGATAGATCTTCATCCGCTTTTGAATCCAGAAGGGTGAGAGTGGCTTGCCGGCGAGGGTGTGGAGGATGGGATCCTCCTGTCCGGTAACCACCGCATGATCCTTGCGGTATTCCTCCATTAACCGGGCGGCGTGCTCGCCAACCGGGCACAGGCGTTCCTTGCGCCCCTTGCCTAGAACCTTGAGGCAACGGGAGCCTTTGTCGTAGCTGCCCCAGGTTGCCTGCACGACCTCACTGATGCGCAGTCCAGCCCCATAGAAGAGCTCGAACAAAAGGGCATCCCGTTTCGCTGTAAACCCATCGCACTCGCCTGCTTCAAGCAATTGTGCCGGTCCGTCCAGAAAGCGCTCCATTTCCCTTTCCGTAAGGAACTTGGGCAAGGGTTTGCGATACTTCGGAACGCTGATTCCAGCAACAGGGTTGTGGTCAACGATTCCATGTTTCCGGAGGTAGCGGAAAAAAGACCGGAAAGCAGATAGCCTCAGGTGAAGGGTACGCTTGGAGACACCGGTCCGCTGGGCATCAATGACATAGGACCGGATGGTCAAGGGACCCATCATTTCGAAGAGGTTGCGAACACCGGAGCGGCCCTCGGCAACATAGGAGAGCAGTCCCTCCAGGGCCTGCCGATAATTGCGGACGGTGTAGGAGGAGTACTGCCGCTCGGACTCAATAAAGCGGAGAAAGCGATCGATCTGCTCCCGTTCAACCTTCGGTAGATTCTGCTCGCCCACGGTGTCTCCTTAACCGCTCCCCCGAGGATCAGTCGAGGCCGAGCACCTTGCGGGCCTCGTCAGAAATCATATGCGGAGTCCATTGTGGATCCCAGACAATATCGACAACCGCCGAGGCAACAGACGGGATGGCTTCAATTTTGGCCTGGGCATCGGCGGCAATGGTTGGTCCCATCCCGCATCCCGTCGCCGTCAGGGTCATCTTGACGGCAATGGCGTACTTCCCTTCGCCCGCCTCGGTTATCTGCAAATCGTAAATCAAGCCGAGGTCGACGATATTAACCGGGATTTCCGGATCAAAACATTGTCGCAAGGCGTCCCAAACCAGCTCCTCGCTGAACGGTACATCCTCCACCTCGACATCGGCCGCTTGGCGCGCAGCTTCAGCAACCTCTGCCCCCAGGGCATCGACATCCTCTAGCCCGACCCGGTAAAGCCCCCCGGAATCACGCAGGGTAACGCTCCCTCCCAGGGCCTGGCTGATGACATATTCCTCGCCGGGATTCAGGTGCAAGGGCTCTCCTGAAGGAATCCGGGTAGCGTTGCAGGTTTGTTCAACTGTGATCGTTTTGCCTTTTAATGACATCGTTATCTATCGGGTTAAATCAGTATATTTTCAGGTTGTAGGGAACGACGGTATAGAGTCCGCGCGGGTCATTCAAGGATGCCAGACGCTGTACCTCCTCCTCGAGGTCGCTGAGCATGATTCCCAACTGCCCACGGGGAGTCGGTCGGGCCAGGGTCATGGACCCACCGGTCAGCATTTCCTCAATCTTCTCTTCGAGGGTCAGCGGCCGGGGCCGCTCGATGACATCAAATCCGTCCCCGATCCCGGCAAGGTCCGCAGCCCGCTGGACGGCACTCTTCAGCCCGCCTATTTCATCAGCGAGGTTGCTTTTGACCGCTGCGGTCCCGGACCATACGCGTCCCTGCGCCAATGGCAGCAAGTCGTTGCGGGTGATGCCACGGTTGACCGCGACAACCTGCAGGAACTCATCGTAGGTCTGTTCCCCCATGACCCGGATTTGCCGCAACTCCTCCTCGGTCTTGGCCCTGGCAAGGGAAAAGGAGCCGGCAAACGGATGAGTCTCCACACCTTCAAAATGCAGGGAAAGCTTGCCGGCCAGTTCCTCGATGTTCCAAAGCATCGAGACAACACCAATGGAACCGGTGATGGTCGTTGATTCGGCAAAAATATAATCACCAACGGCGGAAATCATGTAACCGCCACTGGCGGCAATCGTCCCCATGGAGACAACAACAGGCTTCTCCTCGTTGGTCAGTTCAATCTCCCGGGCAATCCGGGAGGAAGCAGTTGAACTGCCACCCGGGCTGTTAACGCGGAGAACGACTGCCTTCACGGAGTTATCGTTGCGCAGTTTGCGAAGCTGGCGGTTGATGGTCGTCGCACCGGCAATCCCATCGCCGCTCTTACCGTCGAGTATCAGTCCTTGGATATACAGGATGGCCACCTTGTTGTTACTCAGATCAAAATCCATCAATCCCGCCATGGGATCCCTCAGGTTGCGGTAATCCTGGAAATCAAACTGGCGATAGGTCTCCCCCTCCCCATCAAACCCAACCTTGCTGACAAGGTAGTCAAGCAGCTGGTCTTCAGTCATGATGGTGTCAACCAGATGGTTGCCTATGGTTTCCTTGCCTGTGTTAAAGAGCTCTTTCTCCGCGACCGCGTTCAGGGTCGCGACATCAACACCTCGCGAAGCAGCAATATCGCCGACGATCGCCTCCCAGAGGTCACCGATAAGGTCTTCCAGTTGCTCTTTTTCGGCCTCCGACATGGATGCCTGCTGGAAGCTCTCCCCGGCCGTCTTGAATTCACCAACGGCTTCCACCTGGACATCAATACCAATGCGCTCAAAGGCCTCGCCGAGGTAAAGGCGCTCGGCCCGAAGCCCCCGAAAGTCGACCATCCCATGCGAATCGGTAATGACCTCCGTCGCTGCGGACTTCAGGTAATAGTCCCGCAGGGTGTCCCACTTCAAGACGCTCCAGACAGGCTTTTTCTTGCCAAAGTCCAAGAGTGCCTGCCTGAACTCCCGCAGGGCGGCGAAACTGGTGCCGTAACTTCCCGCCTGCAGGTTGCCCTTTATCAGCAAGCCATGAATATCGGAGTCGTTACTGGCACTCTCCAAGGTGTTGATCACCTGCCGCAGGGAGGCCGTCTGGGAAATGCTGCCTTCAAGGGCATCGGCGATGAGCGCCGCCGGATCATCCGTCTCTGGCCGGTCCGTCAGGTTAAATCCCAGATCCAGGACCAGGACCGAGTTTGGCTCGACGGTCACTGGAGTCGGTTGGAAGGCAATTCCAATCCCGATCAGCATGAGGAACAGGAGCGCGAATAAAATGAAGTAGGCCGTAACCAGCGCGGCAAGCCACTTCAGGACACGTATTACAAAATCAGCCATATCCCTAAACTGATAGCTGCTATCCGCCGAATCACAAGGGAAATGGTCAAACAACAATCACCAGGGAAATGGCTATAACCAGTAACAATGCGCCCAATGCCCGTTGGGCCAGGACCGCCGTTCCCCGCGACCGTTCCTCGTTGCCCAGCAAGCGGCCCACCGTCCAGACAAGGATAACTGACCACACCCCCCGTGAGCTGTAGACGATATTGATTGCTGTCGGATCCCGGTACATGGCGATGGTCCAGTTCAGGAGGAAAAACTGGCCGACAATGATCAGGCTGCCGACAAATACCCACCACAGGCTGTGTCGGGGGACATTCTTCAACGGTTCCTTGAAGAAGGGGATTAGGAAAAGGCTGAGCCCGAATGTGACGACCTGCTGCAGGGCCACGAACCGTTGAAATCCAAAGGATTTGCCCCACCCGGCGATGATGATGTCCATCAGGGCAAAGAAAAAGACTCCCAGAAGTGAAAGGACGATGGTCAGCCAGAGGGGACCTCCCGCCCCTTTGCGGCCAGGTCCTTGGCCAAGGAAGAAGATTCCGGCCCCGGCAAGGACTGCCCCGGCCCACCAACTCAGGGGCAGTTGATTGCCCAGAATCAAGGTAGACAGCAGGGCCACAAAGAGAACTTTTCCTCCCAGCAATGGTGTCGCTACTGAAACATCACCAACCCTCAGGGCCAGAGTGGAAAACAGGGAACCGAGAAAGGCCGCTATCCCAGCCACGACCGGAGCCCACAAGAGGGTCGGATCAACAGGGGTCGGAAAAATCCACCACAGTGGAATGAGGCATATGAAGAACGTTCCGTTTGTGATGAAGACACACCGGAGGGCCCCTGTCCCATCCATCATGCCCCGCTTGAGGACGATGTTGGCCAGCGCAAAAAAAAGGGCGCAAACGAGGGGATTGAGGTAGTGCAAAGGCATGAGAGCAGGAGTTTCTAGCGACCAAGTATGTGCCGCAGGGTCGCTTCAAGGGTCTTGAAACGGAATGAATAGCCGGAAGACTCAAGAACATCGGGCCGGACGTTGAGATTGGCAAGCAGGGTCTCCTCACCCATTCGTCCAAAAGCCAGTTTTACGACCGGGGCCGGCAGCGGCAGGATTGCAGGACGGGCAAGGACAGCCCCGAGGCACTTACTGAAGGTGCGTTGTGTCAGCTGATGTGAATGCACCGCATTGACCGGACCTTGGATTGTTTCACCTTCCATTAGGTGGATAAATATATCGAGTAAGTCATCCATCTCAATCCACGGAAAGCCTTGGCTTCCAGACCCAACAGGTCCGCCAAGCCCGAGCCTGAAGGGTAATAGCATCCTGCCCAAGGCCCCTCCAGACGGATCGAGGACCACGGCTGTCCGCAAACAAACAGTCCGGATACCGACCTTCGCTGCCTCCATGGCTTCACCTTCCCATTGACGACAGACCTCCGAAAGGAACCCCGATCCAGAAGCTGAGCCCTCGTTTTTCGGTTGTCCGTCGGCTTCGTAAAAATTCACTCCCGAGGAGGAAATTAGCACTTTAGGAGGATTTGCTAATTCCTTCATTGCCTCGACCAGGGTCCGTGTCCCATTAATCCGGCTTTCGAGGATCGCTTTCCTGCGGGCCTCTGTCCAACGACCAGCGGCGATATTGGCACCGGCTAGATGAATCACAGCATGGACATCCTTAAGGGCGTTGGAATCGAGGAATTGTCGCTCAGGGTCCCAATTGAATCGCTGCGGACCTGCCGGTCCCCGGGTCAGCTCATGGACCCGGTATCCCAGTGTCTTCAGGAATGGAACCAACCGGCGACCGACAAGGCCGCTTGCCCCGGTTACCAGAACTGTTCGCCCTGCACCGGGCAGTTCAGGATACCGCTCCAGGTCGAGTCGCATTTGCTCATGACGGAATCGGAAAAGGCGCTCCAGCTGGCTGTCAGCAAGTCGGTTCATGCCCGGCACCTTGCCAAGCCCCATTGGCAGTGCATAGTCGATTGTGTCGATTAAACAGGATGAATCCCCACCCGCCGCCTCCATGCCGTGCTCATGGCACCAGAAACCAAAGGGGCCCTTCTCCTGGATATCGACGAAATGCCGGTTCTCCTCAACGGACTCGATGCGGGCCCGCCAATCCCGCTTGAGGAATCCGGCATGCAGACGCAAAAGTACTGTGCTGCCTGGTGTCATTTGTTCCGGCCGCTTTACCACCTCCACTCTCTGCCATGAAGGAACCAGTCGTTCAAAGGCACCCTCCGTCATGTGCCAGTCCCACAGGCGCTCCACCGGAACCGGCACAACAGAGGATTTACTGAATCGCTGTTTCTTCATGCCGGAACCTCCATTCCGGACGGATTGGCCCATGCCAATTTTGCCGCTTCACGAATGGCCGCCATCTCATCCTCAGACTTGCGCTCAAGGTTGCGCAGTTGCATCTGCATGCGCCGGTTTGAGGAAAGGTCTTCCCGATGACGGTAGAGGAAATCCCAATACAGTGTCGTGAAGGGGCAGGCATCCTCCCCGGTCGCCTTGGCGGGGTTGGCCGGACAACCTGAACAGTAGTTGCTCATCCGCTGAATGTATTTGCCGCTCGCTACATAGGGCTTCGAGGCCATGATTCCCTCGTCGGCAAACTGGGACATCCCGAGGGTATTGGGCAGCTCCACCCATTCCACCGCATCCACATAGACGGCAAGGTACCACTTGTGCATTTCAACCGGATCAATCCCGAGGAGCAGTCCGTACAGTCCGGTTACCATCAGTCGCTGGATATGATGGGCATAGCCATGTTCCAGGGTCTGCTGCAAGGATTCCGAGAGGCAGCGGTAGCGGGTCTCGCCAGTCCAGTAGAATTCAGGCAGGCGCGCTTCCGCCTGCAGGGCGTTGAGTTCGAGGTATCCCGGCATTTTCCACCAGTAGACACCCCGGACATATTCCCGCCACCCGAGAATCTGGCGCACAAATCCCTCCACCGCGTTCAGCGGAGCCCCGCCCGCCTGATAGGCATCTGTCGCCGCCTTGATGACCTCCCGCGGATTCAGCAGCTTGGCGTTGAGCGCCGGTGAAAGCAGGGAGTGATAGAGCCAGGGTTCGCCCGTCCACATGGCATCCTGGTAGAGCCCGAATTCCGGCAGGCGGTTTTTCACGAAGTCCTCAAGGGCAGTAAGGGCGTCTTCCCTCGTCACTGGCCAGCGGAAATCATCGAGGGAACCCGGATGGTCACTAAACCGCTCATTGACCAACCGCACTACCTCCCGGGTGATGGCATCCGCCGCAAATGAAGGGGGAACAGGCTTGTCCTTGGCGGGCCCGTCCTTGCCGAAGCTGCCCCGGTTCTCCTTGTCGAAATTCCATTCGCCACCCTCGGGCTTTCCATCCTCTGTCATGAGAATCTGGTGACGTTTGCGCATTTCCCGATAGTAATACTCCAACCGGATGGCTTTGCGTCCCTCGGCCCAATCACGGAATGCTTCCGGGACATCCATGAAATGGCTGTCCTCCCGCACCTCGAGCGGGCAACTGGCCTCCTTGCAAGCCTGCCGCAGCTCCTCAAGTACCCTCCACTCACCGGGCAGGGTGCAAATGACCTTCTCCGGTTGCAGGTCCTCCAGCGTGTCTTGGAGCAGATCCATCAATCCGCGTTCACTGTCGTCGATCTCATGGTAATGGACCGGCAGTCCCTCAGCCTTGAGTGCTTCCCGGAAGTGGCGCATGGCTGAGAAGAAATAAGCGATGCGCATCCTGGTGGACCAGACGTGTCCCGCTTCACCAGCCGCTTCCGCCATCCAGATCAGATCCCGCTCCTTGTCGAATTCGGCGAGGGTAGATGCCGACAAGTCCAGTTGGTCCCCAAGAACAACGACCAAATGGCGCAGCTTTTTCCTGGCGGAACTCACGCTTTATCCTCCTTGAGGGAGGCCAGGGCCGCAAGCGCCCGCTCCCTTCCCGCCTTGTGCTCGATGATGGGCTCGGGGTAATCCTTGCCAATGATACATGAGGCGGCTTCCTGAACCTCCGGCGGCATTTCCCAAGGCGTGTGGATGTACTTCTCCGGCACATCCTTGAGCTCAGGGACGTAGCGCTTAATGTAATTCCCATCCGCATCGAACTTCTCGCTCTGGGTCATTGGATTGAATATCCGGAAATAGGGAGCGGCGTCAGCGCCACACCCCCCAGCCCATTGCCAGCCAAGGGTATTACTGGCAAGGTCAGCATCAACAAGGGTATCCCAAAACCAGGCCGCCCCATCCTCCCATGAATGAAGCAGGTGCTTGACGAGCAATGAGGCGACAATCATCCGTACCCGGTTGTGCATCCACCCTGTTTCCCAAAGCTGCCGCATGCCGGCATCGACAATAGGGTACCCGGTCCGGCCGCGTTGCCACGCTTTCAGGATGGAGCTATCCTTTTTCCAGGGAAATTTGGCATACTTCAGCTGCAGAGGTTCTTCAGGCGTGTCCGGAAAATGATAGAGGACATGATAAGCGAACTCTCTCCAGACGATTTCCCGGTGAAACACATCCCTGCCCGGGCTTTTGTCGGCCTCTTCAATGGCCGCCGCCACCTCCCGGGGACCAAGCTGTCCCCAATGCAGGTATGGCGAGAGGCGAGAGGTACCATCGACCGCCGGGTAGTCGCGTGCCTCGGCGTAGTCGCCGGCACAATCATCCAGGAATGCCTGCATCCGATTAAGCCCGCCTTGCCGGGTGGGATCCCAGAACTCCCGCATCCCCTTGTCCCATTCGATTTCCGGCAGCAATCCGAGGGACTGCAGGGACAATGAGTCGGGCCAGCTATCGGAAATACCTGCCTCCCCTTCGACCTTGACCGGCCTTTTGGTCGGCAGTTTGGCACAAGCCTTGGAAAACGGCGTGTAGACCTTGTAGGGATTTCCAGCGCCCGTGGCCACTTCCCATGGCTCGTAGAGCAATGAGCTGTTGCCGCTCCAGGCATCCACCCCGTGGTCCTTGAGGGAGCGCTTAATCTGGCCATCAAGGCGCACACGATGCGGCTCGTAGCAACGGTTCCAATAGACAGCCTTGGCCGAGGTTTCCTCGACTAACTCCTTTAAAACCTCTTCACTGCCCCCGCTGCGCAGAATAAGGCGCAGCCCTGCCTCATTCAGTTGCGATTGCAGGTCTTCGAGGGCATGGTGGAGCCACCACAGCGAAGCCCCGCCGGGCTTCCAGCGACCAGCTTCATCAGGGGCATGTATGTACAGCGGAAGGACCGGTCGACCGCTGGCCACCGCTTTCTGCCATGCCGGATTGTCGGCTAACCGCAAATCCTGCCTGAACCATACTATCACCGAATCCACGTATTTAAGCTATCGGCGACTGCCCCTCCCGTAAAGCCTCGTCAATAAAAAGACCGCCTGCGATTTGCAGGCGGTCTGAAAGGTGTTCTAACGGAACCGTGGCGGGCCTAAACGGTGGCTGTTTCGAGCTTTGCCGCCGATTCCCGGGCCGATTCCGCCAAGGGTGTGCTGAGGTAGCGTTCACTCGGACTGGCCGCCACCACGACAATCATCTTGCCCTTGTTTTCCGGGCGCTTGGCTACCTGTAGGGCTGCCCATATGGTCGCACCCGAGGAAATACCGACAGCCAGGCCGTCGGAAATGGAAACACTGCGGGCCATGTCAAAGGCATCCTCGTTCGTCACGGTCACCGTGTCATCGATGACATCCACGTTCAGGTTCTTCGGAATGAAACCGGCACCGATCCCCTGGATCTTGTGCGGACCCGGCTGGCCACCACTGATTACCGGACTGGCAGCCGGCTCGACGGCGATAATCTTCGCATCCGGCTTGCGGGACTTCAGCACCTCGCCCACTCCGGTGATGGTTCCACCGGTACCAACGCCAGCCATGAAAATATCCACTGCACCATCCGTAGCTGTCCAGATTTCCTCAGCTGTCGTCTGGCGGTGCACTTCCGGGTTCGCGGGATTGTCAAACTGCCCCGGCCCAAATGCTTCATCACCGTACTGATCAATCAGTTCCTGTGCCTTGGCCATCGCTCCCGGCATCCCCTTCGGTCCCGGTGTCAGGACCAGTTCCGCGCCCAGCAAGGCCAACAGGACCCTGCGTTCCATCGACATCGTCTCCGGCATCGTCAGCAGGCAACGGTAACCCTTCGCCCGGCAGACAAAGGCCAGACCAATCCCCGTGTTGCCGCTCGTCGGCTCAATGACGATTCCTCCCGGCTTCAAGCGGCCGTCCGCCTCCGCGGCCTCGATCATCGCCTTGGCAATCCGATCCTTCACGCTCGCCAGCGGATTGAACCACTCGCACTTCACGTACACGTCCGCTACGCAGCCGTCCGCTGCCGCATTCAATTTAATCAGGGGAGTATTTCCAATCGTGTCGATGACACTGCTCGCTAACTGGTTCATTTCCGTCCTTTCCAAATACAGGGTTCTTGGTGAATAAAGGTTTCTCTACTAATGTGAAGCTGAAGCTACCATAGCTTATTCCATATTTCCAGAGTAAATTGGGAAAACAACCCAAGATACGGGGCGGAGCCAGTCCCAGAATACCTCGGGCGGGCTTTGGTCAGCGCTTGCGGGGCCCGAAACTGCGGATCGGCGCGTTCCGGTTCGAAGGAGCATTGCGGAGGCGGTAGATGATACGCGCCTTGTCGATATCCTTCGGGGTCATCTCCATTTTCACCATGTCCCCGACCGTGATCTTGATGAAATGCTTACGCAGCTTTCCTGAGATGTGGGCCAATACCTGGTGTCCATTCTTCAATTCCACCCGGAACATGGTACCCGGGAGAACGGCGGCAACTTTGCCCTCAACTTCTACAACTTCAGATTCGGTCATATAATGGGTCTGGATTTCGTTTGATTAAGCAGGGAGATCACTGGCTGGATCGCTACTAAAGTCAAGCTATGAATCGGCAGCCACCCGGTAGAGGAAGCTGCCTCGACGAATTCAAGAAGGTCTCAACCCCACTTGCTCAGGGCCGATTCATAAAGGGCGAGATCGTCTGCCGACATTTCCTGGATTACCTTTTTCATGGAGCCTTCGAATACGTCATAGACCCGCTTGAGGAGGTCCTGGTCATCCTGGACCTGGCGGATGGTGTTCTCCCGACCAATTGAAAGAGGCCGCTTGTAGAGGCTTTCGAACCGCTGGGCAAAACCGGGAATGTCGTGGTCAAATCCGACCAATTGTAGCTTGTCCAGGGAAGAGATGGCGTTTGGGACCCGATTACTGAGGTCAGCCTTGCCGTCCATACCGAGGCCACCCAGGTAGACGGTGAGGGATCGGGCCATCCAGATACCGATCTCCTCCCGTTGGAGGATGCGGACCACCTCGTCGGCCGGATCCACCTTGCCGGTATAGTAATCCTCCACGGAGGTCCGCGGCTGGGCAAATATCAGGTAGGCCACATGAGACTTCAATCGCTCCAGTGGCTCCCGGAGGATGGTGACGAAGTCCGTGCTATCACTGAACTGGCTGTGGCACAAGGGACTGAATGGCAAGTGTCCGCTGATCATGGGATAGCCCTGCTCAAGATAAAAGGACAACAGGACCTGCTTCACCTCAAGGTGCAGACTCTCGAACTCGAACTCATTCCGGCATCGCTTCAGTTTCCTCGCAGCAAGGTATGTGGCTATGGAATCAAGCACCAGGGTGCGGTCCGGTTGCAGGGCCTCCCGCATGGCCTTGAAAACACTGTTCCCGGCACACTTGGGAATATGGATATGCTGCACACGTCTCTCCATCCTTCCCCTACAATCCCAATCCCCATCCCAATCTCAATCCCAATCTTAGTCTTAACCTTAATCTTGATCTTAATCCTCCCCCCTCAGCGTATTTTAATCTCGAATGGAATGGGGATTGGGATTGAAATTGGATTCTTTCATGAAAACCGACCCACCACCGCCCTGCCCCTTTGAAAAGCTCCACCCATCCGAGCTGCACCGGGACAGGTCGTATTACATGTCCCATGCCTTTAATGAATCCCTCAAGGCGTGGAAAGCCAACGAAGTGCCAATCGGGGCGGTGATTGAATTTAACGGGGCAATCATCGCCCGCGCCTACAACCAGGTGGAGTCGCTCAACGACCCGACCGCGCATGCCGAGATTCTCGCCATCACCCAGGCCACGGAGGTCATCGGCGACTGGCGGCTCAACGGAGCCACGCTCTATGTGACCAAGGAACCCTGTCCGATGTGCTCGGGCGCCAGCGTCATGGCCCGGTTGTCGCATGTTGTCTACGCCGTTCCCGATCCCAAGATGGGCTGCATGGGAGGAGCCACTGCGGTGCACGAGCTGCCGGACCTGAACCACCGCGTCGAGGTCGAGGGCGGTGTTCTGGAAGCAGAGTGCAAGGCAGTCTTGCAGGGTTACTTTCAAGTAAAACGGGCTGGCAGTTGACGAACCGGCAATCCTGCGGTTTGTTTAACTTTCGTTTTTAACTCAAAAACCAATAAACACATCATGGCATATACATTACCGGAACTGGAATACGCTTACGATGCCCTCGAACCGCATATTGATGCGCGCACGATGGAGATTCATCACAGCAAGCACCACAATACCTACATCACGAATCTGAACAATGCCCTCGAGGGAGCCGGCATTGAAGGCCCCGAGTGCATCGCCGACCTCATTAGCAAGATTGGTGACCTTCCCGAGGCCGTCCAGACCGCTGTCCGCAACAACGGCGGCGGCCACGCCAACCACAGCTTCTTCTGGTCCATCCTCTCCCCCAATGGCGGCGGTGAGCCGACCGGTGAGCTGGGAGACAAGATCAACGCCGTCTTTGGCAGCTTTGATGACTTCAAAGCGGAATTTGCCAAGGCTGGAGCGACCCGCTTCGGGTCTGGCTGGGCCTGGCTCTGCGTCAAGGCCGATGGCAGCCTCTGCGTCTGCAGCACGGCCAACCAGGACAGTCCGACCATGGGCGAAAGCATCGCCGGTTGCTCTGCAACCCCGATCCTCGGCCTCGATGTCTGGGAGCACGCCTACTACCTTAACTACCAGAACCGTCGTCCCGACTACATCTCCGCCTTCTGGAATGTCGTCAATTGGGACAAGGTAGCTGCGAATTACGCCAAGGCGACCGCCTGAGGCAATAGTCGAGCATCTTTTCACAAAGCCCCGACGCAAGTCGGGGCTTTTTTGTGCGAAATAGAGTCGGGCCTTCAGGCCCGGTCTCAGTGACCGGCGCTGAAGCGCCGACTCCTTTACTACAACAAAAAGCCCCGGGCGTCCTGCCCGGGGCTTGATCGTTAACTATGATTATGTCCTAAAGGGTCGTGGCCGGCATTACATCATGCCGCCCATGCCGCCCATACCACCCATGCCACCCATGTCAGGTGCGCCACCGGCAGCCGGCTTTTCTTCCGGGAGGTCGGTAACGAGGGCTTCAGTGGTCAGCAGGAGACCGGAGACCGAGGCGGCATATTGCAGCGCGCTCCGGGTAACCTTGGCCGGGTCGACAACACCTGCCTTGACGAGGTCTTCGTACTGCTCGGTAGCGACGTTGTAACCCGTGTTGCCATCGGTATCGAGGACATGCTGGACAACGAGGCTGCCTTCCACACCGGCGTTGGTGCAGAGCTGGCGCAGCGGATACTCGAGCGACTTCAAGACGATGTTGGCGCCGATGGCTTCGTCGCCTTCGAGCTTGATGTCTCCGACAACGTTGCGGATGCGCAGGAGCGCAACCCCGCCACCGGGAACAATGCCTTCTTCAACGGCAGCACGGGTAGCGTGCAGGGCGTCCTCAACGCGGGCCTTCTTTTCCTTCATTTCCGGCTCGGTCGCGGCACCAACATTGATGACGGCCACACCACCGGCCAGCTTGGCCAGGCGTTCCTGCAGCTTCTCGCGGTCGTAGTCGGAGGAGGTTTCCTCGATCTGGCGGCGGATCTGCTTGACCCGTCCCTGGATGTCGGCGGCGGTACCGGCACCTTCAACAATGGTGGTGTTTTCCTTGTCGATGGTGACGCGCTTGGCACGGCCAAGGTCGGTCAGTTCAAGGTTTTCCAGCTTGATGCCGAGGTCTTCGGTGATGCAACGGCCACCGGTGAGGACAGCAATGTCTTCCAGCATGGCCTTGCGGCGGTCGCCGAAGCCAGGAGCCTTGACAGCGCAGACGTTGAGCATGCCACGGAGCTTGTTGACCACGAGGGTGGCCAGGGCTTCGCCTTCGACGTCCTCAGCAATGAGGAGGAAGGGCTTGCCGCTCTGGGCAACCTTCTGCAGCAAGGGCAGGAGATCGTTGAGATTGGAAACCTTCTTCTCGTGGATGAGAATGTAGGCGTCCTCAAGAACCGCTTCCATCGCTTCCTGGTCGGTAGCGAAGTACGGGCTGAGGTAGCCCTTGTCGAACTGCATCCCCTCGACAACGTCGAGCGTGGTTTCGATGCCCTTGGCTTCTTCAACGGTAATGGTGCCGTCCTTGCCAACCTTGTCCATCGCGTCGGCGATGATGGAACCGATTTCCTCTTCCCAGTTGGCGGAGACCGTGGCCACGTTCTTGACGGCCTCACGGTCGGTCACGGAAATGCTCATCTCCTGGATGGCCTTGACCCCGGCAGCGACGGCCTTGTCGATACCGCGCTTGATGTAGACCGGATTGGCACCGGAGGTGACACTCTTGAGGCCTTCACGGAAGATGGCCTCGGCGAGGACAGTCGCGGTGGTGGTACCGTCACCGGCGATGTCGCTGGTCTTGGTGGCCACTTCCTTGACCATCTGGGCGCCCATGTTTTCAAAGGGGTCCTTCAATTCGATTTCCTTGGCCACGGAAACACCGTCCTTAGTGACGGTCGGGCTGCCGAACTTCTTGTCGATGACAACATTGCGGCCCTTGGGTCCGAGGGTTACTTTCACTGCGTTGGCGAGCGTTTCCACCCCTTCCAGGAGCTTCCGGCGCGCGCTTTCGTCGAATAGGATTTGTTTAGCCATGATATTAAATAAGTTTGTTCGTTAACAGTTGTGATGCGGAGGCGGCCACTTAGGCGATGATGCCAAGGATGTCGTCTTCGCGAAGAATGGTGTACTCGACATCGTCCAGCTTGACCTGCGTGCCGCCGTACTTGCTGATGATGACCTGGTCACCGACCTTGACGGAGAACTCATAGGTTTCGCCGTCCTTCTTGCCATTGCCGAGGGCCAGGACTTCTGCCGTGGTCGGCTTTTCCTTGGCTGAATCAGGAATGATGATTCCACCTTTAACTTCTTCCTCAACTTCGATCGCCTTCACCAGAACGCGGTCGCCGAGAGGTTGGATATTCACTTTATTAGCCATATTTCTATCAGTATTTAGTTGTTAAATAAGATTTGGATTTGCGTTGTTCAAAAAGGCCGGCCTACTCCCCGAAAGGAACAGACCGGCTGGAAATTACTTCTTCTCGTCAACATCCTCGACTTCGGCATCGACGACATTGTCATCGGCGGCAGCAGAGGCAGATTCTGCTTCGGGAGCAGGTCCCGATTGCTCCGTACCACCTTCGGCACCGGCAGCTGCTGCCTGCTCCTGGTACATGCGGGCCATCGCCTGCTGCATCTCCTGACTGTTGTTGATTTTTTCCAAGGCCGCCTTCATCTGCTCGGCGTCGTTGGATTCGAGCGCTTGCTTGCCCTCGTCAACAAGGCCCTGGATGAGCGTACGTTCGGAATCGTTGAACTTGTCACCGCTTTCCTTGAGGACCTTCTCCGTCCCGAAGACGACCGTGTCCAGCTGGTTGCGGGTCTCGGCCGATTCCTTGGCCTTGGCGTCCGCCTCGGCGTTGCGCTCGGCATCTTCCTTCATCTTGTTCACCTCGTCATCCGAGAGACCGGAGGCATTGGTGATGGAGATGTGCTGCTTCTTGCCCGTTCCCTTGTCGGTTGCGGACACGTGCAGGATACCGTTGGCGTCGATGTCAAAGGTGACCTCAATTTGCGGCATGCCACGCGGGGCCGGCGGAATGCCGTCGAGGCGGAAATTGCCCAGCAGCTTGTTGTCCTTGGCCATCGGGCGTTCACCCTGCAGCACCTTGACGTCAACCGCTGTCTGCTGGTCGGCGTAGGTGGAGAAAATCTGTGACTTCTTCGTCGGGATGGTGGTGTTGCGCTCGATCATCGCGGTGGCCACGCCACCGGCTGTCTCAATGGCAAGGGTCAGCGGAGTCACATCAAGCAGGAGGACATCCTTGACGTCCCCGGCGAGAACAGCGCCTTGGATGGCAGCCCCGATGGCCACAACTTCATCCGGGTTGACACCCTTGTTCGGCTCCTTGCCGGCAAGATTGCGGGCAACCTCGTTGACCTTCGGCATACGGGTCATGCCCCCGACGAGGACCAGATTGCCGATATCGCCTTCCGTCAGGCCGGCGTCCTTGAGACACGACTTGAAGGGATCAACGGTCCGTTGGAAGAGATGGTCGGTGATCTGCTCGATCTTGCTCCGGGTCAGCTGCACGTTGAGGTGCTTGGGACCTGAGGCATCCGCCGTGATAAAGGGAAGGTTGATATCCGTGGATTGGGAACTGCTCAGGGCAATCTTGGCCTTTTCCGCTTCTTCCTTGAGGCGCTGGAGGGCCATTTTGTCGGAGCGCAGGTCGATGCCGTGCTCGCTTTTGAAATCGTCCACGAGCCAGGTGATAATGGCATCATCCCAGTTGTCCCCACCGAGGTGCGTATCGCCGTTGGTGGCCTTGACCTCAAAGACGCCATCCCCGATCTCGAGAATGGAAATGTCGTAGGTACCTCCACCGAGGTCATAAACCGCAATCGTTTCCTCGCTCTTTTTGTCCAATCCGTAGGCCAGGGAGGCGGCTGTCGGCTCATTGATAATCCGGAGTACTTCCAGCCCGGCTATCGTGCCGGCGTCCTTGGTGGCCTGACGCTGCGAGTCATTAAAGTATGCCGGAACCGTGATAACGGCCTGCGTGACCGGCTCACCGAGATAAGCTTCCGCATCCGCCTTCAGCTTGCCGAGAATCATGGAACTGATCTGCTCCGGCGGAAAACTCTTCGTTTCCCCATTCTCCTCCACCTCAAGCCAGGCATCGCCATTCTTTCCTTCAATCACCTTGAAGGGGACGTGCGCCGATTCTTCAGAAACTTCCGTAAACTTGCGTCCAATGAGGCGTTTCGCTGAAAAAACTGTATTGCTGGGATTGGTGACAGCCTGCCGCTTGGCAGCCTGGCCCACAAGCCGCTCGCCGTTCTTGGTGAAAGCCACAACCGACGGTGTCGTGCGTGAGCCTTCGCTGTTCGGGATGACCACCGGTTCGCCCCCCTCCATGACAGCCATGCAGGAGTTGGTGGTACCCAAGTCGATTCCTAAAATTTTACCCATAGCGCCAATTCTCCTGCAAACACTGTGCCAGAGATGGGGTTATTTTCTTAAGGCATTGGTATACAACAATTTGAGATAATTCAGATCTTCCCGTCACCCACCACGGATGAGAAAGTGTGACACCACCTGTCACACCTTGTGTCACACCCTGCCATTCCCTGTCCCACCCCTGTCCCACCAATGCAGGCAGGCAATTCAGCCAATTCTCCCAAATCCCGCTTGCCATGCTGCTGCTGCTAAACCTTTCATAACGCGATGCATGAGCCCTTTGAGGAACTGACTGGCCGGAAGAAGAAAAAGGTCGACATCGAGGCCCTCCAATCCCCCTTGAAACGGATTCCGGGAATGGACATATCTTCCGTTCGCGACCTGTTGGATATCGGGATCACAGAAATTGATGAATTAAGGGGTCGTTCGCCTGAGGCACTCCTGGAGGAAATTTTCAACCTGCGGGAGCAGACCCCACGGGACCGCCTAAGTTACCTCAGATTGGCGGTCTACTACGCAGAGACGGATAATCCCGATCCTCAATTACTGGAAGCATGGAAGTGGGCCGAACCAAGTATCCAGGACTAGTTGCACCTTCCGCGAAATTGACTTATCATGCTCACAAACATGGATGAGACAGGCGATATAACAATACCGGAGGTTGTTCCGGTCATGACTCTACAGGATACGGTGCTGTTCCCGCATGCCGTAATGCCACTGTTCATCTTTGAGCAACGGTACCGGATAATGTTGGAGGAGGTCCTCAACTCACACAGGTTGTTCGCCATATTCAATGAGAGCCACGTGGAGAACGATGAAGGCCACGAGGAACCCCCCGCTATCATGGGTACGGTCGGCATCGTCCGGGCAGCGCACAAAAACCCGGACGGCACCTCCAACCTTGCCCTGCAGGGAATAAAGCGGGTACGCCTGGTGGAAATAGTCCAGGAAGCGCCGTACCGACTCATTCGAGTCGCCCCTTGTCATGATGCCAACGAGGAAGACGCCTCTGTCTCCGGAAAACGAGAGAAAATCCTGGAAATTCTCGACCGTGAGTCCTACCTGACAACCGGGCTTCCCGAGGAGTATGTCCAGTTTATCCACTCACTGGAGAAACCCGGTCCCTTTATCGATGTGGCAGTCCACTCCCTGTGCCAGAATGCGGTCACCAAGCAAATGCTTTTGGAGACTCTTTCCCTCGAACGCCGATTTGACCTCTTTCTCGAGTTTCTCGGTAAGGAGTGCCAACGCCACGAGCTCTTTCGTCTCCTCCAAGGCTCCACAAAAGATGAGGAAATCGATTATAATTAGATAAATTGGACCGGTTTTTACATTAAATTTTCTTTGTTTGACACATTTACCTCAGTGTTTATGACTCTTCTTTCCCATGGCGTCGGGAAAAAGAGATACAGGCTTCTCATTCGTCGAGGTCTTTGTGATGGCTGCGATTTTCGGTCTCATGTTCCTCGTGGCCATGCCCAATCATCTGCAGAGACGGACCCAGAACCAGGCATCGGATCTGGCGGAGGCCTTCCGCAAGCAAGGCGCGGCCCTCATAGCCTACAAGACCGAGCACGGGAATTGGCCTGACGGTGGGCAAACGGATAAACTTCCCCCCATCGTGGAAGCCTCACTTGGACTCTTTGACCAGCAACCCCTTGGGGGTGGTGAATGGGAATGGAGTCCGGAAGGTCCCTCCTCGCCCCCCTGCATTTGTCTCGTCAACTGCAAGGCAGGAACCCGTGTCCTCGTTCGTCTTGATGAAATGATTGATGACGGGAACCTTGATGAGGGGTGCCTCTTCCTTGAAGGAGACCGCCTCGTGATGGTCCTCGAATAGGCCCAAGGACAAGGTTTCTTCCAATACCACGCCTACCTAAAAAGAGGTATACGGCGCATTTGCATGCCCTCCAAGGTGTAGTGATGCTTTCACTCGTTATGAAAGCAATCACCTTAGAAAAATCCTCGAGAATCCTTCCCTTCATGCTCCCGTTGATGGCCAGTTCCATCACCCTGGAAGCCAGTATCATTTTTCACGAATCATTCGAAACCGATGGTGAAGGGACCCGCTACACCTCCACTGGTTCCTTCACGGATGGCAGTGACGACTACTTCATCCGGACCGACGGTACCACCGAGGCCAGCGGCATCCCGGCATTTACCGGTTTTGGTGGATCCATGTTCTGGGCGGCCGAAGACATTGACGCGGCCGAGAACACCAGCGGCGTGGCCTTGCTCGACTTCTCCTCCATATCCCTGCCGGGAATTCCGCAAATTCAACTGTCGCTTGACCTCGGAGCCGGTTCCAACAGCGCCTTCGACAGTGTGGATGACTTTATCCTTGTCGAATACAACTTTGATGAGGGTCCGTGGCAAACCGCGCTCGCCTTCCAGAACAATGGACAAACCTTCAACGGACCTCTCCTGAACGACACGGACTTCGACGGCATCGGTGATACCACCGAGCTTGGCCTCGCCTTCCAGACCGTTACCAGCTCCTTCATTCCGGTAACGGGATCACTACTGAATATTCGTATCGACACGCTCATGACAAGCGGTAGCGAGGCCGTCGGCTTCGATAACCTGCAGGTCATCGGTGTCCCTGAACCATCGGCCACCGCCCTCGGCTTTGGCGTGGCATCACTTCTTCTGCTGCTGGCAAGACGCTTTCTCCCACGACGGGAGATTGAGAGCCGAGCCTAAACACGTATCCCTGACATACGGGCCCGCGTCCCTGCCAAACGGGGGCGCGGGTCTTCTTCATCGAGATAGGAGAGAACATCTGCCTCCATCCAGTCTGCCCGGACGGACCCGAGGCGTACCCGGACCAGGCGGTTGCGGATGTCGTACCCGGGATTATCCACCCGCACCCGGATGTAATTTTCCGTGTAACCGGGAAATCCCCCATCCCTTGGATCCTCAAGGAGCACATTGGCTTCACTTCCCCGATGGGCTTCCATGAAATCGTATCGTTTCTTATCGCTTAAGCGGCGCAGGAAGGCACAGCGGCGGTTGCGCTCCTCCATCGACACCCACCCGTCTTTTCTCTGCATTACCAAGGTACCTTCCCTCTCTGAAAAGGGGAAGACATGTGTGTAGGCGAAGGGCAACTCAAGGAATTGCCGGCAGGTCTCGTCGAAGTCCTGTTCGGTCTCACCGGTAAAGCCAACCATGATGTCCGTTCCCAGACAGAGACCGGGAACAGTAACCTTGGCCAGACGGACAAATTCAATGTAATCCTCCATGGAGTACTTCCGCCGCATCAAGCTCAGGACGGCATTGGAACCGGATTGCAGGGGTAGGTGCAAAAACGGCAGAAGGTTGTGGTCCTCGTCAGCCATTCGCTCCAACAAGGCTACTGGAACAGTCGTTGGCTCGATGCTGGAAATCCGCGTCCGCAGCAATCCCGGAACCTCATTCAGGGCATCCACCAGATCGACGATGTTGCGCCCTTCGCTCTCGTAGGTCCCTACGTTGACCCCGGTCAAAACCAGCTCCTTAATGCCCCGACTGGCCGCTGCCCGGGCTTCCGCCAGGGTATCCTCCCAATTCCTTGAACGGGCCTGGCCACGGGCGAAGGGAATAATGCAGAAGCTGCACATGAAGTCGCAGCCATCCTGCACCTTCAGGTTGGCCCGTTTGTCGAAAGGGATATCCCCGACGTAGCCATGGCTGAAATCCTCCCGACTGATGCGATCCCTGAGAATGAGCGGCCGGTCGATCTTTCCCTGTCGGAGATGGTCGAGGACGGCAAACTTGTCCTGGTTGCCGACAATCAGGTCGACGCCAGGTATTTCCGCAATGGCCGCTGCCCCCATCTGCGAATAGCAGCCAATCACTGCCGTGAAGGCCTCCGGGTTTTTCGCGGTAAACTGCCGGATGGCCTTGCGGCACTTGCCATCAGCCTCCCGGGTCACCGTGCAGGTGTTGATGATGCCGAGGTCAGCCTCGCTCCCAAACGGGACAATGCTGTAGCCCTTTTGCGCCAGGCGGTCCCGCAGCATCTGTGACTCCGCCTGATTCAGGCGACATCCCAGTGTGTGGACCACAGCCCGTCTGGCCGGCATAAACTGTCGATCGGAAACCATCGCCAACAATCACACAAACGGAGCAATGCCCGTCAATCATGGACTTGCTCCTAATGGTCGTGACAGAGCTCGTCAAAAGATTGCCATCCACGGAAAACACTCAATCCTGTAGCCATGCCAGCGCGAACGCATGCAAAAACCGGATTGATACTCTGCCTGATCCTGATGGCAGGCACGCTTCTCTACGCTCAAGTCGGCGTTGTGGACCCGACGGAGGAGGAGAACGATCGTTCCAGTGGACAATTCTTCGGCAATCCCAACGAGCAGGATGAACGGAAGGAACGAGAGGCCGAGTACCAGAAGTACTATGAAAGTGAACTTCCTGACAATATCGAGAGCAACCAGGTCCTGCGCCGAATCTTCACCCCACGTGTTAACGACGAATTGTTTGATACCAATCTTCCCGGGGCACAACAGAAGGGACAGCTAAGTTTGCGCCTGAGCCCCAAATTCGGGGACTTTCTGGGGGATGACTATGTGCGCTTCCCGATTGGGGTTCGCTACAACCCCAGCCGCTACTTCGAGGTCCGTAGCGATGTCGGAACCTACTTTCCGAATCCCTTCGGCAGTGGCGATGGCGTGGGCCTGTACATGTGGATGGTCGGGGGTAAATACAGCTGGATCAATGCCTGGGATTCCGATGTCAACGTGGCGATTGGTTTCGATGCAGAAATGCCGATTTCCGATCCCCCGATTGAGATCACGGATGGCTACGCCCGCTACGAGCCCTATGTCTCGCTCAGCCACCAGTTAAAGGAGCACCCCCACTGGCTGGTTTACCTCAATGTGGCCTACGAGTTTGTTGAACAGACGCCCTTCCGGGCGGAACCGGTCGACCCACAGCCCAAGGACCGGATATTCCTGCGTCCCGGCTTCATTTATTATCCCGGTGGAAATTTCCGCTATTCCTTCGAACTGGAGTACCGGACAAATGCACTGGATTTCCGGGACGCAGCCGGCCCAAGACCCCTGCCCAGTCTGGTGCCACCACCCGGATTCCGTCGGGAAAACTGGTACCTTGCGTTCACCAGTGTGCATGAGGTTATCGCCTATCCCTCCATTACCTGGTTCCCCACCAAGGAAATCCGGGACGGCATCTTCATCCCCGGCAACTGGGACGTCGGTCTCCGGCTCAAGTTGCCCATCGTTGAAGAAACCGGACAGGACTTCGGCATATCCATCCGCTTCCGGTGGTATTACGACTACCGCAAGCTGATTGCCCAGGACCTGCCGAATCTGTTTAGCCCGAAAGACAAAAGGTAAAACACTCGGGTGCTTAGGTAGGGCTATCGGTTACTCCACCCCGACGAATTCCCAAGTTCCATCAGCCCTACGGCAGACGGTGGCAAGGCCTTCACCAACTTTCTTGTATCGCCGGTAGGCAGTGATGTTGAGCGTCATGCAGGGGGGGTCGGATTGCTCGTCAATGCTGACTATCTTAACTTTCCCCTTGGCCCCGGACTCCTTGTTTTGCCAGTCGACGGTCTCCCCGACTTTTGCCACCGAAACAACAGCCTCCATGGCTTTTCCAATGGCTCGATGATCCTCCTCATTCAATTCAGAACTGGAGAAAATCGACCCGCTAATTCCGGAGACGATGCTCATCGGGGCCTTGATGATACCTGTGAAAACCCCGGTAACTGCTCCTTCACCAGCCTTTTGGCCGGCCTCCTCTATATTCAGGCTGATCCGCTCGGCCTGATCCAAGTGTTGGGGAATCTCCGCCCGAATGGCCTCCACCTGCTCAAGGATGTCGGGAATGGTCCCACGCACCGCCTCAACTTCAGCAACTATAAAAGGCACTTGCTCTTCGATGGCATCAACGCGCTGCAGGATTTCCGGTATCTGTTCCCGGTAGGCCGCTGTCTCTTCGAGAATCGCAGGGATGGTGAGGCGAATCTGTTCTGATTCCGACAAGACAGAAGGTATAGTCAGACGTATTTGTTCCACCTCCTCAAGAATCGGGGGGACCTGTTCCAGAATCGGCGGTATTTGCTCCCGGATCAGGGCCACCTCCTCCAGGATGAGGGGGATCTGCACCTGGATGGCATGGACTTCATCGATGATGGGATCGATCTTCTCCGCCGTGACCTGGATTTCCTCGGTGAGTTCAGGCAGCGCTATCAGGACTCTCGTCAAAACCACCGAGAAATAAACCAATGCCACCGCCAGGGCAAACAGGGCGGCAGCCAGAATATAGGTCGCGGAATTCTTGAGCGATGCCATCTGCTTGATCCTTAATCAGTGGCGTTCCTGCGTCAATCTCAAGCTGGTCAGCAATAAGGCCCGGAGTCAGAATCCGCCCTGCATGATGGGCAGCCCCAGGAAGAACTTGATCACGAGGGCATTGATCAGGTCGATGAAGAATGCCCCCACCAGCGGAACCACTAGAAATGCCTTGAAGGAGGGCCCGTGCTTGCTGGTGATGGCATTCATGTTGGCGATGGCCACGGGCGTTGCGCCCAGGCCAAGACCTGTGAAGCCAGCGCAAATTACGGCTGCATCGTAGGTCTTCCCCATTACACGGAAAACAATGAAGGCGGCAAAAAGAGTAATCACCAGCACCTGGACGAAGAGGACAATAAGGATGGTCCGCATTCCGCTGGCCAGTGCTGCCAAATCGAGGCTCATGAGACTCATCGCGAGGAAAAGCTGGAGGGCACCGTCACCTACCCGGTCAAAGTCTCTCTGGCGGATCTCCTTTTTAAGGACATCGGCCATATTGGTAATGAGGATCCCGACCATCATGGCGGTGAGAAAGCCTGGCAGCTTGACGCCGGCGGAAAAAAACAACCGGTTCACCATGTCCCCCAAGGAAACGCAAATAGCCAGAATGAAAATGGTTGTCAGGGCCCGCTGCATGGTCACCGGTTCCATCGGTTGAAGGGCTTCATCCTTCCTGGCCATCATGGGGAGGTCCCCTTTCCCCTCACAGGGAGCCAACTGGTGCTTCCGGATCAATCTTTCCCCCAGGGGACCGCCGATGATTCCACCGGCGATCAGGCCAAAAGTGGCAAAGGCAATGCCGATTAGGGCTGCCCCCTCAAGGCCCGCCGCTTCCGCTTCCTGACCCCAGGCGATAGCCGTGCCGTGTCCCCCGGCAAAGGAAACGCTTCCGGCAAACAGGCCATAGCCCGGATGGCCTCCCATTATCAAGGCCAGGCCAACCCCAATAGCATCCTGGATGAAGAGGAAGACCCCAGCGCAAATTAGCAGGATGACCAGGGGCTTTCCACCTTCCTTGAGTCTTCCCAGCTTCGCTGAGAGGCCGATTGTGCTGAAAAATGCCAGCAAGAAGGCGTCCCGCAATGTCATGTCAAAGGTGATCTTGGGCCCACCCATGGAACCGATAGCCAGAACCAGTAGGCTGACCAGCAGGCCACCTGTCACCGCCTGGGGGATGCTGTACTTTTTCAGAAGGCCGATCTTCCGGGTCAGCACGTTACCCATGTAGAGGACGACAATGCTGACGATCAGTGTATCAACCGGAGTGACCGCAAATTCGCTCATCTGCTAGTTTTGGCAATCTAGAAATCAATGATGAGTCCGACGATCAAGCCATGCGTGACCGTGTCATACTTGAAATAATCCCCAGTGTCCGCTTTGCCATTTTCGAAGTCCACCCATACTCCGTAATATTGAAGATCCAGGGAGAAGGTCTTGTTGAAACGGTATTGAAAGGCGGTGGCCGTTTTCAGGGTAAAGTCGGAGCCAATCCCCAACCCACCGATGTCACCCCGCAGGACAAAGGTCCACTTTTCACTCAATGGCGTGAAGTACCGGACCCCGAATATCGGATCAATCCAGTTATCCCCTCCCTTGAATTCGGGCCTTCCTTCGGAAGTGTTTATATCGAGGACAACCTTCAATTCATTATCCCAACGCCGCATCCCAACATAAATGTCCCAAGTCCCGCTTTCACCGGCAATCCGCCTCATCAGGGTCGCTTCGAGTATCGATTGCTTGAAACGCACTTCGTTCAAACCGTCAAATGGTCCGGAAATGTCATCGCCCAACTTCATAAAGGCGAAATCAAACGTACCACCCCAACCACTGCTGTGGTGCCCCTCTCCGTGAATCATGCCTCCGATGTCGAGATTCTCCAGGATTTGCTTGGTATCAACAGTTATGTTGGTATCGAGCCTCCTGCCGATACCAACATCCCCATCAATGGTGGAGGTGGCAAAATAGGGCTCCAGCGACCATTCCCATTCACTATCCGCAAGAACCAGTGGGGTGATAAACGGGGCCGTCGAAAGCAATAAGAGGCAGGTCTTGAGCAACTTCTTCATAGTGTCCCATGATTGCCTCCCCGACAGGCTGAATCAAGCGGAAATACCCTCAGGGCTGACAAATCCTCCCTGGAACAGAACGTTAGGGAACCAGCACTCTATTCCATACTGGCTGGATAAAGACCTCCTTTTCCAAAACCAGATCCTGCGACCGCATAGCCTTTGGGGCTGGCTCAGCATCCGGCTAACTGCTCGAGGACCTTGTTGGTCCGGGCGGCACTCTCGCCTGTACTGGGACATTTCCCGGAGCCGTTGAGCTCATCGACAATAGTCTGGATCAGCGGTTGCTGGACATGAACAGGCGTCCCCCCGACGAGATTCTCGCATCCGTCGTTCGTCACCAGCCTGGGTGGCTCGGTCCCGAATACGGACAGGCTGACTTTGCCTTCCGAGCCGATTATATCCATGCTGTCCTCCTCCACCCCGCAGGCAAAACTCCAGGCACCTGACCCCAGGACGCCGTTGGCAAACCGGAAACTCCCGCAAACGGTATCCTCAGGCTCGTAAAGACCCGCCGAGTTGGTCGCAAAGCCGCTTGCCTCCTCAATGGGTCCTAAAAGGTAATCCAGATAGTCAAGCGCATGACTTCCCATGTCCCACAAGTGACCGCCGCCTGATTGCTCGGGAATGACCCGCCAAAGCTTGTCCGGTCCCAACTCCTTTGGGGACGGCGGACGCCGGAACGCGATGTGCACCGTCATAGGCTTACCGATCCTCCCGGCTTGTACGGCCTCGCAAACCGCCAGAAACCGCGGCAGGCAACGCCGGTAATAGGCAACAAACAAGGGCACCCCGGCAGCCTCGCAAACTTCCAGCATTTCAAGACATTCGTTATGGGTCCCCGCCATCGGTTTTTCAACATAGACCGGCTTCCCTGCAAGAGCCGCCATCCGGGTGTATTCCAAATGGTTCCCCGGGGGCGTCGCGATGTAGACCGCATCAACCTCGGAATCTCCAATTAAGGCCGCTCCATCATTATACCAGCGCGGCACCCCGTGGCGCTTCGCGTAATCCGCCGCCTTCACCGGGTCCCGCCGCATCACCGCAACCAATTCCGAACCACTTGCCTTCTGCAGCCCGGGACCACTCTTCACCTCACAGACGTCCCCGCACCCGATGATTCCCCAGCGAATTGTCTTCATAGCAGCAGTAAACCATCCAACTCCGTATTTCCAAGTCTTCAAATTTCTAAAGAAAATACTTGAATCAGCCAAAATCCCGTCCATCTTTCTCATCTTTGCCGATCGGCAATCCCCATCACTTTATTGCAGGGTGGAGCAGCCCGGTAGCTCGTCAGGCTCATAACCTGAAGGTCGGGGGTTCAAATCCCTCCCCTGCACCCAATTTCTCGAAGCTCCGCTTCGATAGAAATTGGAGTGCCCCGCGAAACGAAGTGAAGCGTGGGCACCCATCTTCGCCTCCCGGCTTCATGCTTCACTGTGTTTTGCATGACAAGTCGCTGGGCAGGCCCAATTTAAGCCTCGGTCGTACAGACCGGGGCTTTTATATGCCCGTAAGCCTTCCCGAGAGGCAATTTGCAGGTAAAACCGGCATCATGGCCACCCTTGACTTGGCAGTCGATAGTCTGGAAAATTGGTCCCCATAGCTGACACCGCTCTAATCCTGAACACCAAACATTTATGACACGCTACGACGCCATCCTGCTCCTAATCGTACTCCTCCTGGTGGCCCTCGGAGGCTACTTTATTTATCGCGAGACAACGGATCCGATCCTTTTCCCCGGAGGTCAGGAGACGGCCACCGAAACGACGGCAACCGATGCGGCAGCCAGTCCCGGAACAGCGGCGACAGCAGCTGCAGATGATGATTCAGCGATGGTCCCGGATGGTACAGCGACCCAACCCGATGCGGAACCGGAAGTGGTCCAGGCATCCTTCGAGGAAGAAATTTCCGGCCAATTCGGCCAACTGGCGACCCTGATGGAATCCCACATAGCCTCCTTTGTCGGTTCCATGCAGGATCAATCCAGTGCACAAAGTGAAAAGCTGGAAGCGGCCTCCCTTATCGTCCAGGAAGCCCTTGACAGTTATGAAGCGGAGGCCCGCAACTCAGCCACCGAGCTCTCCGACACCCTGAACCTGATTGACGAGATGCGGAGCGAATCGGAAGCCATCACCTCCAGTCTCGAAGAAGCGCGAACGGGCTGGGATCAGCTCTTTGATGACGTCTCCACCATCGACGCCTTGTCCATCAACCGGCTCGATGAGGAGAATTTTGAATTTCAGACATATCTTGTGGGAGCAACGGAGACCCTTTCGGATATAGCCAAAAATCTCGAGAACGCCTACGAATTGCCGGAAAGCGACCTCAGTTACCTGCTGACCCGATTCAATGACATCGAGTACCGGTATTACAGCCCGGGTGGCAGGCGAACCCCGTATCGTGTCGTGGCCAATGAATCCCTGAGAGTGCCGGTACCAAGGACAGCCGGGGAAATTATCGGGGACTTTGAGATTCCGGAAAAACTCAAGACACAGGTCTCCACCATCAATCAGGTAGTCACCGCCAATACCAACCTGAGGAACAACCTCTCCCGTCAGGTCGAGAAACTGCAACGGCTTGAAGCCAACTTAAATGCCATTGAATCCATGTCCCAGTCTCTGGCGGCAATTGACTTGAGTGATTCGGAGGCCATCACCACCGAGGAAACCCTTTCCCCCGAGTTACGGGAAGCCTGGCTGGAATTTGAAATGGCCGCGGCCGCTTACCGGGCAGCATCCGGTTCCGAGGAGGAAAAGCTGGCCCAGGCACGATTGAAGCAGGCCATTACCCACCTTCTGCAACAGTATGAGATGAATTATCTCAACATGGCGGACGCCCCACAGGATCCTGTGGATTTCTACCTGCGTTTCATGGAAAAGTACAGCCCAAGACAGCTGTCCCAGGGCCAGTAATTCCGTTCCTTCAGGATCCTCCTGAAGAATGTGGAGAGATTCCCCGCTGGGTGGGACCTATAGGTTCAGGAAATACGTCCAGCTGCCATCCTCTGTGACGATGGATTCCTCGATATAGGTCCACTGATTCAAGCTGTAGCTCCAGACGTAGGGCTCCAGGGTCACATTCAGAAAGCCCATCCAGGGGTCCGTATTGACATCACCCGCTTCGGAAACCGGGTACCCGGCCCACTCCGTCACGACAACGTCACTTGCGGTGGTAAAGCTCCAGACCGCACCCTTGACGACCGAACCGTCCGATTGGACCTGGTCGACACGCCAGAAATAGGTCTGGTCCGCTTCAAGGCTGGCCGGCGTGTATTCCGCCGTTTGCACTTCACCCATGTATTCCGGGGAACTGGTGTCCGCTCTCTTCACGGATATCTCGGTTGAACCGATGTAGAGCTGATGCGCTGTTGCGCCTTGTCCGGGTGTCCAGGTCAGGTTACTGGATGTCTGCACGAGTCCAGCTCCACTCCGCGGTACCGGCAGGACCGCACTGGAGGAAACGTGGAAGTCAATAATGTGCACCGGTGCCGGAATACCGTCGATCATCGGACCACTGCCATAGTCAAGAGTCTGTGGCGGCTGCTCCTGGCCGAAGACGGAGAGAATCCGATCCGTTTCCCAACGGCTACGGTCATAAATGCCTTCACCCATTTCCGTGGCATCGCCACGGGTGTAAATCACCTTCCAGGTCCAGGCTGTCCCTTCGCTGTTGGGCGTTCCCTTGGCAATCTTCAGGCGCCCACCGGAGGAGTAAACGAGAAACAAATTACCGTCCTTGTCACCGGCAATGTCCGGCCGGCTTCCGACGAATGACAGGATATCAAGGTCCCAGGTACCATCGACTGTCCGGAAGTAGTGCTCGTACCGGTTGCTGTGGTAGACCATGACGCTGGCCCGTCCATCCGGATAATAATAGGAAGTGTACTGATTGGTCAGACCCTCGTCCTGCGGGATTTCCCCGACAACCAGCCCGGGATCGGTAACGATCATGGGTCTCGTCCGGATGGTGCCGATTTTAATGCCATCGGTATTGTACCAGGTGCGGCCGTGATCATCGCTGTAGGCATAACAAACATCGTGGTTACTGCGGGAAGAGGTCGTTTCCCGCCAGCCCCAGGAGACATGAAGGCGGTCCCCGGCGTAGAAAATCCCATTGAGGTAGGGATTCCGCGATGAACTGCTGGAGGTGTAGGTTCCGCTGTATAAACCAACGCTGGAAATGAAGGTGCCCAGACCGGTTGTCCAATCGTGGGTCGTGGCATCATATTCCTGAAGGGCACCCCGGCCATTCCCTGATCCACCATCGCGATAGTAGAGCATCAGGTTACCATTGGGAGCGTTGAAAAAGCGTGGGTAAGTTACGTTTGTCAGCTTGCCAACAGATCCCAGTTGGTCGGTGACAGGTCCAAAAAGGTCCTTGGTCCAGTTGACAGCCTTTGGATTCGTGGCCACTCCCTGCTCCGATACCCGGTAATTCAGGTCGTGTTTGTGGTGGTCAAATGAGAGGTGAATGGTTCCATCCCCTTCGCAAATGCCGACCGATGTGATGTTATGGGCGTCACTGCTGGTGATGTTGTAATCCTGAAAGCGGATCAGTTCCCATTCCCCGTCGGGAAGTTCACGCCGGCCAAGGACAACATAACGATCCTTGTCGTAGTAGGTGGTATACTGGTAGCCGTTAAAACTGGTTACCGCGTTCTGCTTGCCGAATGTCCGGCCATTGATGTTGTTGCTGAACTTCGTCTGTGAACCGTCAGCAAATGTCAGGCCAGTCGGATCCACTTCCGTTATTTTCAGCACATCGACCTCCGCTGAGGCGGTCACCGCCGGCAGTGTAATGGCCAGGCCAAGGCTCAGCAGGGCTGCCCGTTGTCTGGCTGATTTGAACAGGGACATTGGTATGGTTTTTCTCATGGTGGGTTTCAGGTTGATATGGGTAGTACCTTTCCGATTCGGTCCTCAGCAGGGATAGCAATTAAAAGGACAGGCAGGATACGTCAGGGTTCCCAATTTAGCCAAATTTTGCTCCTCCGATACGAGAGATTATCAATCATTCCTGTAGGAAAGAGGGAGTCTCTCCACCCGCCTCTTTTACCGGGCTCCTCTTACCGGCAAAATCACTCATCCATTTGCTTACAAACAAATTCTCCGGGTACCTTTTGGATTGATTGCCGTCCGGCAACCGCCTTGAATTAATAAATATTAATCAATGCCCATGAGTCATCCCGATATCCCGCAGATCATCAAAAACCTCAGCCTCGAGGAGAAGGTCGGTGCCGTCCTGACGCTGGCTTTCAACGGCACCCAGGTGACCCCGAATATACTCGAATACGTAACCCGGTATCAATGTGGTGGTCTGCGTCTGACACCGAATATCCGGGAATTCGGGGATTACATCGATCCCGAGACCAACGAAGTGGTGGTGAACATCCGCAACGACCAATACTTCTTCAAGAAGGGCATTGCACCGCCCGAAGTGACGGCCGCTGAGTACAAGGCAACCCTGGATGAGCTCCAGAGGGTGGCTCGTGCGAGAAAGTCCGGATTACCGCTCCATTTCAGTTGTGATCAGGAGGGTGACGGGACAGAGGCCAATTGTGTATTCAAGAACGTGAAGATTTTCCCCAAGCCGATGGGACTACGTGCCACTGGTGAGAAGGAAATGGCTTATCGCGTGGCCCTGGCCACGGCGCGGCAATTACGGGCCATCGGGTTCAACTACATTCACAGCCCGGTGCTCGATGTCTCGGTCAATCCCGCCAATCCGGAGGTCTACAATCGTGCCTTTTCCGACGATCCCGCAGTGGTTGCCGAATGGGCGGCGGAACTGTGCCGGGGTTACCGGGAAGGAGACGTCATCGCCACCGGCAAGCATTTCCCCGGAAGAGGCGACTCAGCGGTGGATGCCCACTTCAAGATCCCCGAAATTCATGCCGATCTGGAAACCCTCTGGGAGCGGGACCTGCTCCCCTATCGGGAATTGATCCAGCAGGGCCTGCTTCCGTCGATCATGCTGGCCCACAGCATATTCCCGGCAATCGATCCGGACCATATCGCGACCGTTTCCAAACCTGTAGTGACCGGATTACTACGGGAAAAACTGGGCTTTGAAGGTGTCATCACGACCGACAGTATGACCATGGGTGGCCTTGCCCTCAGGCATGGTGTCCCCACGGCCTGCGCGATGTCGTTGGCCGCCGGGGCGGACCTTGTCCTCATGAAGGCCCAGAACCATTTCGTCGGGGAGTGCTACCAGGAGATCATGGATTGGGTTGTTTCCGGGAAAATTCCGGAGGCCGAACTGGATACCAAGGTTGAGCGCATCCTTAATTTGAAAGCGCAATACGGCCTCTTTGAGGATACCCCTGACTCAGGAGATCCGGAGGCAGTGGGCAACGAAGCGGAAGTTGTCGAACTGGCCAAGGAAGTTGCGGTAAATTCCCTCGCCTCCTTGAAAATGAGCAAGGAAGCCCTCCCCCTGCCGCAGGACCAGCCCATCCTGGTCATTGAGCCGCTGTACACCCTCAGCAACAATGCCTATTCCTACCCGGGTATGCTCTTTCATGCCTGCCTCGCCCATAATCCCAATTGCGTCTACCTGGAGGTTGCCCTCCGGGCAGACGAGGAGGATGAGAAGCGGTTGCAGACCCTGACACAGAAGTACGATACGATTGTATTCGTTTCCAACTACGGACGTGGAGTTGGTTCAAACCGCAAACAACTTGAGGAACTACTCCGGCAGGAAGGGAAAACCGTTATCGTGGTCACCAACACGCCTTACGGGCTGTCCATTCCCCCGGAAGCGGAAAATGTCCTTCTTTCAGTGGGGTACACCAAGGAATGCATGCAAGCTGTGGCAGACCACCTCTTTGCCGACGGTCCGGCCAATGGCATTCTGCCGGTGGCAAACAGCGACGTTCTCTAGGCGATTGAGCAGCATGGACCCTTGTCCCGAAAAGCCCCTCCTGCTGGCCATCGACTCCGACGGCTGTGCTTTCGATACCATGCGATTGAAGCATGAACGCTTCTTTGGGCCGAAGCTGATCGAGGTTTTTGATCTGCAGGCCTGTGCCGAGGCTGTTATGGACCACTGGTTGCGGACCAATCTCTACTCGGCCAACCGTGGGCGAAATCGTTTTGAGACCCTGAATATCGTTTTAGCTGCTCTCGAAGGCCATGCCGATCACCGGCTCCCTGAAAGGAGGTCCTTTGAGGAGTGGCTGCAATCAAAGATGGCAAAATCAAATGAAGCCCTCCGCCAGTTCAAGAGAGACCGGGACGCGCCAATCCTCGACCGGGTCCTCGACTGGAGCGAGTCGGTCAACGAGGCAATCGCCACAGGAATGCCGCTTCTCCCACCATTCCCGGGAGTAGAGGAAACCATCCGGGAAGCAGCAATTCAGGCCGACCTGATGGTCTGTTCCGCGGCCAACCGAAAAGCCCTGGAACTGGAATGGGGGGAAGCAGCTCTCCTGAAATCGGTTACTGAAATCGGTGGTCAGGAGGCCGGGACCAAATCCGAGCAACTGCAGGGAGCCCTCAACAAAGGTTATCAGCCGGATAACATCCTCATGGTGGGGGACTCGCCCGGCGACCGGACATCGGCCAATGAAAACGGCATCCGCGCCTATCCGATCCTGCCCGGGAATGAAGCCGACTCCTGGAAACAATTCCAGGATAAATACTGGCCGGCCTTCCTGAAGGGTAATTTTTCGGATTCGATGGAAGATTCCTTATGGTCTGCCTACAACCGGCACCTTGAGCAGCTGGACGGCTAGGCCCTACTCTGCCACGTTCTCGTTCTCCAGACTCGCCAGACGCTCCGAGTCGCGCTCGGACTTGCGTTTCTCCACCCTCGAGCCCCAGTGGAGCAAGCCGCCAACCGTGAGGCAAAAGCCCCCGACGAAAAGAATCGAAATGCGGCCGCCCAAGCTGTTGGGAACAAGCAGGAAGAGAAGCATCGACAGACCGATCCCAATTGAGGTCCGGCTGAGGATGACCAGTTGCTGGTAGTTCTTGGAAACCCCGATCTCCTTGAGGAAATCGACCGGGGTGTGCATGGTCTTGAAGAACGTCTCAGTCAGCTCCTTGAACTCCTTCGAGCTGTAACGGTAAAAGGGTAACGAAACCGCAGTTCCGACAAATCCGAAGATAAAGATCCACATCGCCCGGTACTGGATGGTCCATTGAATGTCGTGGGCAAAATTCAGATAGAATGAATAGATTGAGGGAACCAGGCAGACCCCGAATATCCAGAAGAATGACCAGCGCGGGATATGCTTTATCCATAGGCCGACGACAAGCGGGAAGCCCAATGGGATCCCAATGATCGAGTTTACCATCAAGTAGGCATCAAAGAGGATCAATTCCTTGTTCAGGGTAAACAGGATACTGTAGGTCATGATCAGGAGCCCCAGCATCAGGGTCAGGAATCGGCACATGATGAGGCTGCTTCGGTCGGACATTTCCTTGGTGATCCCGAAGAGGCGTCGCAATGCCGGGACAATGTTTCGGGCGATCACCCCGACCTGAGCATTCAATCCGGAATCCATGCTGCTCATGGTGGCCGAGAACATCGCCGCAATCATCACGCCCATGAGCCCGTTCGGCAGGACTTGCTGAGCGATGTAGGCATAGCTCGTGTTGGCGGGATTCTCGACGGACTGGGCAAGGATTTCGTCCTGGTAGAGGAAACGCGCCACCATCGGCGGAATAAACCAGATCATCGCTCCGAAGGCCATCAGGACAGCCGCCAGGGCTGCCGACTTGCGGGCTTCCTTGCCATCCCGCACCGTCAGGTAGCGGTCGGCGGAGGTCAAGGCGATCTGCTGGTAGATTGACATCAGGAAGATGACAATGATCCACTTCATGGTGAAACGATCCGTTGGGAAGGCCCCCGGATCCTTGATGAACTTGAAATCCTCCGCGAAACGCGGATCCCCGAAGAAGGAGAAGAACTCCCCAAAGCCGCCTATCTTGATAATCGAAAGCACAGCCACCAGGATCGTGATGGAAAACAGGATCAGACTCTGGGCGAAGTCCGTCGCCATGACCGCCCACTTGCCTCCAGTTGTGGAGTAGAAAATGACAATTAATCCGATGACAATGATCCCCACGGGTACCGGGATGCCAAAAATCGAATTGGCAAATACGGCCAGCGCCCACAATTGAATCGAGGCCGCTATCGGGTTCAGGGCAACCACCGTGTAGGCATTGAACTGTTCAATGGCCACGCCGAACCGCAACCGGACCACGTCCGTACGGGTGTAGGCCCGGGTCTGCCGGAACCAGGCTCCCAGGAACCAGGCTCCCAGGCCCAGAGCCACCACATTGGCGGCATAAATGATCAATACCGTCGGGCCGGCTTCAAAGGCAGCGGAAGCATTACCGGTAAAGGTAAAGGCACTGATTCCTGACATCAGAATACTTGACCCGACGAGCCACCAGGTTCCCTGACCGCCCCCCCGGACAAAGTCGCTCAGGTTTGTGTTCAGCTTGGAAAATACATACCCAAGCACAGGCATTAAAAGTAGATAGATGCCTAATGTGGCGATTTCCAGTGTCATTTCGGGTGGGTAATGGGAGGGTTTATCATCCTAATCGCCTTTAAAGGACGACCGCGGAATTATGCAGGTCGAGGTCTCAATGAGCGGCAAGGGGACACAATTAATTATTGTAGGATTGAATCGGCTTTCTGCTTCAAGAGTGCTGGATCGTAGGATCCTCCATCCACCCACCGGCCCGGTATCATCGTCGTTTTGGGAAACGATTCGAGCCCGATTTTGAAGCCCTGGATCATTGATATGAGATGATCCACTGCCGTCGCTCCAACAACTTTTCCGTTCTGTGAGATACCGGCCACCGGTGAGCTCAGGTATTCCGCATGAAGTGCTACAAACTGGACTTCTTCCGGGACCCGGATCCCGGCATCGGCCAGCATTTTGTAGTAAATCGAGCGTCCACCAGCGACGATCACCTCCGGCTTGTACTTGTTGTACCATTTAAGGAATTTCGGTGGGTCCCCATCGGGCTCCCGGTCGAGATACAAGGGTACCGGAGGCTCATTGAAATGATTGTAAATCATGCTCAAGTAACCTCCCGAGAATTTGTTACTGACCCGGCTGTCCAAATAGCGCGGGCAGGCAAATCCAATCCTCCGGAAACCATCCTTGAGCAACTTTTCGACAATCCCGCGGGTATTCTGATACTGATCCGAAATAACGGTGGTAATCCGCGAATCCTTCAGGGAGTAGCCAATTCGAACTGAATTGAAATGTTCCCATTCCAAATGGAATTCATCGAGCATGGCAGGCATCGGGCCGACAATCACTCCGACAATGTTCCGGCTTTGCAGGATTTGGGATATCCGTTTCCCGGTCATTTGGGACCCCCCGACCCAGAACATTTCCAGATTGTAGCCAAGGGAAGTCGCCCGCTCCAGCGATCCCGAATAACAATCCGCGTAGAAGGACTTTTCGGATGTAAACAAGTCCCGCTCGGGAAATCCATTGATCCAGGCCATGACGCCTTGGAAGGAGCTCCTCAATTGTGAGGAGCGATAGGCGGAAAGGGCCGACAAAACGGGATCCGGACGGTAACCAAGGCGGTCAGCTGCTTCAAAGACCCGCTCCCGGGTGCTTTCCTTGATACGGGAAGAACCGCGCAGCGCTTCGGCCACGGTGGTGAAGTGCAAGCCAACTTCCTTGGCAATATCGCGTACGGTTACCCGTCGCCCTTCCGGATTAGGAGTTCCATTCGGCTTCTTTGGGGGCATGTGAGGTGGGAATAGTGGGATTTAAGGGTTAAGGGATAATAGCCCAGCGTGGCAAAAAGGTCCGGTTCATACAATTATAAAATACAATCCTGTTCAAAAACAGACTGAAGGCCAATCGGGTCCCAGACCGAGGCCGAATTCCGATCATACAATAATTATTGGCAGTGGATTGAGGGATCTTATGGTGGGAGGGCATGCTGATATCTATCCCCAAATGACCTCATACCATGGGCAAGCCGAACATACTCCTCATATTCACGGACATGCAGCGACCCGACACCATCGGTGCGCTTGGCAATCCTCACATCCAGACCCCGAACCTGGACCGCCTGGTACGGGAAGGGACCAGTTTCACCCGCTGCTACACGCCTTCGCCGGTTTGCGTACCAGCCCGTTGCTGCATGCATTATGGGCTTTATCCCCAATCGACCGGACTGTTCGTCAATGGCCGGATGATGGAGGACAACGGGGCCTCCCTGGCTTCCCGGCTTTCTTCCGGCGGGTATCACACCGTATCGGTGGGGAAATGCCACTTTACTCCGGATCCCTACGAAAAGCGGGGCTTTGCCGAGCGATTGATCCAGGAGGAACGGGTTACCGATTACGAGAAGGATGATTACCGGAAATGGCTTCTGGATAACGGGCATAGCCCGGTGGAAGCGCACGGGGAACGGGGCCCGATGTATTATATCCCCCAGCCGTCCCGGTTCCAGGGTGAGGCCCACCCGACGGAATGGGTTGCCGACCGGACAATGGAGAAAATCCGGGAGTTGAGCGACGGGGAGCAGCCGTGGTGCATCATGTCGAGTATCATTCATCCGCATCCACCGCTGACTCCGCCGGCCCCGTGGACCAAGCTGTATGATCCGCGCAAGATGCCGGACCCGATGATTCCGGAAAACCATGAGGAGCTCCTGACTCACATCAATCTTGCCCAAAACCGATACAAGTGGCGGGACCGGGGAATGGACCTCAATTTACTGCGAGTTATCCGGGCCTACTATTACGCGACCATCTCCTACATCGATTACCAGGTTGGAAGAATGCTGGAGCAGCTGGAACAACTGGGAATCCTCGACGACACACTGGTCATCTTCAGTTCTGACCATGGGGAATATCTCGGTGACTATGGTTGCTACGGCAAACGAAGCATGCACGACCCGTCCTCCCGGGTTCCGATGATCATCCGCCTGCCGGGCCGGTTTGAAGCCGGGGCCCGATGCATGGAGCCGGCCAGCCTGGTGGACGTTCTTCCCACCATGACCGGAGCCGCCGGCATTGCCACAGAAGATGTGGACGGTCTCGACCTGGCGGATGTTGCCCGGGGCGATTGTGGGAGATCTCATGTCTTCTCGCAATGGGGCAAGGGCCGGAACGCCATCTATCTGATTGCTGACCGGGATTGGAAATACATTTACTCGGCGGGAGAGGAAAAGGAGATCCTCTTTGACCGCCTGGATGATCCCCGCGAAACGAGAAATGCAGCCGGGGATGAGGCCCACCAGGAAGTGAAGGCGAACCTCTGTTTGCGCCTGCAGGCTTATCTCGCCGAAAAGGGGGATACAGAAGCAGTGCTGAGCAAGGATGGAACCATTGATTGGGTTCAGCACCCTCCCCTCACCCGTGACTACCTCAAGGCGGATCCGGATGCGGAGCTCCTTTTCCAGGATGAACCGGAAGGGCTTCCGGAACAGATGGGCGACTACACCTTCTGGAAAGGAATGGAAGACGACCGGAGCCAGCAGGCTTTCAACAAGAGACTCTATCAAGGCGACAGCTAAGCCGCCCGCAAACTCGATGGAGCAGATTAATATAATTGGCCAAGGTGTCACGGATCCGCATATCCGGATTTTCAACGACCGGGCCTACCTCTATGCCTCCCACGATGCCGCTGCCGATAGTGACCGCTTTGTCATGCGCGACTGGC
Source organism: Puniceicoccaceae bacterium (assembly GCA_040830765.1). Taxonomy (GTDB): domain Bacteria; phylum Verrucomicrobiota; class Verrucomicrobiia; order Opitutales; family Oceanipulchritudinaceae; genus Oceanipulchritudo. The sequence goes on along the minus strand of JBFOMH010000021.1, from coordinate 34,154 downwards.
AGGTCTGGTCGTCGGATGACCTCCTTGATTGGCAACTGGAATCGACCCTCAAGCCCGAGGAGACGTATATTGGAAAGCCAATTGATGGCTGCTGGGCAACCGATGCCGTTGAAAAGGACGGCAAGTACTACTGGGCCTTCTCCGAAGTGGACAAGCCCAACGACCGCCACCAGATAGGCATGGTGGTTGCGGATTCCCCTGTCGGCCCATGGAAGGACGTCCTCGGGCAGCCACTCATCCATGACCGGCTCGTTGCAACAGAAGTTTATGATCCCTGTTTCTTCAAGGACGACGACGGAACCGTCTACATCCTCTTCGGGGTCTGGGATTATTATATCGCGGAGATGGCCGATGACATGCTCTCCATCAAGGGGAAACCTGTTCCACTGACTGTCGAAAAGCCGGAAGGTCCCTACGGACCGGGCAAGACGGACGACAAGGTCTTTCTACACAAGCGGGATGGGCTCTACTATTTGTCATGGGGGAGTTACTACGCGACCAGCAACAATCCTACAGGGCCCTACCGTTACCGTGGATGCATCGTCGAGCCCCGGTTGATGGAAGACCGCTTCAGGGAATCAACCTGGCCCCACGGCCCGACCCAGGGCCGGCACGGCTCGTTCTTTGAGTGGAACGGTCAATGGTTCTTCGTCTACTGTGAAATGTGCTTTTCCGGCAATCGCTACTATCGTGACTTCTGGATCAGCTATGTCCACTACAGGGAAAACGGGGAAATCGAGCCCATCCGGATCAACTCAATGGCAGTCGGGGCTTATGATGCCAATGCCGGCCCAATCGCGGCCGCTGATTTCCTCAAGGGTTCGCATGCAACCACATATCCGCTCGACGGGAGTGGTCACGCCGTCCTCCTGAAGGATGGCGGGCATATCGATTTCCCCCAAATACACGGTCTGGATGAGCGTCCCATGATTTCGATCAAGCTCAAAGCGGAAGGTCGGCATCCTGTCCTGATGATTGAATCCGTTCAAGGCGATCCCGCGGAACAACAATCCTTCTTCCTCGACTGGGTCGCCGGCAAGGACTGGCAATCGGTCAATACTCCACTCGATTTTCAACTCTCGGACCCTATTGGCCTGCGCCTCCGTTCAGCAGGAGAAAACGGCTCCACCATTGAACTGCAATCCATCCAGTTCTTTAAATGATAAAACACAATATGACCAACAAATTGACCATTCTTCTGGCAGCCCTTGCGGCTCCGATCCTCTGCCTGACGGGCCATGCCCAGACAGCTCTTGAAGCAGACGGCCTCGTCGTCATAGAGGCCGAAACCCAGGATTCAGGGCTGCGATTTGATTTTGGTGACAGCATCACCGGCTTCAAGGGCACCGGTTACCTGCGGGGTAACGTCAATTCATTCAATACCCCCAATCTTGGGACGATTACTTATCCACTGCGGATCAGTCGCGCCGGGACCTACCAGTTTGCCTTCCGCTCCCGCATCGGGGTCGGAACCAGCAATACGGACAACAACGATTCCTTTATCCGCCTCGTTGACAGCAATGGCAACCCGGTCACGCCGGTCCCCAACCAGAATGTCGCCACCTCGGGTTCATGGTACAAGGTCTACATGAACGACGCCAGGGGCTGGTCCCACCAGGCTTCCAACAAGGACAATGATCCGCACTCCCTTTCGTGGGTCCTCGAGTCCGGCCAGGAATACGCCATCCAGATGTCCGTCCGCTCCCGGGACCACTTGGTTGACCGCTTCATTCTCTGGGATCGCTCGCAGTACTCACTCGCCAACCAGGTCACCGGCAAAGGAACCAATGAGGCGCTTTTCAACTCCCTCGAGGCATCCAATTTCGCCCCTGAAGGAACCCCATGGGGCCCCTATTTTGCCGATGCGCAGGGGAACGTCGACACCGGCACATTCCTCGGCTGGCTCAATGTCCAATTTGACCCATGGGCCTGGTCGTATTCCATTTCCCGCTATATGTACCTCCCCGGCGACAGCGTAACCGGGTCTGGCGCCTGGACCTACATTCCCAAGGATTAAAAAAAAGGGCGACCTCCACTTGGGAGGCCGCCCGGCCAAAGGCATCAAGTCAGATTCTACCGAAGCCTACTTGCGGCGACGGAGGAACACAAAGGCCAATCCTGCGAGGCCGATGATGGCAGCATAGAGCGACGGTTCCGGAACAGCGGAGGGACCGATGACATCTGTCTCGGTATTGATGGTCCAGTCGTCGATGAGAATACTCGGGGATGAGCCGGCTGTACTGCCCCCAGTGAGGAACCAGAACCGGGCCAGGCTCAAGGCATCGTAGTCGTTGGTCTCATCAAGGCGGGTCGTCTGGCGAGTGACGAAATTGCCATTGATGAAGAGGTCGAACTCCTGCGGGGCCAGGGTCGTCATGGAACCACCGGCATCGTAGGAGAAGTCGGCTCCCAACAGGGGTGCGGCATTGATAACCATGGAAAACGTGAAGTTGGTATCCACTCCCACGCTCATGGAATCATCACCACCTCCATAGAAGTAGCGGAGGTTGCCCGCGTCCGAAATGCGGATATCAATGGCGGCATCCCCACCAGAGGCCAGGCTGGAGGTAGTGTCGCCGATCCGGAACAGGAGATCCCCTGCCGGACTGCCGGAAGCAACCCGCCCGGTGAAATTGACCTGGATACCTTCGGTGAAACCACCGGTATGGTACCGGGAGGTAACGCGCGAACCCGAGTCGTCATCCCAGTAAAAGAGAGCGGAACCATTGCCGATATCCGAAGGATCGACAATGCCAACACCAGAACCGGAAAGTGGATCGGGGATAGGATCGGTAATGGCGGAGCCACCGGAGAAGTTCGCTTCATCTCCAATCGAGCTCCAGATATTAATGACGGTTGCTGAGGCAACCGCCGGCAGGAGCGCCAAGCCCGCTGCGATACTGATTAGGCGCCTACGTTTTGATTTATTCATTGATTGTTTTAGGGTTACTGTTGGTTAAACAAACTTTTTCAGCAAATGGGCCCAAGCCCCGAGGGAAGTGTTCGTCCCCGGACCGTGCGGACAGGCGCAAAGGTGGCCCGACCTACCAGCTGCGCTGTTGCAGATGAGGTTTTAGAATGGAAGCGCATGTGTCTACAAATAAGGATGATACGGTTTAAAGGGGTAAATCTGGAATAGACAAAGGCTGCGCAATAATAACTGTAGAAATCACTTGTATTCGAGGATAAGAACGTCACTGAGGGGACCGGAAGGCATCACTTCTGGGGCGTTCCGGCCATGACTTGCCGGTCCGCTCTCCCACTTCAGGATATAACTGCTTCCCGCAGGGTCGCCATGCACCGTTCCGGGAACCATCCGCACGGAAAGTCCCGGCCGGTCAGTCAGCCGGTCCTGGATTGAAACAGGCATCTGGGGATGGAAACGCACGGGTCCTGCTGCCGGCTCCAATGTCTTCGGATTAATGACATACCGGCCCGATTGACCGACTTCAGTGCTCCAATCGACAACGATGTGTCCCTCTTCAGATAATCCGGCAAACCTGAAGGAACCTCCCGAGCTCATGCCGTCGCCACCCCCGAAGAATTCCCAGCGGAAATCCCAGTCGCTGATCTTGCGCGATTGCCATTCACTTCCGTCGTGACGGGCCATGTAAAACTGGGTCAGCCCCACCTCATCGTACTTGATGTAGCCAACAACCGGTTCGTCTTCCCGGGTCAGGATGATCTTGTACCGTCCATTGTGCATCCCCCCGCCGCTGGGAGTTCCGTCAACAATGACAGCCGGATCATCCGGCCTGAAGGGCAAGGAAACAACGTCACCAGCTGCATTCTTCCAGGTCTTCATGTCAGGTGTGGTGGCATAGCAAATCTGGTGGGAGGTCTCCACCATCGGAGTCCAGCGCCAGATCCAGATAAAGTGGAAATTCCCGCTGCTATCCTTGACGAACGAGTGATAGGCGGCCCGGTCGTCACTTTCCTCAACACCCTCAAAGAGCGGCACCTGAAGGTACCGTTCCCATTCCAGGGAATCCGTATTGAAACGGTTCACGAGGATGTTCCCATTGCCACAGGATCCGGAGCGATAGGAGAAAAGGAGATCCCCTTCGCGATTGTGAAAGAACTTGGGGTAGGTCACCCGGTCCTCATCCTCTCCGACCATCCGGTCCACCTCGATCATTTCACTGGTATCATAGGGCTTGGCACTGCGGAAGTAATCCAGCGGATGCACATGCATGTTGCCGCTGACATGGATATATCCAGCCGGGTCAATGCCCATCACCACCGAATTGTGGGAATCCCACATCAATTTGCTGGGCAGCTCGGTTGTCTGCCAGGCATCACTTCCAACCTCCCTCATGCCGACAGTCATGTCACGCTCCTCGTCGTAATAGGCGATGAACTGGCGATCGCCGACCGTATGCAGATCAAAGAAGACCCGGTTGGCCACCCACGCCTTCCCCGGGCTGCTCTGGCCGACTATCTCCGGTGGGTCCAGCAGTTCCAGCTCCGCGGCGGAAGCCGTTTCAAAAAGAAGGACGAATAAGCAGAGTAAACGGCAGGAGCGGCCGGCCTGGATAAGGAAATCGAAATTTTTCATTGGTGGTAAAAGGATGCCCGACGGACTCCCTGAAAGTAGGTCCATGCCAATTATCCCAACAAAACTTTAGTGCTCCTTATTGTAGAAATATGGTTTGATACAAGGCACCTTCCAGGATCCACCCCATAATACAGTTAGGAAGGGCAATGGGTTCCTATCCCTGAACGATTGCCCAAAGTGGTGGGATGAAACCCCGAATAACTGAGCTGCGAAAATCTGCCGTGTTGCTCTTCACCCTACACCTGTGCCTGTTTTCAGCCAAAGCGGCCCTCGAACACCCGCGCATCTGGGTGTCTCCGGACGATAAAGAGGCCATCAATGAAAAGATTCACAACGAGGCGTGGGCGGGCACATTTTTCAACAACTTGCGGGCCCGGGCGGACCTTGCTGTCAGCAAGCACCAAACCGATCGGGATGCCTTCCTGAAGGAACTTCCACTCGACTGGTATGCTGGTCAGGCTGCCCACCCGCGGTTCCGATACATCACCAGCAGTGAGAGCGACCGCTACATCATCATGCCCTTCCTGCAGGATGCCATTGAATGCGGGGTGGTTTACTACCTGACCGGCGAGGAGCGCTATGCCCAGGCGGCGGCCGACATCATGGGGGTGGTGGTTTCCTGCCTCGCCCGGATGGAGCGGAAGGGTTCAGCGGGCAACGGGGGACTGGTCTATACCAGCGACCACCTCAAGGAGGCGCGCATTTTCGGTGCCCAGATACCGGTAGCCTGCGACTTCATCTATACCTTTGTCCAGAACGGGGCCAAGGTCCACGATATCGTCACCGGCGGGGAGCGGGACTTCCCCTTTGCTGATGCACAGACGGTCTTCAAGACCTATGCCGACATGGCCATTGAGGTGGGTCACTCCGGCTCCAACTGGTCGGTTCTGGAATCGCCGAGTCTCGTTGGCAATACCCTCATGATGGACACGCAGGAGAAGATTGACCAGTACCTGCCCTTCTACCTGAACAAGAACACGACCCGGCAGGATCCGCTTTCCGTAGTGGCGCAAAGCTACGAGAAGCCGGGTGACATCTGGCCGGAATCCCTGCAATACTCGACCGGGGTAGCAGAATTGTCCACTTACCTGATGGGGGTTCTGGACCGCCTCTATCCGGATCTCGATCTGGCCCAGAAGTACCCCAACGTGGTCGCCGCCAACGGGCGCATGGATCCGCTGCGCTATCCCAATGACGACGTCATCAGCTTTGGCGACGGGGCCCGCTATTATGGCCCGGACTTCCTTGCCTTTGAAAAAGCCTATTACCTCTCCTCCCTGGCCGGAGATACGGAAAGCATGATCCGCTTCGGTTCCCTCATCAAAACAGGCATCGCCAAGGGCAACTATAACAGGGCAACCCTTCCCTCGCGAAGCTATGGGGCCCATCCCTACTTCACCCCCATCCGCCTGCTTTGGGCTGTCCCGGACCTGCTCGGGGAGGCAACTGAGTATCCTAAACCAAGGACCGATGAACTGCCATTTGCCGGCATCTTCATCCAGCGGAACGAGAGTAGTACCGATCCGGAAAATGCCGGCTTGATGCTCTTTGTCGGTGGGGCTGGCTATGTCCATGGACACGCCTCCGGGATGAACATCGAGCTCTATGGCGAGGGGGAGGTCCTCGGCATCGATAGCGGGCCCGGCAGCTACCGGTCCGATATCCATGAAAACTACTACCGCATCTTCGCAGCCCACAACACGGTTATTTCCAACGGGGCCTCCGCCGGATCCGGCGGATGGGTCAACCTTGGTATCGAGACCGTCCAGCTGAAGGCCATGGAACCCATGCCGAGGGAGGATGCGGTCTCACCGTGGCACTCCTTCAGCACGACGACCTTTTACGACCGCCACAACACAATGGCCCCGGCCGAGCATCAGCGCACACTGGCCCTTATCCGGACTTCCCCTACCCGCGGTTACTATGTCGATGTCTTCCGGGCCCGCTCCGACACCCCGGGCCAGTACCACGACTATGTTTACCATAATGTCGGGGAAAGCCTGTCCTTTCCCGAAGGACCGGACCCGTTCCTATTCGTCCCGACCCCTGCTCGCTTTCACAACAGCCTCAATCTGCCCTGGCAGCAGAACCGGCAGTACCGCAATCCCGGGTGGCACTTCTTTGAGGAGGTCTACACAGCGACTGCAACTGCAGAACCTGTCCAGGCCCGCTTCAACATCTTCCGCATGCCACGGGGACCCGCCTCCATGGATATCCATATGCCCGGTGGACCGCTCCAGACCTATAGCAAGGCGATGGCTCCTTCGTCAAAGAACGCCCCGACCTCCTATGCCGGGCGGGACATCCCCACCATGGTTGTCCGCCAGGATGGAGAGGCATGGACCAATCCTTTTGCCTGTGTATTCGAATCCTATACCAACGCCACCGAGGGGCCGGCCATCCAGTCGGTTGAGAATCTCAATGATGGCGGCCCCTTCAAGGGTCTCGTTGTCGAAAGCATGATTGATGGCGAATTGTTGCGGCAATACATCATCATCCTGGATAACCTTGACGAAACCTACTCCAATCCCGGATTGGGCATCACCTTTACCGGTCACTTCGGGGTCGTGACGACAAGTGAGAATGGCGACCTCAAGTCCCTTTACATTGGTAGTGGCAGTTCACTACAGTACGGTGACTCCCTTCTCACTGCCGACCCGTCGACCAAGGCGGCGTTTACGGAACAATCCACCGGGGATTGGCTCGATTATGGCCCTCCCTTAGGCTGGCTTGAATATTCAGCTTTCCCCTACGTATACTGCGTTAACCTGAACAGCTGGATGTACCTGGCCAGCAAAACCCTAACCCCGGGCGCAAGCACATGGACATATATTTTTCGAGGATAACCCGCCGTTTCACGGCAGCCCTGGCCGCCACCTTGCTGGGCTGCGGGAGCATGGCTTTAACGACAATTGCAACGTCAGAGAAAGAGACAACTGTGGACTGGAAAGCACAATGGATTTACATGGAAGGCGTGGACCGCAATGAGCCGGGGCCTGCCCCTTACCTGCGCAAGGAATTCGAGCTTGAGGCGGTTCCCTCAAGTGTGGTCGCCCACGTGACAGCCCTCGGGCTCTATGAACTCTACATCAATGGCCAGCGGGTCGGTGACGGGGAACTCTCACCCGGATGGACGGATTACCATACCCGGGTCCCGTACCAGACCTTCGAGGTCTCGGATCTGCTCCGTGAGGGAACGAACACCATCGGCGTTATGCTTGGTGATGGCTGGTATTGCGGGAAGATGTTCATCAACCGACGAGCCTGTTACGGGGACTATCCCGAATTTTTGTTGCAGATGGAAACGCCCGGAGCAAACGGTCGGGATATCCTTCTCACCACAGATGACTCCTGGAAGACGGCAACTGGACCCATCCTGATGTCCGATATTTACGACGGGGAGATCTACGATGCCCGGCTGGAAATGGACGGCTGGGACCGCAGCGGTTTTGACGACTCCGGATGGGAATCTGTGGCCATGCGGCCGTTGGATGCCGATGTCCTCATCGAGCCGGCCAGGATTCGCCCGGTTCGCCGCATGAACATACTTTCGACACAAAAGTTCTGGAAGGCCCCCAACGGGGAATGGCTCTTCGATCTCGGCCAGAACATGGTTGGCTGGGCGAAGGTCCGTCTACCCTCAGAGGAGGGCCGGGAAATCACCATCCGCTTTGCCGAGATGCTGCAGCAGGATGGTAATCTCTATACTGAAAATTACCGCTCAGCGAAGTCCACTAACATTTACATAGCCCGGGGAGGCTCTGATCTTGAGGAATGGGAGCCTACGTTCACATTCCATGGATTCCGTTATGTCGGGCTGGCTGGCCTGCCGGAAGACGCCGTCCCAAGCGCAGACTGGGTGGAAGGGATTGTCCTGCACACCGACATGGATCAATCCGGTGAATTTGCCTGCTCGAATGATCTTCTCAATCAGCTGCAAAGCAATATCATCTGGGGGCAGAAAGGCAATTTCCTCGAGGTCCCCACCGATTGTCCCCAGCGCAACGAACGCCTTGGCTGGACCGGTGATGCCCAGATATTCTGCCCCACGGCCAGCTTCAACTTCGATGTCCTCGACTTTTTTAACAAATGGATGATCGATGTGCGGGACGCTCAACGGGAGGACGGGTCCGTCCCGGTCATCGCGCCGGATGGTTTCAAAAGCTCCTTCCGTGAAAGCCCGGCTTGGTCGGATGCCATTTATCTCATTCCCTGGGAAATTTATGTACGCTATGGTGACATTGGTATTTTGCGTGACAACTTTGAGGCCATGCTGGCCTGGCTCGATTACCAGAAAACCAACTCACCCGGCCTGGTCCGCGAGGAAACCGGCTACGGGGACTGGCTGCAGCCGTATCCAAAGAATGGTGACAACAAGGGGGATACCAACCGTTCCCTTATCGGCACGGCCCATTTCGCCTACGGTGCAGGGCTAACCGCCAGGATCGCCGGGTTGATTGGTGAGGTCGAGGAGGCGGAACGCTTGAAAAAGCTCGCTGAGGAAGTCCGGCAGGTCTTTGTGGAGACCTTCTGGCTACCCGAGGGCAAACTGTCCTCAGACACCCAGACAGCCTACCTTCTCGCTCTCGCCTTCGACCTGCTGGACGAGGAGGCTGAGGTACAGGCCCTCGATAACCTTATTCGGCTAATTGAGGAAGCCGACAACCATCTCGGTACCGGCTTTGTCGGTACCCCTCTCCTGGCGCCAACCTTGACCCGCTACGGCAAGACCAAGCTGGCCTACGAGATCGTCCTCAAGGAGACCTATCCCAGTTGGATATTCTCCATTCACCAGGGAGCGACAACCATGTGGGAACGATGGAACAGCTACAGCCACGCTGAAGGATTCGGCAATGTGGCCATGAATTCCTTCAACCACTATGCCTACGGGGCCATCGGACAATGGATGTACGAGACGATTGCCGGCCTCGCCCCCGATCCGGACAATCCCGGTTACAAGCACTTCTTTGTTCGGCCACAACCCGGGGGCAACCTGACCTGGGCCCGCGCTACCCTCCGAACCCCACAAGGCAAAGCCGGATCCTCATGGAAGCTGTCCGACGGCAAGTTGAGTATCGAGGCGATTGTTCCCGAGGGCTCTACCTGTACCGTGGTTCTGCCCGAGGGCTCTTCTGGCGAGGCTGCCTTGAATGGTCAGGCGGTTGCGGTCGGCGTGGCGGGCGATTTGCAACTCGGCCCCGGCAGTCACCGGATAGAAACAGCCTTCAATTGAAGCGGTTATTGCGCCTCCGGCAGATCAGAACAGTTCCCACTCGCCCGTGTTCAGGTTGAAAAACCAACGCGGACTGGGACCGCTCAGGAAATAATACCAGCAGGTGTTACCGTAGGAGTAAAGATACGGGAACCAGCCTTCGGCGGTCCATGTCCATCCGATTTCCGGATCCCAGATGACAAAGCTTCCGTTTTGCCCCTCGAATACCTGGATCCAGCTCATGTGCTCGTGGAAAACCCAGGGATCGAGCGCAACCGATATCCGGCCCAACCACGGGACCGTACGCCAGCCGTCGATCTCCGGATAGGCGCTGTACCAGCTTAGGTTAACGGATTTTCCCCGCACCTCCAGCCAGTCCACCCGGGATGAACTCGGGGTGCCGTTGGCGGCCTTCATGTCCGTAAACCCCACCTCGACCACAGCAGAGAGATCCGGTGAGGCGACTTCCTAAATATTGGCAAAATCCAGTTCTCCCGCCTCCAACCTGACCCAGGTAAGCCTGCTGAAACGATGCCCCGTAACCTGCCAATCTGCCGACTCACAATCCAGGGGCCCTGAGATCAGCCAGTAACCACCAACAAGGCGCAAGACGACCCGCAGGCAATGCTCACCGCTTTGGCGGGTGCGCCAGCGGATGCTCGCCTCGCCGGTAAGGTCCATGACCGTCCCGTCCTTGAAACCGAGCGTTGCGGCCCAGTTCGCGGTATCCCGGATTTCCCCGGACCAGACATAATAGGGATCGTTGGGGATGTTGTCGTGGTTGCTCTTTTTCAGGTAGTCCACTGCCCCGCCATAGAGGTGAAGCTGCAGGTCCGGGTTGGCCACATGCTCCTGGGTGATCGGCAGGGCGAAGGGAATCTCTGCCCAGTCTTCACGGAACAGGAGCGTGAGCTCCGCGTGACAGGTTGAAGCAATGGCCCCGGCACCCAGAAGCGAGAGGAAAAATTTCTTGAGAGTGGTTGTCATATAATAAGATATACCGTCAAGCCCCTGAGTTGAAGGGCATGCGCAGCTTGGTCACGACAGGCCGTCCATCCGAAAGCGGCGGGGTGAAGCGCATGTCCTGGACAGAGAGGATCGCCGCCTTGGAAATCTCCGGGTGCGAGGACTCGATAATCCGCGGAAGCCGGACCTCTCCCAGATGATTGATATAGAACTCAATCTTGGCCGATCCCGGAATCCGGTTCCCATCCGGGTCCTCAGCAACATAAATTTGCCCCGTCTCGAGGATTTTCGGCATCGCGTCCAGTTCCGGGGGATTCTTGAAGGCAACGCTATGGTCCTCCGACTTGACCATGCCGATCATGATCTCAACGTCATCCATGGTCGTCTTGGAACTCAGCCCGGCCTGGGATGGATAGATGAATCCCAATACTATTTCCAGCCGGACCGATTCATTTTCTGCCAGCTCCCCGGGATAAAACTCGGCTTCGCGGATGAGGTTCTCGGCGCGGGTTATCAGTCCTGAATGGCTGGCCTTGAGACTGACAATGTCCTCCACATTGCCAAGGTGGTTGATCTGGACCATGCAGGTGACCCGCGGATCGTCGATATCCTCGTTAGCCAGCGACTGAGGTACCAAAGCGGTGATGTCGGTTATCAGCTCCGGCGAACGTGGAAGGGACGGCTCCGGAGAAACCGCTTCGCTAAAGCCGGTCTGGGACAAGCCCAGAATGGCGAGTGAGATGGCAAGGGTAAGGCAGGGTTGGTGTGTTTTCATTGGCGTCCTTCAATGTGTGATAAGAGCGTGGATTGTAAGGTCTCAACAATAGCTTCAGATCCCTTAATATCAACAATGTTGATATTTTCATGGGGATCCGCGAGGTGGTCATAGAGCATGTCGGAGACGATGGTCTCCCCATCGAAGAAGGCCGTGTAGCGGTAGCGGTCGGTGCGGATGGATTCACCCCTTCCGAAGCGACTGAAGACAGCTGTTTTCCCCGGTGCTGCGGGGTCAAGCAGCAATGGCATCATGCTTTCTCCCTGCAGGTGGCCGGGAAGCTCTAGTCCGGCCAACTCACAGAGTGTGGGATAGATATCGACGTATTCGACAAGGGCATTGACCTTGTTTCCCTTGGGCTTACGGGGATCAACGATGATCAGGGGAACCTGCACCGCGACCTCAAAGTTGGTATGTTTGCACCAATAGGTGTGCTCGCCAAGTTGCCAACCGTGATCACCCCAAAGGACAATGATCGTGTTCTCCGCGAGTCCAAGACGCTCCAGGGTGTCGACAACCTTGCCGACAAGGGCATCGGCAAAGCTGGTCGCGGCATAGTAACCGTGCCGCAGGGAAATCCTCAATTCGGGATCGGAAATGGGCACCTCATCAGGGATATTGGAATAGTTGCGAAGCTCACCGAAGGTGTAGCGGGCCTCCTCCGGGGCACCCAGCGGGAAGAAGTGATTATCCGGCTGTCGGACGGAGTTCCTGTCATAGAGATCCCAATACTTTTTCGGGGCATTAAAGGGCAGGTGCGGCCGGATGAAACCGACGGCAAGGAAGAAGGGCTGATCCATTGCCTTCAGACGATGCAGGTCGCTGATGGCCTTATCCGCCACCATCCCGTCCGGATAGGCATTGTCCGGGACCTCTGCTGCCTCGAAGGCAGGACCCCGGCCCTTGGGATTTTGTTCCGCAATGGCGGCATTTTCCGCAATCAGGTACCTGGCATGCCCCTGGTCCGGCTTCCAGGCCGGTTCCGACCAGCTCTCCGGAGTGTCCGCGCTGAAATGATAAATCTTCCCGTTGGAAATCGAGTAGTACCCGTTTGCCCGGAAGTGCTCCGCCAGGCTGGGAACATCCGGAGCCTGTTCGTCCTGGCGGGCGGTGTGCCGCAGGAAACGGTTTGCAGTCGGCCGGATCCCGCTCATCAGGCTGGCCCGTGAGGCCCCGCAGACGGCGACATTGCAGTAGGCCCTTTTAAAAAGGGTCCCCATGGAGGCCAACCGGTCAATGTTCGGGGTCTTCATGTGGTCAGCCCCGTAGCAACCCAGCTCCGGTCGTAAATCATCCACCGCGATGAAGAGGACATTCGGCGGCTGGCTGGAGGCCTGCAGGTTGGCGGAAAAGAATGCCCCGAGGAAGGCTATCGAAAGAAGAGTGATGAGACGGGCTTTGGGAAAGTTCATTGTACGGCCGTTGTTGTCAGGTTGAAGATGATTCTCCGGTAACGAGTAAAGGCATGCCGGTTACCGGTGTCGGAAACCTCGAGGATTAGGTGCACTGTTCCCGTGCCAGGACTTTCCGGTAATTCAATTGTGGCGACCGGACCCTCGTCTGCAAGCTGTGTTTCCGATGCCGCCGGGTGGGAACCGGCCTCGGCATAAATCCACCAGTCATAGGTCAATGCGTCTCCGTCGGGATCGGAGGAAGAAGAGGCATCAAGCGACCACGCGGACCCGGGAAGGGCATCAAGATGAATCACTGAATCGTCCGCATAGCCATCCAGGATGACCTGTGGGGGATGATTCGCCTCGGCGTAATCCATGACACACCAATCGGCCCGGGCGGCAAAATCACTGTAGAATGCCTCTCGCCAGCGCCAGACCGGTGCGTAGATGTTTTCCAGATACCGGACACCTGAGGATAGGTCGGTCCAGGTATCGGCGGCCTCACCGAACATCCGGAACGGGATTACCGACTGTTCGTCCTCTCGGATGTCGGCATGCTTGGAAAACAGGTTCTCACTCCGGACGGTTTCATACCGCCCTCCCCAGTTGCCCCAGTCGGGATTGTCCACACCGCCAAGTCCGACCTCGAGCAGCCGCAACCAGGGAATCGTTCCCCCACCCTCGACCGGCTCCAGACGTCCGCTGGTATGGATCTGCCGCAAGGGCCAGCGCTTCAGCAGAGGTCCATGCTCCACTTTCACATGCTCCATGAACCACAAATGCTGCCCCAGTGCCGACTCCGGGTATGGGGTCCAGCAATATGGCCCCAGCAGGCTTGTCGAATCCGGGCCGTCCTTGCGGGCATCCCTCCCCGGACCCCCGTAACTGTAGGTCTGGTAATTACTTCGAATCCAGTTCAACCCGGGCCAGCGGTGGCAAATCAGGGAACCTGAGTTGTCCTGGGCCCCGTTCTCGTAGACCCGCAACTTGCCCAGGGCGGCCTTGAATACGTCCGGCTGCAGCCGTGCCTCGAGATCGATCAGGGCCTGCAGGAGGGTGTTGGACCCTGCATTGACAATGATGTGGAGTGGTCGCGGATCCGCGTTCGTGAGGGCGGCCTCGATCAAGCGTGAGCCTTGAGAACTGCGGCCCGGCCCGGTTGACTGGTGGCCATAGTGCCGTTGGCCGGCCGCCACCACCGACTGCAGATAGGCCGCGGTAGGCCATCCCGGGGCGTGCAGGCGCAGCTTGGCCTCCACCCCGGCATAACCTTTAATAAGGTCGAAGAAGAGGTCTGGTCGGGGATCCTTGCGCAGAAACTTGCCGGTAACGGCGACCAGGCCCTCAATATCAAATTCATTGGCGTAAAGGAGGAAGTGCGCCATTTGCTGCTCTTCATCCGGCTCGTTGCCCATGTCGGCCAGGATGATGAGCCGGGGCCGCTCAGCTCCGGAAAGGCCAAGGCAGACCATCGCCATCAGGAGAAAGGCGGAAAGTCTGGCGTATCTGGAAATTGGGGTCATCCGGATTCCGGGTGGGTTTGTGTTCAAGTCTCGGAAAAAAGAACGGCCACATCAAGGGGATCCAGCACCGGGGACTTAATCCGGTCCCCCGAAAAGGCATCTTTCCAATTCCCCGGCAGACTGACCGCCTGCTGGCCGTTAGCTTCATTCAAAAGGACCAGAAGGCGCCCGCATGGCCCTCTCCGTTCGTGGGCGGAAATCCCGGAGGGCAGGTCGTATCCCGGGGGAATACCCGCTCCCTGGCAAAGAAACTCGATCAGGATCTGCATGGCACCCGTATCGAGGAGCGTACCCACATAACAGACTCGACCCTGGCCAAAGCGGTTCAGGGTAATTGCCGGTTGTCCTTTCCGGAAGCCGTCAGCATAGCTGGCGATGACCGCGGCCTGTTGCGGGATTATCTCATCAAAGACGTCAGTAGCCCGGCCCGGTCGACCATCAAGAAGGTTCCCTTTCAGGGAAGCGGACGCTCCTTCCTCGAAATAGAAGTTCTCCACCGTTATCCCGGCCAGTTCGCTGAGTGGTCCGGGACGCGGGACTGGATGACTTTTCCCAAAGGGATCAACGACTCCGCTGCAAGCCGTCAGCAGCAGCCAACCGCCCTTATCAACGTATTCCTTCAGCCGCGGGCCAATCGCCTCGTCGGTCATCCAGAAACGGGGAGCAAGAACCAGCTTGTACCCCTCCAGGCTGCCGCCGGGATCCATCGCGTCGACAGCCGGAATCCGCTTCTCCAGCAGGTCATGAATCCGGATGGCCTCCAGTACCGGATCGAGCCGCTCTCCGAATCCCGACGCTTCAACGGCCCATCGCGACGGATAACTGTAGATGACAGCGGCATCGGATACCGGTTTGGTTTCCTCAAGCAGGGAAGCCAATGACCGGATTTCCCTTCCGGTTTGCGAAAATTCCTCGTAGAGCCGTCCCGGCTCACCGGAATGAGGCAGGACGCCGTCACCGAATTGCTCCTGCCCCCAGCGGCATTGGCGCCAGCGGAAAAAGAGCAGTGCCCCGGCCCCCTTGGCGATGGCCCGCCAGGCGTTGAGTCGCATCAGGCCCGCCGGGGAGTCGGCGTTGGCAAGGTGGGTCTGCTGCTCGAGGATCCAGACGGACCCCCGCTGGCCCCGATAGTAGTCAAGGGCAAGGTGCGGGGTCCGCTTGGGATAATTGTTCATCCCGTTGAAATCCAGCGCCCCGCCCATCTCATGATAATCCGTATGGGAGAGGAAGAGATTCTGGAAATTGGTCGTAACCGGCTTCTCCGGATCCAGTTTACGCATCAGTTCCGCCCGCTCGCGACAGAAGGAAACATTAAGGGAGGAGAGGAAACGGCGGTATTCCAATCTCGCCTGGGGGTTGCTTCGCGGCAGGGGGATGTCGTCGAAGCTTTGCGGCGCATATGACCAGAAGTGGGCACCCCAGGCTTCCCGTAGCTGCTCGACTGTGTTGTACTTATTGTACAGATACAAACGGAAAGCTTCCAGGCACTGGTCACAATAGCAATCATTGTAGCCCACCTCATTGTCCACCTGCCAGCCGAGAATGTGGGGATTACCGGAGAAGTGGCGGATAACCGTCTCGTCGATGAGACGTGAAGCTTTGATGAAACTGGCATGGGCCAGGCCGACGTGGTAGCGGTGGTCCGTGGCCTTCGGCCTTCCGTCGATATCAACGGCCTTGATATCCGGGTGTTCCCGGTATAGCCACAGGGGAGGTGTGCGCGAACAAGTACAGAGAAGGGTCTTGATCCCCTCCGAACCGAAGAGGTCGATCGCCCGATCCATCCAGGAGAAGTCCAATTGGCCCCGTTCCGGCTCATAGGCACTCCAGGCAAACTCGCCCATGCGCACCGTGTTGACACCCGCATCCCGCATCAACTGGGCATCCTGCACCCATCGGTCCTCCGGCCAGTGTTCCGGGTAATACTGGATGCCAAATAGTTGTCGGTGATTGCTGCTCATTGTGACGGGTTGTCCAAAATTAGTAGTCGGACCGGTCCGATCAGGCCGGACGGTATCAGGGGATCGTCCGCTTCATAAAAGCGGGCCGTGGTGAACGTTGTCCGCGGACCTTCCGGCTGCGGTTCGTTGCGGACATACCATTCCGGCATGTCATGACTGTCATTACCGGGGTAGCTGTAGCCGGAGGTGTCGGGAAGGCGCTCTTCCCCGATCAGGCGGTTGGTCCAGAGGTTGGTCACCTCGATGACCAGTTCGTTTTCCCCGGGTTTGAGGGCGGATGTTATCTCCTTCAGGAAGGGCTTTTTCCACAGGACCCCGAGATCCGTTCCATTGACAAGGATCCGGGCGCAAATCTCAACCGTGCCGAGGTCGAGCAGGACCTGACGACCGTCATCCAGCTCTCCCGCTTCAACAGAAAATCGGTTCATGTAACGGGCCGTTCCGGAGAAATAACGGATGGCCTCATCAGGATGCTCCTTCCAGTCGACAAGCTCCGGGAACGGGACGCCCGCACCATCAGGTCCAAATTGAACGACCCATCCATCAGTCAGGTTTTGCTCCTGAAAAATGACCGGTTCCGCCTGGTGAAAGGCGACCACCGGCAGGGAGGCATCTTCCGGCAGTCCGAAGACCACGAAAGCGGAACCGTTTGCCTCGAGGCGGATCGATGTCTCGGTGACTCCATTTATTAAAGAGAAATCCCTCAACCGGCTCCGCTCCCCGGTCACCGGGTCCCAGAATTGCGGATGAGCACCGGGCGTGCGGAAGCGACAGGTGAATGTCGTTTCCGCCGCATCAGGGTTATAGAAAAACCAGGCATCCACACCATTAACATGACGGTGGACGAAGCGGATGTCCGGCCGTGCGAGGATCTCCAGGTCCGGGGCGAGCTTGATCGAGGCGATTGCCTCCTTAAAAGCGCCCCAGGGAAATACGTTATCCCGGCACCAGATGGCCTCAACCAAAGCCTTATAAAGGGCATGGTCCGATGCATCGTATCCGTGCCCGGGAATACCCGAGGGACGGTCCCCGATCAGGGGAATGCCGGCCTCGACCACGGAACGCAGGCGCAGCATGGTCTCCAGTTCGATCCGCACTCCCGGCCGCAAGGCCAGTACACGGTATTCATTGCCGCCCGCCAGCAGCAGTCGGTCCGCGCGGATGCGGGTGCGGTTGAAGAAACCGTCCCGGTTGAGGTTATCGAAAAGATACCCCTGCGGAATCAATTCCTGTAAATCCCCACCGTACATTGGGGAAGCGGGCGCCCCGTCCCCCTCGTAAAGGGCAACATCAGCAATCGGTATGCCCGACTGCAGGACATGGGAGCAGCGGGCAAGGTATTCAAAGAAAGCCGCCCCGGCATTGTCCCACCAGGTCTGGGTGCGGTCAAAGTGAAATCCCCAGGTATTCATCGTCATCCCGGGCTCGACATGCGTATTGGCCTGGTGGGCATACCGGTGGAAGACAAAGCGGTTCACCCCGTAGGTCATGGCGATGTCGCCCTTGGTCTTGATCATCCCGGGATGCCCTTTCCAGTTGATTTGTGGAAAGGAAGTAAAGGCCTCGGCAGCCACGATGTTGCGGCCGTAAACGCTGGCTGAGGAACGGGCTGCCTGCAGACCGCGGAAGGAATCCCGCGTGGACCAGAATTCGCCCATCGGGATGTCGGCAAACTTGCCAATGTCCAGATCCTTCAGCGGGCCAAAGCCGTAGGGCTCGATGTAGCTATTTAATCCATACAAATGACACAGCTCCGCGAAAGCCCCATAATATTCCGTCTCCATCAGGTCAGCCACCACCTGTCGAAAGTCGTACAGGACGGCGTCGGTCACGGCCGTGCTCTCGACATAACGACCGGTCAAGACCGGGAGGAACTCCTTCAGGCTGTAGCCCTTGCGTTCCCGAAACAGCTGCTCGAATCCCTGCGTCCAGTTCTGTCCTCCCGCCTCGTAACTGTCGATGAGGACCGACTGGAAGGCCTTTCCTGTCTCGTCGGGATTCTCCTCGATGACCCGGGCGATGAAAGCGTCCCAGTGCCGGCGGAAGGCGCCCGCATCCAGCTTATCACACTCCAGTCCCCTCCCCTCCGGGGAGGCCGGATTGTTGAAGGCCCCGGTGGAGGTATAGCCGATGCGGAGAATAGTCCAGTCACCGGCGGGAAGCTCAATATCAAGAAGGCCATCCGGGCGGAGTGCGCCAGTCAGGTCGATAATCTCCTGCGGGTTGATAATCGCCTCCTCATCAATCTCGCCAAGGGGCTGCATCTGGATGTCCTCGGCATTCCCGAAGGCATTGCGGCCGATGAGGTTCTCGACAGCCGGCAAAGCTGAAAGGCGGATCTCCTTGATGGAGGTCTTTGCCGGAAAAACAAAGCGGAAAAACCGCGCCGTGAGAGGCGCAAAGGTGTCGTGATTTATCCATTCCCGCTTGCCGGTGCGGATTACCTGGGTCATTCCGGCCGAATCCCAGTCAGTACCGTTGTCCGAGTACTGCAGTTCCACTTCCCCTTCCCGGAGTTCATGGACAACAAGCAGGGAGCGTGCGCTGAATGGGGTTTCAAAGGAGAACTGCACCCATCCACCGGATTCCCTTTCCCCGATGGTTGAGGTTTCCTCCCAGCGACCGTCGGTAACCAGGGTCGTATCAAAAAAATCCGGGTCCGATGCCGTGACCTGCATGCGGGCCGCTGCATCCGCCAGCTCACCTGGCAGGGCCGGATAGGCGAGGACCGTAATGTCCTCATAAAATCCCTCACGGATGGTGGGCTGTTTCAAGACCAGTTCACCTTTGCCGCCACTCCATTGCTGGCTCGACCAGACGACCATTTTCATGGAGTCCTCGGGCGTCACCCATGGCCCACCGCTGGAGGACCAGCCATCGCAGTTGTGGATATCAAAGGTCAGGCCGAGGCGATCGGCTTCCAGTATGGCATGGCGAATCAGTTCGCGGTGCTCATCGGTGTTGTAATACACGTTTCCTCGCGGAATCCGCTGGGTCACGTTGAAAAGCTGAATCCCTCCGATTCCGGCGGAGGCGATTGCCTCCAGGTCCCTGCTCAGTCCCTCGCGCGACATATTGCTGCTCATGACATGCATCCATGTCTTTGGCTTGGCCTCCAGCGGGGGACTTCCGAATCCCTCCACGAGACAATCTGTTCCATCACCGGATGAAACGATCCCAGCCAGGAAAGTGGAGAGAAGGCTGAATGCAAGAGAACGCTTATTCATGAAATCCTCCCATAAAAAAAGAAAGAAAAGGGATGGGACCTTTTCTTTCTTTCTCCTAAACCTAATGGATACCTATAACAACCTCTTAAAAGGCCATGGAAAACTGCAAACGGTAGGTCCGTGGTCCGTAGTAGACGCGGGTCCGACGATAGACAGGATTAATCGGTCCATCCGGATCCTCGTACTGGACAACGGCCTCGTCAACCCGGTCATCAAGAAGGTTGTTCACCTTCAGGGCGATCCGGCAATCCTGGTTCATCAAGGTGAACCGGTAGGAAAGACTGGCATCGAATTCAAACCGCTCCGGTGTCGGTGGGGTCGGGAATTCATTCTCGTTCAAGCGCGTTCCACCAATCGGCACTGATGTTGGTGCCTCACCATAGTACTTCACACCACCGGCCAGCTCCAGCCCTTCAAGAGGACCTTCATTGAAGCGGTACTTGTTCCAGAGACTGACATTCCATTCGGGAACAAATGACAGGTCCAGGCCGTTGACCCCATTGCCGTTGAAGGTCGTCGGGTCTCCCGGATCGCTGAAATTTTCCTCCCCGAGCACCTGTACCCAGGAATCATACTTGGTCCCGACAATCTTCATTCCGGTCACCGGATCAATGAGCGGTGCCAGGTCAAATCCGTTCCCAACAACTTCTCGTTGCTGGTGGGAATAGGTCAGGAGGATCTGGTAATTGTTTGTCGGGCTGAAGATAATCTGCCCGTCCACACCAATGGTCTCTTCCTTGAAAGTGACCAGGGCGCCGGTCTGGTTGCTGGGATTGTTACCCGCACCAAATTCGCCGTTTCGTCCATTGTTGATGTAGTAGATGCTGAAACCATCGAACTCCTTCGCGGCCAGGGCTGCATCGAAGGCAGCTTGCATCATCAGGCCGACATCAACCCCGTTTTCATTGATATGCTTGCCCGCCACCAGGTCCCGGTTGACGTCAGCAAAATAGTAAGGGTCGACCTCGCCGAGGTTCTCCTGGGAACCACCGACACCAAAGTCGTTCGCGGCCAAAAAGTTGATACCGGTTAATTCTTCGATTATGGCAATGTTCAGGTTTTCGGGCGGTTCCTCGCCAATGAAGTCCCGCCAGGCCTGCTTGAAGAAGTCCTCATGGACGCCGTAACTGGCCTGCTGGTAGGGCTGGCCATAGCCGGAGAAGAAGAAGTCCTCATAAACCCTGGCCTCGGCACCGTCACCACTGACCCATGACTTGGCGTCAAAGTTACCATAACTCTGCTTCTCGTAGGCCTCGGTCTCGGAATCCCCGAAACGGCCGCCAATCCATCGGCGCGGTGACGGAGCGTAGCGGAAGTTCCAGGTGGCGTTCTCCCGCTCGATCTGGAAGAAGGAAACGGTGCCGGAAATCTTGCCGTCAAAGAAATCAAACTTGAAGCCAATTTCCTTGCCGGTTGTCTGCTCCGCCTTAATCGGATTGTTATTTCCGTCACGGAGTCC
Source organism: Puniceicoccaceae bacterium (assembly GCA_040830765.1). Classification (GTDB taxonomy): domain Bacteria; phylum Verrucomicrobiota; class Verrucomicrobiia; order Opitutales; family Oceanipulchritudinaceae; genus Oceanipulchritudo. The sequence goes on along the minus strand of JBFOMH010000021.1, from coordinate 13,079 downwards.
CTGATTCGGGAAAACCCCTTCCGAATAGGTAACATACATGCTCAGGTCTTCTGTAATCCGATAGGACAAGCCAGCCGTGTTGGTGACGAACTTCTGGGTTTCCTCAAACAATTTGCTTCGGGTCCCCTGCTCGCCGAGTCCTTCCAGCAGAAGGTCCATCTCCCGCTCGATTTCTTCATTCAGGTTGTCAGGCAAAACGGAAAACCACTTATCCTGGGAATAGGGCTCTGTTCCGCTAATGAGGAACGGGAGCGTCGTCAGTGATTGACTGCCGTAGTAGATATCGGTCTGAGTCCCAGTCTTGGTCGGGTCAATGAAGGGCGTGCCATCGAGGAGACGGATCTGTTCCGTTTCCTCGACCTGATAGGAATCCTGCCGGGCACCAGCAATGAAGGTCAGCTTGTCGGTGAACAGCTGCGCCTGGTAAATACCGTAGATGCCGCCGTACTCCGCTTCCACGTCACGCCAGCCGGAACGCGCCAGGTTATGCCCGATGATTTCGTCGGGATGGGTGACCTTGCCGTCGTTGACATATTCATCGAGAAGAGGTCCCAAGTCCTGGATACTCGTTCCGAGGGAACCGGGGATAGCTATCGGCTCACCATTATAATAGATCGGCGAATAATCAAAGACGCTCTTCCGGAGAAGGTAGGGATCATCCCCAAGGCGTCCGTTGGTAAATGCACCCGAATCGGGTCGCTTGGTAATCTGCCCCTGGGTAACCATGTCGGGAACACCTGGTCGTCCGGAGACGATCATCAGGTCGTCCTTGGTATACTGATAACCGCCAATGATAGTGTGCTTGATTGTTCCACCATTGATGAAGGGAATACCCGTTTCAAATTCATAGGCGGCACGAAGACGCAGCTGGATGGATTCCGCTTCCGTGGGCGTCTTGATCCAGTTGTAGCGGGCAAATTTGACGTTGGTCGTGTTGTACGGAGGATCGTCAGGAAGCTGGGCCCGTAAGGACCGGTCCGGCACCGCAAAGACTTCACCAATACCACCACTGGTAACGGTAAGCAGTGATCCCGGATTGAAGATATAGGGAATGTCGTCCGTCGTGACGCTGAATCCTACCGCTTCGTCCAAACCGTATTTGGAACGGATTGGCCCGTCAGGAACGTCAGTAAGGCCGAGGACATCAAGTACTTCCGGATTCCGGATCCAGAAATTCTGCTGGGAAATGATTGGGAAGGGAACAAGATCGCTCGGCCGGATGGAGGCCTCTGAGCCCGTAACGGAATTGGTCACGATGGTGAATTGTTCTTGATCGATCTTGGTGTAGTATCCACCGAGTTCAAGGCTGAGGCCTTCAAGGGGTCGGGTCTCAAGCAGAACAAGGGCGTTCAGCTCTTCACGTTGGAAATAGGTATCTGGACCGCTGATCCGGTAGCTGTCCCCGAGGTTGCCGTAACTATAGGGAACCATGGGGTTGGTCTTGCGGATTAACCAGACATCATCGGGATCGCTTTCGTCACGGTCCATCAGATCACTCATGTCTTCCCGGCCCCACTGGACAAACTCACCATACTTGTTGCGGAAATCGATATTGTTGGTCCCGCTGCCTCCCACGGTATCCCGGAAATACTGCGGCCCAATGCCATTCCGCAACTGGTCGGCCCACTGGATTTCGGTCAACAGGCGGGTGGTGCGATTGATTTGCCACTCCACTTGGCCGGCGAGATACTCCTTGCGATCACCACGGAAATCCGTAAAATGATCGCGCTCCTCATAGGCGCCCATGATGCGGTAATTCAGCTTGTTCTTGATCAGCGGACCGGTGAAATCGACCGTGCCCCGCATGAATCCATGACTACCCATGCTCAATCCGATGTTCGCCCGCGGCTCTGACAAGGGACGCTTCGGCATGATGTTGACGATACCACTGAGGACGTTGACCCCGTAAAGCAGCGAGGCCGGTCCCCGCACCACTTCCAACCGGCGGGCATTAAGTGTGTCGGTCGCACCGCCAAGAACCACACTGAAGCCTTCACCCACCGCGAAGCCACCCACCCGAAAACCAAAACGCTGCTGGTTCGGGACAGAATACCCGCGAATGGAGATAGAGTTGGCGAAGGGATTGTTCACACTGACAGAAGCAGAGGGGGACGTTTCCGCACTCCCCTGCGCGTTCGCGCCGGACCCATTGGCAAAGGTCTGCGTGAAGACACCAGAGGAATAATCGAGAGCTTCCTCCAGATCCGTCGCCTGCAAATCTTCGATGAACTCTTGATTGATGACTTCCAGAGGCATCGGGATGTCACGGATGGCCATGTTCAAACTGGTTCCGGAGACCGCATTGGTCGACAGGTAGCCACGGTCATTGGTTGTTACCACTTCGAAGGCGGACAGTTCAAATACTTCCTCCTCCTCGGGAGGTTCGATTCCTTCCTGGGCCGCTGCCCAGGTGCTTGTAAGCAGGCTGCCCAACAGGACAACCTGAAGTCGTTTGCGGAGTACGTCTTTCATAAGGTCTGTAGTTCTGGGTTATGGGGGTCGATTTACCGCCGTCGGGCGGCTCAGTCTGCTAAATCACCGATGCCATCCCATTGGGATTATCTCCGGCCTTCAACCGCTATCCATTTATAATTGTATGAACGGGTTTGGAAAGAAAAAAGGACCGGCGATTTGCATCGCCGGCCCTTGAAAAAACAAACCTGTCAGATAATCCGATGGATTAGAAGTTCGGGACGTAAGCCCAGGAACCGGTGCCACTTACGTAATCTTCAGGCATGTAGACGTAGGTGGACAGATTATAGACATAGATCCATGGGTCGGAAGCCACATTGATGAAGCTCAACCAGTCACCGGTGTCGACATTACCCGACTCATCGAAGAGGGGGTAGCCGCCCCAGAATTCACCACCGACATGGGTACCACCATCAAGGTTCGGACCCGTCGTGTCGATGTAGACATTGTCGAGAAGGAAGACATCAATCGGTCCGCTGTTACTGCCCGCACTGGTAATCGTGAAGGTCACGAGGGGATCCGTGGTACCGTTGCGGAAAAGGGCAAACGGTGCATCCGGAAGGGGAATCGCAGTCGGAACCGACATGGCCGCAGTCTTGTAGTAGAAGTAGGTCACGTCATTGGCATTGTCCGCAACATAGTAAAGGGTGAACCACTCGCCAACAGGAGAAAAGACCCCAGTGTTGGTAAAGCCGCTGCCGTTACGGGCATTCAGGGTCTCTCCGATACCCATCTGCGATTCATAGGAACCATAATTGTTGGGCTCGAGCAGCTGGCCGTTTTCCTTGGAGAGTGTGTCGTCGATGGAAACCGGAATATCACTGAGACCGACATTCAGATTGAACGGACCGGTCGAGTAGAGATAAACGTCAAACTTGAGGGTAGCGGTTTCCCCTTCGGCGACCGGGGTCGGCAGGGTGAAGCCATTCCAAATCTGGTTGTTTGCTCCGTCAACCTGCGGTCCGGGGTCGGCATAATAGTGACCATTGGCGGCATTGACCGGGTCAAAGCCACTCAAGTACAGGTCACCTTGGGGAGCAAAGCGCTTGTACAGGTCGAAGTCATCATAGACAGCGCCTTCAAAGTCCGTAATCAGGACCCATTCAGCAAACGCTGAGACGGAAAACAGTGAAACGAGTCCACATAGGGTAGTGAGTTTGATTTTATTCATAATAGTTGGTTTGAGGGTTCGAGGTGTAATATGTACTAGCTTGTACTCCAAGGAAGGGCACCAAAGCTGAACTGATTAATTCAATAATCTGCCGGGTCCGCCATTCCTTTGAACTCCTAATTGTATGAAGGGGTAGGAATCGAAATCTGCCAGAGATTGTTAAGTATCCGGAATGGTTTGAAATGAGCCTTCATCACAAAAGACCTATTTTGCTCAAAATCGTCTCCATCCTGTTGATGATAAGCCTGTTGGTGGCTTACCTGGAGTCGGCCCAACCTCACCCTAATTTGGAAGACAAAATGAAAACCGCAGATTGCCCGACCGGATTAATGGTCGATCTCCTGGTGGAGCCAGAACACGGCCAGATAACCAACCGGTATCCCCGCTTTTCGTGGATCGTCAATGATCAGGCTCCCAATGCCCATCAGGTGGGCTACCAGATCATCGTGGGGAGCACCGCCAGCGGTGTTGAGGCTGGCGAGGGCGACCTGTGGGACAGTGGAGCGCCGGATCCCGGTTCGGCATGGGCGGTCGACGGGCAATCCACGCATGTCCGTTACAAAGGAAAGGAACTCGAGTCCGATACCACCTATTACTGGAAAGTCCGGACGTGGAATGAACCGGATGACGTCAGCACATGGTCGGAGACCCAGGCCTTCACCACGGGCACGCTCGCTCACGAGCGCCCGGTGGATGCCCATCGAATGGTCTACACCCCTGTACCAGCTACGGAGATCCAGAGTATCGGGGAAAGCGCCTGGTTCATCGATTTCGGGAAAGCCGCCTTTGGTACCATCGAGCTCGACGTCGAGGTGGAGCAGCAACGGACCATTGAGATTCATCTGGGAGAAGTCTTGCTGGCCCCGGGTCGCATCGACCGGGAACCGGGTGGCAGCCGGCGCTACCAGATGATCCCGCTACAGCTGGTTCCGGGAACCACGACCTATCGTCTGGTCATCCCCCCCGATGAACGGAATACGCGGGACTTCGCCATCCACATGCCGGATTATCTCTTTGAGGTGTATCCATTCCGCTATGTGGAGATTCACAGTCTGCAGCGGGAGCTGGCACCGGAAAGCGTTCGCCAGCTGCGGGTCCATACGCCGTTCGACGACAATGCCGCCCGCTTCCAGTCCTCCAGCGAGGTACTCAACGATGTCTGGGAACTCTGCCACTACACGATGAAGGCAACCAGCTTCTGCGGATACTACGTCGACGGGGACCGCGAGCGCATTCCCTATGAGGCGGATGCCTATATCAACCAGCTGGGGCACTACTGTGTCGACCGCGAGTACGCCATGGGGCGCCGCACCCATGAACATCTTATCCACTACCCTACCTGGCCGACGGAGTGGATTCTCGATTCCGTCCTCATCGCCTGGAACGATTACATCTACACTGGCGATCCCTCGTCATTGGAATTTCACTACAAGAACCTCAAGGCCAAGGCGCTGACCGCCCTCGCCCGTGAGGACCACCTGATTTCCCTCGAAGGGATGAATGACGACATCATGGCCTCCATTCATTTTGTCGGGGATTCCCTGGAAATGTATCCCAAGGGCCTGCGTAACATTGTCGACTGGCCCCAGTCGGAGCGGGATAACTTCGACGACCGGCCGATGAACGCGGTTGTCAACGCGTTCCACTACCGGGCCGTCGTCCTGATGGAGAAAATCGCAGAGGCCCTCGGCCATGCGGACGATGTCCGCTGGTACCGCGACCGGGCGGCGGAGATCCGGGAAAGCTTTCACGCGGTCTTTTTCGACCCGACAACGAAACTTGTACTGGACGGGGAAGGCAGCTCCCACAGTTCCCTCCATGCGAACATGTTTGCCCTTGCCTTCGGTCTGGTGCCCGAAGCCTCAATGGAGGCCGTCCTGGCTCATATCCAGTCCAAGGGCATGGCCTGCAGTGTCTATGGGTCGCAGTTCCTCCTTGAGGCGCTCTATGCCGCCGGTCAGGACGATTACGCCCTCGCCCTCCTCACCTCAACCGGGGAACGCTCCTGGGCCCACATGGTCTACGACGTTGGAACAACCATCACCCTCGAGGCCTGGGACAACCGTTTCAAACCCAACCAGGACTGGAACCATGCCTGGGGAGCCGCCCCGGCCAATATCATCCCCCGCAACCTCATGGGTATCCAGCCCCTAACACCCGGCTTCGAGCAAATCCTCATCGCCCCCCAACCGGGCTCCCTCAAGTGGGCCGAGATCACTAAGCCGACCATCCGTGGCCCGGTCAGCGTGCGATTTGAGAATCACCCCGGCAGTAGCTTCCAACTCGAAATCGAAACCCCTGCCAATACCGTCTCCCGCCTGTTAATTCCTGCCAAGGGTGGCATCTCCAACAAGGTCCTGGTTGATGACCACGAAGTATTCGGCGTTCGTGAAGGGAATTTCATCCGGATTGACGGCATCGGGTCCGGGAAGCACTCCATATTGTACCGCTTCTAGCGAGGGCACCATCCTCCTAAGTGCACGATTGTACACTTTTTTACTGTTCAAAATGAAGTATTTGTTGGCATTTTGAAGGAGCAGACCTACAGTCTGCTCGAAAATTCTGCCTAATCTGTCCCTGTCTTTCCCCCGTCTACTACCCCAGAAGATGTCTTCTTTGCGCCCCAGCCTGCCCTTGTGCCTTGTCCTGGCGACAATTTGCTTATTCTCCCAGGGTCACGCCCAGTCTGTCCGCATTAACGAGTTGAGCGCCTTTCCGACGCTTGTTCTTGATGCAACCCCAGGCCCGGAAGACTGGCGCCATCCGGATTTCGACGATTCATCCTGGGGACTAACGACCCTGCCAATTGGCATGGATGCCGGAACGGATTACCAGGTTACAACGAATCTCCATGGGGAGATGTATCTCAAGGCGACCACCCTTTACACGCGGTCCCTCATTGAAATGGAACCGGTTGCCGCCCAATCCGCCGAGGATGTGAATCTGATTATTGATTACGACGATGCCTTCGTGCTCTACATCGATGGCATCGCAGTGGCCCACGGGAATGTCACTTTCGACGGCTCCCCCCTTCCCTACACTGCTCTCGCTGATGGTTCCCACCGGGCCAGTAATGATGCCGGCGACGGACAAGACCACCGAGAAGTCTTCAACCTTGGACCGGCCTACGGGGTTTTCCAGCCGGGTACCAACGTCATTGCCATTCAATTGCTGAACCAATCCATTCGCAGCAGCGACGCCTTTCTCCATGTGGATGTTCAGGTTGGAACCACCTCCGTGAACGGTCCGGCCGATCCGTGGCGGTACTTTGTCGGCCTGCAGGAACCCAGTCCCATCACTGAGCCAACCGGAATTGAGGGGGACTGGCTCGAACTGCATAACTATGGGACAACAGCGATTGATCTGGCTGGCTGGTCGCTGACTGATGACGCCACCTTGCCCCGTAAGTGGATATTTCCCTCCGTCTCCATTCCCGCCAATGGGTACCTCCTTGTTTTTGCAACGGATATCGAGCAGCGGGACCCGGCCCTGCCCCTGCAGGTTCCCTTCAAGCTCAGTTCCTCCGGTGAATACCTTGGGCTCTACAACGCTGCCGGCACCGTGGTCAGTGAGCTGGCCCCGGAGTTTCCCCCGCAGGTGATTGGAACTTCCTACGGATGGGATTCCGCCAGCGGCAGCTACCAGCTTTTTACCGCCATGACCCCGGGTACAGCCAATCTCGTCCCCGCCTTCGAGGGAGTCGTCGCCGATACCGTTTTCTCAATTGACCGGGGCTTTTATGACCTGCCCTTTGATCTGGTCATCACCAGCGCCACCGAGGGAGCCACCATCCGCTACACCACCGACGGCAGCCTCCCGACCGAATCCAATGGCACAACCTACACCGGACCGGTTCCCATTGCCACGACCACCGTCCTCCGTGCCTATGCCTTCAAGGAGGGCTTCAAGGCAACCGATGTCGATACCCAGACCTACATCTTCCTCGAGGACGTCATCCGGCAGGACAACAACCCCGAAGGCTATCCGCAGACCTGGAAGAACATCCGCAACCGAGAGGACATGCCGGCCGATTACGAAATGGACCCGGAAGTGACCGATAGTGACCAGTACAGGGACCAGATGCGACAGTCGCTGCTCTCACTGCCAACGCTTTCCATTGTCACCGCCAAGGAGAATCTTTTCGACCGCAATACTGGCATCTTCATGAACCCGCAGGAGACAGGCATGGACTGGGAACGACCGGTCTCCCTGGAGCTCATTTATCCCGATGGACGTGAGGGTTTCCAGATCGATGCCGGCCTCCGTATGCAGGGCGGTCACATGCGGGACCCCCAACGCTCCCCAAAACGCTCCTTCCGCCTCGCCTTCCGTCGCGATTACGAGGACGGCAATCTCAAGTTTCCCCTCTTTCCGCAACCGGATGCGGACACAGAGTTTGATACCCTCATCCTTCGTGGTCATGGCAACCAGTCCTGGTTGCACCACAATACATTCCGGGGCGACAACCGGGGCCGCGCCCAGTACGTCCGCGACCAATTTGCCAAGGACCTCCAGGGGGCAATGGGCTCACCCTACCTCCACAACATCAACGCCTTCCTCTACATCAACGGCATCTTCTGGGGTCTTTTCAATCCAACGGAAAGGGCCAGTAACCAGTTTGGCGCTTCCTACTTCGGTGGCGATGAAGACGATTATGACTGCCTCAATTCCAGCGAGGTCATCGATGGGACAATCGACGCCTGGAATACCTTTCTTTCATTGGTCCGCCAGGACACGAGCCAGCCGGGAGTATACAACCAGATAGCCGAGGTCCTGGACCTGGAGGCCTTCACCGACTACATGATGCTTAATCATTGGGGCGGCAACGAGGACTGGGACCACCACAACTGGTATTCGATCCGTAACCGTAACGGAGGGAAGTGGTACTTCCTGGCCTGGGATAGCGAGTTCATCTTCGAGACGCCGCAGTCGAACACCACCCTCAAGAATACCGAGGACAATCCGGGCGGAATATTCCACTCCCTTCTCCGTAATGCGGAGTACAGGATCCTTGTCACTGACCGGATCCAGAAGCACCTCCGCAACAACGGGGTCCTGACGACCGATGAAGCCCTGCGACTCTGGGAGGAACGCTCAGTTGAAAATTACCGGGCTCTGGTCGCAGAATCCGCCCGCTGGGGGGACTACCGCCGCGATGTTCATCGTACTGCCGGACCCTACGAGCTCTATACCCGGGACAACCAATGGGTCAAGGAACGCCAACGCTTGCGCAACAACTTGATTCCGGTCCGCAACAGTTTACTCCTCCAGCAGTACGCCGAACTCGGACTCATCCCGCCGGTCCCGGCTCCGACATTTTCCCGGTACTCCGGTTCGTTGTCCCCGCAAAACCCACTCGTCATGGAAACCTTCAGCACGGGTAATCCGATCATCTATTACACCTTGAACGGTCCTGATCCCCGCCAGCCAGGAGGCTCGGTCTCTCCGCAGGCCCTCGTCTATTCAGAGCCCCTTAGCGTCAATCTCCGGACGTCGATCAAGGCCCGCATCCTTTCCAACGGCGTGTGGGGACCCCTGCAGGAGGGCAACTTCCACCCAGAAGGGGATCCAGCCGACTTGCAGATTGCGGAGATTCACTACGCCCCGCTGCCCACGGAACTCGCCTTGGGCCGGGACCTCGAGTTTATCGAAATCCGCAATGCCGGTCCGGCTCCCATCAGTCTGTACGGGGTTCAACTCTCCGGCGCGGTCAGCTTCAGCTTCCTGCCCGGCCAGCAAATCCAGCCTGATGAACGTATCCTGGTCGTCAGCAATGCTGCCGCATTTGCGCAACTGCATCCAAGTGCCCCGGTCGCCGGTGAATATGCCGGCAACCTTTCCAATGACGGTGAGCACCTGGTCCTGGAACATGCCACCCTTGGCCGGATCCAGGAAGTCGTCTATCAGCCCGGAAATCCGTGGCCGGAGGAGGCCGCAACCGCCGGCTACTCGCTGATCCCGGCAAACATCGGAAGACGCGGCTGGCCAACCCAATCGACCGCATGGAAGGCCAGCCCCAACCCGGGAGGCACTCCCGGTGAAGCGGAGGAAAGCCTCGGTGTCTGGGTGGATGACTACACCCTCGGATGGGTCTGGAGTCCCTATGGCGAGCCCATCCTTGGCAATTGGGTCTGGTGGCAGTACCTCTATGCCTATGTCGCTTCGGAGGCTCCCTCAGGAAGATGGGTCTGGCTCCTCAAGTAATCCCTTGTCAAAAAATTACCCATGCTCGTTGCATCCGAACAGCACATCGCCCGCTACGAAATGAAATATGTCGTAGATGTCCGGCTACGGGATGCCATTCGCGACTTTGTCCTGTTATTCTGCAAGCGGGATCGGCATGCCGACCCGGTAACCGGGGAATACACCGTCTCGACCCTCTTTTTCGACAGCTACAAACGCGATTGCTACCTCGCCAACGAGAACAAGTCAGCCAACCGCTTCAAGTTGCGGGCCCGGACCTATGGAAACTCGGATAACGCCCCGCTGTTCCTGGAAATCAAACGGCGCGTCGGGGAATTTGTCGACAAGAGCCGTGCTGCCCTTCCACCGGGCTGGTCGGGCCTGGAAGACATTATCCTTGGCCCCCGCATGCCGGCCAGCCTCCCTGACAGGCAACGGTTGCCGTTCTACGAGTTCGAGCACGCCTTTCGTTTAATAAACGCCCGGCCCGTCCTGCGGGTCCGCTACGACCGAGAAAGCTTCATGAGCGAGAACGACGCCTACGCCCGGGTCACCTTCGATCGCCGAATCCGTTACCAGCCAACGCGGGGCTGGGACCTGCCCGGCAGCGGTCGCTGGCGCGCCATGGACAGCACCATGACCTACGCGAGAGACTATCCAGCCTTTATTCTTGAGTTGAAATGCACCTCCGACCAGCCAAGCTGGATGGCCGAACTTATCGAGCGCTTTAACCTGGTCCGGACTGACTTCTGCAAATATGCCACTGCTACCCGGCTTGAATTGCTGCATTGCGGCTTTTCTTTTTCGGATGCGGCGGAAAACTGCACCTACTGAACCTGATATCCCATGCAACCCATATTCGAATCCCTCGGCCCCGCCCGCGCCCTCAATGGCATGCAGCTCCTGCTGTGCCTGATCGTGGCCTTCCTCGCTTCCAGCATGCTGGCAATGGTCTACCGCTGGACCCATTCCGGCTTTTCCTATTCCCGGTCCTATTTGCAGACGGTGGTCCTCGCGGCCGTTGTCTCCTGCATCATGATTATCGCCATCGGGAACAACCTCGCCCGCGGCCTGGGCATCCTTGGCGCCCTCGCCCTGATCCGGTTCCGGACCCCTATCCGCGACCCCCGGGACATTATATTCCTCTTTGCCAGCCTCGCCGTCGGGATTGCCGCCGGAGCTCAGGTTTTCATGGTCTGCATTGTCGGCAGTCTCTTTTTCAGCCTGACTTCCCTCTACCTCCACTGGTCGCCCTTTTCTTCAAGGCGCTCCTTCGAGGGCCTGCTCCGCTTTTCCGCCCCACGGCACAACAAGCTGGAGTCGCCCCTGAAGGAGGTATTTGACCGCTACGCCAGTTCGGCGGAAATGGTTTCAGTGCGGGAAGGTGCCCAGGGCGACTTCCTGGAGTACGCCTATCAGGTAAGGCTCCTGGACCCGACTTACAAAACGAACCTGGTCAGCGACATCGAAATCATCGATGAAGTGAACGAGGTCAGCCTGATCATGCAACGTTCAACCGTGGAAATCTGATGGCCAGCGAAAAACCAGCCCGTCCCCTGCCCCGCCATCCCTCCGTCCTCTGGAGCCGTCTCCGGTGGAAGTGGCCCATTCTCGTATGGCTCTTCCTGGCCGTCTTTGCCCTCTGGCTGTATGAAAACGGAGGTGAATACATTCGCATCAACGGCATGGTTGAGGTTGTCCAGGAATCCGTGGCCCCGCTGGAGACCGGCCGATTGAAAACGATTCTCGTCCGCGAAGGCCAGGTCATTGAGGCCGGTGATATCGTCGCGGAAATGGACACAACCCTTATCGACGAGGAAATTGCCCTGCGGGAGAGCGCTTACAAGGCCAACCGGGCCGAGGACCTGCGCCAGTTCCTCAGCGCTTCCCAGAGAGTCCGCGAAGAGCTTCGGGCAGTTCGGCTGGCGCAGGCCGAAACCCAGGCTGAGCTCGACCTTCTCCTTACTGAACAGGAAAGGATTGAAGGCCTCATTGCCGACCGTTTTGCCACAGCGGAGGACATTGTGGAGATCGATCTCGATGTTGCTTCCCGAAATCAACGCTTGATCCACTATGCGGAAGCCATCGAGGAACTGGAGGCAGAACTGGTCAATCTCAATGACTTGCGGTCTGCCGTCCTCGCACAGTATGAGCCCGTCAACGGCGATGACGCCATTCCCTCCCGGCTGCAATTGCTGGAACAGCGGAGACAGGACCATATCCTGCGGGCCAGCGAGTCCGGAACGGTGTCCCGGATTCGGCGCCAACCTGGGGAAGTCATCGACGCCGGCCAGCGTATTCTCGATATCATTACACGGCAGCCACCAAGGATCCTCGCCTTCATGGACGAGACCGATACCCGGCCCATTTCCATCGGGGAAGTAATCGATGTTGAGCCCGCTGTCGGAGGCAACCGCTTCCGCGCGGAAATCACCGGTATCTCCCCGCAGATTATCGCTGTCCCCGATCGGGCCAGCCCCATCCCCAACCAGGTGGTCCGGGGCCGGCGGCTGGAGCTTATCCCGGTTGAGCCAATGGACCTTCCACCTGGGACCAGCCTTGTCATCCTGCTTCCACGCGGGGAGATGTTTTGGACGTCAATTTTCGGAGGCTGGAAACCGGGAGAATGAAGCACAGCTGGACCATTTTGACGGGCCTTCTGGCCTTTTGCATCCTGCTTCCAGGGGAGGAGACCCTGATCACGCTGGAAGAGTGGCTCGTCCCGGCACTGCAAAACCATCCTTCCCTGAAACTTGCTGAAGTCGAGATTGAAGCCCGCACCATCCGGTCAGAAGAACGCCTTGTCTGGGAGGATCCCGAATTGCGCATCAGTACCGACGACCGGCCCAACAACCGCGACCAGACCGCTGTCAGCCTGCGCTTCCCCATTCCCAACCTGACAAGGGAAGGTGCGCTCAACGACCGCGAAGAAGCCCGGTTGGACCTGGCTCGTGCCGAATATGCCTCCGCCCTCCGTCTGGCCCGGGAGGATCTTGGCCAACTCTATATGGAAGCGGCGGCCGCCCAGATGATGGCAGCGCTGGCCCGTGAGCAGAAGTCTTCCGTTGAGGCGGTTCTTGGGAAAGGCGGGGGAAAGGTCGGAAGAAAAGGCCCAAACCGCCGGGAGGTCCTCGACTGGGGGGGAGGCGATGGGGGAGGGGGGTTGGACCCCTCGGGAAAGGGGGGGGGAGGGGGGGGCATGGTTAGGGGGCGGGGGGGAGGCCCAGCCGGGGGGAACGGAGAAAGGGGGGGG
>JBFOMH010000020.1:0-101331 GCA_040830765.1 Puniceicoccaceae bacterium | reverse complement strand
ATTCCCTTGAATCCCTCGTCACGGGCCAGCTCCACCTGTTGTTGCTGGTAGGCCTTGACGGCTTCACGGACAAAAGGGATGGCAGAGAGGGGGGACACGGCCTGATTGACCGGCTCGGATCGCAGGTCAGCCGGGCGCGGTGGCTCGCCGGCATTAAAACAAATGTGGCTTTCGTTCCTTTCGACGTGTGAGGACAGTTCCAGGGATGCGATGAACTGGCGGAGTTCAGGCGTGTCGCGCGGTTCCAGCCCCGCCTGCAATGCCGCGAGGGCAACGGCCCGGTAGTGACTGCCCGTATCGACATGGAGCCAGTGGCACATTTCGGCCAGACGCCTGGATGTGGAGGACTTGCCGGAGGCAGCGCCTCCATCGATGGCAATGACCCGGAAAGGTGTATCCGCTTCAGGATTATTTGTCATGGGAAATTCGATACAATTCATCAAGCTTGTCGAAGAATTCGGGGAAGGTCTTTCCACAGCAGGCGGGATCGGCAACCCGCAACCAGGGCGAGTTCCCTCCGTAGCGCGGGCTGCACCCAAGGATGGCAAAGGACATGGCAACACGGTGGTCCTTGTAGGTCTCGACCGTCACGGGAACCTGCCAGGGCCGGCTGGATTCGGAAAATGGCTCAATGACGAGGGAGGTCTCATGTTCCTCGACCGCAGCCCCCACCCTGCTCAGTTCGTTGGCCATGGCGTGGATACGGTCTGTTTCCTGCATCCTCGTATGGCCGATACCGGCGATGGTGACCTTAAAAGGGAGAAGGGGTGCCACAGCCGCCAGCGTCAGGAAGGTGTCGGAGAAATATTTGAAGTCATATACCCGGTGACGATCGTGAGGCAGAGGGCCCGCGGTCACCCGCCAGCCATCGGAGAGCTGTTCGATCTCCAGGCCGATATCCCTCAGGATGGAAGCGAAGGCGCTGTCGCCCTGGAGCAGGTTCTTGCGGAAACCGAGGATTTTCAAAGAGCCCCCGACAACCCGCGGCAACATCATGAAATAGCTGGCAGCGGTTACATCCGGCTCGATATCGAAAATCCCGTTTCGTGGCCCGGAATAACACTGGGAGCCGCGCAGTTCAAATCCCTCACTGGGTGAACCGGCAATTATGGCATCCCACTGGCGCATTATCCCGGCCGTCATGTCGACAAACGCCGGGCGGACATTGGGGCAGCGAATAGTCACCGGCTGTTTGGCCAAGGGGGCGACCATCATCAGGGCGGAGAGCATCTGGCTGCTGGCCCGTGCATCCACTTCCCACCTGCCCCCCTCAAGTCCGGAGGTGACCACCTCGAAGGGGAAACAATTCTCTTCCCCATGAAAAGTAAAGCGGGCACCCTGGCACCTCAGGGCATCAATCAATCCCTGCATGGGGCGGGCCCGCATTTCCTCATCCCCGTCGAAGTGATAGTGCCCACTGGGATGAAGGCAAACGAAGGCGGTCAGGAATCGGGCGGCCGTACCGGCATTCCCAACATGGAAGGTTCCTGATCCGTTGGGTATCTCGCCAGCCAGTCCGGTAATCTCAATCCACTCTTCTTCATGGTTAAGCCTCAGGTCAAACCCCAGTTGCTGCAGGATGGTGGCCATGATGCGGGTGTCCCGACTGAATAGCGCTCCATTGAGGCGCACCTTGTTGTCTCCCAGGGCGGCAATGATGAGGGCCCGGTTGGTCAGGCTCTTAGAACCGGGAATGCGGACACTTCCCCGACAAGGTTCAGTCCATGGCTGGACCGGATACGGATCTGAAAGCATCAATCCAAGCCTTCCCGGTAGGATTTCCCCTGTTCCAGGAGGTGCCGAACGTGGGCCCATTCCCCATTGTGAAGCGCGGAACGCATCCGACCCAATTCAACCTCAAACCCATCGATGGCCCGAAGTAACTCCTCCTTGTTTTCTTCAAAAATCGAGCGCCAGATACCACTGTTGCCAGCGGCAATCCGGGTGGTATCCCGCAGGCCATTACCACAAAAAGCCTGCCACGCCTCAGGCTTGCGGCTCAGATGCAAGGCCAGCAGGGAAGCCAGCAGATGGGGCAAGTGACTGATTTGTGCCACAATTTCGTCATGCTTCTCCGGTGACATCGTCGTCACCTCCATCCCCAGCGACTTCCAATACTCGACCAACTTGTCGACTTGTCCTGACGGCGACTCCTCAAGGGGCGTTACGAGGCAGGCCCGGTCGCGAAAAAGGTCTTTGGCGGCATGTTCCATACCGCTCTTTTCCGATCCTGCCATTGGGTGAGAACCGACGAAAATCGCCTCCTTGGGAACAATATGGGATCCCAGTCGGCAAATGCGGCTCTTGGTACTGCCCACATCTGTAACCAGCGCACCCGTCTCCACTGCCGGCGATACCTGCCTGAGCAGGGGAACTATCGCATCCACAGGTGGACAAAGTACCACCAGGTCACTGTCCCTGACAGCGTCGACCGCCTCTGGGAATACGGCATCACACCAGATCTTCTCCGCACAAGCGCGCCGGGTCTCCGGACGCCGGGCCCAGACGTGGATCCGCCGGGCCAGGCCAAGCTCGCGGGTAGCCATGCCAAGGGATGCACCCAGCAATCCCGGAGCCAATATGGTCAATTGTTCAAACACGACTTTCTATATGATGACTCTGCCCCCTCCTGAAAACCCAATTCTTGGACAAATGCCAAATCAGGGCAATCGTCGGCTCGACTTGCTATTGCATTTTTTCTCAGATGACTGATTCTGAGTCCTTTCGCTAAACCATTAGCGGCTCCCTCCAAAGCATTGCATGAAGTATTTATACAAGTACGGAACCCGATCCAACGAGATCCGACGCGCCAAAAAAGAGCTTTATTTCCGGCTCGCGCTGGTTGTGGCCGTTTTGGTGTTCTTTGTCCTCATGGTCCTCATCAGCCGGTTTCGGCCCCGCTTGCCTGAGGAGCAGGCCAGCGCATTTGAGGATCGGCCGCTCGACGCCCAGCAAGCCGTCAACAGCCCGCAGATGATGCGTTCACGCGCTGAAGTGGAAACCCTTCTGGAGCAATATGAAGCGAGCAAGACAAGCCCTTCATCAGGGCTCGCAGACTTGCAGTTGCTGGAACAGGCGATTGAGCAACAGCGCTCAGTCATCCGGTACCGCGGCAGCGAAATTGCTGCCAAGGACGACCTCGATCTTCTTGAGGAACTGTTGCAGACCTATGACGAGGAGATGGGAGGCTTTCTTTTTGCCCAGTCGAAACGGCTGGAGGAAGAGGCTGAGGCTGAGGTGGGCCAGCAAAATTACGAGAGCGCCATCGAGTTGCTGAACAAGGCCATCAAGCTCCAGAACGAGATTAACGAGCAGCATCCCCGCTCTTCGGCACGGAACCCGGCCCGCTTGCATCAAATGCGGAACAAGGTCCTCGCCTGGGAAACACAGCCACTGGCCGATCGAGCCGACCAACTAAAGGAGGACGCTTACCGGTTGGCATCAGAAAGACGTTACGAGGAGGCCAAGGCAAGCATGCAGGAGGCTCTTGAGCAGCAGCAAATTCTGAATCAAGATTACCGGAACTCCCGTTCCGCTTCCCTTTCACGCCTGAAGCAATTTGAGGAAGCATGGGAAGAAATTGCCATGGCAGAAGACGTCGACAAGGTTCAGGAGCTCATTGACCAGGCGCGCCGGGCCCTGGAAACCTCGGACCAGGAAATTGTTCTCAATGCCACCGAGGCGGCAGCGATCATGCAGCGTCGACTGATTGCCCGCTTCCCGGGGAGAACTGAGCAAACGGAAATTCTTCAGGAAATAGCCCGCCTCCGGGATTCAGGAGCGAGTCTCTCCAGCTTTGCCAATATAACCACCCTCCGTGAACTTACCCGTGAGGCGCTCCGGCAAAAAGACATGGAGACTTTCAGGTCTGCCGTCGCTGACTGGTTCAGGGAGACCAGCAGCTTCCTGCTTCGGTTTCCCAGCAGTGACCTCGTCAGCCAAATCAATGCTCCGGAGGTGACATACCTGCACGGTCGAATCGAGGAAATCCCGGCAATTCTGGACATGGTGGATGCTGATTTGGTGCCAGTACCCGGTCAGGAAGGAGTGCTGCTCTTCAGATCAGAGGTTCATCAAGCCCTGTATACCAGCGTGATGGAGGAGAATCCATCCAATCTCCAAAACCCGCAAAATCCGGTCGATTCTGTCAATTGGACTGAAGCGGTGGACTTTACGAGAAAGCTGGAATGGATTCTGGCCCGACCGGTTTCCTTACCAACCCGGGAAATCTTCGTCAGTGCCCTGGGACAGGTTGAACGAAGCGAAATCGCCACAATTGCCTGGTCCAGTCAAAATACGAACCGGGAAACCCAACCGGTTAAGACACGTTCCGCCAACGACCTGGGATTCCATGATCTTCTGGGCAACGTAGCCGAATGGCTGGCCTCCGATTCGGGTGAGCTGCCCGAACGGGTTGTCGCCATTGGCGGCGCAGTCAGGGATTCAGATGCCCGGCTGGCCCGCGTCCCCGAGGAGCCCCGCCAGCCCGGGGAGCGGAACCGGTTCGTTGGGTTCCGCTTCATGGTGAGGAATTGACTTTGCTTGGAATAGGGCGCGCTGGGACAGGGTTCCCATGCTGCAGGAAAGCGGATTTTCCTCGAAAACGGGCAAATTTATGAAACAATTGCATCGAGCCGTGTCTAAATAGCCATGAAAACGATGAAACTTCTATCCCTTACAGCAGCCGTTCTCTTTCCGTTTCTTTCCGTTCAAGCTGGTCAAATTCTGGCCGAATTTGAGGATGTCGATAATTTCACTGATTTTTCGGTCAGCGGATTGAGCGAGGAAAAGACCCTTTCCATCTTCGAATCCGAACTGGAAGATGAACTGGAGCGTTTCGCCCGCAAATATATCCCCGAGGGCCAGACGCTGCACATCCTGTTTACCGACATCGACATGGCGGGCGACATCCAGCCGTGGCGCAACCGGCACAATGCGGACATTCGCTACATTGAGCGCGTCTACCCGCCCCGGCTTGCCTTCACCTACAAGCTGGTTGATGCAGAGGACAATGTCCTCGCGGAGGGCGAGGAGTCCATTGCAGATCTGGCCTTTGACTACAACGTTGTCGCGCCGATGAAGAATATCTCCATGAGCTTCTTCTATGAGACTAATCTCCTCGGTGACTGGATCCGCCTCACGATGCGAAAGGTTCAATCAGCCGAGAGTGAGGGTTGAAAGCCGCCATTCTGAGGCAAGGAGACTGTACACCTCCAGGTTGACAAAGTGGTCGTAAAGCCACTCAGCCTCACGCTGCACACCCTCGAGGGAAAAGCCGAGGCTTTGCGGAATCCGCTTGCTCCGTTCATTGCCTTCGGCGCAACGGATATAGATACGATTCATCTGTAGATCCCGGATCGCAAAATCTATGCTGGCGGCCACCGACTGGCGCATGATGCCGTTGCCGCAGTGGTCCTTGGCCAGCCAGTAGCCAAGGCTGGTTATCCGGTTCAACCGGTCAAAACCGTGAAACCCAACAACCCCGGCAAGTGATTCCTGCCAGCGAATGCCATAGCTGAATCCCTCCCCGGCGAGAAATCCGGCATAACTCAATTCAAGGAATCGCCTCGAATCGATCGGACTTCTGGTTGCGTCTACCCAAGGCAACCACGCCCGCAGGTGTCCGCGGTTTCGGTTGATCAGGGCATAGAGCGCGCCTGCTTCCGAGGGCCGAAGCACACTTAATGACAGTTCGGGGGAAATGCAGATAACCGGTTTCACAATTTGATGGCCATTGTCAGTCCGTGAGGGCTATAAATTCAACGTGTTTCTCAGTTGATACCCATGTTCCTCACTTTGAAAGGAATATTTAACGACACTACCCTTTCCCACTGACATGAAGCAATTTACCCGGCACTGGTGTGGGCTCCTGCTCCTTTCTTTTTCTTGCACGTTGCCATTGCACGGCCAGTTATCCGCTTTTGGCATGGATGAAGAGCAGCCCGTAACGGCTGATCTCGTCGCCGAATCAAGCCACATCCAGCCCGGCGTGCCCGTTCGCATCGGTTTGCTGATAAAGCACCAACCGAAGTGGCATACCTACTGGATCAACTCTGCTACCGGGTATGCAACGACCGTTGAGTGGGACGTGCCGGAAGGTTTCAGCATCAGTGAACTGCAGTGGCCAACCCCCAGCCTCTATGTCTTCAGTGGGTTTACCGAATATGTCTACGAGGGAACAACACTGGTCACGGCCACGCTGTATCCGCCGGCTGACCTACCGGAAGAGTGGGTAGAAGTCGGCTATACTGCCGACTGGCTGATGTGTGAGGACGTTTGCATACCTGGCGGTTCCAAAGGGTCCCTGCGTCTGCCAGTTGACCAGGCGCTTCCGCAACCGACAGAGCATGCGGATCTTTTCAAGACGGCGGAAAAGGAGCAACCCGTCACTGACCACCCATACTCCCTGACCGCAAGGGTGGAAGGACGGACAGTGTTGCTGGAAGTCTCAGGTCCTCAAATTCCGGCTTCAGCTTACTTCTTTGATCAGGACCTGCTCATCAATCCCGCTGCAGAAGCGACAGCTGTTTCCCAGTCCTCAGGAACCTTGACCCTGACCATCCCACTGGCCGAATCGACAGCGGAAATCCCGGAGAAATTGAGCGGCGTCCTGAAGGCTGATGACGGTTGGCCTGCTTTGGAAGGCCGGCCGGGGTTGGCCGTTAACGTGCCCTTAACCGCAGCATCAACAACATCCAATACGGCCATCCCTTCCTGGCCGGTCACGCTCCTGCTGGCCTTCGTCGGCGGCATGATTCTCAACCTGATGCCGTGCGTATTCCCGGTTCTGGGCATCAAGATCATGGGCTTCGTCAACCAGGCTGGAGAGTCGCGCAGCAAGATAGTCATGCACGGCCTCGTCTTCACCGCGGGAGTCATCCTCTCGTTTTGGGCCCTGACAACATTCCTCCTTGTCCTTCGTTCAAGCGGAAACCAGTTGGGCTGGGGATTCCAGCTCCAGTCTCCTGCTTTCGTCCTCGCCCTGGCGCTGATTCTCTTCGGGTTCGGCCTTAACATGAGTGGCCTTTTTGAGGTCGGGCAATCCGCTGTCGGCGTTGGTTCAAAACTGACTGGTAAAAGCGGCCTCGCAGGCACCTTTTTCAGCGGCGTCCTGGCGACGGTGGTGGCGACGCCTTGTGCGGCCCCCTTCCTCGCTCCCGCACTCGGTGCGGCCCTTGCCTTGCCGCCCTTGTCCTCATTTCTGATCTTCACTGTCATCGCCGTCGGCCTGTCCACTCCCTACCTTGTCCTGTCAGCTTTCCCATCCCTGATTCGCTGGCTTCCCAAGCCTGGCGCGTGGATGGAGACCTTCAAACAAGTCATGGCCTTTCTCCTCTACGGAACGGTCGCCTACCTGCTCTGGGTGCTCGCCGGCCAGCTAACCGAAGCAAGCAGCTTCGGTCCATTCAGCTTTCTCAAGGTTCTCTTCAGTCTGGTCATCCTGGCTGTAGCCCTGTGGATTTATGGCCGATGGGCCGCCTTTCACCGTCGGCCGCCGGTGCGGCGGATTGGCACCATCGTTGCCGCGCTGTTCCTGATCGCCGCCATCGGCACCGGAATTTCAGGTACCAGCAAAGGCCCCAGCGCCTGGGAGGATTGGGAGCCTGGAAAGGCGGAGCAGCTGGCTGCCAGCGGCAGGCTGGTCTATGTCGACTTTACGGCCCGCTGGTGTGTCACCTGCCAAACCAACAAGGCAGCTGTATTCAGTTCGGACAAGGTCCAGAACGCCATTGCAGCGCTGGATGTCGTCCTTTTGAAGGCCGACTGGACTAACAAGGATGCGCAAATCAGTACAGAGCTTGCCCGCTACAACCGGTCCGCTGTTCCCTTCAATCTGGTATTTGGACCGGGAAGTCCTGAGCCAGTCAATCTTCCCGAGATCCTGACCCCTGGAATCGTTCTTGAGGCACTTGAGACGGCATCCAAGCAATAATTTACAATTCCTTCACGACTCCACGCGATCGTAAGCTTGCATCCATTCACGGAACCCTAAACAATTATCGCATTAGGGTTATCGAGCGGAGCGATAGCATGGAAAAAATCATCGAAGTTTCACCTGGTCAGACAATCCTCGAGCAAGGCGAGGAGGGTTCCGGATTTTTCATTCTCAAGTCAGGTACCTTGGAGGTCTTCAAGGACGACGTCCTTCTTGCGGTCATCATGTACCCGGGAACCATCTTCGGGGAAATGGGGGACATCCTCGGTCGACCGCGCACCTGCACAGTACGCGCCAAAAATGCGGCCAAGATTGCCTTCTACCAGATTGATTCCCTAGATGCCCTCGTGCGCAGTAATCCGGAGATTGCCGTCAAACTGATCCGGACCCTGGCTAGCCGCCTCGACCGGACGACCCAGAAGCTGATCGATACAGCACGGGAAAATCCCCTTTGGTCGACAAAATAAGCCGTTCGGCAGAGTCAAGTTGCCAAAGTTCAGGATAGCTGCAAGTTTGTGGCTATGAAACACCTGTTTATCGTAACTTGTATTATAGCCATGAGCCCATTCTCCCTTTTTGCTGACGAACCCCTGAAAGTCGGGGATAAGGCCCCGGAAGTGACTGTTGTCACCCACCTTGGGGAATCCTTGGATATGGCCGACCTTTATGCGAAAGGTCCTGTTGCCGTTTTCTTCTATCCACGCTCCTTCACCGGTGGATGCACCAAGCAAGTCTGTAACGTCAGGGACAACTATGATGACCTCAGGAAGGCCGGTGTGACAGTTGTTGGCGTCAGCACGGACTCCGTGGATAAGCAGAAGGCTTTCACTGAAGAGTACGCCCTGCCCTTCATCCTCGTCGCCGATGAGGAAAAGGTCCTTGGGAAGGCCTTCCAGGTCGATGGCTTCCTCGGCATGGCTTACAAGCGCCAGACCTTTCTTGTCGTCGATGGCAAGGTGGCGTGGCGTGACTTAAGTGCCAAGCCAACGTCCCAGTCGGAGGATATTCTCCTCGCGTTGAAAAGTGACGCTGCCGAATAAGGATTCTCACTCGGGCTGTATTCTCCGCCGGCTGCTGGTAGTCTTCAGCCTCTGCCTTCCCATGGCCCTGAATGGGAATTTGCTGGAAATGCCACTGGAGGAGGCTCTCGATCAGGCCCGCTCTGAAACAAAGCTGCTTTATGTTACCTTCATTGGTGAAGATTGGTCGGTAAGCAGTAAACGGTTCGTCGAAGGGATCCTGGAGTCGGAAGCTTTCGCATCCTTCGCAGAAACCGAGCTCATCTACTTTCCGGTCATTGCGAGGAGGAAGCCAGCCTTGACCAAGGAGGAGACAGCCCAGTTGCAGGCATTGGTGATTCATTTCGATATCAAGTCCTACCCAACCGTCATCATACTTGCCCCGGACGGACAGGAATTGCTGCGCCATGGATTCAAGGACATCAGTGCCGAGGATTACGTGACCCTTCTCAGGGCGGCCCTGCCTTAAACGATATAGGGTTCAAAGGACTTCCGCAGACGCAGGGGAACATTTGCTATCAACAACACCCCCTCCTCCCCGGGTTTTTCCTCGCGCACATTTCCCTGCTCGTGAAGGAGACTGATGAGGTCATAACGGTCGAAAGGAACCTTTAAATTAACCGTTAGCATGCGGTCCTCAAGTTGCCTCTCAAAAACCTTCATGAGATGCTCCAAACCAACACCGGTAACGGCACTCACAGCAACCCGGTCCAGTTGCTTCCCATCCTGGCCGGCAAGGGGCACATCCGGACACAAGTCGATTTTGTTGTAGACCGTGACGATTTGTTTTTCATCAGCCCCAAGCTCCTTCAGGACTTCCAGGGTTGTTGCCATTTGCTCCTCAAATTCCGGATTACTGACGTCCACGACGTGTACGAGAAAGTCGGCCAGGACGGCTTCTTCAAGGGTCGCCTTGAAGGCATCGACAAGCTGGTGGGGCAATCGCCTGACAAAGCCAACGGTGTCGGTCAGGAGCAACTTCTGGCCCGAGGGCAACCGCAACTGGCGGGTTGTCGGATCAAGGGTGGCAAAGAGCTTGTCCTCCGAAAGGACATCCGCTCCGGTCATGGCGTTAAGAAGCGTGGACTTTCCAGCGTTGGTATACCCGACAATGGCAGCCGTCGGCACCGGTACCTTTTGACGCTGCTTGCGCTGCGTTTCCCGATGACGGACAACCAGGGATAACTCCCGCTTCAGTTTGGCTATCCTTTGACGGACCATGCGGGCATCCAGCTCGATTTGCGCCTCACCCTCACCGCGCTGGGTTACACCCCCACCGCCTCGCTGCCGGCTCAAGTGGGTCCACGCGTTCTTAAGGCGGGGCAGCGAATGCTCGGAACGGGCCAGCTCCACCTGCAGGACCGCCTCCCGGGTTCGGGCCCGCTCACTGAAAATATCGAGAATGATCTCCTGGCGGTCTATCACGCAAACACCGCTCGCCGCTTCCCAGTTCCGCTGTTGGGCGGGGCTCAGTTCCGCGTCAAAAACCAGGCAGTCCGCACCCAGTTCCCGGGCCTTTTCGATGACCGTGTCCACCTTCCCCGTACCGAGCAGGTACCGGGCCTGCGGTTTCCTCAGCTGCACCTGCTCCTTGCCGACTATGCCAATCCGCAAGGTGCCGACCAGTTCTTCCAGTTCAGCCAGAAGGTTGGCCGCCTCATCGGTTGTCTCGCCGGGACCAGCTACCCCGACAAGGTAGGCGCGCTCCACCATCTTTGGCTTTTCCCTTACATCAAACATAAGCAGGCCCAATCCGGGCAATCCGGTATGATCGACATCACTGCCTGCCGCTGTCAATCCGGAGGCAAAAAATTTAGGAACAATCCTCTCTGGGAACGGACAAAACAGGCAGGCTTACCCTAGGCCTAACTGGCATAACGCTGGTTCCGGTTATGCCCCCACTCGGCCCTGGCAGGCGGTCAATCCAGCTTGCCAGGGTCCTAATTTTCACAAGGCTGGAAGATATGCTCAACGGCCGACAAATCCTGGTCCTGGAAGATGAGGCCCTGCTCCGGAAGTCCCTCTGCGGGTATCTCGATTCACAAGGAGCCATGACCTACCCCGCGATGAACCTGGCTGAGGCCCGGGAAGTGCTTCAAGCCACTGAACTCGATTTTGCCCTCCTCGATATCAACCTCCCGGATGGTAACGGGCTTGATCTATTGGAAAAGCCCGGCTTCTCAGCCACCACCCGGGTTGTCGTGATGACTGCTGAAGGGGGTATCCGGACCGCTATCGAGGCCGTCAAGCGCGGCGCCAGTGACTACCTCAGCAAACCGTTTGATGCCGAGGAGCTGCCGATGGTCTTTTCCCGGGCAGCCCGTGATGCCGCTCAAAACCGAATCAAGGAATTCGAACAGCAGAAACATGCCCGGCCGTCACAATCCCTCTTTTTTGGACAGCGCATGGAAGCGGTCCAAGCAGGTATCCGGAAAATTCTCGAGGCCGACCAGCGCCTCGAAAGCAACCTGCCCCCCATTCTCATGGAAGGTGAGACCGGTACCGGTAAATCAACACTTGCCCGGTGGATCCATGAACAGGGACCGCGTGCTTCGGCCCCGCTCATTGAGATCAACTGCTCTACTCTCCCAGAAGCCCTTGCTGAGTCGGAGCTGTTCGGGCATGAACGGGGTGCCTTCACGGATGCCCGCAAGGAACGGATTGGATTATTCGAGGCCGCTGACGGCGGTACCCTCTTTCTCGACGAAATAGCCAGCCTTTCGCCGCCCATTCAAGCGAAGGTTCTCAATGCCATAGAGGATGGCCAGGTCCGGCGGGTCGGCAGCAACCTCAACCGAAAAGTCGATGTGCGCCTCATCGCCGCATCCCTCCATCCGCTCGAGAACCTCGTCCGCGACGGCACTTTCAGGGAGGACCTCTTCCACCGGCTTAATCTCCTGCATGTTCGCATTCCTCCCTTGAGGCAGTTCCCCGACGATATTCCCGCCCTTGCCGAATACCTCCTCCAATCCATTGGCAAGCGCTACCAATTGCCTCAACTTGGCATCTCCAGCAAAGGTAAGGCCCAGCTCATGCAATACGCCTGGCCCGGGAACGTTCGCGAGCTCCTCCATGAAATCGAAAGGGCCGTCATCTTTTCCGATTCCGCCGAGCTTTCCTTCGACCAACTGAATGGCTCCGCCGAGACCCCTCCAGAAGCAGGCGATACCCGCGCACTCATGAATCCCTTTTGGGAATTGCCGGAAAACGGATTCCAGTTTGAAGAGGCGCTCCAGGAACTCACCCTAAAGGTCATCAACGATGCCATGCGGCAGGAAAACGATAATGTCTCCGCTGCCGCCCGTCGACTGGGCGTGTCCCGCGATTTTATCCGCTACCGGTTGGGATTTTGATTGGGTAATATTCCCCAATATAGCCCTATCTCGCCATCGCTGGAATTGGGGTATTTTTCCCAATCTATACCTAAAGAGCCTTGGTGGAAAGGCAGGCCGGAATCTTATCCTGTTGTTAACCAGCAACTTAAAATAAAAAAGTCCCAGCTGGCATCCATTGTGCAATAGAGAACGTGCATCTCCACACTTTTAAAATAAACAATCGAACAAAGGATAACAGATGAAAAAATTACTCGCCCTCACATGCGCTGTGCTGATTGCAGCGCCCTTGGCGATGGCCTATCAACACGGCGACGGTTCCGGTGACGGGATGGGAAGTGGCTGGGATGGAGAAGTCCCCCAGGAAATTCTTGATATCCGTGCCGAACTGGACGCGCTTAAAACAGCTTTGCATGCCGATCGTGATGCCCTGCTGGCTACCTTGGAGGATGCCACTGATGAAGAACGCATGGAAGCTCTCGCCCAATGGCGGGAAGATCATGCGGACGAATTCGCAGCCATCCACGCCTTGGCGGATCAACTGCGCGCACTGGTCCACGAATACCGGCCGGACATGCATGTTGAAATTCCCCCGGAAATCCAAGCCAAGCGGGAAGAACTGAGAGAAATGCGCCAAACCCTGGCCCAGAGCCGCAAGGAAGCTATCCTCGCACTGGAGGATCCGACTGATGAGGAAATCCGCGCTGCCGTGGAGGCCTGGAAACTGGAAAACCAGGAAGCCATTGCCGCCACCCGTCAACTGGCCCAGGAAATTCGCCAGTGGTTCCGGGAAAACCGTCCGCACCGGCCTCCGCCGGACGTGACGCAAAGCATGGTACAACGCAAGCAGCGCTTCCGCGAAAACATCAACGAGGCACAGCAACTGCGACTGCAGATGGAAGGCCTTGACCCTGACTCTGATGAACACGCTGCTCTCCGGCAACAATTGCGCTCACTGCTGCAAGAACGCAAGCAACTCATGCGGAACAAGCGAATCGGAGAAGGTGGCGCTGGTGGAGATCGCCGCCCCGAAGGTTGATTGTTTCGCTGACATTGCCTATCGTTCCACTCTGAGCGGGTGGGTCCTGCCCACCCGCTCTTCTTTTTCTCCCCCTGTCTCCACCTGAGGGTCCTGATGACCTCGAATCTCCACCACTACTGTCTGGCCTTGTGCCTTCTTGCCACCTGCCCCATGCTCCGAGCCGCCCAGGAAGGCGGTTCCGGGGATGCGGATGAGGACTGGGCGGCCCTCCTTGAGGAAGCGGAGTCCAGTGCCGACTGGGCGGCCGACCCCCTCGCCGATTTGAACCTTTTCGGCGATTCGGTTTCGAGCCTTTTGTTGACCACCTCCCTGCGTGCCGGCCTGGGCTACAGCGACAACTTCCTCAAGCGGCCTCAGGAGGTCGACAGCGGCTTCTACAAAGTCGAGGCGGATCTCTGGATGAGCTGGTTCATGGAGAAATCCACCCTCTCGGCCCTTTTTTACGGGGAAGCCAACATCTACGAGAACAAGGTTGATTCCGATGATGAATTCCTGACCTTCGCCCAGCTTGCATGGAGCCGACCGGGAAACCGTACGGAACTGGGTTGGGAAACCGTCGTTCTCTTCGCTGACCAGATCTACGATGCCAGCCTGTCCCCAACCGGCGAACCCTCCGGAACGCGCATCCGCCAATTGAGGCCGGAGACGATGCTTTACCTGGACTGGTTTGCCGGACGTCTTGACCGCCTCCGGGCCGACATCTCCATAGTCCGGACGGAGTATAATCTCGAGGAGGAGGATTACTGGGAACCTGTACTGGGACTGGAATGGGAACGGGTTTGGAAGAAAGGCTTTCACACAATCACCCGGATTGCTCTATCGAGGCAGTATTTTGATGACGCCCTCGGAAGGGACGCCAACGGCATCCAGTTGCCGGAGGCGGAACAGCTGTTGGTGGACCGCCTCCTCCTTGAGGAACGGCTCAAGTGGAAACCAGCTGACTGGAAATGGCTCGAATTGACCGCCACGGCGGGAGTTGCCTGGGACAAGGACCAGGTGGGGGTATATGAGTCCCTGCGACAGGCATGGATTTCCGGCAGGGCCAAGGTTTCCGGCAAGTGGGGACAGGTCAAGCTGACTGCCCGCTGGAGGGAAATCCGCTACGATGAGCGACAAGTCGACTTCTTTGATTCCACCCCGGTCCTGCATACCCAGCGCTCCCTCCAATCTGAATACAAGCTACCGCTACCATGGTCCTTTGCCGTTTACCTCCGCGGGGAGTGGACCCGGCTGGATTCACGGGTTGAGGATAGCCGATACACGGAACAAAGGGGTGAAATCCTGTTCCAATGGAGTTATTGACCCTTTCAATCCAGCCCTTAAAATCCGCCTCAATGGAAAGCGAATTCAGTCTCAAGCACTTTCAGCGGGTCATTCTCGCCCTGGGTCTGGTTACCCTGGGGATTTACGGGGCAGCCGTCATCGCCTCCATGATCTATTTCCGCTCAGAGATTCATCAGCAAATCCTCCATCGTGACGGTAGCTTGCTGAGTCGCATTAGCCAGCACTTCCACGACACCCAGAGTCCCCGGACAGATGGAACCGACTGGCTCGAAATCGCCTTTGAATCGAGTGAAATCAGTGGGGTCATCGGGGTCCGGATCTATCAGGCCGACGGTGATTTCCTCGCTGCCATTCCCGCATCCTTATATTCTACAGCCCTCGACAAAACGGACCAGGCCGCGCTGGCAAAGGGCCTGCCCGTCTTTCGGCATTTCCCGGATCTATCCCTTGATTCGCTATTTTCCGACGAGTCCAGTTTCGCCCAACCGGCGACCTATCCAGCCACTGAGGTAATTGTACCCGTGGTTGACCCGGAGGGAAGCACCGTAGCGATTATTCAATACTGGCTCGATGGTCAGGAGCTTGCGGAGGAGCTTGGCCAGATGGATCGGTTCCTGACCGTCCTCGGAGCTGCTTTCTTCGTGGCCGGTGGCTTGATCTTCACGCTCGTGTTTCTCTATGCCCGCAGCCGTCTCTTGGGCATGGGAAGATTGCTGGCAAAGCGAAATGAATCTCTCCGGCAGGCCAACGCCAACCTTGCCCTCGCTGCCAGAACATCCGCGATTGGCTCCGTCACCAGCCATCTGTTTCACGGCCTCAAGAATCCCTTGGCCGGGCTCAAGGCCTATCTCAAGCTCTCAGGAAATGATGAGGAAGCGATGGCCATTGCCGACCGGATGCAGTCCCTTATTGATGAGGCTCTCAACGTGATCAGCGAGGACAACCAATCCGAGGTCGAATTGACCATGGAGGAATTTCAACAGGTCGCGGACAATCGCCTCCAGCAGGTTGCCGATGGAAGACTGCAGCTGCACGTATCCGGAAATGGCCAGATTGAAGCCCGCAAGGCTCAATTGACCCTTCTTGTTGTCCGTAATCTTGCCGAGAACGCCCTGGAGGCCTCCACCGCCGACCACCCTGTCAGCGTGCGGATGGACATGAATCATTCCACCCTCGTGATAGACGTGGAAGATTCTGGTTCAGGATTGCCGGAACATGTTCGGGAGAGGTTATTTGAGCCAGTGCAAAGCACGAAAACCAACGGCACTGGTATCGGACTGGCTATCAGCTCAGTTATCGCACGCCACATTCCGGCCACCCTGGAACTGCTCAAGTCGGACAGGTCTGGAACCATTTTTGAAGTCAAGGTACCCCTATGAACGCCAAGGAAGCCCTATCTTTTTCTGCCTCGATACTCCTTTCGCTAGCGCTGCCCCTGATGGTCGCTGCAGCACCCGGCGACTTGAAGCCAGGTTGGCCCGTCATGACAGACGGTATCATCTTCGGGGCCCCGGCGATAGGACCCAAAGGCGAGGTTGTTATCGGTTCCCAGGACCGCGGCGTTTACTCCTTTAATCCCGATGGAACCAGCCGATGGACCTTCGTCGGGGCCGGTGACTGGATCGACAGTTCGCCGACAATTGGGCCCGACGGCACGGTCTATGTCGGCTGCTGGGACAACTTTCTCTACGCCATCGATGGCGACTCGGGTAGTCTGAAGTGGAAATTTGAAACCGGCAGCCTGATTACAGCATCCGCAGCTATCGGCCCGGATGGGACAATCTACATCGGTTCCTTCGATGGATACATGTATGCCCTCACACCGGACGGCCAGCAGAAGTGGTCCTTCAGTACCGGAAGTGGTATCAGTCCCATTGGCGGTGGCGCTGTCCTCAATCACGCCGGTGATACCCTCTATTTTGGAACAGATGACGGGGAACTGTTCGCCGTCAATACGGCGGCAGGATCGCTCCGCTGGAGCTACCGCATTTCGGATCTCCTTACCGAGCGGGAAATTCCCTCGGCTCCCAGTGTGGGTGTTGACGGGACCATTTATTTCGGATGCCAGAACAATCGAGTCTACGCGATCGACCCTTCCGGCACACTGAAGTGGAATTTTCCGACAACCGGTGCCATCCGCTCGTCCCCCATCGCCAAGTCGGACGGGACTGTCTACTTTGCCTCCCAGGACGGCTACCTCTATGCCGTGGATGATTTGGGGTTCCAGCTCTGGGAGACCTTTGTCGGTGACGTATTTTATTGTTCACCGGCCCTCGATGCCATGGGGAATATCATCATCGGGGCCTACGCCGGCAACAGTGTGACCGGGGCCGCCACCATTTTCACCTCGGTCGATTCCACCGGAGTCCAGCAGTGGGAGTATCTTATCCAGGGATTGAACGACTCCTCCCCCAACATTGCTCCGGACGGCAGCATCTACATCGGAGCGCATGACGGGTTTCTCTACAAACTCGAAGGTGTTGCCCCGCTGGAAACGTCCGGCTGGCCAAGGGGCCAGGCCAGTCGCCGGCAGACGGGATGGTTCGCCGACCTCACCGAACTGGAACTTCTAGACTATTTTCCTTCCATTTCCGTTTCCAAGGATGGCTGGGCCTTCGTCCCCTGGTTTGGAGCAGGCTGGTTGAGGGATTCCCAGTTGCCATGGATTCAGCATCTGGACCATGGTTTCGTTTTCGTTTCAGGAGCCTCCGCCGGCTCCATCTACTTCTATGACTCGGTCATGGGACACTGGCTTTTCGCCCCAGCTGCCGCACCCAACTACTATTACTGCTTCCAACAGGCCAGTTGGCTGTACCACTGGCAGGGAACAACGGTCTCGACCGGCCGCTGGTTTTTTGATTTTGGGCAGGACAAATGGGTCACCGAAGCCGAGTTGAAATAACCCCGCTTGTCCCAATTTCGGGACACCAAGCGTCCTGATTTCGCGACAATCAAGGGTCCATTGCGGCCAAAAGAAGCAACGGATCCGGGCTATCTGGGGAGTATTCGCCTGATAGGCAGAGACTTGTGTATCCCTGCCTTATTCTGGCACGCGGATTGTTTCATAACAGGTACACTTGAAGCAAACTCTGGAATGCCTGCCAAAGTCAAACAGCCCGAGCGGATGCGAAGCCGGATAGTCCATTTCCTCTTCTGGATTGGCCGGATTCCGCTTCGGCATACTCCCCTTTTTCCGTGACCTGAGAACACCTCTCATGAAACGGATCTAGTAATAAGCCTGGAAACGCCCCTCTCCGCAAGGAGGGGGGCGTTCTTCGTTTCCGGATAAAAAGAAAGCCCCGCTCATGGAGCGAGGCCTTCATTACCCTAGATATTGTCGAGGAACTTACCTCAGTAGGCTCACTCGACTTACTCTAACTTGATACCCAACTATTCAATGCACTATCAAACACCGGTATCATTGCCAAGTTGCAAATTAATGAATATGAATCCAATTTTCCGACCATGAGGGCCCTCAACACCTGACATGCGATACCTCCTCCTACTCATCGGGGTATTTGCCTGCGCCACATCGGTCATCTTTATCAAGATTGGCAGTACCCACCCGATCGCCCTCTCCGCCT
The DNA here is from genome assembly GCA_040830765.1 of Puniceicoccaceae bacterium. Classification (GTDB taxonomy): domain Bacteria; phylum Verrucomicrobiota; class Verrucomicrobiia; order Opitutales; family Oceanipulchritudinaceae; genus Oceanipulchritudo. The sequence continues at coordinate 83,134 of JBFOMH010000020.1, read as the reverse complement.
ATCGTTTGCTTCTGGGAGGACTGTGCCTGTTGCCGCTGGCCATTGCTCCATGGAGAAGACGCGGCGAGCTCCGGACAGGGCTCATCCTGAAGCAGGCCCTACCGCCAGCCCTCTTTCTGGGTATCCACTTCATCACCTGGATCATCGGCGCCCGGATGACCCCATCCGCCAATGCCTCACTCATAGTCAACATGGTTCCGGTCGTCATGCCCTTCCTGCTCCTGGTAGTCGTGGAGGAGCGCATCACCCGGGCAGAGGGAGCTGGAACCCTTCTGGGCATGACCGGCGTGGTCCTGCTCGGGTTGGGCGACCTCAACCTCAGTCCGGAGTACGCCATGGGGGATCTTGTTTGTTTCCTGTCGATGCTCTTCTATGCCTTTTATCTCATTTACGCCCGCAAGAACAGGGAGATGGCTTCGATTTATCTCTATGTGGTTCCGGTCTACCTCATCGCGGGTATCTTTTGCCTGGCGATCGCCATCCTCCTGCACCTCAGCGGACATGAGATCGGTTGGATAGGGCCGGATCTACGCCTGGAGTGGATCTCCATTCTTGGGCTGGCCCTGGTTCCCACTGTCCTCGGCCACAGCTTGATCAACTGGGCACTGACCCGCATCCGGGGACAGGCCGTGGTCATCATCAATCTCGCCCAGTTTATTTTCGCCGGGATAATGGGCTATCTCCTTCTTGATGAAATTCCCGCTCTAGTCTTTTATATCTCATCCGCACTCGTTGTAGTGGGTGCTGTTATTGTAATTCGACAATCCCATACCGCCTCATGAAGAAAACTGCCTTCCTGCAAGCCCTTATCCTTGTCATTCTCCTCACCGCCTCCTGGTTCCTGTTCCTCAATCGGGATCGTTCCGAGGACTCCCCGATCAGCGAAGAGACTCCCAGCCCTGAGGTGGCACCGGTCGAGGAATCCATTCCTGAAAATACAGCGGCAGCACCGCAAGTGGATGAGCCATCTCCGGCAGAGGAAGCCGAAAGCATCGCGATTACAAATTTGCAGGCCACTCCGCCACTGTGGGTGGATTGGATGAACTACCTGCAGCAGCAATCCTCTCCAGAGGACATGCGCAATGCCATTCTGGCCATGCGGAGTGCTGTCTTTTCCATGGAGCAAGCGGATGCCAGCGCCCGCTTGATCGAACTGATCATCAGCCGCGTGGACTTGCCGACAGGGATGGCTTTCCAGGTCGGCCCCGGGGGCAACCTTGAAGGCGGACCCAGCCTGCAAGTCCTTTTGGCCGACTGGCTGGGCCAGATTGATCCGGAGCGCGCTGCCGGCCTTGCCCGTCTTGCCCTGACAGGTGGAGGAACGGATCTCGGGCAGGACCTGTATGTGATTCACATGCGCAATTTCGCCCGTGGTAATCCAGGTAGCGACGAAAGCTTAATCTTCCTCAAGGGCCACTTCAAAATCCTTCTCGGACACCAGCCGTGGATTGATGATCCCGGCAGCGCGATGGCCGAAGCCATGGATGTGGCAGTCTATCTGGAAGACCCACTGTTAGTCCCGGAGATTGCCAAGTTGACGTCTGAAGAACAGGCCCCGCGCCTGCGCCATGCCTCCAGCCTGGCCCTTGAGCGGATGGTCGACCAGGCTCCTGTCGCCGCCATCAGCCAACTGCTCTCGAGCCCGGAAGGCCAGGCCATGAAGCCGTCCGCAAGGGCTGGTTTAGTCGCACGCCTCGATCCGGTCAGCCCGGAGGGGCAAGCCCTGCTCAAGGACTACCTGGCCTCAGCCCAGACCTCCAGGGAGGAGGCGGAACGGTTCCTGGCCCATTTCCCGAACATGAACCAGTCCCTCTCCCACAACCTTCTCAGTACTAACTTTTCCAATACAGAATCAACGGGTCACATGGAACGCCTGCAGCGGGCACTCGATACCATCCGCGGATGGGAGGCCGACCCTGACTTGTCAGCGCTTGCGGATCCGCTCAAGGAGGCTGCGACCCGGCTTTCCGGTCAAGTTTCCCCAACGCCTTAAGCTTAATAAAAATTGGCATTGTCTTCGGGAGGACTTCTCCTTTAATCCGGTATTTGTGCGGCTTGACCGATATATCGCAAAATCCCGGATCATTGAGATTGAGGCGACGGATCTGAGAGGCGCTCTTCTGGAACTGGTCGAGGTTTCCACGATCAGGGTACAGGAAGAGCTCAATGTTCGTCGGATAACCAATCAGCTCCTGAACCGGGAAAAGTCCATGACCACCTACTTGGGCAACGGGGTGGCGATGCCGCACATGCGCATCAAGATGAAGCGGCCCTACATCTTCGCCATCGGCCGGGTCAAGGATGGTGTCGATTTTGAGGGCCTCGAGGAATACCAGCACATCCGGCTTATCTTCCTGCTCCTGGCCTCCGAGGACGAGAAGAACTACCTCAACGTACTCGCTTCGCTGGCCCGCCTCTTCCGGGACAAGGACCTTGTCGAAAACATGGTCACTGCTCCGGATACGGCGACCTTTGCCGAACGGGTCTTCCTTGGCTTTGCCGGTCTGCTGGCAAAGCCCGAGCGGCGGCAGACCCGCTTTAATCGCCTGCTCCTGAAGGAGGGGGAGAAGATTGCCCGGGAATCGAAATGCTCGGCCATCCTTCTCTTCGGCGATACCTTCGCTGGCGGCATTGAGGGAGCCCGGGGCTTTCCGAATTTCCGGACCATTCTGGTCACCCGGGCAGCCAGCGACCGGGTCGCCGAAAGCAAGCAAATTGAAACCGCGATCGAGGTCCGGTCCTATTCCAGCCAGCGCCTTTCCCAAGCCCGCAGTGCCATCCTCATCGGACTGACACGGGGCATCTTCAAGCACAACGACCGCTTGCTCTGTGTCGGTGGCATTCCGGCCAGCAATCAACTGGACACCCTCATGGTCGTTGATATCGAGCGGGAGTTCCAGAGCGTCATCGACCGGGAAAACGATCTCCTTCCTTCATCCGTCAAAATCGAGGTTCTCGAGCGGATGATTGCCATTGCTACTGACCTGTCCGTCGAAGGGCGCGAGGGGAAACCGGTCGGCACGATGTTCGTCATCGGCGATACCGAACGGGTCAACAACATGGTCAAGCCCCTCGTCCTCAATCCATTTTATGGTTACCGGATGGAAGACCGTAACGTCCTCAATCCGTTCATGGACGAGACCATCAAGGAGTATTCCGTAATTGATGGAGGCTTCGTCATTCGTGGTGACGGGATCATTGAGTCGGCAGGCTCCCTGATCCACGCGCCTGCGGAATTCTATGACAACCTGCCGTCGGGATTCGGGACCCGCCACTCGGCCGCCGCCGCGATCACCAAGGCAGCTGACTGCATATCGCTCTGCGTTTCGGCCTCCAGCGGACAGGTAACCTTGTTCCGGAAAGGTGTCATGTTCCCCTTACTGGAACAGCCCATCGGTTCAAACGCCTGATTCCTCCCATTGGAGAAACTCAACTAGTCCCTCGGCCAGCTTGGGTCCAATTCCATCCACCTTTTGCAGCTCTGAGGCATCCGCTTTGCGCAGCCTCTCGAGGGAACCAAAGTAGTCCATCAACGCCCTCCGCTTGCGCGCCCCCATTCCCGGGAAGTCATCAAGAATCGATTCCCGCAGCTTCCGCCGCCGCAACTCAGCGTTGTATGAATTGGCGTGGCGGTGAGCTTCGTCACGGATGTGCTGCAGGAGAAGACGGCCCTTGTGGTGCCCGGGAAGTTCCAGCGGCTCGCGGCCATCGCTGAAAATGATCGTCTCCTTCTTCTTGGCCAGGCCGATCAGGGTTGGCGGTTCCAGTCCGTTCTCAAGAAAGGCACGGAGGGCTGCCCCGACCTGGCCGGCCCCACCATCGCTGACCACCAGGTCCGGGAATGGCTTGTTCTCCTTCTTCAGGCGCACATAGCGACGGGCCACCACTTCACACATCGCCCGGAAGTCGTCGTTGCCGACAAAACTTTTGATCTGGTACCGCCGATACTGTTTCCGGTCCGGCTTGCCCTCCCTAAAATGGACCATGGAGGCAACACAAAAGCTCCCGGAGATGTGGGAGATGTCGAAGCACTCCATCGTTTGAGGCTTGGCGGGCATCTCCAAGGCTTCCTGCAGCGCTTCAAGCGACTCGACCGCGTCCGAAGGAAGATAGGCCGCATGCGTGAACTTGCGGGTCCGGGCTGTGGTCTGCCGCAAGGCGCGGATGACGTCCCTAAGCTCAGCCGCCCGCTCATAGCGGCGATCCTCGGCGGCCTTTTGCATTTGCTGTTCCAATTCACCCAGCCATTCCCGGGACTTTCCCTCCAAAAAGGCACAGGCCTTGATAACCCGCTCCCGGTACTCCGCCTGGGTCATTATGTTCGGATGCCCGTATATCTCACCCCGGATGTCATCATACAATTGCCAGCGTCCGTCCTCGAGCTTCAGCGGATGACCATCGCCGAGGAGGATTCCGTACTTCAGGCGCATCTCCTGGAGCGTCCGCCTCAGCAATCCGCTGTGGGCGAATGGGCCAAAGTAGAGTGACCGCTCATCAGCCCGGAAACGCACGAGACGGAACCGGGGGAGTTCGGTCCGCAGGTCCACCCGTACATGGAGGAAGCGTTTGTCATCCGTGAAATCGGTGTTGTACTTCGGCTTCCACTCCTTGATCAGGCGCCCTTCCAGAAGTATGGCCTCACTGTCGGAACGCACCTCGAGGACTTCAAAATCCTCAATCAGGTCCAGCATGGCGGCCACCTTGGGCTGTTCGATTCGGAATCGGCGCGACGGTTGAAAATAAGATCCTACCCGGCGTTTGAGATTTTTCGCTTTTCCGACATATAAGACACTGCCGAGTCGATCCTTCATCAGGTAAACCCCAGGACCCTCCGACAGCTGACGGACCTTTTCTTTCAGTTTACTTTTCCCGGGGACTGGCATCCTGACCCAAACGCATTATAGTAACAGAATCTTAACAATGCACAGCATCAAGCAGACGACAAGCCGCTCCAAACGGCTTTTTACCCCATGGAACTGATTCGCAAAGTTGAATTGGTGGCCATTGGTGATGAGTTGCTCAACGGCCTCCGGGCCAACAGCCATCTGGTCTATTTTGGTGGTCTCCTGCAGGATAATGGCCTCGGCTTGACCTGGGCTTCCGAACTGCGTGATGAACCGGAAGAACTGCTGGCCGGGCTCAAGCAGGCTCTGGGGCGGAGTGATTTGGTCATTGTTACTGGCGGACTGGGTCCCACGGAGGACGACTACACCGCTGACTGCATGGCATCTGCCCTCGGTCGCCCCCTGATCCACAACAAGGACGTGGAGCAGGAAATCAGGGAGTTCTTCAAGAAGCGGGGCAAAGAGCCGACGGAAAACAATTTCAAGCAGTGCGCCATCATCGAGGGTGCCGAGGTCCTGCCAAATCCCAACGGAACCGCACCAGGGCAATTTATTGAGGTCGACGGGCAGGTTATAGTCCTGCTTCCCGGACCTCCCCGGGAGCTCAAGCCGATGGTCGAAGATCAGGTACTGCAACGGCTCAAGGAAAAGGGATGGACCCGCACCGCGGAGGCTCCGGTTCAGATCAGGACCATCGGTGTTGGCGAAAGCAAGGTCGCTGATTTGTTGAAGCCTGTCCTCGCCGGAGCCGGCGAAAACATCCGCGTGGCCTACTGCGCCCACCTTGGGTATGTCGATATCCGCCTCTCCCCTGTGGAGGGAGGTTGGGACGACCTCAGGGTCCGGGCCCTTGGAGAAGCCTGCCGCGAACGCCTTGGCCCGGGTTTCCTGGGCTACGGGACACCCGATATTGCCTGTCTCATTCTCAAGCAACTACGCAGCCTGAACAAGACCCTCGCCGTGGCCGAAAGCTGTACTGGTGGATTGCTGGCCAGTCGCTTCACGGACGTCGCCGGCGCTTCAAAGGTCTTCAATGGCGGGGTGGTCTGCTACCGTAACGAAATCAAGGAGAACCTGCTCGGGGTACCCCGCTGCCTGATCGAACAACATGGCGCCGTCAGTGCCGAGTGTGCGGTTGCAATGGCCACCGCGGCTGCCGAGCTCATGGAGTCCGACTACGCCCTCTCCATCACCGGGTATGCCGGTCCCGAGGCCGGCGATGAACCGGCCGGAACCATCTATCTCGGCTATCACTCCCCCATCGGGGTCTGGTCAAGGAAAGTCGTCCTCCCCGGGACGCGGACTGCCGTCAAGGAACGTGCCGTCCTCGAGGCCCTCGACTTTATTCGCCGCAAGCTCGAGAAGTACAAAATCTACGATCTTCTCGAGAGCCTGAAGTGCTGACGCCAACGGACTCCATCCAACATTAGAGGCCTCAATTACAGGCTGAAGGCGTTCTTTTACTTACCCCGGGCAGGGAATCAGTAGTGGTGTTCCCCCATTCTCCGAATTAACATGCCATCCTGCTTCGGCCACACAGGAGGCCACAATTAACCGAAGGAGAGGGGAATCATGAAAACACTGCTTACTTACCTGACAATTCTAGCAGCAGCATCGACCTGGGCAGAAGGTTACTTCAAGGGATTGGGTGACTTACCGGGAGACATTTTTTACAGCTCCGCCCTGGCCATCTCCTCCGATGGTAAAGTTGTCGTTGGCCAAAGTGCGGCTGCAGAAGGGTGGATCGCTTTCCGTTGGACAGAATCCGGAGGCATGCAAAGCCTCGGAGACCTGCCCGGAGCTCAGGGGAGCAGTGTTGCCTTTGACGTTTCTCCTGACGGTTCTGCGGTGACAGGTTGGACCAAAATCAACAAGACTGACAGGGAGGCCTTCGTCTGGCGTGAAGGACAAGGCATGACTGGCATTGGCGACTTGCCCGGGGGCACATTCTTCAGTTCAGGGCGCGGGGTAACAGACGGCGGTACCAAAGTCATCGGCGCAGCCAGTAACGTGATGGGATGGGAGGCTTTCGTCTGGAGCTCTACCGGCGGTATGCGGGGTCTTGGGGACCTTTCAGGAGATAACAATACTACTGTAACGGCAGTCTCTCCCGACTGCAGCCATTACGTAGGCTTCGGAACCACGAATAACGGGACAGAAGCCTACCTCTCAAAAAACCTGGGCTACAAGCAGACTCTGGGGGACCTTCCAGGGGGTCACTTCTCGAGTCATGCCAATGGCCTCTCTCCTGACGGGAGCATCGTCGTCGGGGACGGTGTCGGGATCAATGGAACGGAAGCTTTCATATGGACTGAAGCAACCGGTATGCAGGGTCTAGGTGACTTGCCCGGCGGGAGCTTTGGCAGCTCCGCGGGTGGCGTCAGCGCGGACGGAAAAACTATCGTTGGTTATGGTAACGGGGAAGCGGGCTACCGTGCCGTTATTTGGGACGAGACCCGGACGCCCCATGATCTCAATACTTTTCTTCCGGACCACGGGATAAGCATTGATGGCTGGGTCCTCGACGGTGTTGTGGCCATAACCCCGGACGGAAAATACCTCATCGGCAGTGGAACCAATCCCGATGGCGAATATGAAGCGTGGATTGCTTTTCTTGGCGGTGAATCCAATGGATTTGATGCGCTCTGGGGAGACTGCGACCATCACCCGGATGACTGGCACGCCTCCGACTGGTATGGCTGGTTCAACGCGGTGTATTATCCCTTGATGTGGCATGCCGAACACGGCTGGCAAACCTGCTCCGGGGGCAGCCCTCAATCTGTCATGTTCTATGACCATGGCTTGCAGGTATGGACATGGACTTCCTCGACATCCTATCCGTTCATCTACCGTTTTGGAGATCAACCGGGCTGGCTGTTCTACTTCAAGGGATGCCAACCGGGAGAACGGTGGTTTTACGACTACACGATAGGCAACCACATCAACGAGGCTTCAATCTAGTCGCCCACCCTTCACGGAAGCAGGAGGTAACTGCCGCAGACCTGGGTCCCCAGCACCAGTGGTGCCAGGTAAATGGTTACGGGTCGGCTGAAACCGTAAAGATCCTTCAGGAGTATGACGTGGAGGCAGGTCGAGGCAAGGAGCCCGTAGGCAGGCAGGAGGCCGAATAGCTCATGGAAGGGCTGGGCGAAAAAGGCGGCCACACATGTAATGAGGATGGGAATACACGTTGCCAGGCCGGCCAGGTAGCAGGCCATGGGTGACTTGGCCCGGCCCGGGGTAACAAAGCTTCCCAACCAGTAGACGAGGACGTACAGCCCGATGACCAGTGCCGCCATGGCCGATCCGCGGAGGAAAAGTTCCTCGCTGAAGCCCGGATTCCAGTTGCCAGGAAAGAGCATCCGCAGAAAACCAAACCAGGGGATCTGGTTGAGGAGCCGGGGAAAAAGAAACTGGAAGGCATAGCCAACCGCGGCCACATAGCCGAGGACTGCCGCATGCAGAAGCAGCGGATGGACCCGGTCACGGGACTTGATAATATGGGAGGGATGAAAAATCAGGATCAGCAGCAGCTTCATTGCGTCAGTAAGTCTCAATCCAGTTGCCAGTGAAGGTGTCGTAAATCCAGGGAGTCCCCTCAAGGAGGTAGACATAGTATCCATTCTGGCGATACATCCAGGGGTGGATGGAGGGTGACGGATACAAATAGCTGGAGACCGCCGGGCAATAAAGGACTCCCTTGAAGTCGTAGACCCAACCCAGGGTCAGGTGAAAGAGCCAGGGAGCTGCGTTTGTGTAAAGGTAGCCAAACCAGGGAGACCAGGCCCAGCCGCCAGACTCTTCCCGGACCCAGCGGACAGGGGCCGTGTCGTTGAGAAGAAACCAGTCCTCCATCCCGTTGATGCTAAATTCCAGATGGTCGAATGTCCCACCGGAGGCCCAGGTCAGCTCCTTCCAGTATCTCTCCCCGTGAGGTGCTTCCTGCGGAGTTAATCCACTGACCACCTGTTGTGCCGGCCAGCGTCCCTGCCCTCCCCGGACAATGACCCGGGTTGAGGGATCCGTGGTATCGCTGAGCAGCAAATGGGAGAAGTTGTCGCTAAAGCCAGGGAACGGGTCGGCAGCGAAGGGCGAACGGCCCAGTATATACTCGAGGAGATTGGGCGTCTGGTCCTTGTCAGGATCCGCATGGAGGTCGTCAACCGGATTAGGAGACCGGTTAGCATAGGGCAAGTTTGCCTGCAACCAGGCGGCGAACACATCCCCGTCGAGGCTGGCAATCCTTGAACTCCAGGGATCCGCATCACCCTCACGGGTGTCAACCCAGACTGCCACCCCTGCCTGGCCGGGACCCAGCGGAGGAGCAAACCCGAAGTAATCCCCGATCATATAGCCGCGGCTTGTATTGGTGGCACCGGCCAGGTCAAAGGACTGCTCTGTTAGGCGGAAGGCCTTGGACCAGGTCCCGCCTCCGTCTATTGACTGGACGGCATAGAAGTCCCCGGAGTCATTGACCCCCGCGCCATTGCGGTTGTCGTAGAAATAGATGGTCACCCGTTGCCCATCCGGTGAAACGGAAATCGTGGGCATGGAAACCTGGCGGGGTGAAGAAGCCAGGGCCCTGACTGGTTGACGGAAGTTCCAGTCAATATCCCCGGAGGCAGGCGGTTGCGCCGAGCTTCTGTCTGAGCGGACAAAGTAGATATGACCTTTGGGATCCACCTGTGTGTCCTTGGAAGTGTAGGCGATGTAGAGATTTCCGGTCTCCCGGGCCACCCCCACGGAAGGCAGGAAGGTACCGTCCCGGATATTCGGCATGTCATAAAGGATGTAACCGTCATGAACCGGCTTCGAGCTGAAGGGATAGGTCACCCCACCATCCGGGGAATACCGGACCTCGAGGCGGGATGAACGGAAATTGTGGAATACGATGGCCAGGTCCCCCCCCGGCAGGAAAACCGGCTGGGATCCCTGGTATTGGAGGAATGAACTGGTCGAGCTGGTCGGTGGAGTGACGTAGGTGGCAGCTGACCAACTGGCCCCGTTGTTATCCGAATAGGAGGACCGGATAAGGTAATCGAGGATGTCCCGCGTGCCGTCCTGTATGACCCTGAAGTCCGTCCAGGTGACGACAATACGTCCAGTGGTCGGTTCATCCGGGTAGTCGTTGACCACCATCCAGTTCTTGTCGGGAAAAATGTAGTTCGTGTCGCTGTTGAAAAATCCCGAATAAACAGTGACCGGTCCGGACCAGGTGGTTCCCCGATCAGCAGATCGCTGGACCACCAGGCGTCCCTTGTCGAAATTGAAATCCACTGCCACCAGTGAATTGAGGAAGAGATCGCCCTGCCGGTTGATTCCCCCCACCGGGTCGGTAGCCCGGAAATAAGGACCCCCGTTGATGATGGTCAGGCTGGGGTTGAGCCGTCGTTTCCAGGTGAATCCACCGTCCTCGCTGACGGCATACCCGTTGTTGCGCGCGCCTCCGTCGCTGAATCGACCCTCCTGAAAAGTCGCCAGGATCAGGTCCGGATCGGTTATGGAACGGATGGCGTGCGGTTCGGCCTGGTTCTGTCCGTCATTCGGCGGCAAATCGAAAGGATCCCGGCCAAGGATGGTATTGGGACTGACCCAGGGGGCCAGCAGCGAGCCCGTCGCTGACAACAGCAGGCCATGGAGGCAGAAGAGAGCCAGGAAAATCTGGTTTTTGGGTATCCGCATCGGGGGTTAAGTAGTCTTGGATAGGATTAAGTTCCCGGCAAACCCAAAACCCCGTGCTGTCGCAATCCTTGACAGCGGCGAGCAGGCTCGGTCAATTTTCCCTGATGGATATTGTCTGCCTTGATTTGGAGGGGGTCCTGCTCCCGGAGTTCTGGATCGCCGTGGCCGAAGCCACGAACATTCCCGAGTTGCGGAGAACCACCCGTGACGAGCCGGACTACGATGTCCTCATGCGTTACCGCCTTGATCTCCTCAACAAGCATGACCTGACCATCGGGGCCATCCATGAAGCCATCAAGGATCTCGAACCGCTTTCGGGGGCACGTGAGTTTACGGATTGGTTGGTGGCTACTTCCCGCCTGATCATCCTCTCTGACACCTTCGTCCAGTTCGCAGAACCCATGATGGCCAAGCTCGGCCACCCCACCCTTTTCTGCCACGAACTGGAAATCGATGATTCCGGCAAAATCCTCGATTACCGCCTGCGCCAACCCGACCAGAAACGCAAGGCGGTCCAGGCATTGAAACAACTCAATTTCAGGGTCATTGCCGCCGGAGATTCCTGGAACGACCTGACGATGCTTCAGGAAGCGGATCACGGCATTCTCTTCCGGCCGCCAGAAGCCCTTCGCGAGACAGAACCGCAGATGCCGGTAACCCAGACACACGAGGAACTGAAGAAAGCCATCAAGGCGGCATTCCAACACTAGGATGAAAGTCCGCTGGCAAAAATGGGTTCGTAAGGCGCACCGGTACCTGGGCGTCCTGATCGGTATCCAGTTCCTTCTCTGGACAATAGGCGGGTTATATTTTTCCTGGATGGATCTGGATACTGTCCATGGCACAGACCGTTTGGCACCTGCTCCCACATTAGAGGATGACCACGACCAGGCTTCCCTTGACTCCATTTTGAAGCAACTTGCGGAATCGGACATGAAACGCCTCCAGCGGGTGGAGTTTCTCATCATATCGACCACTGCCGCCGTATACAGGATCAGCTTTGAGGACCGGGAGGGGGAGCCGGCAACACGCCTCTTTGACGCCGCTTCCGCTGCCGAGCGCGAGCCCCTCTCCGAAGAGGAGTCGAGACTCCTTGCCACCCTTCGTTATGACGGGAGTGCTGAGGTCCTTTCAACAGAGTATATTGAAGCTGCAGGTCCGCATGACGAGTATCGCGAACTGCCCTTGCCGGCCTATGCCTTCACCTTTGATGATGCCCGCAAGACCACTATCTACGTAGCTCCCAAAAACGCCCGTATTACCTCTCTCCGCAATAACCAGTGGCGGATTTTCGACTTCATGTGGATGCTCCATACGATGGATTACGAAGGGCGGGACAACTTCAACAACCGCCTCCTGCAGGCCTTCGCGTTATTCGGTTTACTGACCATCGGCTCCGGGTTCGCCCTCTTTTTCATGACGTCACGGTTTCTGAAGTGACCTCTGTATAGCTTTGCTTTGACCTTGAATTGCGGGGCTTGACCTCATAGGAAATGAAACGTGCAAACCCGTAACTATTCCATGCCCATTCACTGCCTGCGCACCGCATCTTTCTTTCTGTTTCTACTTACGACTGCCCTTCCGGCCTATGGATTTTTTGGAAAGGGTGTTGAGACCATAAGCCGTCCCAACGCCGACAAGGGCCCCACGCCAATTGAAAGCGGGATTTTTGTCCTGGATTTGAATACGGTCAATACGCCGGGGCAATCATTCTCCGCCAATGTGTTCCTTGCCTTCCGGTGGAATGATCCGCGCCTCGCCCACGGTCAGGAAGGAATCATCAGCTACCCTCTGGACGAAGTCTGGCATCCGATGGTGCAATTATACAACCGGCAGAATCTCTGGCAGGTCATTGAACCGGCAGTTGAAGTCACCGGCGACGGTACAGCCAGCCTCAAATTCTGGTACTGGGGAAATTTCTCCCAGCCCCTCGAATTGACGGATTTCCCCTTCGACACTCAGGACTTCAAAATCCAGGTCATCTCCGTTGGCTTCTCGCCCGAGGAAATCGAATTCGTCCCATCGAGTCGATTTAACAGTGGCATTAGCGACAGCTTATCTATTGCCGACTGGCACAAGTTCGAGGCCAATCTTGTTGCCGAAACCATCAAGCCCATCCCCGACGGTCCGGCAGTGGCCAGTGTAACCCTCAACTTTACCGGTGATCGCCTGACAGGCTATTACTGGGTTAAGGTGATCCTCCCGCTGATCCTGGTCGTCCTTCTTTCCTGGGCTGTCCTCTGGATTGATCCGGCCATGCCGGGCACCCAGATTTCAATGGCCATTACCGCCATGCTGACCCTCATCGCCTACCGCTTTTCAATCGGGGCGACGCTCCCCAACCTTTCCTACCTGACCCGCCTCGACTACTTTGTCCTGACCAGTACCATCCTCGTTTTTGCGACCTTGGTGGAAGTCGTCTTTACATCCACCATCGCCCGGCTGGGTCAAGTGGAACGGGCCCGCCGGATCGACAAGGTCGCCCGGATCGCCTTTCCCGTTCTACTCGTGGGATTTCTCATCCATGCCTTGATCCTGGTATAATCAAACCACTGCTCCGGGTTGCCGGAATGCTCAGTCAAAGATTTCCCCGAAGCGTTCGCGTTGCTCGTTGGTCCCAAGCATCAGCAGCCGTGCCGTGGCAGCCAGGGAGGTATCGGCCTTCGGATTGGTTATCGTTGTTTCCCCGTCTTCAATGGCAATGACCACGAGTCCGGTGTTGGCCCCAATACCACTTTCCGCGAGAGTTTTTCCCTGCAGGGAAAGCGGCACACCGACCGAGAAGAAATCAGCTCCTTCACCCACCAATACAGGCTCACGGCCAAGCAGGTAGGCCGTGATGAACTCACGCCCCAGCGAAGCATAGCTGAGGACAAAATCCGCCCCTGCACGGTAGATTGCCTCGATGTTCCGTTCCCGGGTAATGCGGCTGACGATACTCAGCTGTGGTCGAAGCCGGCGGCAATAGACGGCGAGGTGGATATTCTGGGCATCATCATTGGTCGTCAGGGCCACTGCGTTGACCTTGTTGATGCCCGCCTTGTCAAGGATGCTGCGATCAGCCGCGTTGCCGATGATGACCTCGTCGCAGAACGGTTCGAGTTGTTCCCGCAAGGCTGGATTCATGTCCAGCAGGCGCACCCGGATACCTCGCTTTTTCAAGGCAGCCGCAGTCGACATGCCAACCTGACCACCACCGATGACAAGGACCTCGTGTTCGGGCTCTGGATTTTCTCCGAGAAGGGCATTCAGGCGATCAACCTGGGCAGCCGTGCCAATGGCCACAGGAACCGATGTATCCGGTAATGGAACATCCGGCCGGACCGGATTGAGATGACCGGATTCCCAGATGCCGACAACGTTGATCCCGGTGCGTTCCCTGACCCGGGCCTCTTTCAGGGACATGCCAGACAGCCGGGTGTCATGAACAAGGAATTCAACAATCACCAGATCCTTGAACCGCCCGACTTCGTGAGCCGTTCCGACTCCCACACTCACCCTGGCGGCAAGGGATTCACCCAGCCGGGTTTTCAAGGGCAGCGGATAGGTAGCCCCGCTCAATCCAAAAATATCGAGCGAATCGTCCTGCTCCGCGATGGCAATGATGGGAATCGTTTTGTTCAGCGATCGGACGGTCAGGAGGATGTTGGTGTTGATGGGATCCGCGGCGTTCGCCACCAGCAACCTCGCCTGGTTGATATTAACGGAACGGTAGGTCTCCGCATCGTCAATTTCGCCCGTAACGACTGTGAATCCGTCCTCCCTTAATTGAGTCGCCACAACCGGATCCGCTTCAAGGACACAATAGGGAATGTCATTGACCTTCAGCTTGCGAAGCAACCCGTTGGTAATGGAGTCCATCCGGCAAATGATGACATGTCCGGCCATCGACTCGGGAAGCCGACGGGGGGCCTTGGCCCGGATTTGTGCCTCCAGCCAGGGGGCGTAAAAGTACCGGATAAAAGCAAACGGGAGCATGATCAGCAGGAGCACAACTCCAGAACCCAGGACAATCAGACTGAAGAGGCGACCGATGTCGGTGTGGAAGGTGATATCACCGAATCCAAGGGTGCTCATGACGGTCAATGTCCAGTATAATCCGGTCAGCCAGGAATGCTCCTGGTTTTCAAAGACGTCCATGAGGACGTGAAAGAGGACTGAATAGAGAACGATGATCCCGAGCAGGAAGTACAGATAGGTCCGGAGGGCGCCCAGATTCCGCTTGGCCTGGGGATCACTGAGAAAGTAGGAGAACTGTGAGACGAGGAATTTCATCGTGGGGATTGTTCAGGCAACCATCCTTATCAGTCAGACTGAGAGCATGTCCGGGAAGATCATTCCCTTCAAGTGAATTTGCCCTCGCATCTATCGTGAGAGCGCCGCCTGCATGATGGGAACCAGATTGCGGGTATAAATTACCGCATCGACCCGGCTCAAGTGCGACCATTCCGGGCAGTCGAATCCTTTGAGGCCGTCGTAATCCTCAAAGTGGATCCCCGGAGCCCCCGTTTCCCGGAGAAGACGATCCCAGTAAACCTGCCTCGGCCAGCGCTCCTTTTCGACTTTCCTGAGCTCACCCGTCGAGGGCAAACGCAGGAACACCACCTCCCCGCCCCGTGAGCGGATCTTTTCCACATCCTGACGCACGGAATCGAAGATGGCCTCCAGGGGTGGACCGCCCAACGGTGGGCCCAATTGGAACCAGGGCATCCAGATTTGTTGCACCTTGCGTTGCAATTCGGGATCGCGCTCACACTTGTGCCACATCTTTATCCGCCGGTCCGGGCCGATAGCACCGATGAAGGGCGGATAATCCGGCATCAGGTAAGCCCCCTGCCGGTCCGGCAAGTCCAGCCAGCGGGAACGGATCAGCGCGGCCAGGCTGAGGTCCTCCTTGTTTATGGATGCAAAGGCGGACTGTACCGGAATGGAAAGCAGGTAATCGGTCCGGGCCGAGATGGAACGGTTTTCACGATGCTCTAAATAAATCCTCGCCTCGCCCGCCGGGGGCGCTTCGTCAGGGGAAAAGAAGAGTCCTTCAGTCACCCCGACAATGAGGAGGCCCCGGAATCCAGGGTCATTGGCCATATCGGCAAGAAACGGCCGGGGATTGGTGCCAATCTTGGGCAGCGCTATCGGCCTCGGGCCACCAAAGTACTGCTGCCATACATCCTGATCGAAGTCAAAGGCGATGCGCGAGGATCCCGTGTAGACAACTTCGTCCGCTGAGCCCGTTGCCGCCTGTCCCCGTAACCTTGCCCAGAGTTCAGCGGTCTCCTCGAGTTGAGGCTCGTAGCCCTCCAGACGCCAGTAGGTTTCCCAGAAAATCATGAATCCCAGGACCAGCAAGGCTGTCAGCAGTCCGACCCCGCGCCAGTGCGCCTCGGGAATGGGCCGCTTCCAATAGGTCTCCGGCCACTTTGGGGGCTCAGAATTGGAAATAGATGAATGCACCACCGCCTCCTTGCGTTAAAATGATTAATATCAGCATTGCCGCCCAGGCACAGCCACCGAGCCACCAGGGAACTTTCCCGACCACGTCTTCAACCATCCGGTCCCTCAACATCCAGCTCAATCCAAGAAGCAGGGAGATGACAACCGCCGTAAGGACCATGTCAGTGGTCGTCAGGACTCCCATCCCTCCTTCGTCGAAACCAAACATTGCCGACAGCAACTTCCCAGCGGTGGCAAAGTCGGTTGCCCGGAAGAATACCCACGTCAGGGTTATCAGGGCGAAGGTCAACAGGCCCATTCCCAGCCGCACCACCGTCCGTTGCGTCCATTCCTGATCCGCGAAGAGCCGGCGGCAGAGGCGCTCGAGCCAGAGGTAGAACCCGTGCAAGGCCCCCCAGGCGACAAAGGTCCAGGCAGCACCGTGCCAGAGGCCGCCAAGCAGCATCGTCAGCATGAGATTAATCGTGGTCCGGGTCGATCCCTTCCGGTTGCCGCCCAGTGGAATATAGAGGTAGTCCCGCAGCCATGACGAAAGGGAGATGTGCCAGCGCTTCCAGAAATCGGAAAACCCGATCGCGGCATAGGGATAGCGGAAGTTTTCCGGAATTGAGAACCCGAGACAAAGGGCCGCCCCGATGGCAATTGTCGAGTAACCGGCAAAGTCGAAGAAAATCTGCCCCCCGAAGGCCAATGCACCCAGCCAGGCATCGACTGTCCCCACTGGCACCATCGCGCCAAAGACGGCGTCCGAAGTCGGTGCAAGAAATGTGTCCGCAAGGACGATCTTCTGGAACATGCCCCAGGTCATCAGGCCAAGTCCCCACATCAACTGTGGCCGGGTTGCCTGGTGCTCCTTCTTGAACTGGGGAATCAGCTGCCGCGGACGGACAATCGGACCGGCCACCAGCTGCGGGAAGAAGGTCACGAAGAGGGCGAAATCGAGGAACGATTGACTGGGCGGACTGTGCTTCCGGTAGACATCAATGGTGTAGGACATCGTCTGGAAGGTGTAGAAGGAGATCCCCACCGGCAGGACGATGCTGGCCATCGCCGGATGATACTCAAACCCGTAGGCCCCCGCCAGCCCGACAAAATTGTCGAGGAAGAAGCCCCCGTACTTGAAAAAGCCCAGCATACCCAGGTTGGTCAGCATGCTCATCCCCAGCCAGAAACGGCGGGTGGCCCGCTTCTCCGACTTCGCTATTTGGGCGGCGGCGAGGTAATCGACGACGGTCGAGAGCCACAGCAGCAGGACGAATGGAGGATTCCAGGCTGCATAAAAGATATAGCTGGCAAGGAGCAGATTGACCTTCTTCCAGGTCCAGCCAATGGGCAGGTGATGCAATGCCAGGACGATGGCAAAGAAGACGACGAAGGTCAGCGAGTTGAATAGCATGCCGGAGGATTACGCTTTTAACATAAGAGATTCTGTTTACTGGGTATACTCGTGCTAATACGCCAGCAAGCTAAATCAGAACCCCTTTACAGTCGTAGAGAATAACCGGTCACCATGCTTTTCCGTTGACCTGAAGCCTTCTTGTGAAGCCTAATTCATGGACACGATGTCCTTCCGATTCATAGCCGGCGCGGATGACTTTCTCGTCCAGCGCAAAGCCCGTGAGGAATGGGAGACGCTCGCGCAGGAGGTGAGTGATCCCAACGCTGTTGAAGTCGTCGATGGGCAGGCGGGGAATGTCGATGAAGTAACAACCGCGGTAAATCAGTTCACCAGTGCCGTGCAGACCATCTCCCTGTTCGCTCCCGAAAAGGCGGTCTGGTTCCGCAACATCACCTTTCTCGCCGACTCGGTCACCGGCCGGGCGCAAGGCACCGCCGAACAGGTCGAGCGCATCCAGGAGGTCCTGGAAAAAAATGATCCTTCCGCTGTCCGGGTCCTCCTTTCCGCGTCCCCCGTCGACCGTCGCAAGAAGGCCTATAAATGGTTTCAATCAAACGGTGAGAGCACATTTCTCGAAGCGGGCAAGGACGCCGGGGCGCTGGTGGAAATGGCCAGGGAGGAAGCCCGGATTTCCGGAGCCGCCTTCACTGGCAACGCGGCCCAGATCCTCGTTGAACTCACCGGGGGCAGCGCCCGCCTGACACTCGAGGAAACCCGCAAGCTAACCACCTACCTTGGCAAGGAAGGGGGGAAGATAACTCCGGAGCTGGTGGCTGAGCTCGTCCCCAGTGTTGGGGAAAGTGACTTTTTCGAGGCGGCCGAGGCCTTTTACAGCCTCGACCTCGAGTGGGCCCTGGCAGCGATCCATCGCCATTTCTTTGCCGGGCATGACGCCAGGCCCCTGATCAGCTCGCTGCAGAACCGCAACCGCCTTCTCATCCAGTTGAAGGCCCTGCAGCAAGCCCGGGCTATCCCCGCCAGGGTGAGCAAGGCCGCCCTTGAGTCCGCCTCCGAACGCTACGGTAGTTACTTCGGCGAAGCACCCGGCAAGTCGAGCTTTTGTGTCTTCACCCAGAATCCATGGTACCTCGGCAGGCTCGCGGATTCCCTGAACCGGATTTCCCTGAAAACCCTGCTGATCTTCCAGGATACATTCCGCGAATGCTTCCTTGAGATCATTGACCGACCCGGTGAGCAGGAGGCCGTCCTCAACGCCATGGCCGTCAAATGTCTTTCCCCGCTCCAGGCCAACTCATCCTGAATGGGCTTGGCAGGAACGTGATTTCTTCCGAGTTTTAAACACATGGAAGCCATTCCTAACATTCTTGCCCAGCGCTATGCCTCGGCGGCCTTGCAGGACATCTGGTCACCTCAAGGAAAAATACGCCTCGAGCGTGAGTACTGGATAGCCGTCATGAAGGCCCAGAAGGAACTCGGGCTGGAGATTCCGGATGCGGCCATTGCCGCCTATGAGGCCAATGTCGACCAGATTGACCTCGAGGCCATCGACCGCCGGGAGCGTATCACCCGTCACGACGTCAAGGCCCGCATTGAAGCCTTCAATGAACTGGCCGGGCACGAACACATCCACAAGGGCATGACCAGCCGGGACCTGACGGAGAATGTCGAACAGCTCCAGCTTTATCGCTCCCTGCAAGTTCTCTTCCCGAAGGCATTGGCCCTTTTGCAAAAGTTTTCCGGCAAGGCCGGTGAGTACCGGGATATTGTTCTGACCGGGCGTTCCCACAATGTCGCTGCCCAGCCAACCACTGTCGGCAAGCGCATCGCCATGTTCGGGGAGGAAACCCTGCGGGCGGTCAAGAAACTGGAGGCACTCGTCGGTGATTACCCAGCGCGCGGCCTCAAGGGTGCGGTCGGAACGCAATTGGACCTGTTGACCCTCTTTGACGGGGATGCTGACAAGGTGGCCAGCCTCGAGAACAAGATTCTCAAGCACCTCGGCCTGCCCGGCCAATTCGGTGCGGTGGGGCAAGTCTATCCCAGAAGCCTCGACTTCGAAGTGGTGGCCGTCTTCAACCAGTTGGCCGCGGGCCCGTCGAGCTTTGCCCGGACACTGCGGCTGATGGCCGGCTATGAGCTGGCCTCCGAAGGATTTGCCAAGGGCCAGGTCGGCTCGTCCGCCATGCCCCACAAAATGAACGCCCGGTCCTGTGAACGTATCAACGGTTTCGCTACAATTCTCAAGGGGCACCTGGCCATGGTCCAGGGCCTTGCCGGGGACCAGTGGAACGAGGGGGATGTTTCCTGTTCCGTGGTCCGGCGGGTTGCCCTGCCCGATGCCTGCTTCGCCATTGACGGACTGCTGGAGACGACACTCACCGTGCTCAACCAGATGGACGTTTTTCCGGCCGTCATTGACCGGGAGAATGCCTATTACTTTCCCTTCCTCAGCACCACCACCCTGTTAATGGAGGCGGTCAAAGCCGCTGCCGGCCGGGAGGCCGCCCACGAGGCCATCAAGGAACACGCCGTGGCCACTGTCCTAGATCTGCGAAAAGGCAAGATCACCCAAAATGATCTTGCCGCACGACTGGCGGAAGACGGCCGCCTCGGCCTGTCGCGGGAATCGATTGACGCGGTCATCAGCGGGGCAGCACAGCTCTCAGGTCAGGCCGCCGCCCAGGTGGATGGCTTTGCCGCAACCGTGGATGCCCTGCTGCAGGCGTACCCGGAAGCCGCTGCCTACGAACCCGCTCCTATCCTGTAGCCCGACAGCGGCCAGCTCCCAATGTACGACCCGCCGACAGAGACTACGGACCAATCCCCAGGGGAAATCGGAATTGTGCAGTGGAACGACTTTCACTGGAGGCAGCCGTTTGCTTTCGATTCCGGTGACGAAATCCCCGGCTTCACCATCCGCTATGAGACCTACGGAAAACTGAATGCCGGAAAGTCCAACGCGATCCTGGTCTGCCATGCCTTGAGCGGGGACCACCATTGTGCCGGCATCCACAGCCTCAAGGACAGCAAACCCGGCTGGTGGAACAATATCATCGGACCCGGAAAGCCGCTCGATACCAATAAGTACTTTGTCATCTGCAGCAACTGCCTCGGTGGTTGCCAGGGCTCGACTGGACCCAAATCTCTCAATCCGGCAACAGGAAGCTCCTACAACATGGACTTTCCCCTGGTTTCCATCCGCGACATGGTTCGGGCACAACACCTCTTGCTAACCGAAGGCTTCGGCCTACCGGGCCTCTTCGCCGTCATTGGTGGCTCCATGGGCGGCATGCAGGTTCTCCAATGGGGCATCGATTTCCCGGATTTCGTTGAAAAACTGATCCCCATGGCGACCACTGCCCGCCAGAATGCCCAGTCCATCGCTTTCAACGAAGTCGGGCGCCTGGCCATCATGCAGGATCCCGACTGGAAGGAAGGCGCTTACGAGGAAGGACACGGCCCGAATGTCGGACTCGCGGTGGCCCGCATGATGGCCCACATCACCTATCTCAGCGATGCCGGGCTGGAAGAGAAATTCGGCCGGGACAAGATTCGTCATGAAGGGGCGCGTTCACAGTTCGATGCGGAGTTCCAGGTCGAGAGTTACCTCCGTTACCAGGGGCAGAGTTTCATCAACCGCTTCGATGCCAATTCCTACCTCTACCTGACCAAGGCGCTCGACCGCTTCGATCTCTTCGGCGAATCCGGCCAACTGGAGGACCAACTGCAAGCCATCCAATCGCAGAGCCTGGTTGTCGCTTTCAAGAGCGACTGGCTGTTCCCGCCGGAACAAAACCGCTCCATTGTCCATGCGCTCCTCCGCTGTGGCAAGCAGGCCACCTATGCCGAACTGAGCCTGACTCTTGGACACGACAGCTTTCTCGTCCACGCTCCCGACCTCTACACCATTGTCCGGAATTTCCTCAACGCCTGACCCCAATCCATGAAACGGCACAAGATCAAACGCGAGACCGACTTCCAGATCATCAGCGGCTGGATTGATGAGGGCAACCGCGTGCTCGATATCGGTTGTGGCCGGGGCATTCTCCTAGAGCACCTTATCCGCAGTTTGAGCGTGAGCGGCCTCGGGGTGGATCCGAATCTCGATAAAGTACAGTCCTGCGTCAAACGGGGGGTTCCAGTCTACCATGGAACCGCCGAAGACCTTCTCCAAGCCTTTCCCGACGGTTTCTTCGACTGGATCATCCTCTCCCGTATGGTTCAGGAGCTGGCCCATCCCGGGGAACTGATCCGCGAGTCCCTGAGGGTCTCCAGAAATGTCGCCGTCGGCTTCGTCAATCATGGCTTCTGGCTCAACCGCTGGGCCACCCTGCTGACGGGTTCCCGTCCCACCAACGAGGTCTTCCCGCTCTCCTGGGAAGCCGGCCATCCCTACAACCCGGTCACCGTCGAGGGTTTCAATGCCTTTGCCAAAGAGCATGGTATCCACATTGCCAACACCGCGTTCCTTAAAGGTAACTGGCGAAACCAAACCCGCTTCCTCCCCAACCTGACCGCCGGCTACGCCATCTACCATCTGCAGGCTTCGGCGGCAAATGCCGGCTGAAGGCTCCGGGCTTTACAGAATCCGGCAATGTGACTAATCCTAGTCACCGAAGCCCATGACCCGTAACAGCACACCTTCCTCGATCCCTGCTCCCGACTGGCGCAAGTGCCTCCGTCCGGGGATGCGCCTGCACCTGGCCTCCGGCGCCGGATGCCCGGTGAAGCTGATGGAGGACCTGCTGCCCCACGTGAAGGTCATCGGTGATCTTGAACTTGTCCAGGGGCTCACTCTTCCGCCCGCTCCATGGCTCGAAAAGCCCTACCTCCCGCACCTCAAGGTCAACGCCTTCTATCTCGACCCGACGCTGGAAAAACTGGTCAATGAAGGCTTTGCCGATTACTCCCCGGCCCATTACTCGGATATTCCCAAACTGTACCGGGACGGGACAATCCGCATTGATGCCGCCCTCATCATGGTCTCCCCTCCGGACGAATTTGGGTACTGTTCCCTCGGGCCAACCATCGAGTGGACACAAGCAGCCATGGAAAGGGCCAAA
Organism: Puniceicoccaceae bacterium; assembly: GCA_040830765.1. Lineage (GTDB taxonomy): Bacteria > Verrucomicrobiota > Verrucomicrobiia > Opitutales > Oceanipulchritudinaceae > Oceanipulchritudo. The sequence continues at coordinate 60,731 of JBFOMH010000020.1, read as the reverse complement.
ATTGTCATCGCCCAGATCAATCCGGAAATTCCCAAAACCGGCGGCCTGAGCCATATCCATGTATCGAAAATCAACTACGCAATCGAGGCGGCTTCATCACTGCCGGAGCTTCCGGCCGCGGAGGAGGACAAGGCCTACGCCCAGATCGGGGAATATGCCGCCCAGTTGATTAACAACGGGGACACTCTCCAGTTTGGAGTTGGCCCGGTCGCGGCAGGTCTCACGGCCGCCCTCAGGCAGCATCGCAACCTCGGGATTCATTCCGAGGTTATCGGTGACGGTGTCATGGATCTCTTCCGGCTCGGGGTCATCGATAATTCCCAGAAAACGCTTCTTCGCGGCAAGGTAGTTACTTCTCATGCCCTCGGCTCCAGCGAGCTCTACGCTTTTCTCGACCGTAACTTCCATTTTGATTTCCGCCCGGCGGAATTTACCAACGATCCGATCAACATCGCCCGCAACGACAACATGGTCTCCATAAACGGCGCCATCCTCAGCGATCTCACCGGACAAGTTGTCGTTGATTCGGTGAAGGGACTATTCCGTAGCGGGGTCGGGTCCATGGTCGACTTTGTTCGTGGAGCGGCGATGAGCCGCAAGGGCAGGCCAATTATCGCCCTCCCCTCCACGGGCATGGATGAGAACGGGGAGCGGTTCTCCCGTCTGGTTGCGGACTTGCCGGCGGGGGCTGGTGTTGGCTGCCACCGCTCGGATGTTCATTATCTCGTCACCGAGCACGGCATTGCCAGCTTGCGGGGACGGACCATCCAGGAACGGGTTCAGGAATTGATCCAGGTTGCGCATCCGGATTTCCGGGAGGACTTATTGCGGCAAGCCCGTGAACATCACCTCTTGCCACAATACTTCCAGCTACCCCCCCCATGGACTGCAGAAGCCCACGGCGTCCAATACCGCCGCCTGCAATTGCGGGATGAAAAGGAGTACATCCTGCGTCCGCTCGGGCCAGCCGACGACCGCCGCCTGCAGGAATTTTTCTACTCCCATACGGAGGAAACCATTGTCCGGCGTTACGGGTTCACGGTCACCCGGATGAGCCGGGAGCGGGCCTTTGAACTGGTCGGCGTGGACCAGACCCGGGACCTCGCCCTCGCTATCGTGGAATTGCAGGGGCCCCGCCAGGTCATCCATGCCGTCGGGCGATACTATCTCGACAAGGATGGCCGCAGCGCGGAGATGGCCTTTGTTGTTTCCGAAAATAAACGCCGGCTGGGAATGGCCCGGACGCTTCTCGAACGGCTCATGGAAATTGCCCGGGAACGGGATCTGAACTACCTCTGGGCCCAGGTTGACCGGGATAACAGTCCCATGCTATCCCTTTTCCGCGCCTATGGTGCCGATGAATCCAAGGGCGAAGATATCCATACCATTCGTATCGAAATTCCCCTCAGCAGTACGGATACCCGAAAGGAGAGTCCCAAGAAATCATTTTTACCCTTCCGGGGCAGAACAGACTCCGGAAATTAAGACATCACCATCCAATTGCCCATGACAGAAGAAAACAAAGACCCGTGGCCGCCGAAGGCCTATAAGAATCTCGAGTTCCTCAACAGTCCGGAAGCCCGGAAAATCCGCATCCTTTGCGAATTGGAGGAAACCGAAAAGCGCTTCAAGGAAGAGAACATCGAGGACACCATCGTCATGTTCGGTTCAGCCCGGACGCTTCCCCTTGAGGTGGCCCAGTACCGGCTCACCACACTTGAGGAACGCTTCAAGGATAAAAAGAAGTTAACCGAAGAGGAGACGCGGGAAATTGAGGCCGCGCGGGCCCATGTGAAAAACGCCCCTTATTACGAAGCCACCCGCGAACTGGCCCGGGAATTGACCAAATGGTCCATGTCCCTTCCGGATAAGAAACGGCGCTTCATTGTCTGCTCGGGAGGCGGTCCGGGAATCATGGAAGCGGCCAACCGGGGCGCCCGAGATGCCGGCGGGGCCTCCATAGGGCTCGGGATCAGCCTGCCTTTTGAGCAGGGTCTCAATCCCTACATCACCAAGGACCTGCAGTTTGAATTCCACTACTTCTTTGTCCGCAAATTCTGGTTTATCTACCTCGCCAAGGCGCTGGTCGCCTTCCCGGGTGGTTTCGGGACCATGGATGAGCTGTTCGAGACCCTTACCCTTATCCAGACCTCAAAACTGCAAAAGGTTCTCCCGGTCGTCCTCTATGGATCCGACTTCTGGAACAAGGTGATCAACTTCGAGGCCTTCCTTGAGTTTGGAACGATTTCCCCAAAGGACCTGGGCCTGTTCAAGATTGTTGACTCCGTGGAGGAGGCGAAAGCCTACATCGTCGAGCAACTGACCAAGAACCACCTCAGCGGCTGAGTTTTCCCAATACCGGCAGGGCTTCGGCAAAGACATCAAGGAAGCAACGGGCAAAGTCTTCCGGCATTTTCTCTATCCATGCCGCCAAACCGGCAGGGGAAATCCACTTGCCTCCAGCGATCTCATCCGGATGCAACTGGAAGGGGCCCTCGTGGAAGGCCCAGTAGATGCGTACAAATTCCTGGCCTGTTGCCTCGCTCGCAGGAAGCCTCCCGATCTCGATGAGGTCATCCACTTCCACGCCAAGCTCTTCCCGCAATTCACGCACCGCTGCTTCAGCGTAGCCTTCGCCGCTATCCAGATGACCACTGGCTGAAGAATCCCATTTGCCCGGATGACTGTCCTTCTCCATCGAACGCTGCTGCAGGAAAATGGCCCCGTCTTTCCGGAGGACAAGGATATGGACCGCCCGGTGCAGAAGGCCCTTGGCATGGACATCCGCCCTCCGGGCAACACCTACGACGCGATCCGCATTGTCTACGACATCAAAAAGCTCGTCGGGATTGTCCGCCATTCCGCCTTAGTTGACCTTGTACGACTCCAACTCTGGTGAATCCTCGCGGATGGTAATCGTCTCCTGTTTCTCGGTTTCTTCTCCGATATAAGGAGTTGCCGCCATCAGGAGGATGGGCAACGCGGAACGATAGTCCGTGGAGCGGTTGCGCAGGACCGCCTTGGTCGTCCACTCCTCCTCACCTGCTTCACCGGTGGGCAACAGGCGCTTTGCACTCAGGTGCAATACCTTGTCATAGACCGTGATCTGGCTGGTGCTGTTGACCCAGCCACCGTGGTGCATGTAACCCGGGTCCCAGTAGTAGCCATAGTGGTAGCGAACCACTTTTCCGTCCTTGTTCACGACCGGCACCCGGTACCGATGATAATATCCGCCGGTACGTAAATAAACCGGCTCGGAATAGTGCCGGGTCTCCACCAGTGGCTCGGACATGTAGGCATCCACGACAATGACCAGTTCCGCCATCGTCGGGTCCTCAACCAGGCGGTAACCTTTGCCGGTCAGCACCGGGTTCACATGACGGCCCACAGTCTTGAAGAACAAGTCGGTCTCATCAACTCCTTCAGTTCCGCTGGCCAGAACATATGTGAAACCGGAACCACTGTTCACTGAACCCATGCTCAGGGCATCAACGCGGACCTTGTGGGTGGTCGCACAACCGGAAAACAGGACCAGCAGCAATCCCAGTCCAAGGAAAAGGGTAATTGAGCGTCTCATATCCATATAGTGCAAAAAGACGCTGGAAAGTTCCACTCTTATCCTTCCAAACCCTTCAAGGCCTTTGAGAAGGCGATAAACTTGGTCGACTGAAGCTTGAGGCGATCCTTGAGATCGTCGTCCTTAATTTCGCCTGCCTCATCGAAGAGGCTGTAAGCCGAGGGAATGAAGACCCTCCGGTTGAAGAGATAGGCATTGCGGTAGGCAAAAACCATCTGCAGCTGCTCAACCGCCCGCAAGCCACCGTAATACCCCCCGGCGATGCCAATAAAAGCCACCGGACGACACTCAAAGCTTTCCGGAAAAGGCAGAAGATCAATGAAATGCTTCAGGATGCCGGGATAGCTGCCATTGTATTCCGGCACCACCACCACAACGCCGTCCGAGGCCAGGACCTTGTCGGTGTAGGCTGCCTCCAAATCGGCCGGCTTCTCCTTGAAAACCGACTCGCTGAACGATCCATCCGGCAATCCGGACAGGTCCAGCAACTCGACGGTTTCCCCCAATTCTTCATAGATACCAGCGACATGCCGCGCCACCTTGAGGCCGTTGCTGCCGTCACGCGAGGTTCCCGAAATCACACAGATCATGCCTTCAGGGATGGCCAGATCCGGACCAAGGTCAATGCCGCCGGTGTAATTCAGCGCCAAATTTCAGCCATTTCAGAAATAGTGAACATAATAACACATTTTTCTTGCCTGAAAATAATTATGGTCTCAAGTTGCTAGAAACCTGAAAGCTAAACAATTTCATGATCATGGCACGCAGCACGACAGCAAAATCCACAAAAGCACCCGCACCGGGGAACAAGGCTCTCGATTTAGCCCTTTCCGCCATCAACAAGCAATTCGGCGATGGCGCCATCATGCGCCTCGGGGAAGCCTCCAAGGTGGAAATACCCGTTATTCCCACCGGTTGTCCTTCAATTGACCTGGCCCTCGGCGTCGGCGGGCTCCCCAGAGGTCGTATCAGCGAAATCTACGGTCCGGAATCCTCCGGTAAGACCACCCTTTGCCTGGCTTTGATTGCCCAGGCCCAGCGGGCTGGCGGCAACGCCGTTTTCATCGATGTCGAGCATGCCCTTGACCCGCGCTACGCCCGGGTGGTCGGGGTGGACGTGGATAATCTCATGGTTTCCCAGCCCGAAAGCGGTGAGGATGCCCTCAATATTACTGAAACACTGATCCGCAGCGGCGCCATCGACATTATTGTCATCGACTCGGTGGCGGCTCTCGTCTCCAAGAATGAGCTCGATGGCCAGTTCGGGGACAGCACCGTCGGCTTGCAGGCCCGGATGATGAGCCAGGCCATGCGGCGCCTGACCGCAGCCATCAACCGCACCCAGTGTGTCTGCCTTTTCACCAACCAGATTCGCGAGAAAATCGGGGTCATGTTTGGCAATCCGGAAACCCAACCGGGCGGCCGGGCACTCAAGTTCTTCGCCTCCATCCGGATGGATATCCGTCGCATCGGGGCCATCAAGGACACATCCGGCTCGGTCAAGGGTAACCGGACGCGGCTCAAGGTGGTCAAGAACAAGGTCGCCCCACCCTTCACAGAGTGCGAGTTCGACATCATGTACAACGAGGGTATCTCGCGTACGGGCTCCGTTCTCGACCTCGGGCTTGAGCACAAGATCCTCGAGAAAAAGGGCTCCTGGATTTCCTACGACGGCAATCTTGTTGGCCAGGGCCGCGAAGCCGCCAAGCAGTACCTGATGGAAAATCCGGACGTGGCCGAGGAAATCACCCGGGCCATCTATGGCAAGGTCCAGGTGGTCGGGGGCAGTTCCCTTGGGCATCAGGAAGAAAACGGAACCGCAGCAGCCGGGTCCGGAAATTGATCTCACGGGGTCATTTCTGACTTGCACAGCCTGTAAAAACCCTCAGGTTACCCCGTTTAACCTATTTTTAGCCATGCCGAGAGAACACATCATTTTGGAATGCACAGAAGCCCGCGGAGAGAACAAGCCGGTTTCCCGCTACATGTCCACCCGCAACAAGAAGCTGCAACAGGGCCGCATCGAGAAGAAGAAGTACAATCCTCATCTTCGCCGCCACACCCTGCACCGCGAAATCAAGTAGGCTTCTTACCAAGCTTTTTAAAACTAAAAGGCCACACCTTTCCGTGTGGTCTTTTTTTGTCCTCCATGGAGTGCGCTGACATGTCAGCGCCTTGAAAGGGCTCGACATGTCGAGCCTGATTGAAGGCGGCGTCAAGCCGCCGCACTCCAAAGGCGACGAACTACGGATTCGGTTCCAGCTGATTCTTCACGTGCTCGGGCTCGAAGAATCCGTGCAACTGGCGGATGCGGGTGGGGTGACGCATCTTCCTCAAGGCTTTGGCCTCGATTTGGCGGATACGTTCCCGGGTCACGTTGAACTGGCGACCCACTTCCTCCAGTGTCCGGCTGTATCCGTCCACCAGACCAAATCGCAGGCTGAGGACGCGCCGTTCGCGGTCCGTCAGGGAATCGAGGACATCCATGATTTTCTCCCGGAGAAGGGAATAGGCCGTCATGTCGTAGGGATTGTCAGCACCCTTGTCCTCAATGAAGTCACCAAAATTGGTATCATCGCTGTCCCCGACCGGGCTTTGCAGGGAAATCGGCTGCTGGGCCATCTTCATGATCTGCTGCACCCGTTCCACGGGGAGATCCATTTCATCGGCCACCTCTTCAGCAGTAGGCTCATGTCCGAGCTCCTGGAGAAGCTGCTTCTGAACCTGCATGACCTTATTGAGGGTTTCAATCATGTGGACCGGAATTCGAATGGTCCGGGCCTGGTCGGCAATGGAGCGGGTAATGGCCTGACGAATCCACCATGTGGCATAGGTACTGAATTTGTAGCCCCGGCGGTACTCGAACTTCTCGACCGCCTTCATCAGGCCCATGTTGCCTTCCTGGATCAGGTCCAGGAAGCTGAGACCACGGTTGGTGTACTTCTTGGCAATGGAAATGACCAATCGCAGATTGGCTTCCACCATTTCCGTCTTTGCCCGGTGAGCCATGCGCATTCCGCGGCGGACACCTTTGAGGATATCAAGGAAATCGGTCGGCTCGACCCGTAACTGCTGCTGGATTTCCCCCAGCCGCTTGTTGACCTTGTCGATGTCGATGGCCCGGCCGCGCCGCGTCTTAGCCTGCTCGGCCAATTTTTTGCTCTCCACCACGGTGTGGATTTCTCGGATCATCGGTTCGAGGGTTTCCAGATACTCCTCGAAAACCTTCAATTTGAAACAGAATTTGCGGAAAATCGGCTTTAGCTCAGCCTGGTATTTTTCGTAACGCTTGAAGGCCTTCTCCCGGGTCCCCTTGTCCTTGCCAGACTGGGCCACAACCCAGGCCTCATCCAGCTTCTTCTCAATGGCATCAATCTGCTCAATGAGTCGCGGCAACAACTTGAAGTACTGCTCCCGGCTTTCGATCTTCTTGTCGAGGACTACACGGTCGAACCGTTCATCCCGATCGATCAGCTTTTGCGCCAATTCCCTCTGGAAGCCCTTTGTGAAGGCGATCGAGAAAAGGGTATCCATGGCACGCATCTCGGCTTCCTCAATGCGCTTGGAAATAGCCACTTCCTCCTCGCGGGTCAGCAGGGGCACTTGTCCCATCTGCTTGAGATACATGCGCACCGGATCATCAAGAATGTCCGACTGGGCATTGCGGACTTCCTCCTCGGTACTTTCCTCGAGGCGCTGCTTGTACATCTCCACCTCCTCGGAATCGATGATATCGATGTCGAGGTTCTCGAGGATAGTGATGACGTTTTCAATCTCGCTGGGGGAATCAACGGTTTCAGGAAGCTGGCTGTTGATATCCTTGTAGGTCAGAAAACCCTGCTCCTTGGACAGCCGGATCAGCGAACGGATGCGATCATTGACATCCGCGGACTTGTCCTCGCCGGTAGCGGCCTTGTCCTTGGCCTTCCCTTTCTTACCGGAGGCTTTCTTCTCCGCTATCTTCTTGGCCACGGCCTCAAGATTGGATTTTCTGGCTGCCGCTTTCTTTTCGGCAGCCGCTTTCTTGGCCGCCGCGGCCGACTTTTTCGCAGGCACTTTCTTGGCCGCAACCTTCTTGGCAGCGGTCTTCTTGGTCGCAGCCTTCTTGGTTGCCGATGCCTTTTTCTTGGCACTCACTTTTTTCGCGGCTGCCTTTTTGGCAGGTGTCTTCTTCGCCGCAGCCTTCTTCGTGGGCGCTTTTTTCGCAGTCGCCTTCTTGGTAGCCGTCTTTTTCACAGCAACCTTCTTGGTGGCCGCTTTTTTGGCGGTAGCCTTTTTGGGGGCGGATTTCTTCACAGCGGCTTTCTTGGCAGCTGCTTTTTTCTTTTGAGGCTGTTTCTTGGCAGATGTTTTCTTTGCTGGCATGGTCGGTTTGAAAAGTTGGGAAGGATCGTTATTCGTCGGTGGAGGCAGGGGGTGATTCGGCTGTTGGGAAAGGACCGGTTTGCATGAAGCGCATCAGCTCCTGACGCTCCATCATGAAATCACGGATTTGGGAAGGATCACTATTGGTCTGGGTGGTTTTGGAAATTTCCTGGTTCAAATGATCGACCCGTTCCTTGCAGAAACGACGGGCCAATGAAGCGATGGTCTGGTTGACATAAGTTGGCATGTCGGAATCCGGGCGGTCATCCACCGTGTAGCGAGCCACACAATCCCGCTCTTCGTCAGTCTCGAGAAGGAAAAGGATGTCGTCAGAATTTTCAATGCGATCAACTGTTGCCTGGGCCAGAATGCGGGACAGCACTTTGCCTTCGATGGTATGGATTCTAATCCATTGATGGTCAATGACCTGCGCAAGAGATTCAGCCCACCCAACATTCTTAAGGACGGCCCAAACTAAGTCGCCTTCCAAGTTTGTCAATGTTTCGGATGAATTTGTTCCCCGTTTTATGGTTTTGGCGGGTATGGCCTGCTTGGCTGTTGGTGCGGCAACGGAGAACCGGGCAAAGTCCTGGCGGGCAGCCTCCCGGGATACCCCGGTGGCTGCGACGGCATCTTCAAAATACCCTTCCCGGACAACAGCACTGGGGCAGGCGGCAAGCATTTCAAACAGTGAATGGAGGGCCTTTGACCGTTGCTCAGGGGACGGTGCCCCTGTCCCGACCAGGACCTTCCCGGCAAAAGAAATACCTGACTGATTCTCCAGTCCGGCAACGGCTTCAGCCCCGTTTTTCAATAAAAAGTCATCAGGATCCTCCCCTTCTGGCAGGTTGATAACATGGACCTCCAAACCGCACTTGAACGCCATTGGCAAGAGCCGCAACACCGCCTTGGCACCGGCTGCATCGTTGTCCAGGAGAACCTCAAGCCTGTCGACATACCGCTTAACCAGCTTTAGCTGGTCTTCCGTGACAGAAGTTCCTTGAGGGGCAACCGCGTCCTTTAATCCGCAGTTCCAGCAGCGCAATGCATCCAACTGGCCCTCGACGAGGAGAATGCGGCCACTTTCCCGGACAACCTCCTTGGCCCGGTCCAGATTGAAGAGCAAATGACTTTTCCTGAACAGCAGCGTCTCCGGTGAATTGATGTACTTGGCCTTCCAGGAAGCGTGGTCTTTCGGTGTCATCTCGAGCTGCCGCGCAGTGAAGGCAATCACCTGTCCCTGAAGATCCCGAATGGGAATCATCAAGCGACCATTGAAAACGAAAAACCAGGAATCCGGATCAGAGGGCCTGCCACGGGTGTGGAACAGTCCTGATTCAGCCAAGGCCTTGTTTGAAAATCCCTTGCCTTGCAAAACTTCCAGCAGGCGCCGGCTCTTCGGTGGAGCAAACCCAATACTGAATTCCTCCGCCAGCTCGAGGGGAAATCCCCTCTCTTCAATCCAGTAGCGGCGAATCTCCTCAGCCACCGGATGATCTGCCAGAAACGCCTGGTGATAATACTCGCGGGCATACTCATGGATATCCAGAAGGGCCTGCTTGAGGCTTCTCACCTCCGGGTCGGGTCCTTGCCCGCTGGCGTAGGTAACCGGGATGTTGAAGCGCTCCGCCAAAGCCTCGACCGCCTCGGGGAAGGTCAGTTTCTCCGTCTCCTGGAGAAATCGGATTCCATCACCGGCCAACCCGCTGGAATGGCACTTGTAGTAGTTTTTGTCCGTGAGGATGTAGAAAGAGGGCGTTTTCTCATCGGTGAACGGGCTCAAGCCTTTCCAGTTACGCCCGGAGCGGCTCAACTCGACTGTTCCCCGGACAATGTCGTACAAGGGGATAGCCCGTACAGCCTGCAGGGTCTCTTCAGAAAAAAACGGCATACCTCAGTAAGCTGGCAGGAATCGGGGGACCATCACCGTCCCAGCTGTTGCAACTCAAATTCAACATTTGCCCGTTCTGGATGCTCCAACGGGACCAGGTCGAGAAACTTGCGGAAAAGCATGTAGGCGTTGCGGGCATTCCCCTGATCGGCATAGGCTCGGGCGAGAACAAGGACGATCTCCGGTTGTTCGGGAAACTGCCGGTAGCCATTTTCTGCTTCATTAATAACTTGCTGCGGGTCCATGGTCCGCTGGGCCGCCCGTAGAAACTGAAGGAACAATTTTGGATTTTGCGGATCCCGCCGCAATGCTTCGTTTGCGGTTGCTTGGGCCCATCTGTTCTGCCCGGTCTCCAAATACAGCTCGCTCAACTCTGCCCAAATCACCGGTTGGTTGTCGTTTTTCACGAGGGCCTGCTTGTAGCGGCGAATCGCCTCCTCCGTATCCCCTTGTTCCCGGTATTGTCGAGCCCAGGCAAGGTGATCTTCCGGTCTTGGCTGGGCGGCAACTTCCCGCACGGGCTCATCAGCAGCTGGCGGACCCTCCGGCTCGGACTCACTTTCCGCAACCGCCTCTGGAACCGGCTCAGGGATCGTTTCAACGGCCTCCGCGACCACAGCTTCCTCCGGCTCGGCTGAGGACTCTCTGGCCGCCGCCTCCTCGGCAGCTTTTTCCTCCAAGGCCGCCAATGCTTCCAATGCGGCCTCCCGGCGCCGACGCCACTCCGCCAGTTGGTCCCTGACCCCGTCAAGGGAGGACTGGTCGACTCGACCAGGGTACTCCGCATCAATTTGTCGGAGCAATTGTTCCGCTTCTGAAAAACGCTTAGAGCGGATCGCCGTTTCCAAAAGTCCCAGAAGGGCCTCATCCCGGACATCGGCATCGCCTTCCAGGGCCCTCGCAAACCACGATTGGGCCTGGGCGAGATTCTGGGAGCGCAGATATAGCTGGCCGATGGCAACCTGTTGTACCGGACGGGTCTGAATCCGTTCAGCTGCCAGAAATGCCTCCAGAGCTTCCCCCATTCTTCCGGAATCCGCCTGCAGTTCGGCCAGGGTAATCCAGATCGCACGGTCCTCAGGACGTACCTCAAGGTACTCCTCATAGCGGGCTACCGCACCTTTTCGGTCATCTGCCTCAAGAAGGGATTCAGCGGAATAGAGAAGGTATTCCGGTTCTTCGGCTACCAGGTCCGCGATGCGTTTGAAGGTGATCGCGGCCATCACGGGGTCCCCGCTGGCGGAGTAGGCAAAGGCCAGCGGTTCCATGATGTCAACCCGGTTGGGGTTTGAATCCAGACCCTTTTCCAGGAGGCTAATCGCTCCCTCGATCTGGCCCACTTCCATCAGGGATTCCGCTTGTTGAACGATTTCCTCAACAGGGACCTGCCGTTCTCCACATCCGGAAAAAATCAAAAAAAGGATGAACCCCAGAGCAAAAAATGGCTTCCAAACTAATCGTGTCATTCTTGTTTCGTATTGGACAATTATCCCGATTTAGACCCAATAAGTAGAAATGAAAGCCCTTTGGTGCCTAATAGCAACGACTTTGCTTCCTTTCCTCGCTGATGCAGCGGAGGGAATCTTCTGGGATTTCGAGAACGAAGCCAAGAAGGCCTGGCATGGGGTAATTTGGCGTACCCCGATGAAGGACTTCTCCGCCAGCAATTACCAGCAAGCCATCGAAACACTGCTGGCCGAGTTTGAATCCAAGACAGGCAAGGAGTTGGTCCCGGCTGAACATGGTCGCGTGGCCCTGAAAATCTACACCAACTCAGGAGCCGGCCTGCACACGCCGGAAAGCATGGTTCTGGCCGTGGTCGATGCCCTCGTTGACCGGGGATTCCAGAGGGAAAACATTTGCCTGGTTGACGCAGAGGAAAGGCTTTTGAGGGAAGCTGGATTCCTGCCACCCCTCAGCCAGGCTCGCAGTCTTGGGCCCTATTTCAAGGGTGTCCGCGTCTATGGCCTGGATGAGGGAGCGCTGCAATCACCGACCTGGTTTTACGAAAGCCCCTTGCCGAGGGAATACACCAGTCCCCTGGGCCGGGAGATGCTCCGGCCATTGATTGAGCCTGACCCAGTCAAGGCGCGGAAGAGCTTTCTCCCTGCACTCTTGCTCGGGCAGGTTGATTTCTGGATTAACATGCCGGTTGTCAGCCATCACCCGTCGACCGGCATGAGCGGGGCCCTCGTCAATGCCAGCCTGTGGAACATCACTAACGCCACCCGCTTTTTCAGCAGCCCGGCCAATGCTCCTGTAGCGGTAGCTGAGGTCGCGGCCATTCCCGAGTTGAATTCAGCATGGGCCTTGAACCTCGTCAGTCTTGAGCAATATCAGTTCATTGCCGGCCCAGCGTATAATGCCAACTACACCAGCAGCCAACCGGAATTGTGGATGTCGGTGGACCCGGTCATTCTCGATGCCAATTTGGTCAAGCTGATCAACCGGGCCCGGGATTCAAGAGGTTTTCGGCGATTGCCAGAGGTTCCAGAGTTTGTCCTTTATTCAATGCAACTGGGACTGGGGCGTGGAATTCCTTCCGAAACCCGCTTCATTGAGGTACCCGGCACTGCTGGTGATTGAATTACCTTGCGGATAAGCAATTGGAGGGTTTTCTGTCAGACATCATGGAACTGTCGGATTATCTCCCGGTCCTCATTCAAATCGGCCTGGCCCTCTCCATTGGTGCCGCGGTCCTCATCTTCAGCCACCTGTTTGGACAGCGTGGTCCGAGTAATCGCTTCAAGGATTCCGCCTACGAGTGCGGTCTCAAGCCTGAAGGCCCTTCCGCCGCACGCTTCAGCGTCAAGTTCTACGTGACGGCCATGCTCTTTATCCTCTTCGATATCGAGATTGTGTTCCTCATTCCCTGGGTCCTCGTCTACCGGGATTTCCTGGCTCAGAACCTGCCCATTCTGACACCGGTTCTTTTCTTCATCCTTTTGCTCGTCGCCGGGCTGGTCTATGAGATGAAGAAGGGTGCCCTTCAATGGGAAAAGTAGGAGGCAACTGACCATGGGCTTTTACTACGAAAAAGTCATCCGGCCGGTTCTCTTCCGGACCGACCCGGAAAAGGCTCACGACCTCGGCGTTACCGCCATGGACTACCTGGGCAGAGTCACTCCACTCTGCCGGTGGATGGAAAAGTTCAACCTGATCAGGTCCGACAAGCCGGTCGAGGCGTTTGGCCTCGAATTTCCCAATGCCGTTGGCCTGGCAGCGGGGATGGACAAGAACGGCCGGTTCTTCCGGGCTGCTCCAGCGCTTGGGTTCGGTCATGCGGAAATCGGGACCATCACCCATCTGCAGCAACCGGGGAACGAGCGCCCGCGTGTTTTTCGGTATCCGGAAGACAATGCCATCATCAACCGGATGGGCTTCAACAACGACGGCGCAGAAGCAGTGGCCAAGCGATTGAAGGGCATCCTCGGCAAAAAAAGTTCCCGCATCCCCCTCGGGATCAATATCGGGAAAAGCAAAGTTGTCCCCCTGGACCAGGCGATCCCGGATTATCTTTCCTCCTTTGGCCTCCTCGTTGATTACGCGGATTATATTTCCATTAACGTCAGCAGTCCGAATACCCAGGATTTAAGGGAACTGCAAAAGGAAGCCTACCTCGATACACTCCTGGGCGAGCTTTCCAACACCAACCGCGGACGGGCCAAGAAGCTCGGCATCAAGCCGACCCCCATGCTCCTGAAAATAGCTCCAGACCTGACTTTCCGGGAGATTGATGAAGTTCTTGCCTGCCTCGAGAAGTGGCAACTGGATGGCATCATCGCCACCAATACGACCATCAACCGGCCAGGACAGTTTGCCAATGTCCGTGAGCCGGGCGGTCTCAGCGGTGCCCCCCTGCACCATCGGTCGCTGGAGGTAGTGAATTACATCAGCCGCCGTACCTCGGGCAAGCTGCCGATTATTGGGGTCGGAGGCATCGACAGTCCGGAAACGGCTGGTGCCATGGTCGACAACGGGGCCGCTCTGGTGCAAATCTACACCGGGATGGTTTACCGGGGACCCTTCATCGCAAAGACCCTGGCCAAGGCCCTGGCACCGCGCCAAAGTTCCTGGGTCTGAACGGTAGCGCTTTCCTCATTGCCATATGGGGATTGACAAGATGCCCCAATCATCCATCGCCTTTCTGTAGTGAAATCAATTTTCACCCGAATTTCTCTCTAATAACGCCCAGCTACTCGAATGGTTAAAAACAAGAACAACTTGGAATGGTGCCTTGTCCGGATTGGCGAGGACATGAACTGGTGGGTTACCGAGGTTTCCGATCCCATTCACTGGGATGTCGATGGCCTCGGGATCATCGATCCCCGCCAAATGAGCTACATCCTCGAACAGTGTGACGCGCTGCGGGAATATGGGTTTGATGCTGACATCATCGATGATGCCTTCTGCTGCATGAAGATTGTCTCCGAGGAGAAGAAGGAGCAGGTCAAGCTCAGCAGCACCCGGGATTCCCTCCTTGAAGACGACAACACTCACTTTGCCCTGCCCGACATTATCGACGAGGAAAAAGGGCCCTACGCGGACCTGCTCGACAATATTACCCGCTTCCGGGTCAAGATGCTCAATGACCTGATCGAGTTCGACCAGAACTTGACCGTCGATGAGCTCGAGGAAGAGATTCGGGAACGGCAAAACCAGGACTACATGGAGGGCAAGGCCGTCCACCCGTTTCAGGAGGTGATTTCCATCCTTGAGTATGTTCCCCAAGGTTACGAGCTCGACGATGACGAACCGGCCAAGCGCGACGAGGAGGACATCGACGAGATTCCTGACTTCGAGGAGGATGAATCCGAGAAGCTGGAAGAAGACGAAACCATGCGTTGGGACGAGGACGAAGAGGAAGAGGACGAAGACGAGGAAGAAGAGGAAGAGAAGTAACTTCCCTCATTCTTGCTCAAAACAGTCAACTGTGCCCCTCAGGCCTCTTTTTGCGCGGCAGCCCACTCCTTGGCAAAATAGGTCAGGATGAGACTGGCTCCGGCACGCTTGATCGCTAACAGGCTCTCTTCCCGGCAACGCTCCAGATCCAGCCAGCCCATCTGGGCAGCCGCATGGATTTGGGCGTATTCACCGCTGACTTGGTAGGCAGCCACTGGAAGGGTGGTCCCCTCACGGGCCAGACGGATGATATCCAGATAAGGTCCGGCTGGCTTGACCATGAGGATGTCGGCTCCTTCCAGCTCATCGAGCATCAATTCCCTCTCAGCTTGCTCGGAATTGGCAGGGTCCAGCTGGTATGTCGCCTTGCTGAGGAGTTTTGTCCCGGCAGCGGCTGAGCTGCCGACCGCATCCCGGAAGGGGCCGTAATAGGCGCTGTTGTATTTGGCGGAGTAGGCCACGATGCCACAATTGATCAATCCTGCCTCATCCAGGGCTTCCCGGATAGTGCCAATCCGGCCATCCATCATGTCTGAAGGAGCAACGAAATCCGCTCCGGCCTCGGCATTGAGGACGGCCATCCGGGCCAGGATGGAAAGGGTGCTGTCATTGTCGACATCCGTGCCGTCCGCATTCAAGACGCCGTCGTGCCCGTGGGTGGTGTACGGATCCAGGGCAATATCGGCGAGGACCTGCAGATCCGGCACGGCCTCTTTCACAGCACGGATGGCCCTCAGGATCAGGGTGTCAGGATTGCAGGACTCCGAACCATCTTCGGATTTCAAGGAAGCATCAAGGGAAGGAAACAAGGCCACGGCCTGGATTCCAAGGTCCGCCAGCTCACGGCATTCCCGGCACAATTCGTCTATCGTTAGCCGGTACTGGCCGGGCATGCTGCCAATCGGTTCGGTCGAACCTTCCCCTTCGATGACAAAGAGGGGTTGAATCAGGTCTGTTACCTGGACGGCGTTCTCCCGGACAAGTTTCCGGACGGCATCACTCTTGCGCAAACGGCGGGGGCGGGGTTCTCCAGCTTCTAACATGACAATTTTCAGGGTTTGGAATTCAAAGTGTAGCCTTCGGGCGTATCCACGACAAGCCATCCTTTTGCCGCCAGCTCGTCACGCAGTTGGTCAGCCCTGGCGAAGTCCTTCTCCTTTTTCGCTTCCCAGCGGTTCCGGGCCAACTCCTCTATCTCTGCCGGCACCTCAACCCCGGAAGGATCGCCTGAGGGTCGGGCAAAAAGCTGCAAACCAAGGGCATAGGCCAGTGCGCCCGCTGCCTGCAGGAGGGCCACGGCAGCCTGCGAATCCCCGGCGACCGCCCGCGCCTTCTTGAGACCATTATAAAAGGCCCCCAGAGCCGCGGGTGTATTCATGTCGTTGCGAAAGGCTTCCCAGGCATTCTTGAAAGGACCCCATTCGGAGGGAAGATCCGGACGAACAAATTTCCCCCAGTCTTGCTTTGCCAATCCTGCTGTTTCGAGCAAGTTCCCGATCCCGGATTCCAGCTTGTTCATCCCGCTGCGGGCGGCTTCCAGACCGCCAAAGGTAAAGTTCAGCTGTTGCCGGTAATGGCCACCGAGCATGGCCAGGCGCACTTCGGCGGGATGAAACCCTTTGTCGACCAGGTCCTGGAGGACAAAGAAATTGCCGAGGCTCTTGGACATCTTCTTACCCTCGACCAGCAGGTGCACACTGTGCATCCAGTGAGTGGCAAAGGGTTCGCCGGTCACCGCTTCACTCTGGGCGATCTCGTTTTCATGATGGGGAAAGCACAAATCCTCACCGCCCCCATGGAGTTCAAATCCGTTCCCGAGGTACTTCAGGCTCATCGCTGAACACTCCAGGTGCCAGCCCGGGCGGCCCTTGCCCCAGGGACTGTCCCAGTAAACCGATCCATCCGCTTCCTTGTGACTTTTCCAGAGGGCAAAGTCGGCCACGGAGTCCCGTTCATACTCGTCGGACAAATTAACCGCGCCGCCACTGGTGGTTGATTGCTGGCGCAGGGCCTCGGGATCAAAATGGGATAACTTTCCGTATTCCCCAAAGGAGGAAACCTTGTAGTAAACAGAACCGTCACCCCCCACATAGGCATGGCCCGAATCGACCAGTGACTGGACCATCTCTATCTGTTCGGCGATGTGCTCCGTGGCCCGCGGCTCAACATCGGGTGGAAGCAGGTTCAGTTCCTCGCAGTCGGCATGGAACCGTTCCGTCCATTTGGTCGTTACCGTCTCAAGGGGTACCCCTGCCTCCATCGCCCCGCGAATCGTCTTGTCATCCACATCCGTGATATTTCGCACATAGAGCGGCTCGTATCCCGCCAATTGGAGCAGGCGGAACAAGACGTCAAAACGGATGAACGTCAGGAAGTTCCCGATGTGCGCCGGGCCGTAGACCGTCGGTCCACAGACGTACAGTCGGAACCGGCCATTCGGACCGGCAGGCAACTCACGCACCTCACGGCTAAGGGTATCGAATAGGCGGATAACTTCCATGGATGCCGATGAGAGAAGCTGGGGGAATTGAAGTCAACTGCACAAACTGCCGGAAATTAAGGATTGGCAGTCCCGGTTGGCAGGCCTTTCCTGAAGTTTGGACCTCCGATCCATGCCAAGTATAGGATTCATCAAGCTGCTTCTGCTCCTGCCGGTAATCGTCTATGCCGGCCTGATGGCCTATGCCTTCCTTTTTGCCAACAAGCTGGTCTTTCCCGCCCCGCCACCCGGCTATTCCGATTCCAAAGACATCATCCGTTTTCCCTACGATGACGGGAAGAGTGTGGCCATGGTCTTTCTCGATAACCCGGGTAGCCGGCACCTCATCTTTTATCACCATGGCAACGGGGAGGATCTTCACTCCGCCATATTCCGGATGCAGGCCCTCCGGGAAGCCGGATGCGCCGTCCTCGGTTGGGATTATCCGGGTTACGGTACCAGCGATGGCAAGCCCAGTGAAAAACTGGTCAATACGGTGGCCCGGAAAATCCTGGCAGAGATTCCCTCCTCCTTTGGCTACCAACCGGACCGGATTATTCACTACGGGCGCTCGCTTGGGGGCGGCCCGGCCCTTGCGATGGCAGCCGAGCAGCCGTGTGCCGGCATCATCCTCGAAGGCACCTTTACCAGCATCTTTCGGGTCGGCCTTGGGAAGAACATCCTTCCATGGGACATGTTCGACAATCTGGCCCGGATCCGCAAAGTCCAGTGCCCGGTCCTGGTCATCCACGGCACCGAGGACAGGGTCATCCCCTTTTCCCATGGCAAGGCTCTCTATGAAGCCGCTCCCGGCCAGAAGTCCTTCACCTGGCTGGACGGGGGAACCCATAACAACCTCATCGAGGCGTATCGAGATTCCTACTACAGCAGTGTAACTCGGTTCATCAAATCCATTTAATCCCAAGCATAAAGAATACCATGTCCGAACCAACCGCCCTAGTGATCCTCACCGACGGGGTCGAGGAACTGGAAGCTGTCGCCCCGATTGACTGCCTTCGGCGGGCTTCGGTGCAAACAACCGTGGCATCCGCGACACAAGCCCTGCAGGTGGAAGGCCGGAATGGCATCCACTTGGTCGCTGATACCCTCCTCGATGCCTGCTTTGGGCATGACTATGACCTTCTGGTCATACCGGGAGGCCCAGGCCACGCCACCATGGCTGCAGACTCCCGCATCTTGCAGATGCTGCAGCAACAGGACCAGGCGGGCCGGTTGATTGGATCCATCTGTGCGGGCCCGGTCGTCCTTGACCAAGCGGGCGTCCTCGAGGGAAAGGCTTATACCTCTTACCCCGGCACCAGCGAGCAATTGCCGGACAGGCGACCGGATGAGGAAGTCGTCCGCGACGGCAACATCATAACCTCGCAGGGAGCGGGCACCGCCACGGCCTTTGCCTTGGCCCTTGTGGAAGCCCTGTGCGGGGAAGACAAGGCCCGTGAAATAAGTCGTTCGATCTGCGCCTGATCAACGCGCCTGATAAATCGGCGAAGCTTCGCGGGCGTTGTTGAGTTCAACAGGGCTGAGGCGATTGCGCTTGCCGGTTACCGTGTCGAGGATCATCAGCCGGGAATAACGCGAGGTCCGTTCGGTGTATATTAGGTGACGGCCATCATTGAGCCAGGCCGGATGGACCGCATCGCCGGCTCCCTTGGAAACAATCCGGCTACGGCCTTCCTTGAAGGAATAAACCGCAACCTCGAATTCACCGGCAATGGCCGCTGTGAAAGCAATCTGGGAGGGATCCCTTGGGTTCCAGGACGGTTCCGAACAATTGCGGCTGATATCCGTGCGGACGCGGCTGAGTGAACGCCCCTGCACGTCCATTGAGAAAATTTGAGGGCCACCCATTTGGTCGGAGGTAAAAGCCAGCCGTCTCCCGTCAGGGGACCAGGTGGGATCCGCTTCCAGGCTTGGTGACCGGGTCAGGCGCCGCAGCTGGTGCCCCTCGGCATTGCTCAAATAAACCTCCGAATTGCCCGAACCACTGAGAATCATGGCCACGGACCGTCCACTCGGTGAAAAGGTTGCCCCGGTGTTGGTACCCTTGAAACCGGCGAACAGGGAGCGCTTTCCGGTACCGAGGTCGATCCGGTAGATGTCAGGAAATCCGGTTCCGTGATAGCTGGTGTAGAGGAGGATTTGTCCGTCAGGAGAGAGATTCGGGGACAGGCATTGGGATCGATCACGGGTCAGTTGGCGGACAGCCTGGAACAGGATATCCGACTTGTAGACTTCAGCATTGCCTGTCCGGTCGGAGATAAAGGCCAGTGTGCTCTGGAAAAAGCCGGGCGTGCCAAGCGTTTTTGTGACCGCTGCGTCCGCCGCGGCGAACAGGGCTTCCCTCTGCGTCGTACCCTGGAAGCTTCCCTCCCAGAGGCTCTTGCCCCGGGATCCGATTTTCAGGTTCACGCCGTTGGCCCCGGAAGCAATGAATCGAAAGGTAAAGTCGGCACGGTCCCCCACCCGCTCATAGCCGCCATGCAACGCAAACAGGCGAGCCGCCTGGTCGCCCAGTGTGGCCGGTTCCCCGTAGACTTCAATTGTCCGGGTCCGGACCGAGGCAGAGCCAACGACGTCCCCAAGCTCGATGGCATCCTGTCCAAGGACGAAAGGAGCACAAATTATCGGCCACAGGCTGAGAAGTAAGAGGATTCTTCTGGAAATCATAACGAAATATGCATGTAAGAAATGGCGCAGAACTTGCCGCCATCAATTGCCATGTTGACGGAATATGCTTTCCTGAAGACTTCAAGAAGTTTTCCCTTCCCTCGAGAACTATGATCGACAAAGAAACAATCCGCAGCGCCCTCAAGGCGGTCAAATATCCCGGTTTTAGCCGGGATATCGTCTCCTTCGGGCTGGTTGAAGAAATCTCCGTGGACGGTAATGCCGTTTCCATCCGAATCAATGTGACGACAGGGGATGAAACTGTGCCTTTGAAAATTAAAACCGCTTCCGAGGAAGCCGTCAGGGCTGTGGAAGGTGTCGGGCCGGTTACGGTCGAGATTGCTGTGCAAAAGCCGAAGTCCGGTACGCCCGGTACAGCAGCAGCCCGGCAACCGCAGGGCATCCCCGGGGTAAAAAAGATCATCGCCGTAGCCAGCGGCAAGGGCGGCGTCGGCAAGTCCACCGTCTCGGTGAATCTCGCTTGTGCCATTGAACGCATTTTGAGGGAGGAAAAGGAATTCAAAGGTGTTGGGATCTTCGACTGCGACATCTATGGTCCCTCAATCCCCCTGATGATGGGCATCAATGCACGGCCGGAAATCGAGAACGAGAAAATCGTGCCGCCTTCCAATTACGGAATCAAGGTCATGTCGATGGCCCTCCTTGTTGACGAGGATTCCCCGGTTATCTGGCGAGGCCCCATGATTAACAACGCCATCTCACAATTCGCCCAGCATGTCAGCTGGGGGGAACTGGACGTGCTGGTCGTCGACCTTCCCCCCGGTACTGGTGACGCACAGCTTTCCCTTGTCCAAACGCTTCCCGTGGATGGCGCGGTTGTAGTCACCACGCCTCAGGCGGCGGCTGTCAATGTGGCCGCCAGAGGAGCACGGATGTTTGACAAGGTGAACGTGCCCATAATTGGGGTCTGTGAGAATATGAGCTATCTGGAAGGGCCTGATGGCATCAGAAACCATATCTTTGGCAAAGGCGGTGGACAATGGACAGCCGATGCCTTGGAAGCCCCACTCCTCGGGGAAATCCCCCTCGACGGGGAAATTCGAGAGGGATGCGACCGGGGCATCCCCATCACCATCGGCTACCCAGATAGCAAGCCTTCCCTCATTTATCGCGAAATTGCCCGGAAGGTTCTGGAAGGACTGTAAATCAGTCGCATCAAAGCGCATAAAAAAGATTGGCATAGCTGGATCGTCCGTTAAGTATCACCTTGCCTAATTTTAAATGCCTCTCAATTCATCGAGAGTAAACTCCACCATGAAGTCCCCCGACGAAAATCCAGCCCCTGCCGGCAAGGAACGCCCCGTCCTTGAGCGCTCCAGCCTGTACCGGGAGTTTCTTGCTGAACGGGAGGAAATACTCCGCCATAAGTGGTTGGAGTCTGAAAAGGCCGGAAAAGACATCGGATTTGAACGGGCATTGTTGGACTGGATCCGTCAACACCGCGACGCATGGCGGGCAACCCGACGCCCCGGAAATCGCACCAGCCGTCAGAAGTCCTGACCGTTGGTCTCGCTGTCCTTCTTATTCGGATAGACCAGGGCATATAGGATGCCGACAAGAAACTTGGAGACGATTTCCCCGAGAATGACCTTCAAGAGGACAATGGCCGGGAAAAAGGCACTGCCAGCAAAGGCGATCAGATTGAAGAGCACTGAATCAACCGGTATGCTGACCGCATTGGAACGGACTACACGAGTTATCCAGGAACGATTGCGGTAATGGTGGAAGACCTCCGTGTCGGTACCCTCCGCAATGATAATGGCCAGGAAGGAAGCCAGAAAGACTCGCCATCCATTTTCCATGAGCATGGCTGTGGCACCGCTCAACCAATCCAATTGCCGGCTCTGAAACCAGCCAAGGACCGGCTCTCCCCAGATGTAGCGAAGGGATGTTAGCATGAGGAGATTGAGGAAGGCCGAGAGGAAGATCACCTTGTAGACAAAAGGTCGGCCCCTTGCATGCATGCGGTCCCGCTGGGTAAAGGTGATCCCGAAAACCAGGGTACCCACCGAAACCAGGATTCCCGTACCGGGAGCAATTTCAAAAGGTAGAAAGAGCGTGGCGGTCAGGTTGGCCAGTAATACAGCCAGGATGTATAGGATCGCGGCAATCATCCGGCAAAGACGATTCGCCATAATCCTACAGGATGACGAGAAAAAATTTGCTTCACCGGAAGTGCGGGAATACTCGTTCAGAAACCATCCAGATCCTTGCTATCCTCAAATTCGATCCGTCGTGTCCTGCAGAACCTGAGGGACCACAACCATTTGTCATTCTTTCCCATCCGGAAAAGTTTGCGGGGATACGACACCACCAAGGCAAGGGGTGACCTCAGGGCTGGCCTGAATGTGGCCCTGCTGGCCTTTCCCCAAGGGATGGCCTATGCAGCCATTGCCGGGCTTCCCATCCAATACGGGATATTTGCCTCGGCCATTGCGGCTATGCTGGGCCCTCTCTTTTCCGGTTCCCGGTTCATCATTCTTGGCCCCACCAACGCCACCTCTGTGCTGGTTTTCGCCTCCTTTCTCGGCATGGGGATTGTCGATCAAGGTGAAAAACTGGCCCTGATTTCACTGATAGTCCTGCTCTCGGGCGTATTTCTCGTCCTTGGGGCCTTTCTCAAGGTTGCCAATCTCATCCAGTATATTTCCCGTTCCGTGGTCACCGGGTATATCACGGCGGCGGCCATCTACATCATCGTCAACCAGCTGAAGAAGGCATTGGGATTCGATTTCACCCTCCCGGACGGCTCCACCTTCATGACCGTGGTCCTCCTGACCTTGAAATCCCTTCCGGCCACCCACTGGCCAACCTTTGTTGTTTCCCTGCTGACCGCCGGCGTGTTCTGGGGCCTGAACCGTCGTTTCAGGACATTCCCGAATGTGGCCATCACCCTTGTGATCATGTCCTTCATCGCCTTCGGGTTCAACAACCTGATCCTGACGAAAGAGTGGTCTTCCGCAATTTTGACGCTCAACGGAATCGATGCCACGGCATGGAGAGTCAGCCTGCCCCCGATCAGTGGCGACCTAATAAGCCAGGTATCCAGCGTGGCCCTGGTAATCGCCTTCCTGTCTGTGCTGGAAGGGACCTCCATCGGCAAATCACTGGCTTCACGGGCTGGACAGAAACTGGATTCCAACCAGGAGATGCTGGGCATGGGTATAGCCAACATCGGGTGCGCCCTTTACCAGGGCATGCCGGCCTCTGGCTCCCTCACCCGGTCCCAGCTCAACTGGGTCAGCGGGGCGGCAACCCCGCTCGCCAGCATCCTGTCCGGCCTCCTTTGCGCCATCGGAGCTTACGCCTTTGGCCCACTGACGCGGTTCATCCCGGTCAGCGTACTCGGCGTACTGGTTATCGCCATTGGCATTTCCCTGATCAACCGCCACGTCATCCGGGTGGTTTGGAACGCCACCAAGTCCGACCGGATCGTCTTTGCCACGACCTTCCTGGCCGCCCTTTTCATTCGCCTCGACTTTGCCATTATCCTCGGCACCGGTACCTCCGTCCTCCTTTTCCTGCGCAAGGCAGCTCAGCCGGAGTTAACGGAATTTGCGCCGGATGAGGAAGGTCAACTGGCTCCACTGGAAAAGGAGAAAGCCACCTCGACCCCGGAAATTTCAATCGTCCACGTGGAGGGAGATCTCTTTTTCGGGGCTTCGGAGCTATTCCGTGACCAGATGCGGCGGGTTTGTGAAAAGCCGGCCTTGAAGATTGTCATCCTGAAGATGCGTAATGCCTACCATCTGGATGCCACCAGTGTCCTCGCCCTGGAGGAGCTCATCCGTTACATGCGGGAGAAGGACAGGACCTTGCTCATCTCGGAGGTCCGCAAGGATGCCGTCCGGATATTCAAGGACAGTGGCTTGATCGATATCATCGGCCGGGAAAACATCTTTCCCGACCTGCCTTCCAACCCGACAATGGCCACCGCCAAGGCCTTGCGACGGGCAATGGAGATTATGGGAACCCGCGATGCTGATGTCCGCATCTTCCTCGGGAAATCCCGGAAAAGACAGGAGGCCGGCGGTTGAGCCGAATTTTTTCTTTTACTTCGGCACTCCAAAACGCATGTTCCTAATCATTCCTACCCAATTTTTCCCTCAATGGAGCAAGAAATCGTACTGACAGTCACCAACAAGATGGGCATCCATGCGCGCCCCGCAGCCATGATCGTCCGGGTAGCCAACAAGTATGCCGCCGATGTCCTGGTGGAAAAGGATGACGAACAAGTGAACGGGAAATCGATCATGGGCCTGATGATGCTGGCTGCCGGAAACGGCTCCACGCTCCGCTTCAAAGCCGAGGGCAATGATGCCGAGGACATGCTCAAGGAAATGAGCGCGCTCTTTGAGCGAAAATTCGAGGAATCCTGAGGCCTTGCGGTGAAAATCTGCGTCTATCTATCCTCGAGCGACGCCGTCGCACCCCATTTCGTCGAGTTGGCGCTTGAATTGGGGACAGCCATTGGCGAACAAGGACACACGCTCGTTTTCGGGGGCAACAATACCGGCCTCATGGGAAAACTGGCGGACGCTGTCAAGGCGGCGGGTGGCTCGGTCGTTGGTGTCGTCCCGCAGAAGCTCCACGATTTGGGCAGATCTTATCTGAAATGTGACAAGTTAATTATTTCCAAAGACTTACGCGATCGAAAGGCCATCATGGATGACTATGCCGACGCCTTTGTGGCCATCCCGGGCGGCCTTGGGACTCTCGAGGAGATTATTGAAGTCCTCAACCTGAAATACCTCCGGTATCACCAGAAACCGGTTATTTTCCTGAACCATCGAGGCTTTTACGAACCGCTCTTTGCCACCTTTTCCGGTTTTTATGAGGAGCGCTTCACAAAACGGGCGGTGGAGATGCTCTACGCGGCCCTTCCGGACGTTCAATCCATCTTTCCCTACCTTGCCTCCTACAAACCAGTTCAGGTTGAGGAGAAGTGGTACGACCGTTCAACGGACGCCATTTAGACATCCGGGGGAAAAGACGGGGTATTTTCAGGTTCGATCGGCTTGACACTACCCGTAAAAGCCCTTCTTCTCGTCCTTTTTTCTTCAGGGAGTAGTACATCATGCAACCGACATACAGACCTTCAAAGCTCAAGAGAGCCCGCAAATTCGGATTCCGTGCCCGCAAGTCCACCCGTGGAGGCCGCAAGGTCCTCAAGGCCCGCCGGGCCCGTGGTCGCAAGCAATTGAGCGCATAAGCGAGGGGACCGCAGCCATGCGGTATTCCCGTCAGCAACACCTGCGCAAGGCAGAGGAATTTCAAGCAATTCGCGCTTCCGGAATCCGTCGGGAGTGCGGATTTTTTTATTTCAACTTTCTTGAATTTCCGGAACGAACGCCCCTATTGCGGCGGGCTGGCTTCATTGCCTCACGCCGTGTCGGCAACGCCGTCAAGCGCAACCGGGCCAAGCGTCTGCTCCGCGAAGCTTTCCGCAGGAACCAGGAAAGACTCCCCGCATCCTGCGATGTTGTCTTTATCGCCCGTTCGTCTATCAATGACGCGACCCTGGCAGAGATTGAACACCGGCTCCTCGGAGCTATCAAAAAGGTCACTGGCCAACGATCATGACATTCTTCCGACAGGCATATGTGTTGCTGCGCCGGCTCCTTGGGGGCCTGCTGGTCGCGCTGCTATTTGTCTATCGGTACACCATTTCCCCGGTCATTCACCTGTTCGCTCCCGGCAGCGGTTGCCGGTATGAGCCAACGTGCTCAGCATATGCGCTGGAGGCCGTCCGCAGCCATGGACCCTTCAAGGGAACGTGGCTGGCAATGAAGCGCCTCGCCCGCTGTCATCCATGGGGTGGATCCGGATATGACCCGGTCCCGCACAGTTGTTCTTGCACCGAGCAAAAGGATCACCAGCATCCAACCCCTTTCAAGCCTTCTCCCCACCTGGAAGGCCCCTCACATTCCACCACCCGTAATCTTTGAATGGATAAGAAAAGCATAACACTCGGCATCCTGTTCCTCGTTGGGGGATTCCTCCTCATGATGTACAATGGTGTCCAGGAGACGAAAGCCCGTCAGGAGCGCTTGATGGAGCAAGCCCAGGAGAACGAGAGGGCCCTCAGCCAGTCCGGATGGGCAGGGGATGCCATCACCGCGGAGGATGCGGAGATTGTCGCTCCGGCCGAAGGGCCACCGTCTGTTGAAGAACGGGTCGAAATCCCCTCACAGACAGTTGAGAAGCCGGCTGAGGAGAAGATTATCCTCGAGAACGAGCAGCTCGAGATCACGCTCAGCAGTTACGGTGGAGCCATTTCCAAGATAGTCCTCAAGACCTACCCCGCTGACAATCCCCACACCAATGAGGCGCCCTTGCCGGTAGTCCTGAACAGGGTCTCCAACAACCCGGCACTGGATCTCAAGCGGCAGACAGGCGATCAATTGGCCCCGGTGGCCCTCTTTTACAGGTTGGCTGCTCGATCGGAGCGTTCGGCAACATTCGAGGCGGTCCTCCCGACGGGAGTCATCGTGCGGCGCTCCTATGAGTTGAAGAACGGCGAAGCGGCTGACGGACCCGGTTCCTTCCTTATTGAGCACCGTTCGACCTTTACCAACCCGACGGCGAACCCGGTCAGTTTGGATCGGATCTACCTCGACTTGGGAACGGCCGCGCCAACCGATGCCGATTACATGGGCTTTAACCTCAATGCCTCCTTTTACGAGAATGGGGACTACGATAACATCCCAGCCAGCAAGTTTACCGGAGGCAGTTTTCCCTTCAAGCGGCAGCCCAAGGAGTTTGTCGAAGAGCGTGGAATAATCCAGTGGGGTGCGGTCAAGAACCAGTTCTTCACCACCATTTTCACTCCCGAAAGCCCTGGGGATGCCATCATTGCCCGCGGTATCCGCTTCCCGCAGGATCCAAAGACCGGCAAGGTTCCGATCGGCATCACGGCGGCCATGGAATTCGACGTTCCGGTCCTTCAGCCTACCGAGCAGTACTCACTCAGTGGTGAATATTACGCCGGTCCCAAGAGCTACAACCGTCTCAAGGAGCTGGGCATGAAGCAGGATGATGTCATGCAGCTGGGCTGGTTCCTCGGATTCTTTGTCGGTCTGGTGGCCGCGGTCTCGAAAGGCCTCTTGCTCCTCATGGGCAGTATCGAGGGGGTTATCGGCAACTGGGGCATCGCCATCATCCTGACCACTTTCATCATCCGACTCTGCCTCTGGCCCCTGACGGCCAAGGCCGCCCGCTCCTCCAAGCGTATGCAGGAGCTGCAAAAGCCGCTGCAGGAAATCAAGGAGAAGTACGCCGACAATGCCCAGAAGCTGAATGAGGAAATGATGAAGCTTTGGAAAAAGCACAAAATCAACCCCCTCTCCGGATGCTGGCCGGTCCTCATCCAGTTCCCCATTTTCATCGCCTTTTTCAACCTGCTCCGCAATTCATCGGACCTACGTTTTGCCAACTTCCTCTGGATCAATGACTTGTCAATGCCAGACGGCACCATTCCCGTCCCCGGAGACGGCCTGCCGCTCGTCGGAACAGCGATCAACGTCCTTCCCTTCATCTGGCTCATCTCGATGTATTTCCAGATGAAGATGATGCCGACCCCTTCCATCGACAATGCGCAGACGAAGATGATCAAGTGGATGCCGTTCATCTTCTTCCCCTTCACCTATTACTTCTCCAGCGGTCTGGTCCTTTACTGGACCACGACCAACTGCTTCTCCATCTTCCAGCAATGGACGACCAACCGCAAACGCGACGAAGAGGATATTGCCATTGAGGAAGAAATTGCTGAAATGGAAAACAAGAAGAAGGGCAAACTGCCCACCGGACCGCTCATCTCCAAAAAGAAGAAGAAAAAGAAGGACGGCCCCCGGTAGGCATTTGCGTCCAGCGTTCACCTCAACTTTCATTCAATCCAAAATTAGCGATGTCAGGTCATAGCAAATGGGCCACCACCAAGCGCCACAAGGCAGCCATTGATGCCAAGCGTGGCAAAATCTTCAGTGTCATTTCCAAGGAATTGACGCTCGCCGCCCGCAGTGGTGGCGGCGATCCGGAGTTCAATCCCCGACTCCGGACCATTATCACCAAGGCCAAGGGAGCCAACATGCCCGCGGACAATATTGACCGGGCCATCAAGAAGGGCACGGGCGAGCTCCCCGGTGTGGAGTACTTTGAACTCCTCTACGAAGGCTACGCGCCCGGGGGCATCGGGATCATTGTTGAGGTCACTACCGACAACAAGAACCGGGCCGCCAGCGAGGTCCGCTCCACCTTTTCCAAATTCGGCGGCAACCTCGCCCAGCCAGGCGCCCTGCAGCACTTTTTCAGCCGCCAGGGCCAGTTCCTCCTCGCAGCGGAGAAAACGACTGAGGACCAGTTGATGGAAATCGCCATTGAGAACGGTGCCGAGGATATCATCAACAATGGAGACCACTTTGAGGTCCGTTGCCCGATCGGGGAGTTTGATGCCCTGTCATCCGCACTTGAGCAGGCAGGGCTACAGGCGGATAGCTCCGAACTGGCCTATATCCCCGGCTCGGTCACCCCATTGACGGAAAAGGACGCGGTCCAGAAGCTTCTCCGCCTGACCACGGCGCTGGAGGACCTCGATGACGTGCAAAACGTCTACGACAACTCGGAAATCGACGATTCCCTGCTCGACGACGAGTAAGCCTTGCTTTACCCGCTTTTGACAGCCGGGTTCCCGATGGTCCCAGAGTTGTAAAATTTTCCTGAAAGCGGTCCGGGAGAAATGGATTGTGTTGCCGAAAGGTGACTTCTAAATTCTTCTGGCAACAGCATGGCCACATCATCAGCAGCAGCAGTATCGGGCCGGGAAAGCTCAGCGTCTTCACGCAAGCGGGTCTCCTTCTGGGAGAGCCAACGCCTGGCGAAACAAAAACAGTACGAGAAGCAGGCTCGGCGCAAGAAGGTAAAGCTGGACCAGCTGACCGTCTTCACGCAGCAGCTCTCTTCCATGCTGGAAGCGGGTTTGCCCCTTGTTTCAGCACTGGAAGCGCTCCAGGATCAGACGGAAGATCCCGTCTTCCAGATTGTTATCCGGAACGTGAAGCTGGACATCTCCAGCGGTACGGCATTTTCGGAGGCGGTGGCCAAGTATCCCAATGCCTTCCCGAATCTCTTTATTTCCATGGTCGAAGCCGGTGAAGCCTCCGGCGGCCTTGCCAGCATCCTTGGCAAGGTGGCCATCTACTTTGAGGACACGGTAAAACTCATCAAGCAGGTGAAGAGTGCCATGACCTACCCGATTGCGGTTATTGGCCTGGCAATTGTCCTGGTTCAGGTGCTCCTGATCTTCGTCATTCCGGTATTTGCCGAGATGTTCGCCAGTTTCGGGAAAGAGCTGCCGAAGCCCACCCAGTTGCTCATTTCCACCTCGAATTTCCTCAAGGCCTACATTCTTTACATCATTGCCGGGCTCATCGCCTTCTGGTTTGTCATGAAGCGAATCCTGAAGACCCCCAAGGGTCGCCGGGCCAAGGATGTCGTCCTTCTCAAGGTGCCGATCGTCGGACCACTGATCCAGAAAATCGCCCTTTCCCGTTTCTGCCGCACGTATGCCATCCTTCTCCGAAGCGGTGTGCCAATCCTGCGGACCCTGGAGATTGTCGCAAACGCCAGTGGCAATACCTACATCGAGAATTCCTGTCGGGAAATCAGCCGCAACATCAGCCAGGGTGGCCAACTCTCGGAAACCATTGCCGAGATCCCCTACTTTCCGCCAACCGTCAAGCACATGGCCCGGGCCGGTGAACAAACCGGTAATGTCGATGGCATGATGGGTAAAATCGCCGACTTCTACGATGCGGAGATTGAAACCACGGTGGATTCCCTGACATCACTGCTGGAACCGGCCTTGATCGTGTTCCTGGGGGTGGTTATCGGTTCCATCGTCATGGCGATGTTCCTGCCGATCTTCAACCTCGCCGGTGTCGTCAGCTAAGGGCGGTAACCTGCCCTGCACGGCCCGATGGGCGGGGAATGGCATCCCGTAGGAGATTTGAACTCCTGTCGCCGGGATGAAAACCCGGTGTCCTAGGCCTGGCTAGACGAACGGGACGCAGGAAAGATTCAGGAAGCTACCTGTAGCTTATGCCTCCGCAAGCTTTTTCTAAAAAAAATTGCCTGAGCGGTAATTATCACCACGGTGGTGGTTTTGCACCAAGATGAGGCTACACATGGATTACAAGGCCCTTGAGGCCGCCCTGCCAGAAACAGCATTACGCCAGATTGAGGGGCTCCCCTACGAGCGGATAGCCAGTGGCAAAGTCCGAGAGATTTTCGACACTGGGGACGCCTTTCTCATTGTCGCCAGTGACCGGTTAAGCGCATTTGACGTCGTATTGCCGGATGGCATCCCGGGGAAAGGAATCATCCTGACCCAGGTCAGCCTGTACTGGTTCGAGGAAACCGAGGAGCTGATTCAGAACCATCTTGTGCCATCCCATGCTGAGGAATTGGCCAAGGTCCTTGAAGGCCATGAACACCTGATTCCCCGGTCGATGCTGGTCAGGAAATTGAATCCTCTGCCGATGGAAGCCGTCGTCCGGCAATATCTGGCTGGCAGCGGCTGGAAGGACTACCTTGCCACCGGTACTCTCTTCGGCCTGCCCGTCCCTGAAGGCCTTCGGGAAAGCGAGGGGCTCCCCACTCCCATGTTCACCCCAACAACAAAGGCTGAAGCCGGGCAGCACGACATTCCCGTTACCCCAGAGGAAGGCATGGAATTGCTGGGCAAGGAGCGCTTTGAGGAAGTCCGTGACATCAGTTTGAAACTCTTTGCCCTCGGTGTGGCTTCCGCCCGTAAAGCCGGGTTGATGTTGGCCGATACAAAATTCGAGTTTGGGACGGACACGGACGGCAACCTTTTCCTCATCGATGAGATTTTGACACCCGATTCTTCCCGATACTGGCCGGCAGAGGCCTATGAGCCGGGCCGCTCACAAACGGCCTTCGACAAGCAGTATGTCCGGGACTACCTGGAAACACTTGACTGGGACAAGACGGCTCCTGGACCGGAACTGCCCGAATCGGTTATCGACCAGACCCGGGCCCGTTACCTCGAGGCCGCCCGAAAAATCCTTCCCCTTTAAGACATGGCTGAAAGTGAAAAGAAAGTCATCCTGACCTGTGCCCAACCGACGGGCCAGCTGCACCTGGGTAATTATTTTGGTGCCATACGCAACTGGGCCTCGATGATCGATGAGTTCGAGTGCTACTTCGGCATTGTCGACCTCCATGCCATTACCGTGCCTTACGTCCCGGCTGAATTACGCCAGGCAACCTACCGGAATCTTGCTCTCTATATTGCTTGTGGCCTTGATCCGAAAAAGTGCCATCTCTTCTGCCAGAGCCATGTCATCGGGCACACCGAATTGTCCTGGATTCTTGGCTGCCTGTGCCCGATCGGGCAACTGGAACGCATGACCCAGTACAAGGACAAGTCACAGCGTCAGGATTCTGGGTTTATCGGCTCCGGACTGCTGAACTATCCGGTCCTCATGGCAGCGGACATCCTTCTCTACAATGCTGACCGAGTGCCGGTTGGAGAAGACCAGAAACAGCACGTGGAACTGTGCCGGGACCTGGCCATCAAGTTTAATAACACCTACTCGGACACCTTCAAGGTTCCGGAGGTTTATATCCCCAAGACGGGAGCTCGTATCAAGTCCCTGCAGGATCCCCTCAAAAAAATGTCCAAGTCCGATCCCAACCAGTCGGGCTGCGTTTACCTACTGGATCCGCCCAAGACGATCCGTAAGAAGATTCGTTCTGCGGTGACGGATTCTGGAAGCGAAGTCAGGGCCGGGGATGACAAGCCTGGAATAAGCAATCTCCTCGCCATCCTGAGCTCATCCACCGGGAAATCCATCGGGGAGTTGGAGAAGGCGTTTGAGGGCTGCCAGTATGGTACCTTCAAGGATGCGGTGGCCAATGCGGTCATCAGCGCCCTGGAACCCATCCAGGCCCTGTATGAGGAAATCCACCAGGACAAGGCGTATCTGGACTCCGTGTTCAAGGAAGGGGCCGCAGTCGCCCAGAAACGGGCCTACAGGATGCTTTCCAAGGTTTATCGCAAGGCAGGCTTTGTCCCCCGCACATAAGCGCAGCAACGCCTGAATTTAGGCGAAAGGACGACTCGCCCGGAATAAGTGGCAGACCTGATGCTTTACGGGTAATGCCAGTGTACGAACCATTCCTGATTCCGTATGTTGAACTGGAACGAAAGAGCGGGAAGCCGTTTTCAGCCCAAAGTCCAATCGAGGAGGAACAGGCCCTTCAGGGGATTCCACGACTGTGGGAACAATTGGGGGAAAAGCTGCAGCGGACGATTGGCATACCCCTGCTGACCGAACTGCCAGAAGGATCGCATCCAACCATACCGGACGACATCGGGAATCAACCATCTCCCGGAAGAATTCTGCTGCTACAAGGCC
Source organism: Puniceicoccaceae bacterium (assembly GCA_040830765.1). Classification (GTDB taxonomy): domain Bacteria; phylum Verrucomicrobiota; class Verrucomicrobiia; order Opitutales; family Oceanipulchritudinaceae; genus Oceanipulchritudo. Next base: position 28,368 of record JBFOMH010000020.1, on the reverse strand, counting down.
CCCAGGAGTCCTGGTTTGTCCTTGAACACCCATCGGCGCTACCCCACTTCGATCGCCTGAGGCAGGGGCAGCAAAGACCAGCATTGGCAAGGCCCTCTCTCTTCCTCGAATGGTACAGTCAGGCACTTTCAGCCTTGGAGGTGACCTCCGGATCAGTCAAACCGGATGCCGTTCGAGAAAAATCCGTCATCGCCTTGCATGCGTTTCTCAGCCAATTGAATGCTGAACGCTTGGTCTCGGACTGGCACCTTGAACCGGCCAGGGAAGGTTATGTTTCCCGGCTGAGGGTGGATGGCCGCTTGGAAAAGCACACCAACTTGACTACAAAGAAGGGAAACTGGTTGCTGAATTCGGTCGTCCGCGCCTCCGGATTGGGAAACCTTCCCGCTGACTCCCCTGCGGACGGCTCCTTTCGCCTCAGGAAGGGCACCATGATGGAAATCCATGCCCGTGTCTCATTGGTTCCCACTTGTCACGGGCGATCGATGGTTGTCCGTTTCCTGCATCCCCCGGCCAAGGATGCGTTGAAACTGGAACATTTGGGTTTCGGTCCCCGGCAGGTGCGTCAAGTCCATGACGAATTCCACCACCCCGACGGACTTTGGCTGGTTGCCGGTCCTACTGGTTGCGGTAAGTCAACAACCCTGTACAGCTTGCTTCAGATTGCGGTCCACATGGATGAAAAAATCCTTACAGCCGAGGATCCAGTTGAAGTATTCCTTCCCGGCATCCAGCAGGTAGAGGTGGACGAACAATCGGGTGAGACATTTGCCATCCTCTTGAAGGCCTTCATGCGTCAGGCTCCGGACACCATCCTCATCGGGGAAGTCCGGGACGAGGAAACAGCGGCCATTGCCATCCAGGCGGCAAATTCGGGTCACCGTATTCTCGCGTCTGTCCATGCTTCCAGCAACAATGGCATCCTTCGACGCTTCCAGGACCTGGGACAATCCCCGGGAATCGTCAGGGCCACCTGCGCGGCTGTCATTCATCAACGGCTGATAAGGCTTGTTTGCCGAATCTGTTCTTCCTTCCTGGAAATATCACCAAGCGTCCGGGAACTCCTTGATTGGGTGCCGGGAGGGCTTCCAGATAGTGTTGTTGCCGCAGAGGGTTGTCAGGAATGCAGACGGGGCTATGCCGGCAGAATCGGAATTTTTGATGTCTCTACCAGCCTTTCAGGAGGCGACACCCGTTTGAACCTGTTTCAGGCAGCCTGGCCGCTGTTGGTTCGCCAGAGGATAACCCTGGAATGCCTCCTGCCTTATTTTCCGCGGCCCGTTCGTAGGAAATTTACGCTTTGCCATGTGTAAGGATTTTGTTAAATACTCAGTCAGATGCTATACCCGGTGGTGTCTCTGCCGGGAACTCGGCAAATTCTAAACTTATGACAATGGAAGCAGCAGTAGAAAGTCATTTGGATTGTCCATATGAGATGAACGATTTGCTTGAATTGATGGTCGACCAGGAAGCGAGCGACCTTCACCTGCAAGTGAATCAAGCGCCAACCCTCCGCATCAGCGGTTCCATGGTTCCTGTTGATGGTCCGCCTTTGACGGCAGCCGATACAAAGGTCCTTATGCAGGCCATTACCTCGGATGCCATGCAGGAACAGTTGAAGACCAAGGGTGGGGCCGACTTTGGCTTCGCCTTCCTCGACCGCGCCCGTTTCCGGGTCAGTGTCATGAAAGCCAAGGGCAACTACGGGATGGTCCTGCGTACCATTCCCAAGGACATGTTCGGGCTGCGGCAGATCGGCCTCCCGGACCATATCAAGGACCTCCTCAAGCGCCCCCGGGGCCTCATTCTTGTCACCGGCCCCACGGGTTCGGGTAAATCCACCACCCTTGCCTCGATGGTCAACTGGATCAATGAGAACCGTGATGGCCACATCATCACGATTGAGGATCCGATTGAATATTATCACGAGCACAAGCATTCCATCGTCACCCAACGGGAAGTTGGCAACGACACGCCGTCCTTCTCCGAGGCTCTTCGCGGAGCCCTGCGGCAGGATCCGGATGTCATTCTTGTCGGTGAAATGCGTGACCTTGAAACCATTGAGGCGGCCGTCTCCGCGGCGGAAACGGGTCACCTTGTCTTTGGCACCTTGCATACCACGGGTTCCGCCCGCACGGTGGACCGTATTGTGGATGCCTTCCCGGACTCCACGAAGGACCAGATTCGGACCCAGTTGGCGTCCTCGATCGTGTCCGTCATTTCGCAGGTCCTGCTGAAGAAAAAAGGCGGGGGCCGAATTGCCGCCTTCGAAATCATGGTGACGACGACCTCTGTTGCCGCACTCATTCGGGAAAACAAGACTTACCGAATTGCCTCCGAAATCCAGACAGGATCCCAGTATGGCATGATTTCCCTGGATGCACACCTCGCCAGCCTCGTCAACCGGGGTCTGGTCGAAGCCGATGTCGCGCTGGAGAAGTCGCAAAACCCGAACGAGCTGAAGCAGAAGTTCCGCGACGCCGGGATAGCCTTCACCGAGGTTTAACAATCCCTTTACCCGAGGGTCCAGATGCGGGATGGTTTTGCCTATGAGTCTAACGCTCCATTGTTAAGCAAAATTCTCGTCCCGGATCCCATCCGGAAATCAACTTGGGACGAAACAGTTCATCGGTGGGAATCACAACCCGGGAAAGAATCCCTGCTTGTCTGGCTTCTTCGAAATGGAATTGTTGAGGAAACTTCCCTAATCGAGGCACTGCAAACCGCTACCGGGGCACCTCTTGGCCATCTTGATCGCTACAATGAAGTGGAAGAGCGCCCGCCGCAGTCTGGCCTTCTGGAGCAACTCGGATTCGTTTACCTTGGTCAGGAGGGGGATTTGCACGTTCTCGCGGGTGGTCCGGACCTGCCCCCGTCGTTGGAGCCTATCCTCGGACCCCATGCATTCCATTGGCAATGGGTACTGATGCACCCTGACCGGTCCAAAATTGTAGCGCCGTTCCATGGCATAGAGGGGGATGGGGCAGTATCGGAATCGCCCAGAAACTGGCTCGACGATTTGATACAGGGCCTTATCGTCAGGGGAGCGACGGACATTCACTTCGAACTTGCCGCGGACAAGCTTGATATCCGGTTTCATGCCGGAAGGAGTCTTGAGGCAGGAGGACACTGGGAGGGTGATCGGGCCAAGGCTGCGATGCAGCTTCTGAAGACACAGGCAGGATTGGCCGGGGCAACCCGGGGACCGCCCATGGATGGTCTGATGAAACTCAATGGGGTCCCCGGCGGAAGCAGTGCCCGCTTATCCCATTTGACCACTGTGGATGGCGAGAGCGTGGTTCTGCGGATTCCAAAACAGGAACTCTCAGCTCTCCCTTTACCTGAATTGGGAATGCCCCCAGAATTAATGGAGGAGTGTTTGGACAGCGTGTTGGCGAATCCAGGCTTGATCCTCTGTTGTGGGCCGACTGGTAGTGGCAAGACAACGACACTGTACAGCTTGATGCATGAACTTTCCCGGTATGACTTGAAGATCATCACTATCGAGGATCCCGTGGAACAGGAACTCCCAGACGTCGTCCAATGTCCTGTCAATGAGGCCAGGGGCTGGACTTTCGCTTCTGCTGTCCGTTCGTTCCTGAGACAGGATCCGGATGTCATAATGGTTGGGGAAGTACGGGATGCCAACTCGGCCATTGCCTCCTGCAGGGCTGCCCTCAGCGGACACGCCGTATTGAGCACCATGCACGCCAGGAACACGGATGCTGCCTTGCACCGGTTGCTGGCCTGGGGCGTCCCTCCAGGGATTCTGGCGGATTCCGTCCGCCTTGTTGTTAATCAGCGACTCTCTGTAGAAGACCCCAGCATGCCAAAGGCTGAATTTACCTGGAAAGTCATCGACCCGTGCTGTTTGCCGTCTGCGCTGCAGGAAACCGCGATCAGGCCTTATCAAGCCCAGGACGACTGATACTTGCCGAGTTCAAATCCAAAATAAGTCGAGGCGTTGCCATAGCAGACTTTCCAGACAAGACGACGCAACAATTCCATGTCATGTGGCAACTCCCCATTAACCACGTCATCCCCAATCAACTGGCAAAGCAGGCGGCGGAAGTATTCATGACGGCAGTAGCTCATGAAACTTCTGGAGTCCGTCAACATGCCGACAAAGTGGCCTAGCAACCCGAGGTTGGACAAGGCGTTGATTTGCCATGTCATGCCTTCCTTTTGATCGAGGTGCCACCACCCCGTACCAAACTGCATCTTGCCGGGAGCACCACCACCCTGGAAATTGGCCGCCATCGTGGCCATCAGGTAATTGTCGCTTGGATTGAGGTTATAAAGGACCATTTTTGGTAACTGGTCCTTGCCGGCAAGACGTCCGAGATAACGCCCCAGCGGGTCACCCTGGCGGAAATCACCAATGGAATCACCCCCAACATCAGGGCCCAGATCGGCAAACAGCTTGTCATTGACATTCCGCATGGCGCCAAGGTGCAACTGTTTTACCCACCCCTTGGCAGCATCCAGTTCACCAAAGAACTCCATCATGTAGGCGGCAAACCGGTTTGCCTCATCACCCGAAACGGTGTGCCCTTCCCGGGCCTTGGAATAGATGGCCTCAGCCTCGGATCCAGAGGGAAATTCAGCATAGCACACTTCAATCCCGTGATCCGAGAGGCGCCCGCCCATGGAATGAAAATAGTCATGACGGGCCTGGAGAGCTTCACAAAATCCAGCCAGTGAACCACAATCAATTCCGCTCACTTCAGCCAGTTTGTCCGTCCAGACATTCCAAGGACCATTTTCACCGATTCCCAGCGCCTTGTCCGGGCGGAAGGTCGGATACACCCGCGTCCCGATATTTCCTGAGGCAATGCTGGCGTGGTGCTCCAGCGAGTCCGTGGGATCATCCGTGGTGCAGACGACGGAAACCTTGAACTTTTTGAGGATGCCTTGTGCCGTCAGTTCATCACCAGCCAGCTTTTGGTTGGCAGCATCCCAGACAGCGTCGGCCGTTTCCGGCCCCAGAAGGGAATCAATTCCGAAGTAACGCAGGAGTTCCAGGTGGGACCAGTGGTAAAGGGGATTGCGGAGGCATTCCGGCAAAGTCCGGGCAAAGGCATCGAACTTTTCCCTCGGACTTGCATCCCCGGTGCAGTACCGCTCCTCAATGCCATTGGCCCGCATGGCGCGCCACTTGTAATGGTCTCCCTCGAGCCAGATCTCAAATAAGTCGCCAAATGTCCGGTTGGAAGCCACATCTCCGGGAGGAAGATGACAATGATAGTCAATGATGGGCAGGTCCTTTGCCGTGTCATGGTAGAGCTCGGCTGCCACATCGTTGCGGAGGAGGAAGTTGTCGGTGATAAACGTCATGGGTTTTCGGGGTGTAGGATATTTACTCAGATGGTCATGCTGGCATAGCCCCCATCAACCACCAGTTCATGGCCAGTGATGAAGCTTCCGGCCTTCTCGCTGGCCAGCAGCAGTGTGGCCCCAATGAGCTCGCTCGAATTGCCAAAGCGCTTCATGGGCGTATGCCCCATAATCTGGGCCACCCGCTCTTCAGTAAGGACTTTCCTGTTTTGTTCGGCCGGGAAAAAGCCGGGTACAATGGTATTGACCCGGATTCCCTCGGTTGCCCATTCACGGGCCAGGTTCTTGGACAAGTTGTGCACCGCCGCCTTGCTGGCACTGTAGGTAAAAACCCGCGACAAGGGGATGATTCCCGACATGGAGCCGATGTTGATGATACTCCCTCCCTTGCCCCGTTCGACGAGATAGGAACCAAATACCTGACAGGCCAGGTACACGGACCGGAAATTGATGGTCATTATCCGGTCCAGCTCCTCCTCTGCCACTTCCAGGAATGGAGTCGGGGAATTAATGCCTGCACCGTTGACGATGATATCTATTTCACCGGCCAATTCTACTGCCTTGGACAGCAAGACCTCGATGGATGCTTTTGTTCCCACATCCGCCTTGAGGAAATCTGCCCGGCCACCTGCTTCACGGATATTGTCGAGCCGTACCTTTGCCTTTTCCTCGTTGCGGCCAACGAGCAGCACATGCGCCCCGGCCCCAGCAAGACCTTCTGCCATTGTGCCACACAGTTCACCGGTTCCCCCAATGACAAGTGCTACCTTGTTCTCCAGGGAAAATAATTCGTTTATCAATTCATTCATACTGTTACCTTTATAAACAATCTTCCTCAAACCTGTGATTATCTATCTACTCGTGCCCCTCCACCACCAACAATCTTCTCAACTTCCTTGAGGTTGGCCATGGTGGTGTCGCCAGGCGTTGTCATGGCCAAAGCCCCATGGGCAGCGCCGTACTCAACTGCATCCTGGGGATTTCCCCGGACCATCAATCCATAAATAAAACCCGAGGCAAAACTGTCGCCTCCGCCAACGCGGTCCATGATTTCCAGTTCCGGATAGGCCTTGCTCTGAAAGAATTCGCCATCCATCCAGGCGATAGCTCCCCAGTCATTAACTGTCGCCGTCTTCACCCCTCGCAAGGTCGTCGCCGTGGCCTTGAAGTTCGGGAATTCCCGGGTGGCGTTGTTGATCATTTTCTTGAAGTTCTCAATTGGGAGGTCGGACAGGTTCTCGTCCACTCCTTCCACTTCAAAGCCCAGACTGGCTGTGAAATCTTCCTCATTGCCAATCATCACATCCACATACTTGGCAATTTCCCGGTTTACTTCCTGGGCCTTCTTCTGGCCACCGATACTCTTCCACAAGGAGGGCCGATAATTAAGATCATAGCTGACAACCGTCCCGTGTTTCTTTGCCGCCTTGACCGCCTCAATGGTCAGTTCCGCAGCAGACTCGCTCAAGGCCGCATAGATGCCTCCGGTGTGGAACCATCTTGACCCCAGCTTGCCAAAGATTTCATCCCAGTCGATATCACCCGGCTTCAATTGAGAGGCGGCTGTAAGGCCACGATCGGAAACCCCCACCGCTCCGCGGATACCGAATCCACGTTCCGTGAAATTGAGTCCATTTCGGACTGATCGTCCAATTCCGTCATAGTCCTTCCACTGGATAAACCGGGTATCAACCCCTCCCTGGAGGATCAAGTCCTCCACCAGCCGGCCAATATCATTATCCGCAAACGCCGTCACAAGCGCTGTCTTGAGTCCAAAACATCGGCGCAGGCCACGGCTGACATTGTATTCACCACCGCCTTCCCAAGCCCGGAAGTTTCGCGTGGTGCGAATGCGGCCCTCTCCTGGATCCAGGCGGAGCATCACTTCCCCAAGGGAAATACAGTCAAAATAGCATTCGTTCTCTGGTCGTATCGATAATTTCATATGTTTAGTCAGTTTAAAGTTTCAATCCATTCACCTCGTCCGGAGAGATCCTGTTGACCCCCTGATAATCAGCTTGGGCTTAACTTTTCTCAGTCGGCTGCCCTTCCCGTTCAGGGAATCCCAGAGCAGGCTCTTGGCGTTATCCATTAGGCTTCCTATATTCTGGTCGACAGAAGTCAACGAGGGGTAACCCCATTGCGACTCAGGCGTGTTATCAAAGCCAACCACTGAATAATCCTCCGGAATTGCTTTACCCGCCTCCTGCAGCGCCCGCATGGCCCCAATGGCCAGGCAATCGTTGAGGCAGATCAAAGCCGTGGGCTGCTGCCCCTCCAGCTCGAGGACCTTCTTCCCCAAAACCGCCCCGAAGGCGTAATCCCGCCAGGAGAAACCCTCCTCATCAATGAAGAGGAGATTCTTTTCAAACTGCATTCCCAGGTCACGGCAGCCTCTTTTCAGTCCCTTGAGCCGATCCGCACGGTACATGTCATCGCTTCCCAGCCCCAGCAGGGCGATTTTTCGATGACCCAGTTCGTGCAGATGCTGCAGGACTTTCTCCATTGCCTCCTGGCGATCCAGCTGCACCTGCATCGACGATAGGCTGTTTCTCGCATCGACTGCTACCAATCCAACGCCCCGTTGCCTCACCTCCTCCAAAACCGGATTATCCCGTTCCAGCTTCGAGGCTATAAGGACGATTCCATCAACATTAATGGACAGAAAATGCCGGATAACATCGGCTTCCGCCTTCGGGTCGCCTTCCGGGATCTCAAATATTCCCCGGTAGCCCGCCTCGCCCAAGGCGTTCTTTAATACCCGGCTCTTCTCCGCCAAAACCGTCGCTTCCAGATAAGGAAAACTTACGCCGACCAGACCGCTGGGTCCACCCCTCAGGCCCCGCGCCAGCTTGTTGGGCTCAAAGCCCAGCTCCTCTACCGCCTCCATGACCCGTTTCCGCGTCTCCTCCTTGACCCCGCTGTGCCCGTTCAGGACCCGCGATACCGTCCACCGTGACAACCCTAAATGGCGCGCCAGGCCAGCCGTTCCCTCGATCCGGATGCCGCCTCTGGTCCTTGTTGGTTGTCCTTCCCCCATATATTCTAACACGTGTTAGGAAATGCCGGGGATGTCAACGGGAAAGTCCGTTGGAGAGGACCGGGAGAGGCTCCCGCCGGGCTGGCAGTTGTTATTCCAGGCGCATCACGGCGACGCGGGCGCCGGTCTTTTTAACAGTCATCCAGTAACCGAGGCTTTCCTTGGCGATGCTGACCTCTGGATTCTTGATGTACTTGTAGTAGGTCCCCCCGAGGCGCTGCTGCCAGACTTGTCCATTCTCGAGGTAGAAGCGGGTTTTCCCAGTCCAGCCCTCGAAATGGCCGCGGACGGTAGTGGTGATGGAGTCGACTGCAAATTCATCCCGCCGGTCGAGCCCGAAGTCTAACTTGGCCTTCTTCTTGCGCTCCTCAATGGCCCGCTGGCGCTCTTCCTCGACCCGTTCCTCGACAACCTGGGCGATGCGTTCCTCAACCTGGGCTTCCGCTTCGGTCTCGCGGTTGGTGATCCAAGTCGCGAGGACAGCCTGTTCCTCCGGTGAAAGTTTATCCAAGCCGGCTGCGTTGAAGGTATCCTCACCCACAATAGCTGAAAGGTTCGTCTCCGACTGGGCTGTTGCAATCGTGCTGAGGAGAGAAACCGATAGACAGAGAACGGAAAAACGGAACTGGTTCTTCATGAATGGCAATGGTTGGGATTTTCACCGGCCTTGTCCATTCCGGAAAAGAAAAAAGGGGATGCCCGAAGGCATCCCCTGAAAGATGATTTTCTTAATCTGGCTTAAGCTTCGATTAGAAGCCCTTCGTCAGACCGACATAGTAGAACCGGCCCTCAGCAGTGTAGAGGAAGTCCGGGTAACCGGTCGAGCTGGAGAGGAAGCCATTGGATTCTGGCGGATCCGTGTCGAGGACATTGCGGATACCAGCAGTAACTTCCAGGTCCTTGAACCAGCTGTCGCTGTCGGTGAAGAAGGTGTAACCATACTGTACGTCGAAGAGGACGCGGTCCTTGACTTCGAAGAAGACAGCGGCGAAATCCAGGTTGGCCGGGTCAGCGTACTTGCCATCGTTGAAACCGTCACGATAGCGGGCACGGATGGTGGCCTTGTGGTTTTCGTAGAGCCAGCTCAAGCTAGCGTTTGCCTTCCAGCGGAGGTAACCGTCCTGGGCAGCAATGGAGGAGTCTTCTTCAACGAAGTTGACGAGCTCAGCTCCCGGTTGGGAAGCGAAGAGCCACTTGTCCAGCCAGGTGGCAACGACACGGAAGTCGAAACGACCCAGATCTTCGGTCCGCAGGGCGTAGGCGATATCGAAGTCGATACCTTGGACGCGGGTGCGGCCAGCATTGGCGAACACACTGTTAACCTGTACCAGCGCGTTGCTGGCCGGGTCAATGAGAACGCTTTCACCGGCGAGCAGGTCACCGGAAACGAAACGCTCGACAGTCCGCTCATAGCTGAGGGAAACAGTGCCTTCACGCTCAATGCGCCACAGGTCAACACCAAAGGTGAAGCCGCTGAGCCACTTGTTGGTCGGCGTGTAGATAACACCAATGTTGTAAGAGGTGGTATCTTCAGCAGCCAACTCAACGTTACCGGAGCTGGATACACTGACTTCACGTTCGCTGGTGTCGGTCAACGGATTGTAAACGGTGCTCAAGCCGTAGCTCTGACCGGAGAACAATTCGAAGAGGGACGGCTCACGGAAACCTTCACCGTAGGAACCGCGAATCATGAGTTCCTTGATCGGCATGACGCGGACGCCAACCTTCGGGACGAAGGTGTCACGACCACTGGTCACAAAGCGCTCATAACGGGCAGCAATGTTCATGTCGATGAGGTAGAAGCCGGTGACGTCCTGTTCCGGGCTGACCAACGGAATGTTGGCTTCAGCATAGACGGACCAGATGTCGCGGGAAGCGTCGGTCACAGCGCGAGGCGAGGAACCGATGAGCGACCCGGTCTGGGCGAGGGCGTCCGGAGACTGGTCAACTGACTCAACACGGTAGTCGGCGCCAAAGGCGAAACCAACGTCACCAGCCGGCAGTTCGAGCAGTTCCGTGGTGTTGGCCTGGAAGAAGCCCATCAGCAGGTCGGAAACCGCATAACCCTTGGTTTCAACCTTGGCGAACTCAGCGACAACGTCGTTGTTCTCGATCGGGTTGAGGAAATAACCAAACGGGTTGAAGGCAACCGTGGAACCGATGTACTCGTTGCTGTCCGGATCGAAAATCGGATCGTTCTGGTTGAGCAGACGATTGATGTTCGTGATGGAGGCGACGTTGTTACGGTCGGTCTGTTCGATGAAGCTGTAGCGAAGGCCAGTCCTGAAGTCCCACTTGTCGGAGATGTCCTTGCCGGCGATACCCAGCGTACCAACACCGGAGTTGGTGTAGGTGCGGAAGATACGATTACCGAATTCCCAGAGACGGATACGGGAGGTGTCCGACAGGTCCTGGTTGAACGGATTGAACGGATTGAAGGCGTTCTTGTCCGAAACAATACGGCGCTCGACGTCGTAGTCGGCATCGCCCGGAGCCATGATCGGGTTGGCGGTGGCCGTTCCGAGGTCACTGTTCAGACGGTTGGAACCGCGAACGATGAACGGAGTCGGTGTACGTGCCGGAATGATCAGAGCCTGGCTGCCCGGGTCAAAGAAGTTACCGGTAGCGGACGGAGCCAACTCACTACGGGAGAAGGTGTGCTGGTAAAGCGCATCCCCGAAGAGCTTGAGCTTGTCGAGACCGTTGATGTCGTGCTCGAACTTCATGAAAGCACCGTAGCGCTTGATTTCCGGGTAAGAACCGGAAGTCAGGTTGTAGTTGAAGTGCGAACCGGCAAAGGTCTTGCCAAGGCTCGGGTCAACAACGGTGTAATCTTCAGCAGGAACATTACCGTTATTGTTGATGGTACCGATTTCGTAACCCGGGAGAGGGGTCAGGTCGGCGGCACTGGGACCAGAAGTGATTTCAATCTGGCCGGCACTTGTCGGGTCAACCGCGTTTCCAACCGACTCATCATAAGCAGCCTGCGAAATCGTGATGTTCAGCGGGCTGGAATTGGTGGATAGGAACGGAGGAACTTCCGAGAACTTGCGGTCCTTGTTGAAGATGGCCTTCCGGCTGTAGTAGTTGAATCCGGCAACCATTTTTGTGCGGTCCGTGACGGAACCGACAACGCCGCTCAGGATGAACTCGGAGGAGTCCGTGCTGGCGGTGGTGTTACCGTACTGCATGCGGGTTTCCGCACCAACGAATTCGTCCGTCAGGATGAGGTTGATAACCCCGGCAACAGCGTCCGCACCATAAGTGGCGGAAGCACCGTCCTTGAGAACTTCAAAGCTCTCAATGGCAGCCAACGGAATGGAATTCAGGTCGATGAAGGCAGTCGTACCGCCAGTACCGGTCGGGTACGGGGCGATGCGCAGGCCATCAATCAGGACGAGGGTCGCTTCCGGACCGAGACCACGGAGGGAAACGGAGGAGGCGGCCGGCGTGAAACCTGTGGCATTGTTGGAGATCGGCACACTGGCACCGTTATTGACGTTCAAGTCCTGAAGAATCTCGGCGGTGCTGGTGAAACCAGTCCGGTCGATATCCTCGCGACTGAACAACGAAACGGGCAGGGCACCAGCCTCGAACGCAGTCTGGCTTTGCGGGATGAGGGAACCGGTAATGATAAAAGCTTCCAGCTCTTCATCCTCTTCCTGGGCAAAACCAACAGATGTAGCCAGTGTGATGCCCGCGATAACGGAGCCCACAGCAAGCCAACGAGTAATTTGGTTAATGTGTTTATTCATGTATGTATTCCTATTATGAAGTGGTTAATGCACTTACAAACAGGCGGGATATTGATCTAAGGTTCTCCTACTATCAAGAAAAATGTGGAAATTTTGAACATTTCCAAAAGTGGAGTGTCGCGGGTCGAATCCCTTTATTTAAGCGGGATTGACGGCCGCATGAGGGTGCAATCGATGCAACCTAACGCCGCTTTGAGTAGGGGAATACCTGCAAAAAGACCCCCTTATTTATAAGGGAAACCGCCTATTAGAAATTCTGTCGCTCCCCTGCCCTGACAACGGCATCGAGGTAATTGCGGACATTTTCGTTCGGATTGAGGGCCACGGAACGGCGCAGGTAGCGGGCTGCATCGGTGTAGTTGCGCATGGCAACATGGGCCCGGGCGAGCGCAATGAGAGCCTCTCCTTCAATCGATTTGATAGCTGTAGCCCGTTCGAAGTAGAAGATGGATTCCTCAAATTCTCCCTTGTCGTAATTCATCCGGCCCAACTGAAGCAGTCCGGGACCATAAACCGGGTCCAATTTGAGGATATCCTCAAGGATTTCGGCGGCGGTATCCAAATCTCCTCCACTCTGGGCCAGGCTCGCCTTGACGAGGAGGAAGTCGAGCTTCAGGGCATCGTCCATCTCGGAGGCATCAGCCTCAATTCGCTCAACCAGTTCCTCGGCCTGCTCGGTCCCGTCACGGGCGGCAAGAATACCGGCTATCTTGACCTGAGTCTCCAGATTGAGGGGCTTGCTGGCTGTCCTGGCCTCAAGGTAAGGTCCGAGAGCCAGGTCCGGCATGTTTTCGTTAAGGTAGATGTCCCCCAGGAGGCGGAGCGCATTTCCATCCGCTTTACCCATCCGCCGAAGAATCTCAAGGATGCGGGAGGACGAAACATGGTCCCCAAGGCCCAGATGGCAATTGGACAACGCGGTCAAGTACCGGTCGTTGGCAGGGTCCTCCTCCAGAAGCTCGCGGAACAAGGCGGCGGCACTGGCAAACTGTTCGGTCATCAGGAGGGCCTGCGCCTTGCCCACTTTCCAGTCCTTGTTGTCAGGATCAAGAGCGGAAGCCAGACGGTAGGCGTCAAGCGCTGAAAGCGGGTGTCCAGCGTTCAAGTAACAGAATCCAAGCAGCCCGTAGAGGTCGCTGGAGGTGCTGCCTAACTCCATGGCGGCGGTGATGTACTCAACAGCTGCGTCATAATCACCCTGCTGCAGGCTGAGGCGGCCGAGATTTTCATAGGCCCGGCGAAATTCGGGAAAGCGCTCAATGGCGGCCTTGTAGTTGACCACTGCCGCGTCAAGGTTGCCGAGTTGGAAATTCAAGTTACCGGCGATGAAGTCGAAAGCCGGACTATGCGAATTGTCGGCCTTGATCCCGCTTTCCATGACGATGGCCAGGGAGCCGGTGTAGTTTTCAGCCCGGGCAGCATCAATGACCTCCTGGAGGATCGTGCTCTCCTCTTCGGTAATCTGGGGCTCCTTTTTGCTGTCGACACCATAGGTCCCGAGGAAGCGATTGACGAATTGAGGATTATCCCAGCTGTTGGAAGACAAGGGAAGAACCGTGGCCATGCCGGTTAGCGGCGTGAGGACACAGATACCGAGAATCATGCTGATTAACTTTTTCATGCTGATTGGGTGTGGGAATTACAATTGAAAGGGTAAGGGTAGAATGTAGGCCGCCTGGACCGGCTTGCCGTCCTTCATCGGTGCTTCAAACTGCCACCGTTCAACAGCGTCGGTGACCGGCTCAATAAAGCGCCGGTCGACAACATCGACAAATTCGAGAACCCGGACCGAGCCGGCTTGGTCGATCAGGATTCGCACCCGGACCGTCCCCTCGATACCAGCCCGCTGCAGTTCCATTGGATAAACCGGCGCCACTGCCTTGAGGCGCTTGGGACGGCTGTCGAGGTCCTTGATCTCGAAAATCTGCATCTCGGAGAGGGAATCCGGACGGACGGCAAATCCACCGAACCCGAAGGCACCCGCCATGGCGTTCCCGGTGCCGGGATTGAGGGCGGCTTCCAGTTGCGAGAGGTCCAGCGGCGGAGGCGGCTCTTCAAAATCCTCGATTTCCTCTTCCTCCTCTTCCTCCGGCGGAGGCGGAGGCTCCGGGGGAGGCGGCTCGGGGGGTGGCAAGTTGGCAACATCGACGGAACGCAGGTTGCGGTCACGCGGATCACCCGAAAGGGCCTGGGTAAAGGGCAGGATGGCAAGGATGGCCAGCGTCATGATAATCGTCGCGATGACGATCCGGATGACGTACTTGTTGGATCGGGGTACCTTGTAGCCGACCAGCCTGTTGTTTCCGTTTGGCATTAGCCCTCTTCAGTCGAAATATTAACAGAGTTGGCCCCGGCGAGCTTGGCCTCGTCAATAACCCGGACCAGGATGCGGGTGGGCACGTTTTCATCGGCTTGTATGATGACCGGCATCCGCGGGTCATCCTGGACCAAGCGCTTGACGACACCCCGGACACCGTTGACTCCGATGTCCCGTCCCCCATAGACGACATTGTTGTTTGCGGTGATGGCGATCAGGATGCTGTTTTTCTCCAACTGGATCTGGGAGGCAGCCTGCGGTTTGGTCACTTCGACCCCTGTTTCCTCGACGAATACTGTCGTGACAATGAAGAAAATCAGGAGGATGAAGACCATGTCGATGAGCGGCGAGATGTTGATGTCCTCGGTCGCTCCCCTGTTTGCTGAAAATACCCGTCTGCGTTTCATGAATTGATATCCGGTTTGCTGTTCTTTTCGTATAGTTGAACGGTGAGGGCCTCCATGGTGGAAAGGCACGCCTCCATCTCGTTGCGTCGCTTTTGGATCATGGTCGCCATGACGTAGGCCGGAATGGCGATGATAAGCCCGGTCTGGGTTGTAATGAGTGCCTCGGAGATACCGTCGGCAATCTGGTCCACCGTGCTGCCACCAGTGCTGATGGCCAGGCCGCTGAATGTGGTCAACATTCCCATGACCGTTCCCAGCAGCCCCATCAATGGAGCTGTCGTAATCAGGATCAGGAGATAACCGCGTTTGCTATCCACTTCAGCAAGATAGGCATTCAGCACCTCGGCGAAACGGGATTGCACTTGTGGTACTGTTTCCACCGCCTTGTGCTGAGTGTAGTCCAGCACGGAACGAATTTCCCCGGAGGCCAGAATGGGATTGAAAACATATTCCACCAACTGGCTGCGGTTGATCTTGTAAAACGGATGCTCCGAGAAGAAGAAGTACAACTTGAAGGCAGTCCAGTAGATCGTCAGGGCCAGAATTGTCAGTGGCACCATGAGCATCCCCCCGTCCGTGAGGATAGTCATGAACTCCGTTTGAAATTGTTGCCAGATCGATTGCAAGGTCGTTACTCCAGTTGGCGGGTCACGAAAGTACCGGTGCTCCGGACTCCCGGTCAGCCTTCATCTGCTGAAGCAGGCTGGGAAGACTTGGAGACCGCAAGGCCATTGACGAAGGCCACCGCCATCCGTTCCATGTTTGCCATCACTCCCTGGGCACGACGATTGAGCAAGGCGTGCATGATGAGCGAGGGAATCGCCACAATGAGACCAAACTCCGTGGTGACAAGGGCTTCAGAAATACCACTGGAAAGCTGCTTGGCATCACCCGTGCCGAAAATGGTGATCAACTTGAAGGTATTGATCATACCGGTGACGGTACCCAAAAGACCCATCAGAGGGGCTGTGGCAGCGGTGACTGCAATAAAAGGCAGTAGTCGCTCCAGCTTGGGCTGCACCTCAAGCATTCGCTCATACATGACTTCCTCAACCAGCTCCTTGCTTTCGTCACTATGCTCGACCGCGTCGACCAGCATGTCCCGTGCAGGACCTTCAACAGCCTTGGCCAGTTCAAGGGCCTGCGCTGAATCGCCTTCATTAATGGCCTTCAGGATATCATGCAGGGAACCCGGCCGGGGCATCTTGACCCGGTAAATTTCGAAGGCCTTGAAGATGGCAGTGATTGTCGCCAGGAAAGCGAAGAAAAGAATGGGCCAGATCCAGATGCCACCCTTTTGGATGTGTTCCCAGACCGTTTCATCCTGGGCGGCGATCGCTAGGGCACTTCCGAGGGACGGGTCCAGGGGTATGTCACCCGAGCCTGACTGGATCGTATCGCGGATCAGCTGGTTAAGATCATCATCAATACTGATGACGGGGGGGAGGAGTCCGGACTTGACGGTAACCCCTGACTCTTCGCTGACAGAGCTGGCGAAGTAATTGGTTGGGCCGAGAAGAAGAAACTTTCCACTTTCCACTTCGCCGTCGGAAACCACAGCGTTTCCATCAAAAATCTGTCCCCCTACGACTCCCTTGAAGCGATCAATGGAAGTGTTGAGGATGAAAACCTGTTCCAGTAGGCGCATCGCCTTGCCGAGCTGCTCATCAGCGAGCGGCGAATCAGCGGCGGCCCGGAAGGCCTCGATTTGCGAACTGTATAACTGCTGCTCGGGAAGCGCGATGTCCCGCTCAAACCGTTCCCCGTAGTCCGCCACCAGGTTGGCAACATAGTCCAGCTGCTCACGGCGCTTGACTACCCGGTCCTGCAGGGAATTCAAGTCGACCGTGCTGTTGTCCTTGAACCGCTGGGCCCGCTGCGCTTCGCGCCGCTTTTCCCGCAGTTCGGATTTCAGCTCGTTCAAGGTCTTGGACAGGGGAATCTTCTCTTCCTTGATGCTTTCCTGCAAATCGGCAAAGCGCTTCAGGGCGTCATCGAGGTCAGCCTTCGCACTGGCGTTGGCCTCGTCCATGGTAACTCCATTGAGGAGCAAGGGGGCGAATAAGATAAATGAAAGTCGGATTAAATTTTTCACAGGAATCCTTTGTGGAAAGTTTCTCGTCAACAGCCGTTGCTTCAGTTCACAGAGACCGGAATTTCAATATACCGGGCCTGCTGGGTCCCGCGGTAAATGTCGATGAAGGCCCGCACGGTGGAAGCCAGGGTATCATCATCCTTCCAGGTCCAGCCATCCGGTCCGGGGACAGCTACTCCGGCATGCTCGTTCGCCTGATCAACATAGAAGGCTGCTCCCAACCCAAAATAGACCATTTCGGTTTGGACCGTACTCCCGGCCTCGAACTCCCGAAACCCTTCCACGACCGTAACCACCTGGTTGAACTTCTGGACCTGGGTCAGGATCGCGACGATCGGCTGAATCCGCTGGCCAATGGCGAGCTTGGAAGTGGCGGGATCCTCGGGCAGGCTCTTGAAGAGCGGGCTCAATTCCTCCTGCAAAGGTGGTGGCAGGGTTGCCTCCAGGCTCTTGATGTTGATCTCGGTCTTGATCAGGGCATCAACGAGTTGTGCCTCCAGGGCTTTGACAGACTCATCCTGCTCCAGAAGCTCGGCCCGGCGCGTTTCCGCTGCGCTGGTGTCACTTTCAGCAGCCTCGATGATACCGGTTAAGGATTCAATCTCCTCGGTATATATGGAGATGAGGTTCTCAATGGATGCTTTCTCCGTCTCCCATTCAGCCTGAGAGACACTGATTTGACGTTCGGTTTCCACCCATTGCTCAAGGGTGTTGGTAGTATCGTCCAGAAGGGATGCAAAAGATGGCGCCGCCAATACGGCCGAAATCCCCGCTGCTGAGATCAATAAGCGGATTTTTAGACTAATCATGTGGGGAAGAATTTGTGTTTAAAATCGGGAAAACGGTGAAATTCCCTAGGATTAGGTCTCTTGTCAAGAGGATCGATCATCCTCTTATGGAAAGGTCTCCGCCTTATACACAGGAAAGTTACTCACACGTATAAGTTTTTCTTGACGGATAACCGGCCTTATTTAGAAAAACTTATAACAGCTAATCCCCCAAATGCATACTTCCCCCTCCATTTATGCACAGAAAACCCGGCAATTGATTTGATTGATTGCCGGGCGGGGTTTCAGCTGGCTTTTATACTATCCATGAAACGTCGCACATTCATATTCTGCCTCGCCGGAACAGCCGCGGCAGGCCTGGCTGGACTGCGCTTGAGCAGACCCGGTGTCCCTTCCCATATGGTCAAGGTGTCCCGCAAGGGATTCGCCTTGGGAACGCAGGTTTCGCTGACGGTCTTCCATCCCGATGAAAAGGAAGCCAACGCGGCCCTGGATGCCGCCTTCGCCGAACTCGACAAGGTAGAGGACATCATGAGCCTTTACCGTCCGGAAAGCCAGATCAGCCAACTGAACAAGGCTGGTAGCCTCAGCAACCCACATGCCTACCTGGTCGAGGTGCTCGAGACTTCCCGGAACCTTTCCAGCGCTACAAATGGTGCTTTTGATGTGACAATCCAGCCGCTTTGGAGGCTTCATTTCGAGCACTCCCAGAAAGGAACGGTCGCTACTGCGGAAGAAATTGAGAAAGCCCTGGCCCTTGTTGATTACCGCCAGTTGACGATTTCCCGGGAAAAAGTCCAATTAGGCAGAAGTGGTCAGGCGGTGTCATTGAATGGCATAGCCCAAGGCTTCGCCGCAGACCGCGTTGCGGCGGTACTCAAGGCCCATGGGGTGGAAAGTGCCTTGATTGACACCGGAGAATTTGGAGCCATTGGCACCCATGCGGAAAAGGACAGCTGGTCCGTTGGCATCAAGCACCCGCGCGAACAAGAGGCCCTTATGGGGGTAGCTCCGCTGAAAGGGATGTGCCTTGCCACCTCCGGCGACTACGAAACCCGGTTTAGTGAGGATTACCGCCATCACCACCTCCTGGACCCGCAAACCGGGTATTCCCCCGAAGAACTTTCCAGTGTTTCAGTAATAGCCGATTCCGCCATGCAGGCGGATGCCCTGTCCACCGCCGTCTTCCTCCTGGGACTGGATAAAGGCAGGGCCATGATCGAGGAACGCCCCGGAGTCGAAGCGGTCTTTGTGACCAAAGACGGCCGGGAAATCAGGACGGATGGATTCCCCTCCATCAGTTAAGCGAAGGAGTCCCCCTTGAACCCCGAGCTCTTAACCTTCGTCATAAACGCCCTGGTCTTTATGGGAGGCCTTGGGATCGTCCTCGCTGGTGTCCTTGCGCTGGCCAACAAGAAATTGCATGTGCATGAGGACCCGCGCATTGGGGAAGTGGAGGAAATGCTGCCCGCGACCAATTGCGGCGCTTGTGGCAGCCCGGGTTGCCGGGCATTCGCAGAGGCCTGTGTGGCCGGGGACAAGAATCCCAGCCAATGCACGGTCAGTTCCAAGGACATGGTTACTTTCATTGCCGATTACCTCGGGGTCGAGGTCGGTGATCAGGAGAAAATCGTCGCCCGCCTGGCGTGCGCCGGGGGCAACCATGTCGCCCGCATGCGCGCTGAATACAGCGGCATGGGCACCTGCCGGGCTGCAGTAGCCGCCGGTGGTGGTGGCAAGGCCTGTGCGTGGGGTTGCCTGGGGTTGGGCGATTGCGAGGTTTCCTGTGATTTCGACGCCATTCATATGGACAAGCATGGCCTCCCGGTCGTCGATGAAGACAAGTGCGTCGCCTGCAACGACTGCGTCGAAGCCTGCCCGCTGGACCTCTTTTCCCTGCACCCGGTCAGCCATCAGCTGTGGGTGGCCTGCAAAAGCCTCGCCGAGGGGGATGATGCCCTCGCTGACTGCGAAGTTGCCTGCACTGGCTGCGCCCGCTGTGCGATGGATGCCCCGGAAGGACTTGTTTGCATCAAGAACAACCTCGCTGTCGTCGATTACAGCAAGAACAACCTCGCTACCCGGATCCCCATCGAGCGGTGCCCCACCGGGGCCATCGTCTGGATGGAGAATGGCCAGGCCACCAAGGGTGGAGCGGCCAAGAAGATCATCCGCAAGGAACCCCTCCCCATTCGCCCCGACTCAGCTTAATCCCTTTTAGATAATTACTAATACCAAAACCAGAAAGAGAAGAATTATGGCTTCCGAAAAAAAGACCGTAAAATATCCGGGCATTCCAGCCGCCATGGATGGCAACACCGCCGTTATCATGTGCGAGCGCGAATCCAGCGATGCTGCTGGTGCCTACCCAATCACGCCTTCCACCCAGATGGGTGAATACTGGGCCGAGGAAACTGCTCGCGGCCATATCAACATCTCGGGCAAGCCCCTGATTTTTGTTGAGCCCGAGGGTGAACACGCTGCCGCCGGGGTGACCGCCGGCATGGCCATGACCGGATTGCGAGCCTCCAACTTTTCCTCCGGACAGGGGATCGCCTACATGCACGAGTCCCTCTACGGGGCAGTAGGCAAGCGCCTGCCGTACATTCTCAATGTCGGTTGCCGGGCCATTACGAAGACAACCCTGAATGTCCACGCCGGGCATGATGACTACCACTTGATGGACGATACCGGCTTCTTCCAGGTCATGGGCAAGAACGCCCAGGAAGCGGCTGACCTCAACATCATCTCCCGCAAGATTGCCGAGCTATCCCTTACCCCGGGTGCGGTCGGCCAGGACGGCTTCCTGACCACCCACCTCATCGAGACAATGCTCGTTCCCGAACGGGAACTGATTGCCGAGTACCTCGGCCGTCCCGATGACGTCATCGACACCCCGACGCCTGCCCAGGAGATGATCTACGGCAAGACCCGGCGCCGGATCCCCATTCTCTGGGATGTCGACAACCCGGTCCTTTCCGGCCCGGTACAGAATCAGGATGCCTACATGCAGTCCGTCGCCTCCCAGCGGCCCTACTTCTTTGAGCACATCCCGGCCATCGCCGACCAGTGCATGAAGGAATACAGCGAACTGACGGGACGGCCCTACAGCCGCGTCGCCACTTATAAGTGCGAGGATGCGGATTACCTCATCATCGGCCAGGGCAGCCTTATCGGGACTGCCGAAGCGGTTGCCGACTACATGCGCGAGGAGCGCAAGCTGAAGGTGGGCGTGGTCAACATGACGATGTTCCGTCCCTTCCCGGGCGATGTCCTGAGCCACCTCCTCAAGGGCCGCAAGGGCGTGACCGTGCTCGAGCGCACGGACCAGCCGCTGGCCGAGGACCTTCCGCTGATCCGGGAAATCCGCGCTACCATCAGCAAGTGCATGGAAAACGGTCTTTGCGGCCGCGGTGAGGAACTGCCCTACCCCAAGTATGCCAGTTTCAAGAGCTCCAAGGACAGCCCGACGCTGTTTTCCGGCTGTTTCGGCATGGGAAGCCGCGACCTTCAACCCGAAGGGGTTGTCGGGGCCGTGGAGAACATGCTTCCGGACGGCAAGAAGAAGAAGTTCTTCTACCTCTCCATCGATTTCATCCATGACAAGCCTTCCTCGCCGAAGAATGAGATCTACCAGCAAAAGCTGCTGGAGTCCTATCCCACCGTGAAGGAACTGGCGTTGAAGGGCAGCACCAACCCGAATCTGCTCCCAAAGGGTGCGGTAACGGTCCGGATGCACTCCGTCGGTGGCTGGGGAGCCATCACCACGGGTAAGAACCTGGCCATCACCCTCTACGATCTCCTGGGTTACGACATCAAGGCCAACCCGAAGTATGGTTCGGAGAAGAAAGGCCAGCCGACCACTTATTACCTGTCGGCCGCCCCGGAACCGATCCGCATCAACTGCGAATACTTCTTTGTCGACGCCGTCCTTTCACCGGACCCGAACGTCTTCAGTCACTCCAATCCCCTCTTCGGTCTCAAGAAGGGCGGAACGTTCATCATCCAGAGCGAATTGGATTCGGCCGAGGAAGTCTGGAATTCCTTCCCGGTACCGGCGCGCCAGTACATCATCGAGAACGACATCCGGGTCTTCTACCTCGACGCCTTCAAGGTGGCCCGGGAAGAAGCCACCGACCCGGAACTCCAGTTCCGGATGCAGGGTATTGCCTTCCAGGGTGCCTTCTTCGCCGGCTCGACGCTGATGAAGACAGCCGACCTGAACGAGGAATCGCTCTTCAATGCCATCCGCGAACAGGTGACCAAGAAGTTCGGCAGCAAGGGCGCCCGTGTTGTTGAAGACAACATGCGCGTTGTCCGCCGCGGTTTCGACGAAATCACGGAGATCACCGAGAAGTCCCTCGACGGGGCAACTTCTGTCACCCGCAAGGAAACCAATCTTCCCCCTGTCCTCAAGCGCATGCCGGCCAGCGATGACCCGCGGACTGACATCCATCGCTTCTGGGAACAGACTGGTAGCTTCTACCTTGGTGGTCGTCCCAACGACAACCTTGCCGATCCCTTCAACGCTCTCGCCCTGATTCCGGCCAACACCGGTGTCTACCGCGACATGACCCAGATCCGTTTCACCCACCCGGTGTGGCATCCGGAGAAGTGTACGGCTTGTAGCGACTGTTTCACAGTTTGCCCGGACAGTGCCATCCCCGGCTTGGCCCTGCCCATTCAGGAAGTCTTCAGCACTACCATCAAGCGGGTCCAGAAGGCCGGCCATGAGGTGAAGCTGCTGCCCAAGGCGGTCCGCACGGTTGAGAAGCACCTCCGCAAAGCGGTTGCCGAAACCAATGCCGAAACCGCCAGCCTGAACAGTGTGCCCCTCCTCAACCTGGCCATCAATGACACCATTGCCGGGGCCAACGGTGAAGCCGAGGACATGGAAAAGGAATTTGCCTGGTTCAAAGAATCCATCGGCGAGTTCAAGTTTGCCTTCACCAAGCCCTATTACGACCAGCGTGAGAAGGGCCAGGCGGGTTCCGGCGGGCTCTATGCTATCACCATCAACCCGTACACCTGTAAGGGTTGTATGCTCTGTGTGGACGTCTGTGAAGACGGCGCCCTGACGGTCGAGGAACAGACCAACGATTCGGTCAAGAAACTGCGCGACGAGTGGGAATTCTGGCAGGACCTGCCGACCACGCCGAAGGACTTCATCCGCATCGATGACCTCGACGAGAAGATCGGTGCCCTCGAGACCATGCTGATGGACAAGTCCGTCTACCAGTCCATGAGCTGCGGTGACGGTTCCTGTACCGGATGTGGTGAAAAGGGCCTCCTGCACATTTTCACCGGCACCATGACCGCCCTCATGCAGGGTCGCGTCAAGAAGCAGGTCGAGAAGATCGACGAGCCCATCGCCGGGCTGGAAAACCGGGTCAAGGACAAGCCCGCCGAGACGGTCGATATCAGCGACCTCGGTGCCGTGCAGAAGGTCGTTGACGCCAGCAGCGACAAGGACCTCAAGCTGGCCGACCTCGCCAAAGCCCTCGACGAGGGCAAGGAAGGTTCCCCGCTCGACCAGGATTGGCTCAAGTGGATCACCAGCCTGTTGGCCAAGCTGAAGGACCTCAAGTGGCGTTACACAGAAGGCCCGACCAAGGCCGGCCGCGCCGCCATGGGTATCCAGAACGCCACCGGCTGTTCATCCGTCTATGGCTCTTCCTGGCCCTACAACCCGTATCCTTTCCCGTGGTCGAATCACCTCTTCCAGGACGCGCCGTCCGTTTCCCTCGGTCTTTTCGAGGGTCACATGCGCTCCATGGGTGAAGGTTTCAAGGCCATCCGGCAGGCGGAAGCCGAGCTGGAAGGCAATGAGGACTACAAAAAGGTCGAGGAATCCCTCCAATACTTCAACTGGGCCAAGTTCACGGACGAGGAATACCTCCTCTGCCCGCCGGTGGTGGCTGTTGGGGGTGACGGGGCGATGTACGACATCGGCTTCCAGAACCTCTCCCGCGCCCTCATGTCGGGCCGGCCGATCAAGGTCTTCGTCCTCGACACCCAAGTCTACTCCAACACCGGTGGCCAAGCCTGTACCTCAGGCTTCATCGGACAGGTTTCCGACATGGCCCCGTACGGCAAGGCCTGGAAGGGCAAGGAGGAAATCCGCAAGGAAATGACCCTCATCGGGGCGGCCCACCGTTCCGCCTATGTCATGCAGGGCAACATTGCCAACTACACGCACCTCATCGAGGGCTTTATCGACGGGCTCAACTCCCGCCGTCCGGCCCTCTTCAACGTGTATGCGGTCTGTCAGCCGGAACACGGTGTGCCCGATGACTCGACGCACTACCGCAGCAAGATGGCGCTGGAATCCCGCGCCTATCCGCTCATCACCTTCGATCCGGACGCTGGCAACAGCTGGGAAGAGTGTTTCAGCCTCGAGGGCAATCCCTCGATTGATACTGACTGGCCGGTCTACAACCTGGAGTACGTCGACGACGAGGGCAACCAGCAGTCCATGGAACTGCCCATGACCTTCGCCGACTTTGCCGTCCAGGAAGGCCGCTTCCGGAAGCACTTCCGCAAGGCCCCACAGGATACCTGGAACGACAGCATGGTTCCGCTGGCTGAGTTCCTTGAACTCTCCGAAGAGGACCGCGAGGACCTCTATCCCTACATCTGGGCGGTGGACAAGAAGAACCAGCTCATGCGGGTCCTTGTCGCCGAGGAGATTGTCCGCTCGACGGAGGAACGCCTCGACTTCTGGCGTACCATGAAGGGTATCGCCGGCCTTAGCCGCAAGGTGGATCCGGACCAGATTGCCCAGAATGTCCGCAACGAGACCGCTCAACGCCTCGCCCAGGGACTGATGTCCATGCTGACCGGCGAAGGCGGCGTGGCCAAGGCCATCCTCGACATGCCGGCTGTTTCCGCGGATGCCGCATCGGCGGCCGTCCCGGCGACCAATGGTTCGGAAGGCCCGGCCGCCCCGGCCGCCGCAGGCGGATTCGAGCCGGTCTGGATTGACCAGACGGAGTGCACGTCCTGCGACGAGTGTATCAACATCAACCAGAAGATCTTCGCCTACGACGACAACAAGAAGGCGTATGTCGTGGATCCGAAGGGCGGCCCCTTCAAGGACATCGTCCGGGCCGCGGAAAAGTGCACCGGCCGGTGCATTCATCCAGGCACCCCGGTTGATCCCAACGAGAAGGGCGTCGACAAGTTGATCAAGCGCGCGGAGAAATTCCAGTAAGGAGTCCTGACCTTGTGAATAACGGTAACGGATTGGAGCAATGAGTGGCTTAGCCAAACTTCTTGACCCGGCCCACTGGTTCCGGAGCTCATTTTCCCACGGTATCCATCCAACGGAAAACAAGCACTACACGGCGAACAAGCCGATCCGGCGCCTGCCGTTCCCGCCCCGGCTGGTCATTCCGCTGTCCCAGCATGCCGGCGCCCCGTCGCAATTGCTGGTCCACCCGGGCCAGGAGGTTGTCCGCGGGGAGCCCATCGCCAAGGCGGGGGGTTTTGTCTCGGTTCCCCAGCATGCCCCCGCCACCGGGGTTATCAAGGGCGTCGAGTTGATGCCGACGGCCAAGGGCCCAAAGACACCCAGCGTGCTGCTTGATGTCTATCCCGGCGACAACCAGGAAGTCCGTTTCTATCAGGAGCGTGACGTGGACAAGATGACCCCGCAGGAGATCATCCAGGCGGTGCAGGACACCGGCCTCGTCGGTCTCGGCGGGGCAGCCTTCCCCACCCACGTCAAGTTGTCCCCGCCCAAGGAGCACAACGTCCACACGGTCCTCATCAACGGTTGCGAATGCGAGCCCTTCCTGACCACCGATCATCGCGTGATGATTGAACAGGCCGATTATCTGATCGCCGGCACCAAAATCCTCATGAAGGCCCTCGGGGCGGAAAAGGCCATCATCGGCACGGAAGACAACAAACTCGATGCCGTGGAAGCGCTTGAAAAAGCGCTGCCGGCTGATGGGTCGATAACCGTCAAGGCGGTCAAGACCAAGTACCCGCAGGGTGCAGAGAAGATGCTGGCCAAGGCCCTCATGGATATTGAGATCCCCTCCGGCAATTTCCCCTCCTCGGTTGGACTTGGTGTTTTCAATGTCTCCTCGACCGCCCAGCTGGGTGAATTGCTGCCCTTGAACCGTGGCGTTATCGAGCGGGTTGTCACCATCACCGGACCCGGGGTTGAGAATCCGGGCAATTTCATCGTGCCGATCGGTACGCCCCTCCGCTTTATCCTCAAGCAACTGGGCTTCAGCGGCCAGGCTCGTCACCTTATCATGGGTGGCCCCATGATGGGCGGAACCGTCGCTTCCCTCGACGTGCCCATTACCAAGGGGTGCGGTGGTGTCCTCGTCCTCACTGAAGAGGACACCCACGACCAGATTTCACGGGCGACTTACCCCTGTATCAGCTGCGCCAAGTGCGTCGACGCCTGCCCGATGCACCTCAATCCGTCGCAGATGGGCAAGCTGGCCTACAAGCACCGTTACGAGGAAATGGCCTCCGACTACCATCTGATGGACTGCTTTGAGTGCGGCTGCTGCAGCTACGTCTGCCCCTCCAACATTCCCTTGGTCCAGTACTTCCGAATCGCCAAATCGTCCAACCGCGAAAAAGCCATGCGCGAGAAAGCCAAAGCATCATGAGCGATCCAGGCCCCAGTGTCATGTTAAGGACCTCCCCGCACCTGCGGGTGAGCCCACCGGTCAACGTCATCATGCGCAATGTCGTCTATGCGCTGCTGCCGGTCTGTGCCTTTTCCATCTACCAGTTCGGGATCAGCGTTCTGGCCCTGATAATTGTCTGTACCGCCACCTGCGTCCTTTCGGAACACCTGCTCGCCAAGGTATCGGGCAAGGAAACGCCCATCGGGGACTGGAGCGCCGTCATTACCGGGATCCTGCTCGCCCTGTGCCTGCCGCCGGGCTTTCCGCTCTGGATGGGCGCAGTCGCTTCCTTTGCCGGGATCGGACTCGGGAAGATGTTCTTCGGTGGCCTCGGGTTCAATGTCATGAACCCTGCGCTTCTCGGGCGGGCCTTCGCCCAGGCATCCTTCACGGTACCGATAACGACCTGGACCCCCTACATGGTGGAAAACCGGTTCACGGAATTCATTCCCTCCACCCTGACCTTGCCCTTCTTGAAGCCCAATCCGGTCAAGGACTGGATTGCTCAGGTGGCCCCGGACGGGTTCAGCGGAGCCACTCCGCTGGCCATCATGAAATTCGATCATGCCTCCACTGATTCGCTGGAACTGCTCCTTGGCACAACCGCCGGATCGGCTGGTGAAACCTCCGCCATCCTGATTCTTATCTGCGGCCTTTACCTCGCCGCACGCCGCATGATGGATTGGCGCATCACGTTCAGTGTCTTGGTCACTGCGGGCGGAATCTCGGGTCTCTTCTACCTTCTCAACCCGGCCGTTTATCCGGATCCGATATTCACCATTTGCTCCGGCGGCTTGATGCTCGGGGCGGTCTTCATGGCCACGGATATGGTGGCCTCTCCGGTCACGCCAGCCGGCGTCTGGATATATGGCGCCTTGATTGGATTCATCACGGTCATCATTCGCCTTTTTGGAGGCCTGAACGAGGGAGTCATGTACGCCATCCTCCTTGCCAATGCCTGTTCGCCCCTGATCAGTCTTCTCACCCAGCCGCGCATCTACGGCGCCAGCAAGCCAAAGGAGGCCGCATGAGCGAGAATGGCTCCACTCCCCCGCCGACCATGCCCAGCAGCGGCCGCTTGATTTTTTCCCTCGGTCTCATCGCCATGATGTCCGGGTTGCTCGTTGTCATGGCCTTCCAGCTCACGGCGCCCCGTATCGCCATGAACAAGCAACGCGCCCTGGAAAAAGCTATCTTTACGGTCCTCCCCCAAGCCAGTGTACGCAAGAACTACAAGCTCGATGAAACGGGTCTTGTTGCCTTGCCGGATGAGGCCATCGCCGAGGCCAATGTCTTTGCCGGCTACGATGCCGAGGGCCAACTGGCCGGCCTGGCCATGGAAGCCTCCGCGCGGGGCTACCAGGATGTCGTGACCACCCTTTACGGATACTCTGTGGACAGTGCCTGCGTCATCGGCATTACCGTCCTTCAGAGCACGGAGACACCCGGCCTTGGCGACAAGGTTGAGACAGACCCGGACTTCCTGGCCAACTTCGAGTGCCTCGACGCTTCCCTGAACGAGGAGGGAACCGCGGTCGCCAACCCAATTGTCACCGTCAAGAACGGTGAAAAGACTGAAGGCTGGCAGATCGACGGCATCTCCGGCGCCACCGTCACCTCGACCGCTATTGGAGACGGCCTGCGTAAAAGCACAATGGAAATGCTCCCGCTGCTGGAGCGCTACAAGGAATCCCTCAACACAACTCTCAATCCATGAACAGCAACTTGAAAGGGCATAACTGATGGTACGCGATCCACGATTGCCGGAACCCCTGAGCTGGGACACCTTCATGGTGGGCCTGTGGCGGGAAAAACCCGTCTTTGTCATGTTTCTGGGCCTGTGCCCGGTCCTGGCCGTGACCAACACCCCCATGAACTCCCCCCCCCTGGGGCTGGCGACGACCTTTGTCCTTCTTTTTTCGGGCGTGCTCGTCTCCCTGCTGCGGGATTTTTTCCCCCAGCAGGGCCGCAT
>JBFOMH010000019.1:0-207223 GCA_040830765.1 Puniceicoccaceae bacterium | reverse complement strand
CGGCCTCGTGGTCGACATGTCCGATGCAGCGCAGTTGATTGGTGTCAATGGCCTTGAGTTCTACGCAGCGGGTACCTTGAAGGTTAATTCCGCCGCCGGAACCGGTGGTCCGATTACCCCGCGGATGGACTGGGCCCTGGCCACCAACGGAACCAATGATCCGAACGATCTCTTGGGCACCGTCGATGTCATCAGCGCGGTCGAGCTGCAGATCAGTGGTGGAACGGTTGGCCTCGATGTCGGCAACGGCACCTTTGTTGCGGCCGTCAGTGGTGTGACTCTCAACATGGCCACGATGACCGTGACCGATGGCACGACCACATTGGCCGATGCCAACATTATTGCTTTCAGCGGTTCAGCCAGTCTCTTCGCCGGAGTCGGCGGCTCCCTCACCGGAACCTATGACGACGTCAACAACGGTACAATCGGCTTTGCGGTCAATGGGGTCGATATCGACTTTGCCATGGCCTCCACTACAGCCGGTGATTCCTACACGGGCCTCGTAGTCGACATGTCCGACGCGGCGCAACTCATCGGTGTCAATGGTCTTGAGTTCTATGCGGCCGGTACCTTGAAGGTTAACTCCGCAGCCGGAACCGGTGGTCCGATTACCCCGCGGATGGACTGGGCCCTGGCGACAAACGGCACCAACGATCCGAACGACTTGCTTGGTACCGTCGATGTTATCAGCGCGGTTGAGCTGCAGATCAGTGGTGGCACGGTAGGCCTCGATGTCGGTAACGGCGTCTTTGTCGCATCGGTTAGTGGGGTGACATTAAACCTCGCTTCAATGAATGTAACCGATGGGGTGGTTAACCTGACAAACGCCGATATCATCGCATTCAGTGGCACAGCCAGTGTCTTTGCGGGTGTTGGTGGCAGCCTGACTGAATCAAAGGATGGTGTTGTTGACGGCACATTGGGCTTCTCGGTCAGCGGAGTAAGTATCGACTTTGCCATGGCGACAGGTGCTTTGGATGATCCGATTGTGGCCAATCAAGGTGATACCTACATGGGTGTGGAAGTTGAACTGAGTGCCGCCCAGTTGATTGGTATTACCGGGTTGGACTTGTTTGCAGCAGGTACGGTTAAGCTGAATTCAGCTACAGACAGCACTGGAACCCCGTTGACGCCACGCATGGATTGGACAACGGCCACCAATGTAACCAATGATCCAAATGACTTACTCGGAACGGTTGATGTCAGCAGCGCCCTCCAGCTTCAGGTCAGTGGCAAGGCCGCGGTCAACGCCTTTGGCGTTTTCGTGGCCAAGGTTGATACGTTTGAGCTGACCCTTGCTACGGCCGATGTAACCACCGGCAATCCGACAATCGGTACGCTTTCCGATGCTAACCTCCTTTCGATCTCTCTGGATGGGCTAGACGCCTTCGCCGGGGTAGGGGCCAGCTTTGACCAGGAACCGGTCAGTGATGTGGATACCTTGAATATCGTAACGGACGGTGCGCTCGGCTTTAATGTCAGCGATGGTTCCGTTAAGATGTCCATCGTCAAGCCGGATGTCCCCTTGGGCGACCAGACCAGCTACACCGGTCTGGAAGTCAGCTTTGATTTGGCTCAACTCGTTGGTCTTCCCGATGCCTTCAAGTTCTACGCTGCCGGTTCCGTCCTGCTGAACAAGGCCGTGGATGCTGCCGGAGCCGTTGCCGCGGAAAAGGTCAACTGGGCGGAGGCGACCAACAGCGTCAATGATCCCGGCGACTTGATTCCGGACTTCAGCCCGGAACTGACCAATCTCATCGACCTGCAGATTGACGGCAGCGCTGCCTTGGATGCATTTGGGGTAGTGGTTGGCACGGCCAACTTCAGCATGACCCAGGGAACCGAGACCATTGATACAGGCAATGCAGCGATCGGTGCTTCCGGCACGCTGACCGATGCCGGGGTCATGGCCATCTCCCTTTCCAATATCAATTTGTTCGCCGGCATCGGCGCAGCCCTCGACCAGCAACCGGATGTTACCGACCTCGAGACGATCGGCATCGATACCGAAGGTGCTCTCGGATTCAGCATTGTGGGCGGTACCGTTGACATGGCCATTGTCAAGCCGGCTGATAATCCTCTCATCAGCTATACCGGTCTGGAAATCGGACTTGAAGGAGCAACCCTTGTCGGTATCGACGGGCTGACCCTCATTGCCAGCGGAACGGTCCTGGTCAACAAGGCAACCGATGGCACCGCCGCCGTACTCCCCAAGATTAACTGGGCCACTGCAACCGGTACCCTGCTGCCCGACTTCAGCGACCAACTGACCAGTGGTATTGACCTGAGTATCCAGGGTAGTGCCTCCGTCGATATCTTCGGCTTCGTTGTGGGTACCGCCTACTTCACCATGACCCAGGGAACCTCGGATGTTGATACCAACAACACGGCCATCCCGGGCTCGGGTGAGACCAATCCTTTAGACAATGTCGATGGCGTCCTGGCTAACGCCCCGACGATGGCCATCACCTTGGGTGAAAATCCGGATACCGGTGCTCCGATGAGCTTGTTTGCCGGTGTGGGTGCGGCCTTGAATGACAACGGTACCCTGACCCCGACGGACGATACCGTGGATGTTGGTTCGGCAATCGGATTCAGCATCGAGGGTGGCAGTGTGACTGTTGGCTTGGTCAAACCGGCTGATGCATCACCGACCAACCTGACCAGCTATACTGGCCTGGCCATCGGACTGGAAAGCGCCAGCCTGGTCGGTATCGACGGTCTGACCCTGAAGGTCCTCAATGGCAGCGTTCTTATCAACAAGGCAACCAATGCTGCAGGTGAAGAATCGACTGACCGGATCGACTGGGCCGGTGCCAGTGACACTGAAGGCATCCTTCCGGAATTCCCAGACGCGCTGACAAAGGACACAGCCCTGGAAATCGGTGGAACCGTGGCCGTCGACCTCTTCGGATTTGTTGTTGGCCTGGCCAGCTTCTCGATGTCGCGCACCGAGGTCGACGTCGATGCTAATGGCAACGGGTACTTCTCGCCGACAACCGAGAAGGACCTCGAGGATGCCACCATGCTCAAGATCGGGCTCAATATTACGAGCGTCTTTATCGGAGTGGGGGCCAGCTTGGATGAGACCGATGGTTCAGTCGATGATACCGACGCGATCGGCTTCAGCGTGACCGGTGGGGAAATCGCCTTTGTCTCCATCACGGCCAACCAGACCATCATTCCGGGCGATACCCGGGGCTACACCGCCATTTCCTCAAGCATCGGGACAGCCTCCTTCGAAGGCATTCCCGGATTTGATATTACTGCGGCCAACATCGAGGTCCTGGTCAACAGCGCCAAGGGCAACACGCCCGGAACGACAACCCTGGCCGAGGCTATTGACTGGAATACCGATATTGGTACGGGTAATGCCACTACAGGTGACTTCACGCCCGAGGCTGTCGTGGTCGAGGTCCAGGCAACCATTCCAGAAAATCCGCCGGCCGTCATCCCGATTGAGCTGGAAACCGCCTTTACCGGCATTTCCGGACTGCTCAGTCTCAGCCTTGGTGACGGCGCAGTACAGATTTTTGCCGGCTTCGAGATGGTCATCCAGCCGGTTGACGTGAAACTCGACGGGGACGATATAATCAACCCGGCCACGGATTATGATGATGCCCAGTTGCTGACCATCGGTCTGGAACTAGTCGCGCTGTCCGATGAAACCGATATTGATGGCGACGACGATGTCGATGCGGATGATTTAGCAATTTACAATGCTCTTCTGCCATCTTCCGCCACCTCCGGTGATGACCTGCCCGGTCTCTTCATCGGTGTGCCCGGTGGTCCTGGCTTCGAAGTGGATTCCGGTGAAGTGGCCATCGCCACCATCAAGGTGAATCCGGATCCGGTGAAGAACCCGAGTGGCTTCGACCGGACCTACACGGCGATGAAAATCAATGTCCGCGGGGCCCGTCTCAGCGGCATGCCGACAGATTTCATCATTGAGGCGGTTGAACTCTATTACGAAAGCAATACCTCCAGCGGTACTTCACCGGTCGCCAGCCCCGCACCTCCGCCAGAACCGGCCCTTGACTGGACCGATGGAGCAGGGGGGCAAGTCGATCTGCAGAGCGGCGATGATACCTTTGATGCGGATCTGATTCTCGTCAATGGCACCCCGCTTGGCTTTACCGGACCGGAATTCCGCATCGGCGGCTCCATCAAGATTAACATTTTTGGCTTCGTCCTCGCCGCCGGCTCGTTCGAGTACTTTAAACTGGATGGCCTCGGCGGACTGAGCGACGGTGCCGGCACCACCCTGAGCACGACCGCAAATGGTCAGCGTATCTCGCTTTCCGGCCTCCAGCTCTTTGTTGGGGTCAATGGTGACTTCGAACTCGACGATGATGGCAACGTCATTGGCCTCAATACGGATGACGCGATCGGATTCAGTGTCAGTGGTGGCAGCCTCGAACTGGTCATGGTGACCGAGGCCGACGGCGCCATGCGCAGTTGGATGGGTCTTGCGGCCAGCGTCGACGCCATGGCCCTGCACGGGTTGCCGGATACCTTTGAACTGGAAATTCTCCAGCTCAGTGTCCTTTACAACCAAGCCGCAGCTGCTGATGGCACGCGTCTCAATTGGAGCGGACTGGCCACCCTCACCGGCGATCCCTTAGGCATCTCCGGAACGCCACTGGCTGACATGACGCAGGGGACTCTCCTTGATGTGAAAGGGAAGCTCTACCTGAATGTCTCCGGGTTCGTTATCCTTTCCGCTGAATTCTCCATTTCCCAGCGCATGCTCGACAGCGCCGCCGACCACAACGGTCTGTCCCTCGATGGTGCCAACCTCCTCGTCATCC
Source organism: Puniceicoccaceae bacterium (assembly GCA_040830765.1). Lineage (GTDB taxonomy): Bacteria > Verrucomicrobiota > Verrucomicrobiia > Opitutales > Oceanipulchritudinaceae > Oceanipulchritudo. The sequence goes on along the minus strand of JBFOMH010000019.1, from coordinate 202,412 downwards.
GGCTTTCCGAAGTCTACCTCTTCGCCGGGGTGGACGGAGTTATCGACAAGGAAGGCTACACCGATGTTGCTGACTTTGAACAGGACCTCGAGGACGCGGATGCACTCGGTTTCCTCATCGGCGGGGCCTTCCTCGACCTCGCTCTACTGAGTGTCGGTACCGGTGCCACTGCCCAGAAGTGGGTCGGCATTGCCGCCGGCCTCGACCTCATGACCTTTACCGGCCTCGATGAGGACGTCTTCTCCCTGCGGCTCATGAACATGAAGCTGTGGATGAACATGCCGGATGCCGGCGGGACAAAGATCGACTGGAAGTACCTTGCCGAGCAGCAAGATGATTTAAGCAAGGACTGGGCCCTTGCCGGAACCGCCCTCGCCGACCTGGATGACACGGTCGACTTCCTCTTCATCGGTTCATTCTTCCTCAATATCGCCGGCTTCGTCTGGGTCAGTGGAACCCTCGCCCTGCAGAAGCAGGAACTGTTTGCCAAGACCATTGGCTCCACCGAGTCGGTCAAGATGTCCGTCCTCTCGATTGGCATGTACAACCTGCGCGTCTTTGCCGGAATCGGCAACGCGGACAGCGACGACAATTACGAGGTGGACGATGTCGCGACACTGGAAGAGAACACAACTGGTGTTTCCCTGGGTGTGGAAAAGATGGCCCTGGTACTAATGAAGCCGGTTGTCGCTCCGGAAGCCACGCCTTCGACAAAGAAGTACTTCTCTCTCAAGGGTACCGGAACCGCTGACCTTATTGGCATCGATGGAATTACCCTCACTGGCCGCCTGACCATCGAGGTCAACCAGGGCAAGGATACCGATCCACTCAGCCTGACTGGACTGACACCTTCCATCGATTACGCAGCCAGCGCGGCCGCCGACCCGACAGGTTATGGCAGCTCCGCAGGACTGCAGGTCATAACCGGCCCGACAGTCGACGATACCGAGCTGATTTCCTTCACGGAAGACCAACTCCTGCGGGCCAGTGGTTACGTTGCCCTCAGCCTCTCCGACTTCGTCCATGTCAGTGGCCAGTTCGCCTTTGAGAAGAGTGGAGATCCGGTAACGGTCAACACGGTTGGTCCTGAAGGCGCGACCGGTACCAAGGTCGTTAATGTCATGACCATCGGGGCCAGTGACGTGAATGGCTTTGTCGGCATCGGCGGACCGTACTTCGTCGACTCCAACGAGGATGGCATCATTGATTCCAATGACACCCCGGAAGAAGACGGGGCAATGGGCTTTGTCCTCAGTGACCTCGAGTTCGGCATGGCCATGATGAAGGCCGACCAGACCGCGACCGGTCAGGCAGATGATGTCTCCAGCTACTTCGGCCTCAAGGCAAGTGGCGGCGTGGAAATTGTCGGTATCGAAGGTGTCACTATCCGGGCCGATGTCCTCGGTGTCGAAATGAACAGTGGCAAGACGGGAACCAACACCTCGCCAACGCTCTTGCCGCAGGTTGTTGACTTTAAAACCACTGCTGACTGGGCATCCGATGGTGGACTCATTGTCCAGACCGGTATTGATCCTGATGGGGAAGGGGATGCCGTTGCACCGTCGATCCTGCTCGACTTCAACAAGGAACTGACCCGTGCCTATGGCGATGTCACCTTGATTGTTGAGAATTTCGTCTACGTCAGCGGCAGTTTCGAGTTCTACAAGAGCAGCACGCCGCAGACCGTGACCCTTTCCGACGGAACGACCAAGAGCGTCAACGTCCTGACCGTTGGTGCCGCCGATGTCAGCGCATTCGTTGGAATCGGCGATCCGGACAGCAACGGGGACGGTAACTTTGACGAGAACGACGATCCGTCCGAGACCGATGCCATCGGCCTGAGCATCCAGGACTTTGATTTCGGCATGGCTATGTTCAAACCGGTTGCCGTGGCTGACCAGTCCAGCTACTTCGCCCTACACGCCGAGGCCGCTGATATCAGCCTGGTCGGTGTTCCGGGTGTCATTCTCGACGTCGAAAACCTCAAGGTTGATGTCAACAGCGCTTCGGTCCGGGCCACCGGAAACACCTCCACCACGACCGTTCCGCCGCCATCGGTTATCGACTTTATCGATTCCTTCGGGGCATCAGGATACGAGGTTGGTACTGGCGAAGGTACGGATCCTGTTTACCTGAAGATGGAAACCCGCATCATCGCCGCTTCCGGTGACGTTACCCTCGGCTTTGATTTCGACCTCGACGATACCGCCGACATCTCTGTCAGTACCTTTATCTCCTTTGAAAAGTCCGTCCGTCCGAACGGTTCGGAAATCATCAAGATTGCTGTCACCAATTTCTCCTTCTCCCTCGGCGATCCGGACGATCCGATCTTTACCCTCAGTGGCCTCAGTGGACTTATCCTGATTACCCCGCAGGGCATGGCGGCCAGCATCCGCTATGATGGCTTCAACCTCGATTTTGATGCCGGTGGGGCCAATATTGCCTTTGGCGGAAACATCGCCGTTGAGATCAACACCACCAATGCAGCCGTCGATGAGACCTTCGTGGTGGACAGCGATGGCAACACGGAAGACCTCATCCTGCCTAAGGGCCCCTTCTTCCGCATTACCGGTTACCTCAATGTCGCCATCACCTTTAATGACTCCTCGGTCTCGGATCCGTTTACCCTCAGCGGTTACTTCACCTTTGAACAGATAACGCTGGCCGATCCAAATCCAAGTGACACCATCCCGGCACCGAAGATGATCCGCATCGCTGCCTCGGAGGTCACCTTGACGGTCTTTGATGTCAGGCTGGAAGATGGCCAGGGCGGGTTCGTCTTTACTCCGGACGGGGTTGCCGGTGTCCTGCGCGTGACCGTTTCCGCCGAAAGCTCCTCGCAGCCCAGCCTGCCGACCCTCGGCGGCGACATTCTCCTTGAGATCAACACCACCGGCAAGGCCGTCAACCAGTCCATTTCCGTTGGCAATACCAACATCTCCATCGTCTTCAGCGCCCTCGAAGGCAACGTGGTCCGCTTTGCTGTTCTCAATGCCAGCATTTCCATCCCGCCGTTCTTCGAGTTGACCGGTGATTTCACCGTCCAGACCGAGGGTGACCTCACCCTGTACGGTGCCCGCAACGTGGAAATTTTCCTTGGCTATGTTCCGGATGGCGGTTCTGTCCGCGACGCTGATGGCAATATCAAGGACGGCGCCATTGGCCTCCTGGTAACAAACGCTTCCCTGGGTCTCATCAAGTGGGCCTCGGTCCCGGGTACGCCTGACCGTTATGCTGTCATTGCTTACGGTGTGGCCGAACTGGTTGGCCTCGACGGTCTGACCATCAGTGGCTCGATCACCGTCAAGCTCAACAACTCCGGCCAGGCCATCGACAAGTCGATTATTCTCCCGACAGATCCGCTGGCCTCGGAACCGGTGGACGACAACGGCGAGGACGATAACGGCAACGGCCTCATTGATGAAGAAGGCGAACAAGCTGCCATCCGCGTCAAGTTCAACAGCACAGCCAAGATCGAGGAATTCTCTGCCGGCTTCACGGAAACCGGTGAAATCGACGAGGATAACCTGCTGACCTTCAGTGCGGCGGATGTCTTCACGATTTCCGGGGCCATGTCCTTCATCAGGCAGCCCAACGGGGTGGTCAATGTCGATGTCCCGGAAGCCAATGTCATTATCAAGCTTCCCAATGATTCCGGCGGACTCGATGAAGTCTTCGCCCTCTCCGGGGCGGCGCAATTCCACTTTGGCGGGATTGACGGATTCTCCCTCGATAACATCCGTGTCAGCGGCTACTCCATCTTTGGCCAGGGAGCAACAATTGCCACCCCGGCGTCGGCACTTGTCACCCCGACAGCCGTTCTGGCCAGTCCGGTCTCCACGTCCATTGTCAACCTGGATGACTTCAGCTACCTCGCGGTAACCTATAATGATCCGAACCGCCAGGGCCTCAATGATGCTTCCATCCTCGACAGTACGGCCGAGTTTAATGTCGCTGTCACGAAACCGGATGGAACCTCCCTCACCGGTCTGACAGTCGACAATGCCGCGGTTGAGAAATTTACCGATTCCACCAACGACCGCACTTTCCTTTACCCGATTTCCATGACCCAGGCCTTCAAGGATGCCGTCCAGACGGCTGGCAAGGTCAATGTCACGGTTACCTTCATCGGCGGCACCTCCTGGTCCGACTCCCTCGGCAAGAACGGGGCCTCCGGTTCCGAGCGGTTTGTCCTCTACAAGGCCGCCACGGCACCGTCCCCGGGACCGTATGCCTCGCTGGCTAGCCCGGGCAATGGAGCGACCGTTGGTCTGTCCAAGATCAATGCCAATGGTTCCCTCGATGTGGTCTTCTACAGCCCGACTGGCGCGGCTATCGACCCAGCCAGTATCGATGGTAATGAAATCAGGCTGACTGGCGTGGGAGCTTCCAATGTGGCTGTTAACCCGGATGGAACGGCCATGGTCACTGTCATCCGGCAGTCCGCCAACACTTACCGTTACCTCTTCACGCCGAAAGCGGGTGTCCAGGCTTCCGACATGTTCGTCGCCGGCGACGTCAACGTCCAGTTTGTTGCGGGTAGTTGGCAGACCGGTACCGGCGCCAGTGCGGTCAGCAGTGTCCGTTCCGACGAGGTCTTCACGATTTCCTCCACCCAGCAGGATGGGGCCGATGCCACCAATCCGATTGCCCTCGGGCCGTTGTCCCTGGAAGGTCCGTCCCTCAGCCTGGTCAAGACCCAGTTCAAGGACGGCCAGCTGGTCATTACCGTCGGTATCGGGGTCGACAGCGCCAGCCTCAGTTTCGGTGGCAGCTCCAGCAGCACATCTGGTGGGACAGGCGGTTCCGGAGGAACAGGTGGTTCATCCGGTTCGTCCTCCAGTGGTGGTATCAGTGCGACCGCTACAGGCCTGCTCGGTACATTTGACATCAATGTCGACGTCCTTGCTGCCCTTGGTGCGATTACCGGTGGTGGAAGTCTTGCCGATGCATTCTCTGTCCCAGGCAAGTTCGGCATCCAGGTTGCCGGTCTTGAGGTCAACATCCCGAACGTTGTCAACGTCACCGCCTCGGGCATTGTCTTCAATTGGGATCCCAATTACGACCAGGAAGCCAACGGTGGCCTGCGCCAGCAGATCCTTGTCGTCCAGGCGGCCCAAGTCACCTTCCCGGCCTTTGGGGTTACCGGTCAGATTGCTCCCAGTGATGGAACGCCGGGACTGGTTGTTTATCCGGACGGATTTGATATTGGCGAGGCACAGCTGATTTACGATCCAGGCAATACCAATCCGGACGATCCCAATGCGATGCAGCAGACCTCCGGCGGAAACGATCGAATTGGCATCGCGGGCATTATCGAATTTGACGACCTGAGGGTAGGGGTAAGCAACTTCTCCGTCACATTCGGCGAAGATATCGACTTCGACGGGACTATCTTCTTTGCCTCCGGCGGGGCCTACCTCTTCGAGGGCAAGGCGGTTTCCGCTTCCATTACCGACCGGACCTCTTCCGAGCCTCGCCTGGCCAATGGTATCGAGGACACGGAAGCCATCCGGCTCGGGGTCGAATTTGAAAACGGCCGGGCCAAGGCCTTTATCTTCAACGCGGACACTGTACGGATAACCCTCGGTTCCTTCCTCACCCTTACGGCCCAGGATGTGGCCATCAATACCGGGGCCGCCGCGGATGAAGAGCTGGTCAGCTTCCGCTCGGTCGGTGCCGAGGTGAAGATTGGTTCGTTGGTCATTGGCGGTGAAGCCCGCAACTTCGCCTTCCTCGGTGATGGAACCTTTGTTACCAAGCAGGGCTTCGGGGTCTTCCTGAGCATTGGTGGTGCGACGGGTGAAAGCTTCAAGTGGCCAAGTTGGCTGCCCATCCGCATCGATGAGATCGGCCTTATCTGGGACGACATCCAGAACCGGCCGGAAGACTTTACCCTCATCCTCTCCGCCAGCGTAACCGGCCTTGAAGGGGCTGGTGGCCTGACCTTCTCCGGATCAATCGAGGGCATCCGGATCAATGTCGGAAAACTCTTCCGTGGAGAATTCCCGATCGAGGACATCGCCTCCATTGGCGTTTCCCTTGAGGGCGATCTCTTTGGCGGCAGGATCAGTGCCGCGCTCATTGGTGGCATCCTCAAGCTGGATGCAACCGGTTCCATAATCAGTAGTCTGGATACCACGACACCGGTTGAGGAACGCTTGTTCTTCATGGGCGTCCAGGGTGGCTTCGAGTTTGCCGGTGCCGGCGGCTTTACCATCCGCTTCGCCCTTTCCGAACTGGGTCCGTTGGGGGTCTACATCGAGGGCTCCATCCCGGGTGGTATCGTCCTTGTCCCGCAGATTGGCCTGGCCATCAATAACTTCGCCGCCGGGGTTGAGTTCTTCAGCACCCTGCCGTCCATTGACAAGCCGGAAGAGCTGCGTGGACCGGCCTTCAACCTGCCGACTGCCCAGTCAGCCGATCAGTGGCTTGACAGCGTCAAGCTGCAGGTGGTCAACCAGTACCAGGCCGTCAAGGCGAACCCGGCCATCGGTGGCTTCCTCGCTGCCTTTACTTCGCCGATGATCATCACCGGTTCGGCCAAGATATTCTCCATCTTCACCTCCGAGAAGGTCTTCAACGGCCAGATCGTCCTCCGCATCAGCACGGACGGCAAGTTCCTTGCCATCGGTAAACTCAATTTTGCCGCTGACAACCTTAGCATCAGTGCCAGGCTCTATGCCGACATGTCGAAGATTGCCGCCGGCGAGGCCACGGTTCTCTTCCTTGCCGATATCCCGGATCAGGTCCAGTTGTTGACCATTGACGGCCGCTTCAAGATGGGCTTCCGCAATCCGAATACCGGTGAAGAGGCAACGTTGACCGTGGTCGATCCCAAGACCGGCAAGCCGTATACCAACCTTGTTGGTCCAACCGATGGCGGTGTGATTGGACAGGGCACGATTAACAACCGCGGTTACCTTGTCGTTGATGTCCCAGCGGGTCCGGCCGGCACGACCCTCAATGTTGATACGGTTGTCGACCTTTCACCCGAATTCAGACTCGAGTCCAGTTCACTGATTCTCGACACAACCCAGGCGCCTGTTCTCGTCGAGGGCAAGTTCTGGTACTGGATTACGTCTATTGATGAATCCGCCCCATCCACTGTCGATATCGTCTGGCTCAAGGAAACATGGTCCTACACGGATTCGGAAGGGGTTGAAGTCTTCAATGAAACCTTCGGCGCTTACCAGGATCCCGACGGAGCGTGGCAAGAAGAGTCAGCCAGCACCCAGACCCTGGCCTCCACCTCCATCTTCCTGCTTCCATACCTGGATGTGAAACTGATCCCGTCCGCCACGGGTGATTTGACCGATGTTGTCATCGACAGCTTCATCAACAGCGGCGCTGCCCTGTTCCGGGTCAAGCCGGATGAAAGTGAAGATCCCATTGCAGCCGAAAACGTAACCGCCAGTGGCAAGCACGGCATCCGCATGGGCGACAACATGGTGCGTTTCTTCTACGCCGAGGACGCCCTCACCGAAGGCACCTACCGGCTCGAGATCGGAGCATGGGAAGACAGCGATGAATCGACCAGTGATCCACGGAACCACAGCTTTGGTGTCGTCCTCCCGACGGCTGAAATTTCCCTGCCATTCACCAACGACAAGCCGTTCGTGGACGTCAATGTGGCCAATGCCCAACCGGCCTTCGGTAGCTTCGGCACAACCTACGTCGACGTGACCTTCGGGGCTACTCCAGGCGCGGCCCTCGATTATGCCTCCATCCTCGATTCGGGCCACGAATTTGAATTCACTGTTGGCAGTCTCTCTGTCGTTTCCGGCGAGCCGGTGCCCATCACCACCGTCGTTGATGAAAACGGCATTGCTACCATCGAGGAATTCGAACGTCCGTCCGAGGTCACCGACGATGATGCCTGGTACCAGATGCTCGCTGATGAGGGTATCACGGTGTTCCGCTATGATGTCTCCGGCAGCACCTACTCACCGGAAACCCTCGAGGTGACCTTTAAGCGCTATCTCGGCGAAGATGGCTGGCGTGATACGGCCGGTAACTACCTCCCCGTCGACACCGTTCCCACCGATGATGAAGGAAACAATATCGCCTTCGGCATTGATGGTCCGACGGTCCGCCTCGTCTCCCCGGGCAATGGTGGACAACTCGATATCGGTGCGATCTGGGGCCGCGGCTATATTGATGTCACTTTCACGGAAACCCTCGACGGATTCACGCTGGATTCGGACTCCGTCACTGACCTGACGCCGGAATTCACCCTTAGTGGTCCCGGTTTGGGTACCATCCAGCTGGATACCGGGCAGGCTCCGGTCCTCCTGGAAGAGGCCGGCAATTCCTACCGCTTCCGTTACTGGACCACTGGATTCTTCGCCGAGGATGCAGGGGTCGAGGATGTGGTCAATGTCACATTCATCGATGGCAGCTGGTCCTTCACTGAAGACGCCGCCAGCACTCCTTCGGTTGCCTCGATCGTCCTCGATGATCCGACCATCCTGACGGTCGAGTTCGACAATATTCCGTCAGGCTTTGAACTCGATCCAGGTTCCATCCTTGATTTCGGGGATGAATTCTCCCTCAGCTACAGTGGTCAGAATGAATCCAAGACGGGCACCGGAACAATCTTCCTGATTCGCGATGAAGCGCCAACCCGTATCGGCGATACCAATACTTATCGTTACGCCATCCAAGGCGACTTCGCTGCCGACGGTACACAGAGCGTAACCCTGAATTTCGATGCCAGTGCGTGGTCCTTCACGAATGAAACGGACGCCAGCGCCAGCTCCGATGACATGAATGTCATCTTGGAAGCCGGTGGGACTGCGGATGATGACGGCAATATTGCCATCGATTCCTCCCTCATCGTTTCAGGGAGCATGAACTACATCGATATTGAAATCCTCCCCTCCAAGAAGACCAATACTGCGGATCCGGATATCACCTTTACCAATTATCTCGATTCCGGCGAGATCGTCTTCGACGGCGCTGCATCGGGCGATGCCTCTATCTTCGAGATTGGAATGAAGGACTTTACCGAGCTCGGGAACGACTTATACCGCTTCTACATCAATTCAGGTACCGACTTTGCCATTGCCGGCGACGGAGAGGTTACCGTCACGATTCCAGCTGATTCCATCCAGGACAGCCTCAACCATTTCAACCGGGAAATTGTCCAGACCTTTACGCTTGTCGGAACAACCGCCGCCATCAAGGGACCAGTCAATAACGGTGCTGTCGGCCTGGCCTCGATCAATGACCGTGGCTTCATCGATGTCACCTTCGGATTCCCATCAGGACTGACCCCGATCCTCGACTCCTTCTACGACGAGGATCCTGAGTTTGATATCAATCCCGCTGGCGGTCACGACCTGGCCCTCAACAGTGCTGAGGCTCCGGTCCTGCTCGAAAGCGCTGATGGCAGCTATACTTTCCGCTACTTCACTCTGGGGTCCTACACCTCCGGAGCGGTAACCGTAACCCTCTTGCCGGACTCGATCAGCTTTACCGACGGTTCCAGCAACACATCCACGGATACACTAACGGTCGCCGACCCGACCACTGCCAATCTGACTTACATTGACGTCAACTACACCCCGGTCACGGGTCGTCAACTGGACCTCGACAGCATTGATGGAACCGAGTTCACGGTTGAGGGTGGCGTTTCCGGCGACTTTGCCCCGGCAAGTGGTGTCGAACCACTGCAACTTACCAGCAGCAATACCTTCCGTTACTTCTTCACCGGCGAATTCACCGAGGGCAAGGTGACGGTGAACTTCGCGGTCGACGCCGTCGAGTCCAAGGCAGTCGCTGTTGATCCGGAGCCGGGCTGGGACCTGCCAGTCAACGCCGCGGTCGGCATGCTGGCCTCCAGTGAGTCCTTCACGGTTGTTGTCCTCAAGGCTGAACTGGCCGATCCGGTGGTTGGTTCAAAAACCGATCAGGACCTGCTCAACAACCGCGGTTTCTTCGACGTGACTATCGATCCTGGTGCCGGTAATGCCCTCGACATTGATAGCATCACCGACCTCGATCCGGAATTTGAAATCACCTCTGTCTCCGACGGAACCCTGACCCTTGACGACAGCCAGGCTCCGATCCTGCTTCCGCGCGTTGACGGGGATCCCTACACCTTCCGTTACTGGTATGTCGGGACTTTCACCCACGGCACCATCGATATCAACTATATCGCAGATGCCTACAATGTCATCACCCCGGCCGGGGATTCCAATGGCAATGCCGCTGGTGCGGACTCAATTGCCGTGGCCGAGGATACCAGCCACACATGGATCGATGTCCGCTTCTCGACTGCCGGTGGCGTTGAGCTGGTTGCTTCCGAGATCAACGGCGACGAATTCTCCCTTTCCGGCAACGGCTTGAGTGATGCGGTGACGGTCTACAGCACGCTCCAGATTACCAGCAATACCGACGGCCTCGACAATGACTCCGATGGCCTTATCGACGAGGCGGATGAAACGGTCTATCGTTTCTTCATCAACCGTGTCTTCACCGAGGGTTCGGTTGTGGTTAACTTTGACGGAGAAGCCTGGGCGGACGAGCAGGGTAATCCGGGTCAGGACAGCGAACAGGCCTTCCAGGTCATCGCCACCGTCAAGGAACCGAGTGAGGAACCGCAGGAAATCGGCAAGGTGTTCTACATCGAGATTTCCGGTGGTATCAAGCTTCAGGGCCTTGGCTTCACCGAGGAGCCAATCATTGATATCCGCGGTGGTGTGACCCTTGAAATTGGCGACCTTCAACTCAGCGACGGCAGCATCGTCAAGAAGTTCAGCCTCGATGCCAACGGTACCATCAAGATTATCAAGCTGGGCAACATTGGTTCGGCCGCCGCCCGCTTTACACTTCTTACCGGCGACACCGTTTCCGGAAATCCGGAATTCTGGGGTGTGGCCAAGATCCAGGCTAATCTCGACTTCCTCAAGAACTACGGCATCTTCGCTGACGGCAGCGCCATGCTGCAAATCAACACCACGCCGACTGAAAAGGTGGAAACCCTGATCCTTGAGGGAATTCCGGGCGACGTGGTGCAGGAAGACACCGGTATCGGCACCAGCGGATTCTCGACTTCCGTCCTTGGTGAAGTGGAGGCCTCACAGGAAATCCTCGACCTCGTCCAGGCCAAGGAAGATGGGCTCGGATCCGGCCTGACCATCACCAGTGGGACAGTCCAGACGATCATCAAGAACCAGCAGTACAAGATCATCACCAAGGTCGATGATGGAGAGGGTGGCGAAAAACTCGGACCGAGCTATTTCTTCAAGGTCAACTCCTCCGACGGCTCGACCGACCTGCTTTCTGAAGGTCAGGAATTCATCCTCCCGGCCGAATCCTTCGCCATCGAGATCGTTGGCTCCCTGAAGATCAAGGTTGATGGCTCCTCGGATCCGGATGCTGATGACGCGGTCCGCTTCTTTGGTGGATTCTTCCTCCGGATTACACCGGTTCGCTTCGAGGTCTTCATCCAGGCAGAAGCGGAAATTCCGGTTCTCGGTCTTTACGGCAAGGCAGTTGGCCTGGTCATTCTCGATGCCTCCCTGGAAAGCCCGGGCATTCCGGGTCTGGCCCTCTACGCCACCGTTGAATTGTCCCTTGGGGCAACCCCGGAAGGCAGTGAACAGACGTCCGCCTTCGACGGCATCTTCGAGGTCCGTGGTGAAGTCGCCCTGATGATGAATACCACCCTGAGGGAACAGACCTTCGAAGTGCCTGACAGCTTCCTCGAATTCCTGCCGGATGATGCCCCGACATCCTACACAGTCTATGCCTCGGCCCCGAATCCGGATGGTACCGACGCTGGCGGCGCACCAGCCTTCTACATCGCGGCCAGCATCCAGGGCAGCATCATCATCTTTGATACGATTACCCTGAGCGGCTTCCTTGGCTTTGTCGCCTCCATCGATACGGACGGGAATGCCTATGTCAGGATTTCCGGTGCGGTCAGCCTCAATATCGAGTATGTCGGTGCCCTTTCCGGCAGCCTGGACTTCCTCTTCTACGCCAATCGTGCCGGCCTCGGCCCAGGCCTTGTCGGGCGCGTCCAGTTGGCCATTGCTGATGCCGGGACCATCCCGGGAGTTACGCTTGAAGGGCAGTTCATCCTTGAGGTGAATACGTTCCTTGAAGACCAGACCGTCAGCACCTTCGTAACGAACGCGGAGGCGGGAACGCCCGACGCCGCTACCCAGCCCAATATCCTGGCCACCGACCCGGATACCGGTTTCTTCCTCTTCGGGGATGTGACCATCCAGTCCGGTCTCCGCCTGGTCCTGCAGGGTCACCTGCGCCTGGGTCCGGTCATTGATATTGAGGGCCGCTTTGAATTCGTCTTCCGCCCGGATCCATTCAGCATTGAGATTCGCGCTTCCGCGACGATGAAGCTGTTTGGTATCGGTGAATTCGATATCGATGCGGTCTTCCAGGTCGATGGCGACGGATTCGCCGCCTACGTGGACCTCTCGATCGGTGCCGGCTTCGGTGGCGATATCGGGCTCAGCTTCAGCGTTGAAGCAACATTAGAACTTTACATCGGCGGTCTGCAGGAGAAGACCCTGACCACCGCGGACGGGGAAACAGTTGTCGTCAAGGCAGGCTTCAAGCTGGGTATGCGTGGCTCGGTGACCTTCCTCGGACTGGCCTCGGCCTCCGGAAGCATCATCATTACGATGCAGGCCAACGTCTTCTCCATCGAATTTGAAATTGATATCGAACTGGGTCCGATAACCGTCTCGGCAAAGGGTGGGGCGGCCATCTACACGGATTCCAATCCCGGACTGGCGCTCCTCCTCGATGTCAGCCTGGACGTCAATATATTCGAAGTCATCAAGATTAAAGCCTCCGGCAAGCTGCAGCTCAACACCACCGGCGCCTCGAGGACACTCGTCGGCATCACGATGGCTCCCAACAGTTTCCTCATTGCCCTCAATGGCTCCGTTTCCTTCCTCGAGGTTCTCAAGTTCGATGCCGGATTCATCCTTGAGGTCGGATATGAAGGGGCTGGCTCATGGCGCGTCGAGTTCAATGCCAGCATGGACTTCTTCGGCCTGGTCACGCTTTCCGCCTATGGCATGTTCAACTACAAGGGCCACTTCGACATATCCCTTGATGGTGGCCTGACCCTCGGTACGGACAGCTTCGGGCTCAAGGCCAGCTTCCACTTCCGGGTCGCCTTTGGTGAACGCGAAGTCATCGGCACCCCGGGCCTGACCGAATTCTTCTTCCTCGTCGAATTCTCCGGTGGGGCCAAGCTGCGGGCCTTCGGCATCACCTTTGCCGGGGTAACCATTTCCGCCAGCGTCACTGCTTCAGGCGAAGGCCGCGTGCCGATCATTGTCCGGGCCAGTGCAGAAGTTGAATTCCTCTTCTTCTCCGTCTCGGTCAGCATGAGCTTCACCCTTGGCTACATCGAGCTGCCGCGTAAGGTCTACCTTGCCGGTAATCCGACTGGTGACTTCCGGGTCTGGGATCCGGTGGCGGCCAATGGGGTCCTCTATCTCAACATGGGTGATCGCAATACCATCCGTGGTATCGGTGAAGGCGAAGGGGCCGAACTGTACAAGATCGAGCATGTTGGCGGTGACGAAACCGGGGAAACCATCAAGGTTCTCTTCAGTGGCCGTGAAACCCAGTTCCGCGGGGTCAAGAAGATCGTTGCCTACGCAGGTCCGGGCGATGACCACATCTACATCGGACCGGATGTTGTCTCGGATATCGAGTTCCACGGCGGTGGCGGCAATGATGTCGTCATCTACGAAGGCAAGGGTTCCGCCGTTCTCTACGGTGATGCTGGTGACGATTACTTCTACACGGCCCCGACCAGTATCAATGCCACCATCTTTGGTGGAAGTGGCTTTGACTACATCGTCTTCGACGGAACGGGCAGCGCCACCATCGACGGCGGAGCCGGAAACGACATCATCTTTGGTGGAGCCGGTAACGATGTTATCCGCGGTGGCACTGGTGATGATGAAATCGACGGCCGCGGCGGCATCGATGAAATCTATGGTGATGCCGGTAATGATGTCATCCACTGGGATTATGTCGCCCTTGAGCTGGTCAAGATTGAAGGTGGATCAGACGGCCAGTCCCTGCCCGACACGGTTGGGGATGAACTTCGCGTCTACGGCATCAAGACCGAGGACAATTTTGAACTCTCCTCCCTCCTCGGCGACAAGTTCAAGCTGGTCAATGTCCAGGGCGGCACACCTGAAGGTTCCATTATTGGCAAGGGCTTTGAATCCCTGGTCATCGAGGGCCGTGGTGCTGCCGATACCTTCACCGTGAATCACCTCAACGGTTCCGGCCTCGACCTGGTCAACATCAGTGCCGGCAAGATTGTTACCGAGGGCGGTATCGAGCTTGTTGAAGTCAATGGTCAACTGGTCGAACAACCCGTTGTCAATGTCAGCCCGGACCAGGTTGCCGACACCATCACCATCAACGGTAACGCCCTTGCAGACTACATCAGGATCAGCGACAGCGACTGGGATAACTACCCGGGCATGAGCCTGACCTTCTATGACAGTTACACAATCGACGGGTCGCCGCTCTTCATGCCCAACGCTGCTGGAAGCGAACTCTACAGGATCGTCATATCTGACTCGGTCCGGGCCGAGGGCGATACAGTCAACGTCGATACCGCAGAAGGCAACGACCTGATCTTCGCTGATCCAGTCATCGCCGGCCTGACGACAAATTACGCTGCCCTGCGCCTCTTTGGTGGCGATAATGACGACCGCATCATCGGCTCGCAGTTTGAAGACTTTATTGATTCCGGTGCCGGTAACGACACCGTCACTGGCGGACTCTCGAAGGACATCCTCATCGATTCCTCCGGTTCCGCGGATATCCTCGTTGAGCAGTTCGATTCCGATATCGGTCTCTTCGATGACAAACTGGTAGTCGGCACCCTGCAAAACAGCGCCGGGTCCGGTCAGTTTGCGGTTGGCAAGAACGCTGCCAGCGAGCTCTTCGACCCAGGCGATCGCTGGGCCTCAGGAACCATTGTCGAGGACATCGCCAGTCAGTTCGAGATTGCCTGGATCAATGGCATGGGTGGCAACAATACCATCGTCGTCAACGACCTCGACCGTTCCATCCGCGTCGCCGGAACAACACTTTCAGTGGTCAACTGGCGCGGCGAAGCCCACCTCGACAATCAGGGCAACAGCAGTGGCAATCCGGAGCACTATCTCCTCACCATGCCGCTCGACAGTGTCGCCCAGGTCCACATCGACAGTACCGTCTCTGACAGCAGTGACCGCCTCGTCGTAACCGGTACCGACTCTGCCGACTGGATGACCCTGACAGTGCCGGTTCTGGACACCAAGGGCCAGATTGAAGCCAGTACTGTCTCCTCGATGCTCATCACGCATACGGGTGTTGAAAATGTGGAAATTGATACCCGGGGCGGTGACGACCGGATCGCTGTCCAGGCTATCCATACCAACACCATCCTGAACACCGGTGCGGGCAGTGACATTGTCAACGTCGGCAGTACGGCAACGGTTGATGGTGTCGATGATCCGTCAGCCGATGGTTTTGTCCGGGGTGTTCTCGACAATATCAGGGCACCGATGACCATCAACGGCCAAGGCAGTTTTGACGAGGACATCGTCTCCTTTGACGACTCCGGGGATACTGACCTGATTCCGATCAATCATGGTACCCTTACCGCCACGACCTTGCGCAACAACGTGGCCGGTACCAGCAATCTGCTCTTCGGCCCGAACGGCGGCGTCACCTACAGCACGCTGGAAGTGCTCAACATCCATCTTGATGGTGTCGGGAACTACTTCACCGTGGAGAGCACCCACGCGGGTAACTCGATCACGAACCTGACCAGTCTCGGTGGTGATGACATCATCAATATCGAAAGCGTCGACGGGAATCTCAACCTCTCCACCGGTGATGGTAATGACACTGTCCGTGTCGGTAGCACAGCCGGACAACTCGGCCAGACCAGTACCCTGATCGATGCCCTCGACGGCAACGTCAATGCTATCCTTGGACGCCTGACCATCGAGGGTGGGGAAGGGACCGCCGATACCCTGAAGATTTACGATGCCGGTGATACCGAGCGTGAGGCAGGCGAGCTGACCCGTGACGAAATCCTCGGCATGGGCATGACCCTGGGAGTCAACTACACCAGCTTCGAACTCCTGCGCATCTGGCTCAGCGACAATGACAACGCCTTCTTCCTCGATTCAACCCACACCGGTGTCACCACCATCGACATGGGCGATGAATCACCGGTTATCAATGGCGTTAACGATGTCGTGAACATCCGTAGCATTTCCGGTACGACTACTGTCAGTGCCGGTAACGGGAACGACATCATTCGGGTCAACTACGACCGCAGTGGCAAGCAGACCTTTGAAAGCGGTATCGACGGCGAACTGACCCTCCATGGCCAGCAGGGCAGTGACAAATACGAAATCGGCCTCGCTGGGCGCATTTCCTCCCGTATCAATGTCTTCGACGAGTCCCGCGGCGATCCGGGCATCGACCGCCTGCGCATCTACGGCACCAACGAAGTCGACTACTTCCTCTTCCGGGCCAACAAGGAGATTGGCCAGGGTATGGTTGCCGCTATCGAGGTTGATGAAAACCGCGAACCGGTCCCCGGTGGTGTCATCGAACGCATCAACTACGACTACGACATCAATGGTGCGGTCGAAGTCTTTGGCCGGGATGCCGATGACGTCTTCGTCCTTGATGACAACCTGGCCCCGGTCACGGTCTTCGGTGATGCCGGTAACGACACCTTCCAGATCGGACAGGTCTTCGAATCCTTCCGGGATGGCAACAATCCTGATAATGGCCTCGCCGAGGAAGACTACTTCGAGACCACCCAGATTACCCGCGGCTTCCTGTCCAATGGTATCAGCTTCAGCTCGACCCTCTTCGGCGGCACCGGCAATGACAACTTTACGGTCTACAGCAACAAGGCCGAGCTCTTCCTCTTTGGGGATGAGGATGATGACACCTTTACCGTCCGGGCCTTCGTCAAGGTCGATCCGAACGATCCCAAGGCACCGTTCACCAACATCAACGGCGGCCAGGGTGCTGACTTCATTTCCTTTACCGTGAATGCCCCGGTCCGGATTGAGGGTGGTGACGGATTCGATACTTTGACCGTGATTGGCACTGAGTTTGGTGATGACTTTGTCATTAACGAACAGGGAGTCTACGGGGCCGGTCTGTTTGTTACCTACAGCGGGCTTGAGCGCATCGTCGTCGACGCCATCGAGGGGAATGACCGCTTCTTCATCGAGAGTACCAGCGAGGAAGTTTCCCTCGAAGTTGTTGGCGGGCTGGGTAGCGACAACTTCAGCATCGGTGGCAGTGGCGGCCGCGAGGTTACCGTCGTCAGTAACAATCTCGAGGGGCACAGCGGCCTTGTCATCCAGACCACAACCACTGACGATCCGGAATACAAGAACGTCTTTGTCCGGGATGTCTCGGCTGATGTGCGCGATAACGATGAAGCGGATGTAGTGGTCCTTTCGACCATGGGCCCGATCCGGGTCTTTGAAAGTGGCGGAGTCGCACTGGTAGTCCAGTCCTACCAGGTCGTCCTGACCCGTTCACCCGAAGAAACGGTCCTTGTCACCGCTGCTCCGGTGGCCATCCGTGAAAGTGTCCTCGCCGCAGGTGGAAAGGGCGTTGGCCTGTCCACCAGCGACTCGGGCACACCGGACGAGAACGGCCTCACCCTGACCTTTACCCGCCAGGACTGGTTCGTTCCGCAGGAAGTCTTTGTCTTTGCCCCGGCTGATAACTTGGCCGAGGGAACCAACGGGTACACCATTGTCCACCGCACCCAGCAGGGAGCCAGTGCCGCTGATGGTGGCGCCTATGACGGATTGGCCATCCTTGGGGTCGTGGCCACTGTGGTCGATGACGATTCGGCAGCCGTCCTCATTGCCGGTCACGATGGTACCAGTGTGGACTCGGCAAGCATCTTCTCCCCGATCGTCGGGGAAGGCGGCGATTGGGAATTCACCGTCGCAGCCGGCTCTGATCCAGATGCACCGGGATTCCTCCAGTCTGATAATTACTGGATTGTCCTGACCAAGCGGCCGACCGGTCAGGTCGAAATCACCCTCACTCCGAACAGCAATGTCCTCATTACGGAAATTGACGGTGATACCCAGACCATCACCGAGGTCGACGGCGTTCCGGTACAAGGTGCCGTGACCGTGACCTTCGACCAGACGGATTGGGATCAGCCCAAGGAAGTGGTTGTCCGTGCCGTCAATGACAACGCCAAGGAGGGGACACACTACGCCCGGATTAATCACCGCATATCCGAGAGCGACATGGAGTTCTTCCTCGGCGTGACAAAGAACAACGTCGTCGACGGCATCGCCAATATCATCGATGGCAACATCGACACCGATTATGAAGGTGATTCCGGAACGGATACGGTGGAAATCACTGGTCCTGCCTTCCAGGGCAACCTGCTGACACCGTTTACGGCTGTCGATATTGACCTTGCCGGCACACCGGCAGAAGGGGAAACCTGGGTTGTTACGATCAATGGCCGGGCCTTCTTCCATACAGTTGATGTTGATGATACACTCGCCACGATCGCCTCCGCCCTGGTCGGCAAGATTGACGGGCAGGATGGTGTCGACGCCTCATTGGACGGCACATCGATCGAACTTTCCAGTTCCAACAACAAGTTCCTCAAGGTCAATTTCTACGCCTCTGGTGAGTCCGAGGGCCGGGCCACCTTCAGTGGCGAGACTGCCCTCGGCTTCCAGATCGTCACGGCCGACAGCGTCAAGGCCTGGAACGTGGCGGATGTCACCCTTGATGACACAGCCGTTGATGATGTTACCGGCTCGGTCTGGATTGTCACCCTCGATGACACGGAATTCCGCTACACCCGCCAGGGCACAACGGCCTCCGCAGAGACCCTGCAGGATGTTGCCAATGGGCTGAGCAACGTCATCAACCTCAGTGGAACCCGCTTTGCCACCAAGTTCACCACCGCTGATGTCGAATTGAAGGGCACCCCGCTCAAGGGAGATGTCTGGACCGTGACCTTGGACAACAGCATCGAGGTTTCCTACACCGTGGAAAGCGGCAACAACTTGAGTCACATCGCAACCCAGTTGTCCGACAAGATTGACGAGTTGACCGACTTTACCGCAACCGATCCGACGGGTACTGAATTTACGGTCAACAAGGGCACGGATTACTTCTCAATCCGCATCTCCGTGACCGGTAGCACCGTCCAGAGCAGTGCTGAGATAGATGGAAGCACAACTGGCGAATCCGTGGTCATCTTCACCACCGATGGCACGCCATTCAGCTTGGATGTCCTGCTGGCCGAGTCTGCTTCCCAAGTCGATGTTACGGATTCCGGAGGCAGCGCCAAGGCCCACAGCACGGGTGAGTCCCTCGAAAGCCCGACCCACTACGCCAAGCTTGTTTACCAGCTGACCCAC
Source organism: Puniceicoccaceae bacterium (assembly GCA_040830765.1). Lineage (GTDB taxonomy): Bacteria > Verrucomicrobiota > Verrucomicrobiia > Opitutales > Oceanipulchritudinaceae > Oceanipulchritudo. The sequence continues at coordinate 182,961 of JBFOMH010000019.1, read as the reverse complement.
GTCGACTTCACCAATGATACCTTCGCCTATGCCGAGGGGTCGGCCTGGACGCTCATCCTCGGCGCCAGCCCGGATGTCCAATCGGTCAGCCTCAACGGCGCACCGGAAGAAGGCGAAACGTACACCATCGACCTCACTGCGATGGGTTGGGGTGTGCAGGCCAGCTATACCGTCGGTGAGGATGAGACCTTGCAGGACATCGTTGACGATCTGGAAACCCAGATTGACGCCTTCACCGGTTACTCAGCCTCCGTTACCTATAACGATGGCGGGACTACCGAACTGGACGACGACACGGCCAGCATCCAGGTCGAGCGCTTTGGAGCCTTCACGCTGGATCTTGTCATCACCCTGCCTGCTGAGGCCGAGGTCGATGCCCAGAGCGATGTTTCCGTGACGGCGGGCGAAGACCTCAACACCGTCGAGTACAAGTATGTGGTTGGTGAAAACCGTGAAGTCACCGTACCAAACTCCATCGACGTCATTGTTGCCGACAACGACGCTCCGGGCGTACTCGTTATCCAGTCCCTCGAGTCAACCGATGTCATCGAGCCGACGGAGTTGGTCCTCCTTGGCAATGGCTTCCCGACCCAGACTGACCTCGCCCGCTTCCGCCTCGGTCTCTCTCCGGAAGATACCAATGCGACCCTCGACGGAATCCAGCCTGAGCAACCGACCACGAACATGCGCTGGACGGCCCACCTCGTTGATGAAACGGGTACCTCTGTCAGCACAGCAACACCCATCATCGGCACCTCCTTTACCGCAATTGCGAGTGCCCTTGCGGGACAAATTGATGCCTTGACCGATTACACGGCCACATCTTCCGGCGAATACATTGAAGTCGACAAGACCGGTGGCGGCGAGACCTTCAGTATCTTCATCAAGGTCGAGCTGGTTTCCGATGGCAGCACCTATGCGGTCATTTTTGTGGGCGACTTCGGCACCTCCATCGGCGAGGAACAGGAAGAGGTTCATGACTCTGTCTTCATCCCGCAGGATATCGATACCTCCAAGTGGAATACCACTTTCGTGGCCAATATCTACAAGTCCAATCTCCTGCCGCACACTACCATTCTTGGCACGGGTGACGGCAATGCGGACTTCTATTCCTTCGAGGTCACCGAGGAAATGTACGAGGCATCGGTGGAGGCCTACAAGTCCGAGAACAGCGGTAGCACCGTTGGATACAAGGGCTTGGAAGTCTTCTTCGACATCGACCACGGATTCGATATCGGCGATTCCCAGTTCTGGGCCAGCCAGCTCAAGCTGTACGAACTGGTCGATCCACTGGATCCGGATCAGCCCCGCACGCCGACCCTCCTCGAGGAAGGTTCCTGGTTCAGCTGGACGCTGGATCCGGGTAGCAGCTACTTCTATGACAGCCAGTTGTCCTACTTCATTGAGACACCGGGTACGTACTACGTTGAGGTCACGGCAGCCTGGCCTGTCGGTATCGACGGGGTCCCGGAAGGGGTCGACTACGAACTGCACTTCTCCATTGAACAGCATGCCGAGGATTCCTTTATCTTCGCTCCCGAGCCGGTGCTCGAAGATGAATTCGGTAACAACCAGAGCGGCGCCATTGATTCCTCCACCGGGCAGGAACTGGATGGCGATGGTTCCGACGGTTCGAGCTTCTTCACTTTCTACGATCCTGCCGTGGGCAACATCCACCTCGCTGGCGAGCCGGGTGATCGTCCGGGAATCGACTACACCACACCGTATGTCAAGGTGGTCGGTACCGGTGACTGGTCCTACGACATCTACAAGTTCCACGTGGATGCCAATCCGGACGAGGTCGAAGGAGCATCCGGCAGCTCCGATGGTTCCCAGTATTACAGCACGGTTACCTTCCAGTTGACCGACAAGGTCGAGGTGGGCGACACTTATCAGCTGGGTCTGGGTTACCGCGACTTCATCGTCACTGTCGATGGCACCAATTCCTCAGCAGCCGGTGTCGCCGCCGCGCTGGCCCAGGAAATCCTCGATGCCCAGACCGACGGATTCATCGAAGGCTACTCGGTCGATGCCACCACAAATACGCTCACCGTGAGCAACCTCGGCGGAGGATTTGTCCTTAAGGGTCGTGGTGAGGCCGGCAGTGTCGACGGGCTTGTCCATACCGTGAATAATGCGGGAACGGTCAGCCGGACAACAACCGCCAAGAATGCCGCTGGAAGCTCCGATATCCTCTTTGGCAATGTCGAGATTGACATTGATGGCTCTGGTATCGATGCCGCCGATACATGGGTGGTAACCATCAACTCAACCTCCACACCTACCGGAGCAAGCATCCTTACTGGTTACACATCTCCCGATCAGGTTGCGGCAGGCATCCGCACCGCCCTTGGAGCAGCCGCCTTTAGTGGCATCATTTCCAGTGTTGGCGGATCAGCCGACAAGGTGACCTTCAATGCGGTGGCTGCTGCCGGTGTCTCGGTCTCCATTACCACAACCGGCATCAATCCGGATGGCAGTGCCAAGATCTCCGGCACCCCTGCCGGTCAGACCGGTTCCCTGCCAGTTGGCGCGACCTATACCGCAATCAATTGGACCACCCTGACTGTCGACCTTGGGGGCGCGCCGCATCAGGGAGAGGACTGGAGACTCAAGGTGGCCAACATTGAAAAGACCAGTAATGTCGGCCTGTTGACGCAGCTCAATACCATCAATTCCGGACTGCCCGATGAAGTTATCGGCGTGGCCGAGGACCTTGCCAACAAGTTTAATATTCTCAGCGGTCCGAGCGATCCATTCACCTCGGTCACGGCTTCCTCTAACGGCAAGATCACCTTTGTCTTCAAGTCTACCTGGACCGGCAACCGCGGCTTCCAGTACCTGGAGGTCGATGCCCAGCCGATAGGGGGTACACTGGACGCTACTGGCACGGCCTATGTGACATTGAACCTCAGCAGTGGCCTTGAGGCAGACAATAACGACGACTGGATACTGGCCCTGACCGGCATCGGTAATATCAACATTACCTCCAACAGTCTCACCGGAGTCGATGCCAAGGCAGGCGCCCTGGAAACCGCAATCGATGGCACCATCTACTCGGCTGATTACAACTCATCAAGCAAGATTCTAACGATCTGGCGCGACTCCGGCCTGGCCGCCTTCACGGCAACCCTCACTGAGGATCTGAACGGTACGACAGACACCAATGTCAAGTCGGGTACCAGTGTCCGTGCCTATCTCGTTGAACTAGGTGGAGTCGTCTATGAAGGCCAGACCTGGAGCCTTGACCTGAGCTCCGGCACGGACCCGAGCTATCCTGTCCCGCTGAAGAGTGGTGTCAGTGGCACCAATCCAAGCCTTTCCTCCGTGACAACCAGCCTTAAGGCCCTGGTAACGGGTGATTACTCCACGGTTTCCCTCACCAGTACTTCCTTCTTCATCTTCGGCCCAGGCTCATTTACCGTCACTTCACCGCTTGTCGATCCGGTCGATGTCTCTGCCAGCGCCACGCTTTCCGGTACGGTCAAGCTGCCTTGGGAAATGATCATCCATCCGGATGTGGCCGGGTATGCCACACCACTCTACGCAGGTGACACCTTTATCCTGTCCTACAACGGGGAAACCCCGGATCCGTCCTTTACCGTTGGCACCACCAGCGGCGCTTCCACCAGTATCGCGGATGCCGTCAAGGCCTTCCTCGATTCGGCCCTTGATGATGCATCGACCGGGCTCAGCGGTGTGCTTTCGGCAACCGCCCAGGCCGACGGCTCCGTAAAGGTCGTTCGCTCCGACGGTAACCTGGTCGAACTCGGTGACCTGAGATGGGTCCGCGTCCATGCCTTCGTCGATCCGGACAGCTCCAATGGTGCAGAAGACTTTACCACGGCTGTAACGTGGCCCGGAGACGGCGATCCACACTTCTTCTCGGTCACCTTCGACCTGCAAGGGGATGCTGGTCTGCGCGATGTCTCCGCCGGTCAGGTCTTCTCGGTCTTCCTCAATAACGTGGAATACTTCTGGGAAGTCCCGGGCGGCCTCAAGGAGGGAACACAGCTCGGTGAACTCAATTTCAAGACGGTGGCGGACGAACTGGCCAAGGTCGTGGATGCACTCGGACTTTACAAGGCCAGTGCCACCGATACTTCCATCACCATCGAGGACCAGGACGGCTCATCCGGTGCGCCGGACCTGACCAAGCCCGGTGGTGGTCATGGCCTCAACCCATTTGCCTTCCGCGCCGAACGGGGTGGCGATGTCTTTGCCGTTTTCGATATCGACAACACCAAACTGGTCAAGGGCAGCTTCCAGGTCGTGACCGGTTACGAGGAAGTCGTCGATTACTACCTCTTCGGATTCATCCCGGTCTACAAGACGGTGCCGATTCTCGAAACGGTCAACTACACCATTAGCCCGGTCATTGAGTTGATCAATCCGACCAGCGGCTCGATTCTGGCTTCCTCCAAGTATGTCCCGGATTCCTCTGTCCCGGTCGACGAGGGAAGCAACAGCCCATATGATCCCTTCCTCGAGTACCTGATTCCAGCGCCGACCACGGCACAACCGTTCCTCATCCGGGTATCCTCCGTCGTCACCTACGACAAGTTCTACCCGCAATACCAGTATGCCGGCATCTATCCGGGACTCGATTACGAGTTGATCATTTCCATCCCGGGTCACCCGACGAATCTTGCCGCCATCGAGCTGACCGGACGAGGTATCCAGGTTGTAGAAGGGCAGGCCGCCGGGCAGGCCGGTACAATCATCGACTACGATCCGACCAGCCAAGCCTTCTATGTCTCGACATCCGGCTTTGACAACTGGAGTGAAGTCCCGCTCTTCGACAGCAAGTACGACATCACCTACCGGATTTCCGAGGAAACCCTGCCACTGCCGTATTCAAGCTTCCTCAATGACGATGGCGACCTTATCAGCGATACCTGGGATATCGTCCTTACGAAGAACCCGACGGATGAGGTAATCGTCAATATCCTGCCGGTTGAAACCCGGACCTATAATGCGGATGAGGCCTTCAATGCGGATGAGGCATTTGGCGAAAACCTTGCCGAGCAAGTCCGTATTGCCACAGACCGCACCCTTGTCCAGTTCGATGGCACACCGGCAGGAGGCCAGGTGTGGTTCATGACCCTGACTGGTCCGGAGAGCACCATCAGCGTCGATGCCTTCCGTGACATGGTCTATGAAAAGCTTTCCGATGGCGGAATTAATTCGGACGAGTTCGCAGCCTTGCATGCCACCAAGAGCGACGTCGTCGGTCTCTTCATCAATGCCACCACGCCACAGACGCTAACAGAAGTTGCCGCTTCGATTGCGGGCCAGATCACCATCTTGAACACCTCTGTGGGCATTGATTACACCGCGGACCTTGATCCGGGCATGACCCTTGTCCTCTCCGGTTCGGTTGACCAGGGCACCTTCTGGCGCCTGACCCTCAATGATGGCAGCGACACGGTCTTTACCTATGAGCCCACGGCCACCGATACCCTGTCTGATGTGGCGCTTGGGCTGGCCAGCCTGATCAACGGTAACACAGCGGCCGGCTATAAGGCGGTTGCTGATGGCGAGACCATCCTTGTCCTCGATCCTGACCAGACAGTCATCTTCTCGGCAGTCATGGATAAGGGTAGTGGAACAACATGGGCTTCCGCCGGTATTTCCATGCGGGAAACGCCACAAATCCTCATCACGACGGATAACGAGGCTGACTACACGCCATTCTTTACCGCCTTTGAGATTGGTGTCGATGTCGACACAGGCAGTGATTCCGACTACCGTCGCCGGGCCCTTGGATGGGGCGAGGTGGAAGTCAACCGCATCTCCCAAACCCCGACTACCAGCTTCTTCGAATCGGTCGAGGTGGCCCTCAAGGGAGATGTTACTGCTGGCGAAATCTGGACCCTGCAACTGCGCGACATCAGTTCCAATCCGAATGCCGCATGGGGCACCGGCGTTGAATACACAACCAAGTTCGGTGATACCCTTTCCACCATTGCCATGATGCTGGCCAACCAGCTTGACCTGAGCCAGTACGACGTCCTCGTCGAAGGCCGAAGCATCACCATCAGCAATGCCACCGAATCCCAGAACAAGGACATCGATGCACGCGTCCTCGTGGGACTCGAAGGCCTGAATAGTAGCGCCAGCACTGGCCCGACGAACATTGTCGCACCGGTTGGTGATGCTGCCATCATTCCGCAACTGCGCTTCGTTCCCGCTGGGGATGCCGATGCCACCGACTACGGTTGGGATGTTGTCCGCACAGTCTGGATACAGGCTATCGACGACAACGTGATTGATGGCAGTGATGCCCTTGTCTTCCCGGCCTTCGAGGAACGGGTTAACGGCATCCGTGGTCCGCTCAGCATTGTCGGCGGTGCCCTTGTTGGTGAGGAACGCTTCCTCAACGATCCATTCCGCCTGCCGGAGGAAACCAATGATCCACAGGCCGATGGAACGGTGACCGGCATCAGCATCGACAACAACGGCAATGCGGTCATGACCGACCGTGAGTCATTCCACTTCAATGACATTTACGGCGAGCGTCCTGGATTCGATCCGCGGATGAACGAATTCCCATTCGAGTTTACGTGGCTTGAAGGCCCGGCCCTCGATCGGTTCCTCGACGTCCTTGGCATCTCCCAGGAAATCCTTTCCATTGGCGGGGATGAGCCATTCAAGGTTGATCTCGATAGGGGCACTGGGAATGTCACATCCGATGATGTCCTCTTTAGCGGTACACCCGATCAGGATCTGGTTGGTTTCGCGAATGTAAACAGCGATAGCGATACCACCATCGAGTGGCTTGAGGCGACAATCAGTCTTGGTGGCTTTGCAGCCAATACGGAAACATGGACCCTCATGTTCAATTTCGGGGACGATGCCACGTCCGATCTGGATATCGTCTATGATGTGGGCGAAGACAACAAGGCCCTCTCCAAGATTGTCCGCGAATGGGCTGAAAAGCTGAATACCGGCGATTATGACGATACCGGTATCGAGGACTACGTCTTCACTGCTGAAGGCTTCGTTGATATCCTGGGCAACGCCAAGTTGCGGATCAGTGTGGTCGACTCCGGCAACAGCAATGCCGTTGTTCCGTTCCGCGTGGAAGTTGTCCGCTCCGGTGGCAATGGCAGTGACTCCATCAGCGGAACACCCGTCCAGGACTTCTCCTATCTCTTCGGTATCGACTGGGGCGTCGTCGCCTTTGAGTTCCTCGATGATCCGGACGACGCCGCCGACCTCGCTGGCGCTTGGAAACTTACTCTCACCGATGCCTCCGGCCCTTCCGATGTCACCGTGACCATGCTACCCGGTGACCCGCTGGATCTGCTTACCTTCAGCCTCTTCGATGAGATTCCGTCCAATTTCAAGCCGATCGTCTCGGGTTACAATGTCACCTTCAATGCCCCATGGCCCTCCGAAGACACCAGTACGGTCATCCTCAGTGGCGATGTCAGGGTAGGGGACACCTGGAGCCTCAACCTCGACATTGACGGCGAGGACAAGACCTTCAGTTACACCATCGTTGAGGACGACACACTCGAAACCATCGCTGAGCAGTTGGCCCTTCTGGTCCAGGCTGATCCGGCTGGCAATCTCTCGGCCCTCTCGGTTGGCGTGGCCCTGGTCATCAACAATGTTGCCGGCAATACCAATTCAACCACTTTCGAAATCTCACCGAACGACACCGTTGTTGTCCCGGATCCGGATCCGGCCTACACCGGTTCCATCGACCTCTTCGGTACGCCGGTCATCGGTGACATCTGGACCGTCGAGCTGAGCTACTACGACTCTGCCCTCGGTGGGGACGTTGAATCAATCCACTCCCACACTGTCCGCGAGACGGTACCGCTGGCGGAAGTGGCAAGTGGCCTGGCTGCGAAGATCAACGCCGTCCTCGGTGACTTCACCGCCCGCGTCCAGGGCAATGTGCTGGTTATCGAAACCGAGGTCGCCCCCGGCTTCAGCACTGGTTCGCAGATCCTGCCGATTCTCGAGACCGATGGTGAGATGATTCCGAGGACCGCTTCCCCGAATGTGACCCGCGTCGAATTTACCGGTACGGCCCGTATTGGGGAAACCTGGTCTGTCGTCGTTGATGGCACGACCTTCAGCTACACAGTGGAATCCCTTGAGGTCATCGCTTCCATCCTGGCAGCCGACATCAATGCCAACGCTGCCGCTCCATATCTTGCCACCAGTGAAGGCGCCAAGCTCATCATCGTCCACAGTGACACCACTTTCACGACCAGCACGGTCTTTGATCCCTTCACTGAAACCTCGACTATCTGGGGACTGGATACGGCAGCGACCGGTTATTCGGTACTCTTTGAAGGGGCCCCGACAGTGGATGAAATCTGGCTTATCGAGCTTGTTGACGATGGCTCCAGCTCGACCGTCAGCACCCATGCGGTCGCAGTCCTCCCGGGTGATACCCGCAATGCCATTGCCCGCAAGCTGGCCCGCCATATCAACACCTCTTTCGACGCAACAGATGCCGGCTTTGTCTCCCTCGCGGATGGGTCGAATCTCCTCATCGTCAATGAGGATGGCCTGGCCTTCTCCGTCGAGGCTACCGTGACAACCGTCGCTGGCAGCCGGACAGGTGATTTTGCCCCGGATATGACCGCCATGGAAAGCGCAGTCCAGCGCGGCACCTTCAGTGGCATTCCGGTTGCGGGCGAAGTCTTCGCCCTGGAAATTGAGGGTGGCAATCTCGACAGTCTCGTCTCCTACATTGTCCAGCTGGTCGATGCCGATAACAATCCGGATACCCTGAAGACACTCGAAACGCTCGAGGATGTGGTCGCCAAGCTGGCCATTACGGTCAACGGGGACGGCCTTGCCCAGTACAGTGCCCTCTCAGTGGCAGAAAAGCTCTACATCCTCAATCGCGACAATGTGGCCTTTACGCCGGGTATCAACATCCTGCCGGCAGGTGTCCTTGCCGACGGTGTTGATCCGTTTATCCGTATCTCCACCTTGTCGGATGACCTGCCTGTCGGACAGCTGATCACGATTACCCTTGTTGGTGATGGACTCTCCCATGTCCTTACCCATGTGGTGCAGCAGTCCGGTGATTCCGCCCAGTCCGGGGCCGAGTTGGCCGAAACCCTGGCAGCACTCATCAACGCTTTCGCCCCGGCCGATTATGCCGCTATCGCGGATGGCGCCCAGTTGGTTGTTGTCCATCAGGCCGGTTACCGTTTCACCCTCGCAGGCGCTTTCGCCCTCGACCAGGACGACGGCATCAGCGGAACCGCATCCTCCACGGTCATGACTTTGACCGGATCGCCGGTGGTCGGTGACGACTGGGGCATCCAACTCGACTTCGACGGCCAAGTGCGCCGTGTCTCCCACATCATCGAAGCGGGAGACACCCTCGAGGATATCGCCTCCTCGCTGGCACAGTCCATTTCCAATATCCTTGGTGCCGACTTCACTGCTGTTGCTGATGGTGATGCAATTGTCCTCATCAAGCGTACCTATGGTGCCTTTACGGCCAGCTTCGACGCGGACTCCGGTTCCATCGGAACAACGATTGGCCGTACGAGCATCATTACCCTTGTCGGTGAACCGGCCATCGGTGAAACCTGGACGGCGACCATTGGTAATCTCGAAGTCAGCCATAGCATTACGGTTGCATCGACCCTTTCCGACGTCGCGACTGCCCTCGCCGAGGCCATTAATGCGGACGCCACGGACGATTCCGTAAACCTCGTTGCCAGTGCGGAAGGTGACCTCCTCATCGTTGTCAACACGCGTGGTGGCAGCGTCAATCTCAGCCTGTCAGTGACACCGGCATCCGGCGCGGTCGTTGACACCACTTCCGCTTCCTCTGCTGTCGTGACTATCGTCGATGACCTTGTGGCGGGTGGATTCTGGAGCCTGGTAATAGTCGAGGATGGCCTGGGAACGGAAATTGAATTTGAAAACACCAGCGGCGGCACCCTGAGCTCGAGCGCCATCGCAGCTGGCCTGGCAGCCCTCCTCAACAGCAATGGCTCGCTGGGCGACTACACCGCAGCAGCCGATGGCAACCTGCTGGTAATCGTCAACCGTCTTGGAAACGCCTTTGAAATCGGCAGTTATGGTGATGTCGATACCGTCACCGCCCGTACCACGACCGTGACCTTCGGCAAGACCCTGGTGGACGGTGTCCTTGTGGATGGCGACATAGTCGTTGGCGAGACCTTCGACCTGACCGTTGCCGGAGAGCCCTTCTCACTGACCGTTGATGGTGTCACCAACACCTTCCCGGGAATCGCCCAATGGTTCGCAGATCAGATCAACGGCAATGGCAACCTGTCTGAATTCAATGCGGTCACTGCCGATGGCACCCTTTACATCGTCAAGCGTACCGCTGACAGTTTCGTGACTAGTATCGTGGTCTCCCCGGCCGCTGCCGACAATGCCTCGACGACGCAGAACGGCAACGTCACCGCCTACACCTACGTGCTCAACGGAACTGCCCAAGTCGGTGAGACCTGGACCATCAATGTCAACGGCACGGACGTCTTCCATGTAGTTGGGGTTGATGAAACGCTGGCTGACGTGGCTGAAGCCCTTGCTGAAGGAATCCGCACCCACGGCAGTCTCGGCGACTTCAGTGCCTCTTCAAGGATCCTTTCCACTGACCCATCCCTGATCGCCTCCCTGGTAGTCGTGAAGCGGGATGGAACCGCGTTCACCGCCCCGGATCTTACTGTTGAGGCAGCCTCCAGCCTGACGGAATCCCTCGATGATCCGGCCACCTTCATGGTTCAGCTCTCCGGCTCAGCCGTGACGGGTGACATCTGGAGAGTGACACTCAATGACAATGCCGGTAGCGGCGATTTGATCTTCGAGGTTACCGTCGGCGAAACCTTTACTATCGGGACAACCGATGTCGTGGCCAGCTCGCTTGGTAACATCGCCCGTATCCTCGCGGCCAAGATCAATACCGTTGTTGATGGATTTGCCGCAGTCGAATCCGGACCACGGGTTATCATTGCCGGTCCGGACGGTTCCTCGCTCGTAACCGCCTTCGTTCCGCTGACCGCCTCGACCAGCGCATGGAGCAGCATGACCGGTACGGCCATCACCTCCGTTGCCACCGCCATCCTCTCCGGCACGCCAAAGGCTGGTGAAGTCTGGAAGGCCACTGTCGACGGAACGACTGTCAGTTACCGTGTCGAGCTGGTTGATACACGGGATAATATTGCCGACAATCTGGCGGACCTCATCAATGCCAACGCAACCCTCGCCGATTACACGGCCTTCGGTGATGGTTCCATCCTGGTTATTGTCAACCGGACGGATACCGCTTTCACCTCCAGCTTCAGCATTACACCGGTGGCCGGAAGTCTTGATGGCGCGATCACAGCCGGAGCGGTTGCCGCGACGGCCAATTCCAACACGCTTTCCACTGCAACATCCCTCGTTGAAGGAGAAATCTGGACCGCCGAACTGACCATTGGAACGGGTGCCAACGAAACCACCATCCTGGTGAAGTATGCTGTCCAGCCGGGTGATGACCTCGCTGCCGTCGCTGCAGGCCTCGCAGTCGCGATCAATGCCCAAGGTCAGTCCGAATTTACTGCCATGCCGGAAGGTGACATGATTTACATCGTCAACCGCTCCACCCGGGTCAGCAGTATTGCTTATGACGTCTTGCCGGCCGGCGCGCTCACCGACACCGGTCTGCCGATGCAATCCGCACAAGTCGATGTCGGAACGCCAGTCCGCGAAGGGGAAGTATTCTCGATCGATATCAGCATCAACGGTGAGCACATCCTTGTTGATTACACGGCGGATGCGGATGATACCGCCGAGCAGGTGGCGATGATGCTGGGTTATGAACTCAACAATTCCACCGATCCGGATGCCTCCAACTTCACCGCCCTTTATGACGGTTCCAAGCTCTACATCCTCAACCGGGCCGATGATGCCTTTACGCTGGCCCTCGAGACGGTTGCTGCCGGAACGGCCCTCCGCAGTGAGACCATAGCCAGCAAGGCCACTGTGGACTTCACCGCCGCGACCGGCATGATTGCCGACGAGCAGTGGGTCATCCAGCTTACTTCCGGTTCCACGACTTCGACCTACGCCTTTGAATCCGCAGGCACCAGTCTCACGGACATCCTCACGGGTCTTGTGGACTTGATCAACGCCGATACCGCTGGCCCCTACACAGCAACGCTCGTTGGGGATACGATCGAGGTATTCCGGACGGGTGGGGCAGCCTTCTCCGTCGACGTGGATGTCCTGCCGGCAACCATTGTTGGTATCGATGCCTCCACAGCGACTACCAACACCGTCGAAATCACCGGTGTTGCTGTTGTCGATGAAATCTGGTCCATAACCCTGCCTGGCGTTGGTGCAGCCTTCACTTACACGGTCCTTGAGGGCGACTCCCTCAGCGATATCGCCAGCGAACTGGCCAACGCCATTAATACCGCCGGCGGGGATTATGTAGCAATCAGCGAGGGAGTGCTGCTTGGTGTGGTCAACGTAATTGGTGAACCACTGGTGGTTGAATCTTCCGTTACCGCAGCCCGCGCCTACACGGTCAATAATTCAACCTACACTGCCGAGATTGATCTCACCGGACCAGTTGTCGTTGATGAAATCTGGACCGTATCCATTGGCAGCCTTTCCTGGAGTGTTGAAATTGATGGAACCACAATCTCCTCGGTTGCGGAAGCCGCAACTGGACTGGCCGCCCTTATCAACAGCGACGCACGGGTTGCCGTTGAGAACTACACCGCCCTGGTTGACGGCGACGACCTCATACTCGTCAACCGGACCGGTGCAGCCTTTACGCCGTCATTCTCCATCGGCACTATCAGTGGCTACGAACCCGTCCCCGCCAGTCCGGCCCCGACCAGCCTTTCCATCGAATTCCAGAGCACGCCAACCGACGGCGACACCTGGACCCTGGCCCTGAGCCTGGATGACGGTACGCCGGTTGACTTCTCCTATGTCATCCAGCCTGGCGACACCTTTAGTGACATCGCCGAGGAACTTGCCGCTGAAATCAATTCGACCGGCGCAGCTTCCCTCACAGCTGGCTACCGCGATGCCAAACTGGTCATTGTCGATCGCGATGGTGCTGACTTGTCCGCCACATTGTCCATCGACTCCGGGGCCAGCGCTCCGGCCTCCACGGATGGCCTGACCTCGCGTGCCGCCACCGTGACCTTCACTGACTTCGTCCAGCCGCGTGAACTGTGGACGGTCCGCATCGACGGCAGCTCCTTCTTCCGCGTATCCATCGGCGAGACCTACCTGGTTGATGGTGAGGAAGTCGTGGCTGATAATTGGGACTCCGTTGCCGCTGTCTTTGCTGAGTTGATAACCGGTGGTGACCTGTACGCCATCTCCAATGGCAATGCCCTCGTTATCGCCAATGCCACTTCCAGCTTCAGTGTCGAGGTTCGGATCCTGCCCGCCGAGGAAAACACGGACGACCTCAGCGACATCAATCCGCAGTTGCCGGCAGCTTCGATCAAGTTTACCGGAACACCGCTGGCCTTCGAAGAGTGGACTGTCAGTATCTGGGATGTTGATGCATTCGGGGTCAAGACAGGCTCGGCAACGTCATTCACCTACACGGTGATTGCGGGTGACAACCTGGAAGACGTGGCCCAGAACCTTGCTGACGAGATCAATGGCAGCACCCTTGCTGAAAGCCCGGACTTCTTAACCGCGATGGTGGAAGGGGACAGCCTTGTTATTGTTCGTGCTTCCGGTGATGGCTTCATTGCCGAGGTCACCATCGCTCCTGCGTCGACTGCAGCCAGCACCGACGATGGCAGTGGCAATTACGCGGTTACCGTTGACGATGCCAATGCACCGGTCCGCAGTGCCATCCTTGCCGGATTGCCGGTTGTGGATGATGTCTGGCAAGTGACCCTGCCCGGTGAGGCGACAACCAAGGACTATAATTACACCGTCCTGGCCGGCGACACGACCTTCGATATCGCCCAAGCCCTCGCTGAAGCCATTAATTCCGGTGCCGACAGCCATGCGGCCTATGCCGAGGGCAAGGTCCTCATTATCATCAATACCGACGGGACTGACTTTACCGAACCGACTGAGCCTGAGTACACCATCAAGTCCTCTGGTGAGGCCACTTTCGAACCGGATATCCGCATCACGGAATCCCTTGTCATCCCAACTGCCCAGACTGGACAGATTGCAACTCCAGTCGCCCTGACAGGAGGACTGACACAGCTCTACACCACTTTACTGAGAATCGGTGAACAAACCAGCGTCCACACCTATGTCGCCGCAGATGGGGAAACAGCGGATGCTATCCTGACTGCCTTGGCAGCCAGCATCAATGTCGCGGCTGACGAGGAATTCACCGCCTTCGTTGCCGACGGAAAACTCACCGTTGTCAACCGTGCCGGTATCAGCTTCAGCCTTGAAAACGCGGCCTCGAGCTCCGTTGACGGCGTTGGTTCGGTCGTGACCCTGAGTGGTTTTGCCGATGCCAACACCGTTCCCGGGACCAACACGGTCTTCGCCGGTGAAGTCTGGTCCATCTTCCTCAACGATGGAACCTTCTCCACCACCCATTCCTATGTGGTCCAGGAAGGTGACACGATCGAGGATGTAGCGAACGCCCTGGCTGCCCATGTCCGTGCCTTCGGTGTGGTTACCTTCACTGCCGTGGCGATTGGCAACCAGGTTGCCATCGTCAATCTCGAGGCCCAGGAATTCGATACCTCCGTCCAGATCACGCCTGTCGGAACCGTCTCCATTATCGAAATCCGTGAGTTCAATGAACCGCGTCCGGGAGATGAGTACTTCTACCGCCCGGTCAACCTGAACACACGTGTCGATGAGGCGGACCAGGTCGATACCATGACGGTCTATCACAACAACAGCCCGGCCGATAATGTCGCTATCCTGACGGCGGATCAACTGACCGGCATGGGCATGGCGCCTGAAACGGTCATCGCTGGTCGCACCTTGCCGGCCGGTATCGAGTACCGCGACCTTGAGGTCCTGAATATCTATCTTGGAACCGGTAACGACAACTTCACCGTGAAGTCGACCCACGCCGGCGCGACCAACATCTACCTCGGTGCCGGTGATGACAGCCTTATCGTTGAGTCCATCGACGGCCACACCATCATCGACGGCCAGACCGGAGCAGACACCTTCTATGTCGGCAGCAAGGCCCTGCCCAATGTCTTTGGCTTCACCACCACCACGGAATCCGTTGATGGCAATGATGACTCACAACTCGACACGGTCCGCGCCCTGTTGGTCATTATCGGTGGTGACGACACGGATGAAGATGTCCTCTACCTCGACGACCGCGGTGAAAGCGGCAACAGCACCGGAATTTTGACCGGTGAATCCCTGACCGGTCTGGGCATGCCGTCCATTTCTGAAATCCAGACAATCTTCGTCCAGGCCGCCACGGGTACTTACAAGGTTCGGATCACCGACCCGACCATCGATTCTGAGACCGCAACCACTACCATGGTCCGTCTCAGTGGCAACCTGATCGACGGAGATACCTGGAATGTCGTTATCGATGATCTCCCGGCCTTCTTCTACACGGTGGGTGAAGATACCGGCAGCGGCGTTCTTACCTCAGTATCCGAAATCGCCGAATACCTTGCCGGACTCATCAACGCTAACGATGACTTTACCGCCACCTCACTGGGTGACGTGCTCATCATCGTCAGCGAATCCGGAGCCGCTTACCTGGTTTCCTTCAGTGTCACCAGTCCGGTCCAGGCACCGGAAGGTACATTCGACCTGGTTGATGGCGCCACTTCCTCCATCGTCCTCACCGGCACACCGGTTGATGGAGACCAGTGGGACTTCACCATCGATACCTTCTTAAGCAGCTTCCCAGTTACGACGACTACCACCTTGGCTGACATCGCCGCCTTCATCGCGGCTGAGATCAATGCCAATGAACCGGGCAAGGTGGCTATTGCGGTCGGCAACACCCTTATCGTCATCAATGTCATGGCTGGCGCCGCCGCTCCGGAAATTTCGCTGGAAATCCAGCTCGCCGACAGCGCTGGAACCGGTGGCACCATCACCGTTCAGCCGGAGGCCGGCAATGCGGTCAACTTCCGCCTTGGAGGTGACCCGGTCATTGGTGATGTCTGGACCCTGACGCTCAATAACTCCGTCACTGTCCGTTACACCATCCTTGATGCCGGTTCCGGAACACCGGACAGTATCGCCACCATCGCGGCCGCGCTGGCAGCCGAAGTTGAAGCATTGGCCGGCTTTACCGCCAGTGCCTCCGGTGACACTATCCTCATAGCCAGCAACCTGCCGACTCCATTATCGGTCAAGGCGGGAGTGGACACCAATGGCTATGCTGACAACAACGCCACCGGTTACTCAACACTCGCTACCCTGACCCTGCTCGGTCCGGTTATTGAAGGTCAGACCTGGGTCCTCCGCCTGCAGGTCCTCACCACCATCAAGACCATTGAGTACACTGTCCAGGCAGGTGACGACCTTGCTGCCATTGCCGCTGCCTTCGAACTGGCCATCACCAGCTCGGCAGACACCTTTATCTCCGCCTTCAGCGCCGAGGCCATCGGCAATGAGCTGACCCTTGAAAACTCCGTAAACGCCTTTGTCACGGGTGTTGAGGTTGAGCCGGTGGGCAGCATCTTCACCCAGCAGACCTTCAACTCCATTTCCCTCACGCTCGGTGGTACACCCGCAATCGGTGATATCTGGTCAATCGTCCTCGACGGCTCGACCACGGTCAGCCACACCATCCTCGGTGTGGACCATGATGCCGATCCGGATACCGCCGAGGTGGCGCAGTCGGTTGCTGAAATCGTCGCCATCCTCGCCGGTGACATCAATGTCCTTGGTGACTTTGCCGCTGCAGCGACCGGTAACAGCATGGTCATCGCCAGTGCCACCAGTGCTTCCTTCAACCTCCAGACCACCAATTCCACGGACGGCTCGGCCTCCAGTGCTTCCTCCGGTACTACCTACGGAATCGACCTGACCCTCAACGGAACCGCAGTTGCCGGGCAAACCTGGCTCCTCCGCGTGCAGGAGGGTGCAGCCGTGACAGCGGTATCTTACAAGGTCCTCGAGGGTGACACGCTCGACATGGTGGCTGCCAAGCTCGGTGAAAAACTACTTCTTCTCGGCGATCTGGATCCGGTCTTTGATAGCTTTACGGCAGATGCCTTGGCCAATGTCCTGACACTCGACAACGACGTGGCCTTTACTGCGGAAGCCTCCGTTCTGCCGGCCGGCAACCTTGTCACTGCTGGTTCCGAGGCAGAAGTAACCAAGCTCTTCCTTGATGGAACGGTTGTCACTGGTGACACCTGGGCCATCCGCCTGACCACTGTTGAAGGATCCTTCGAGTTCCAGATTCTGGCCGGTGATACATACGATCCGTTTACGGAGGATGATCCGGATTACACCGTGGATGCGAACAGCCCCGCCACCATTGCCGAAATCTTCGCCCACATGATCAACAACACCGATGGTCTTGCCACCTTCGTTGCCTTTGTTGACGGGAATACGCTCTTTATCGTCGACCGGGCCGCCGAACCGTTCGTCACCAGTTCCTGGATCGCCCTGCAGACAGATGTTGAAGGCACCTTTACCGAGCAGGCCAGCGGGGATGCCGTGGTCCTGACTCTTGCCGGTGTGCCACAACCGGGTAATACCTGGATTCTCAAGACATGGTTCGAGGGCCAGAATGAAACCACAGAGTCCGTCCTGCACTCCATTACGGTTGCCGAGGGAGATACCCTCGAGTCCCTGGCGAACGCACTGGCTGACTCCGTTGATGGTGTCGCTGGCCTGAGCACGGTCCTTTCCGGAAACATCCTCTCCATCTTCAGCACTACTGGTACCGATGTGAATGCCCGCTTCAGCATCGAGATTCCATCCAGTGGTGGAACGGTTACTTCCGTGTCCGGCACCGATGCCGAAATCAGCCTCGATACCTCCGCTTCAGCCGCTCCGCGCGCCTTGGATATCTGGACCCTGAACCTCAATGATACCGACTTTGTCAGTGTCACCTTCGGGGAAACAGTCGACAGCGTGGAAGTTGATACATTGGAAGAGATCGCTACCGCCCTGGCCTGGAAGGTCACCGATTCCCTTGGCCCGGCCATCACGGCCACCGCAGCAAGTAGTGACATCACCATTACGGGCGCCGGCCTGGATCCGTCTGTCGTCGTCACCCGCTTCGGTGCCACGGCGAGCGTTACCGCTTCCGATGCCGTTGTCGCCACCTTCGCGGGACTTCCTCAGCCGGGTGAGACCTGGTCCATCGACCTTAACACAACCTACATGGTCGAGGTTGATTACGACGAGGATGTCGATGGAACGATCGTCCAGACACTTGCCGACTTTGTCGAGGCACTGGCCTTCAAGATCAATGCCACCGGTGAATTTGCCGCCAGCGTCAATGCCGCTGGTAACGGTCTGGCTATCGTCTCCAGCGGTAGTGAAGTGCTCGACACGTCCGCTACCATCGCCCGCGCGGGTTCGGCCGGGGATATCAATACCACCGCGGACTCCATCACCCTGACTTTCAACGGAGTGCCGATTGACGGTTCGACATGGGAAGTTGATATCGTTACCACAGAGCCCACTACAGTCGCGCTCTCGGTTGTCATCGGTACCACCCAGACAATGGGAACTGTGGATATCCTGATTGACTCTGCCGAGGCATTGGCCACCTGGTTTGCCTGGACCCTCAATAACGGTCCTGACTTCGCGGCCTCGGCCGTCGGGAACCAGCTCTTTGTCACCAGTGCGGACGAAACTTTCGATTCTGCAGCCATCGAGGCCAGCATTTCCATCAGTGACGGTTCCACCACCAGCGGTACGGAATCGGCGACCGATAACTCGGAAGCCCACGTCATTGACCTCGTGGGTACACCGGTGGCGGGTGAAATCTGGACCCTCGAGTTTGAAACAAGCTCCTCCGGCCCGGTCTCCTTCCCGGTTACCGTGACTGATGGCATGAACAAGGCCGATCTGGCCGAAGCCATTGCTGCCTTGGTCAATGCCGACAGCGCCGACTACGCTGCCCTCGCCGATGGCGATTCGATAATCCTCAGCACTGTCGGCACCACCTTCGATGCCACCCCGGTGATCAATGTCCAGGTTTATAACGATATCAGCCGCACCTATCCAGCCACGGTGACCATTGCCAGTGAGGATGGCACTATCTCCCTCGCCGAACTGTGGAACTTCCAGATCAACGGAAGCGACGTCCTTTACACGGTGACTGCCGATGACCTTCTGACCGACGGCACAACTGCACCAGAAATCCTCGCCGAAATCCTTGAGTCGGTGGCCGCCGGCCTCGCATTTTACATCAGTGATAATTTCGTTGGCTACTCGGCCATTGCCTCTGGTGACCGGATCTTCATCACTGCACCATCCGCCATTTCCATCACTGATCTTGACGCCAACGGCACCTACACCAAGACGGAGGTCTCCTCCAGCACGGCAATGACCCTGAGTGATGCCGGGGCTACGGTCGTCAACGAAGGCGATACCTGGGCCGTCCTGCTGACACGGAATATTTCCGGCGAGGATATCATTACCCGCTTCGAGTATACGGTTGATGTAGACGATGCCACCTTGGCAGATATCGCCGCCGGCCTCGCAGAAGTCATCAACAGCCTTGCTTCGGCCAACTTCCTGGCCATCGCCAACGGCGACGACCTTCTTGTCATCAACAAGGGTGGGGTGACATTCAATTCGAAGATGGAAATCACCCCGGTTGGTGGATTTGACGTTGAAGTGAATGTCAACCAGGCCGCACTCGATATCATCGGCCCGGCAGTGATTGACGATATCTGGACGCTCGTCCTGACCCGCGGGGCGACTGTAAACAGCTACGACTTCACCATCGGCAGCACTTCCCTGGCCACCCTTGCTACCGAAATCGAGACGGCTGTCCATAATGATGACGGCTTCACCGTTGTGGCAACTGGCGAAAGCCTGACCATTTCCCATGCGGAGGCCTTCCTCGTCACCTTCAGTCTTTCCCGGGCCGCTCCGGATGCGCCGCTTGGTGTGGATTCCACAACGGCAGCGGATCGTTCCGTGGCGATCCTCACCGGTACGCCGGTCGAGAACGAGGTCTGGCGCGTCGCTATGGATGACACAGCCTTGGGTACGTACAACTACGACTACACCGTCATGGCTGAGGACAGCCTCGCCGACGTGGCGACTGGTATTGCGGACCTGATTAACGCCCGTGGTGAATACCAAGCCGCTGCCCGTGGTGACACATTGGTCATTATTGGCACCTCTGCCTCCTCGGCCGTCTACTCTATCCCGACCACTGTCAACGAAGGCACCGTGTCGGCCGTTATCGTGTCGACGCAAATCTCCTTCGGTGGAACTGCCGCCGCTGGCGAGACCTGGACCATCCACCTCGATTCCAACGAGGATCCCTACGATTACGTGGTTCGAGAAAACGTTCCGCTCCTCGAAATCGCTGAAGGCCTGGCGGACCGGATCAATGTCGGCAGCAGTAACTTTATTGCCTCGGCCAAGCTTGTTGGTGGTGAGGTCATCCTCGAGATTGAAGAACTGGCCGCAGACGGGTTCGTGACCACCTTCTCCATTACGCCATCCGCCGGTTCCGCCGGTAGCTATGCCATCACGGTGCTCTCTGATGCAGTGACCGAGGTGACTCTCGACGGCACAGCGACCATTGGCGAGACCTGGACCATCACGGTTGGTGGCGAGTCCTACAGCTATGTCCTTGAGGATACAGCGGTCATTGCTGACAAACTGGCGACGCAAATCCAGTCCCGCACAACTATCCGGATTGTCTTCGGCGACACTCCAGCCATCGATGAAACCTGGACCGTGACGCTGAGTTCGGCCGGCTTCGAGGCCACTGCCTCCTTCCTCGCTACCAC
Organism: Puniceicoccaceae bacterium; assembly: GCA_040830765.1. Lineage (GTDB taxonomy): Bacteria > Verrucomicrobiota > Verrucomicrobiia > Opitutales > Oceanipulchritudinaceae > Oceanipulchritudo. The sequence continues at coordinate 162,076 of JBFOMH010000019.1, read as the reverse complement.
GGCCAGCATGATTGATGTTGCTGACGGTCTTGCCGCCGCCCTCAACGCCGTCATTGGAACGCCATTCAAGGTGGAAGCAGATGGTGCCGATCTCCTCGTGACCTCGGATGATCCGATCCTCGACTCCACCACTACAACCCGCCGCCCGGCTGGTGCCGCCGCAATTGATGTTTCCGTGACTACCAGTGTTGAGGTTGCCTTTACAGCTATTGCCGCAGGTAGCTCGGTCCTCATCGTCCCGCTCACCGGCACATTTATGCCGGATGATGGAATGGACACCAGCAGCATTACCCCGCGCAATTCCCTCGTTTACGACGATACAACCTCAGAAGTGATCATCACCTCGACGACCACACCGGTTGAAGGCGAGGCATGGGAGGTTGTTCTTGATGGTGCGGTCTTCCGCCACACAGTGGCACTTGTCGATGGCATTCTTGAGACTGCTGCCGAAATAGGAGCTTCCCTCGCTGCCAAGATCAATGCCGGTGTCACAGGTGAATACACTGCCTTCATGGATGGTGATTCCCTGGTCATCGTTCGCGATGGTACGACCAGCATTACGGCTGCCTTCGAAGTCTACCCGACGGCCACCGTCGAAATCGACGCCACGACTCCGTCCGCTGCCGTGGTCAACCTCGACGGCACCCGCTTTGTCGACCAGACCTGGTACATCCGTATAATCTCCGGGGAAAGCGCTTTTGCCTACGGCTACAAGATTGCCGGCAACCAGGATTCCCTGGCAACTATCACCGGCGCCCTGGCTGCCCTGATCAGCCTCGATACGCAGGCCGGATTCACCGCCATTGCTGACGGGGAAACCCTCTACATCGTCGACCCGGCCGGACGCAGCCTTGAGGTCGCCTTTGAAGTCGGACTGCCTGACGGAACCATCGCCGGCTCTGGAGCCATCACTGGCGATGCACCGACGAGCAAGTTCACCGCCGCTGGAGACTTCACGAATGGCGAAACCTTCATTGTGACCCTTGACGGGGTAGAGTACGGCTTCGAAATCGATGAGACCATTGTGGACTTCGACGCCTTTGATGACTTGATCGACGCCCTTGCTGAGGTCATCAACTCCGACCTCACGGGTACCTTCACGGCCCTCGCCAATGGCATTAACCTTTACATCGTCAACCGGACAGGTGCCGACTTCACATCCGACGGTGAAGTCCTGCCAGCCTTCCGTCCGGCAGGTGCTGGCATCATCAATACCGGTCTTGAGCCCATCGAGGTGACCATTACCGGCACTCCGGTCACCGGCTCTACATGGATCCTGCACCTCTCAGTTGGCAGCAACAACTTTGAGTTCTTCCTCGAGGTCACTGCCGCGGACAGTGCTTCTGACATTGCCCAGGGATTTGCCGACCTCATCAATCTCTCAGTCGCCGAGGGCGATCTGGCCCTGGTTGGTGTAATTGCCTCCATCTCCGGTGACAATCTGGTTATCGCCGATACGACGGGCCGCTTCCTCACCGCCTACACCTCATTGGCTCCGGTGGCCAGCGCCGACATTGATGGTGGGACCGCCACAACCACACTGGTTGACTTTGTCGGTACCCCGCAGACGGATGAACTGTGGCGCCTGCGCATCGGTGAGCTGTATTACGAAATCACCACGAATGCCACTACGGCGGAATCACTCGTGGACTTGGTTATCGAGTTCGCCAGACAGATAAACGAAGGTGAAGGACTCTCCGTGACCCTGAGTGGAGATCCACTCGATGATGCCAATGCCCGTTACACTGCCATTGCTGTTGGCGAGCGCTTGATTGTCATCGATCGCGAGGGTGGCATTTTCGAAACCCGCCTCGAGGCAGGGGATGTCGTCCGTGGCGAAGGCTGGGCGGAAGTCCGTATCGATTACGGTATCACTGCTGAAGCAATGGCTGAACGCCTGCGCGCCCTCTATGCCACCGAGGATATCGATGTCACTGCCTCCTTCGCTAACGGCAGTGTCACCTACACCATCACATTCGTCGGCGACATGGCTGGCATTGACCAGCAGCAAATCCAGTGGGCCGAAAACACCGAGACGACCGGGCTGGTGCCGGATGAAAACGCCTCCGTGGCGGTCGAGATCAGCACTATCCGCGACGGATCGACCGTCAATGAAGGTATCAACAATATCCAGGTCATTACCATTAATCCGAATGTAACCGGTGGTTCCTTCACCCTGACCTTCCGGATCGAAAACGAGCTCGGCGAATTTGAGCTCTTCACCACCGGCCTGATCGACTACAACGCCTCCGCCCTCGACCTCTACAAGGCCATCAGCCCGATCCTCAACCCGAATGGTTCGACAATCGACATTGATCCGGAGTTTGACTTTGCCACCCGTACAACTTGGAAGCCCTACACGGACAACTTCGCCATCCGCAAGGTCGGTGAGCGCACCTTCATCATCACCTTCCAGGGCGAGCACCGGGACCTGACCATCCATGACCTCGACGCCAGCGGTCTCACTACCGAGGAGAATTCCGCCGGCGCCGATGAATACGAGGCTCTGGTAACAGAAGTCACCCTGGGTGGAACAGAAGGTGAAGGCATCACGGATATCCGCATCCCGCGTGCCACTTTGGTTGACTTTATTGCCGGTGGTAAGCCGTTCGATCTCAACTCGATGTGGACCCTGACAATCACCATCCGTGGCATTACCCATACCTTTACAGTGGCAGTTGATGACACGGCCTCCTACGCCGGACTGGCCGCCGCCTTCGCCGAAGAGATCAATGAAAACGGTCCTGACATCTTCACGGCTGTCGGTGATGGCGGAAAGCTCGTCATCTTCCACCGCAACGGCGACCTCTTCTCAACCGAGGTTTACTACGGCAGCACCGAGGCGGACCTCAGCAAGGTGGAAATTGACCGCACCACGCCGACGGAATCCAGTGTCACCCTGCTGGGCACACCGGCAATCGACGAAGTCTGGAGCATTACCGTCACCGATGGCATCACCTCCCACACCTTCAGCTACACCGTCCTCGCTGATGATACATTGGAAATCATCGCCGCCGAGCTGGCCGAAGACCTGAACGGCCTGAACGGCACCGGTAATGACTACTCCGTCGCCGTTGAAGGATACGTGGTCCTCATCAGCCGCACCGACGGCACGCTCTTCTCCGCCACCACCACCATCGAGGCGGCCGGTCAGCCGGAAGCTGGTGAAGTCTGGCAGGTGACCCTTGAGAGCGTCTACAGCCTGGACATCACTGTTACATTGGATACCGCCACCAGTCTGGATGCCGTTTCCACAACGACTGGCGCAGCGGGCGTCCTGACCTTCAAGGTGATCGCCGAAGCCGGTGACACCCATGCATCGGTCGCCCGCAAGCTGGCCGACCTGATCAACGAATGGGGCCTGCCGGAATTCCGCGCCAGCAGCCTGAACGGCGTCCTGACCATCGAGAACATCGCCGGAAATGTCTTCACGACCCGCTTCTATGTCCTCGACGACATCAGCGACACACCGGATTCGACCAACGAGCGCACGGACGATGATGTCGAGGCCCATGCTGCAACCTACCTGACCCGGATTGATGGCATTAACTACTACTTCATCGATGAGCTCAACATCGGCTTCGGTTCCGGTGATGATGTCCTCAATATCCGTGGCACAACTGCCGAAACAAACCTCTTCCTCGGAGACGGTGACGAGCGAATCTACATTTCCTCAACCGCTGACGAAACCCAAGACAGCAATATCGACTTCCTGACCGGCCACCTCCACTTCATCAATGGTGACCTCAATATCGATGCCGGTACGGGCAGCCATCTCCTCATGGTCAGTGGCGAAGCCAGTACGCTGGATAACGATAATATCGTCATCACGGACAAGCCGTCTGGCGACGAGCCCACGGATGCGGAAATCGTCATCCGCGGCCTCGGTGGCGGCGATGATGCCTTTGGCTGGGCCGACCTTTACGAGGGTAATATCACCTTCTGGGCTGACACGGGAACGGGCAATGACTTTGCCGAGGGTATCACTATCTGGACCGGTTTCGGAGCCGATACCATTCGTATCGACGGCACTCATTATCGCGCCGGAATCCGGACCATCACCAGCCTCAACACTGGCCTTGGCGACGACTGGATTTATATCGACCTCGACGCTACCGAAAACAACAACAGTGGAGCCGATGTCTCTGACGGCTTCTTTGTCCTCAACACCCAGGGCCCGTGGAACGATTACCTCGATATCAGTGATAACGACCATGTCTTTGCCTCCGGTACCGGCGATGCCGAGTGGGGTACTTATTCCTCGACGCTCCCGTTGATCATCTTCGGTGGCCAGGGTTCCGATGAGATTGTTGGCGGCGATGCGGACGACATCATCTTCGGTGACCGCGGGCAGGTCGTCTACTACAACGACGAGGATGCAGGCGTCCAGGTCGTCGTGGCGGTTGTTGTCCTCGGTAATGGAGGCCCCGGAGACAAGCTCGACAGCACTGTCAGGAACCCGGATGAAATCTTTACCCAATATCCGCTGATTGGTGGCAACGACATCATCTTTGGTGGACTTGGCGATGACCTCATCTTTGGTGGCGTCAACGACGGCACCGAACTGGATATCGATGGGCAGTCCTTCGTCGGCGACTTCATCGACGGTGGAGAAGGCAACAATATCGTCTTTGGCGATATGGGCCGTATCGACTACATCATCCATGACGGTGACAATACGGATATAGATGTTGCTGAATCGACTGACCTTGATGTCGGGGGCAACGATTGGATCCTGGTGGGTAACGGCGACAATATCATCTTTGCCGGTGAAGACGGCGAGTTCATGATTAATGCCGGTTGGATCAGCCCGGTCCGCATTTCCCGTTCCGTCCAGCAGGACGAGGAGGACGGTGACATCGTTGTTACCGGTAACGGCCGTAACATCGTATTCGGTGACAATGGCCGTGTGGTGGCTGCAGATTCCGATGCCGACCGCTTCTTCTCCAGCACCAGTACAATCGGTCTGGAAGTTGTCATGACAGTCGGACTTGCTGAGACGCTCGATTCCCTCATTGGTGGCGCCGATTCTATCACGACAGGTGACGGTGATGACTTTATCTTTGGTGGTATCGATGGCGATGTCATCGATGCCGGCCATGGTAACAACGTGGTTCTTGGCGACTCCGGTTATATTGACTGGACCGCTGCAGACGGCATCGGCATTGAGGATGCCGACATCGTCCGTTCCTACAGCGTTGGTGGTGAAACCTATCCGGCAGGCACGCTTCCCGGTGACGATACGGATGCCAGCGACATCGACCGCATCTTCAGCACCAATCCGGACCATGGTGGCAGTGACACTATCACCACGGGTGACGGTACCGATATCATCATCGGTGGTGAGGATGGCGAAAACGTCATCGATGCGACCATCCCGGATGGTGACGGAGTGGTCATCTCCTCTGACTTTGACCGCGACGTTGTCGCTGCTGGTGACGGAGACGACGCTGGCGACATCATCAATGCCGGCCATGGTGATAATATCATCTTCGGTGACAATGGCCAGATCACCGCTGCCGCATCCGACCTGAACCGCTTCGGTTCCATCGAGTTGACCCTTGGTCTGGTCGAAAGCATTGAGTCCCTTATCGGTGGCTCCGACGAAATCACCTCTGGTGTTGGCCGTGACATCATCATCGGTGGTATCGATGCCGACATCATCACTGCCAATGATGGCGAGTACACCGATAGCAACGGCGCGGACGCCAATAACATCGTCCTCGGGGACTCCGGTTACATCGACTGGACCGCCGATGACGAGGGCCGCCTCTATGCCGACACCAATACGCCGTCCACTGGATTGCTGCCGGGTGACGATGCAAATCCGTTCGACATCGACCGTATCTTCACCCTCGCCCCGAGCCATGGTGGTTCCGATACCATTACCACGGGTGACGGCGATGACATTATCATTGGCGGTGAAGACGGCGAAATCGTCACTGACGTCATCATTGAAGGCATCGTCAAGGTTGCCCAGTCCGTCTCCGGCGAGGACAATCCGGAAGGTGACACCATCAATGCCGGCCAGGGCGACAACATTGTCTTCGGTGACAATGCGGAAATCGTTGCCGCCGGTGAAGATGCGCCGCAGTTCGGTACCCAGCCGATCACCTTGGGTCTCCTGACAACCATCAGCCCAACCCTCGGTGGCTACGACATCATCACCACCGGTCTTGGCTACGACATCATCTTCGGTGGCCTTGGGCAGGACGACATCATCGCCAACTTCGGCGAAAACTACGACCGCGATACCGAGTCGGCTTACGATCCGTATAATCCGACCAGCGGCAATCCGCGCGACCTCGATAATATCATCCTTGGTGACAATGGATTCATCGACTACACCGCCGCGGAACGCAGCTACCTTTCCGATACCGGATTCGGCCACGGCGACGATACCAACGCCTCCGACATTGACCGCATCCGCACCACTGACCCGAACAACGGCGGTAACGACGAAATCCAGAGCGGTGCAGGCTATGACTTTATCTTCGGCGGTACCGGTGATGACGAAATCCGCTCCGGCGCCGGCAATGACCTTGTCTTCGGTGACCATGGTCGCCTCGACGCAGTCGACCACGGTGCCATTGCAGGCGGCGTTGTCGCACAGGCCCTGCCGCTCATTGGTGGTGACAGCTACCTTGGTCTCGACTTCTTCGGCCTTACCGGTCTGCAGGATCCGTTCACCTTCTTCTCCATCGATACCCAGATTGTTGACATCGACGCCCACACGGAAATCGACACCAATCCGGATTACTCCACCTATGTTGAAAACGGTGATGACATCATCTTCGGTGAAGATGGCGAAGATATCATCATCGGTGGCCAAGGCCACGATGTCATCTACGGTGGCAATGACAGTGACGATCTCATTGGCGGTCACAATGTTGCCTTCGGCCAGGACGGCAACGACCGCATCGATGGTGGTTCCGACCGTGCCGGTGGTGCCAGTGGCATCTCCGCCCTGCCGGGTCAGCCCAACCTGCCGGGTCAATCTATTGGTGAGCGCGATGTCGATGTCATTGCCGGTGACAATGCCAGCATCTTGCGCCGTGGCGATGCCACCGACCCGCGGATGCGCGTCCTCGACAGTACATTTATCTACGGTGACTCCAATAACGGCTACACCGACGGTGCGGCCCTTGTCACCGGTGTCCACCAGTCCAACCCGAGCGGCACTGGCAAGGATGCCCGCGACATCGTCCTCTACGACCACGCCAATACGACCCATCCGAACAGCCATGGCAATGACTACATCGCCGGCGGTCCGGACAACGACATGATCTTCGGCCAGCTCGGCAATGATCGTCTCCAGGGCGACGGCTGGATGGCCGATCACGAGTTTGATGGTGATGGCTGGATCGTTGAAAAGGCGGCGGCCGACCTCTTCGCAGACGTGGGCGCAGGACGCTCTGTTATCGGTACTTGGGATTCCTCCACACCATTCTCCTGGGATCCCCTGATGCCGCTTCTCGTCTCTCCGTCCATCGAACTGACCACCGATGGTGACGACTACATCGAGGGTAATGGCGGCCAGGATGTCATCTTCGGCAACCTCGGCCAGGACGACATCGTTGGTGGCAGCTCAACCATGTTCGGCCTTGCAGGCGACGAAGCCCTGCGTCCGGATGGCACCGATATTATCTTCGGTGGCGCCGGCGGCCCGGATAACGCCGATGCCAATGACCTCGCCCGCAATACCTACGGCGATCTCCTCCACGCCCGCGATGCTGACACCATTACCGGTGACAATGCCAATATCTATCGCCTGGTCGGAGTAACGACCGATTCCGGCGTTGAGATTGCCAATGTCGATGGCCATGGCTCCATAGCTGATGGCGACATTGCGACCTTCCTCGGCTACCTCAGCTTCAACTACGACAACGAGACCTTTAACACCAACTGGGCCGGCGATGACGAAATCGATGACGTCCTTACTAGCTACGATAACAACCTGAAGCTCATTCCGCGGGCGGTTGAACTGGTTGACTACACGCCTGGCGGTCGTGACCTCGTTCCGGATAATCCGGAAGAGAACACTGATGGCGGTGACAACGGTGCCCGGGACGAAATCCACGGTGAGTCCGGTGATGATGAAATCTACGGCATGGTCGGCAACGATGTCCTTTATGGTGAGGCCGGCGATGACAACCTCATCGGTGGCTGGGGCCATGACTGGATTTCCGGCGGAACCGGCAATGACGGTGCCCTCGGTGACGACGGTCGTATCTACACCAGTCGCAATACTCTCGCCGGTGAGCCACTCTTTGGAATCGCCGGATTCGAAAACAACCAGTTTGACGATCCGATTTCCACTCCGGGTAACCTGCAGCAAGCCGTTATCAACAAGCGCTACGAGCTCAAGAAGACCGTCAACCTGACACCGTTCTACCTCGACAGCATTGGTGGTGGCATTGAAAACGACCAGACACCGAACTTTGATCCGGAATACGCGGATGACATCATCTTCGGCGGCCTGGGTGACGACTCCCTCCACGGTGGAGCCGGTGACGACTTTATTTCCGGTACCGAAGCGATGCCTGGCCTGGAATCCGACCCAACCACCATGGGCTGGTTCGAGGAATTTACCTCGTACACTGACCCCGATGGCGATCGCACCGGCACCCCGATGCGTTCCGATTACACGCTGCCCTACAACCCCGGTAACGTCCTTGGCTTCGAGGCCCGCAAGGCCGAAGAGTTCGCCGCCTATGATGAATACAACCCGCTGCGGAAGATCTTCCTCGATAACGGCGGCCAGTTCTTCGGCAACTTCTATGCCTCCGAAGGTCCGCAGTATGGATTTATCGATGAAACGACTACCGCTGTCTACACGGATGGCAACGACCGTATTTTCGGCGACCTCGGCAACGACTGGATTGTCGGTGGTACCGGTCAGGACCGCGTCTATGGTGGATTTGGTAATGACTTGCTCAATGCTGACGACGACCATGACAGTGTTGCCCAGCCGGTGAAGAAGGTCATCGATCCGATTGGCAACAATACACCGGATACCGCTTATAGTTACCAGGATATCGCCTACGGCGGAGCCGGCCGGGATGTCCTCATCGGCAACACCGGTGGCGACCGCCTCATCGACTGGGTCGGCGAATTCAACAGCTATCTCGTGCCGTTCGCACCGTTTGGCGCTGCCACTATCAGCCGCACTTTGCAGCCGCAACTGCAAGATTACCTCTATGACCTCTCCGAAAGCGATGGCGCAGATCCGACACGCCCGGGCGATGTCGGTATCGCCGCCGAGGTTGAGCGCAATGGTGAGCCCTACGGCGAGCTGGGCCTTGTCCTGCAACAGGATCCATGGTGGAAGGCACAGACCGGTGCCCCGGATGATCCGCAGGCCGGCAATATCCCGGGCGGCAAGCGGGATGTCCTCCGCTCAGTCGGCTTCAACGATGGCAACAGCGCACAGGGATTCTTCATCGATAGTGGAGTCTGGAGTGTCCAGAGCGGCAGTTACTATGTTGAGCCTGAGTTCCGCGGTGGGGATGCCCTGAGTGTCTTCCTTGTCAACGATTATGTCCCGACTTACTTCGAGATGCGGGCTGTCCTTCGCCCGGTAAAGCCAACCTCCGGTTACAAGAGTAATGCCTACGTGGTCTTTGACTACAAGAGCGAGCTCGATTTCAAGTTTGCCGGTATCAATGTCTCAACCAACAAGCTGGAAATCGGCCACCGGACGGCCGAAGGTTGGATCGTTGATGTCCAAGGTGTTTACACCGGTTCCCTGAAGTCCAATACCAATTACAATGTTCTCCTCTCGGTTAATGGCACGGTTGCCACGCTTCTTGTCAACAACCGGACTTCCCTGACCCACACCTTCCCGGTCGTCATCGATCAATACGGAATCAGCCACGCCCTTAATGAAGGCATGGTTGGCTTGGGTGGGGATAATTCCAAGGCGGCCATCGACAATGTCATTGTCCAGCGTCTTGCCCCGGAATTGACCCTGACCAAGACAGATAATTTTGATGCCTCCCTCACCGACCTGCTCGATGCTCCTGAAACAGGTGCCTGGGTGCTGGCTAACGGCAGCTACTCAGGAACCGCGATTGCCGATGCGGCTATCAACCTCATGAGCGTGGACGTCGATTACACCTCATTAATCCGGCTTGCCGGAACTCTGACAACAGGCGGTGAGGGCGGTTTCGTCTTCGATTACTACGGGCCCAAGCAATACAAGTTTGCCACCGTCAACACCGAGACCGGTGAGGTCGTCATTGGACACCGCACCGGCAAGGGCATTGTCATTGATACGGCCTTCCAGAATGACTTGATTATGCAGGGCGGTGCGCAGGATATTGAGGTTACCTTCAAGGGCTCCACGGTCAGTGTCATGTGGAAGGACCAGCTGGTTCTCGGCCATGCCTTTAATGCGGTCGTTACTGATGGTGGTTACGGCCTTATCGGGGCCAGTGGGGATACTGCCTATGATACGGTGATGTTCCAAACCGATGATCCAGCCTACGAATCCAGCTCTGAGCCGGTGCCAACCGGTGACGGGCCGACGCCGGTTTCCCTCGTTTATACCCATTATGCCCCGGATTCCGAGATCATCAGTTCTGAGTCGGAAGCCACGCCACAGATCGCCGAGCCCCAACCCTCCTTCATGATTGCCGCAAGGACTATTTCTGCAGAAGAGGCTGCTGCCCGCCAGTCCGCATCCCTGGAGCCCGTCTCCGTAACCTCGTTCACCGGCTCACTTTTCGCACTGGATTCCCGTCTCGGCAGCTTCAGCAACCTCTTCCCCGTAATTGAGGAGGATTCTAATTCAATTGAGGGTGACGGGGATATCCTCGGATTCGATTCCCTCGACTGATCCGGTTTGGTTAACCGGCTCACCTTGCCTGGAGGCCTCGAAAGAGGGGCGTATCGGTTCCTCCAAGACTCATCTAAAGTCAACGATGTCGGGATAAGCGGAGGCCCTAAGTATTAGCGATTTTAATAGATAGTATTAATGTAAATTCTTGACCACTGGAGGTGAGCTGATATGAAAGTATTGTTCGCGACCTTACAGGGTCTAAGCGTAGCTCTCCGTGACCTTCAGTGCCAAAGAAAATTCCAGCTCGACGAAGTTTCGATTTGGAGAGGCTTGAGCCCCGGCTCTTGCTTTCTGGAGAAGGTATGCCTGTTGGCTATCAAGAGGATATCTTCGAAGATCAGGCACAAACAAGTGAGGTATTTAGCGCAGATATTGAGAGTGAAATATCCGTTGCAGGTAATGGGTCTGATACCCACAAGCACGGAATTTTCGACGTGGAAGACCAGGAACTTCTCGGGGAAAAGGAGAATTTTGACACTTCCAGCGAGGGTAATGCGATCGGTCCCGAATTGAGCCTTGAACTACTTGATGGGCAAGCCATAGAGCAATTCCTCTTGTCGGATACTACCAGTTACTCAGCTGCTGCAGGCAGTATATCCGGAGATCAAACGGACAGGACAAATTTGTCCGATCAGTCAACTTCTGGATCGTTGATGCCGAGGGCGCCTCCATCCGAACAATACAATGGACCAGTATTCGAGTCAGTGGACCAATCCTTATTGTCGTTGCAAGAGATTGCGACTCAGCTAAAAGACTTGGTCATCACGGGAGTGACCGTGATTACCCACGGATTCCAAATGGGATTTGAGGGAACGATAGATCTCATCCTAAAATCCTATCCTGAACTTACGCCTTCACTTCGAGCTGCGTTGGAAGACTATGGGGCAGAATCCGGGGATGCGCTCTGGAAGTTGGCCCAGGCAATACACCAGAGAATAACCTCAAATGGTGATACCGTACAGAAAGCCTGGTTGCTGGATTATGATTTAGTCGACCAAGGAGGTGCGGGAGGATTTGATCGATCGAGCACTGAGGTGAATTCAAGTATTCTGCCGGACCCAGTTCTGGATGTTGGTCAATCTGGACACCTCATACTCCTGTTTGATTGGGCGGTTGAGTCAAATGAGCCCACCTCCGGATGGACGGAGGCAGCAGGCGATGCGCTTTTTTCAATGCTAACCGGGCTGGGCTTGGTAGAACCTGAGTTGGGAGCTGCCAACGACATTCCACTGCACTTCATCGCGCACAGTTTTGGCTCAGCAGTCACAAGTGAAGCTGTAGAGCGCCTTGCCCGGTATGATGTTCCTGTCGACCACGTTACCTTCCTGGATCCTCATGACTTCGACCAGATCCTGATTCCTATTGACGAACTGCAGGGGCAATCTGGGATCGGGCTGCCGCAATTCAACACCATTCTCTACGATACTTTCCAGATCCAAAACGGGTATGGGGCAACCATTTGGGATAATGTCGAATTCGCTGACGTCTACTACCAGACTGAGAACAAGAATAGTATCGGAGGCATTGCAGTACCAGGAGGCCGGCCAATACCAGGAGCTTACAATTTCCTGGTCGATCCCTATCTCCCTGAAAAGTACGAATTGTTAGCTAAGGATTTTGGGGGCGACCACAGCTGGGTCTGGTCGACATTTTACATGGCGACTATCCAGGGGACGATTCCTAAAGGTGCGATTTTGCCCGAGACAGACTTGAATCCTATTTTTTCCAATACTGGATATGCCTACAGCACCGCGGCGAAGTCATTGGACAGCATGCCCAGCACAGCTGTGCGGCCGGATCCGGTTTTCTTCGGCGATGTCAACGCAAGTTCAAATCCCCAGAACCACGACAATACCCCCGACCAACTGGTAAACGATGATGGTTCTGCTGCCATAGACGCACTCCGCGTTTTGGGATTGTCGGAACAGCAGTTCACCGAGGTCCGTTGGGCGCCTCAATGGGATCCTTTGGAGATTGTGCATGGTGATTTCGAGACCCCACCTTTAGAACCGGAAAGTTCCAATTCGACTAATATCGAACCTGGCTGGTCCCACCACGGTGGTGGAGAGACTGCCCGTGTTGGTCTTGGTCGCGGCAATAACCACTTCCTGATTCTCAATGAAGCCTCAGCGACAAGGGTCCACAATTGGTTCTACATTCCCAGTTTTGCCACGGAACTACACGTGGATCTGCAAGTAGTCAGTCCGTCGCAAGATGATGTCCTGAATATTGCCCTTTTACCATCGGACAACTCAGCGGTGATCCATTTGCCCTCGGTTTCTCTTGTTGCCCAGGATGGGGCTTTCCGGTCACTTCGTCTTAATCTGCCGGCAGGCTTTGCAGGTAGGGAGATCTATCGGCTCGAGGTCTCACTTGATGGAGGTAGTGACAACGCCATCCAGGCCGAGGTGCATTTGGACAATGTCAGTCTCGGGGGGGGCGTTTTCACTGAAGGACGGACAGGAGATTTCATTGAGGTCAACCTTGGCGGGCAACAGCCGTCGGGCTCGACCTATGAACTGGTTGGGTTTGATGGATACACAACGCAGGAAAATCCATCAGGAAGTTGGGCGATTTACGATGGGACTGAATTGATCGGGACCCTGTTTACAGAATTTGAATACGACAACTCTCCAACAGGGACATTCGCATCGACAGGAATATTCCATTTCGCCCCCAGCACGGCATTGGGAGTTACCGATGTCGATCCCGCCAGCCGGGGATTTCAAGGATTCCTGACCGGCAATTACCGGGTCAACGGAGGAGCAGCGAGGTCGTTCACGATTCAAGTGGACAGAGGCTACTCACAAACAGGGGAATTCGCCGTCCAGGCTGGGACGGACGCCTTGAATGTCTTACGTGTTCAGCAGCGGCTCAATTTCCTGGGATTTCCCAGTGCTTTAGGAAATGAGTTGCCCTTATCCGGGCAGATTGGAAGCGGGACTGCTCATGCAATTGGACTGTTTAACGGGGCGGTTTCGTTCAAGACCTCTGCCTCCGCGGCAATTGAGCACACCCCCAGTAATGAATTACTACCGACGTGGCTTAACGATCCCAATGCACCCGGGTGGGAACAATTCTCTGACAATCAATCGGAAGGGCTCGATGTCCAGATGGGTGTAGATGGCAAGGCCCAGCTTGAGGATTGGGGAACCAGCTGGGCTGCGGAAATAATCTACCGGGCTGCTAACCTGCTGGAATCAGCCGGGCCAGCATTGGAGTTGCGTAGTGCCAGTTTGAGGCAGGGTGGGGACACGCCCTTGCATGGTCCTCCTGACGATCAGGACGACCTCCACGAATTGGGCCTGCAAATAGACTTCGAGGTCCCGGACAATACGCCGATTACGTTCATTGAGGTCAGCAATCGGCCCTTCGATGAGAATGGTAACCTGAGAACGGACGGCAGCCGAACCTACACCCCTTTCTTTGGCGTTCTTGAATCGGATAGCACCGGGCAGCTGATGACTTACGTCGCGGCGCCGGGGGGTGACAGTTTCGTCATCGTTGAAAATCCTGACGGTTCATACCGGGCAGCTGATTCAAGCGTAGCAGGATTTGATTGGAGTACGGCTCTTCAAGCGCGGGAGGCATTTTACAGTGAGATCATCCTTTGGGAGATTGCGGATTTGCTTATCGACGCCGATAAATACGACTCATCCTGGATAAGGACCCAGTTTGTTGCCCTGAGGGATGCCGCGGCTTCCAGCCCGGCTTCCATTGACAGCATTTACTTCAACGACCCGCGATTCTGGGAGGGGGAATCGTTGGCTGTAGACGGCCTCACTATAGACTACCGGGAAACCAACTGGGGAATTTATCAGGTCAACTTCACTCCCCCTCCTGCCACAGAGATACTGTCCGAACCACTGCAGGCCACCATCCTTGATGGAATCAGGGCCCTGGTCCGGGTGCTCTCGGAGAACATTGCCGCCAGCGAACTCGCCAAGGAAATTCCGGGATTGGTTGAGTTGATACAGCGGGATAACGGGGAATTGGCCAAAGCAGCTCGTTCCATTTACGACCTTATCGAGATCTATGACAAACTCAATGAATCGCTGATTCAGCCGATTGAGAATTACTTCAGTGGTGACACTGCACCGACCCGCTTTGGACTGATCGAAACATTAAAAAAGCAGTCGTTCATTCACGACGGCATGGAGTGGTCACCCATCCTGGATGAGAACTTTGAAATAGTCATTGAAGGTGGCAATGAAATCCTATTCCAGAATATCGTCTTCAAGGGGCAAAGGACGCTGGACGCCGCACTCGATCTGGGAGATGCAGCGGATAACCTGAACATCGGACTGGACTTGGATTCCAACACAACGGTCGATCTTGAACTCGCGCTGGAACTGGCGTTTACCTTCGGCATAGACCTCTCTGTTGACCAGGTTTCTTCCAATGCATTCTTCATTTCTAGTGCCCGGAATTCTGAGGGAGCGGTTCTACCCCTGCTGAGTCTTTCTGCCAAGGCGGTTGCCGGCCCGGATAGCAATCCCATTGACGTGACAGCGCGTCTTGGAGAGCTCAAAACCCAGGTCGACAGTGCAAATGCCACGCTTGATTTCCTTCTGACAACAGAGCTCAATTTCGTTGATCCCAATTCAGATGGGCGGGTTACAGTGGCTGAAATGCTTGCTTCATCGCTTGATGAACTCATTGCCATGGACTGCGGCGATGTCCGGTTTGATCTGAACCTGCCCCTAATCGTGAAAATCGGAAGATATGAGCGAAAGCTGGACGGGTTTTCAACGAGCATTGATACCGACTTGTGTATCGATCCGGACACATTCTTCGATTTCCAGTTCAACCCGGATTGGCTCAAGTTTGATGGCCTGAAGTCTGGAGACCCGGGATCTGGCAGTTTTGATTTTGGACGCTTCAGCCTGTTCGATGGGTTTGATCTTCTCGGGCTCTTTGACCAGTTGAGTGGCTGGTTTACCCAATTCGGACAAGGGCCCGCCTTCAGTGGATTTGACTTTTCGTTTCTCAAGAATCTCCGTTTACCGGACCTTGGGGATATAACTTTACCCGATGTTTCACTTGATAAACTGTTGGACTTTTTCCGTTACATCGGGGAACTCTTCGACGGTCTGAAGCTCGAACTGGGCTCACCGGGTTTCGACAGTCTCCAGGGCATCCAATTGGATTTTCCGGCCTTTAGTGCGATCGATTTCGACATGCCGTCCGGAGTGTTGACCTTCCAGATCGATTTCAGGCACACATTCGAAGCATTAACCGCTGAACTTGATTTCTCGGAAGGCCTTGGAGATTTGGTCAATATCAGCACGGATGGGACTTTGTCGATTGTGCCGGAACTGGCGACCAACTTCGTGTTCGGAATTCGTATTCCTGAGTCGCGGCGGGAATTAACATCCGGGACAGCGCTATCCGAACTGAATAATGATAACGGGGTGAGGGGAGTGGTTCCGGGGCTTGATGACATTGGATTCCAATTGGCTGATGGTACCGTCTTTCCGATCAGCCTGGATGGGCTTTCGACTATTGGAGCGGTTGTGGATTCAATCCTTCAGGCCGAGGGGCAATTTGTTCCCGCTTTAGCTGAGAGCTTGTATGACAGTCGAGATGACGCGCTTGATTTGAACCGGTTTAGTCTTCTTGATCAGGTAACCGGCCTGGTTTTCCGGTCCGGTCAGGATGAACACTGGCTCCGGTTCACGCTTGAGGAGCCCGGGGAGTCCGGAGATAGCCTCACGTTGGAGGGGTTCGGGCTGTCTGAGTTGATTATTGAATTGATCGACAATGCAGGGGATACGATTCGCTTAACCTCCGGGGATTTGCCAGAGATTGACTTGAGGGAGTTAGAGCCCGGTGATTATTTCCTGCGCGTGTATGGCGGTGACGCTGGATTGGCATACAACCTCAAGGTTTCCTCGAGTTCAGGACCAGCAACAGACACGCTGCATGTAGGACAAAATATTTCAGTGCGGCTCTCAGGTGACTCCAACAATTTGGCGTTTCAGGATTTAACGGATGGTGCCGGAACCTTCTCCATCATCGCCCTCAATGGCTCAACCGCCGGGGCTCCTGGGTTTGGGCTGGGCATCCTCTCAACCGACAACGATAGGGATGGATTGATTACGGGTGCCCCGCTTCTGTCCAATTCCCTTTCGGAGAATTTCTTCATCAGGGACTTCGAATTATCTGCTGAGTTTGGTTTTCAGGCATCAGATGTGGATGCCTTGGCCGATTTGCAGTTCTTCAATGTTGGCATTCAGGATGGATCGGGCAGTGGTCGAGCGACTCTGGTGATCAAGGCCAAGGATCCATCTCGAGAAATGACCTTCAAGGAAATCTGGGAAAGTGTTTCCAAACCTGAGGAAGCGTTATTTGAAGTAGGCAGTTATACCGACCCAGGGAAAACGGAATTCCAAGCCAGACCCTCCGGCACCCTGAATATTGAACTGCCTGTCCGGTTGAGACCCGCGAGCCTGCACAATGCTTTGGTAAAAGAAGGAACCGAACCGCTCATCGTTGTGAGCTGGACCGATATCTTCGATGTTGCCTCTCTTTCCGTCACTTTGGAGGACTTTCCCGAGCTGGACAAATTAAAGGAACTAGCTTTTCAGAAAATTGTTCAAGGGCTGAGGGAACTCCAGGCATCAATCGATGAGTTTGAGAACAATGACTTATTTTCTCAGGAGATCATATTGCTGGAGAAAAGTATCAACGATTTGGTCGACCTGTCGGATGTATTCGGGGGAATCGTCGATCAAATTGAAGGTTCGGGAATCTTGACCATCGCGGATCTGGAACGGGTCCTCTCCAATGCCTTGTTTGAGATTTCCAACGGAAAAGAGCGATCCTCCGGCCTGCTGGCCGGTCCACCGGTGCTCAACGGCGGCTGGTCGATCTCAGGCACGGAATCAACCTTCGGTGCTGTCACTGAATTTGTGATTGTCGAAGGCATTGAGGATCCGGGATTTATCCCGGTATCCCTGGCTTTTGATCCACTGACTGACGTGGATGCGGCTAACAACACAATCCAATTCGGAACGCCGCATAATCTGTCAGAAGGGGACAGGATCGTCTTCGTCAGGACGTTCGGGAGTAGCGATGTCACCGGATTGGAAGATGGGAAGCCGTACACAGCCGTCATTGTTGATGAAAATACGATTCGTGTCCGTGGTGAAGACGATGGGGAGATGGTTGCTCTAGGATCTCCGGGAAATCCCACCAATACGCTGGTTTTTGAAGTGGACAGCGAGTCACCTCTCGTTGCGGGGAACTCTTATTTTATCGAATTTGAACTGTTGGAGCGAAATGGCGATGTTGGCCAACTGGTTTTGGAGAATGTGCTTGAGGGTCAGGAGGACTTGGTGATCCTGCAGGCAAATGAGGATCTCCCCGGTCGCTACAAGGTCGTCTGGGAGCAGGGCCAGGATGCGGCGAATCTAACCATACGGGCAACAGCGGGATTTGCTGGAGTCATCGATGGGCTCATTGTTCAAAGCCGGTCGGTTAGCTTCGAGGATAATCTCCTGCAAGTGGAATTTGACTTTAGAGACAGGGGAAGTCAGGAGCTGCCATTGAACTTCAATCTGGCTCCGCTGGAGCTGGGAAATATCCCCTCAAGCCTGATAAGTGCAGGCGGTGATCTCACCCTTGCGCACCTCATTGACCTGGATTTCGACTTTGCAATCGAACTATCGGATCCACTCTCACCGCAATTCTATTTGAGGGATTCCAGTCAAGTTACCGTTGGCACGAAACTGGACACGGACAACCTTGATTTCAGTGCTGGTTTTGGCGGGCTTGGCGTCCATATCGTGGGTGGTTCTGTTCAACTGTCCAATCCGAATCCACAAAACCCGGAGGATGACCTGGCCACATGGGAGTTGACCTTGAATCGCGGGTCCTTCGACCTTGGGAATACCGGTGAGACTTCTGATAGTCTCTATCACCTCTTGGTAGAGATGGATTCAGAAGTAGATTTGAAGCAGACACTTTCCGGCCGACTGTCAGCAAGTCTGCCAACGTTTTCGCCTACTAAAACCAATCCTATCGGCAGTTTTGAACTGGAGGTTCCTTCACTGGAAGCATTCTTTGTCGCTCTTTTCGATGACAACGTACCGTTGCAATCCGGTGTAGATGGTCAGTATACCTACAGTCTGCCTGACTTCCAAGGCGCACTGGATGAATTCCTGGGAGATTTTACAAACGCGTGGGGGTCAATCACCGGGGGATGGGATGCCTTTCTGGCCTTCCTTGAGGATGCTGTTGATCGTGAAATTTTCGGCATTGAGATTCCGTTGATCGGTGACCAACTGAAGGAGGCCTCGCCATTCTTATCTGACCTTCGATCGGCAATGAAAGGTCTCGGAGAGCCTGGTACTAGAGACCAACTTAAAGAACGCCTACTCGAGGCCCTCGGTCCGGATAACCTGAATCTGCTCAAGGACAGTGATGGTGACTTTGATGTCGATCTCGACGATATCCTAGTGGTGGCCGAAAATACTAACGCCGAAAATCTGGAATTCAACCTGTTGCTCGGGAAGTCATTGGAAATTATCGATCCGAATGACACTCCGATTAATGTCGACCTTGGTTTGCCGGGACTGGGCCTCGACATTGATGGATCTGTCCAATTGGAGCTGGCCTTCGAGTTCTTCCTGACCTTCGGGATCAATAAAAACAAGGGATTTTACTTTGGGACAAATCGGACGAATGAACTGTCCATACAGCTTGAGGCTGCCCTGCCGGACTTGTCAGCGAGAGGAACACTTTTGTTCCTGGAGTTGGATGTAGCGGACAACGGTACTGAGGTATCTGGCCATATTAATATTGACCTGAAGGATGGAGGGGACGGCGACGGGCGATTGTATTTATCCGAACTGGCTAATTCAAATGGCCAACTGTTTTCTGCCGATCTCAGCGTGGAAGCTGAGATTGAACTCCACCTGCTGACCAGTTTCGCAGGAAACCCGCGTTTCCCTTCGCTGCGCACCGACCTCAGCGTCTACTGGGACTTCGAGGGGGATGAAAACGGTCGCTTGCCCGGCAGTGTGCCCATCATCGAGTTTAATAATGTGGCCATCAATGCTGGGTCATTTTTCAACGATCTTTTCGGACCCCTTCTGGAGGATATCGATGCCTTTCTGGATCCTGTCAGGGAACCCTTGAAGTTTCTTACCAATCCGCTACCGGCGCTCGATCAGCTTGGTCTGCGACTCAGTATTCTGGATATCGCCAGTATTTTTGGTGAAGATACGGAATACGAGGGAACCATCAATTTCATCCGGTCAGTTGTTGAATTGGCGGAATTGGCTGACAGCCTTTCCGCCTCCAGTGAACGTGATGGATGGATTAAAATGGGTGATTCAGATCCAAGTTCACCGGACTTCACGATTGATGGAAACCATGCACTCGATGGGCAAATGTCCGGCAAGTTGAATCCCGAAAATGCCAAGTCTGGCGGTTCAAAGTTAAACGAGTTACTGGGCAAGGGAGCAGGGAAAGACCTGGAAAAGAGTGAATCATTGAAATTCCTATTTCCGCTATTCGAGACGCCGGCACTGGCCTTTCAATTGTTGATGGGCAAGAACGTTGATCTTGTTGTCCTCGACTTGCCTAAATTTGCCATCAATTTCCCCTGGGAACTACAACCGTGGATTCCCATATTCCCGCCGTGGCCGGTTTTCCTGAGAATGACTGCCCACGTTGGGGCTTTTGCGGATCTTTCCTTCGGATTTGATACCAAGGGCATACGAACCTATATCGAGAACGGGGCCAGTGATCCAGCGGACATTCTCGATGGTCTTTATATTGGTGATTTGGACGAGAATGGAAAGGATCGGCCTGAATTCGGCCTAACTGCAGGCTTTGCCGCTACGGCTGAAGTAAACATATTCGTTGCGGCTGCCGGCGTGGGAGGCGGCATCTTTTCGAATATCGATCTCAACTTGAACGATCCAGATGGAGACGGACGTGTTCGCTGGTCCGAGCTGGAACGTAATCTGGCCGTTGGTCCACTCTGGATATTTGACGTTTCTGGTGCCATTACCTTCGATGTCTTTGCCTATCTCAAGATTGGGTACGAAACCTTCATCAAGTTCATAACGATTTATGAAGAGTCCCTCCGTTACTCCGCGACAATCATTAACTGGAATATCCCGCGACCAAACACAACTCCGGTCCTAGCTTCAAACAATGAAGGTGTCCTAACACTTCACATAGGGGAATCAGCCGCTCGACGCAAACCGGGTGGTGCTGGAAATGCTGTGGTCGACGCCAAAGATGGTGATGAGAATTTCCGCGTGCTTCCCGGCGCGACACCGGATTCCGTCATTGTCAGGGCGTTTGGTGTTGAACAGTCCTATTCCGGGGTTTCGAGAATCGTTGCCCGGGCAGGCCAGGGGAATGATTCCATTTACATCGATCCGGGAGTTGTCATTCCCGTGGTGCTCCATGGGGGACCGGGGAATGACCAATTGACAGCCGGGGGAGGCAATGCCTCGCTTTATGGGGACGAAGGAGTTGATGTCCTCCTTGGCGGGATTGCAGCCGATTATCTCGACGGTGGAGGCGGAAACGATGACCTGTCAGGGAACGGTGGGAATGACCTCCTTATTGGCGGGCCCGGAAATGATAATCTTGAGGGTGGGGCAGGCAACGATACGTTGCGGGGCCTTGCCGGAATAGACCGCCTTGAGGGTGGCTTTGGCGATGATTGGCTTGATGGAGGGGATGGTGACGATTCCCTGGTCGGCTCTTTGGGCAATGATGATTTACTGGGTGGTGCTGGCAATGACATCCTGATAGGCAACCGGGGCAATGACCGCCTTGACGGTGGGCCTGGAGATGACGACTTGCAGGGTGATGAGAACAATGACCAACTAATTGGCGGGTTGGGTAACGACTACCTGTTTGGAGGTCGGGATTTTGATACAATCTGGGGGGATGAGCCGGATGACGAAGTCAACGGTGGAGATGACATCATCTGGGGTGGCCGGGGAAATGACATCATTTATGGCGGGGCCGGGAATGATCGGATTTTTGGCGGTGTTGATATTGGTCAATATGCGGTGGCTTCTGTTGGGGCCGGCAGTGATCGGATTATCGGTGGTGCCGGAGCTGACACGATATATGCCGGTAATGATGGCAAGGGCTCGGGGGTTGATACCGGGAACACTATATACGGTGACCTTGAAAACAGTGCCGACCCGGGAGGTATGCCGACAGAGCATAGTGACACCATCTTTGGCGACTCCGGTGATGACATGATATTTGCCGGGTTTGGAGATGACATGGTGTATGCCTTGCAGGGAGACGATTTAGTTTTGGCTGGCCGGGGAGACGACACGATTGTGGCCGGCTCTGGCAGGGATTCTGTCTTTGCAGGTTCCGGAGACGACCTTGTCCTGGGTGAGACCGGAGACGATTTCCTGGCCGGTGAGATTGGCGATGACCGGTTGAGCGGTGGCATTGGGTCGGATGTCATTTGGGGCGGATTTGCCGATTTGCAACGGGAAGACTTCGAGAGCACTCCGGAATCGATAGCCTTTGAACTACCAAGAGAGTCCCTGGAAGCAGAGGCCCGTTTCCCCACCGGTTACGATGCCCCGTTGATCATGCCAGTGGCAGTCCTGCAGGTATCCTTGGGCGGTTACTTTATGGATGGTCAGGACTCCATAGATGGTGGTACCGGTACGGATTGGATCTTCGGTGGTGGCAGTGTTGATACATTGTTTGGAGGAGAGGGGGACGACTATATCGATGGCGGTGCCGGAAATGACGAGATTTCAGGCGGAGGTGGAGACGACATCATTCGTGGCGGTCTGAACAGTGACATACTGCACGGGGATGCGGGGATAGACCAACTCATTGGTGACCCTGGGGCTGACTTCCTGTATGGGGACGCTGGTGACGAGACTACCGGAGCTACCCGGGGACAGCGGTTGTTCGGGGGAAGCGGGATCGACTATCTTTATGCATGGGCGGCAAGTATCGATCCAGCCCGGGAAATACTTCTGGAAGGGGAACAACTCTTCGGTGGTTCGGACGGAGACTGGCTTTACGGCAACCTTCGCCAGGACGTTATCGATGGTGGAGGCGGTAATGACTATATCCATGGGGATTACTTGGCTGGACCCGTTTATGAGCGGAACAGGGATGCCAGTATTTCCGGTGGGGATGACAGGCTGTTTGGCGGTACAGGAGAGGACCAACTCTATGGAGGTGGCGGCAATGATACGCTCTGGGGTGGTGCGGATTCCGATTGGCTGGAGGGACAGAATGGCCTGGATAACTTGTACGGCGGGGCCTGGATCGATATACTGGTCCTGGATACCGAGTTCGATTATACAAGTGAAGGGGGAACCTTTGATGGACACTTTGGAAACGCCTCCGAGAACGATGTCCCGGATGATAACGCCACCGATATCCTGCAAATTAGAGGAACGGCGTACGACGATACCATTCGGATCGGTCAAGTCTCCCAGGATGATAATCGCTTGGTAGTACAGATTCTGACCGTCGTTAAGGCGGAATCCAGCACAGCTCCAGACTCTGGGATTTCCGCATCCGGGGAGGCATCGTTATTCTCCCTTGAGGTAATTGCTGAATGGAAGGACAGCAGCGGTAATCCTTTGGTTGAGCAATTCCGGATCGCCGGGCTCAGTGGCGATGACATCATTGAGTTCGTTGATGAACCCGGAGATTTTCATCCTCTTGATATTGGCCAGCTCGCCAACCGCGGGGCCAATGTTAAGGATTTCATCGGGGTCATCGACGGCGGGTCGGGAGATGACACGCTGACGGGCACCTCAGGCCGGGACCGGATTGATGGAGGAGAGGGGAGCGACACCTTGTATGGCCTGGCCGGCAATGACCGATTATGGGGCGGTGAGACCACCGCATCCGATGACCATGATATCCTTTACGCGGGTCCGGGCAATGACGACCTGATCGGTGGCAGTGGTACCAATGAACTGTACGCATGGAGCAGGAATCCGCATACCGAACCGTTTGGAATCTTTCTTGTCGATGAGCAAACGGGAGAAATCCTGATCGATGAACAATCCGGAAAACCTGTGCTTGAAGACACGGGATTGAATAGAATGCTGGGCGGTAAGGGGAATGACAAACTTTACGGCGGGACTGGTCTGGACTTTATGTACGGCAATGGAGGGGATGACACCCTCTACACCCGTGATGGGGTCGCTTTCGAAAATGTCGAAAGCCAGTTCAATGAAAGGGGCGATGAGTGGAAGCTCTATGCCAAGTCCACGGATCAGGTCTGGTACTACAGTGGTACTAATCTCCCTGATGTGATTCGGGTGGATTATGTCACCGAACCCGGCCTTATCGGGGAACACCACTTGATCACGCGGCTGACGGAGAACAACGGAAACTTCACTTTCGATGCTGAAGTACAGTTGAGCTTTTTCGCCACCGACGCCGACGGCAACAGGATCTGGGATCAATATGATACCTTGTTTGGATTCTCCGGCATCGAAAGTAGTGATGCCGAAACACGCGGAATAGCCCTGGCTGCCGCCGATTCAGAATCAAGGAAGTCGGAAGCTGACCGTCGGGAGGCCCGGGACCTGGTCAACAGTTTGCTTCCTCCCGAAGCTGATTTTCTGGCCATCCTGATCGATGCATTGGATGGAAATGATGAAGTGGTTGTCGGGCCAACGGTCACCAAGACAGTCTGGGTTGACGGAGGCGATGGGGATGACGTGATCCTGATCAATTCAGGTACGCCGATCCTTATCGATAAGACTGAGAAACAAGTATTTGAACTCCCTGATGAAACGCGCCTTGAACTTCGAAACGACGAACCATTTGTGGCCGTTAGTACCGGTGGCACAACTATCCAGTTGACGACTGCCTATGAACTGTCTGACGGGATTAAAGGGAGTACTGCCTTCAGTGGACTCACGATTGATAATCCCGATGATAAAGACAATTACCTGTTCAGCATCGCAGACGGCATTGTACTGAATCCTGGGGATGCTATCGTTATCAACAGCCTTTCAATAACGGATCAAATCCACTTCAAACTATTCGAATGGACTGGTACTGACTGGACGGCGGTCACCGGAGGGGAATCGACCAGTGATGGACGCATTGACCTGTACCAGGAGGGCACACCGATTATCAACCCTGAAGGGGAGTACCTGCTGCAGGTTACATCGAACAGGACACCCACACGCTATGAAATCCTGTTCGATCTGATTGCCACACCGGACGCCGTGGACCTGAGTGCATCCAATAATGAGTTCTCCAGTGCCCATGAAATTGCAGATATTGAATTCAAAGAGCGAATTGCAGGATTAAATCTTCATGACAGTGCCGAGCAGGATGCGGATTGGTTCTGGTTTGATATCCCGGAACAGGGCATCCAGGCCCAGCGTCTGCCCGACCAATTGGTCAAGTTGGTGGATTTGAACGATTCCGGATTGACCTTGGCCCTCTTCAATGAGTTCCAGGAAGCCATACCCTCAGTTGGGACAGGCAGCGAACTCAATTTGTCGAATCTGGATCCGGGGCGCTATTACTTGCTCGTTAGCGGTAACCCCGGACGCTATGAACTGCTCACAAGTATCGGGAGAAGTGGAATTGATACTGAGGACCTTTCAGCCTTTGAGATTCAGGATCTAGCCCCATCGCTTCAGGTTGTCCGGCAAGATGTACTTCTGGGCGGCAACGGGAACGATGTGCTCATTGGAGGTGCCTACGAAGACTGGATTTTCGGGGGCGACGGGAATGACGTGTTGTCGGGAGGGTATGACAACCAAGCCAGCGATATCCTATGGGGTGGGAGCGGCGATGATATCTTTCAAATCATTCTAGACCAGCTCCCCTTGGTTGAAAGTGCGGGTCGCGGGTTGAACCCTACTGGTGGAACTTTCGTTCCAACGCTGGTCGACCGACTGGATGGCGGTGATGGGGAGGATCAGGTTCTTTTCCTTGGTGGTGATTATGATCGCTTTGGCCAACCCGTTCCCGACCATGTTGCGATTCGCTATAACACGGTACTGCATCGTTACGAACTGACCGCCCTCTTGTGGGATTTGGCGAACCATAGATTCGTGACCGAACCAGCATTCGGGGGCGGAGAGCAATATGCTCAGCACTATGCATTTTATCAAGCCGTCAATATTGAAAGCACGGTCATCGACACTCGGGCCGGGGATGATGTTGTCCACGGCAACCCGGGTTACATTCTCAATGGCAGCGAATGGGGGATTGCCCCGCAGGCCCGGCCTCAAGGCGCGACCATCGCAGCGCTTACGATCCTCGGTGGCGACGGAAACGATCTCCTCTTCGGTGGGGCGGAAGACGACTTCATTGACGGAGGTGATGGAAATGACTATATCGCAGGGGGTGAGGGTAGCGATGAGTTGTTTGGCGGACCGGGCGATGATTTGGTATCAGGAAACAGTCAACAGGAAGACCCCTATGAATGGGTTCTGCGGAACGGCGTCATCGGTTCAAATGATGAACTTGAATTTGCTGCCAAACTTGAAGACTTCACCGCCGACTCCCCGATTTATGCTACCTTTAACGCTGGGGATGGAGCTGACTGGTATCTCATAAGGACACCCCCTCACCTTGAGCAAATGAGTCTTCAGGCGGCTAAGGCGGGAGTTCAGGGTGCAATTACAGTTGTCTTTAAAGGAGCTGCTGAACAGGGAATCTTTGAACAGGAGGAAATTGCCAATTTGCTCATTGACGTCTATGCTGCCACCTATCAGGACGGAATTGTTCAATTATCCACGGATACTGTCGCATCCCCTGAATACTTCCTTGTGCGGGTAAGAAATGTGGCCACCTTCGGGTTGACTGGGGCTGAAATCCAAATCGATGGTGAGATTAATGAACGACTCGTGCTTTTCCTGACTGAAGGGGGTGGTGATATAAGGGTTGAGGAAAGCCGGCCGGTCCTCATCGATCCAAATGCTTTTAACTTCAGCACCACAACCATTGATGGGCGCATTGATCTTCTTAATGCCAGTTTGCAGGATACGGATTGGAGGGACGACTTCTCCATTACTATTGGTGATTATAAAGATGTTTTTGCCTATCGGTATGGAAATAAAATTGGTCTATTCCCTTTGGACGGGAGTCGCCTGCGAATAAGCATGGGTTCCGGCAATATTGTCCGGGAAGGTTCATTTTTTGCTGATGGTAGCCCCGCTGAACAACCGGTGAGCTCCACGCTCATTTCCCTCCCAATAACCGAGGAACCGTCATCCCCATGGTTGGGTAATGAGAAATCCTCAATTGATCTCGGGACTGCATATGTACGTTCCGATGGGGCCTTTAGTACGCGAAATCCCGAACGAGGGACAATTGTCCAGAGACTGGAGACGATTCCTGGTCGAACTTATGCAGTATTTGCAGAGGTTTGGACAATTTCTGCGCTTCATCGGGTTGCCCAGACTACAGAATTCGACTTTGCAAATCCGGATTTTTCAACAGGTAAGTCCGTGATCGATTGGGATCATAGTTCTGGGAAATTCTATGGTTCATTTGTCGCAGAGGGAGAGGTTACTTTTTTACTGCTCCAGACAGAAATCGATTATTATGATGCTGTCGCTGCCTTCGAAGAGGTGGTTGTGATGCCCATCGACGAAGCAGGACAGGTTAACCCTGAATTTGGTTTCACATCCGGGCAGACTAACAGGCTGCTAGAACCGGCGATGGGGACATACAGCATTTCCTTTAACTTCGATTCGGGGGTTTTTGGAACCGACCTTGCAGGTGGAGGGGACGGAGATCCTGAATTCATTGAATTTAGTCCTGCCACTCCATTGAACATTCTGGCCGGTAACGAAGACAATCTCCCCTTCGCGGAAGGTGGAACTGCTCGTGGAAGTTTGACGATATCTTATAACATCGGCGATATCAACGGGGATTCCTACGACGACTTCATGTTTAGGGAGGACCCCAATGCAAGAGACCAAAGCGAACAATTTGCCTATATCCTCTTTGGCCCATTGGAATCGCAAAATTCACCTGCAATAGCAGACACTGCGGACATTATTGTTGATATTGGCAGTATCGGCGTCCCTTCCGAGCACATGGGAGATGTTGATGGTGACGGAATAGACGACCTCATTTTTCTTAATGCATACTCCAAAGATATTGGCGTTATTACGATTATCCGGGGTGATGGATCCGCATGGCCCCGTGACCTGTCAGCTCTAACAATTTTGGATTTGCCGGATGATAGGATCTATCAAATTCAGAATGTTACTGCTCCCGAGGAAGTAAGCATCCAAGCTGTGAACTGGAATGGTGATTCGGACGAAGATCTGCTGCTTACTTATCAACGTGCTGTCGAACGGCTTGAAAATGGTGGTTTCCTTCCAGACGGAGGTGGATGGTTTTTGCAGGGGGATGCTGAATACTCGGAGGGTTATGGGCTTGCAAGAACCCAACTGAATAACAACTGGGGTGGTTTCTACCAACAGTTTGATACAATACCTGGTAGGGTCTATACAATAACGGGTTATGTGGAAAATTTGAATCCTCTTCAGCCATGGACAGTTGCTGTAACGGGGAATTTAGAAGTTGTAGGCTTCCACAGTGGGTACTTTGAGGCAACATTCCTTGCGACAAGTCAGGCATCAACAATCAGCCTTTTGGCTGATTATTACTTTAGAACAGGTCCGAACAATGAGCCGGATCCCGATGGTCAACCCCTGGTTCGATTTGATGACTTCTCGATCACAGAAACTGCTGCCATCGTATTTTCGGGAGATGAAGTATCGAGAATCGGAACATTCGAATTCACAGAATATATCCTTAACGACCCGGGAAATCTGCTTGCAAGGATTTCGGGCGACTCGATCTATCGCCAATATGGCTCTTCATCCTTGTCATCGAGTAATGTTGGGGACGTTAATGGGGATGGCCTTGAGGATGTCTTCTTTATAGATTCCGCAATTAATCGTGGCTACCTGGTTTACGGCAATGCAGAGGGGGAATCTGGCAACTTGCTGGAACTGAATCCCAATACATCCGGGGTTGAGGTCTGGCAAAGTGAATTGTTTAGTACTCCTTTCATAGAGCCGCGAATCTACGGATTGGGTGACATAAACAAGGACGGTTACGATGATTTCGCGGTTGCTCATCAGCATGACTTGAACCACTTCGTATACGAAGACGGCTTCATCGGCGGTGCGTTTATCATCTATGGGGCGCAGGATTTGAGGGCTGATCCCCAATACCCTGGGGATCCGTTCTTAAGCAGTTATCCTGTTCAAGGTATCCGGATCGGCTGGGAACAGGGAGGCTTGCCAAAGGGCGCTCTTAGCGTATCTGCAGGCGACTTCAATGCCGATGGATACATCGACTTGGCCATTGGAGAGCCTCGGAATAGAATATATGTTGGCCCGGACCAATCTGTAAGTGACTCGAATGGCAGTGTTTACATTTTCCATCTTGATGAGACAACCTCTCAGGGGATCCACACCCTATCATTACAAGAACCCATCCTGAGGGGCACATCTTATGCTCCGCTATTTGGCACGATGCCGCTTGCACCGGTTGGTGATGTTGACGGCGATGGAATCGATGATCTGCTAATTGGGGCGGCTGGATATGATTCAAGCGAGGTAATAAACGCCGGGGCCATCTATTTGCTTCCTGGAGAGCGCTTGAAGGGATTTGAAAGTACGCCTCCAGCGGATACGCTATCCAATCTTTCCGTCTCCGGGAGTGGCGAATTCCTGATAGAAGATAGCAGGCCCTTGCCCAAGGGGATTCTGACAGAGAATCAATCAGAGGGTTGGTACCAATTCACGACTTTAGGAGACGGAGGCGCTCAAGACAGAATTTCGATTAGTCCGGCCCACGACCCCGCGAACAGCATATCCTTCAATGGAATTTCAAATGAGGCAGGCCGCGGTGCGACTCGTTTCGAATTTGATCTGTCACCGCTACTGCCGTATTTCTCAGACGGCGAGGAGAGTAGAATAGGTACAATTAATCTGGTGATTGAATTCGCGCAATCGTTTCAATTCATCGTGGCAGGGGTGGCTACAAGTCAGATTGAGCTCTACGCTCTTGCAGTTGAAGGCGATGGTACAGCCTCTCTCGATGTGCAATCATCCCGCACGCATCTTGGAGATTATACGATTCGCGGCGGGCCGACGTTGTTTGAAGTGCCAACTGAACACATCCGTTCCTTCATAGAAGGTGGAAGGACACGGATAGTATTCGAAATCGAATTCGGGGGAGGGTCTGGCGACATCATAGCACTACCGTATCATGAGGCCAGGGGGATTAGTGCTTTTTCGAAAACTGGATTGTCGGCAGATATTTCGTCCCGGCCGGGACTTCTGGCCGATCTCTATTCGGATACCGGGGACTTGATTGCCGCCTCCCAGGCAGAGATAAGCCTGGCAGGGCTGGAAGCCGGACACTATTTCCTGCGGGTTTTTCGTGCAGAACCTGAAATCATCAGCGGCGGGATAAACCCTGGTCCCGCTCCATCAGAACCACTGGACCTTTTTGAGTTCAATGGATGGCTCTATTTCTCGGCGGAGGATGGCAGAAATGGTCGCGAGCTTTGGCGTACAAATGGGTCGGTAACAGAATTAGTCCGTGACATTAATCCGGGTGTCGCCGACTCGAACCCGTCGGGATTCGTACTGTTCGATGGCTGGCTGTATTTCTCAGCGAGCAGTTACAGTAGCGGGAACGAGCTGTGGAGAACCAATGGAGAAATCACTGAATTGTATGCCGACATCAACCAGGGGCTTGATAGTTCAACACCTCGACGGTTCACCGAATTCAATGGATTCTTGTTCTTCACCGCCGACGACGGCATGAACGGACCTCAACTTTGGCGGATCGATGGCAGTTCTGTGCCAACACAGCCATTCACTGACATTAACATTGGCTTTGGCTTGCTCAGCGGTCCACTAAATCTTCACCCGTATAATGGATTCCTTTATTTCACTGCTGACGATGGCGAATCCGGCAGGGAACTCTGGCGTACGGATGGACTTACTGCTCCCGTTGATCCCTTTCTTGATATTAATCCTGCAGGAGGCTCTTTCCCAACGAAATTCATGGAGTTTGATGGCGTCCTTTACTTTTTGGCTGAAGACGGGAACGGGAGTCTTCCCCTGTGGCGCACAGACGGTATCGAAACGCGCCCCTTGTCTACCACCAAGCCCCTCGAGTTAATTGATATCGATGAATACTTTATTTTCAATGATGGGAACGCGGATCGTATTTACATGCGGGTATACGATGACAATGAGGGTGACTATGTTTTGTGGCACACTGTTGGTCAAATATCTGATCCGGAGAACATCACTCTCGAAGCTGTCCAGATACAAGGAGCCTACATTTACAATCCCGACGATTTTGCCTTGTTCAATAACCAACTGTATTTCCGGGGCCAGGATCTTGATAACCATATCCACCGGACGACAGCTGATGGAATAGAGCGGGTTTTTGCTCTCAATCCAGAGACCAACATTCCCTGGCAACTGAATACTCCCTGGGGATTCACTGAGTCTAACGGGTGGCTCTACTTTGGAGCGGACAGCGACCTGTATGATGTCGATGCAGGTTTTGATATCCCCCGGTTCGGTGAAGAAATTTGGCGTACGGATGGAGATATTACCGAGCTTGTCTCTCCCCTTGGCTCCTTTGGGGGCATCTCCTTTGGCAGCGGCAGTGTGGCATGGGATGGGTATGACTTTGAGTTTACCCCGCTAAACGGGTGGACATATTTCAAGGCCAATGATGGAATCAACGGATTAGAGCTATGGAGAACCAATGGTTCCATGACCGAACTCGTCCTCCGCGAGGGATTTGCAGAGGATTACTTGCCGCCCGCCGACGAGGTAGAGATCACCTTTTCCATCGAAGCTCCCAAGCGGGGAGAAGTGCCCCCGACTCGGTTTGACAATGATGTCATCTATGGCGGGGAAGGTGAGGATATACTGGACGGAAATGAGAATCGGGACCGTTTGTTCGGGGAAAGCGGACTGGATGTTTTTGTTGGTGAACCGGTTGAAATCCGGGATCGGGCGAACGATGCCATCAATGGTGAGGAACTGACGGTTCAACCGCTTGCTGGAGAGTCCATCATCGACAGTGCGATCCGGGAACGCGATCCTGAGGTGGATATTCCGGACCGCAATCTGCGGGCAGCCATAGCGACCGAACTGGGACTTCCGGTGACGGAAGGTTGGGACGGGTTGCCAGTGTTCCGGTCACCGATACATGTGAGCGATCTGATCGGTTTCAAACATCTTGTCGCCAGCGGTTTCAAGCTAACCCAGGAGCGCTATATAAGGAATCTCTCGGGATTGGAATATACTCGTTCGTTGAACACCCTTGTCTTGGACTTCAATCAAATCCGAACGATTGATGCACTGGAGGAATTGTCAGAGCTGAAAATGCTTAGTGTCGACTCGAACCTCCTGACCAATATCGACGTGTTGAGGAATCTACGGGCACTCGAATGGCTGAGCCTGGATGACAATGGCGTGTTTGCTAAGAAGGTATTTGATGATGGTTTGTTGAATGAAGTTATCAGCTCTGCGATTAGCCCGGATGGCAGACTTTTCGTGCTTCACAGGTTACCGACTGGAAACGCCCAGATTCTGGTCTATGACGAAGGAACAGGGGTCTTTAACAACTTCGCGGAATTGCCAATTGGGGATTACTTTATTGGTACGCCACCCGTTTTTGGAGCGGATGGAAAGGTTTACTTCATCAGCACATCGTTTGATGGGGAAACGCACTTAAACAAAATCTACAGGTTCGATGGAATAACGAGTGAGCCGCTTCCCGGGCCAAATGAAGACCCGAATGGATCGGTATTCAGTTCTGTTGAGGGTGTGTTCCTCAGGGATCTAGCAGTCGGACCGGATGGTTCGATCTATGCCTCCGACGGTTCGAATCCCCGGGTTTTTGTCATTTCTCCATTCTCCGGAACTATTCTCAACCAATTGAGCATTGACGGGACACTGTTGAGCGGGGGAGCATCCGGATTTACTGGATTGGTGTTCGGTCCCGACGGCAATTTGTATGCAGCCCAAGGAAATGATCTCCGCGTGATACGGTTCCCCGGACCTGGCAAGTCATTGGCGAACAACGCCAGCGCTGAGGTATTTTCTGAAACGGCGAACTTTATTTATGACCTGAACTTTGGGCCGGACGGTTCAATGTACTTCCTGAATGTCCTGGACAGTGGTGGGGTTGTGTTCCGTCAGGGGACAGTCGATTCTGAAGACGGTTTGGTTGCGGACCAAGGTCCAGTTGTTCATGTCACCTCCACAAGTGCGCAGGAGACGTATGCAAATTGGTATTTTGATATCTCCTCCACTGGGCGCCTGTATGTGCCGGATCTAGGGGAGCTTCACCAGATTAGTCTCCTTGAAGCTGGTCTATCATCAATAGGCGAGCTCGAGCAACTGGTCACCCTGAGTGCTCGTGGAAACGGAATCATCGACATTTCTGCATTGGCTGGATTGGACAAGCTGGAAGTTCTAAATTTACAGGACAATCGTGTCAGCGAGGTGGATGTTTTGATCGGACAATTCATCGCCGACAATGGGGACACGGAATACAGCGAAACGGGTGATGGCTGGTCGGGCGGGGACCATCCGGGAGCTTATGGCGGCAGCTACCGCTTAGTTCCGGATGCGGAACTGACGGGTGAGCATATGGCAACCTGGTCATTTGAAGGACTACCTTCCGGGGAATATTCCATTTACGTAACATGGCCGTCTCATGAGAGCCGCAGTATCGATTCGCGCTACTCCATTGGGTCCGTCTCACTGGATGGTGATGAAAAGCCCCTTGGGCAACACGTTGTCAATCAAGGTTTCGAGCCGGGCAGTGATGACTTCAACGGGCGCAAATGGGAGCTGCTTGATACGGTCGCGATCTATTCGGGTATCCTTACGGTCACTCTGGACAATAGTGGAAACGGAAGTTTCGCCGCAGATAGTGTTCGTGTTAAACCGGCCGATCCTTGGCTGGAAAACCTCCAGTCTGTAGACCTCAGGGGGAACCCGCTTGACGACCATGCCCAAACCCTGGTCGAAACAATAAATGCTGAGGAAGTGCATTTTGATGATAACCTCCAGTCGCCCCAGCTTGACGATTTCCCACACATCTTCGCGCAACCGGATGAGATCCTGAATTTAGATCTCCCAGCCATTGGTGTTGCAACTATCGATCCTGAAGGGGATTCCATAACTTTCAGGGCTTTCACTGATAACCCCGCAGTATTGGCATGGATAACGGAAAATGATGAACTCCAGATTTCGAGTTTACCGGGATATACCGGATCGGCCCGTATTACTGTTATTGGTTACGACAGGGAGTTATCTGGCAGGACGGATATCTCAACCTTTGCGGTAAGTTTCGGTGTCAGTGCCGTGTATGACACGATCTGGAACGACCTCAATGGCGATGGAATCAGGCAAGTTACCGAGGATGGCAGGGAAGGATTGCTGGTCTATCTGGATGACAATCGAAATGGTCAATACGAAGCGAATGAGCAGATCACCATAACCAACTTTAAGGGAGCCTTTGCTTTCAGCAATATCCCAAATGACAGTAAGCCGCTGGTTGCCTTACTGGGTCTGGAAAATTATATCGTGTCAGGAGCATTGGACGGACCGGATTCCAACCGGTTGGCGTTCCTATCGCTTGTTGAAGTCTCAGACCTCCCCTACGCCCGAGACTTTATCCAGTTCAACGACTGGTTGTACTTTAGTGCGGATCATATTGTGAACGATGTATTCTACGGACGGGAGCTATGGCGTACAAATGGGGTTGTTGTCGAACTCGTGTCTCCGGAGGGCAGTACTACCGGAATCAATCCATTGGTTGTTGAGTCCGATCCTTCGAGGAGCGGCTCGTATCCAATGGGTTTCACTATTTCAAATGATGGGACCCAGGATTGGCTGTATTTTACGGCCAAAGACGGAACACATGGTGCCGAGCTCTGGAGGACCGACGGTGAGACAACTGAGTTGGTTTTTGACCTCTTGGAGGGCAATTTCAGTTCGACTCCTTTAAACCTGACCTTTTTCCATGACGGCCAGAAGGATTGGCTGTACTTCTCTGGATACACGATTTCGACCGGTACGGAACTCTGGCGAACTGATGGCTCGAAACCGGAACTGGTCAAGGATGTCACAGAGGGAGGTGGTCATACAATATACGGTGAGTTTACCGCCTTCCATGATGGTTCGAAGAATTGGCTCTATTTCAGTGCGGGCATCGATAACGGCCCACCTGAGCTCTGGCGCACTGACGGATTCACGACAGAACCCGTATCTGGTGTCTATGAATATTTGTCTGACTTAACTCCCGTTTCGGACGAGACATCTCAATGGCTTTACTTTGTGGCAGAAACCCCGGAATCCGGCAGGGAGCTCTGGCGTACAGATGGGTCAGCCCCGCAGCTAGTCGGGGAAATTTTCGATGGTCCTCAGGGTGCAAGCCTTTCGAATTTGACGCCTTTCACGGACGGAGAAAACCACTGGTTGTATTTCCGGGTAACGGACTCCAATTCAATCTCAAAACTTTGGCGGACTGATGGCTCACAGCCCGTTTTAGCCACTGATTTGGATCTTGGCCCGTCGGGCCTTGTCTTTGATTTGACGAACTTTGATGACGGAACACAGAACTGGCTATATTTCAGGGCAGTCGATCCGGAAAATGGGGCGGAACTCTGGCGCACGGATGGATCAAGTTTCATGCTGGTCACAGATATCAATCCCGGACCATTTAATTCTTACCCGTTTGAATTGAAACAGTTCTTTGACGGGGCGAGGAACTGGCTGTATTTCCGCGCCGCAGATGCAGATCATGGGTATGAGCTGTGGCGAACAGATGGATCCAAAACAGAGTTGGTTGCGGACATCAATCCGGGAGTGTCTGGCTCAGTTCCGATATCACTAACTCAATTCAACAACCAATTGTACTTCCTGGCTAACCGAGCCAATGAATCCGGAGCAAGCCTCTGGAGACTCGGTTTCCACCTTCAGTCAGCTGTTTGGATTGATGCATTTAGCCAGGGGAATCCCCTTTCCGGATCCGTTGATGAGGGCGAAACAATAAACATTTCCGCCAGTCATCCATTGCTCTCGAATCCTCAATACGCATGGTCCGTCCGGCTGGTGGGAAGCGAGAATCCGCTTGCAGGCGATTTCCTGACCAGCAACGCCGGGGAGGCCATCTTCATCCCGCCAGATGACGGTGTTTATGAAATTGAGTTACAAATCACAGCCGACCAAGGTAATTATACGGCACAGCAGAAAGTCTTTGTCGACAATCTGGATCCGGTTATTGGCTTGTCCGGGGTCCCGAATGTTTCTGAAGGTGACCCATTCCGGTTGATTGTCGAGGTGACGGACCCGGGAGATGACGAAGTGCTGGAAGTGATTATCGACTGGGGCGACGGGATTGTGGATTCCTTTTCGGAATTACCTGTCGATGGCGCCTTTTTCCACACCTACAAGGATGGCTTCAACAGTTACTCAATCAATGTTTCCGTTAAGGATGAAGACTCTTTAGAGCATGAGTATCATTTGGCCGGTCCCTTACCTATTCAGGTCGACAATATTCCTCCGACAATTGTTGCCTTAGGTATCAGCCAGGTATTTGAGGGCAGTCTGTACTCCTTGGAGATCGGTGTAAACAACCCGGGAGAGGATGCAATCCTTTCGATTGAGGTAGATTGGGGCGACGGTGTTATTGATACCTATCCCGCTCAAGACTTCCCTGGGAATGGTGTTGTGGAACACGTATATTCCGATGGTCCCAATGCCTATTCGATTTCCGTTTCTGTGACCGATGATGACGGGACTTGGATGGCCAATGGACCTGCTGTGACTGTTATGGACTTTGCGCCTGCACTCCAGGTTACCGGACCAGATGTTCTCTCTCTCAGTGATGAATATGTTCTTTTCCTCGATATCTTGGACGAGGGTGACGATTTTGTTGAGTCCGTGGAAATCGATTGGGGTGATGGGAATCTTAAAACGATAACCGGACCATTTTCACCCAGCAATGGCCTTGCAAGAGTTACTGCTACGCACACCTATTCGATGACAGGGAATTATTCGATCTCTGTCATAGCAGTAAATGACGACGGGCCTTGGGAGGTGGATGATCTGCAAGTGACTGTCGTCACTCTCCTCTTAAAGTCGACTGAGCTGCAAAGGGAAGTCGGCCCTCAACCACCGAGGTTCTTTGAGATCAACGACTTTGATCCAAATTCAAGCACAAGCACGGTATCAATTGAGGAACTGCATTCCGATGGGACAGACCTCACTCATCAATCGGATTTTAGCGGAAAGCCTCTTATTGATCAGGCTTTGGCAGTCGGGATGAGCAATCCTGTGGATTCATCAACAGTAACTGAGCCATTGTACGCCCCGAATTCTATCCGAGTGGATGCACTGTCATACAGAGTCACGTCAGAAGCACTTCCTGGCGAGTCCGGTCATGCTGAAGAGGCCACCAGTCGCCAGGTCGTCATGGTGGAGCCTGTCCCGGTGGCTTCCTATTCCGGTTCCCTGTTTGAACTGGATTCCCGCCTGGGCAGCTTTTCCAATCTGTTCCCGGTGATTCCTGAGGAAACTTCCCTGATTGAGGACGAAGAGGATATGCTCGATTTCAATTCCCTCGACTGATCGGGTTGGTTTAGCCCATCGACTCGCTACGCTCGCTCAGGGCACTCGCTACGCTCGCTCAGGGCACTCGCCTGCGCTCGCGTCAGTCCAAGCTCTCGCTTGGCCTGCCACGAGCTTGTCGAGTGGCGGTGGGAGAGGGATTCGAACCCCCGAGACCGTTTCCGGCCTAACGGTGTTCAAGACCGCCGCTTTCGGCCACTCATACATCCCACCGGCGGATTGGACAAACGACAAAGGACTAATGACGAATGTCTCTTGTCCTATGGATCGTATCCTAAAGAGAACAATTAGGCTGATTCGGTCTTTCAAATCAAGCCTTTCCCATCAGGCCTTTGTCCCGAGTCTTTCGTCCTTCGTCTGGGAAATCAATGGCCGCCTTCGCCGGTATGGACATGGCCGTGGTCGATTTCCTCGGCGGAGGCTTCACGGATTTCCATGATTTCCACATCGAAGGTGAGGTCGACTCCGGCAAGCGGGTGATTGGTATCGACGGTAACGGTGTCGCCCTCGACCT
Source organism: Puniceicoccaceae bacterium (assembly GCA_040830765.1). Taxonomy (GTDB): domain Bacteria; phylum Verrucomicrobiota; class Verrucomicrobiia; order Opitutales; family Oceanipulchritudinaceae; genus Oceanipulchritudo. The sequence goes on along the minus strand of JBFOMH010000019.1, from coordinate 124,059 downwards.
TCTTGATCTCGGCGATCCGGGGACCGGCAGGGGTCTGTGCCTGGAAGCGCATGCCGGCCTCAAGGTTGACACCCTCGGGGAACTGGGAGCGCTGGGCCTCGACGACCATCTCCTCATTCCGTTCGCCATAGCCTTCGGCGGCCGGGACCTCTGCCTTCAACTTGTCGCCGACGACCTTGCCCTCAAGCTGCTTTTCCAGCCCGGGAATGATGTTTCCGTGACCATGAAGGTAGGCCAATGGGGCCTTGCCTTCGCTGGAGTCGATGACTTCGCCAGCCGGGTTGGTCAGGGTGTAATGCATCGTGACGACTTGATTGGATGTAATCTGCATAATGCTGGACCGTGGAGACCGATGTCTTGCCATGCAAGGGATTTCGGGTTTTCTCGGAAACACACGTATTTGACTGGTCATGAAGGAAGATAGATACAGGGAAGTCCGGGCCCGGATCTGGGCGCTCCTCGAGGGGGAGACCGATGAAATCGCCATCCTGGCAACGGTCGCCTGTGAGTTGCATCTGGCCTTCGAGGCCTTCCACTGGACTGGCTTCTATCGAGTGGTGGAGCCGGGCCTGTTGAAAGTTGGTCCCTATCAGGGCGGACACGGTTGTCTGGTGATCCCTTTTGGTAAGGGAGTCTGTGGTCATGTGGCGCAGACCGGCCAGCTCCTCCGCCTGGATGATGTGCATGCCTTTCCCGATCACATCGCCTGCTCCAGCACCACCCAATCGGAAATTGTCCTTCCGGTCTTCGACAAGTCCGGAACCCTCCGAGCCGTACTCGACATCGACTCCGATGACCCTGCTGCTTTTGACCCCGTCGACGAAGTTGAACTCACGGCTATTTGCAGTGAAATCGGTTCGCGTATTTCGTAGTTAAATATTCACAGCAGCCCGGATTCGGCGAATGAGTAATAGCCGGTGCCGGCGGGATCGTGTTCGGCCTGGCCGATGATGACATGGTCGAGCAGGTCCAGCTGGACTACTTTGGCCGCTTCGCGCAATTGCCGGGTGGCCCGGATGTCTGCCTGGCTGGGGGAGGGATCCCCGCTCGGATGGTTGTGGGCACAGACCAGTGCCGAGGCACTGTTGCGGATGGCCTCGCGAAATACTTCCCGCGGATGGACCAGGCTGGCCGTCGCCGTGCCGGAAGTGACCGCTTCGCAGCGCAGGAGCCGGTTCTTGCGGTTCAGTGAGAGGACCCAGAATTTCTCCACCGGCTCGCCATCCGCCATCGGCAGCAGCCAGTGGTAGATCTTCGACGGGGAATCCATGAGGGGAGCCGCTTCCCCGCTGGAAAGGATGCGCCGGGCAATCTCGATGACCGCCTGCAGTTGCAGGGCCTTGACCTCTCCCACACCCGGGTAGGCCTGCAGGTCGCTGGCCGACATGCGGAGGAGACCCCGCAAGGAGCCAATGCTGTGCAAGATTGCGTTGGAGAGGTGCATGACGTCGTGGCCGCGGGTCCCGTTGCGCAGCACAACCGCCAGAAGCTCGGCATCGGAGAGGGCGGTAGGTCCCTTGGACTGGAGGCGTTCCTGGGGACGTTCCCCAAGCGGAATATTGCGGAAGGTGGACATGGAAATTTAGCTTATTTTAAAAGCGTTAGCTCTCCGGTTGCCCTGTCAAAGGGAAATAATAATTGTCAACAGGTAGTGGATGGGCAGCATTTGCAGCCATATGGCAAAGGGAGTCGACATCGTGGAACAGCGGGCCAGCCAGCCCTTCCACATCATGACCAAACCGATCGGGCCGAAGTGCAATCTGGATTGCCAGTACTGTTTTTATCTCGAGAAGGAGATGCTCTTCGGGGACGGCGAGCGGTGGAAGATGAACGATGCCACGCTCGAGGCCTACATCAAGCGCTACATCGAGGCCCAGCCGGCCGATCCCATTACCTTTGCCTGGCAGGGCGGGGAACCGACCCTGTGCGGAGTCGACTTCTTTGAAAAGGTGGTCCGCTGGCAGAAGCAGTACGGGCAGGGGCGTCAAATCGACAATGCCTTTCAGACCAACGGGACCCTGTTGGATGACGAATGGTGCAGCTTCCTCAAGCGGGAAAAATTCCTGGTCGGGCTCAGTATTGACGGGCCTCGGGAGCTGCATGATGCCTACAGGGTTGACCGCAAAGGTCGGGGCACATTCGACGAGGTGATGCGCGGCCTCGAATTCCTCAAGAAGCACAAGGTGGATTTCAATACGCTGACTTGCGTCAACCGGGCCAACCAGGACAAAGGACCGGAAGTCTATGCCTTTCTCAAGGGGATCGGGTCGCGCTACCTGCAGTTCATTCCCATTGTCGAACGCTTGCCGGATGAGGAGGCCAAGCGGCTCGGGCTCTGGTATTCGACCCCGCCCAGGTTTTCCGAGGAGGATGACAACCTCAATGCCCCGGTCACGGAGTGGAGCGTCCAGCCGAAGGCCTATGGGCGCTTCATGTGGAGCATCTTCAAGCGCTGGGTGCAGCACGATGTCGGGAGGATCTATGTCCAGCTTTTCGACGTGGCACTGGGAAAGTGGGCCAATGTGCCCGGCGGTCTGTGCGTCTTTGAGGAGGAATGTGGCCGGGCTATGGCTATTGAGCACGACGGCAGCCTGTATTCATGTGATCACTACGTTTATCCGGAATTCAAGTTGGGCAACATCAACGGGCAGTCGATGACGGAACTGGTGGAAAGCGATCAGCAAAAGGCCTTTGGCCGGGCCAAAAAGTCGTCGCTGCCGCAGTACTGCCGTGACTGCGAAGTCCGCTTTGCCTGCAATGGGGGCTGCCCCAAGCAGCGGTTCATCCTGACGCCGGACGACGAGCCCGGACTGCATTACCTCTGTTCGGGATACAAGTTCATCTTCACCAAGATGGATCCCTACATGAAGGCCATGGCCGGCCTCTATCACCAGAGGCAGTCACCCGCCGGGGTGATGCAGCTGATCAAGCAAAAGCGTCTTCCCAAGCCGGCTTGAGGGGGTTGCAAGGCGTTGATTGGCTGAAGCTTGGGAAGAACTCTGCCTACTTTGGCAGGGGCATGCCGAAGTGCTCCTCAAAGGTGACTTGGCCGTCGCCATTGGCATCCTTGTTCTTGAAGCGATTGTCCAGTTCCTTCTGCTTGGCTTCCTTGCCACTCTTCTCCATCCAGGAGGTGTGCATCTTGCAGAATTCCTCCTTGTTTAGCTGCTGGTCACCGTCTTCATCCCATTTGAGGAATGTCTTGGCCTTGCGCTCGGCTGCCTTCTGGTCGGCATCCGCCTTGCCGGCCAGGAGGGGGGTGGCCAGAAGGCCGCTGATGAGGATAGTGGCGATCATCTTGTTGGTAGTGATATTCATGTGTTTTGTATTTTGTGTTTGTGCTTCGCCAATCATGGCGATGGAGCGGTGACATGTACCCTGTGGAAGGGAAGGTGATGGTTTGTTTTGCACAGGATCTGCCCTTTTTCTGATTTTCACAAGGGATTCAGTCAGTGAATTAGCATTCTCTTTCCCTGAGTATGCGCATGAATTTGGACTGCTCCGATTAATATGTACGCATATTCATCCTTTAACGGTCTTTTTTCACTTACACTAGCCTTTGAACCTTTCCGATCAATAAGTGAACATTGTCACATCAACGCCTCTGCAATACTCGAACCCCAAAATTCATAAACCAATGAAATACAAGAATGCACTTACCGCGGTACTCTTGGCTTCCCTTTGCGGATCCTTGAGTGCGGCTGTTTCCATTACCGCTTATGATCGCCTGGGCCTCAGCTCACCTGCCCCGGGCCAAGTCATACCTTCGGTTGAGGTACAGGCCGGCGACATGGTCGTCTGGTCGGTCGCCACCAACAAGAAGCTTTCTGTCATGACAATGTCATTCGGTGCATCGGTCGCCGGTACCGTTGTCGTTGATGTAGACAATAACATCACAGATTATGGCACCGTCGTGACTGAGATTGTTTTCACTGCCTTGGACGCGGGAACCTTGCTTGGAGGTACCGATCCCAATCCCACCAGTTGGGTTGGCTATGCGGAGATTCCAACGGGAGGAACTTACGACTTTACCGCCACCGCCTCTGCCAACAACACATGTGGAGCCATGCTCTACATAGTCCGTGCAGACAGCGGCGAGCTGGTTTTCCTGGATGCGGATGCCGTTGAATGGAGTGGTGACGAGAGCATTCCCCTCAGCCTCGGCTATACATGGGATACAGAGTATGATGACGTCGCCGTGATCGAAGCTGCCAGTGCCCAAAAAGGAGCGATTACTTCCAACACCGCGATCGTTGACTGGTCAAATGTTGACGATGGTGCTGAGCCTCCGGCCTACCTTCCGGGTGTGCGCCTGAATTGCAGTGCCCTGACCAGTGGCACCAGCTTTGCGAGCAGCTATGACTTCACATTTGACGAAGCCAATCTGGGCAAGAACCGGGGTAGCTTAACCGGGGTTGCCATTGCTGAGGTCGCCGGAAGTGGTGGCAACACCTGGAAGGGATATCCTGTTGGTGACGCTGGCTATGTAGATACCGGCGGTTGGCTGGGCTGGGTCAATGTCATCGAGGATCCGTGGATTTACTCTGTGCCTTTTGCCAGTTGGATGTACATTTCCACTGAGCAATCCGGTGAAGGCGGTGCATGGGTCTACGTGCTTCGTTAACCTCCCTTTTTCTTTGTCATAACATCAAGGCCGCTTCCTGATCGGGAGCGGCCTTTCTTTTCGAGTGAATCAGTCTGGAGGGTATTCTTATCCGAAAGCAACTGCAGGACCGGGCTTGGTCGCCGCTTCGACAGATCCCATTTTGACCACAACATCACAAGTGGCACCAGGCTCCATTATTGGAAGGGTGTTGCTGGGTAGTGTCTCGCCATCGACGGTGATGGCGGTCACCCCCTTGGAGACATGGTGTGGATTCTCGACGCGAATCCGGTAAAGGACATCCCGGAATCGACGCTTTACTGTGAAACCGTCCCACTGGTCCGGGATACAAGGGTCAATCCGCAATCCGTCGAACACCGGCTGGATTCCTAGGATATACTGTGTCGCTGCCTGGTAGGTCCATGAAGCGGTTCCAGAAAGCCAGCTATTACGCCCAAGTCCGAACTGGGGATGTTCATCGCCGAGGATGTTCTGGGCAAAAACATAGGGTTCAATCTCGTATGTATCGATTTCCTCATTCTTGGCAGCTGGATTAATCTGATTGAAATACTGGAAAGCGCGGTTGCCGTTGCCGAGCCTGCTTTCAGCAATCATGACCCATGGATTGGAGTGGAGGAAGATACCACCATTTTCCTTGGCGCCGGGAGGATAGGTGGAAACGCCGCCAATCCTCTTGTCGTATCGGCTATAACCTGGCCAGCTGAGCTTGATTCCGCAGGCCGTGTTCAAGTGCTTTTCCACCGCATCCAGTGACAGGGTGGCCCGTTCCTTGTCAGCGAATCCGGATAGGACTGCCCATGACTGGGCGTTGGTGAATATCTTTCCCTCGCTGTTCTTTTTCGATCCAAGCGCTTCTCCCTCCTCGGTGAAATAGCGGACCCACCAATCGCCATCCCATGCGTGCTCATTGACCCGCTCTTTCATCTCGGCATGCCATGCCATGTATACCTCAGCGGATTCCTCCCTGTCGAGGTGGTGCATCAGGTCTACCATCTCGAGCAGACCCCATCCATAGAGGTGGGCGTTGAAAAGGCTTTCCGCATCGCCCTTGAGATTAACGGTGTCGTTCCAGTCGGCAAAGCCCAACAGCGGCAGGCCGTGGCGTCCTGTATGGGAACGGGTATATTCCAAGGCCCGCATGAGGTGATCCAGCACATGGGCCTTTTCCCTCTCTTCCAGCGGCAGCTTCTTGCTGTAGAAACTTATCTGTTCATCGAGAAAAGCAAAGTCACCCGTTTCCTTGATATAGGCACAAACGGCCAGGACCGCCCACAGGTGGTCATCCCCGTAGACCAGTTTTTCACCCTCTTCCCGGGCGTCGCCCTCATTTGCTTCCATGGACAGAGGATAGAACTGGTGCATGGCGGAGCCATCGGGATTCTGGACACTGATCAGTTTGCGAAGGAGTTCCTTCACTTCGCCCGGAGCTCCCATGACCGCACCCATCGTGTCCTGGGAACTGTCGCGAAAGCCCAAGCCGCGGGAGCCCAGCCCCAACTGATACATGGAGAGATAGCGGGACCAGTTCATGGTGATGTAGCACTGGCGGGGGTTGTGCACATTGACCGTTGAATTAAAGGCGGGATCCGGCGTTTCACAGGAGAAGCGGGACAGGTAATCCTCCCAGAAGCCGGCCAAATCGGCAAAGGCCATGTCCACCGCAGCCTCATCGCGGTACTTTTGGACAAGAAGGGGTACCTCTTCGACGGTGGCCTGGCCGAGTTGGGTGATGAGGCGGCGTGTTTCGCCAGGTTGAACCGTCCCAAGCTTGTGAAGGAGGGCACCGATGTTATCTCCCCTCAGCGCCTCATAATTGGAAAACCTTTCCTCGTCCAGGGCTTGAGGGTCTTGCCAGGTGGCATATTCCTTGCGGCCCAGGAAACGGGACCGGTCGCTTTCAAATGAATCAACCGGCTGGTTGGAGGTGAAGAAGTTGTGCTTCGTTTCCTTCCGCATGAAGGGAAACTGCCGCAAAACCAGAAGGCCGTTTTCCTCCCTCTGTGCTTCCGACATCATCGTCTGGGGAACCCAGTCGGCGTTGGTGAACTGCTTCAAGGCCTCAAAATGGGTGTACTCGACCACGGGAATGACATCGATTTCCAGTGCTTTGCCGGATTCATTGGTCACCCGGATATCCCGGATCTCCACTGGCGTGTCATTGGGGATGAAAATCAAAACCTCCGTGCGGATACCGTCCACGACCGAAACAATCCGCTGGTAGCCAAGCCCGACGTGGCTGAGGAATTCTTCCACGTCCTGCAGGGTCGGGGTGTAGTAGGGAGAAAGCAGTTTGTATCCGCTTTTCGTCTTGATGCGCAGGTATAGCGTCTCGCCGCGCGGGTCAGAGGCCGGCAGCTGCGGGATGTACTTCAGGATGCGGTTCAGCGCCGGGTCACCGGCACAAAGAATAGCTCCTCCTGTATGGTCAACGAATCCTCCAAATCCAATCTTTCCGATGTAGTTAATCCACTTCACCGGTGTGCGGGGATTGGTGATTACATATTCCTTGGCGGCGTCGTCGAAGTGACCGTATTGCATCAGAGTTAAGGCGCTAATAAAACGGAATTGTCTTATCTTCTTGTTCCCAATTCTTTGCCGCCCTTGCACTTCCACAAGGTATTATGTCATTGAAAAAGCTCGTCATATTGCTGAAAAAATGAACTATTCCTGATTCTAGTCTATTCCCCTTTTCATTCCTTTACTCCCCATATGGCTGAAAAAAAGAAGACATTTGTCATTCCCTCCGAGCGTGCCGAGCTCAGCCAACCCAGTATCATCCTGGCCTTCGACTGGTTTGACGAGCGGCTCTACCGCGGTGTCTTCAACTATGCCAAGGAGGCCGGTTGGCACATGTCTCCCTACATGATATCGGATCGATTTATTCCCAAAGGCTGGCCCGGGGATGGAGCCATCACTTGCTATGGTCCGAGCCTGAAGGAATTCATCGACCACTTGGACATTCCAACCGTCGATGTGACGATTGAGGACATGCCTCGCAAGGTCCCCCAGGTCGTCGTCGACAACGAGCAAATAGGCGAATTGGCCGCCGAGCATTTCCATTCCCGTGGCTACACGCACTATGCTTATTACGCATGGGCGGAGGTGACCGTAAACAAGGTCCGGCGGGAGTCTTTTTTCAAAGGCCTTATCAAGCGCGGGGTATCTCCGGAACACCTCTACGAGATCAAGCAGTCACCGCCGGAAATGATTGGCGACTGGCACAAGCATGAGGCCGATATCTTCCAGAAAATCAGCGATCTGCCCCGGCCGCTGGCCGTCTTTGCCGGCCAGGACAACCTGGGGGCGACCTTGATTGAAATCTGCGTCCGTAATGGCATCCATGTTCCCGAGGAAGTTGCCGTGCTTGGCGTCGACAACATTGAACTGCTTTGTGAGAGTGCGGTAGTACCCTTGTCCAGTATCCGGACCAACCTGACAGAAGTGGGTTACCAGGCTGCCCAGCAACTGGACCGCCTCATGCGCGGAGAGATAACAAGTGAAGAGCCTCTCAAGCGGATTCCTCCCCACAGCGTGGTGCGGCGGCAAAGCACGGATTCCCTGGCGGTTACCCATCCGGCGGTGGTCAATGCGATCCGCTTCATCCGGGAAAATTTCGGACAGCCCATCACCATCGAGGACATTTGCGAATACACCGGCCTTTCCAAACGTGGTCTGGAGAAGGCCTTTCACAAGCACCTCAGCCGGTCGCCGGCGTCCGAGTTGCGCCGCTTACGCATCCAGAATGCCAAGCGCCTCCTGACCGAGACCGATGACAAGGTCGAGTACATTGCCCTGTGCTGCGGCTACAGCAACAGTTCCAATCTTAGTTGTGCCTTCAAGAAGGACACGCACATGTCGCCGCGGGAGTACCGGCAAAAATACCGCCACATCGACGATCACGCTTGAGTCATAGGCGGACGATTAACGCTGATCCGCCATGACCAACCTCCACGCCCTGAAGGGTCTGGGTCATGCCGTCCCTGATGATGGTAACCGTGTAGGTCCCGTGGAAGACGCGGCTTGTCGTTAGACCATCGCTACCAGTGCGGCTCTCCTCCCAACCGGACCACCATTTATTGAAGACAAGGTCCCGGTAGGCATGGTAGTTGGGCTTCTTTCGCCAGTCCCTTGTAATCAGCGCGGCATCCGGGAGCCAGTGCGCCTCCTCCCAAAATCCCCAGAACAGGAAGGCCCGGGTGGATGGATGCGCGAACCAGGCCGTCAGGAGATCCCGCGTGAAGTCCGCCTGAAGCTGTTCATCCTCAATGCTGACATCGAATTCGCTGCATTCCAGCGGCAGGTTGAAGCGGCTGTAGCGATCACACAGCTCCCAGACCCTTTCCGGGGAGGTCAGGAAAGTGTGCCGGTAATGGTGCTGAAATCCAATGACATCAAGGGGCGCCCCTTCCTCTAGCAGTTGCCCCACCAGGTCCTCATAGAAGTCGAGCTTTTCGGTGTAGCGGCCCCCGTTGGCGATGAGAAGAAAATCATTCACGCACAGACGTGCATCCGGCAGGACCTGATCGGCCAGCTTGAACCACTCTGTCATGACCTGATTGCCGATAATCTCCATGAAATCGTTGTTATTGAAGGCCTCATTCATGACATCAAAACTGCCGACCTTGCCATTCATGGTGCTCCCAATATCGACAATGTGGGCCTTGACCAGTCGGTCGAGGACGGCTGGATCCGTTCCGTGCTCCTTCATGTAAAGGGGGGCGTTTTTCCAGCCCGGCCAAACCAGGACATGCCCCTTGGCCTCAAGTCCCTGGTCCGTCAGGTACTGGATCGCCCCAAAGGTGTCTTCCAGCCTGAAGCCCGCCCAATCACCGGCCCAAGCCTGCGCCTTAAGCCCGTTTTCGGTCACGAAGTAGTTAAAGTTCGCGACAATTTCCGAGAAGTAGCGCCGGGCATCCGCGACAGCCTTTTCGCGGTCGAGCGGATTCCCGGGAATGTCAAGAGCGACAAGTGAGGATTCACGGGAGGGATTGGCCCCCGTTTTCCGCATCCAGCGATATTGCTGGGTCGCCACTGCCGTTCCGAACTGGTAGGCATGGCTTTGCTGTTCAAGGACAACCATGGCATTCTCCACCGGCTGGCCGGCAAGATCGACTACCTGGACCGTGACATCCGCTTTCCGGTGCTGCTCGATCATTTCCTCTGCCTTGGCCCGCCAGGGGGCATTCATTGCCTGCCCATCGTACCAGCTGCCCATCCTGCGCCAGTCCTGCGCGGGTGGAGGATCGGTCAATTGATGGCATTCAACTGCCTGCACCTCAATCGCTGAGCTTCCCCAGCCATAGGCCAGGAAGATGAAGATGCGCCCTTTCTTCAAATCCCCCGGAAGGCCAAGGGTGACTTCGAATTGTTCCCATTCGTTGCGGAGGTGGGGACCACAGCGAAAAAAAGGACGCTCCCCAAGGGCTTTCAAGACATGCAGCTTCATGGCATGGTCCAGTCTGCCGGACTCGCCGGCAGTTGACCGGGCTTGAAAGCGGATTTGCAGCGCTTTCGCCTCCGGCTTAATATCAACCGCTGTCCGCCAGGCTGGCCCGGTCGCCCAAGGGACGCCGGTGTCTTCCTGCCAGCTGAGTTCAAGCCGTCCGTCCGGAGCAAGATCCCCCGTTGGCTTGCCGCTGGCGTCCACCGCCTGCCATTCCATGGCTCCCGCTAGTCCTGAGCCCGCAAGGCCCGTTGCCAGGGCCAGTACCAGTCTCCAACTCCTGCCTGTTCTCGCTCTTCCTGTTCTCATGCCTCTCTCTTACAGGCTTCCACCTCTCTTGGCAATGGGAAGACTTTTGCACACTGGTGTATTTGGTTGTCGGCAGACTTGTGTCACCTTCAAGTATTCGTTAGCTTAATTCTACCCCAGCATGAAAATCATCCAGCCCTTAATCCTGTCTTGCCTTGTCGCGGCGGCGACTGTTTCCGCGGCTACCCGGCCCAACGTCGTCTTCTTCCTCGTTGATGATTTCGGGTATCACGATTTGTCCCTAACCGGATCACCCGTCTATGAGACACCGGCCATCGACGATCTGGCCAGGCAAGGCATGCTCCTCAAGAAGGCCTACGCGGCCTATCCCCGTTGTGTTCCCTCGCGCTTTGCCATGATAACAGGGGTTCATCCCAGTCGCGCCGAGGGCAAGGGGGAGCGTTTGACGGACATGGATCCCTCCCATGTGACGATGGCGGAAGCCCTCAAGGTCCATGGCTACAAGACATTCTTTACCGGAAAGTGGCATCTGGGCAAAAGTCCGGAGCGCTATCCCGATGCGCAGGGCTTTGACATCAACATAGGGGGCGGCAGCGCAGGAGCGCCAGGTGCTTATTTTCCCCCATACGGGAGCGAGAAAAATCTTACCGGTACGGACACCCTGGAGCCGGACGAGGGCGAATACCTGACCGACCACCTGACCCGGAAGACTGTGGAGTTCATCGATGCAAACAAGGGCGACCCGTTCTTTATCTACTTGTCCCACTACGCGGTCCACACGCCTATTCAGGGAAAGCCGGACAAGACGGCTCGCTATAATGAGAAGATAGGGGGGATCGAATTTGACGGCCCGGAATATGAGATCGGCCCCGACGGACGCCACCTGCGCCACCCGACGAACGCCGGGTACGCGGCCATGGTGGAGAGCGTGGATGAAAGCTTGAAAACCGTTATCGATGCCCTCAAGCGCCACAACCTGTTTGAGGACACAATCATCATCCTGACCTCCGATCACGGTGGTCTATCTAATTCAGGCCCGGACAACAAACGGGAGCTCGCGACCACAAATCTTCCCCTGCGGGCAGGGAAGGGTCACATGTACGAGGGGGGTATCCGCATCCCGGTAGTGGTCTATTGGCCCGGTGCAGTGAAGGCCGGTTCGACGGGCCACTTCCCGATCACCGGGATGGACTATTACCCGACCATTCTTGAAATGCTGGGTCTACCGCTGCAACCGGATGATCATGTGGATGGCGTCAGCTTTGTCGATGGCTTGAAGGGGAATGACAATCTAAATGCCGATCGCAGCTTTTTCTGGTATTCCGATGTGGGTCGACGGCATAACACAGGGGATTACAATGCAGCGGTCATACGCCGCGGGCCCTACAAGCTCCTTGAGTTTTTCGACCAGAAGCGAATCGAAGTTTATGATCTGGAGGCCGACCCGGGTGAGAAGTCCAACCTTGCCGGCAAGCTGCCCAAGATCGAAAAGGCCCTTTACAAGGAGTTGAAGGCCTGGAAAGCGGAAATGAACGTCCGCGACCGCAAGCAGAAACGGTAGTCCATTTACCTCTACACGGGATTATTCATGAAACGCCTGATTCTATTAACCTTCCTTACCTGCGCCTGCACGGTACTCGGCAACCGGCCCAATGTACTGTTTATCGCCGTTGATGACCTCAAGCCGTTGCTCGGGAATTACGGATACGCGGAAGTGCAATCACCGCGTATAGACAAACTGGCCAGCGAAGGGACCACCTTCCTGAATGCCGCCTGCCAGTTTCCTGTTTGCGGACCCTCGCGGGCCAGCATCCTCACGGGGCTTCGGCCCGAGACAACAGGAGTCCTCAACCTAAAGACAAAGATGAGGGACGTGAATCCGGATGTCCTGACCCTGCCGCAACATTTCAAGAACAACGGCTACATTACCGCCGGGGTGGGTAAGATTTATGATCCCCGTTGCGTTGACGGTCGCCAGCAGGGGGATGCTCCTTCGTGGACGCTTCCCTACATGGAAGCACCGCCTAGTGATGTTCCCCTGATGCCCAAGAGCCGGCAGGTGACGGCAGCTCATAACCTGCCCGATGAGGCCTTTCCCGATGGACGCATCCTCAAGGGTGGTCTTGAGCGGCTCAGGGAAGTTTCAGGTTCAGAGAAACCATTCTTCCTAGCCGTTGGATTCAAGAAGCCACACTTGCCATTCGTTGCCCCCAAACGCTTTTGGGACCTTTACGATCCCGCGGCAATCGAGTTGGCGGTCTTCCAGGAGAAAGCCAGGGGCAATTCCGGTTACGGATATTGGAATTCAAATGAAACCCGGGGATATGATGGTGTTCCGGATGAGGGTGACATCCCGGAGGAGGTGCAACGCAACATGATTCATGGCTATCTTGCCTGCGTCTCCTGGGTAGACTTCCTGATCGGAAGCCTGCTCGATGAGCTGGATGCCCTTGGGGAGGCAGATAACACGATCATTGTCCTCTGGGGGGACCATGGATTCCACCTTGGCGATCACGGCCTCTGGGGCAAGCATACCGCCTTTGAGGAGGCCGTGCGGGCTCCATTGATCATTGTCGATCCGAGAAAGGGAACCGAGATAGTGACCAAGGCCCCGGTGGAGTTCACAGATGTCTTTCCGACGCTGTGCGAGCTGGCGGGATTAACCACCCCAAGTCAATTGCAGGGCGTGAGCCTTGCCGCCTGTCTCGAGAGTGACATGGCTTTCCCCCGCAAGGTCAGCACGGCCATTTACAAGAGCCGTGGAGCCTACGGCTACTCGGTGAGGAGTCCCCGGTACCGGTATATTGAATGGATCCATACCAAGACCGCAAAGGTCGTCGGGCGGGATCTCTTCGACTTCGAGAAGGATCCCTTCGGCAAGGAAAACCTGGCTGGCAAGAAGGCCTACGCCGATGTGGTCGAGGAATTGTCCAGGGAACTCCACGCCAGCTCAACTGGCTGGAAACTCCTGCAACGGAGCTTGAAGTAAGCGGCTCCCGCGCCCTAGTTCTTGATGTAGCGCCCGGCGGGACCCTTGTGGAGGCGCTGGGCGAGTAGGGGAAGCTTTTCCGCAAAGGCCGGGTCATTGATCCGATTGCGGTTTTCATCCGGATCGACCGTATGGTCGTAAAGCTCGCGATCCTTAACTTCGCCACTCTGCAAGTGGATCCATTCCGTGTAGCGAAGATTTCCTGACTTCATGGTGAATCCGGTAATGCCGGCATGGCGCTGGAATTCGCTGTAGGCGGCCTCCGCCTTAACTTGCCCGGCATCCTCAAATAGGTAAGTGATGCTCTTTCCTTCACAGTGCTCCGGGATGGGGAGTCCGAGGTAATCACAAAGGGTCGGGTAGAGGTCGATGAGCTCGGTCAGTTCTCCGGCGGTTGATCCGGCTTGGCGGCCATCGGGCAGGCGAATAAAAAGAGGAATACGGGTATCGATTTCGTAGTTGGTATGCTTGCACCACATGCCATGCTCGCCAAGCTTCCAGCCATGGTCGCTCCACACGATGACAAGGGTGTTTTCGCGCAGGCCTTCGGCATCGAGGGCCTGGAGCAGCCGGCCAATCTGGTCATCGACAAAACTGACACAGGCATAGTAGCCATGGATTAACTCCAGGGCCATTTCATCCGTCACCGGACCCTTTGCTGGAACACCCTTGTAAGCCCGCAGCTCCCCCCATGTCATCAAGGCAATGTCCGGCGCGCCTTCCGGGGCCTGCTGATTGGCGGCCAGGTGCAGTTGATCACGGTCGTAGAGGTCCCAATAGCGCTTCGGCGCGACAAACGGCAGGTGCGGCTTGCGATAGCCGATATTGAGAAAGAACGGTTTGTCGCCGTTCTTGTGTTGCCGCAGTTTCCTGATAGCGAGGTTGGTCAGGGCATAGTCATGGTAATTCTCATCCGGACCAAAGGTCTGCTCAGTGGGGCCGAGCTTGACGTACTGCCGATAGGCCTTGCCCTTGAGGCCCTTGGCCCGTGCCTCCTTCTTGAGCTGTTCCAGCTCGACGAGGCTTTCCTGGGATGTATAACGGGACTTGTAGATCTCGGAGAGGTTCATCATCTCCGTCCAGTCGTCCCATTCCTTCCACTGCTCATCGTGGAGGATCTTACCCATTCCAATGGCGTGATAGCCGTTTTCACGAAGGTAACGCATCAGGGTGAGGGGATTGTCATGTAGTTGCCAGAACTTGTCCTGCAGGGTGGTCACCCCTGTGGTCTGCGGATACTGCCCACTGTAGAGGCTGATCCGTGCCGGCAGGCAGACCGCCTGCTGGGTATAGGCCCGGTCAAAGCGAATGCTCTCGGTGGCCAGGTTATCCAAGTTGGGCGTGACCATGTGGTTGGCCCCGTAGCAGCCCAGCTCGGGACGCAGGTCATCGATGCCGATGAGGAGTATGTTTGGCCTGTCCGCAGCGCACAGAGCTTTTGCCGCAAGCAGGCACAGGACCATGTAGTAAACTTTTTTCATAGGTTTTCGATTCCTGTAGATCGTGATTGGGAAGAATCAGCGTAGTTGCAGAGGAAATACAACTGTTGTTTCCAACCGTTGCCCGTTTTTGATCCGGGGAAAGAGTAGCCATTGCCGGATGCTGGTGGAGATATGCTTTTCCAATTCCGCATCCAGTTCGTCCGGAAAAGAGAATTCGCCAACGCGGCCGTCTTCCTTGATGGTCATTTTGACCCGTATCATCACCGGTTCGTCCCCTTCGGGAAGCAATTCCGGACCTGGCTTGCTGACGGGTACATAATACGGCGCTGGGCCGGCGTCGCCGAGGCCAACCTTGTTCATGTGCCGGCCAAGATGAAGCACAAACGCCTCGATGGGCTTGGCGTCGCGCAGATCGGGGATCTGGTCAGTATAGACTTCATCCTGACCATTGAAAAAGCGCAGGGTCCATCCCTTTTCGGGGACACCGTTGGCATTGAAGCGCATCGTGACCTGTTGGGGCTCACCGGTCATTTTTGGCAGTTTGGAGAACTTGCACCGCATGTCACCCTTTCCGGGGACCTCGTAGATGACGAGCGCGAAGGGCCGTTCCATGGGCACGCTGCTTTTCAAGGTGGCCTTGATGATGATTGCCTTCTCGTTCCTCTTTTGGTCCATGGACAGGACTTCAATGGATTCGTCATTGACCTGTGTCTTTGGCTTGAGACGGATAAAGTGCCGTCCGCCTTCGATGACCTGGCCATTCTTGAGGATAAGGGGCGTTCTTTCCCCAATTCCGACAACGGGATAGTTGATGTCGTCACTGTGCTTTGAATCGAGACGGTAGCTGTCAAAGACCTTGGTATTGGACTGGGCCGATTCAAGAGTGCCCGCGGTTAGGCAAAGGAAGATAGCGAAGCTAATGAGGTATTTCATTTGATGAGTAGGCTGGTAGGACATTCTGAAAGGAGGAATCCTCGGTCTTGCCCGGAGCCGTTGCTCCATCTTCCCAGAAGGTGTCGACGATCAGGGTCTGGCGGATTTCCGGAGCCCCGATTTCTCCGATAAGCAATTGGCCGTTAATCAGGTTGACTGCGACTTGGCCGACCATGCGGTCGTTGACATTGGTACCGGCCAACTGTCCCTCGTAACGGCGGTTCAGGTTGAGCGAGGCAAAGGCAATGTCTTCCGGGATGCGCAAACCGGCATCGATGAGATGCTCATGGATGTGGTTGTAGGATATCACCGCATCCGGCTTTTCCTTTTCAATCCAACTGACAATCTGTTCCGTCTCGCACTCTTCACTGGTCGCGAGGCACACCGGGACCTGTTCGTTCTCAGGCAGGTTTGATTGGCAACCGAGATAGGCCGTCCGGATCCGGTCATCCACATGGGCATTAAGTCGATCGAGGAGAGCCAGGCCGACACGTTTGTATCCCTTGGCCCGCAGGTTTTCGATGGCTTGGCGGACAGAGCCAAAGTGGTTGGGGGTGACGGTATTGATACGGGGGGTGGAGATAAAACGACCTATAGCAACCAGGCTGAAGTAATTCGTCCGCAAGGGTAGCTCGATAAGGTGATTCTCCTTGGTCAGTGGCCCCACGATGATTCCGCGAATACCGCGAGAGCGGAGAATTTCCGATTGCCGGACCGGAGACATGTCCTCCCTCCAGATATATTTCTGGAGATCAAATCCAAGTTTCTCGGCCCGTTGATGGGCACTCTCGATGATATCCTTCCAACTGTCGGCGATGTAAGGCCCGATGATAAAGGCAATCGCACTCCGCTGCTTCCTCAACTTGACCCGGGACCGGTATGCTGTGAGGGCGGAGAGCATCGGATCTGGCCGGTAGCCCATGTCCTCGGCAAGTTTGACCAGTCTGTCCCGGGTTCCTTTGCGGACGAGGGGGGAACCCTGCAGGGCACGACTGACCGTCGAGTGGCTGACTCCGGCCACTTTGGCAATGTCACGTACGGTGATCCGCTTGACTGGCTTTTCCATGGCGTTGACGAGTTGAGTTACAAGGGAAAGTCTCCTGGCAGGGTATCGAGATAGGTTTGCAGGGTGCGCTTCAGATCCACTGCCTTCTCGAGGTACTTGGGGTCGTTGATCAGGTTGTTGCGCTCGTTCGGATCAAGCCCTATGTCGTAGAGCTGGTCCGGTTCGTAATAATGCGGGTATGAGCGGACTGCACCCTGCTCGGCATCATGTCCACCCGGGACTTCCATCAAATGGCCAAAGGGGGCCATGGGATCTTCAGTATGTACTGGTCGACCGCGGTCGCGCAGGTTATTATTCATCCAGTCCAGCTTTGCCTGGCGCTGCTCCCGTGTCATGTTGGCGATACTGGGTGGATAGCGCAGGGCGATGTACTTGACTCCGTCCTTCAACACAGCGCGGGTATAGCCCATTTCAAAGAAAAGGGAGTCGCGAATGGAGTCGGTTTCATCCTCCAGGACGGGCAGGAAGCTGACGCCATCGACATTGTCGGGTGCGGGGGCACCGGCCATGTCGAGGATGGTGGGGACAAAGTCGATATTTGATACGAGGGCATGGGCATCGCTGCCGACCGGCCAGCCGCCTTTCTTCCAGACGACACTGGGATTGTAGGCACCGCCCTGATACACGGATCCCTTGGCGGATTGACCGTGATCATTGAAGAAGAAAATGATGGTGTTCTCGAGCTCGCCGGTTTCCTCGAGCTTTTTAAGCAATTCCCCGATGGCGTCATCGATCCAGATAATCGTTTCCTTGCCCTCGACCTTGTTCTTGATGGAGCGCCGGACAATGGAAACGGCATCGGGCTGGACCTTTGGGGGATGTTCCAGCCATCCTTCCGGGGTGGCCCGGCGATCAGCGTTCCATGAGCGATCTTCCTCGGTGGGTCCATGGGGGATGGTCGTTGCAAAGTAGAGGAAGAAGGGCCGTTCGTCATCCTTGCCGAGAAACTCAAGGGCCCCCTCGGTGATCCAGTCCTGGTTGTGCACCGCCAATTGCCGGCTTCCGTTGAAATCCGGGTTGTTGTGGTAGATGCGCTCGGCGTACTCAAAGCCCGCCCGGGCGTAGGCCGCCTTGCTGGCTGTGGCGTTCTGTTTCATGATCTTCTTCACCCGCGGATCATCGGCATCATCCGACAACTTGAGATGCTTCCGCCCCGGGGTCAGGATGACATGGTCCTTGCCGACAAAGCCGGTCCGGTAACCGGCATCGCGCAGGTGATGGGCGATGGTCTTTTCCCGTGTCGGGTCGGCAAAGGAATTCCACTGAATGTGTGACTGCCCGAGTTCTTCCGTCACACGCGTGAAGGCCGGATCCTGCGAACGGCTGGCGTAGCGTCCGGTCATGCAACTGTAGCGGCTAGGTGTGCAGACGGTCGATGAGACGTACTGGTTGCGCATGACCGTTCCCTCGTTGGCCAGGCGGTCGAGATTGGGTGAGTAGTTTTGTCCTTCCCCCTCCGGCATGAAGTTCATCTGCCAGGGGTACATGTCATCGGTAATGATGAAAATAATGTTCGGCTGACCAACGGCGAGGAGGCCATGGGCCAACAGCAGGGCCAGACCGGCCGGGATTGTCTTGTTCTTCATCGGGATGTGTTTTGGGGGTGAAAGGATTCCTGGTTTATTTCCATGAGATGGTCATCTGTTCGGCAGCAAAGGCGGCGGCCGCGTCCATCATCTCGCTGAGCAAATCAGAATGCTCCGGGTCCACGGCGAGGTTGCGGGTTTCAAGGGGATCCTCAGCATAGTCATAGAGTTCTTTATCGATCAACTTACCCTGCCGCTGGCCGCCCTTGTAATCCATTTTCAGCCAGAGGATAAGGCGATGTTGCTCATCGCGGAAGGCGTAGCCCATGAGATTGTTGGGAGCGCCCTGTGAACGGGCAAACTGGCTGACGGCGAATGGCTTGATGTTCGAGTCGGGGCACTCCAGCAGGGGAACGAGGCTGCGACCTTCAAAGGCCTCGGGAACCGGCAAGCCCGCTAGCTCTGCGAGAGTGGGGGCCATGTCGAGGAACTCCACCGGTTTCATGGTTGTCCGGGTCTGGTAAGCCATCCGCGGATCGACAATGAGAAGGGGAGAGCGGGTGGCCTGCTCGTAGTTGGTATGCTTGCACCACATGCCATGGTCGCCAAGGTGCCAACCGTGGTCGCCCCAGAGGATGACAATGGTGTTTTCCGAAATCCCGTTTTCCTCGAGTGCCTCCATCAGTTTCTCCACCTGTTTGTCGATGTAGGAGACACAGGCGTAGTAGCCGTGGATCATGTGCCTCTGCATGGCATCCGGCAGGCGGCCTTCCGGTATGGGCGCGTAGCCCCCGCGCAGTTCCCAGGAGTCCTGGAAGTGGTACTCAGGTGCCCCTTCCGGCATCTGTTGATACGCAGCCAGGGAGAGATCCTGCGGATCATAAATGTCCCAGTACTTTTTTGGAGCGACAAAGGGCAGGTGAGGCTTCTTGTAACCGACTGCCAGGAAAAAGGGATTATCGGAAGCGGCCAGATCCTTCATCAGGTCAACAGCATGATCGGTCCGCATGCCGTCCTCGTAGAAGTTGTCCGGCACATTCTCCGGAAGGCATTCGGTTGTCGGAAAGAACTGGGTGAACTGGCGGATCTCGCCTTGGGTGGTTTTGCCCGCTGCGCGGGCTTTCGATTCGCCTTCCTCGAGTCTGCGGATGGTTTCCGGATCCCCGTAATAACTTTTTGCCAGATGCGGGGCATGCATGGTCGTGTGCGGCTGACTCCATGAGGCGACATCATTGGTTTCGCGGCCGTCACAACAGCGGAAATCGAAGATCTTTCCGATGGAGGCGGTGTGGTAACCGGAATTCTTGAAATACTGTGGCAGGGTCACCAGATCCGGCAAGGCATCGCGCATGCGTGACTGAAAGTCCCAGACCTGCACGGTGTCCGGACGCAGGCCGGTGAGGGCACTGGCACGTGAAGCCCCGCAGACCGCCTGCTGGCAGTGGCTGTTGAGGAATACGGTACCGCGGGCGGAAAGCTTGTCCAACGCCGGGGTAATGGCTTGTGCGTCCCCAAAGCTGCCGATGTTTGGCTTCAGGTCATCGACAACGATCATCAGGATATTCGGACGTTCCCCGGCGTGGATCGAGCCAAGAAGGGCCACGAACAATCCGAATAGGAGGAAGGCCCCCTTCAGGCAATGTGCCAGTCTGCAGGTCTGGTTCATCAATTTCTTCATGGCTTATCCTAATTGTGCGACAACTTCCACCACGTCATTGTTCGAAAGATAGGGAATACGATTACCTTCAATGGACTGCCCGTCGACTTCCAGGCGCTTGATGCCCTTGCAGACCCCATCCGGGTTGCGAACATGGATCTTATAGGTCGTTCCGCGGATCTTGCGGGTAAGTTTGATTTCCGGCCAATCGGAAGGGATACACGGATCCAGTTCCAGCCCGTCGAAATCCGGTTTCAGCCCGGCAAAGCCCTGCATGACGGTGAGGAGGGTCCATGCCGCGGTCCCGGTGAGCCAGGCATTCTTGGCCTCCCCGTGGTTGAGGGCGGCTTTACCGGCTATCATCTGGGAATAGACATAGGGCTCCGACTTGTAGAGGGAAAGATCCGCTTGGGCGGCCGGACAAATGCTCTTGTAGTAGGCGTAGGCGCGGTCGCCCATGCCTGCGTTGAGCAGTGCAAGGTGAATCCACGGGTTATTGTGGCAGAATATTCCCCCGTTCTCTTTGTAGCCCGGCGGATAGCTGGAGACTTCGCCCAACTCGACCTGGTACCGCCGGTAGGGTGGGTCGAGGATGACGCAGCCATAGTCGGTGAAGAGGTGCTCATGGACGCTTTCCAGTGCCTGCCTGGCCCGGCCATTTTCCTGACCGGCCCCACCGAGAAGGAGCCAGCCTTGGCTCTCGATGTAGATTTTTCCGAATGTGTTCTGCGCGGAGCCGACCGAATTGCCATGGGCATCAAAGGCCCGCAGGTACCACTCGCCGTCCCAGCCCTTCTCCTCGACCATCTTGAGCATGTCCCGGCTGGCCATGGCGACGGATTCGGCCTGTTCGTTGTCACCGGTATTTCGATACAGACCTTCCAGTTCACGGCAGGCGGCAAGGAAGAGGCCCGCAATCATGAGCGACTCGGCTACCTTGCCATCCGTCCGGTGGGGCGCGGTCTGGAAGGACTCGTTCGGCTCGGTGGAAAAGCAATTCAGGTTGAGGCAGTCATTCCAGTCGGCATGGCCGATAAGGGGGAAACCTGTTGGACCCAGGTTGTCTAAAGTATAGCGGAAGCTGGTCCAGAGGTGGTCAGCGAGGGTGCCTTCCTTTTCCTGTTTATCGGCGTAGCCAATGTTTTCTGAAAGGATGGAGAAGTCTCCGGTTTCCTTGATGTAGGCGGTGGTGGAGAGGATGAGCCAGAGGTGGTCGTCCATGAATTCCCCGCCGATGTCGGCATTGCCCTGCTTGGTCAGGGGCTGGTACTGGTGGTAACAGAGGCCGCTTTGTAGCTGGGTGGCGGCAATATCGAGGATCCGCTGACGCGCCTTTTCCGGCACCATGTGGACAAAGCCAAGCAGGTCCTGATTGCTGTCGCGGTAGCCCATGCCACGGCCAATGCCCGTTTCAAAGAGACTGGCGGAGCGGCTCAGGTTGAAGGTGGCCATGCATTGGATCTGGTTCCAGGTATTGCCCATGCGGTTCATGACCGGGCAAGGGGTCTCCAGTTGAAAATTACCGAGGAGGGCTTCCCAGTCCTCCCGCAGTCCGTCAAACGCGTTCTCCACGGCCGCGGAATCGCCATAGCGGGCAATGACTTCCTCCGCCGGGCCACGGTTGATGGAGCCGTCCTTGTTCCATTTGGCCTCTTCGGGGACCTCCACGTAGGTGAGAAGAAAGGTCAGCTCTCTTTCTTCACCCGGCTCCAGTTTTACCTTGATACAATGGGAGCCAATCGGATTCCATCCGGACGCAATGCTGTTACCGGCCTGACCCCTTTCGACGGTCACCGGATTGCTGATGCCCCGGGTGCTGCCAAGGAAGGAAAACTGATCCGTGTCGAATCCATCCACCGGCTCGTAGGAATGAAAGACCGTGTAGTGACTGCGTCGCTCACGGTACTCCGTCTTGTGATAGATGCTGCCCCCGTGGACCTCGACCTCGCCAATGGACCATGTGCGCTGGTAGTTGGTGGCATCATTCAAGGCCTCGTAGAAGCAGAATTCGAGGTAGGAGGTGAGGGTCAGTTCCTTTGCCGAACCCGTTTCATTGCTTAACTTCAGGGTCCAGATCTCCACCGGGTCATTGCGCGGAATAAAGAAGCGCAGGTCGGCCGAGAGGCCGTCCTTTTCCGAAAGAAAGCGGGTGTAACCGGTCCCATGGCGGCATTCGTAGCGGTCCAGTTCCGTGCGCGCGGGCTTCCATGCCGGGCTCCAGACCGTTTCGCCATCCTTGAGATAGAGATAGCGGCCGCTTTCGTCCAGCGGGACAGTGTTGTAGCGGTAGCGCGTGACCCGCCGCAGCTTGGCATCGCGGTAGAAGTGATAGCCGCCGCCAGTGTTGGTACAGAGCCCGAAGAAATCGTCCTGCCCGAGGTAATTGAGCCAGGGCAGAGGGGTGTCCGGGCGGGTGATCACGTATTCGCGCGAGGCGTCGTCAAAGTATCCGTATTCCACAATTAAAGCAGGATAAATGGTTGGGGAATGCGGGCCCGGGTTGAGCCAGGCCCGCATGCGTGAATATGATAACCCTAGAACTTGAAGGTATTGGTCAGGCGGAAGACCCGCGGAGGGCCGGAGCGCCAGACAGCGACCTCGTACTCCTGGGAGTTCTTGGCCACCACCGGGATCAAGTCATCCGCGTCGGTATTGAGGTTCTGGACGCGCAATTCGATCTGCCAGTCAACCTTCCCCTTGAAGATCTTGGTACGGTAGCGGATCCAGGCATCGACCGTGGTTTCACTTGGCGCAACGTGTGGATTGTCGATATCCGAGATGAATTGGCCGTCAATCAATTCGGTCGGGTAACCGATGACCGCTCCGTCCTGCCAGCGCAGGGCACCCCCGATACCAAAGCCCTTGAGGCGGCCGTCACGGAAGTTGTAATTGGTGATCAGGTTGACCCGCCACTCGCGTTGCTCCGCGGATACCTTGCCCTGCTGGGCGACGGCATTGCGGTACTCATCATAGACCAGCAGCTCGCTGCGTTCGCCAATCTCATTGGTATCAACGAAAGGCCCGGTCATCCACTGGATAGGATCGTTGTCGTAATTGGGGAAGAAGCGGAGGTCCTTGATGGAGCCGGTGGCGCTGTTGAGCCAGGGATCCGTCAGCTCAAGCAATGCTGCCAATCGTGGCGAGTAGTTGCTGGTAACGGTTTCCTGCTGGGCTACGTTGAGCGAGATCCGCCAACTGCGAGTCGGGTTGTAGGTAAGTTCCACTTCGAAGCCCTCCGCAGTGACGTCCTCTGTGTCGGCCCAGTTAAGGTCGCGGCGGTTGGTGGCGACATTACCGGTGCCATCAATGCCAACCAGGTTCGCGGCCTCCAGTGCGGATTGCGGAATCAGGGGCTCAAGCCCGGCGAGGGCAGCCATGCCGAGATCGAAGTTTTCCGTTCCGGAATTCGGGTCGGGTTCTCCGGTATCCGGGTCGATTACAGGATCTTGCGGACCGGCGACCTGTGATTCCTTGAGGTTGGCATAGGTGTGCAACAGGATCCGGTCGATGAAGGTATCGTAGAGGTTGGCGCTGCCTTCCAAGGGACGGTTTAGGAGGCTCGTCTCGTACCAGTTCAGACGGGCATAGAGCTTTCCATCGAAGAGGGAAGCGGTGATCCCGTATTCCTTGGTTTCTCCGGCTGGCGGGGCAACCTGGTTGCCGTAGAGGTCCACACCGGTCGTTCCCAGCTGGAAGTTTTCCGAGTAACCGTAATGAAGGGTGACTCCGGTACCCTGTGGCATCCACCGGTCAGGTACATGAGCGACCACTGACCAACTGAGGCTTTCCACCTTGCGGTCATCAATACCATTGATCAGGAGCCGGTCCGGATGCGCCAGGGCCGTGTCCGGATCGATATCGGCATCATAGTTGACTGCATAGACCTCGTCCTGACGCCAGCCAACGAGACCAATCAGGTTCCCATTGAAGAAATGACCATTCCAGATGGCAGCATAAGACTCATTGTCCAGTGTCTCCAGGGTGTAGTTATCCATGAATACTTCCGAGGTAATCGTTGTCTCCATTAACTCGCCTGTAACCGGATCAATATCGGTGAAGGTAGCGGTTTGCCCGGGATTCCACAACTGCTGGTCGGTCATGCGGTGGAGGCGGACTTCGTCATACGTACCGACATCGTAGAGGTTCTGGTCGCCGATGTAGACGATGTAGTTGAACCGGCGATTGCTGTCTGCGATCTGGGTATCGTTGTCCCGGAGTGTCGAACCGGCATACTGGTCGGTGTAGTACTGATTGAAGGCCGATCGCGTAAACGACTGCGAATAATCATTATAGAGGCCGGTGAAGGTGTGCTCCCCGAGCCATGCGGCGATGCGGGAGTCCTCCCATATCTCCGCTGGATTGAAGCGGAAGAAGGCGGTCGCACGGAAAGAATCCCGGTCATCGGTGATATCGATCTTATTGGTACGGGCCTGGACAAATGCCCGGCCGTAATTCGGATTCGGTGCCCCGAGGTAGGATGGCATGGTGTCGACAAAGACGCCAGTGAAGCCTTGGAAGGGAACAAATGTTTCCCTTTCGTAGGATTGCTTGTCATAGGCAATCTCGATGCCGAATTTTTCTTCAAACAGCAACTGCTCGAAGGCGATGTTGTATTGGTCGAAGTCATCATTCTGGAAGGCGGAGTCACCGGAGAGCAGGTTCTCCGTGAAGTCGTAGATAGCCAGGTCATCAATACTTTCCGGAACGAGAACCGGATCGCGGTCGCGCCATGGCTGGATGGACGAATTGTAGTTGTAGGAAAACCGTCCATTACCGCTCAAGTCGGTTTCCGGTGGGACGCCGCCTTTCAGCTTGGGTCGCCACTGAGCGGAGTTCAGGTTGCTCTGAATGGTGTCGACGCCGTAGGGTGCGCCGCCGGCCACTGCTTGATTATAGTTGAATACTTTCAACAACTGGCGGGAGGCATTGGGATGCTTCACATAGCGGTCGGCATTGTTCTGGGGAAATACTATGGCATTCTGAAGGGCCATGATGCGGGCCGTGTCATCAGCTCCATCTACCACGCCATCGAGGTTCACATCATCGGCATTGATGATGTTGTTTATATTCCGGGCCCACTTATCATAAAGGTCCGGATCATAGGCGATTCGGTTGGTAGATGGCACAGTCAGCGGATTGCCGCTGATGTTGAGCACGCCATTCTCATCCAAAATATCCTGGATTTGGCCGTTGACCTCCGGGGAAGCATCAAACCAGAACTTGATTGTGCTGGCCGGGAAGATGAGACTGGGCCGGTTGGCCTTGCGCTTGCCGGTTTCCGCCCATGCACGTACGGCCGCACCCTTCCAGGGGCGGGCGTTGAGGTTGACATAAAAACGGTCGTCATCCTCAAAGGCGGGCTCCTGGCGGTACTTGGTACGATCAACAAGGACTCCGAAGCGGACGGCCAGTTTGCCGTCGATGACTTCGGTATTGTAGTCCAGTTCTCCGCGGTGGGTCCCTTCGCCATCGAGACGGTAACGGATTTCCCCAAAGTCGGAATAGCGGGCCTGCTTGAGGGAGGTGTTGGCGATACCGGCAGGGCTGCCGAGACCGAAGAGAATGGAATTGGCTCCACGGTTGATTTCCACCCGCTCGGTGTTGTAGCGGTCGCTGGGCAGGCGGGTGAGGAAGTAGTTCCGGGTCAGGTCCGCCCGGGAGAGACCACGGACCCGCTGCGCACCTTGGGGATCAATTCTGAAAGCCTCATCTCCAAGGGAGGTTTCTCCGGTGGTGTAGTCCGTGAAATTCCCGTTCAGTCCAGCGGCTTCCGTATTGGTGGTGTAGAGGAAGAGGTCGTTGACGTCATCCGCCCCAACGTCATCAAGGAAGTCCTCGGTAAGGATCTGGATGGAGGATCCGACGTCCTGGACATTGGTCTTCAAGCGGGTTCCGGCAAGGGTCTGGGAGGCGTAGTATCCGGTATCTTCCCCGGCATCGACGACGAAGGGGGAGAGTTCGAATACTTCTTCTTCAGCGGTTCCTTCTTCGGTCTGTGCAAAAACAGGCGTCAACGGAACGAGTAGTGGTAGTATGTATTTGTGGAGTTTCATATTTAGCGTGGTTTGGTAGTTATTTTGTTAATTCTCAATCGGCGGAAAGAGCTCCCATTCCGCCAGGACGAAGTGTTGGGGGTTGGAATAGCTGCGGATCCTCTGGATCCGCAGGCGCACCCGGTCGGTCGTGACCGGCTGGGGAAGGCAATTCATGGTAGTGAAGCGGAAGCGGTTAAACTTGCCGGAGACGGTTTCCCAATCACCGCTTTCATTCAGGACCTGTAGATCCGCCCGGTGCTGGGGTGCCCAGTGCTCGCCGCGGGCACCGCTGAATGCGCCGATGGTTACCGGTTCCTTAAAGCGGGCCTCCAGCCAGAGTTCCTTGTTATCCTCAGGTTGCAGGTAAGCGTACCATTCCGTATGGACATCCTGGTCGCGCAGGAAGGGTAGTTCTTTCCGGTTGTGGGAGCTATCAAGAACAGCTGAAATTGTCAGGCTTTGGATGCGTTGGAGGGGTTCCAGTCCGGAAACTGGCTTGTCGAACGACAACTCAACTGTAGTGACAATGTCATTGCGGCTTTTCGGATCAATCTGCACCTGGTAGTGGCCATTGGATTCGCTGGCGCTGACCGGACCTCCGTCAAGCCGCCGGGCAGTCTTGAGTTTCATCCCTTCGAACGCCGGGAAGGAGAGCGTTCCGCCTTCTCCCCAGCGGAAGATGTGCAGGAAGATTTGGTTATCCTTGCGGGTGGATACGCCCCATGGACCAGGAATGTAGGGGCCACCTCGTGTTCCGCGGATACTGACCTCACCATGCACGCGCCACCAATCGGCCAGTTGCCCGAAGCGTTCCTGTTCCACCGGATTGACTGAGCCATCCCCCATGGGACCTATGTTAAGCAGGATGTTGCCGTCGCCACCCCATGTATAAAGGAGAATCTCCATTAAATCAGGCAGCGACTTGGCCCCGACATCCGGATTGTAGCCCCATTGTCCGGTCGTGGTGTGACAGGCCTCCCAGGAGACGTCATTGTTGAAGTAACTTATGTAATGTTCTGGCGTGTAATAGTCGGCCCCGGCGCCGCCGCGGTCATTGACCATGGCATCCGGGTGGCGATCCCGGATCATTTTCATGACTTCTGCAGAGGTGTCGCCCCAGTCTCCCGGTCCCAATCCATCGAAAAAGATGGAATGAATCGGGCCGTAGTTCTCAAGGAGCTCGGTCATTTGGGGTTTGTAGAATTGCTCGATGTAGCGCTGGTGGTGACTCTCAGAATCACAATCGGGATGATACCAGTCGCGCGGGGAATAGTAAAATCCGAAATCAATTCCGTTGTTCCGGGCGGCATCCGCGAGCTCACGGGTGATGTCCTTTCCGTAGGGGGTAGACAGAATATCGTATTCGGTCACTGCGGAATCGAACATGGAAAAGCCGGCGTGGTGCTTGGCGGTGAAGACGACGTACTCCACTCCGGCGGCACGGGCCATCTTCATCATGGCATCCGGATCAAAGTTGACCGGATTGAACGTCTTGTACTGGACATCATAGACTTCCGGAGGGATCGGGGCGGTCTTGTAGGGGCGCCCGCCAGTGCGATGGCTGGGACTTTTGCGCGAGTGGCTCAGTTGCTTGCCCATCTGGGAAATGGGTCCCCAGTGGATGAACATGCCGAAGCGCTGGTCCTTCCAGGCTTCATGGGCTGCCCGCGAGGCCGTGGGAAGCTCCACCGAGGCATCGACCTCGTAGGCCATCAATTCGTCAACTTCCAGAGGGCCGGTGTAGCCGGGGTTCGGCACTTCTGGCGGGGCTCCGACGGATTGTTTCCAGTTGGCCAGTTTTTGTTGCAGTTCCTTTGCCTTCTCCGGCTCCGCATCGCTCAATTCCTTTGTCTCAAAGGGATCTTCCTGTAGATTAAACAGTTCCACCCGGCCGGTTTCCCTGTATTCAATCAGTTTGTATCCGCCATCCAGGATGACGTTGCGCCATTCGTCGCGCCATAACTCGGATTTCTTGTTCCAGCCGGCGTACTTCGGGAAAAACCAGAACAGGGGACGAGGGGCGAGTTGCTCCACTCTTCCCGTGATCAGGTCCTTCAGGTCGACCCCATCGACAGAATGGCCGGTTGGCGATTCAGCCCCGGCAAAGGCGGCAAGGGTGGGGAAGAGATCAACTCCATGGATGGGATCGTTCAATATGCTTCCTGACGGAATCCTATTCGGCCAGGAAAAGATAAAAGGAACGCGCAGTCCTCCTTCATACATCTCTCCCTTGCAGCCCCGCAGGGGCGCGTTGAGGATGTTGCCGTCCATCTTGTAGCCTCCGTTGTCGGAGGTGAAGACAACAAGGGTATTGGCGGCCAGATCGCTCTCTTTCAGGTAATCCATGACCCGTCCGACATTTTCATCCAGGCTGAGGGTCATGGCCGCCACGGTCACCAGGGTCTCATCGGCATCCGGGCCCAGCTTGTCGCGGAAATGCCGCAGGTGCTCCTCCTTGGCTTCCCATGGCTTGTGAATGAGGAAATAGGGCAGGTAGAGGAAGAAAGGCTTTGATTCACTGACGGCCTCGTTCACGAAGGCCAGTGCGCGGTCGGTCATGACATCCCCGATGTAGCTGCCTTCAGGCAGGTCCGTTGGCGGAGCCGTGTGTGCATTGAAATGGGCTCCGTGGCTTTCAAGAAATGTGTCGAAGCCCTGTTCGCCGGGGAGGCCACGGGGACCGGCCTGCAAGTGCCATTTACCAAAGTGGGCCGTGCGGTAGCCGGCATCGGCAAGCACCTCTGCAATGGTGATGGATTCCAGTGGCAACAGAGGGGCATTGTCCGGCAGGACATGGCGGATCTTGTCCCCGTACCCCTTGTGGCGCTCAGCCACGCGGTAGACAGCGGTACGCGGCGGGTACTGCCCGGTCATGATGGCGCCCCGGGAGGGCTTGCACACGGGAGCCGGGGCATAACCCTGGGCGAAGCGGGTCCCGGAAAGGGCCAACTGGTCCAGTTGGGGAGTTTCCAAAACCGGATTACCATCAATTCCCAATGTATGCGCACCGAGGTCATCAGCCACGATGAGAATGATATTGGGCGGCGTTTCCGGAGCAGCCGACAACCAACTGGCAGCGAGGAGGATGCCTGCCACCAGCGAGTTATGGGTTGTCTTCAGATTGAGCTGCATGGGGATTAATAAAGAGCTGTCACACCTTGCCGCGCCTTGCCTCCAGCGAGTCGCGGATCTCGCGGGCGCGTTCCGGATTAATGGGAAAGGCCCGCAGGAGGAATACGGCCAGGATAAGGGCCCCGACCGGCAGGGCGATGTAGCCAATGCGCAGGTTGAGCAGGACATTCTCCGGCTGGGCACTGCCGAGCTCGGCATCGAATCCGGTGAACTCTAGCAGCGGACCGGAAATGAGAAAACCGATACAAAAGCTCAGCTTGAGGACCCAGGAGTAAATGGCGGCAAAGCTCCCTTCGCGGCGCTCCCCGGTGGCCAGTTCGTCGGAGTCAACCACGTCCGCCTGCATCGAGGGAATCATGAGCCAGAGTCCGGCATAACCGGCCCCGATAAAGACCGTATTCACGAGCATCAGGTAGGGCAGGTCCGGCCGGTTGGTGAACCAAGTCAGGATGCCGGAAATAAGCACTAATGTGGTTGCAATAAGGAGGGTCCGGTTTTTTCCGATGTGCTCGGAAACGCGCCGGAAAACCGGAATCAGGCCAAGGCTGCAGACCGTGTAGATGAAGGTACCGTATATCTGGAAGAGTGAGCTGCGTTCCCAGTCGCCACCGAGGACATAATACGTCCCAACGTAGCGGCCGTAGCTGTCATAAATGCTCGTTCCGAGAAGAAAGAAAATGGTGAAGGTGCAGAGAATAATGAACGGCTTGTTGCTCAGTGTCTCCTTGAGGCTCTTCCGTAGATTAACCTTTCCCTGGCTCTGGACGGTCTCTGAGTCGTAGTAGCGTTCCTTGACAAAAATAGCCGGAAGGACGCCCAGGATGATGATAAAGACAGCAACGACGAGAGAGATATAGCGCATGCCGTTGGCGGTACTGGCCGCCCCGGTTACCGGATCGGCAAAGACCGGCCGCAGGGCCAGCCACCAGGAGAACCCCACCACCAGGCTGGAGGCGGACTGGATAAGCCCGCGTACAGCGGCAACCCGGGTCCGCTCGTTGTAGTCGGGCGTCATCTCCATCAGGAGGCTCTGGTAGGGCATTGCCCAGATAGTGAAGCAGGTGTAGAACAGGATGCCGAAGCCAACCACCCAGCCGACAATCTGCCAGTCACTCAGGCCCTGGGGGAACCACCAGATGAAAGGAAAGGTCAGACCGGCGAGAATTGCCCCGATGAAGATGTAGGGCCGGCGACGGCCCCAGCGGGTACGTGTGTTGTCGGAAATCCAGCCCATCACCGGATCGGCGATCCCGTCCCACAGGCGCAGGGCCATGAGGATGATGGCCACCTTGGTTGGGGCCAGGCCCAGTTCCATGTTGAAGAGCGGATAGGAAATACTGACCAGGATCCAGACGCTCCAGATGTCCACCGGTCCGGCGATGCCGTAGGCCAGCTTTCGGGAGAACGGAACGCGGTCTTCTATGGCGATAGAGGACTTTTTGGGGTCGTAAGGGGTATCAGTCTGCTCCATGGAGTGTGAACATTGTCTCAAAACGAATTCTGTACACTCAACGAATTAAATCAGTGAAAAATGAAGATTTTAAGCTGAAAATGCGCAGATATTGGGAAAATTCCGAATTCCTGCATTCCAATGCTGGTACGCAAATTCAGTATATAGAACGCTCTCATCAATGAATATTCTGGTTGCGGAGTCACTTGAGTGAATCTTGCATAGGAATCCTTGTACTCCTTGAAGACAGTATGACACTTCACCGACAGAGTCGCCTTTCCCTACTGACAGCCCTTCCCTTGTTGCTCATCATCGTCCTTCCTGGAGCATTTGCATCCGTGGATACCCTGAGGATTGAGGGAGAGCCGAAGGGGAAGCGAATCGACCTCTCCGCTCTACTGGGTACCAACCTTGCCCTGTGGTACGAACCGGAGTATCTGGGCACAGATGAATTCCAGGAGTTTCTCAAGGAGTGGGGGCCAGGCCTCATACGGCTCCCCGGTGGCTCATGGTCGAATGAATACTACTGGAACGGGAATGGCGTGCGGGATGGCGAGGTCTTTAATAGGGAAGCCTTTCAGGACGGAAAGTGGCAGGTCGATTATTCTGCCTACGCCCCGGGTTTCCGTATCCACGGAACCAGTCAGGAACTGTCCGACTACCATGGCGTGATCGATGTGAGGAGGCAGCATGAGCTGGCCGAGTCAATGGGCGCGAAGCAGATGGTCACGGTCAATGTCGGGACGGGAACGCCGCAAATGGCGGTAGAATGGCTCACGTGGGCGGACAGCAATAATTACTCTGTTCCCTACTGGGAAATCGGCAATGAACTGAACGGGCAGTGGGAAGTTGGTCACTTTCTCCCGGATGGCACTGGCATGACCGGGGAGATCTATGCGGAGCGTTTCCTCGAGTATGCCCGGGCGCTAAAGGCAGTTAATCCGGCAATCAAGGTGGGGGGGCCGGCCAGTTCCGACCTGAGTCTGGCCTTTGTCGAGGAATTGATCCGCGACGCGGGAGAGGAACTGGACTTCATCAGCTTCCATGCCTACCCGGTCGGGGTCCAGCGAGCCGACACGGAAGGGAAATTCACCGATATCCAGCTTTTGCGCGAGGCTTTGCAGCACATTCGGCAATGGAAGCAGACCTACCAGCCTGAGCGCATGGACGCGATTGAGATTGGCATCACCGAGTGGAACATGAAGGTCAACGAGGACCGCGATACCGGGGACCTGATCAACGGACTCTGGTCGGCTGTCTGGATTGGTACCATGGTTGAGGGAGGGGTGACCTTTGCCAACCAATGGGACCTGCTGACAGCCACAGCTGAAGGCGGACACGGGGCATTCCATGTGGGTAGGAATGGCATTGTCCCCAAGAGTATCTATTGGGCCCATTACATCTGGGCCAACCTCATGGGTGACCGTGTTGTGCCCAGCACCATGAATAACAGTGGGACTGTCGCCTCATTCGTGACGCAAAGTGACACCGGGTGGCAGATCATGCTGGTCAACTGGTCGGAATCAGAGACCCAGGAAATATGTATTGAATTACCAGCTACAAGAGCCTTTACCCGTACAGGGCGGTTGGCCACTTTCTCCCATCGGGAGTACTTCTGGAATCCGGTCTCCCATCAACCGCTCTGGAGTTGTCCACCGTCGGTTGTTGAATGGACAATGCCCGGAGACGGGATGGTCACGGTTCCGCCATTCAGTCTGCAAGTAGTTGAGATTCCCTTTGAGGACGAGGCGGCACGTTTGCAGGAAACGCCGCCGAGCCAGGGCAGGATGGCCCTGAATCTTCTTGTCCCGGAAAACGCGCCGGCCGACCTGCCGCTCGAGGCATGGGTCTATGTCACGGATAATGCTGGAAATCCGCACGACGGGGATGCTGAACCGGTTGTGCTCTCTTTTACAGGGCCGGTAGAGGAAACATCATTGACGGTTTCCCTTTCCCGGTCCGTTGCCCGCTGCTTCGTGAACCCTACCGCATCGGGTCAGCTGAAGCTGACGGCACGCTCCGGTGACCTGAAAGCGCAGGCAGTTGTTGATCTGATTGCGGTGGCTTCACGTCCAGTCATTCACTGGACCTTCGACAATCCGATTTCCGAGTGGGGTGCCAGCGGGACCTTCACCATTGGGATGGAGCCCTCCGTCAAGCCCAATGAGTTTGTTGCTGAAACCATTCTGGAGAACGCCATGCCGGGCGATAATGCTGATGTGCTCTTGCTGCTGGAAAGTATGCCCGAGAAACTCCCCAAGGCCCGCATTGGAGGGATTATCGGCGAAATGCAAGCCTCCCCGGATTTCAAATCGGACGACCCCGATGCGCGGGTGAACATAGTCATGCAAAGTGAGGCCGACCACTGGATGGTGGTAGGCTCCATCCGGCTTGAGGACATGCGGGGCCGCTGGGAACATTTTCGTTTCGAGATATCCGACCCGCGCCGCCTCAAGGCGATGGCACGGCTTTACGGGGTGCGTTACCAACTGGAATCACAAGCCCCGGTCACCGGCCGCATCTATTTCGACAACCTTGGGTTCCTGCTGCGGGCTTCTGATTGAATATATGCCTGGAAGAATGAAGACAATATCCGTCACCCGTGCGATTGGCCTGATGGTGTTACTG
The DNA here is from genome assembly GCA_040830765.1 of Puniceicoccaceae bacterium. GTDB lineage: Bacteria > Verrucomicrobiota > Verrucomicrobiia > Opitutales > Oceanipulchritudinaceae > Oceanipulchritudo. The sequence goes on along the minus strand of JBFOMH010000019.1, from coordinate 90,864 downwards.
CCATTATCCGGTTACTGCAATCATCCAAATATCGTCTACATCCTCGCGGACGACATGGGGCTAGGTGACCTGTCCTGCTATAACCCGGAAGCCAAGGTCCGCACGCCTGAAATTGACCGGTTGGCAAGCGGAGGTATGCGCTTCACGGATGCCCATACCAGTGCCTCGGTTTGCACGCCAACCCGCTATGGATTGCTAACCGGCCGCTACAGTTGGCGCAGTCGGCTAAAAGACCGTGTTCTGGGCGGCTATTCCATGAGTCTCATCGAGCCGGGCCGGGATACCGTAGCCTCACTCCTCAAGCGCCACGGCTATAGAACAGCGATGGTCGGCAAGTGGCACCTGGGGATAAGTTGGAAACTCAAGGACGGCACATGGAGGGAATCCTTCGGAAGGGAAATCGAGGCAGTCGAACCGCTAATCGACTTTGCCGCACCCTTCAAGGCTGGCCCCTGTGATTTCGGGTTTGATTACTACTTCGGCATTAACGCTTCCCTTGATTTTCCGCCTTACACCTGGTTGGAAAACGACCGTGCAGTGACCGTTCCCTCGGAGCAACGACCGTTCCAGGGCGGTAAAAAGGCAGGCCAGCCACAGCTGATGATGCGGGCCGGCTTGCAGGTCCCGGGGTTTGAGCCGGACCAGATCCTGCTTGGATTGACGCGCAAGGCGGTCGAGGTGATTGAGAATGCCGATACACATTCACCCTTCTTTCTTTACCTGCCTCTTACCGCACCGCACACGCCAGTTGTTCCGCGTCAGTCATTCAAGGGTACCAGCGAATGCGGCATCTATGGCGATTTTATTCACGAGATTGACTGGACCGTCGGTCAGGTTGTCGCTGCCCTGAAGGCCAAGGGCATACTCGATAACACCCTGATTGTTTTTACCGCCGACAATGGCGCCTCGAAAGCATCCTTTCCCGAGGAGATGGAGGAAGAATTTAGACACAATCCGAGCCTGCACTTCAGGGGTCGCAAGGCATCGCTCTGGGAAGGTGGCCATCGTGTCCCCTTTATCGTCCATTGGCCCGATTCGGTGGATGCCGGTTCCTTGTCCAAAAGCCTTTGCAACCTCAACGATTTCTACGCAACCTGTGCTGCCTTGGTTGGCGAACCTATTCAACCCGAGGCGGCCGTGGATAGCTTCAATATGATGCCTCTGCTGGTGGGGCGACCGGGAGAATATGTCCGTAACGGGATGGTACACAGGGACTTCCGGGGCTGGCTGGCGTTTCGCGATGGGGACTGGAAACTTCTCATGGGCCGGGGTCCGGAAAACCAGTCCCTCTATAACCTGGCTGAAGATCCATCAGAAAAGCGGAACCTGCTGAAGGAGAATCCCACCAAGGTCCAGGAACTGCTGGAAAAACTGAACCGGATCATCCTCGAGGGCAGAAGCACGCCCGGGCCAATGCAGGACAATGACGGCGCACAATGGTGGGAGCAGCTCTACTGGATGCAACCGGATGCCGCTTAAGGCGTCTTCTGCACAACAAGCGGATCCTCCATGCCCAGTTGAAGCTCCCGCAGGCCTGCCTTCAGTGCCACAACACGCTCCGCCTGATTCGGATCATTAGCCAGGTCATCCATTTCCAGCGGATCCTTTTGCAGGTTATAGAGCCGGTAGATATCACCTTTTGGGTAATGCATCAGCTTCCATCCATCCTTGATGATCGCCCGCTGCTTGTTTGGCCACATGGCTCCATAGAGGGCAGGGTAGTGGATCGTCTCCTCCCCGGCAAGCAAGGGAAGGAGGCTCTTGAATTCGACGGAATGCGGGATTTCCTGCCCGGCCAATTGTAGTGATGTTGGCATGACATCCTGAAGGTAGACCGGGATATTGATCTGCTTGCCGGCGGGAATGTCCCGTCCGGCAATGATCAACGGAACCCGCAGGCTATGCTCGTACATGTTTTGCTTGCCCATGAGCCCATGGCGGCCGACAGCGAGACCATGGTCGGAAGTAAAAATGATGATTGTTTCCTCCTTTTGCCCGCTTGCTTCGAGTTCCTTGAGGATGCGCCCAACCTGTTTATCCATGTGGGTGATGATGGCGTAATACTCCTGCCGGTGGAGCTGGATAGCCTCCTCTGTCCGCGGCCAGGGAGCCAGTTTTTCATCCCGAAGGTAACTCGGTTGGCCCTTGCTGATTGTACTGTAGCAGCCAATTTCGACCTTGTAGGGATAATCCGGAAGGAAGTTTTCCGGTACTTTAACGTTCTCTACCGGGTACATATCCACGAATGCCTTCGGGGATTGGCGCGGGTCGTGCGGCGCGTTGAACGCGAGATACATGAAGAAGGGCTCCTCCTTCCCCGCGGCCTGTTTTAGGAAGGCGACTCCGTCATCACCCACCACTTCGCTCCAGTGTTTGCCGCCTTCCCAGAAACCGCCCAGCGATTTGTCGTCAGGTGCCCAACTGTTCTGGCCTGTCGGATCGGGACGGAAATAAGCGGACGGGACCGTCTTGGGCATTCCGGGACGGACATGCGCAACGTGGTCAAAGGCGTCTGCTGCCGGCTTTCTGACATGCCATTTGCCCGACATATAGGTGGTGTATCCGGCTTCAGACAAGTGTTCCGCCCAGAAGGTCTCTTCTTCGCCTTGATGGATCCGCTCTTCAGCTGCTTGGGCCCGCCAGATAGATCTTCCCGTGTTCAGCATCGTTCGACTGGCAACACAAACCGCCCCGTGCCAGCCCCCCATGTTGTAGGCGTGGGTGAAGAGGGTTCCCTGTGCAGCCAACCGGTCAAGGTTGGGGGTCTTCACTTCCCCACCATGCAGGCCCAGCGTCTCCCATGCCTGGTCATCGGAAAGGATGAAGAGAATATTGGGTAGTTCGGCTTTGGAATAAAGTTGCAGGACCAGGAACAGGGGCAATAGGGGCAGGAGTCGTTTCATGGCTGTCTTGAAAAGTCTGCCACAGCTTGGCGAAGCTTGGCTATATTAACAACCTTATCCTCCGGGAAGGGGAAGGGTCCCAGCCACCAGTCTTCATGAAAACTGGCCCGGCCACCGGGAGGAATCTGCTCCAGGGGTCCGTTGGGCTCGAACTCTGTCGCTCTTTCGCCCTTCCACCAGTAAGAGGCATGGTGCTGCGGCGGATCGCCATAGCGCCACTCCGGATCAAAGGGGAAGGTCTTTACGAACAAGATGTCATCCCGCGTCAGGTAAGCCATCCAAGCTTCGTCGAGGTTGAAGATGGTTTTTGGCGCGGACGGCTCCTTGAGAAACTCAAGGACGCCATCCCTGATCCGCACATCCGGTTCCTCTTCGGGGATGAAGTTGAATGCTCCATGGGGTTCGACATTCAGGGCATAACCCTTTGGAAAGTGTCCCTGGTCGGGAATCGGGGCATAGGCAATACCGCCACCGACCGCCATTGTCCGGCTCCAGTGCATCGTCCATAGAACGTCCTTCGTATGATTGATAATCGTCTGCTCACAGCGCAGGTGTGTTCCCTCTTCAGCCAGCGTGAACTCCCGGATTAACTGTACCCCGCAGTCCGGATCCACCTGGCTGGTCAGGCGGGCCGAGAGCTCGCCGGTTATTTCCCCTTTCCACTCCCCCTGCCACAGGGTGCCGCGTGGGCGCTGATAGAAGGAAGGGCCAAAGTCAAACCGACCTCCTGCGATCAAGGGAACCCATTCGTCCTTGTCCGGGCGCAGCCCCGCCTGTTCCGGGTCCTGGTAGAGCACCTCCACACCTTGGAACTGGTAATTCAAAACACGCCCGCCCATATTTGGCTCCAGCACCACCCGGCAGGTCCCGTTGTCCAGTTCAATGAGGTTTTCGTAGCCGTGGTCGGTCATCATCCTGCTCGACCCCATTGCCAACCAGGGAATCAACAGGCAGGAGAGCGTGATAGTTGAGGCCAATCCTTTGTTCATCCTTCTGGTCTATGCCTCCCTGAACCTTTTCGCAGCAAAATTCCCATTTTCGGCTAAACGAATAATATGCAACATGTTGCATTGCTGCCGGGATATGGCCTGTACCTGTTTTCAGTCTTACGCTGCTGATATTCAATGCTATCGCTTATTTACAATTCCATGCCCCGGGGCGTTACTTTTTAGATTCACTCATCAGCTTAGTAACTACCTAGTCACCTCCTTATCATGAAAATTAAAACCGCGATTACCACCTTAAGTGCCTGCCTGATAGCCGGTGCGCTCAGTGCCCAAATCATCACCGCGCTCGAATATTGGACCTTTGATTCAGATTCGAGCGGAGCGGGCTTGAGGGATGCCACCAACTCCGGTTCCTGGGGTTCCAGCTGGAACTTCAACACAACCAGCTTCAATGATATAGCCGATGGTGCAGGACTATTCGTGCTTGCTGGCGATAGCGGCACAACCACCCGCAAGCTTCCGGATGCGCTGGGTCCGAACGATGCCAATGACAACAACATCTACGATGCACCAGTAACGACTGGAAAATACATCCTTTCCGTGAATTTTAACTCCTGGAACATGGATGCGGCAAGTGTCGGAGATACGTGGAAGCTTGCTGTCAATGACTCTGGAGGTTCCAACTCAATTGCCCAGATTATCTGGAATGTTCAATCGGACTCGGTCGTCCGGGTGAGAGGAGCAACTTCCCTTGATTCTGGAAGCGCGTTCCGGGAGGTCGTCACACTGGGTCTTGCCAGTGCGACTTCCGTTGAAGTTTCCGTCGAGTTTGATTTTGATCTCAATACAGTCCGTTATCTCGTGGATGGAGTTGAAACCCATTCCTTCTCGGATTTCAACGGCACTGACATCGGGCAACTGGTTTATGTCAAAAGCGGCGCCTGGGCGGGTGCTGCGAATTCCGTGAGTGTTGACGAAATGGGATTGAGTGTTGTGGTTCCGGAGGCGGGCACTTTTGCCTTCCTGACTGGTCTCCTGGCCTTGGGATTTGTTTTCTACCGCCGCACTGGTCGCTGAGACGTTTTGCCTAATCAATTTTTCCAAGCCACCCGGCCAGCCGGGTGGCTTTATTATTTGAAACAGGGGACAGAATTCAGTGGTTGCGGACAGGATTTCACTGTTCTATTCCTTCGTTTTTTGGGGTTCTGCGGCAAGAATGGTGGGTGATGTTATGAGATGGCATAGTCCGATATCTCTTCTTGCTTCATTGTTTTTAGCGCTTCCAGCCAGTAGCGGATTTTCAGCTCCCGAAATCCTTGCCTTGGGGACACCTGCTGGTCCCCGGGAGATGACTGTCACCCCTGCCGGAGCCGGAACCTGGCTCCTCCGTTGGGAAGATCGGGCAGCGGATGAGGCAGGCCTTGAGATAGAGCGCAACGAGGGGAACAGCTGGGTCAAGATCGCTGAACTGGGCCCGAACACGCAGCTGCTGTTGGTATCGGGGGACACCAGTGGGGTTTCGCCGGAGTTCCGAGTCCGGGCCTTCAACGCGGCTGGTGAATCCGCCTGGGCCGGCCCGGTGAGTGGCGAGGCGGCTGAGCCGATGAACATCATTTTCCTGCTGGCGGATGACATGGGCTACAAGGACATCGTGGCGCTGCGGGAAGAGGCGACAGATGGCCCGACGATCCATGAGACCCCTGCTCTGGACACCCTTGTTAGCCAGGCCGTGACCTTTACCAACGCCTACGCTTCCGGACCACGCTGCGTGGTGGCGCGGCGTTCGTTGCAGACTGGCATGTATGATTTTCGTCCGGAGGCCATTGGCAGTGGGGGCGGGATCGATCCGTCGGAGATTACTGTTGGAGAGGCTATGCAGGCCGGCGGCTACCGGACCTGCTTTATCGGCAAATGGCATCTTGGATCACAAGCAGAAGGGAAGGCTCCGGAGCACCAAGGCTATGATGTCAGCATTGCCGCGGGAGAATACGGTGCTCCAAACAACAGTTACTTCCCGGATCCCGGAACACTTTCCTACAATCTGCCCAACCTCGGACCTGCAGCCAATGCGGATGAGTACCTGACCGATCGCCTGACTTCCGAGGCAAGGGGCTTTATCTCCGATCATATGACCAACCATGCCGGCCAGCCCTTTTTCATGATCCTGAGCCACTACGCGGTGCATACACCCCTGGAGGCCAAGCCGGCGGATGTTAGCTACTTTACCCAGAAGCGGGACAATGTCGATTTCAGCTACCATCCGGGTGGAAGCCAGCTGGTTGAGGACTACACGGCCGATGTGCGCATTTGGCAGGACAACATTGTCTATGCCGCGATGATGAAGAGCTATGATGACAGCCTGGCCGGACTAAGGGAAGAGTTGGAACTGCAGGGCATCGCCGACAGGACAATTATCGTCATCAGCTCGGACCATGGTGGAAAGAGCACCTTTGACGCGGACAAGAACAACGCTCCGGACCAATTCCCGACCAGCAATTTTCCCTTCCGCCTTGGCAAGACCTGGTGCTACGACGGCGGGCTGCGCATTCCATTGATTGTTTACTGGCCCGGTGTGACCCAGGCCGGTATGAGAACCGAGGCGTTTGTCCATGGTGCTGACTTCTACAGGACCTTTTTGGAAATGGGCAGTGTCCCCGAGGTGCCTTCCCAGCACATCGATTCCATCAGCTTCCTGCCAGCGGTGATCGATGGCGCGCTCGCCCCCCGGACGGAAACTGCGCATCACTTTACCGGTATCAGCGACGGCACCGGCAGCACAACCATGGGCGCGTACCGGAAAGGCCGCTACAAGCTGGCCTACCATATCAATCGCCATTTTGCGGAGCTGTATGATTTCGTTGCCGATCCGGGGGAAACAACCGATCTCTTTGATTCCATGCCGACGCTGGCCAACGAGATGCTGACCGAGTATGTCCGCATCCGAAATGATGCCGGAGTGAAGGTCCCGACGCCGTCAACCAACAACTGGTCGACGGAAGTGAGCAACCTGGAGAGCTACATGACTATTCCCCTGGCACCGCAGTCTGCCCCCAGTTCAGTTTCCGCAACCCCGATTGCCCGCAGCGTTATCGATCTGTCCTGGACCGACAATTCCAGCAACGAAACAGCCTTCATCATCATGCGGAAGGGTCCGGGTGAATCCTACTTCAAGGAGATCCATGTAACGCCACCCGATGCAACTAGCTACCGTGACCGCGGCCTCATGAGCAGCAGCTTGTACAGCTATTCTGTTATTGCCCATAACATGGGCGGCTGGAAAACCGCGTCCACGGTCAATGCCACGACCATGGGGGCCGATTGGCCGATGCCGCTGCAAGCTACAGACGACACCGTCCGCCTGAGGGCATCCGAAACGCGCTCCATTCATGTTCTCCTCAATGATGAGGGGGAGGGCCTGGCTATTGATTCCGTCGGCCCTAGTAACCTGGCAACCGTCACTATCGTTGGAAACCGAATCCATTATAAACCCATCCCCGGGAAGCTGGGTGGGGAGGTCTTGACTTACACTGTGCGGGACCAATCGGGCAAAACTGACAGCGCTGAACTAAACCTCACAGTTGAGCCCGAGCCTGGGTTCCCGAATTGGAGCCGATACGGCCTTTTGCCGGGATCGGTAGGCGATGTTGATGCCGATTACGTGGTTGACCGCTTCGATGGAATTCTCGGTTGGGCCATAAACGGGGGCAGCCTCTCCGACGGAGCATCGGACAACCTCCCGCTGCAAGCCCAGTATCGGGATGATGACTACACGATATCCGTTTCCGTGGAGGATGTCATGGGTCTGGGAGAGGCCGGCATCAACCTGCGTGAACAACTGACCCCCTACGCCCGGTCCCTATCCGTGACGATGGATGCCGGGGGAACCGTGCGCATCCGCAACCGGTCACAGGCAGGCTCGCCAGCCCTGGAGGATAGCTTTGTGTGGGACGGGGTAGTGACAGCGGCAGTTGCTATTCTTCGCATCCAGCGCACAGGCGATCAATTGAAGATCTTTGGCTCGAATGATGCGGCAAACACGTTTCTCCTGGCCGAATTCACCTGGGAGAACCTCGGGGGACATTTTGTTGGCCTGACCGGGGTTTCGCCCACGGAAAGGGGCTACATGGAGTTTGGTTCCCTCCAGTTCCGGTCTACCATTGGCTTTACCACAGATCTGCTCCAGTTGGCGGATGGGTATGCCGGACTGGCTTACAAGGATGACCTAAGCACCTGGCTAGGGGAAGGCGGAAAGCCACCCGTTACCTTTGCCATGCTCTCCGGTCCGGCATGGGTTTCCCTGTCCCCGCAGGGCCTGCTTAGCGGCACACCGGATGAATCCCATCTCGGGCCCGCTTCCCTCAGCCTTTCGGTCACAGACGCTGATGGTATTGTTGCCTTCTCCACGGCCGAGCTGGCGGTTCGCAAGATGGGTTCGGGGGGCGGTGTGTCTGAGTTCACTGCCACCGGGGACACCTTCATCAACGAACAGAATCCAGATACCAACTATGGCAGCCGCAACCCAGTCCAAGTGCGGGACCCCGATACATCCGACTTTGGGCGATATGCGTTTTTCAAATATTCCGTCACTGACCTTTCCGAACCGCCGGACAGTGCCCAATTGCACCTTTACGTGGAAAGCCTCGGATACAACGGAACCTTTGAAATCCATGCAGTCGAAAATGCATGGAGTGAAGGCACGCTGACCTGGAACACGGCTCCGGTCATCGGTTCGCTTTTGGCCAGTGTCACGGCCACCTCCGGTGAATGGGCAGTGGCGGATGTCAGTAGCCACATTACCGGTAACGGCACCTACAGTTTTGCAATCACCGAGACCACCAACTCCCGGGCCGACATTACCGCGAGGGGTTCACCAAATGAATCCTTTCTGCGGGTGGCCAAGGGCCCGCTTAACCGTGCACCGGAGGAAGTTAGTCCGCCACCAGCAACCCTCTCGGCATCAACGAATGTTCCCATGGAGGCGGATCTCTCAAGTCACTTTACCGATCCGGATGCCGATCCGCTTATTTTCAGAAAGATATCCGGACCGGATTGGCTGGTGATTTTCAAGGACGGCCGCTTGCAGGGAACCCCGGGGGGAGAGGATGACGGAACCGACCTGCTGGAATTGCAGGTGGCGGATCCCCTCGGTGCCAGTCTCGACATCAGCCTCAGCCTCACGGTCACATTAAGCCCACTTGATACCTGGTTGGCAGCAACATCCCTCACCGGCTTGGCCGCCTTGCCACAGGCGGATACCGACTTTGACGGCCGTACCAACGTGCATGAGTTCTGGGAAAATACCAATCCGGAAATGCCCGATATATCGCCTTATTCGGTTGTCCTGGAAGACTTTAGCCCAGAAGGCTTGTGGCGGATAGCTTTCGGCCATCAGACACGGGACTCCGAGCGTGTCCGGCCCCGGTACTTCTGGTCTGAGGACCTTTCCGCTTGGTCGGAAATTCAGTCCCTCGGCACGACTGTTTCAGCGATTGACAGCACGATTGACTGGAGCGTCGAATCGTTCCAATTGCCCGCCACGGAGCGGGTATTTCTGCGGCGCTTCCTGGAACTGGATTAGGCCTCAGTTGCCGCCGGATCGATAAAGTCGCCCATGTTGCGGTACTTCTCGTAGCGCTTGTCGAGGAGGGTCTCGGTCTTGAGACGCTTCAGCTTGGAAAGGTTCTTGGTGATCGCTTTTCGGAGGGCTTCAGAAGCCATTTCCGGATCCCTGTGGGCTCCCCCCAAGGGTTCCTCTACCACCTCGTCAGCGATACCTTGTTCAAGCAACTCCTTGGCCCCCAGCTTGAGGGCGTTGGCCGCCGTCTCAGCATATTTCCGGTCGCGCCAGAGGATGGCAGCGCAGCCTTCCGGGGGGATGACCGAGTAATAGGCGTGCTGCTGAACGAGCAATTTGTCGACCACGGCAATCCCGAGGGCGCCGCCGCTGCCCCCTTCACCGATGATAATCCCGATGATGGGCACCTTGAGATTGGCCATTTCGCGCAGATTGCGGGCAATGGCCTCGGAAACGTGGCGCTCCTCCGAGCCGACTCCGGCATAGGCCGCCTTGGTGTCGATGAAAGTGATGATCGGCAGGTTGAATTTTTCGGCCATCTGCATCAGGCGCAGGGCCTTGCGATATCCTTCCGGATGTGGCATGCCAAAGTTGCGGCGGAGGTTGTCCTTCACGTCACGGCCCTTCTGTTGAGCGATGATCATGACAGGCTGGCCGTCAAAGAAGGCGGTTCCCCCGATGAGTGCCTGATCGTCGCCATAGCTCCGATCGCCGTGCAATTCCTGGAAACCCGTGAAGATGGCATTGATGTAGTCGAGCGAATAGGGCCGCTTCGGGTGCCGCGCCAGCTGGACCCGCTGCCATGGGGTGAGGTGCGTGTAAATGTCCCGCTTGGTCTCCTCAAGCCGTTTGCGTATGGCTTCCGTCTCTGCGGAAACGTCAAAATTCTGCTCCTCGGAGGCCGTCATCAGCTCTTCCAGGCGCAGCTGCAGGTCGCGCAGCGGTTTCTCAAACTCCAGGGTGAATTCGCCGTTATCCATAAGTTTAAGAGGACAAGGTTAGGGGAAGATGCGTCCGGGTGTCAATCGCGGGGGGGAGGAGGATAATCGCGGGATAAACCCGCTCGCTACGGAATCTGTCGCGGGATAAACCCGTTCGCTACGTAGTGAGCGCCTTTACGGCGCGATTATCGCATCAAACCGCTGCCGGGCCGTTCCCCTCCGGCTCCTCCTTCAATTGCTCCTTCCAGCCGAGGACGCGGGCCCGGGCGCCGTGCTTCTCGGCCTCGTCCTTGTCGCCGAGCTCCATCCAGATTCGGGAAAGGGTGGTATGGATATGGACATCATCCTCCTTGAGCCCGACGGCAATTTTACCCGCTTCAAGCGCCTTTTCGTAGGCCTGCTGGTCAAACTGGATTTCCGCCATGGCATGCCAGGCGGAAAAACAGGCGGCATCCTGCTTGATGGCCTGGTCGAGTTTCTCCAGCGCGGCGGCATGGTCGCCCATGGTAAATTCAAAGGTGGCTTCGTCGACGAGTTGTTGTGGGTTCATGATTTGGACAAAGGACTAAGGACGAAGGGTAGGGAATGAAGGTTATTTGTGCAGGAATTTGATTGCAGGTGTTCGGGCGGATACTTTTTCGTTATGGGATATGACAGGTTACGGAAAAGGTTCCGAGACGGTCAAGCAGTCCAACAAGTACTGTGAGGTGCGTCAGTCGTCGATTCATGGGCAAGGTGTCTTTGCCTCGAGACAGATTCCCGAGGGGACACGGATCATCCAGTACGTCGGCGAAAAGATCGACAAGGAGGAATCGAACCGGCGCGGGCTGGCCCTTTTTGAGGAATCGCAAAAGACGGGTGGGGCCGCTGTCTATATATTCGACTTGAACGAGGAGTGGGACCTTGACGGTAACAAGAATTACAACGATGCCCGCCTCATCAACCACTCCTGCGAGCCCAATGCCGAGATGGTCAACGAGGAGGATGAGCTCTGGCTCTATGCCCTCCGTGACATCAGGAAGGGTGAGGAAATCTCATTTGATTATGGATATGATATCGAGCATTTCCTCGATCATCCCTGCCGCTGCGGGGCCGACAAGTGTGTCGGCTACATCGTTGCCGAGTCGGAGCGGAAAAAGCTGAAGAAGCGCCTCAAAAAGCTGAAAAAGAAGAAGGCCGGCGCTCAATGAAGCTGGTCTCATGGAATATCAACGGGCTCCGGGCTGTCCGCGGCAAGGGATTGGATGCCTATCTGGCCGAGGAGGCGGCCGACGTCTTTTGCTTCCAGGAAATCAAGGCCACGCCGGAGCAGGTGGAGGACTGGACCTTGCCCGCCGGATACACCGCCTTTTGGAATCCGGCCGAGCGCAAGGGCTACTCCGGGACCCTCGTCCTCAGCCGGGTCGAGCCCCTGAAAGTCACGACCGGCATCGGCTGCCCCGAGGGCGATGCCGAGGGACGGGCCCAGACACTGGAGTTTCCCGGGTTCTATCTGGTCAACGTCTACACCCCCAATGCCAAGGGCGACCTTTCACGGTTGGCATATCGCACGCAGGTCTGGGACCGGAAATTCCGGGATTATTGCGTCGGACTGGCGGCACAAAAGCCAGTCCTCTTCGGTGGTGATCTCAATGTCGCCCACAAGGAGATCGACCTCGCCAATCCCAAGTCCAACAAGAAGAGCGCAGGCTTTACCGAGGAGGAGCGGGAGGCCTTCAGCCAGCACCTCGAGGCCGGTTTCATCGATACCTTTCGCCATTTCAACCAGGATCCCCAGCAGTATTCATGGTGGAGCTACCGGGCGGGTGCCCGCTCCCGCAATGTTGGCTGGCGGATCGATTACTTTTGCGCCTCCATGGAGATGAAGGACCGGCTGCAGGGAGCCTTCATCCGCCAACATGTCCTGGGCTCCGACCATTGTCCGGTCGGAGTTGAGCTGCGGGACTGATTGCCCGCTTGTTTAGACTCGTAGGTTTCCCTGGCGGATCGGACTCTAGTTGTGACTGGTTATCCAGTCCTTGGCCTGATCCAGCTCCGCGTTGTGGAAGATTTTCACCTTCCCTGGAATGACAAAACCAAGGCACTTGACGGTATTCCGCAACCACGGGACATCGGTCACCATCGCCACCTTGTCCCATGAACCGATGTGCTTCAGGCCGACCTTGGTGTCGTCCCACATGGCTCCGGCCGTGAATCCCTTGAATTCCGGACCCAGATAATAGAGCAGCCGGATTTTTTCATGGTGTTCCAGCTTGTCCTCGACGTCCGGAATCAGGGTTTTTTCGTAGTCTTCCCGCGTCACTTCTCCCGAAGCGCGATAGGCAGCCACATTCTCCGGCAAGCCTTCAAACTTGCTAATCATACAATCCCCTCCTTTCCAATCCACAGTTTAGCGACCGTGAGGACCAAGGCGAACAAATTCCGGGGCTGGGAATAACTGTAAAATAATTGCTTTCTCAGGTGGCTGCTCTATGCCATTATGCTTGATAATGGCGGATTTCAAGCGACTGGCCCTCAAGGTAACGGCAGCCACCATCCGGGTGATCTGCGGGGTCCGGCCGATTCACGGCGAGGAACTGCCCCCAGGACCGAAAGTATACTACGCCAACCATACCTCGCACATGGATTTTACGCTTATCTGGTCGGTCCTGCCACATAAGGAGCGACTGAACACGCGGCCGGTAGCGGGTAAGGACTACTGGGTTCGCAACCGGATGACGCGTTTCCTTGGATGTGATGTATTCAACGCTTTGCTCATCGAGCGACGACGCATCACACGGGCGAACAATCCAGTTGAACAGATGCGCAAGGTGCTGGAGGGCGGTACTTCCCTGATCGTATTTCCGGAAGGGACCCGTCAGACTGGCATGGAGCCGGCCAGATTCAAGAGCGGGCTCTTTCACATCGCAGAGGTGTGTCCGCAGGTCCCCATGATTCCGATCTACCTGGAAAACCTCAACCGGATGATGCCCAAGGGGAAGTTTTTCCCGATTCCCCTGATTAGCCGGATTACCTTCGGTGAACCCCTTCCATTCAAGGCTTTGCACGGGAAGCGGGACGAATTTCTCGCGCATGCCCGGGATGCGCTTCTCGAACTGAGTGATTGAACCTGTCATGTATGATCCTGGAATACATTACCTGGTTGGCGGAGTGTTGGTTTTCCTCTCGGTTGCCTCACTTATAACCTCTATCCTGTGCCGCCGGGCCAGGGGCAGGGAAAGCCCGGTCCTGAAAAACCTCGCTTCGCGTGTACGAGCCTGGTGGGCCATGGTGATCATCTTCACCATCGCGATCATTTATGAACCCACTGGAACGATCATCCTGTTTGCGCTGATCTCCTTTCTGGCCATGCGGGAGTTCGTCACCCTGACCCCAACCCGGCCAACTGACTACAACACCCTCGCCCTGGCTTTCTTTCTCGTCATCCCAATCAACTACCTGCTCATCTGGATTGAGTGGTATGGCTTTTTTGTCATCTTTATTCCTGTTTGGGTACTGGCCTTTATTCCGATGTTGTCTGCCGTCGGCAACGATGTGGAGGACTTCATGGAGCGGTCCTCCGAGATCCAATGGGCAGTGCTTCTGTGCGTATATTTCATCAGCCATGTCCCCGCACTTCTGATTCTGGACTTTCCCGATTATCCCGGGTCCAACAGCAAGTTGCTCCTCTTCTTTGTCATTGTCGTGCAGGCCAGCGATGTCTTGCAGTATGTCTTCGGGAAGCTCCTCGGAAAGACGCCCATAGTCCCCATCCTGTCACCGAGCAAGACATGGGAGGGCTTTATTGGTGGGGTTGGTTCAGCAACCCTTCTAGGTACGCTCCTCTGGTGGGCGACTCCTGGTACATGGTGGGAGGCTGCGGTCATGTCCTTCATGATTTGCCTGTTCGGCTTCTGGGGAGGGCTCATCATGTCCGCCATCAAGCGCGACCGCGGCGTCAAGGATTATGGGCGGGTCCTTGGCGGACACGGGGGTATGCTTGACCGGGTCGACTCGCTCTGCTTCTCGGCACCGATCTTTTTCCATCTGGTGCGCTTCTACTTTACCTGATGGCCATGAAAATCCCGACTGTCTACCAACTGAAACCGGCCTTTCAGAATTTACTCAGGCCGATAACCCGGTTCCTTGCCCGGAATGGGGTGACCGCCAATCAAGTGACAATCTTCGCGGTCATTTTGTCGGCCCTTGAGGGACTCTGGCTATACCTCCAGCCGACGAACCCCGCGGCCTTGATAGGCTTGCCGGTTGTCTTGTTCATCCGGATGGCCCTGAATGCCATTGATGGCATGCTGGCCCGGGAGCACGGGCAGAAGTCGGATCTGGGCGGTGTGCTAAACGAGCTGGGTGATGTGATCAGCGACACCTGCCTCTACCTGCCCTTCGTGGCCCATCCCGCGATGTCGCCGTTGCTGGTGGTGGTGTTTGTCATCCTGGCCATCCTGACTGAATTCACCGGCCTGATTCTGCAAGCCCTGGGTGGTGAACGCCGCTACGATGGTCCAATGGGCAAAAGTGATCGGGCCCTTTTCTGGGGCGTAACCGGTTTCCTGGCAGCCATTGGCTTTGGATTGGCTGGCTGGTTTAACTGGGTGCTCTGCGCGGCCATCGCCTTGTTGCTCTACACCATCGTCAACCGCATCCGCAAAGGTATGGCTGGACTACAATGAGCCTACGCCGGGGGTAATTTTTGATAATTCGGCTTGCCAACCAAGGTACCCCGGGGGCATATCTTTATAAGAACGAATTAACCACGGGAAATTTTTCATGAGCAAGCCGGTCATCCATAGTATTCTTTGCGCCTCCACGATGCGGAGGCATGGCGTGGCCTAATCCTTATTCATAGGATATCCCTTTTTTGTGGGCCCGCCTGAACAGAGCGGGCCTTTTTGTTTTCCGGAAATCCCGCTCCACAGCGGGATTTTTCATTTCAAGCAATGCAAGACAATCAACAGAACAAACCAATGCGACCGGCCGCCGAAGCGGTACGGATTGCGTGGTCCTTGATGACCGGCTACCGGGGCCGGTTCGCGCTTGCTATTGCCGCGATGCTGGCCGGGACGGGACTTCGGTTCCTTGTTCCCCTGGTCGCCAGCGGGACCATCGACTACGCGCTTGAGAGCGGGAACGGCAGCAGCCGGATTGTCCAGTTCTTTGAGCGCTTCGTTGAGCAGTCCTGGCTGGCGCAGAACCTCTGGCTGGCCGGCCTGCTGATGATTGGCCTGACGTTATTTGCCGGCATTTTCAACTTCTTCAAGGGCAAGCTGGCGGCTGAAGCGGCGGATGGCATTGCCCGGAAGCTGAAGAACCGACTCTACTCTCACCTGCAGGAGTTGCCGATGCGCTTCCACGACGAGGCCGAGACAGGTGACCTTGTTCAGCGCTGTACTAGCGATGTGGAGACCCTCCGCCTGGCCATCAACAACCAGGTGGTCGACGTGAGCCATGCCCTCATCCTCATGGGCACAGCCATTCCGCTGATGTTCCTGCTGGACTTCCACATGGCGCTGGCGAGCTTTATCCTCATCGGTCCGATCATTGCCTTCGGCTATTTCTATATCAAGCGGGTGAGGCACCTCTTCCAGCGCTTTGACGAAGCGGAGGGCAAGGTGACGTCCGTGGTCCAGGAGAACCTGACCGGTTTGCGCGTTGTCCGGGCATTCCGGCAACAGGATTTCGAGATCGAGAAGTTTAGTGGACCGAATCAGGAATACCGCGACCTGGGTTTGCGCCTGATCAGCCTGATGGCCATCTACTGGTCAATTTCCGACATGATTGCCCTGACCCAGAACGCCATCGTGCTTGGTCTGGGCATCTATTTCATTTCAGCCGGGGAGCTGACGGTAGGCACCCTGTTTGCCTTCATTATGCTGCTCAATCTTGTCCTTTGGCCGGTTCGCCAGATGGGCCGGACCCTGACCGAGCTGGGGAAGTCGATCGTGGCCATTGGTCGAATCCAGGACATCCTCGAGCAACCCGAGGAAGGGCGTACCGGCGAAGTAGACGAGCCGGCCGGCGCGGGTCACATCGTCGCGGAAAACGTGACATTCTCCCATAATGACGGTCAGGTCGCCCTGCAGGAAGTTTCCTTTGAGGTCCTTCCCGGCCAGACCCTGGCCATCCTCGGGCCTTCCGGATCCGGCAAGTCGACGCTCATCCATTTGCTTCTGCGTCTCTATGACTACCAGTCCGGTAGCCTGCGCTTTGATGGAACCGAGATGAAGGACCTGGACCGGAAATGGGCCCGGCACCAGTTCGCCACTGTAATGCAGGAGCCTTTCCTCTTTTCCAAGTCGATCATCGAAAACATCCGCATCGGCCGCCCCTCGGCGGACGAGGAGGAGATTAGCCGTGTTGCCCAAATGGCGCATATCCACGAAACCATCGACCGGTTTCCCTCCGGTTACGAGACAATGGTCGGCGAGCGTGGCGTTACCCTGTCGGGCGGTCAGCGCCAGCGGGTGGCCCTGGCCCGGGCCCTCCTGCGGGAGGCACCGGTCCTCCTATTGGACGACGCCCTCAGTGCCGTCGACACGGAGACGGAGGAAATCATTATCGACGCCCTCAAGAAACGTCATGGAAAAATGACGACACTGGTCATTGCCCACCGGTTGTCCACGCTGGCCCACGCCGACAAGGTGATTGTCATGGACAACGGCCGCATCATCCAGAGCGGCACTCACGAGGAATTGTGCGCCAGCGATGGATTGTACCGGCGGCTCTGGCACATCCAGAACAAGGGGGATGATCCCACTCCAACCGTTGCCACTTCGGCACCACAAGGAACCTGAGTCATGCATCTTGAAGAAGAAACCTTTCACGATCGGCTGGACCTGAAGCTCTGGGGCCAGGTGCTGCGACATGCCATGCCCTACAAGCGGATGATGATCCTGCTGGGGGTTGCCGCTGTGGCGATCGCAGTCTGTGATGCCAGTTTTGCGCTCGTTACCCGCTGGGCGGTGGACGATGTCACCAATATGGAACAGGGCTTCAATCCGTTGCCCTATGTGGGCGCCTACATGGGCCTCGCGGCCCTGCTCGCCTTCGGGGTCTGGGCCTTCATCAATCTCGCGGGTGGCCTCAGTCACCACATGAGCCATGATATTCGCCGGGCCACCTTTACCCGCATCCAGGAGTTGGAGTTTGCCTACTTTGACCACCGCCCAACCGGCTGGCTGATCTCCCGGCTGACCAGTGATTGCGACAAGCTTTCACGGGTCATTGCCTGGAGCCTCCTTGACCTTGTCTGGGCCTCCAGTCTCATCCTCGCCATCTCGGTCATCCTGCTGGTCCTCAATCTCAAACTGGGCCTGATTGTGCTCGGGGTGGTCCCACCACTGGTCGTTATCAGCTCCTGGTTCCAGAAGCGGCTCCTCCTGAGCTCGCGCAAGACCCGAAAGTACAACTCCTTCATCACGGCGGCTTTCAGTGAGGGCATCCAGGGATTGAAGACCACCAAGACCTTTGTCCGCGAAAAGGCCAACCTGAAGGAATTCCAGGTCCTGTCAGACAAGATGTACGACTATTCGGTACTCAACGCCATCCAGTCGGCCGTCTACCTGCCGATCGTCCTGACTATCGGGAGTGTCGCGGCCGGGACCGTCCTCTGGATTGGCGGGGTCGACCACCTTGCCGGTGCGGTGACCCTCGGGACCTTGATCGCCTTCATATTCTATGCCGGGCAATTCTTCGAGCCGATCAACCAGATCGCCTCAATCCTTGTCCAGTTACAGGGTGCCCAGGCCGCTGGGGAGCGCGTCCTCAGCCTTCTCGCCACCGAACCCGGGATTACGGACAGCGAACATGTCCTCAAGCGCCTAGAGGCCAACAGCAACGCCCAGGGCAGTCCGGGCATGGCCCCGGATGGCTATCCGGCGCAAATCCAGCGGATTGATTTCCGCGATGTCTCCTTCAGTTACGAGGACAACGAACCGGTCCTCGAAGGCTTCAGCCTCGCGGTCAATCCGGGCGAAACGATTGCCCTGGTCGGGGCCAGCGGGGGCGGTAAAAGCACCATCGTCAACCTCCTGGCCCGGTTCTATGAACCCACCAAGGGAGGCATCTTCATCGATGATGTGGAATACCGTGAGCGTTCCCTCGAATGGTACCAGTCCAACCTGGGAATCGTCCTGCAGTCACCGCACCTCTTCGCCGGGACCGTGCTCGAGAATATCCGCTACGGACGCCTCAACGCCTCCATGGAGGAAGTCGAGCAGGCCGCCCGCATGGTCAATGCCCACGGGTTCATCTCCAAGCTCGAAAACGGATACGATACCTCGGTCGGGGAGGGCGGTAACCGCCTCTCCACCGGACAGAAGCAGCTGGTCTCCTTTGCCCGGGCGATCCTCGCCAATCCGCAGATATTCATCATGGACGAGGCCACTTCCTCCATCGATACCGAGACCGAAGCCCTCATCCAGAAGGGCCTCCACACCATTCTTCGCGGGCGGATCAGTTTCGTCATCGCCCACCGGCTCTCCACCATCCGCTCCGCCGACCGGATTCTCGTCATCGACAAGGGGAAAATTATCGAGATGGGCTCCCATTCAGAGCTTATCGCCGCCAAGGGGCACTATTTCGCCCTCTATACCCGGCAGTTCCGCCGCGAGACAGAGGCTCGCGCCCTCGACCGGGTGGGGACCTGAAATCTCATTTGGTGAAAAAAGGCCCGCCCCCATGAAGGGCGGGCCTAGTCCAAAAACCCAGGGTGGAATCCACCCCTAACCAAACAAAAGTCTATTGGCCAAGAACGTAGGCCCAACTGCCGCCTTCGCCCACGCCTTCTTCCGGCATGTACATCCAGTTGTTGATGCTGGCCGACCAGATCCAGGGATCAGCAAGGACATTCACGAAACCGAGCCACGGCGTTGTATTGGCCCAGCCCAGGTCGTCGACATCGTAGCCGGCCCACGTCACACTGGCCACTGGCCCACTCAGGGAAATCTCTTCAATGGCGACAAAATCTGGGGTGGAACCACCACCGTATGCACCCTGTTTATAGAAATTCAGCGTGTCTAGGTTGCCGACTATGGCCGTGCCGGACGCGATCGCCGTATCATTATTGATATTAAGCGTCCATGCACCTGTTGCCGTATCAATCATCAACTGGACCGTGTAAATAGTTGTGCTGACCATCGGCAATCCGTCATAAGCACCAACGACCTGGTTGGTTATGCCGTTGTTGTCGGAAATGCGAAAGCGCAGGTTGCCATTTCCCTGCTGTTGGACCTGGAAATTCATAACATTGCTGCCCGCACCATTATCCCGAAGTCGAACCCCGAAATTGCGGAAGGATTGGGCTGCCGGATCATTCTGTTCATCAAGGTCCCATGAGTGAATGATGAATTCATAGGTCAACATGCCCTCGCCGGTTCCCATCGGGGCTGTCTTGAAGGCATTGCCGTCCGCATCATTGATGATGAACAGGCCACTTCCATTCGTTGTGCTGGCTCCGAATCCAGCGCTCCAGACAGCCGACCCGGGAGTCCCGGTATTCACTGTTTCTTCAAGGATGGTTCCCGCCGCGTCGTTGAACTCCCACAACTGGACCGGTTGGGAAAAGGTTAGGGCTGGGAGAATAAGAGGGAGTATAAGTAAGTAGGTTTTCTTCATGTTCTAGTGGAGATTTAGGTTTCAGAAATGAAGCTATGGCAGTTATGCACCTTGTCGCAATTGGTTAGGTCATTGAAAAAATCTGTTTGAAGACTGAAAAAGCGCACAAAAGGGGCTATTTGTCTTCTTGTCTGTTTTTAGAATTACAGAGCTTCTGGAAACCTGTGAGGCGAGCTCAGGGTGGGTTTTACATCCGAACCGGTCAGTATTCAGGGGATGATGAGGGGCTTATGATGGACCCTGGCGCGGATCCACTGGATGGACTGGCGGATTTTAGGGGTCTGGACGAGGCGCAACTGGAGCTGGTGCTTGCCCGGGAAGTCAATGAGGCTGATTCCGATGACGATGGTGAGAATGCCCTGTCCGGGGAGGAGCAGGAGGATGAGTCCGCACAGCAGGAGCGTCAGGCCGAGTAAGTTTTTGAGAATACGGAGGACTTGCCGCAACGGCTTGCGCTTGAAGGGTTTCCGCGAGATGCGGACGAAATAGTCTTCCGGCATCCAGGCGATGATAATGGGAATGGCGGCGATCGAAGCGACAAACATGAGGAATCCCAAGCCACCGCTCCAAGCCAGCAGGGCTTCATGTTCCTTGAACCATTCCAGTAGCGTCACCAGTGAAAGCTAACATGAGTCGGTCATTGTTTCAATCCCGACTTGCTGGCTCTGCGCGGCTGCTCAGGCTCCGCCGGGGTGCTCTTTGCGGTCAATGGCGTTGGAAAGGAAACCGTAGATGGCAATGACGATGAAGCAGATCACGGGCAGGAAAAAGGAGACCCGGACGGACTCCAGGGTCTGGCCGAAGAGGGTCATCCCTTCGCCGTCGATCATGGCGCCTTGCATCCGTGGCATGAAGGCACCGCCAACGATGGCAAAGATGAGCCCGGCCGAGCCCAGTTTGGCGTCGTTGGGAGTCAGCCCATGGAGCGCAATGCCGTAAATGGTCGGGAACATCAGTGACATGCAGGCGGAAACACCGATGAGGCAATAAAGGCCCGGCATGCCCTGGATGAAGATCGCTCCCAAGGTCAGCAAACCGCCCCCAATGGCGAGAATGCCCAGCAGCATGCCCGGATTGATGTACTTGAGGAAAAACGTACAGATGAAACGGGAGCTGAGAAAGATGACCATGGCGATGATATTGTAATTCTGGGCCTGGGCAGCACTGAGTCCAATGAGGGTCATCCCGTAATGGATAATGAAGGTCCAGCACATGATTTGGGCCCCCACGTAAAAGGTCTGGGCGATCACACCTCCGTAGTAGTGGAAGCTGCCAAACAAGTGTCGCATCAGCGGTCCCAGCCGGATCTTTTCTTCTTCGTCACCGGTATCCGGCATCTTGGAGACAATGAACAGGAGGAGAACCCCGGTGACCACCATGGCAATGACAACATAGGGGATCTTCACGACACTGAGGTCATGGGCAACCATCGCCTGATGGGTTTGCGGACTGGTTTCAGCGAAAGTCTCCAAGGCTGTGTTGATCAAACCATCCACCTCACTGGGTAGCATCTCCTGGTATTCCGGATGATTGTCCCATTGTGCCTGGCGGAAGTCGGCCACGTCGAGATTGGGAAGGATCAACATGCTCGCTACCAGCATCCCCGTCAGGGAACCCATTGGATTAAAGGCCTGGGCGAGATTAAGGCGCCGGGTGGCCGTCTCCGGTGAGCCCATGGAGAGTATGTAGGGGTTGGCGCTGGTCTCCAGGAAGGCCAGTCCAAAGGTCAGGACATAGAACCCAATGAGGAAGATGTTGAATTGCATCAGGGAGGCCGCGGGGATGGTCAGCAGCGCACCCGCCGCGTAGAGGATCAGCCCAATGATGATGCCCGACTTGAAGGAGAGCTTGCGGATGACCAGGGCTGCCGGAATGGCCATGGTGGCATAGCCGCCGTAGAAGGCCCATTGCACGAGGCTGCTTTGGGCATTGCTGATGAGGAAGATTTCCTTGAAGGCCCGGACGAGCGGATTGGTCACGTCGTTGGCAAAGCCCCAGAGGGCAAAGAGGCTGGTGACCAGGATGAAGGGGTAGAGGTACTGGGGCTGGACGACCCGATTGGCGTGGTTCCCGCCGTCATTATTGGAGTTACTCATGATGTGGTTAGTGAGGTAATGATGAAACACAATCCCTGTAATAGATGCCCACCCGCCGCGATGTTAGTTGCTTTGGCTGGAACGGGGAATGGAAGGATACATCCTGAACATGGATATTCCTGACCTCAATCGGATAATCCGAATTCCTCAGGACTATTTGGCGCCAGAAGATGGCTTGGCCTCTATTCAAGGTCATTATTATCCATCCCAAGGTCCGGATTTTCGATTTTCTTTTCAGGCCCCATGCATTATCTTGAAGAAACCATGGCACTACCCAATACGATGCAAGGGGCCTACTTGCCCGGAAACAGCACAACGGTCCTCAGGGATGTCCCGGTCCCCGAGCCTGGGCACGGGGAAGTTCTTCTCCGGATGAAGGCCTCCACTATCTGTGGCAGCGATATCCGGGCCATCTACCGGGAGCATCTTGGCAAAGGTCCCGAGGCCTACCAAGACAAGATTGCTGGCCATGAACCCTGCGGCCAAATCGTCAAGGCCGGCCCCGGTTTGAAGCGCTTTAAAGAAGGGGATCGAGTTGTCGTTTACCATATTTCCGGATGCGGGGTCTGCAACGACTGCCGCAGGGGTTACATGATCAGCTGCACCAGTCCCTCCCGGGCCGCCTATGGCTGGCAACGGGATGGCGGCATGGCGGATTATTGCCTGGCAGAGGAAAAGGACCTTTGCCTGCTTCCGGATGAACTCAGTTATGTCGATGGAGCCCAGGTGGCCTGCGGATTCGGGACCGTTTATGAAGGATTGGAGAAGATTGGGATCAGCGGCAATGATGCCGTGCTCATCACCGGGTTGGGCCCCGTTGGGCTGGCGGCCGGGATGCTCTGCCGTGCCCTCGGAGCAAACCAGATTATCGGGATTGACGTTATCCCGGAGCGCATGGAGATCGCGCTGGAAAAGGGACTTTGTGACCATGTATTGACAGCCGGTCCGGACAACCTCGCCCAAGTCCTGAAGTTGACCGGCGGAAGGGGCGTCGAGCGCTCAGTGGATTGCTCCGGCAACGACAAAGCCCGCCTGACTGCCATTCAGGCAGCCCGCAAATGGGGCAAAATTGTCTTCATTGGCGAGGGTGGGACGTGTGAATTCCACCCATCCCGGGATATCATCCATGACCAGAAGACGATCTACGGGTCCTGGGTGACGAATCTCTGGCGCATGGAGGAGCTCATTGAGCGCCTTGTCCGCTGGCAAATCCATCCTGAGGATTTGGTCACGCACCGGTTTGCTCTCAGTGATGTCGACAAGGCATACGAGCTAATGAACGAGGGTCGTTGTGGAAAGGTTGCAGTCTGTTTCGACGAGGAACTGGAACGCGAGAGCAGCGGAGCGAACCTGGCTGCGGACAGCGATTGTGGCTGTTGTTAAATTTTAATTAGGAACATCTATCATGTTAAAAGGCATATCACCCCTCATCAGTCCTGAATTGCTCGAAGTCATGGCCCGCATGGGACATGGGGACGAGCTCATCCTCGCCGACGCCCATTTCCCGGGCGAGAGCTGCAATGATTACGTCATTCGCGCCGACGGCCTACGCATTCCCGATCTGCTGGCGGCCATTCTACCGCTCTTTGAACTGGATTCCTATGTGGAACATCCCCTTGCCATGATGGCTGCGGTGGAAGGCGATACCCTGGATCCGGCCGTTGAGGAATCGTACCTCATGAGCATCCACCAGACGAATCCCGGCGTCGCGCCGATAGAACGCATCGATCGCTTTGCCTTCTATGAGCGGGCCAAGTCCGCCTTTGCCGTGGTCATGACCGGAGAGACGGCCAAGTACGGCAACATCCTGCTAAAAAAGGGCGTCACCCCCTGCTGAACTATTCTCAAACTCCATCAAACAATGTCAGAACATCCTTTACTCGAGCGGAAGGGAGATGAAGTCGACCCCGCAACCGTTCCATTCCGGACCCTTCACACCGGGGACACAATACCGGCTATCGGGCTTGGAACCTTCGGTTCGGATGCCGTGAGCCATGAGGCCATTGCCAATGCTGTCATCGGGGCGGCGGCTGTCGGTTACCGCCACTTCGATTGTGCCTCGGTTTATTGCAATGAAGACAAGATAGGCGAGTCCCTGAAGGTGATCCTGGATGGCGGGATCGCCCGCGAGGAACTTTGGATCACGTCCAAGCTTTGGAACGACATGCATGGGGAAGGACAAGTAACAGCATCCTGCAAGCAGTCACTGCAGGACCTTGGTCTGGATTATCTCGACCTCTACCTCGTCCACTGGCCGTTTCCCAACTACCATCCGCCGAAATGCGATGTCGATTCCCGATCCCCGGACTCCACGCCCTACATCCATGAAAACTTCATGCGGACCTGGCAGGAGATGGAGCAATTAGTGGAGGCCGGACTGGTCCGCAATATCGGTACCTCCAACGTCACAGTCCCCAAGCTGGAACTGATTCTGCGAGATGCCACTATCAAGCCGGCCGTCAATGAAATGGAACTCCACCCGCATTTCCAGCAGCCGGATCTCTTCGATTACGTGGTGAAGAACGGGATAGTCCCGGTTGGCTACAGCCCCATTGGATCCCCGGCCCGACCTGAGCGTGACCGTACCCCTGAAGACACGGTTGATATTGAGGATCCGGTAATTGTCGAGATCGCGGCAAATCACGGTATCCATCCTGCCACCTTGTGCGTCAAGTGGGCCGCCCAGCGGGGTCAGGTACCGATCCCCATGTCCACCAGTCGCCGGAATTACCTCTCCAACCTGAAGAGCATCTGCGACGATCCCCTGACAGATGAGGAGATGGCCGCTATCGCCGGTATTGATCGGAATTGCCGCCTTATCAAGGGGCAGGTTTTCCTCTGGGAAGGGGCAAATGACTGGCAGGATCTTTGGGATTTGGACGGCACCATAACCCGTTAAGACAACCTTGCTGAAGCACTCAATTCCTTTAGCAGCCAGTCGCCCTGTCCCTGATATTTTTCACGTTAAACTGTCCCGGGCCAACTCCCTCGTATTGGCCCGATAGCGTGCAGGCGTCGTGCCGAGGTGCTTCTTGAAGACGTAGGTCAGGTACTCCTGGTAATTGAATCCGCTTCGCTCGGCCACCTCAGCAAGGGGAAGTTCCGTAAACGTGAGCATGTCCCGGGCCCGGCGCAGCTTGGTTGCCTGCAGGCTTTCCCCGACAGTTCTTCCGAGGTGCTCCTGGAAGCGTCGCTGCAGGACGCTGCGCGAGAGACCAGCCTCCCGGGCGACGGCATCAACGGATATCCCAAGGCAGGCGCTTTCGCGGATATATTGCAGGGCCTTCACCAGTGTCGGATCATTGACGGCTGTTGCATCGGTGGAGGGACGCCGGTGCAGGGTCAGGGGTGACGTCTCAACCTGCCGGATGGAGACCGTTTCCCCGGATATCATCCGGTCCAGCAGCCTGGCAGCCTCATAACCGACCTTCACGTGGTCCGGTTCGATGCTGCTCAGCCGGGGCCGGCAAAGGTCGCAGAAGGGCTGGTCGTTGTCCACCCCGACGACACTGATCTCCTCCGGGACCAGAAGCCCCATCCGTTGGCAGGCTTTCATGGCCATGGGGCCAAACTGATCACTGGCTACCATCAATCCCAGCGGTCGTGGAAGCGGTTCCAGCCACTCCACCATGTGGTGGACGTTCTCGTTCCAGTGGCCGGCACGTTTCTCATCCGCATTGAGGTGGAAGCTCGAGGTCTGCCTTGCCCGATGGCGGACCGTTTCCAGGAATGCCTCCTCACGATCCAGTGACCAGCGCTCATCCTCCAGACCAAGGAAGGCGAAATGATGATGACCGGACTCGATAAAGTGTTCCGCCGCCATGCGTCCGATGGCCCGGTCGTCACTCTTGATGATGGGGTAGGGGCAGGCGGGAACGTTGCCCAGGACATCGACGACCGGAACGTTTTTCAGTCGCACGGATTCAAGAACCCGGGTTCCGGAGATGCGGGCGATAATCCCATCTCCGTCCCACTGTTCGAGTCCGCCGGGCTCAGTGGCGCCAAGGTAACCGGTCGGGTGGAAGACGGACCAGTCGTCCCGTTCATGGACATACTCGCTGATCCCCGCAAGGATGCTCCTTCCCGAGGCCAAGGCTGTTTCCACAAGTATGGCAATGCGCTTCATCTAAATTGACCGGATTTCTTAAATAATTGATAACAATTCATCAATTGCAAGGGACAATATTATGCTAAGCTTTATTAAAAGCGACCGAGGAGGCGTTATCATATGACCGATTTTATAAAAGATTCCGAAGATTCAGCCCGCATCGTAGAGCGGGTCAAGGAACAGTTTGCCCGGACCTGGGGCCATTCGCCGAGCGTCGTCGCTGTTACCCCCGGCCGGGTCAACGTTATCGGGGAGCATGTGGATTACAACGGCGGCTGGGTCCTTCCGGCGGCAATCGAGCGCTACATGGTGATGGCGGTCCGGCCCAACGGAACCAGTACGGTCCGCCTGGCTTCGGCCAATTTTCCAGAGCGGGCGGAGTTCGCCATAGATGCCCTTTCGCCTGACAACGGCCGTGACTGGGGTCGCTACATCCGAGGCGTCATGGCCGGATTAGAGAAGGCCGGCATTCCCCTGCAGGGATTTGACGCGCAAGTCGAGTCGACAATTCCGGTTGGTGGGGGACTGAGCAGTAGCGCCGCCCTTGAGGCGGCAGCGGGCCTGGCCCTATTGGCCATGGCTGGAAAAACGATGGATCGCTTTGATCTGGCTAAGCTGTGCCAGAAGGCGGAGCACGACTATGCGGATGTCCCCTGCGGGATCATGGACCAGGCGGCGGTGCTCAATTGTCAGGAGGGCCATTTGCTGTTTCTCGACTGTGAATACGAGACCTTTGAACAAGCCCCCTTTGATGCGCCTGAATGGCGCTTGATGATCATCAATTCCGGTGTAGCCCACGAGCTGGCTGACGGGGAATACGCCAAGCGCCGGGCAGCCTGCCATCAGGCGGCGGAGAAATTGGGAGTCGCTTCCCTGCGGCACATCCCGATGGATTCATTGGACGAGGTGCTGGAGAACCTGCAGATCGACAAGGACATGGTCCGTGCGGTGCGCCACAACGTGACGGAGAATGAGCGGACCCACAAGACGGTCAAAGCGCTCGCCGATGGTGATATCCGCCTGGCCGGCCAGTTGCTTAATGCCAGTCATGCCTCCCTCAGGGACGACTACCGGGTCAGCTGCGATGAACTGGATTTCATCGCCGCCACGGCCCAGAAGCTTGAGGGGGTGGCCGGCTGCCGCATGACCGGTGGTGGATTCGGCGGCTCCTGCATTGCGCTGGTCCATAAGGATGAAGCGCGAACGGTAGCTGAAGCGGTGGCCACTGCCTTTGCCGCCAGATTCGGGCAGGAGCCCGGGATTTTTATAACCGCCCCGGCCGATGGTGGCCGGGTGGAGATTCTCGATAATTGAACCGTATGAATGTAGTTGGAGTTTAACGACATGAAAGTACTGGTAACCGGCGGAGCCGGATATATTGGAAGCGTGGCCACGGAGATTCTCGTCCGTGAAGGTTATGAGGTTCTCGTGTTTGACAACCTGCAGCAGGGGCACCGCGAGGCCGTTGCCAAAGGCGCCGCCTTTGTCGAGGGCGACCTTAAGGACTACGCCGCTATCGAACAGGCCATTGCCGGATTCAAGCCGGACGCGGTCATGCACTTTGCCGCCAACTCGCTGGTCGGTGAGTCGATGGAGCAGCCGTTTCTTTATCTGAATGACAACGTGGTCTATGCCCTGAATCTCCTCAAGGCCATGGACCTTCACGGGGTGAAGAAAATTATCCTCTCCTCCACTGCTAACCTCTTCGCCGATCCCCTCAAGATGCCCATCGAGGAGGATGAACGGATCATTCCCGGCAGTCCTTACGGGGAGTCCAAGGGCATTATCGAGCGCTTCCTCCACTGGCTCTCCGTAACCAGGGGACTGAAGTTTGCCTGCCTGCGCTACTTCAACGCCGCTGGTGCGACTGAAGAACATGGAGAGGACCATAGTCCGGAGCTTCACCTCATTCCGATCATTCTCCAGGTCGCCCTCGGCCAGCGGGAAAAGGTCTTCATGTTCGGCGACGATTATGATACCCCGGACGGGACCTGCATCCGCGATTACATCCACATCGAGGATCTTATCAACGCCCATGTCCTCGCCCTCGATGCCCTCGACCAGGGGAACCGCATTTACAACCTCGGCAATGGCAAGGGATTCTCTGTCAAGGAGGTCATCGAGGCTGCCCGAAAGATTACTGGCCATCCCATCCCCGCCGAGGTCGCTCCGCGCCGCCCCGGAGACCCCGCCATTCTCGTCGCCGGATCACAGAAAATCATTTCTGAACTCGGCTGGCAGCCCCGCTACACCGACATCGAGTCCATTATCCAGACCGCTTGGAACTGGCATTCCCGCCACCCAAACGGCTATTCGCAGTAGGTTCCCCTACCGCTCAGAATCCTCGTATTTCCGGTTTTTCGTCCCCTAAGTCGCTCCTTACCATTGGGTTGGGCATTAGTTGAGAATGGGTTTCAAAAAGGGTTGACACCCCCGCAGTGTTATTGAGACTCATAATCAACAATGAAAACGACGAACCCCCTTAAATTGACAATGAGAACGCGCACGATGGTGCTGGCCATGGTGCTGAGCCTGTGGAGTCTGCAGTTACGGGCGGCGGAGTCGGCGGATGCCGGAACCCCGAGCCTTGAGGAGATGTGGGCGCTGGTGCAGGCGCAACAGGCGGAGATTGAGCGTCTACGGGCCTTGGTTGAGGAAAGCCGTGGCGAAGTGGCGGCGGCGCGGAGCGAAGCGGAGGCAGCGACGGCGGTTGCGGCGGAGGCACGGGCGGAGGCCGAGACGGCCCAGGTGCAGTTGGAGGCGACAGCCCTGGCGGTTGAGGAGATGGCGGACGGCAGTGGCGCGAGCCAGCGTGGCTGGTGGGAGCGGACGTCGGTCGGGGGCTATGGCGAACTGCACGCGAACTTCTATGACGACGCGGACAGCGAGATTGATTTTCACCGCTTCGTTCTTTTCGTGAACCATGAGTTCAACGACTGGATCACCTTGTACACCGAGCTGGAAGTGGAGCATGCCTATTCCGGGAACGGCAAGCCCGGTGCGGTCGAGCTGGAACAGGCCTTTGTGCGCATGGACTGGAAGGACAACTTCAGCACGGACGCGGGCTTGTTCCTGATGCCGGTGGGGATGATTAATGAGATCCACGAGCCGAACACCTTCTATGGCGTGGAGCGCAACAACATCGAGTCGCGCATCATCCCGACGACCTGGTGGGAAGCCGGGGTGAAAGGCAACTGGCGCTTTGACAATGGTATTTCCGTTGATGCGGGTATTACCTCCGGACTGGACATCGATGCCAGCGGGGAGATCCGTGGTGGGCGCCAGAAGGTTGCCAAGGCCATCAACGAGGTCCCGGCTTATGTAGCGAGAATCAAGTACACTGGTGTGCCCGGGCTGGAAATCGGGGCATCGGCCTTTTACCAGGACGACATGGTGCAGTCCGGTCCCGAGGATGTGCAAGGCCTGTTGACCGAAGCGCATATTGACTACAGCAAGGGAGGCCTGCGCCTGCGGGCGCTCTATGCCCGCTGGGACCTTGACGGGACCCTGACGACCGATGCCGAGGACCAGTGGGGCTACTTCATCGAGCCTTCCTATCGCTGGACGATGGACGACTTCTATGGCGACCTGGGGGTCTATTTCCGCTACAGCGACTACGAATATTTCAGCGGCTCGCTCAAGGAGAACGAAATCTGGGAAATCGGGATCAACTACTGGCCGGTTGACCAGGTTGTCTTCAAGGCGGACTTCCAGGACATTTCCAACAGTGACCAGTACGGCAGCAAGGGAGACACCGCGGTCAACCTTGGGGTTGGTTACCAGTTCTAGGAAGACCCTTGCGGCGACGCCCCTCCATCTGGCTTTTCATTGGCCTATGCCTTGCCGCCAGCGGTTCCAACCCGCTGGCGGCAGCCGAGGAGGTGTACCTCGAGCCGGATGTTTTCATTGAGCAGTCCTTCGAGGGTGAGCCGGAGCAGAAAGTCCTCTGGCTGAACCGGGAACTGAAGGCCTCCCTTACGGAAATCCTCGGCCATCCCTACAAGGGACTGCGCATCCGCTACTGGCAGGAAGGCGACCGGACAGCTTGGATTCTTGAGGAAATTGGGAAAGTTGAGTTGATCACCACCGGCTTTGTCGTTGAAAACGGAGTCATGCAATCGATGGAGGTCCTGATATACCGCGAAAGTCATGGATGGGAGGTGCGGTTTCCGTTTTTCACCAACCAGTTCAAGGGCCGCGTGTTGCAGGATGGCAAGCTGGACAAGAAAATCGACGGGATCAGTGGCGCGACCCTTTCGGTCAATGCGTTGACCCGGCTTTCACGAATGGCGCTCTTCCTGCACGGGGAGGCCGTCCAGTGAAGCTGCCCTGGCCGCGCAAGCGGACGCTGCTGGCGGCCCACCGGTGGATGGGGGTCGCTTCGGCCGTTTTTCTTGTTTCCCTCTCCCTGACCGGCCTTGCGCTTAATCATACCGAGCGCCTGGGACTGAACAATGTCCGCATCAAGAACGGGCTCATCCTGTCCCGCTACGGCATGGTCTCCGGATCCGACATTATCTCCTTTCGTATCCATGGATTCGATACGCTGTCCCATCTTGAGGGGGAACTGTTTTACAACGGCGAGCCCCTCGCCTCCGGCGGTCCGCCCGTCGGTTTGCATGAGCAGCAGGAAATTTCCGTCATCGCAACAATTGAGGCGCTGATCTTTGTTTCCCGGGACGGTGAATTTATCGAGCGCATGGATGTGCTGCAACTGCCATTCGACGTGATCCAGTTCATCGCCACCAGTCCTGAGGGGGAACCTCTGCTGGTGACTGATGCCGGCCAGTGGCAGCCGGACGCCGACTGGATCGAACTGGAGCCCTACGAGGGTGGCTTTTCGGTCGACCCTCTGTATCCGGCGGAGATTGATAAAGCCGTCCGCCAATCCATCCTTGAGCAGCATCAGGGGAACGGACTGACCCTCTACCGGGTCCTACTCGACCTGCACTCGGGCCGGCTTTTCGGCTGGGGCGGCCGGACGGTCATGGACCTGACCGCGGTGGCCATCCTTCTGCTCGTTTCCTCCGGCATCGCCGGCTGGCTGCGGAAGTCCGTCTGGGCCCGGCACTGATTGGCCTTGCCTGAAGCCGCCTTTCTCCATTGCACTGTGTGTTGTACACAGGCGTGAGCCGACTTTTATCCAATTTTTTCTAATAAACCGTGGTTCAGAATCGTTGTTCAAGTGAAGAGCCCCAGTAGCGCTACCGGGATAAACCACTAATCACCATGAAAAATGAACACGATATACCTGAATCTGAATGGATGCGTTCCATTGTGGCTGCACATGCGGCCGATCTTACCCGGTATGCGGCCTCAATCCTCAGAAGCGAGGATGTGGCCAAGGACGTGGTCCAGGAAACCTTTGTCCGCCTCTGGCGGGAGCCACGGGAATCCGTGGCTGACCATGTGCGTCCCTGGTTGTTCTGCGTCTGCCGCAACCGTGCCCTCGACTATCGCAAGAAAGGGGGCCGCATGAAACCGCTGGAGAACGAACATGCCGCGGTCGTGGAGGAGACTCCCGGCCCGCAGGCCCTGGCGGAGCGCCAGGACAGTCATGCCCGGATCCTGCATTTGATGCGGGCGCTGCCCGAGAACCAGCAGGAGGTCGTCCGGCTCAAGTTCCAGAACGGAATGAGCTACAAGGAGATTGCCTCCGTTACCGAACTCTCCGTCAGCAATGTCGGGGTTCTATTGCATACCGCCCTCAATACCCTGCGGACCCGTGTCGCGGCCGCCGGTGAATAACTTTCAAGGAGACTTTTATCATGAAATTTTCAGTCAATGACCCAAAGATCACCGCCTATGCGCTCGGCGAGATCGACGATCCCAAGGAGCGCCAGGAAATCGAGTCAGCTGTTGCTGCATCCGAGGAGCTGCAGCAGGCAGTTGCGTCCATTCGCGAAATGGGTGTCCTTCTGAGTGAAGGCCTCGCAGCCGAGCCGGTTCCGGAATTGAGCGAATTCGACAAGGCCCGCATGGAGCAGGTACCGGACGAACAGCCGGTCACCCGCAAGCGCCTTATCGACCGCGTTCTCACCTGGCCGGCCCTCTCCGCTGCCGTGGCGGCCGCTGTGTTGGCCATGGTGTTGGTCCCGCAAGGGATTCTCGTCAACAAGGCGGAGCAGGAAGCGGAGGCCGAAGCCGCTGAATTGAAGCCGGCCACAGGTGACATTCAGACTGTGCAGGCTGCGCCTCCACGGGAAGAGGATGAAGTGCGCCAGAATGAGCTGCAGACCCTGCAAAGTGTTGTTGAGGTCCAGAAAGAGCCGATTGCCAAGCAAGTGGCACAGCTTTCCGAACGCGGACGCCGCGACCTGCTGGACTCCGATGCCAATCGGGTGCAGACGGGCACAGCAGCCTCCTCCCAACCGATGCCGACCACGGAAGGGAAGGAAGAGGTATTCGAACTAAGCCCCTTCATGGTGGAGGCCGCCGATGATGTCGGGTACACGGCGACCAATGTTGCCACTGCAACTACCCTGGTCCGCAAGGCGGATAAAGACCAATGGAACACCGAATCCTACGATCCCATCGAGGAGACGGACTTCCGCTCCCCCCTGGTGGCCCCGTTGTCGACCTTCTCCATCGATGTCGACACGGCCAGCTATGCCAACGTCCGCCGCTTCCTCAACCAGGGGCAATTGCCTCCGGCCGATGCGGTCCGCATCGAGGAACTGATCAATTACTTCCCCTATGCCGACAAGCCGCCGGTGAAGGCGCTCGACGAGGGTGGGGACCCGTTTGCCGTCCACATGGCGCAGACGACCGCTCCGTGGAACAACGACCACAGGCTCCTGCGAATCGCCCTCAAGGGTTATGAAATGCCATGGGAAGAGCGTCCGGCTTCCAACCTGGTCTTCCTGCTGGACGTTTCCGGCTCGATGAGCGACGCCAACAAGCTGCCCCTGGTGAAGAAGGCCATGGACCTGCTGGTGCATCGCCTCGATGGACGCGACCGGGTGGCCATCGTGGTCTACGCCGGTGCCTCCGGACTGGTCCTGCCCTCGACCACCGCCAACAACCATGCCACCATCGCCCATGCGCTGGAGAACCTTCAGGCCGGCGGTTCCACCAATGCCGGTGCGGGCATCCAGCTGGCCTACAAGGTGGCCCGGGACAACTTCATCGAGGACGGCAACAACCGCGTCATCCTCTGCACCGATGGCGATTTCAATGTCGGCCAGACCAACCGGGGTGACCTCGCGGACATCGCCGACCAGCAGGCCGAAGACGGCATCTCCCTGACGATTCTCGGATTTGGCATGGGCAACTACAAGGACGACATGCTGGAAACCCTTTCCAACAAAGGGAAGGGGAGCTATGCCTACATCGATTCCGAAACGGAGGCCCGCAAGGTCTTCCTGCAGGACCTGGCCAGCAATATCTTCAAGATTGCCAAGGATGTGAAGATCCAGGTCGAATTCAATCCGGCCCATGTCGAGGCGTATCGACTCATTGGATACGAAAATCGCCGCCTCAAGGCGGAGGACTTCAACAATGACCAGAAGAAGGCCGGGGACATCGGCCCGGGGCATTCCATTGTCGCCCTCTATGAAGTCATTCCCTCCGGGGCGAAGGCCGACCTGCCCACGGTCGATGACCTCAAGTACCAGCAGCAGCCGGCCGGCGCCTCCCGCTCCAGCGAGCTGGCTACCGTCAAGCTGCGTTACAAGCAACCGGACGGGGACACCAGCAAGCTGATCACCCATGCGGTGGACAGCCAGGATCTGCTGGACTTCGCCTCCGCCCATGAGGATGTCCGTTTCTCTGCCGCCGTGGCTGCCTTCGGGCTTCGCTTAAGCGAGTCGGAAAACGCTGGCGACATCAGCTTCAAGGAGATTGAACAGATTGCCACCGGTGCCATCGGTTCCGATCCCGGCGGCCTGCGCAGCGAGTTTACCAGCCTCGTCCGCAAGGCGGGCAACCTCACCGCACGGACCGAATAATGCCAATGGCCCGTTGAGCCAACCTATGGTAGCCGTGGTCGAATGAGCCCGAAGGGCGAAGGAGGCCACGGTTACCGGCGCTAAATCGGCTCGCCCCACGGGCGACTCTCCCGGATAACGATATTGGGAATTGGTTGACCTTAAATGCCTGTCGGTATTCATTTTTTGCATGGCAACGCTGTTCAGGGATGGAAGGGCGCAGCAGGAGGCAGCCAAGCTCTCCCGCCTCATCTATTGCAATCCGTTCACACCTGAACGCCTGAGTCTTGAGCAAGAGCTGCTCGGCCCGACCCGTGTGGAGAGTGGCCGGGAGTGGAATCTGGATCCCCGCAACAAGACCCGCCATGTGAATATGGAACATCTCGGCGGCCTGGCGGAGGAAATTGTCCAGGAGTGTCGTCCAACTTATTTGTCCGGTGCCGGTTCGGATGAGGAAAAGGCTCTCTATGCCAATCTGGTCATATTCGTCCTTTACGTGACCACGCGAAGTTCCCTCGATGCAATGATTGAGCAGGCCCACCAGACGGGAACCTGCCGGCTCAAGGTTTCCGGCTACGGAAAGTTCAATCAACAATTCCATCATTACTTCGAGGGTGCCGAACCCGTGGCACCGGACCATCTTTTCGCCTGCTATTTCCAGATTCGCAGGGCCTTCTACCACATCTTCCGCTTCTTTGTCGGCACCTCGAGGGCGGCAACCCGCCTGCGGGCCCGCATGTGGCAGTCCATTTTTACCCATGACCTGTTCCGCTACCAGCGCTCCCTTTATGGCCGCATGGCCACGGTACCGACGCTCATCACCGGCCCTTCCGGGAGCGGCAAGGAGGTGGTCGCCCGGGCCATCGGGTTTTCCCGTTATGTAGCCTTTGATCCCGGTAAGCGATCGTTTGTGGCCGACTTCACCAAGGGCTTTTATCCGGTGAACCTGAGTGCCCTTTCGCCAACCCTGATTGAATCCGAGCTCTTTGGCCATCGCAAGGGTGCCTTCACGGGAGCTCTGCAGGACCGGGAGGGTTTCTTTTCCGCCTGCGGAGAGGATGGGACGGTCTTTCTCGATGAGATCGGGGATACCAGCCTGGATATCCAAGTGAAGCTTCTGCGAGTGCTGCAAACGCGTCAGTTCCAGCGTCTCGGAGACGTCAAGGGGGAACCATTCAAGGGCAAGATTCTCGCCGCGACCAACCGCGACCTGGTTGCGGAAATTGCCGATGGCTGTTTCCGGGAGGATTTCTACTTCCGGCTCCGGAGTGATGTTATCGAGACCGTCTCGCTGGACGAGATGGTCAATGGGAATGAAGATGAATTGCGCTTTCTTGCCGGGTACGCAGCGGTCCAGTTAGCCGGCGAGCCGGAAGCCCCCGGACTGGTGGAGGACTTCATGCAGTGGGCCAGGGAACGCCACAACTACAAGTGGCCGGGGAATTTCCGGGAGTTGGAGCAGGCTCTCCGCAGTATCCTCATCCATGGAACCTATGAACCGCCGGTTTCCTCCCGGAATGACGATGATCTTCCCGGTAGACTCGCCGCCACCGGATGGACCCTCAAGGAGCTCACGGAGCACTACGTCACCGCCCTTTACCGGGAGACGCCCGTCTATGAGGAATTGGCCCGCAAATTGGGGGTTGACCGGCGAACGGTCAAAAAGTACCTCCGCGATACCGACGCCTGAGGCGGATTCCTGAGGGTGGGCGAGTAGACAAAATTTGTCGTGCAATAGACAAAAAATGTCGGTACCTATTCGCTTTATAAATATATAAAATATTATTAAGCATTGGTAGGCAATGACTTGTGTTCCTTTCTCTCTGTTTTGGCACAGACCAAGCAAAGGGAGAGTTGCTGGCGGAAAACAACCAGCCAGCGGCAACAACTCAACAAGGAAACAGTCATGATGAATACAACAAAAACTCTCTCGGTACTTTTCAGGAGTACCCTTGTCCTGGCCATTGGATTGGTAGCAGTCACGGCTTCAGCCGGTCCATTTGGCAAGATTGTCAGCTTCGGCGACAGCCTGTCGGATACCGGCAACATGTATACCAATTCAGGTGGTCTGGTACCTCCTGCGGATACCTACTATGATGGACGCATGTCCAACGGGATCCTCTGGGTGGAGTACCTCGCTGGCGATCTCGGTGTAGCGATAGACGACTACGCCTATTTCGGGGCCAAAACGGATGACACCAACTTCCGGGATGATGATCTTCCGTTCTATCTTATCGGGTTCAGGGACCAGGTAGATATGTACCTCGCTGACCTTGACGGGGAGAAAGTGGACAACCGTGATCTCTTTACCGTCGTCATCGGGGCCAATGATTTCCTGACCTACTTGATCAAGGGCGGGGATCTTCCGATTTCAGGCAGTATCCAGAATACAGTTACAGAACTGGGACGCCTGCTGGATGCCGGAGCCCGTCATATTGTCATCTGGAATGTACCGGACCTGAGTAGCACCCCTGCCTTCGCCGGACTCAGTGACCTTGAGAAGATCGGCTTGAGCCAGTTGCTGGCGACCTACAATGCCATGCTGGCGGACGCCCTGGCCCAGTTATCGGCGAATTACAAGTGCAACATCGTGGTGGCTGATGCCTATGGCACGTTGAACGCGATCATTTCCGACCCGGCAGCATACGGGTTGGAGAACGTGACTGTTCCGGCCAGCATGGATCCAAGCAAGGATCCCGCCGTCTCCCTGTTCTGGGATGGTGTCCATCCGACAACGGTAGGCCACCGCATTGTCGCGGATGCTGTTCTCGATGCCATGCTGGAGCACTACGTGCCCGGCCAGGCTATTGGACTTGACGGCAATGTACCGGGCTGGGCCCGGCGCTAGGCCGGAAATTTCCTGAAGCCATCCCCGGCCAAATTGGCCGGGGATGGCCCAGGTCTCGATGAAATGGAGGGAATCATGAAAGGGAAAGTTATCATAATCTGCACGGTTGCCATGCTGGGGTGTCTGATCAGTGGCTGTTCCAGTCTCGAGTCGCCGCATGTCGTGGGTGAACCGGTTGCTTTTGACGGCAAACACATCGGAGATGTCTTGACCTGTCAGGTTGGGGAGACCCCGCTTCAGCTCAAGGTCATCGACTCCACCCGCCTGCGGGCAGCCTGGCCGGAGTGGGATGAATCAAATGATACATTCCAGCTGGCAGGAGCGGAAATTGTCGTTTCCCGTTTGGGGAAAGACATCCTTTTGGCCAACATCAAGGAAGACAGTTCGGAAAACTACGCCATCTTCCTCTTAAGCGTGGTCTTCGGGGGAGAGGGTCCGCAAGGATTCAAGGCGGTCGGTTTTACGGTCGATGACGATGCCATGGACCGGTTGGCCTCGATTGAAAGTAACCGCATCGGGGTGCATGGAAGCTATGGGAGCACCTTTGTCCTGGAGGGCAGCAAGGAGGATGCCGATGCTTTCATGGCCACGTATTCCAAGGAGATGTTTCTCTACTCAGTGGGGTTTGAAATCACCCAGCTCAGTGGTGAGAATATTTTCGAGGACCTGCTCTAATCCGATCCCTGGCTGCGTAGACGGAAGAAAGCGCGCTCTGCAGGAAGAGGAACGGAGGCATTCCGCATGGTGAAGTGGCCTTTGGCTGGCCCATCTTGAATCGTAACACCGGTCGCTGTCCAGGAATCCGGAAGAAGGGTGGAGGACTGCACTACATGAAGGGATATGTCGGTTCTTGGGAGAACGACCGGGTACCGCATATGGAAACCTGACGGATCAACGCTGACCAGTGTCATTGGTCCGTCAGCTTCCATCGGATGTGTTCCGAAACTGTACTCCAGCAGATTGGCAAGTCCATCGGCATCCGGATCGGCATCCGGAGCAAGGTCATTCAATGCCATCCCCGGGAACAGGTGGCCAGCGGTCCAATCCTCGAGTGTCGTTGGGTATTTGGCAGGGGCGTCCACATTAGCTGACTTCCATCCATCCCCGGCAAAGCTTGGGTCCGGATCATTCAGGAGGATGGAGAGTTCATCCATCAACTGGGCATAAGCCGGATTGGAGGCCAGGTTGATGGTTTCGCCAGGATCGGTCAGGTGGTCATACAGCTCGATATGTGCCGGTGAGGAGTCCAGAGGAACATGCAAATCCACCGTGTCATTGCTGGAGACCGTTCGCCACCACTCCGTATAGCGAAAACGGTCGGTGCGAATGGAATAACCCATGCCTTGGTGATTGCCATAGTTTTCCAGCAAGGGTACATCGCTACTGCCGTTATCGTTTATATTGCGCTGGTACTGACTGAAGGCGGCCTTCTTCCAAGGTTGACGCGGATCCTCTAGCAAAGGCAGGAGGGACGTCCCTTGAAGAGCCATTCCCTCGGGTTGGGTTGGCTGGGGAAGGGAGCAGATTTCGACAAGGGTTGGATAGATGTCTATTAGCTCCACCGGGGCTGAGCAGAACTTCCCGGCGGAACCAAGTGTATCCAATCCTGGCGCGCGGAAGATGAGCGGTACCCTTGTTGCGATTTCATAGTTACAATGCTTAGCCCAAAATCCATTGTGTTCCCCCAGAAAAAAGCCATGATCGCTCCAGAGGACGACAATTGTACTCTCGGTAATGGAATCGTCCGTTTCCGGATCTCCATCGGGATCTTCAAGTGCATCCAGTAGTTTGCCAACCTGGGCGTCGATATAGGAGGCGCAGGCAAGATAGCCGTGAATGAGTCGGCGGGCATCGGTGGCATTGGGGGCCTTGGTTTCCGGATGACCAACGATATCATTGTAACTTGCCGGTTCTCCCCCGTATGGGGCAGTAAAGGCATTTGTCCCGATCGGCATGTCATGGGACCCATCATAACCTGTCAGATCTATCTCCGACGGATCGTACCAATCCCAGTATCTCTTTGGGGCATTGAATGGCATGTGCGGTTTCTTGAAACCGACAGCAAGGAAGAAGGGTGTTCCATTGGCGTGATAGTCTGTGGCATATTCGGCAATTTTGGCCACCCCGGCTTCGGCGGCTACACCGTCATCATATGCATTGTCCTCTACCTCACCTGCATCAGTGGCGGACCTGTTAGGATTCTGGTACCAGTCCTGCGGACCTTGGGCATTGAACCATCCATCACTCCAGGAGCGCGAGCCGGTAGGGTTGTCGTCCTGGCTGGTACTGTTCGTACTGTGATATATCTTCCCAATACCATGGGTCGTGTAGCCATGTTCAGCGAAGTGTTGAGGAAGGGTCTTTAGGTCGTAACCGACCATGTCGCGGAAGAAGGTCTGCAGCTTCCAGCAGCGGGTACTGTCAGGCCGCAGTCCAGTCAAAAGCGAGGCCCGGGACGCGTTGCAGACAGCCTGTTGGCAATGGGCGTTGGCAAATGAGACACCGGAATCGGTCAACCGGTCCATATGCGGTGTGATGGGGCGCAGCGGTTCTGTTTCCCCGTAGGCATTAGTCAGAACGCGGAAATCATCGATAGGGATGAAAAGGACATTGTAGTTGCCTTCCGGCAAGAAGCGTTCCCGCTGATCGCTGGCATCAATCTTGAGGCCCAGAATCCAGGAGGTGCAGAGGATTGTAAGAATTGGAATGGACTTGTTCCGAACCATTATGCGGAGGATTGATAGCACTAATTTCCCTTGGTGAACCTCATTTGACAATGCCAGTTCACAATTATATCATTAAGAATTGTACTGCAAATACGCACCACTTAGTACGGTAATTCATTTAATGGCGATAGGATATCATTGCATTTAACTCTACACAAATTGGATGTAATTGTCCTCAATGTGAAGTTAACGATGAAGTTGTACCACATACATTTGCTCCTGGTTGCGCTTCTTTGCTACCCGGTCCTTGGTGCCCCGTTGACGCAGGAAGAGGTGAACCAGATAGAAGGGGAACTTGGTGTGGTCCTCAGTGAATCCGAGAAGCAGCTCCTTGGAGCGATAGCCAAACCGGATGGACCTTTGCCTCAATGGCGAACAGAGGCCGAGGAGCGGATTGAGTCGCACCGCAAGGCCAATTTGTCGGTGGAGGTCGTGGATCAACAGGGCTTTCCCGTTGAAGGGGTAATGGTAGAGGTTAACCTGGCCAGCAATGCCTTCCGCTTTGGCGGAGTCATGAGCGTGAAGGACTTCAACAATGAGAGGAGCATCCTGACCAATTATGGATTTACAACCGAGGGCTACAGGAATTTGTTCCTCAAGCTTTACAATGCCGCCGGACTAGGCAACGGTTTCAAGCCCAAGCTGCGTGCGGGCAATGAACAATTCTTGCCGGGATTCCTGGAGTGGGCACAGTCAAACGAATTACCGGTTCGCGGACACCTGCTCATCTGGCCAGGCAATGAGAATAACAACCACCTTCCTGCGGACATCCTGTCCGACGTGGAAGCCGTTGAGGCGGCGATTGCCACCGGTAAGCCGCAAGCTACCATTGATGCACTGAAGACGACATTGAAGGCCAACGTTGATGCCATGATTGCGGAGTGGGCTTCCCTGTGGGGTGTCTATGAGTGGGATGTCATCAACGAGACCCTCAGCAACTACCGGGTGCAGGAGCTTCTCGGCTATGACCAGATGGCGGAGTGGTTCCGGATCGCCGCGGAAAATGCCGTCCAGCCGGATTGCCAATTCCTCATTAATGAGTTCCAGATCATTTCCGCCCGGTCGAGTTCGCTGGACCCGGGTCATTACGAAACGCGTTCAGGTCAGTATAAGACGAACATCAACCGGATCATCGCTGACGGAGGGCCCCTAAGCCGCATCGGCTTCCAGAGCCGGTTCAAATTTGAGCATCCGGATCCTGAAGTTATCTACGATCGGTTAGAGGATTTTGGTTCCATCTATGGCTTGCCGATGGTTGGGACGGAATTCGAGGTGCGTGACAACACTGAAACAAATTTCTACCCTTACGACTTCACTGAGGAGGAGCGGGCCCGCGTAACGGAGGAGGTGCTGACGACCTATTACAGCCATCCATTGGTGGACGGGCTATTCGCCTGGACCTACATGCGGATGGAGGAGCATTCCATGTGCTTCTACGATGGCACCGTCAAACTCAATGGCCTGGTGTGGTATTATCTACACCGCATCCGGTACCACACCCATTTCGAGGGATTAACGGATGGAATGGGCCGAAAATCTGACCGTGGCTTTAAGGGCGTATACAACATTGAGGTCTTCCATGGTGGGAAGACCTATATCAGCTCGGTGCAGCTTGAAGCCGACATGACCCACCGCGTTGTAATCGAGTCAACTAATGGAGGGGCAAGTTGGGGGAAGTTCCCAATCGTCAATGGGAGCTACGCTGATACTGGTGACTGGTTGGGTTGGGTCATCGTCGATGCTGCTCCATGGATCTGGTCGTTGAGTTTGGGAGCCTGGCTATACATCCCTGAAAGCACAGCCTTTGCTGGCCTCGGATGGGTCTATATTCCCAGATGAGTAAAAGGGACGAACCTAATGTGAGTCGTCGCGTCGTTCCTCAACCGGTTGTCCGGAGGCCGCTGGCAATGGCGTTGACGACGATGAGGAGCTCCTCGATGAGGGTGGCATCATCCGGATTCCTCCGGTATCGCTGGAGCAAATCAATCTGTTGCTGGTGCAGCACCTCGAGGGGTGCATCGCGGGCTTGCAGGGTGGCCCAGAACCTTGGCCGACGGGTGGAAATGTCTCCGACGAGGAGGTTTTCCAGCTGTTCCGTGGTCCGCTTGTGTTCCGCGAGTATCTTGGCGAGGACTTCCTCCCGGACGGATGTATCTTCAACCAGTCCGGCATAGGCTTGCATCCAGCCTTCGTCACAACTGGCGAGGCTGCTTTCAACGTTGTAGAACAGGTAGCGCAGGAAGGGTGTCTGCTGCAGGTCGCTGACGAGTTTCTTATGTAGTGAAGATTCGCTACTTACGAGGTGTTCAAGGGCTGAGCCGACCCCATACCAGCCCGGCAGGTAGAACCGCGCCTGGTTCCAGCTGAAGACCCAGGGGATGGCCCGGAGATCGGCCAGGGTAGCTTGTCCGGTCCGTCGCGTCGGTCGCGAGCCGATCCGGCTGTGCTCAATGGCATCGATGGGCGTGGCCTGACGATAGAAGGTCATGAACTGTGGATGTTCGAGAAGCTTGCGATAGGCCGCGCGGGACTGGACGGCCATATATTCCATATAGTCCTTCAGGGACTTCGGGGTGTCCGCCTTCTCCGCCAGGAGCTTGCCTCCGAGACTGCCGGCCATGAGCCATTCGAGGTTTGCCGCGGCACTGGTAGGTGTGTTGTACTTCTGCCCAATCACCTCGCCTTGCTCAGTAATGCGCAATCCTCCTTCGAGGGATTCCCTCGGCAGGGCTTCAAGGAAGCGGTGGGTCGGCCCTGATCCGCGACCGACCGTGCCGCCGCGCCCGTGGAAAAAGGTCAGGGAGATGCCGTGGTTGCGACCCACTTCAAGCAGCCGCTCCTGGGCTTTGCGCAGGCTCCACTGGCTGGCGATGATGCCAGCGTCCTTGTTGCTGTCGCTATAGCCCAGCATGATGATGAGACTGCGCTGGCCTTCCGGCAGGGCGGTCAGGCTGTTCCGGGTGCAGGGATGCTGGATAAAGTCCTCTATGATGCCTGGGGCGGCTTCCAGGTCGTCATAGGTCTCGAACAGGGGAACCACCGGAAGCTGGCATTGGACGTTGCCACTGACAAATTGGGTCAGGCCAGCCTCCTTGCAGAGGACATAGAGGGTCAGGAGATCGGCCAGGTCCCGGGTCATGCTGACAATGAGGGCACCGAGTCCGTTGCGCCCATATTGCTCCAGATGTGCTTGTAGGACCGACAAGCTGGCGCGCGCCTCGTGGGCTTCCAATGGCAGTTCCATTGAAGGGTGGGTCAGTGGACGCGGGTGGGAGAGTTCACGATTGAGAAAATCCAGACGCCGTTGCAGGGGCCAGTCCGGAAAGGACGAGGCATCCTCAATGCCCGCCGCTTCCATCATCTGGACCAGGGCCTTCTGGTAGAAATCGCTGTTCTGCCGGACATCCAGGCGGGCCAGGTGGTGTCCGAATGTCCGGATCTGCCGGATCAAGGGACTGACATGGACCGCGGCTGTATGGTCGGCCCCGACCTGCAGGAGGCAGTTTCGAAGTTGCTCAAGATCTTCAATAAGCACTGGGGAATGGACAGATTCGACCCGCTCCCGGAGGCAGTTGACATAGGCTGCCCAGGGCCGGCGTTCCCAACCGGTCTGGTTCCACTCCTTCAAGCGGAGGGCCAGCGGCTCAGGGGCCTGGACGTGAAGGATGCTGAAGGAGAGCTTGCGCTCGAGTTCCCGCAGGCGGTCCTGGAGGATCTCAACGGCATTGCCGCGCATGGAAAGAAGGGATTGCCGGGTAACGGGTGCGGTGACCTTGGGATGCCCGTCCCGGTCACCCCCAACCCACGAACCAAAAGCCAGCGACGGCAATTCCTCGTCCGAAAGGGGAGGGGCTTCCGGCCACGCTGTCTTCCAGGCATAGCGCAGTCGCGAGTCCAGCCGGTCAAAGACGTTGGGGAACACCTCCCGGAGGTAGTAGGTGAGGTTCTCCAGCTCATCCTCCACTTCCGGCTTCTGCAGGAAGATTTCCCCGGTCAACCAGAGGCGCTCCAGGATAGCCCGCATCTCACGCGCGCATTCGGTGAGCTCAAATTCGGTTTTCGCCCCTTCCCGGCGATTGAGGATGCGGATAATTTCCCGGTGCAGGCCAAGGACAGCCCAGTTCTTGGCTTCGGTGGGATGCTTGGTGAAGACCGGCTCGATACGCAAGCCAGCCAGTTCCTGTCGCACGTCCTCATGCCCGTATCCCAGCTCCTTGAGCCGGCTGAAGTAATTTCCCCAGTGCCCCGGTTCTGCATCCGGGCCGGCTTTCTTTTCCCGTACCCGCCGAATGCTGTTGGCCGTGTGTTCCTCGGCCAGGTTGAGGAGCTGGAAGAAAAAGGAGACAGCCTGGACGGTCGAGGCCTTCATCTCGCCGGACCATTCATCTTTCAAACCCCGCCGGATGTATCGCGCCGCAGCCTGCTCACCGGTTTCCTCCAAAACCTCGGCAAATACGTTGGCCAGGAACTCATGTTCCTTTCGTACCTGTTGAAGGCCCTTTGAGACGAGTTTACGGAATGGTTTGGCTGTGGGTTTGTCCGGCATGCTTTCCTAATAAAGATACTGACTCAGCTGAAAAATCAACGGGATCCCGAAAACAAGATTAAACGGGAAGGTGATGCCAAGGGAGGCCGTCACGTAATAGGCCGGGTTGGCCTCCGGCAGGGAAACCCGTACGGCGGCCGGCGCAGCAATGTAGGATGCGCTGGCCGCAAGGACCCCGAAAACCACGGCACCACCCTGTGAGAGCCCAATCAGCCAGCCCAGGAGCAACCCAAAAGCACCCTGGAGGATCGGTGCCGCGAGGGCAAATAACAGTAGAGGGAGGCCGATTTTCCGCGCATCCTTCAGTTTCTCGCCAGCGACCAGGCCCATCTCCAGCAAGAAGAGCATCAGGACCCCGAAAAACGGCGCTACCAGGAAGGGATGCATCAGCTCACGCCCATCCTGCCCGGCAACTGCCCCCGCGGCCAGGCCGCACATCAGCAGCACCAGGCTCTTGCCGGTCATTACCTCCCGGATCGATTCCCCAAGCGAGACCGTCACATCCTTGCAGAAGCGCCTCGCCAACAGCAAGGCCACGAAGATCGCCGGTATCTCCATGGCCGCCATCACCGCCGGAAGATAGGCCTCGTAGGCG
Organism: Puniceicoccaceae bacterium; assembly: GCA_040830765.1. Lineage (GTDB taxonomy): Bacteria > Verrucomicrobiota > Verrucomicrobiia > Opitutales > Oceanipulchritudinaceae > Oceanipulchritudo. Next base: position 46,042 of record JBFOMH010000019.1, on the reverse strand, counting down.
ACCGTTTGCCGGTCCAGAAAGGCCAGGCAGGCCATGAAGGTCACTGCCGAGACCGAGCCGTAATGCGCCCCCATCGCGGCCGCGTCTGCCGTCCCCAGCCCCAGCAACCGGCGCGTCCCAAAAAAAACTGCTGCCGGGATTAACGCCCCTAACAGCAGTGTCGCCAGCAACGGCAAGACCAGCTCGCCCGGACTCGCCTGCGCCAAGGCACCCCCTCCCTTGAAGCCGATCGCCAGCAACAGGTAGATCGTCAGTGCCTGGTAGACCTGCTCCGGGAACTTCAGGTCGCTCCGCGACCAGACCGCCGCCATCCCCGTTCCAAACGCAATTACGGGCGGCGACAGCAGGTTCTTGCTCAATATCAGGATTGCTTCCATCTCCTTCTCTCCTACTTCTATTCGGTTATTTAATTCACGAACTAATTGTCGTATTTTGGCGATGGCAAGCATTATGTTGGAAAATTCAGGAAATGAATTTCTGTATTTACATAGGAGAAGAAACGGATAGGCTAACAGCGTTGTGAGTGGACACGAATGGACATTCTTCACAAACCACGCCCATGTGATGGTGTGTCTGGTGCGGAATCCCGAGCAATCGCTGCGGGAAGTGGCGTTGGCGGTAGGCATCACCGAGCGAGCGGTGCAGCGGATTATCAGCGACCTTGAGGAAGCGGGATATTTGATACGCACCCGGGAAGGCCGGCGGAACAAGTACGAGATGCATCCGGAAATCCGCCTGCGTCACCCGCTTGAGGATCATTGCACAATCGGGGACTTGCTTCAGGTGGTGGTGCCGGAGAAATAAGGGGATTCCGAAAAGGGATTGTCGGATGGATGGATTCCTTGTAGGAGGGTTCCATGAAACAAGTTGATTTTGGAAGAACCGGCGTAAGCGTGAGTAACTTGTGCCTCGGCTGCATGATGTTTGGGGCTCGGACCGATCTGGAAGATTCCTGTCGCATCATCGACCGATCGATTGAAGCGGGGATCAATTTCCTGGATACGGCAAACGTCTACTCCCGCGGCGGGAGCGAGGAGGTCACCGGGGAGGCCCTGAAGCGCAATGGCAAGCGGGACCAAATTGTCCTCGCAACAAAGGTGCATGGTCCGATGGACGACGACGATCCCAATGCCTGGAGGACTTCACGGCGCCATATCATCCAGCAATGTGAGGCCAGCCTGAAGCGTCTCGGGACCGACTGGATTGACTTGTACCAGCTGCACCGGCCGCGGCCGGAAATCGCCATTGACGAGACCCTTCGGGCCCTGGACGATCTGATTCGGGCCGGGAAAGTGCGCTACATCGGCAGCAGCACCTTTGCCGCCTGGCAGGTAGTGGAGTCCCTGTGGGCCTCCAAGGAGCTTGGGCTGAACCGGATCGTCTGCGAGCAGCCGCCCTACAATATCCTCGACCGCCGCATCGAGCGGGAATTGCTTCCGATGGCCCGGACCTACAGCATTGCCACCATCCCGTGGAGTCCGTTGGCAGCCGGGCTGCTGACCGGCAAGTACCGCAAGGGAGAGGAACGGCCGGCGGACAGCCGCTTTGTCATGAATCAATTTGAGGTCCTGCAGCGGCGCTACACCGAGGACGCGTTGGATGTCGTGGAAAAGTTGCTGCCGGTCGCTGAGGAAAAGGGTGTGACCCTGTCCCAGTTCGCCCTGGCCTGGGTTATGGCCCAGCCGGGGGTGACGTCGCCGATTATCGGGCCACGGACAATGGAGCAGCTGGAGGACAACCTGAAGGCGGCAGAGGTGGAGCTGACTGAGGAAGACTTTGCCAAGGTGGATGCCATCGTTCCACCTGGCTCGATGGTTTCCCCCTTCTACAACGCGGAGTTTGGACCGCATCCGCACCGCTGGTAATCGTGGACAAGCCTAACCGCGGAAACGATTTGACCGGGCGACGCGAGGCCCTCGCGCGTCTCGGGCTGTTGACGCTAGGAAGCCTCTCCTGGCCGGGACTATTGCACGGCAACAAGCCTGGCCTAGCAGGCAAGGTGGCACATCCCCACATTTATTGGCGGATGGATGGTTTGGGGGGATTGCGGACGGTGGATGCTGTCCGTCGGTCGATCAAGGAACCCGGACTGGCCCGCCGGATGTGGCAATCCATGCTGGAACTCTGCGAAAGTGAGCAGGAGGCGTCACCATTGACCTGTCACTCGATGTTTCCGGGCCGTCCAGCCAGCGCCGCGGAAAGCAATAATCCGGATTACACGGTTTGCCGGGCAGCGGGACAGCGGATCCTGCGCCATGCCGTAGCCCTTCATGTGACAGAGAGGGAGGATTACAAGCGGGCGGCCCTGCGGCAGATGGAGGCACTGTTTGACGAGGCCGTGTGGCCGGACTGGATTGACCAGGCCCATTTGCGGTTTGGCCACCCGGCTGACCTGAGGACCGGCATGCTCTCCCAGGATGTCGGCCTTGCTTACGACTGGCTGTATCCATTTTTAACGACAAAGGAACGGGAGTGGATAATCGAGGGACTATCCCGTCGTGGAATCGAGCCTTATCTGACCAGCATGGAGCAGGATCCGTGGTGGAGCCATGACATGAACAACTGGTACACGGTGATTATCGGCGGGCTTGGCGTTGCCGGGATGGCCTTGGGTTCTGACCACCCGGAGGCCGGGCGACTGGTGGAGATTTCCCTGCCGAAAATGCAAAGGTACCTGAGTATTTACGGGGAAGACGGGTCCTTCAACGAGTCGGTTGCCTACTCAGGAGCGACCCGCATTCCCGTGGCCTACTTCAATGCCCTCTATTATCACCTTGGAGGAACGGACAATCCCCTAGCGCGGACGCCGTTCCCGGAGACGGCGGAATGGACGATTCATGCGACATTGCCACCGGGACGTTTTGCCGCCTTTGGCGACAGTCATGCCGAGGCACCCGTCGATGTGGCCTACATAACCGCTATTGCCGCGGCTACGCGCAATCCTGTCGTACAGGGCTATGCTGTCCGGCATATGGAGGCGGGAACGAACCCCTATGAGCTGCTTTGGCTGGATCCGTCCCTTGAAGGCATTTCTCCCGAGGGCCAGTTGCCTCTCGGCATTGCCTATCACGGAAACAGTGCCCTGATATTCAGTCGCTCCAGTTGGAATGCGGAGAGGCCGGAAATGATCATCTATGGAAAGGCCAAACGGGCGCATAACCATGGTCATAATGATCTTGGTCAACTATGTATCGACGTGCAGGGGCGACGTATGATTACCGACCCGGGATCCCCTTCGAGCTATCCCGAGGACTTTTTTGATGATGCGCGCTACCGGTACTACAATGCTTCCACCAGCGGGCACAACGTCTTGATGTTTGGCGGTAGGGAGCAGCGACATCCGCCGCAGGACCGCGGCGTCAAGGGGTTGATCGATTTTGAAAACTACAACGGCCGCATCCTGCAGGCAAACTTTGATGAAAAGGGCGGTGTCTGGCAGTTGGATTTGAGCCATGCCTATGAAGGGGTGGTTCAAGTTCGTCGAACGGTTATCCATTTGCTGCCCGGATGGGTGGCTGTGCTCGATGAAGCGGAGTTGTCAAAGGAAGAGGCGATATCGCTGCGCTGGCACACGATTGCTCCACCGCGGTATGATGACTCCGGACATTTCCTGGTTGAGGACGGCAAGGCCAGGGTGGCCGGGTTTGTCCAGCCACTGAAGGGAGCGGTGCAAGCGTTCTCGATGAGGCGGCATGCCTACGCTGCTCCCTATGACCGGGATCGAACCGGTGAAGCCCTGGAGCAGCGAAAGGAACCCTACCTGGAGTGGATCCTGAAAGACAGGCACTGCCGGATCCTGACCCTGTTTGCGTCCAGTCCGATCGCGGACCTCGGGGCATGGACGGAGCAGTCGGGGAAGTGGAGTTGCCGGACGGCCTCGGGAACGGCTACCGCGTCAATCGATGAGGAAAGGTCCTCCTTGATTTTGGATGGCACCCTCAAGGACGGTACCCGGCACCGGCTAAGTGTTTCGCTCTGAGGTCCTTGACAGGCGTACCGGGATGTATTTCGAGACCGGCGTCTGGCTGCCCTCGGCAATGCTGTCGACACTGACGAGGACATTGGTCTCAGGGAAATAGCTCGCCGCGCAACCGGTTGGAATGTTGTAGGCCCGGACCTTGAATCCTTGAGCAGTCCGCTCCTTGCCGTCGCCATAGACGCTGACGATGTCGACGATGTCATCCTCCTGCAGGCCTTGGTTTTTCATGTCCCCTTGGTTGAGGAAAAGGATGCGGCGTTCATTGCGAACATTGCGGTAACGGTCATCCAATCCGTAAATGGTAGTGTTGTACTGGTCGTGGGAACGGATTGTCATGAGGCGAAGAACACCTTCAGGCAGGGACAGGTCGGGGATGTCAGCGACCGTGAAGCGGGCCCGGCCATCCCGGGTGTTCCACTTCCTTTGTCCGGCGGAGTTGCCGAGATAGAATCCTCCCGGTGCCTTGATGCGGTTATTGAAATCGGCAAATCCCGGAACGACCTCTTCAATGAGGTCCCGGATAAGATCGTAATCAGCAATCCAGTCATCCCACTTCAGGGAGTCCTTGCCGAGGGTGGCCTTGGCCAGTCCGGCGACGATCGCTGGCTCAGAGAGCAGTTGCTCGGAGGCCGGCTTGTGGCGGCCCCGGGAGGCATGGACCATGCTCATGGAATCCTCCACAGTGACGCTCTGGGGGCCACTGGTCTGGATGTCGAGCTCGGTTCGCCCAAGGCAGGGTAGGATGAGGGCTTGTTTTCCGTGGATGATGTGGCTGCGGTTGAGCTTGGTCGTGACATGGACAGTCAGGCGGCACTTGCGCAGGGCCTCCTCGGTATAGTCCGAATCCGGCGTGGCCCGGGCAAAATTCCCCCCCATGGCGAAAAACACTTTGGCCTCGCTCCTGTGCATGGCGTTGATGGCATCGACGGTATCATACCCATGCTCACGGGGCGGATTGAAGCGGAACACTTCCTGCAGGCGATCGAGGAATGCCTTTGATGGCCGTTCAAAGATGCCCATGGTCCGGTCACCCTGAACGTTGCTGTGGCCCCGGACGGGACAGGCCCCGGCACCTTCGCGCCCGATGTTGCCACGCAGGAAGAGCAGGTTGAGGATATGCTGGATGGTCGGAACAGCATGCTTGTGCTGGGTCAGGCCCATGGCCCAGCAGGCGATGACACGTTTGGATTGTATGTAAATTTCCGCTACGCGTCTCAGTTCTTCCCTGGAAAGGCCGGACTGCGTCTCAATGGTCTCCCAGCCGGTGGCCTCGATATCTTCCCGGAAGGAATCGAAATCACTGCAGTGTTCCTTGATAAATGCCCAATCAAGCACCTTGCCGGGAGCGGAAGCCTCGAAGTGAAGGACCCACTTGATCATGCCCTTCAGCGCTGCCAGGTCGCCCCCGATTAGCGGCTGGAGATACACGGAGGAAATGGCCGAGGGCCGGTTGGTCAACATGGCTCCCGGGTGCTGGGGATGGAGAAATGATTCGAGACCCTTTTCAACAAGTGGATTCAGGGTGATGATCTGCGCACCCCTTCGGCGGGCCTTCTGCAGCTCCGTGAGCATCCGTGGGTGATTGGTTCCCGGATTCTGGCCGAGGATAAGGATCAAATCCGCCTTTTCAAAGTCCTCCAGGACTACTGTCCCCTTACCGATCCCGATGGCCTGGCTCATGGCCAGACCGCTGGACTCATGACACATGTTGGAGCAGTCCGGCAGGTTGTTGGTCCCGTACATGCGGACGAAAAGCTGGTAGAGGAAGGCTGCCTCATTGCTGGTCCGGCCGGAGGTGTAGAAGACGGCTTCATCCGGACTTTCCAGATCGTTCAGGACCCCGCCAATGAGGGCAAAAGCATCCTCCCAGGCAATGGGTTGATAGGTGTCAGACTCATCATCGTATACCATTGGTTCAGTGAGCCTTCCCTGGGATTCCAGCCAGTAGGCGGTCTCCTTCAAGAGGTCCTCCACCTTGTGGTTCGCGAAAAACTGCCGATCTGCACGCCTGCCAGTCGTTTCGGCAGCTACTGCCTTGACCCCATTTTCGCAGAACTCGGCCATGGAAGGGTTCTTCGGGTCCGGCCAGGCGCAACCGGGACAGTCAAAGCCGGAGGGTTGGTTCACCTGGAGGAGGGACTTGGTGGTTTTGCCAAGGTCCTTGGCCTCGAATATCTTTTTCATGCTCGAGGCAAGCGCAGGCCAGCCACCAGCCGGTTTGGAGGACTCACTTTTAGCCATTCACAGTTTCTCCGAAATCAATGTTTTGCCGGTTGGCATAGACGGTGAAGCGGCTTTCCCGGCAAAAGGCCACCAAGGTGATGCCAGCCTGTTCGGCCCACTGGACAGCGAGGGAGGAAGGGGCGGATACGGCACTGAGGAAGGGAATGCCCGCTGCGGCTGCCTTGGAGACAATCTCAAAGGAGATCCGTCCGCTGACCTGAAGAATGGCCGCCGCACCAAGAAGATCTTCCCCGACAAGGCGACCGATTACCTTATCCACTGCATTGTGCCGACCAATGTCCTCATAGAGGGAGAGGAATTTGCCCTCGATCGTGAAGGCGGCCGCGGCATGACACCCGCCCGTCGCCTCAAAGCCGGTTTGGCGGGAACGCATTTCATGGCCAAACCTGGGAATAAGGTTGGCCGACAAGGCTTGTGGCGTGCTCACCCTTGGTTGCTGCAGTCGCAGGTCGGAAATTTCCGACTTGCCGCAGAATCCACAGGAGGCGTTTGCGACCAGGGAACGCTTTTCCATCAATTCGCTACAGAGGTAAACCTCCGGGACCTGTATGGATGCGTCCGTGTAACCATCCTTTTCTTCCAGCACCACTTCCTGGGTAAGCCCCTGCAAGTCGACGACTCCCTCAGTGTAGAGCAAGCCCCGGACAAGTTCCGCGTCGTCCCCGGGAGTCCGCATGGTGATGGAAAAGGGCCGCCCGTTAATACGGATTTGTAGGGGTTCTTCCACGACAAGGGAATCTTCAACATCCCGGCGGATGCCTTCCTTGACCTGAACTGCCTGACCCGGGGTGACCATCGGTGGCGATTATCATTTAAGTTTCAGCGCGGACGGCAACGAAATTAGCCCCCAAGGGTCCACATTTCCGGCCGCCCTGATGTTTCGGCACCGGCCCCTCGCAATTCAGAGTATCGGTCATCCCGTCTTCCCCAGCAGTCGGCAATGCGGTCCTGCAGGCCAACAGCAGAGAGCCCGTCCTGCCTTATCCATCGCTTTACCGGCCAACCGCGGCTGGCGAAGAGGCAGGTGTAAAGGGTTCCATCGGCTGAGAGGCGGGCCCGGTTGCATCCACGGCAGAAGGGTTCACTGATGGAGTTAATGAATCCAACTTCTCCCGCACCATCTTCATAGCGGTACCGCCGGGCCGTTTCCGTGAAGGATTGGTTGGAGACTGGGCGGAGCGGCCAGCGCTGGGAAAGTTTTTCCAGGACTTCCCGGCCAGTGACGACCTGCTTCTGGTGCCATTCGTTGGTGGTTCCAACATCCATGAATTCAATGAAGCGGAGGGTGATCCCTTCCTGCCGGCATCGTTCTGCAAGAGGAAAGACGGCATCCTCGTTCAGTCCTCTCTTGATGACGCAATTGACCTTGGCGGAAAGTCCGGATTGACGCGCATGGAGAATATTCTTCCATATCCGTTCCGGTTCGACCGGGCGTCCGGCAAGCGTAGAGGCCGTCTGCGGGTCGAGGGAGTCGAGGCTGACATTGACCCGGTTGAGGCCGGCGTTCTTCAGGGCGGTGGCCAGCTGCCCGAGCCGGGTCCCATTGGTTGTCAGGGACAAGTCGATTTCAGGCCCGAGGTCCCGTAGTTGATTAATCAGGACAGCGATGTCCTTTCGCAATAGCGGCTCACCACCGGTGACGCGGATTTGATGAACACCGAGTTTGACGAAAGCTGCGGCCACCATCTGCAGTTCCTCAAAGGTGAGGATCTCACGCTTGGGGAGGAAGGCGAAGTCCTTACCGTAGATTTCCGCCGGCATGCAGTACTGGCAACGCAGGTTGCAGCGGTCGGTGACGGAAATGCGGAGGGACTGCAGGGCCCGTCCCAATGTATCGACTGGGGGATGACTGGCCATTAGTGCTCGTGAAACCGGCTGCAGGAGCAACCTGTGGGATCGACCCATTCGTCCGTCCCGTCGGTGTAGAACTCATGTTTCCAGATCGGTACCTGGTCCTTGATTGTGTCGATGAGGAACTGGCAAGCCTCGAAGGCAGCCGCGCGATGAACGGCGGTAACACCAATCCAGATGGCGAGTTCACCTGGCTTCAGGGGACCGGTCCGATGGACTGAAGCGGCTTCCAGGATGTCGAACCGGGTCAGGGCTTCCTTGAGGATTCTCTCGCCCTCCTTCAGTGCCAGCCCTTCATAGGCCTCATAGTAAAGGGATACCACGCCGCGCCCCAGGTGATGGTCCCGCACCCAGCCCTCGAACGAGCAATAGGCACCGGCTTGCTTGCTGAGCATTTTCTTTTGCAAGGAAGGCGGATCAATCGGACCGGTTGTCAGGCTAAACAGCATGTCCCGTTATCCTCCTGACATGGGGGGCATGAAGGCAACGACGTCCCCGTCTCTTAGTTCTGTATTGAAATTGCAAAACCGCTCGTTGACGGCTGGCTTGACCTGTGTGTGTGGCATTCCGGAAGGACCATCGAGGCCAAGGCTGTTGTAGAGTTCTGCGACGGTCCGGCACGGCGTATCGATTGTTTCCGTCGAGACACCGCGGACCGCCTTCAGCTTGGCAAAGTATAAAATGGTTATTTTCACGAGTTTCTGGCCAGGGCGAGGTCTTTCAATTGCCTGAATTCCTCTGGCGTATTGGCGTTTTCCAGCGCTTTCTCGTCCGGCAACTCGAGCAGGCGGACACGGTCCGGATTGTTGATGAGGATTTTTCTCGGACAGCGCATGTCATTGTCCAAGGCTGCCTGCAGGACCGGGATAAAGGACGTTTCGTAGATGGCGCACATTGGCTCGGGCAAGCCGTCATGCGAACTCCTGTAGGCAACGGCCTGGGCATCGCCGCGGTGCTGGAGAAGATGCTCGATGACAGGGAATTCCAGCAGCGGCAAGTCACAGGCAACGACCAGCCAGGCAGATGTGGGATACAAAGCCGCTGCTTGCAGGATACCAGAAAGGGGGCCTTTGCTTTCTGGTCCATCGACGACCTGTTCGGCATCTCCCTCCTCGAATTGGTCGAGTTCCTGTTCCCGGCGGATGGAGACGCAGGCCCTTTGGCAGACAGGTGCCAGGATTCCCGTCATCCGCTTCCACTGTGGCATTCCGTCGTCGCTGTAACACAGGTTGGCCTTGTCCATGCCCATGCGCCTGCTCTTTCCACCAGCGAGGACCAATGCGGACAGGGGAACGTGGTCACTGATCCCGTCCATAGTCGGATTTACCTCCTGTTTTCTTGATCAGTTGTACCTTGGTTATGCTCGTTCCCAGTCCCAGGCTCTTGGTCATGTCGTAGAGTGTCAGGGCGGCAACGGATACCCCCGTCATTGCTTCCATTTCGACCCCGGTTTTGGCCGTGCAGCGGACGTCACATCGGATCTGAATAGCCGCTTCTTCATTGACCGGTTCGATATCGAAGGAACATCCATCAATGGGCAGGGTGTGACAAAAGGGAATCAGGCTGGCTGTCTGCTTGACCGCCATGGTCCCGGCGATGCGGGCAACGTCGAAAATTGATCCCTTGCTGGTCGTGAAGCCACTCGCTTCCAGCTTTTCCCATGCCTCTGGCTGGAATTTGACCACGGCTTCCGCTTTTGCCGTCCGCTGGGTCACCTCCTTGCCAGAGACATCAACCATGCGGGGCCGGTCCTTATCATCGAGATGCGAGAGGGGTCTGTCTTTCATTTCCATTCGAATAAAGGGACCTCCGTGCCGGCTGTCCAATGGTTTGAACCCTGCTGAAGCTCAACAAATCCGTCAGACCCGGCCAGGCCGGCATAATCGCCCGAGTTGTTGATCGGCCTTGGAATGACCTTTCCGGGACCAACGCATTTCACAGGCAGGAAGAGGTTCAGTGGTTTGTCGAAATCAAATGGCTCCGCGAGGGCGACCGTTTCCTCCACCGGGGCAAGGCCATGGCAGGCGCGGAGGAAGGGGAGTACGTAGCGGTGGGAACAGACGAGTGTGGAGACCGGGTTGCCGGGAAGGGCGAAGACAATACAGCCGCTGTCCGCCTGCCAGACGCCCATTGGCTTGCCGGGGCGCTGGCTGACCCCATGGAAGACTTTTTTGCCGCAGCTGTCCAAGGCAGCGGGAATCCAGTCAAGACGACCTTTGGAAACAGCTCCGGAAAGAATGACTATGTCGGAAGCGGCAATGGCCTCATGCAACCGCCTCGCCCGGTCCGCTCCTGTATCCGCGAGGTGCCCTGCTTCCCTGATCTCGGCAAGGTCCCCGGGGAGGCACGCCTTGAGGGCATGCAGGTTGGATTGGCGGATTTGGTGATCCAGCGGTTCGACTTCAACCGGGACCAGTTCATCACCCGTGCCGAACAGGGCGATCCGCGGTCGCCTGATTACGGGAATTTCCTTGCAGCCGCAGGAGGCGGCGATGCCCACTTCGACAGAGCGAAGGGTGGTCCCTTCCGTAACCAGCTCGGTTCCCGCCGGATAGTCCGAACCTTTCCGATGGATGAACTGGCCTTGTTCCGGATGAGCTTCATCCGCAAGGCGCATCATCCCGTCTTCGGTGGCGGTTTCTTCAACCGGAATGACCGTATCCGCTCCCATGGGCATCGGGCATCCGGTCATGACTTCCATGGTATGTCCCGGATCATCAGGCAGGGTGGCCTGTGCTTCACCGGCCATCGCTGAGCCTGCGATCTTAAAGGTGGAACCGGCCTGCAGGTCAGCGATGCGAATGGCATATCCGTCCATCATGACCCGATCGAAAGGCGGCAGGTCACGGTCGGATAAGATGGGCTGGCTGAGGCGTCTGCCGGTCGCTTCGGCGAGTGGGCATTGTTCCATCCCTGTTGGCTGGACCAGGGTCGCCAGCCGGCTCAAGGCTTCAGAAACAGGAATCAGGTCAGGCATCCGCTTCCTTCGGTTAAAGGATCTCCAACTCGTGGCTACCTGTGCTTAGCCTGCCTGTTGACTCGATACGGCACCGCAGTCCGCCGTTTCCCTTGAGGAACTGGTGGGCACCCTTGCCAACCGCTTCATCCATCCAGTAACACGGCGAACACTCTTCACTCCCGCGGAAAACCACTTCGCCAATCCGGAATTGTTTTCCAATCAAGGTGTTCAAATCAACACCCGAGACCAGCACGTTGCGCCGCATCGCCGAGCGGTCGAAGTCCGGCAGGGCGAGCGCTTCCTGAAGCTGGTCCGCCACATCGGCCGAAATGAAGGTTATCTGGCCCTTGAAGTCTTCCTTGTAGCCGAAATAGCGGTCCCCCTCGATACCTTGCCCGGCCACGCATTGGACGGACTCCCTGGCCTCGACACCATGATCCCCGCGCTCCTTGCCGTGGTGGCCCCTGAAGTCATGGCCCGGTGATATCCAGATGTTGAGAATGTCCAGTGTTGTTTTCATGGTTTTCCGTGTTGTCGGAGTGTGATCGTTTCCGTTTGGCTGGCAAGCCTGTGGCCAATTCATCAACCGTAGCGCGCCATTGCGGGATCGATCTCCCGGGCCCATTGGTCGATGCCACCATGGAGGCTTTGCACCTCCGGAAAGCCGTTTTCCCTGAGCAACCGGGCTGCATAGAGACTGCGGGTACCCCGGTGGCAGTAAATGAGGATGGGTTGGTCCCTGGGGAGATTTTCCTGGGACCGCGCCAGTTCCCCGGCCGGTATGTGGAGGTCGTTCTCCAGTCTGCAGATTTTCCGTTCGTGGGGTTCGCGGACATCGAGAAACAGGGGAGGGTGATCTTCCTTTATCATCCTGGCCGCCTCCGCTACCGATATTTCCAGGTCCAGCCGGCTGCCTTTGGGGCATGAAGGAAGCTGGTAGTTTTCACTACAAATTGTCCGGATGGTGGGACTTGATCCACAGAGCGGACAATCAGGATCCTTATCCAGATGCACAATGCGGTCGATGCCTGAGAGCATATCGAGAATCTTGATCCGTCCAGCCAGCGGTTCCCCGATCCCGAGGATCCACTTGATGGCCTCGGCGGCCTGCCATGAACCGATAAGGCCACATAGCGTGCCCAGAACTCCCGCTTCCGCGCAGTTGGGAACCATCGCCGCGTCCGGTAGACTCGGAAACAGGCAACGGTAGCAGGGTGAGCCTCCGGAGGGGTGGAAGAGGGTGACTTGTCCCTCGTACTGGAAAATACTGCCGTGGACCACCGGTTTCCCTGTCAGGCAGGCGGCATCATTAATCAAGTAGCGGCTGGGGAAGTTGTCGGTGCCGTCGATAATCAGGTCATAGTCCTCAAACACCTGCACTGCATTCTGCGGCGTGATGCCATCTGGAATAATTTGAACCTTCAGCGACGCATTGTGCTCCAGTAACCGCTTGCGGGCACTTTCAATCTTGGAACTGCCCAAGTGGCTTTCCGGGTGCAGGATCTGGCGGTGCAGATTGGATGCATCCACCGTGTCCGGATCCGCCAGTCCAAGGGTACCAACCCCGGCGGTAGCTAGGTACATCCCCGCTGGACTGCCGAGGCCGCCCAGTCCGACAAGCAGGACCCGTGCCTGCCGCAGGCGTTCCTGTCCTTCCATACCGATGCCTGGCAGGATGACCTGCCGGGCATAACGGTCTGATGGATTCCGGGAATCGTCCATAACCCCTAGATTGCCCAGTCCCGTCACGCCTGCAACCGCGTTTTAAACATCTCATATTCTACAATTTAGTTCTCATTATCTCATCTCCCGGGATAAATCCTTGTCCTGAAGGGCTTTATTGGTGATCCTCCGTACCTCTCTCAATCTCTCTTTGACCATTGGACATGAGCAATTCCACCAATCCCGAATTATTGATTCACGTCGGGGCCTGGTCTCTTTTTGACGAGGCCGACCCAACCACCGAAACGGGGCTACGGCACCACCTCGCGGCCATCAGGGAAGCAGGATTCCACAGCTATTGTGGTGCGGCCAGTTATCCCGGTTTAAAGGAAGGACTGGCCGAGTTTGGACTGAGGTTTGGGGGCGGCATTGACGCTGCCACCCCGGATCAGATGCCGGAGAGAATTGCTGATTGCCTGGCCATCGACAATGGCCCAATCAATTGCCAGTTGGCCGATCACGATACCCCGGTTGAGCGAGCCATTGAGCTGACCATCGCCCTCATGGAGGAGTCCGAGCGCCAGGGTGCTGAAGTGCACCTCGAGGTTCACCGTGACACTTGTACCGAGACCCCGGAAAAGGCCTATGCCATTATCGAGGGCTACAAGAAAGTGAAGGGAACCTACCCGCGGGTGAATTTTGATTTTTCGCATCCAGCCGTGGTGAAGCACCTGGTACCGGAGAATTACATCGACCGGCTCTTCGAGAATATCCCCTGTTTCCAGCAGTCCACCCTCTGGCATGTGCGCCCATTCAATGGGCACCACTGCATGATCCCAATCACTGACGGGAAGGGGAATTTTTCACCGGAATACGAAGCTTGCCGCCCCTTCATCCGGCAGGGCCTGCAGCACTGGCTCGATGGGCCGCGTCCCGGCAACCGGCTCTGGGTCGTTCCTGAACAGGGCACAACCATCGGGTACAACCTGAGCTGCTTCCCGAATATCTGGCAGGACACGATTGTCCTCGGCAAGGACATTCAGGCTATGTGGGACGAACTCATCAGCAACTGACTTTAAACACTAAATCTTAAGAGGAACCTGCATTATGAAGGATAAGCGAATTGGATTTGTCGGCCTTGGCCGAATGGGAGGTAACATGGCCCGGTGCCTCAACGACAAGGGATACAACGTGGCGGTGGTATTTGACATCCAGCCGGAGGTGACGGCGGAGATTGCCAAGGAGGTTGGTGCCTGCCCCGCGGCCAAGCTTTCCGAGGTCACTGCCAGTTGCGATGTCGTCCTGACGGTGGTCACTGATGATCCGGCCATGGAGGCCATTTACTTCGGGGAGGACAATCTTCTCACCGATGCCTCCGGGACAACCTTCATCAATTGTGCCACCCTCAGCCCGGAAATCCACCTCAAGGTGGAGGGCGCGGCCAACGCAGTCGGGGCCAATGCCCTCGAGGCATGTATGGCCTCCAGTATCCCGCAAGCCCGGAAGGGTGAATTGTTTCTTATCGTGGCCGGTCAAAAGGCCGTCTTTGATTCGGTTGAGCCGCTTCTGGAAGACCTCAGCATTGCCCTCCACTATGTCGGCGAGACCGGACGTGGTGCCCAGGTCAAGGCGCTGGTCAACATGGTCATGAACATCAATACCGCTGCCCTTGCCGAGGGGCTTGGCTTGGGCAAGGCACTGGGACTCGACTTGGAGACCCTGTGCAAGATATTCAGCCAGACCGGGGCCAATTCCCGGGTCCTCGAGACCGATTCCGAGGACATGATCGGGCGTGACCATGAATGCTATTTTTCCTCCGAGCACGCGGCCAAGGATTCCGGAATAGCCCTTGACCTGGCCCGGGCCCAGGGCCTCAGCCTGCCCCTTGCCGCAGCCACCCTGGCCCAATATGAAAAGCTCAAGGAACTGGGCCTTGGCGACCTCGACAAGTCCGCTGTTGCTGAGCTCACCTTTCCGGGCCGCGCCCTCAGCTAAGGCCGGCCCCAGCTTCCTGACCTCAACCCCAAATTACCTCATAAATGAACCTATCCCTGTTTGACTCCCTCGGCTTCTTTGCCGCTGCCCCCACCTTGGCTCGTATCGACTGGATGCTCATCGGTGTGTATTTCATCGTCATCGTTGGCATCGTCTACTGGTCCTCCCTCAAGCAACAGACGACCGCCGACTACTTCCTTGCCGGACGCCATGTCTCCTGGTTTGTCGTCGGTGCCTCCCTCTTTGCCTCGAATATCGGTTCCGAACATATCGTCGGGCTAGCCGGTAATGGTGCCGCTTCCGGGATGGCCATGGCCCACTGGGAACTGCACGCATGGGTGATGATTCTCCTGGCATGGGTCTTCGTTCCCTTTTACTACAAGTCAGGCGTCTACACCATGCCGCAATTCCTCGAGAAGCGGTTTGATAGTCGGACCCGCTGGGTACTGTCGGTTGTCAGCCTGATAGCCTATGTCTTCACCAAGGTTTCCGTGACGGTCTACGCCGGTGCGCTGGTATTCCGGACGTTGCTGCCGGACACCTTCCAGTTTGGTCCACCGGAACAGTGGGCGGACAATGCCTTCTGGATCGGAGCCTTCTCAACGGTGGTCCTGACCGGTATCTACACCGTATTCGGAGGCTTGCGGGCGGTCGTCTACACCGAGGTGGCCCAGACGGTGCTCCTCCTGCTGGGATCGTTCTTCATTACTTTCTACGGCTTGCGTGAACTCGGTGGCTGGGGTGAATTGCGGGAGCTGGCGAGCCAGAACAAGGAAAGCTTCGCCCTCTGGCGGCCCTTGTCGGATCCGGACTTCCCCTGGCTCGGCATCCTCATCGCTTCACCGGTCATCGGTATCTGGTACTGGTGTACCGACCAGTACATCGTGCAACGGACCCTCGCTGCCTCCGACCTCAAGAACGCCCGTCGCGGGGCCATCTGGGGTGGCTTTTTGAAAGTCTGGCCTGTCATGATTTTCCTGATACCGGGAATGATTGGCTGGGCCCTGCACCAGAAGGGTATTATTGGGATTCCTCTCCAGGAAGGCGGGGAAGCCATTGATGGCGATCAGGTCTTTGCGACGATGGTGGCCACCCTGCTGCCAGTCGGCCTTCGGGGTTTGATTGTCGGGAGTCTTCTTTCCGCGCTCATGTCCTCCCTGGCTTCGCTCTTCAATTCCTGTGCCACACTCTTTACCCTGGACATCTACAGTAAGCTGCGTCCAAACCGTCCGGAAAAGGAACTGGTCCGCGTTGGCCGGTTTGCCACCGGGGTCGTAGTCATCTGCGGAATTGTCTGGATCCCCATCATGCACCAGATGGCCGGAGGCGGGCTCTACCGTTATCTACAGGGAGTGCAAAGCTACCTTGCCCCGCCCATCACCGCCGTTTTCCTGCTCGGTCTGTTCTGGCGTCGGATCAATGCCCGGGGAGCTTTCTATGGCCTCATTGTGGGCTTTATCCTTGGTATGGCCAAATTGACCCTCGAGGCCGTCCACTCCGGCTCGCCCTTTGCCGAGGGTGGCTTGATGGCTTCCCTGGCCGAGTTCAACTTCCTCTACTATTCCGGTGTGCTCCTGTTGCTGAGCATCATCCTGGTGATTGTCGTTTCCTACACCTCGCCCGCTCCGTCGGAGGAGCAGGTGGCCGGATTGACCTACGGCTCCCTCACTGCAGAGGACCGCAAGGAAATTCGGGCCAGCTGGAACAAGTACGATATTGCCGGAACGGTCGTGGTCCTTGGCCTGGTAGCTGGATTCTACCTCTACTTCTCCTTCTGGCTTGGCTAATCAGGATGCGATTCCTCAAATTCCCGATCAGGGCCTTTCCGGTACTTTTTCTTTGCGGCAGCGGATGGGGCCAGCCGGTTTATGAAGGATTCTCGGACTACGCCCACTTCGGGGACTTGCTTTTCGAAAACGGGGGTACTGGATTTCTGGATCCATGGAGTAATCGCAAGAACCTGTTGAACTCGGGCTCTTCCTTTCCCTCCTCTCCGGTCATCATCCTATTGCCGGAGAGTTTGAGTTACACGGATTCGGACGGCAATGTCCTCACCACTTCCGGTCAAAGCCTCTTCATTTCCGGAGAAAACGGGAATATCCACATGGCCCGTAGCCTGGACCCGGCGGCCTTGCCGAACCAGGGCCCCGACCCCCAGCTTGGAAAGACAACCTATGTCTCCTATCTGGCCCGGCGCAGTGGTGCCCCCGCCAATCCTGATGATCCGGTCTACGGGGGTGATTATCCCTGGGGAACAAACCTCTATCCGCGGGCCGCCGGGCTCAATCTCTTCAGCAGCGATTCGGGAGACGCTGTCCCCCTTTTTATCGGTGGCGTTTCCAATGCCATGGAGGACGTCTGGCGCTTAAGGGGACAAGACTTGGATGGAGTCAGCAAGGATCCCCTCATCAACCAACCGTTCGGGGAGGGTAACCGCGTTTATCTTGTCGTGTTGCGGATTGACCACGGAGAAGGGGATGGAGGAGCTGATGAGATCAATATGTACCTCAATCCTGTTCTCACCGAGGAAGCACGCAATTTCATCGGCGTTACCGCGGACTGGGAAACAAGGGATGATCCCCTTTATCTCCCCGGTCGCTGGATAGGCATCGAGGCCGGCGACGGCAGCGGTTCCCGGCCCTTTGCCGAGTTTACCTTTGACGAGTTCCGGATTGGCCAGACATGGGAATCGGTGACGCCGCATTATCCCGCCGGACCCTGTGGTTACATCCAGGTTGGAGATTATCTGGATACGGGAGGATTCCTGGGTTGGCTCTACGCTGCGGAGGCACCCTGGTATTTCAGTGTTTCCCTGGGCTCCTGGATATTTGTCGATAATGTGGACCAGTCCTGTGAACTCGGGGGAGCGTGGGCTTACGTGTCACGCTAGGGACTTGAATCCTTAAGGTCTTCCCGGAGGATGTAGATGCCTTCGGTGCCAATGGCATTGAGAAGTGGCTTAACCTCATGCTCAAGGACATTGACCACTTGTAGTGATTTTCCCGCTTCAAGTATCCTGCGGTACATCGGGAACCAGCGTGCGTTCCCGCCCGTCTCGATGCCCGCCTGGGGTGTCCATTCTATGGCATCAAGCGCCTCAAGCGCCAGCAAGGCATCCAGATGGCGAACCGCCTGGGTCCCGTCGAGATGATAGAGGGAGTGATCCAGCCATTCGCATTGCCGTTGCAGTTCGGGAACAACAAATTTCCGGAACATGTCCTCCGAAAACATGGCTGAGGCATCACACTGGACCTTGGCTACCTTGCCCGGTCCCCAGAGGCGAAAGGCACCATAAGCTGAGCTGCCGTCGTCCAGCTTGATAATGTCGTATATGCGCCCGTAGGCCCCGATCCAGGCAGTGGTAGCCTCCTGCAGTTTCTGCTCTACCCATTGAGGGGATTCAAGCATGTCGAGGAGCAGATTCTGCGGCTCTCTCAGGGAAGCAAGGGTATCGACATTCTCGACCAGGTCAGGACAACCCGTGAGATACTTCCCGTCTCCCAGGCGGACGCATTCACGGAGGGTGGATTCGGTGATTTTCCACCAGTGACTGTCGGGATTGAAATGGATGGGCCCGATTTCATCCACATCCTCGACTTCCTCCCAACACGGTTCGAACCACACGGTGTCATCCTCAATCAAGGCGGTTGCACCAAGGAATAGACAGAGCGAACCAGGTCCAATATCGGTGTCCGCAATGGGCAAGACACTCTCCGGGAAGTCGTGTCGGCTTAGGTTGTAATGGTTCCATTCGGCCCGCAACCGGGGCTTGTCGAAGAGCGATGCCAGTTCCCCGCTTCCCCCGGGACAGTCAATGCTTTCAATCGCTTCCCCGCGACGCACGGGAAAGTCCCAGCTGCCAATGAGGACACCCTTCTGACTCCACCAATCCGCGAATCCGGCTCGCGTGGACTCCCAATTGTCTTTCCACGCCAAAGTGCTCATGGGGTGTCAGCTTTCCGGTTGAAAGGGGCCGGTTATGATTTCATTGTCCCGCATGAACGGGACCCCGTCGAGGAACAGTTCCTTGGTCGCCGGATCGATAATGGGCCCGGCGGCGTACTGGCTCAGCATGACCCGCCGCATATTAGGGGTCAAATTGGCGCCGCTGCGGTGGAAGCAAACGGAGGAAAACACGGCAATGCTCCCGGCAGGGACAATGACCGGGATGCCCGGGTCATCGCCAAAATAGCCGACCATGTCATTCAGTTCCGGATCCTTGATGTGGGTGACCCGGGTCTTGATTCCGAGCTTGCTGTAGGGGAGGAGGTAGACCGTTCCGTTCTCCTCGGTGACATCATCCAGGGCAGCCCAGCAGGTTATGTAGGGCTTGTGATCAAAGGGGAGGTAGCCGGAGTCCTGGTGCCAGGAAAAGGGCAATCCCTTCTCACCCGCCTTTACGACAAACTGGTCCAGGAAGAGTGTGGCCTCAGGCCCGATAACGGCACGGCAAATGTCGGCGTAGATTTCCCCGAAAATGAAGTCGTACATGACCTGGCTATTCTTGCGGGTGTAAGCAATGAAGTAACGCTTGCCCCGATGGGTAATACCCAGGTTATCGACGCCCTTTTCATCCATCTCGCGGTCGCATTCCGCGATGAAATGGTCACATTCCTTGCGGACCGCATCGAGCGTCTCCTGCGGAATGACATTTTCGAGGATGAAGTAGCCTTCTTCGTGAAACTGTTGAATTTGTTCAGGTGTGATGGTCATTTGAAATTTTCTTCGGGTTTACTGAGAATATTGCAGAATATAGGATTCTGAAGGGATTTGCTTGGCAATTATTCGCAAAAGTATCTCATTTTCTACTAAATGACTTATGAGGAACTCCAGATTCCGGCCAAGCGCGACGGTTGGGTGAAAAGCTTCGAGCCATTCCGCTACCAGGCCGCGATGCAGTTGCATTCACACCGGGAACTGGAAATCAATCTCATAACCCGTGGAGAGGGCGCTTACTTTATCAACGGAGGAAAATATCCCATCCGGGAAGGCATGCTGGTTTGGCTCTTTCCAGACCAGCCCCATTTGCTGGTTGAAGCGTCCGAGGATTGCTCCATGTGGGTAGTCGTTTTTCGTCCGCGCCTCATTCGGACGGTCACGGATACTGGGAAATCTTCCATTCTCCGCAAGCGGGACCCGGGATCCGTATTTGTTCAGAATGTGCAGGGCAATGACTTCCGCTTTCTTTCCGGACTCTGCCAACGCCTGGGAGGCATCCAGGAAGACGATCCCTATTTCAACAATGGACTGGCTTTTCTCCTGCGCTCCTCGTGGGAGGCTGGTGAAGCGGTTGCCTCGATGCAGGCCCGGGGGCAGGTGCACCCAGCCGTTGAACGGGTCATTCACCTAATGCGGGAAGGAGCTCTGGATGGACCCCTTCCGGAACTTGCCCGGCGGGCCGGTATCAGTTACTCCCGGCTGTGCAGTTTATTTGCCGATCAACTTGGCCAGTCACCGGGTGAATTCCGGACAGAGCTCCGGGTCAGGCGTTTCGAGTACCTGATGGCTACCCATCCTGGCCGGACCTTGCTGGATATCGCCCTCGAGGCAGGTTTTGGAAGCTATGCCCAGTGTCATCGAACGGTTAGCCGGATCACCGGCCGGTCTCCCGCTGAATTGAGAAAGCTCTCATCCACCCCGCAGCGTTAATTTCACGGAATTTCAACAGATAACGATTGAAGTCCCTTGGTGGCTTTTTAAATATTCCCCTTTCTGCATGATCAAGGGGTTGTTCGACACGAGTGACTGCTGGATCGACTGCTTCTGAGCCCACTTATTTCATTATGTTTCACTTCAATGAATGCATTTAAACATCTCCTTTATCCCGCCGTGCTCCTGAGCACAGCCCATGCCTGCCTGGTGGCCAGCGAAACGGTTCCACTAGCGACGGTAGAGTTATTGAACGCGGCCCCGGTCAACCGTCCCACGGTCGTTGTCCGCATTCCCATGGCCGACCTTGGTGTAAACGTTGCCGCCCCGGACCGGGAGCGCCTCGGTGTCTGGGAGGATGGCATTCCAGTTCCCAGTTCCCTATCCGCCTGCGGTGGGGAATTGCTGGTTTCGGCCAGCCTTGCCAGTGGGGCCAGCCAGACCTTGATGGTCGGTCTTGCACCCGAGGGCGCAGGCCTGGCCCGGGTGGAGATCGGGCGCACCAACGCGGAAATCTCCCATAAGGCCAATGGCTATTGGAAGGACAACGAATACATCGGGGGCGAATTTAACAATGTGACCGCTACCACCACGCCCCCTGAGCACACCGACCATTCCTGGTACTATCGTTACGAGGGTCCGGGCTGGGAAAATGACAAGGTCGGTTACCGGCTCTACCTTGACTGGCGCAACGGGATCGACGTCTTCGGGAAAAAAGTGACCGGGATGGTCCTGCATGATGTCGGGCAGGATGGTTTTGATTCCTATCATGAGCCTGCTGACTGGGGAATGGATATCCTCAAGGTGGGGAGTGCTCTCGGAATTGGAGGGTTTGGTCACTGGGATGGGGAAAAGGCCGTCCGGGTTTCCGAGGTCGATTCCGTGACCTGCAGGATTCTCCGCAATGACGGACTTGTTTCCGCATTCAGTAATGACTACCAGAACTGGAACTTTGGGAATGGAACAACCGACCTGGAGGCATCCTTTGAGATTGAGGCCGGTACCTACCTTACGGAGGTCGCGCTTCGCACCGACGGTGACCGGCCACGGATTGTTACGGGTCTACCCATTCACGAGGGGATCGAAGTATTCCGCGGAGCCACTGCAGATGGTGATGTCACTGTCCCGAATTCCGGATGGAGTTTCCTCGCCACTTACGGAGACCAAAGCCTTGACGGGGAGAAATTGGGCATGGTTGTGTTTTTCCAGGGCGGCCGCTTCAAGGAATTTCTCGAGGATGAACACAACCTGCTGGTTCGACTCAGCCCCCGGGAAGGGAAAGTCAATTATCGCTTCGGTGCCCTGTGGGGTGCGTCCGCTCCGGAGGCGGCCAGTCGTGAAGCCTTTCTGGACTACATCAAGGAAACCCTGGAAGTCCTGAACAAACCCTTGCGGGTGACGGTCAACTCAGCCGTCCGGGAAGCCCTCTTGGCACAGAATCCGCCTAGCGAGGATCCTCTATACTGGGGAGCCCGGCTGGCTGAGTCCGTGGTCCAGCGGCGGGGCGACAGCCTTTCCCATGGCAGCGTTGATCCAAGAACGGGAGGACATGCCCGCTGGAGCTATACCACCGGCCTGATGGCCAAGGCGCTTTACGAGATTGGCGACCGTTCCGGTAACGTCGTCGTGCGGGACTTTGGACTGCAAACCATCTCCAGTTTTATTGGGGAAGACGGGACCATCCACACGTATCGACTGGAGGAATACAATATCGACAAGATCAATTCCGGCAAGATGTTGCTGGAACTCTATGTGCGAACCGGTGAAAAGCGGTATGCCATAGCCGCAAAACACCTGCTGAAGCAACTGGAGACCCATCCCCGGACCTCAGGAGGCGCGTTCTGGCACAAGAAGATCTATCCGTGGCAGGTCTGGCTTGATGGCGTCTACATGGCCGCACCTTTCCTCGCCCGCTCGGCTATTATTTTCGAGGAACCGCACCTGAGGGAGGAGACCCTGGCCGAGTTCCGGATTGTCCGCAGCACGCTGCGGGACCCGGCGACCGGCCTTTATTATCATGGCTGGGACGAGTCACGCGAACAGTCGTGGGCGGATTCGGAGACCGGCCTGTCGGCCGAATTCTGGGGCCGGGGACTGGGCTGGTATGCCATGGCACTGGTGGACTGCCTGGACTACATGGATGCCGATCCGGAAGGAAAGGCTTACCTCATCGAAACGGTGCAGGAACTGGCGGCGGCGCTGGTTGATTTCCAGGATCCGGCGACCGGCGTCTGGTGGCAGGTGATGAACCGCCCCGGGGAAACCGGCAACTACCGGGAGGCCTCGGCCAGCTCAATGTTCACCTATATGCTGGCCAAGGGTATTAACGCCGGGTACCTCCCCGATTCCTATCTGCCGGTGGTGGAGAAAGCATGGGATGGCATGGTGCGTGAGTTTATCGAGAACGATGCCAATGGACTGGTTTCCCTGCGGAACATCTGCCTCGTTGCCGGACTCGGTTTCGGACGGGATGGGACATTAGATTACTACGCCTCCGAACCGGTCGTTAAAAACGATTCCAAGGGCGTCGGCCCCTTCTTGATGGCAGCAATCGAGGTCAGTCAAGCGCTTGCCGATTAAGACCGGCCGAACCGGCAATCTTTAAATGGACAAACACATGAACACCTCTACCCATTACACCCCATCCATTCGACTTACCCTTTCACTGTTGGCCACAATCCTGGGCCTCCCTGTTTGGGCATCTGATTACACAGGCGACTGGCAGGTAGCGGCCCAGATCGAGGCCCGCATCCAGGCGCCGGAATTTCCGGACCGGGATTTCCCGATCACGGACTTTGGGGCTCTTGGAGATGGCCAAACCGACAACACCAAGGCCATACGCACGGCCATCCGGGTCTGCCATGAGGCGGGCGGGGGCCGGGTCATTGTTCCGGAAGGTTCCTTCCTGACAGGGCCGGTTCACTTGATGAGCAATGTCAACCTCCACCTTGTCGAAGGCAGCGTTCTGTTGTTCAGCCGGGAACCCAGTGATTACCTGCCACAGGTGCTGACCCGCTGGGAAGGGGTGGAATGCATGAATTACTCACCGCTGATTTACGCCCATGGACAGCGGAACATCGCCGTGACCGGAAAGGGAACCCTTGATGGCCAGGCAGGTCTTGAATATTGGTGGCCGTGGAAAGGAAAAACGGAATACGGCTGGAAGGAAGGGAAGCCGAACCAGTTGGACGGTCGCAACCGCCTGTTTGCGATGGGACAGGAGGGCCTTCCCGTGGCCGAGCGGGTCTTTGGTGACGGCGATTACCTGCGGCCCAGTTTTCTCCAGCCCTACTCCTGCGAGAACGTGCTCATTGAAGGCGTGACGATCATCCGCTCCCCGATGTGGGAGATTCATCCAGTATTGTCCCGTAATGTGACAGTGCGGGGAGTTACCGTCATCAGTCACGGTCCGAATAATGACGGGTGTAATCCTGAGAGCTGCAAGGATGTGCTCATTGAAGACTGCATCTTTGACACCGGGGACGACTGCATCGCCATCAAGTCCGGCCGTAATAACGATGGGCGCCGCGTTGCGGTTCCGTCAGAGAATATCATCGTCCGCGGCTGCCTCATGCGCGATGGCCATGGAGGCGTGGTCATCGGGAGCGAGATTTCGGGCGGATGCCGGAACGTCTTTGTCGAGGATTGTCGCATGGACAGTCCCAACCTCGACCGGGCTATCCGCATCAAGACAAACTCAGTCCGGGGTGGCTTGATTGAAAACATCCATGTCCGCAATGTGACCATTGGTCAGGTGGCGGAATCTGTCTTCAAGGTGAATTTTCTCTATGAGGAAGGGGATGGACATGGATTCACACCGATTGTCCGGAATGTGATTTTCGAAAATGTGACCAGCCAGCAAAGCCGGTTTCCGATGTATATCATCGGGTATGAACACTCACCCGTGCGCAATGTCCGCTTTATCAACTGCCGCTTTGAGGGGGTTGAGGAACCCAGCGTCATCCGTCATGTCGAAAACCTGGTCCTCGACCGGGTCATTATCGGCAAGGAAAAGTCGATGGATACCTGGGGCCGTATGCAGTAGTTGAAATTCGCTACATCGCCAGCTGGAACCAGAGGTAGAGGCTGGCCATGATGGCGGCGAGGATGCCCCATCCGATGAATCCCTTCTTCCCAAGGCCGGGGTTCTGGCGGTAGGTGGCGGCCAGGGTGGGCAAGGGATTCTCTTCCTCCCTGTTCCGGGTGACCAGGGAAACGCTGACCATCAGGGCGAGCAGAATGCAGAAGAGGTAAAAGGACTGCAGGAGGAAGTGTGGGAGGCGGCTGTTGCCGTCCGCGTCCAGCAGGAAAGAGGCATTGCTGAAGCTGGCTATGCCGATGCCAAGGCAGAGCGCACTGCCAAGCACCAGAGTGACGAAGGCACCGGTGGAGGTGGCGCGACGCCAGAAAATGCCGAGGACAAATACCGCTGAGACCGGAGGGGCCATATAGCCGATGATGGACTGGAACAAGTCGAACAGGTTCAGGCCACCAGCCTGCTGCGCGTACTTCAGGTAGAGGGCAATGCCCACCGCCATTACGGCAGCCAGGAATGTCGTTACTCGACCGACCCGGCGGATATGCCTGGAATCGGTATTGGCCGAGAACCAGCGCTGGTGGACATCCAGGGTGTAGACCGTACTGAAGGAATTGAGGCCGGAATTCAGGGTGGAGACAACGGCCGCCACCAGCACGGCTATAATCAGTCCCTTGAGGCCTGTTCCGAGATAGGTGTTAACCATCTGCAGGAAAACCTGCTTGTCGTCCTCGATACCGGGAAGAAGAACGGCACCGAGGATTCCTGGCAGGAGGAAAATGAAGGGCGGGAGTATCTTCAGAAATCCGCAAAACAATGTCCCCGCCTGGCTTTGCTTGAGGTTTTCGGCCCCGAGCGCCCGCTGGACAATCGTCTGGTCGGAGCACCAGAACCAGAGGGACAGGACGGGATATCCAAGGACAAAGGCAAACCATGGAGTGGGGGAGTCAGCCGGATGGAATAGCTTCCAGGTCAGCTCCTGCGGAGTTGAGCCCACCTTGACCGCGCGCAGGGCCTCGAAGCTCTCGATATGGGAGAGGGCGATGATGGCAAGGGCTCCGGCCCCGGCGATCATCAGCACGGACTGGAACGAGTCCGTCACCATGACCGCAGCAAGGCCACCGGCGATTGTGAAGCTGGCGGCAATGGCGGCCAGGAGAATGATGCAAAAGGTGATGTCCCAACCCATCAGTTGGCCCAGTAGCGCGCCTCCGGCATAGAGTGTGCCGCCGATCCAGAGAACGACCGTGCCAAAAAGGGAATAGAAGGACATGAAGGAGTAGCACCGGTTGCCGAATCGCCGCTTGAGGAATTCCGGCATGGTTGAGATGCGAGTGCTTAAGTAGAAGGGGACAAATACCATGCCAAGGAGCAGGAGGAATACCCAGGCCATCCATTCAAAGTTCGCTGTCACCATGCCAGTGGTGTAGCCGGCGCCGCAGGTGGCGATGAGGAAGGTTGGCCCGATGTTTGTTCCGAATATGGAGAATCCGATATTGCCCCACTTCATGGAACGGCCACCGAGGAAATAGTCCCCGCTCTTCCGATGCCGGTAACTGACGTAGGCGCCAATTCCGAGGAGCGCGACCACATAGGTGATAAAGACAATGATATCGATCGTCGAGAGGTTGATATCCCCGCCGGAGAACGCGAAGACTGGTACCATGCCGGTCCTACTCATCGGTCTTATCCTCCGCGATGACGGGTTCCATGAGCGTCCAGTTGCCATCGACCCCCGGCAATCCCTTCTGGCAGGCATCGGTCAGCTTCCACCAGCGATGATTGATGGCATCCGTCTGGCTCATGTCGTCATCCGCTTTCTGGTCTGTACCGACATATTCAACATAGAGAAACTCCACCAGCAGGTCATCGATATCAGCGAGGAAGATACAGAGGTCGCGGCTGTTGCTACGGGCCACCTGGTCGACAACCCCGGGCCAGACCGTCTGATGCAGGGTGCGGTACTCCTCTTCCTTTTCGGGAAGGATAGTGGTCACGATCATGAGGCGGCTTTTGGCCGGGTGGGCAACTTCTTTTCCGCGGATGTAGTTAATCCATTCCATCTGCAGCCAGCGGGTCTGGAAGCGTGCTGCCCTTTCCGGAGACTTGATGAGTCCGGACAGGGCCTTTGTGCCGGGTGTAGCCGATTCAAACAGCTGGGCGGCGTCCAGATAGTCGACATTCCCGGCAAGGGTGAAGTGAAGCACAATCCACGTCTGCCCGCCAATTTCGCGACTGTAGGCGGAAAGATTGGTGATGCCCGCATCTGCCAGATGATCCCGGCAATTGCCGGTATGGATAGCTTCAAGGGTCTCCTTGAAGGACGCCATCTTCTCCTCCTCAACAATCGCCAGAAGGCCCACTTGCCGGGGCTTACCGCTCTGCAAAAAGGATTCGTAGGGAGAGAAGGCGAGGAGAATGTTCTGGAACAGTAGCAGGAATGCGCACAGGAGCAGGGTAGTGTTATTTTTCATTTTGAATTTCCCAATTGTCGGTTCGGAATGGGGCTACGGGCAATCCCTTCATGGACACGAGGTTGGGATTGGCGGTCTCGTGCCAGGCAAAGCGGACGGCCACCGGATTGGCCACGTTGGGTGAGGAAAGCCGGATGCTGTCGCCATCGATGGCAACGGTTGCCGGATGGAAAATCTTGTCCGGGCCGGAAATCGTGAAGCCAGTTGCCGATTGACCATCGCGCGTTTTCAGGCCGCCAGGTGCGTCCATGAACTCGACGAGGATTGCGCCATCGAGGATACGGGAGCGACGGTAGCGCGGGCTCTTGCCGAAGGATTCACCTGCACCATCGATATTCAGGGCCAGCCAGGCAAGGCGCTGCCCGACTTCCCGTTTCCGGGTCGGGTGAATGTCACGGGCACTGCCGGCGAGGTCGGTGGTGACCACCATGTCGGTGCCGGGCACAGCGAGGGTGGCGGTTTGTGCCTCCCTGAACAAGGGGAGCGCTTCCGCGGTGAGCTGGCGGGCGAACTTGTCCCATTCGGAGTAGTTGAAGGGTGCCAGCTGGACGAAAAGGAACGGGGCCTGAGGTCGCTGCCACAGATTCCGCCAACTGTGAATGAGCGCCTGAAGTTTGCGGGTGTAGACCGCTCCTTCGGCATACATGACATTGGCCTCTCCCTGATACCAGAGAAAGCCCTTTAGGGAATAGGGAACCAGGTGCTGGATCATGCTCTGGTAGAGCTCCGTAACCTGAA
The DNA here is from genome assembly GCA_040830765.1 of Puniceicoccaceae bacterium. Classification (GTDB taxonomy): domain Bacteria; phylum Verrucomicrobiota; class Verrucomicrobiia; order Opitutales; family Oceanipulchritudinaceae; genus Oceanipulchritudo. The sequence goes on along the minus strand of JBFOMH010000019.1, from coordinate 18,455 downwards.
CTCCTTCCACCCAGGCAAAGTACTGTCGGTGTAGTTGGGATTTCAACACAGGGTCGCTTTGCAGGTACTTCGGGGGAATCCATGCCTCAATCATCGATCCGCCAAAACTGGAGTGAATGATGCCAACCGGGGTGTCCCTGTGTTCCCTGAGGGTTCGGGCAAAGTAGTATCCGGCTGCGGAAAATGCGGTCGCCTCCAGGGATTCGGCCGAGCAGGGCAGCCAGCGCAGCTCTGAGGCTTCATTTTTGACACGGCCATAGCGCGGAACCTGGAACAGCCGGATAAGGGGATCGTCTGCGGTTGCCAATGCTGCCTGGTAGTCCTCCGTCGGTCGCTGGCCCTTTTTCTCCCCCAGGGGCTTTTCCATGTTTGACTGGCCCGAGCAAAGCCAGACATCGCCAACCAGGACATCTTGGAAGACAATGGACCGGGATCCCCTGATGGTCATCTCCCGGGGTTCGGCCGAGGTTTCCATCGGCTGAAGTTCGGCCATCCACTTGCCTGAATCCTCCGTAACTGTGTTTACCGCCTGTTGACCAAAGGTTACCGTGACCTTTGTCCCCGGCAGGTCTGTTCCCCACACCCGGACAATGGAATCCCGTTGCAGGACCATGTGATCGCTGAAAACAGGCGGCAGGTTAAGGGCGCTGAGTGTGGCCTGGCTGATGGTCCAGAAAACCATCAGGAGAAAGCAGCTCACACTGTGTGGCCTTTTCATCGCTTGAGCGGTTTCCGTGGCGGAAATTGGGAGAAATTAATAACGGCGGATCCGGATTCCAAGTCGTCGGAGTGGGCCGCGACGCGCACTGTCCCGGGTTCCCCGGTCGAGCGCAGGACTAATTGGGCGCGACCCTTTTGGGTTCTCCTCGGGTTGGCGGAATAGGATTCTTCGCTGCCCATATTGCCATTGGCGATGCCGATGATGGAGGCGGGTCCGTCCACTCCGTAGGTGACACTAAGTTCGGCACCCGGATGGGGGTTGCCGGCCGCATCCAGAACGCGCAGATCGATATAGACGATTTGGCCGGTCCCCGCGGTGAGCTGGGTCTTCTCTGCTTCCAGTTGCAAGCGGGCGGGCGGACCGGCAGTGACGAGTTCAATAGTCTCCTGCACTTCTCCTGCTTCCAGTCCCTGTGCTTTGAGGGTGCCAGGTTCATAGGGAATGGTGAAAACCGCCCGGTAGCCATTTTCCATGGAAGTTGCGGCCTCGCCGACAAGGTCATAACCACTGAAGAGACGAACCAGTGGATAACGGGAGAATACCTCCACCTGAAGTGATTTGCCCTCCATCCCAGGCCACGTCCAGCTGGCTTCAAGTGGTGCAACGGACCACTTTGAGCTTTGTAGTGGTTCTCCATTACTACCAGTCGCTGCGACTGCCAGGTATAATGACGTGCCGCTGTTCCAGAGAAGCTGCCGGTAGAACGAAGCCGGCTTGCGATGGCCGGTTATGTCGATTTCGCCACAGGCTGCCCCGTGCCAGGGAAAGTGGGAACCTTCCCAGTGGGCCCTGACGGATTCATCAGATTCGAAATTCCGGCCAATGCCGGCTTCGCCAAGATAATCGAGGCCACTCCAGACAAACTCCCCGATGACTTGGGTGTTTTCCTGGATGATACGGAGATTCCTGAAGGCGTCTGTCGAATAGGACTCGCTGGCCAGGATGACCCTTCCGGGGACGCGTTCAGTATCGGCGGCGTGGCGCTCCAGTTCATAGTTGTAGCCCGCTACATCCAAGGTGGCAAAGAGTGGGTCCAGATCGGACCAATCCCTCGTTTGTCCCAATCCGTTGATACCCGCGGTGACGGGCCGTGAACGGTCAAGGGACTTAACGAGGGCGACCATAGACCGGCTTAGTCCCACGGTTTCAGCCTTTCCCCGCTCATACATTTCGTTGCCAGTGCTCCACATGATCACAGAAGGATGATTGCGGTCGCGCCTGATGAACCGGCGCAAGTCCTCCTGCCAATGATCCTCAAAATAGAGGCTGTAGTCCTTCTTGACCTTGGCGGCCGCCCATCCGTCAAATGCCTCATCGACAACCAGCAAGCCGATTTCATCGCATGCCTCGAGAAAAGCGGTCGATGGAGGATTATGAGCCGTGCGGACAGCATTGAATCCTGCTGCCTTAATGCCTCTGGCCTTTCTCTGGACGGCTTCCTCGAAAACCGCAGCTCCCAGGGGTCCGTAGTCGTGATGGACATTGGCTCCAACCAGAAGGACCGGCTCGTCATTGATCCGGAGTCCGCCTTCCGCGGAGACATTGATCTTGCGGATCCCGAAAGTCGCTTCATCCCGATCGGCGAGTCGTCCATCGATAAAGACATGGGCCACAAGGCGGTAAAGGTGGGGCGCATCCGGTGACCAGAGTCGGGGGTAAGGCGCGGCCAGACGGGGATTGTAGACCTTCGTCTCGTTGGCCTCCAGCGACAGGCTGAAGGTGGACTGCGCCACGGGAATTCCTTCCGGATCGATAATGAAGGCCTTCACCTCTGCCTCGACCGGCGTTTTCGTCCCGTTGTGGACAGGTATCTGCACGTCCAGGGTCGCGGCCTCCTGGAAGATGTCCATCGTCGTGACAAAAAGCCCGTCTTCCGAAATCCGGACGGGATCGGTCACGACCAACCGGACCGGACGGTAAATCCCTGAACCGGTATACCAACGCGAAGCAGGTTGCTCGCTGGTGTCGACCTTGACCAGGATGATGTTGGGCTTCCCGATTTCGATGTGCTCCGTCAGCTCGGCAGTGAAGGGGAGATAGCCGTTGTGGTTATGAGCGACCTTGTGCCCGTTTATCCAGACGGTGGCCGACTGCATGACGCCTTCAAATTCGAGGAAGAACTTCTGCCCGCTCCAATGCGTTGGGATAGCGAGAGACTTGCGGTACCAGGCAGTCCCGGAAGGGAAGAATCCGCCACCTCCACTGGTCGCGGCATCCGCCAGCCGCATTCCGGAAATACTCCAATCATGCGGGAGGTTGACGACTTGCCACGATCCCTCCCCGCGGGTTGCCTCCTCGACAGTTGTAATTTCACCAGATGAAAACGCCCAGTCCTCCATAATCAGGCGTTCGATGCGACCGTGAGCAGTGAAGAAAAGGAGGAGGCAAACGATGGACGGAAAAAATCTCCGGAGTCTATGAAAAAGAATCAAAGGACAGGGAAAGGAGTTCATAAGCTATTGATAATTAAATAATAACAGAGGTATAGTTCCGGTCTTCTGGTCGGGGTTGGGAAAAAATCCCCATCGACAGGATCAAGGATCAATCGCGTCAGACTCCCATTCAAAGCAAGGCTTTGCCATTGACACAAGCTTTTTCATGAAACAGAAGTTTAGGGTAATTATTTCATATGAAAAAAGCCCTTTTCAGTTTATTGTTGAGCCTGCTGGCCCTGGCGAGCCATGGAAGCCAGCAGGAGGCCAGCGACAGTCTGGAAGGGATCTGGACAAATCCGCCGCCCGCGGCACAGCCGTGGGTCTTTTGGTACTGGATGGAGGCCAGTATCAGCCGGGAGGGCATTCAGGCGGACCTGGAGGCCGTGTCCGAGTCTGGAATTGCCGGGGCATACCTGATGCCGATCAAGGGTCCTCCCGAAGAGCCGTTAATGGATCCGGTAGTCCAGCTTACTCCCGAGTGGTGGGGGATGGTGAAGTATGCCTTTGAGGAAGCTGGACGGCTGGGCTTGAAGTTAACCATCCATGCTTGTGACGGTTTTGCCGTGGCCGGGGGACCGTGGATTACTCCAGAGCTGTCGATGCAGAAAGTTGTCTGGTCGGAGAGCGTGGTTGAGGGTGGCCATGACCTGCGATTGAAACTGGCCCAACCGGAATCCTTCGAAGGCTATTATCGCGATATCGCCCTCTATGCCATTCGACTGCCCGATGGTGGGGATGCGTCCGTTGAAGGAAGCAGTCCGGTTGTCACAACCAGTACAGGAGACGGCAACCATGGATACCTTCTTGATGAGACGGCGGACGGCGTATTCCGCAGCCGTGAACCTGCCTGGATTCAATATACCTATGACGAGCCCTTCATGGCGCGATCGGTGGAGATTCATCCACAGGGAACCAATTTTGGTGCCAAGCGGCTGCTGGTGGAAGCCAGTGATGATGGAAAGGCCTTTTTCCCGGTTCGACAACTGGAGCCGCCGCGTCATGGGTGGCAGGACGGCGATGCACCATTGTCCTATGCCATCCCCTCCACCCGGGCTCGCTATTTCCGCTTTAGCTATGATCCCTCCGGCACCGAGCCCGGGGCCGAGGACCTGGACTCCGCCAAGTGGCGTCCCTCCCTTTCCATCCGGACCATCGATCTTTCCGGCCGTCCGATCATCGACCAATATGAGGGCAAGTCAGCTGCTGCCTGGCGAATCAGCCGGGCAACCGGGAGCGACACGGTACCGGATTACCTGTGCCACCAACCCGCCTCGGTCTTGCGCCTGAGTCCACTCATGATGGCGGATGGTTCCTTCCTGTGGGAGGCACCCCCTGGGCGCTGGCTGCTTCTGCGCATGGGGCACACCTCGACGGGTCATACCAACTACACTGGCGGTGGCGGACTTGGACTGGAGGTGGACAAGTTGAACGGCAGTGCCGTCGAGCTCCAGTATGACAGCTGGTTTGGCAAGGTTGTCCGCCAGGTTGGGCCGGAGTTGGCAAAGTCTGTCCTGCACGGATTCCATGTGGACAGCTGGGAATGCGGTAGCCAGAACTGGACGACCGGCCTGCCTGAAGCCTTCAAAGACCAACATGGGTATGATCCATTGGATTGGCTGCCAGTGATGGCGGGGTATCCGCTGAGTGACGTGGGGCAGTCCGAGGCCTTCCTGGAGGATTTGCGGGAGACCATTAACCGTCTGCTGCAGGACAATTTCTTCAGGAAACTAAAGACACTGGCCAATGGGGATGGCTATCACTTCAGCGCGGAATCGGTGGCCCCGACAATGATGAGTGATGGCATGGAGCACCATGGCATAGTCGATCTGCCAATGGGTGAATTCTGGCTCAGGAGTCCCACCCATGACAAACCCAACGATATCCTGGATGCCATCTCCGGTGGTCATGTCCATGGCAAGCCCATCATCCAGGCGGAGGCCTTTACGCAGGTCAGGATGGCATGGGATGAACATCCCGGTAACCTCAAGGTTCTCGGTGACCGGATGCTGGCCATGGGAATCAACCGCTTTGTCTTTCATGTCTTTACCCACAATCCCTGGCTGGACCGGGCCCCGGGAATGACCCTCGACGGCGTGGGCCTGTATTTCCAGCGCGACCAGACCTGGTGGAAGCCGGGACGTGCCTGGCTGGACTACCTGGCCCGTTGTCAGGCTTTCCTGCAGGCGGGCAAGCCACACGCAGACATCGCGGTCTACACGGGTGATGCCCTTCCACGGCGGGCTATCCTGCCAGACCGGCTGATCGGTGTCCTTCCGGGACTCATAGGCGCGGAGCGGGTCAAGGCGGTCAAGCAGCGGCTTCGGAACACGGACTTGGCTATTCGGGAGGAGCCCCGGGGCGTCTTTTCAGCAGCCAACGTTGAAGACCCTGCCGACTGGACGGATCCCCTGAACGGTTATGCTTACGATTCCTTGAACCAGGCCGCCTTGCTTTCCCTCGCGAAGGTAGAGGATGGAGTCATTTCCTTCCCCGGTGGAGCAGCCTATTCCCTTCTCGTCGTTCCCGGTAAGCGACGCATGAGTCCGGAAGGAGATGCGCTTAAGGGGTCAACTATCCGCAAGTTGTATCAATTGATTCATGACGGAGCAACCGTCCTCTTCGAATCACCTCCGCGCCTCCGACACGGGGTCGGGTTGCCGGTTGCCGAAGCTGGTCTGGAGACCCTTCTTGACGAACTCTGGGGACCGGAGGCGATGATGCGAATCGGGAAGGGCCGGGTGCTCCGTGGACCCTGGTTGGCCACAGATCTTTCTGCCATCGGCCTGTCGCCGGATTGTGTCCGCGTTGGTACCGGCAATGAGCATTCCGTGGCTTGGAACCACCGTCGGCTTGAGGATGGCGAGCTGTACTTTCTCTCCAATCAATCCGGATCGGCCTGGACGGGGGATTTCTCCTTTCGCGTCCATGGCCTCCTTCCGGAGTTGTGGGACCCGGTGACAGGAGAGCGCGGTAAAACTCCTCCCTGGCGCTTTGTTATCGACCGGACCGAGGTTGAGCTACAACTTCCAGTTGGTGGTTCCGCCTTTGTGGTTTTTCGCAGATCGACAGCAGAGCTTGCCGGGGGGTCCACCGGTTCCCGGATGGAAGCATTGCTGGAAATTGATTCCGGTTGGCAAATGAGGTTTGATCCGCTGCGGGGTGGGCCGGCTGAGCCCATCCGGATGGAATACCTTTCTGATTGGAGGACCAGCGACAACCCCGCCATACGCCACTTCTCCGGCACAGCCGTCTATGAAGCCCGGTTCCGTCTGGAGGAGGCGTCCCTGGGAGGATCCGGGGCCGTATATGTCGACCTTGGAACCGTCCACAATCTGGCCCGGGTCTTTGTTAACGGAATTGACTGCGGGGTTGCCTGGACCGATCCGATGCGGCTTGAGGTGACTGGTCAGCTCCGCCTTGGAGAGAATCATCTGCGTATCGAAGTTACAAATACATGGGCCAACCGGCTCATCGGTGACCGCGAGAAGGATCAAGCTTCCGCCCTTACCTGGACCCGTGCGCCCTATCGGTTGGGAGAGGGTCCGCTCCTTCCGGCCGGACTGCTCGGGCCTGTCCGATTGTTAAAAGAATATCCACACGAGAAATGAATCCAGATTGCAAATTCTCCAAACTGATACTCTCCTGCATGCTCCTTGCCGGGTTGCAGGCCATCGCGGAATCAGGTCGACAAGTCATTCCCTTTCCGGCTGAACTAATGGAAAGGAAGGCCATGGTACCACAGGAGGAAATGGAGCGTGTCTACGAGGAGGTAAAGACCCCCTATAAGTACGGGATCATTATTCCGGCGGGAGACGGGGAGCTGATCGACTGTCCCAACGTCTTTAGGTACAAGGACAAGTGGTATATGATGTTCGTAGTGAACAAGGACAAGGTTGGCTACGAGACACATCTTGCCTGCAGCGAAGACTTGCTTAACTGGAAGCGGCTCGGGCGTATCCTATCCTTCCGGGAGGAGGGCTGGGACAAGTGGCAGGTGGATGGTGGAGTGGCCCTGATGGACTATAATTGGGGTGGAAGTGCTTCCCTGGAAACTTTCGATGACAAGTATTGGATGACTTACATTGGGGGCGAGAAACAGGGCTATGAGCCGGATCCGCTTTCCATTGGCGTTGCCTGGACCAGCGAACCGGATCAGGTGTCCGAGTGGAACCGACTTGAGGAAAACCCGGTCCTCCACAACCGCCAGCCGGACGTTCGATCCTTTGAGGAGCTGACGCTCTACAAGAGCCATGTCATCCGGGATCCCGAGGAGCGCTTCGGATACCCGTTCATCATGTACTACAACGGGAAGGATGGTGCCGGCAGCGGGAATGAGGCTATCGGGATGGCCCTCTCAAAGGACATGCGGACGTGGCACCGTTTCGGGGAGAACTGGATCATCTACAACAAGGGGGAGTCCCGCTGGAGCATTAGTGGGGACCCGCAGATTGTCCGCATGGGCAACCTCTGGGTGATGTTCTATTTCGGGGCCTTCTGGAAACCGGACGCCTTTGACACCTTCGCTTGTTCCTACGACCTCGTGAATTGGACGAAGTGGGAGGGTCCCCACCTGATTGAACCCTCGGAACCCTGGGACAAGCAATTCGCGCACAAGCCCTGGGTCATCAAACACGAGGACGTGGTTTATCACTTCTACTGTGCTGTCGGGGAGCAGGGTAGGGCCATCGCCCTGGCCACTTCGCGCAACTTGAGTCCCTCCAATGCATCCGGTCAATAATAGCGGCCCCGTGGAATCAACCTTGAAAAGATACCTGCTTCCCGCGTTCGCGCTTTGCCTGTGCTTTCAATTTCCGTTGCAAGGCAGGGAGGTTGTCCTTGCCGAACCCGCCACCCATTTCACGGAATCCCTGCCTTTGGGGAATGGCCGTCTGGGCGCGATGTTATTTGGTGGAGTTGATGCGGAGAAAATTGTCCTTAACGAAAATGGCATGTGGTCCGGATCGCCGCAGAATGCGGACCGGCCGGGGGCAGCGGAGGCCCTGCCGGAGATCCGGCAATTGCTTTTGGAAGGGAAAAACGCCGAGGCTGAGGCATTGGTCAACAAACACTTTACCTGTGCCGGGAAAGGTTCCGGTGGTGGCGTAGGAGCCAATGTGCCATTCGGCTGCTACCAGACACTGGGGCAAATGTACCTGGAGTTCACTTATCCCAGTGAGGCCCCTGTGGAAGACTACAGGCGCTGGCTCGATCTGGAAACAGCAACCGCGCACTTGAGCTTTCTCCGCGACGGAGTCGAGTATCGCCGGGAAGGATTTGTTTCCAAGCCGGGAGAGGTATTTGTCTATCGCGTGACCGCGTCAAAGGAGGCGAGCCTTCACTTCAACTTGCGCCTGGACCGTCAGGAGCGGCGCTCATCTGAGGTCCATGATAACGGCGACCTGGAAATGTATGGTGAGTTGAACAACGGTTGGCGCGATGGCCGCGGTGTTCGCTATGCCACCCGGGTCCGCGTGGCGGCAACGGATGGAACGGTCGAGATAAAGGACGGCGTTATTTCTGTTAGCAATGCCTCGGAAGTTGTCCTTCACCTCTCCGCGGCAACAGATATCAAGACCTTTGCCGGCCGGGGTGTTAATGACGCCCGTGCTACCGCCCGTTCGGATCTGGATGCCCAGGCGGAGGCCACCTATTGGGGCCTAAGGGCCGACCATATTGCGGATTACCGCGCCTTTTTCTCGCGAACTACCCTTCAACTGGGTTCATCCCCTGCCGCCGCCGAGATGATTCCGCCAACGACGCCCGGGCGGCTGCAACGCTTTGCTGCCGGGGAACCGGATCCTGACCTCGCTGCCCTCTACTTCGACTTTGGTCGCTATCTCTTGATTTCCTCCTCCCGCCCGGGTGGCTTGCCTGCCAACCTGCAGGGAATCTGGGCAGAGAAGATCCAGACTCCATGGAACGGAGACTGGCACCTTAATATCAACCTCCAGATGAATTACTGGCCGGCCAATATCTGCAATCTTGAGGAATTGAATGAACCGCTATTCGCCCTCATAGAATCCCTGCAGGAGCCCGGGGCAATAACTGCCCAAACCTATTACGGCGCCCGGGGCTGGGTGTCCTTCCTGCTGGCAAATCCCTGGGGCTTTACCTCCCCGGGTGAATCCGCCAGCTGGGGATCAACGGTTTCCTGCTCGGCCTGGCTGTGCCAGCATCTCTGGGACCATTACCTGTTTACCGGGGACAAGGCTTTCCTGGAACGTGCTTATCCGATCATGCGGGGTGCGGCGCTCTTCTACCTCGATATGCTGATCGAGGAACCTGCCCATGGCTGGTTGGTGACCGCGCCCTCCAATTCGCCCGAGAACGCCTTTCTCCTCCCGGATGGGACGAAGGCCCACGTTTGCATGGGCCCCACGGCCGACCAGCAACTGCTGCGGTACTTGTTCGATGCGTGTATCGAAGCGTCGGTCGTCCTCGGGGAGGACCATGAACTGCGTCAGGAGTTGCGGGAGAAGCGGGATCGTTTGGCACCAACCCGCCTTGGACCGGATGGTCGCATCATGGAATGGCTGGAGCCCTACGAGGAGGCTGACCCGCAGCATCGCCATATCGCGCACTTGTGGGGACTTTATCCCGGTAATGAGATTTCACCGGACCGAACCCCGGCGTTGGCAAATGGTGCCCGGGCCTCACTGAATGGCCGTGGTGACGGGGGAACTGGATGGAGCCTGGCTTTCAAGCTGGCCATGTGGGCACGTCTGGGGGATGGCGAACGGGCCCACAAGATCCTGACCTCGCACCTTAAGCCGGCCGACCAGAAAACGGCCAAACAGAGATGGAGCGGGGGAACCTACGCCAATCTGTTTGATGCCCATCCGCCATTCCAGATCGACGGCAATCTCGGCGGATCGGCGGCAATCGCTGAAATGCTCCTGCAAAGTCACCTTGATTCGGTCAAGTTGCTTCCAGCACTGCCGCCTCAATGGCCGGATGGAACGGTCAGCGGATTGCGGGCCCGTGGGGGTCTCGAAGTGAGTATCTCCTGGTCGAAAGGAGAATTGACGGAAGTGACGCTGGTCTCGGAAAAGGGAGGGGAGTTCACCCTCCAATATGGGGAAGCCAGGATTCCGGTTTCGCTCCAGGAATTGGAGCAGTCGACCTTGTCTGTGGACGACTTCCGGTGATTTCTTAATTTCATGATATTTCAACAGTTTTTATTTGAAATAAGCGCTGTTGATGTCAGGCATGGGAGTGTATCTGTTCTTTAATTCGGCACGATGCCGGATTAGCGCCTGTCTTAATCTACCGTTATCCTGAAAATGAAATACCTTCGCTTGTTTCTTTGTGCCCTCATTCCATTAATCGCTCTCTGGAAACTGGCCTCAGCTGAAGTGGGTCCTCTGGAATTATACTACACCTCGGCCGCCTCTTTTGAGACCGACCACACATCCACCGCGGCAATACCCATTGGCAATGGCAAGATGGCGGCCATGATATATGGAGGAGTTTCCACGGAAATCATCCAATTCAACGAGGACACCGTCTGGGCTGGAGCACCAAACGATTATTCCAATCCGGGAGCGAGCGACGTTTTGCAGGACATCCGCAACCTGGTCTGGGAAGGCCGTGGTGAGGATGCCTACAACCAGTATGCCAAAAACAATTTCATGAGCGTTCCGCTGCGCCAAAGTCCTTATGTGGCGACGGCTGAACTCCGCATCAGCACCGGGCACGGAAGTGTTAGCAACTATCGACGCTCCCTGGACCTCGAGACGGCCACTGCCCATGTTTCCTATGACATCGGCGGGGTGACCCACACGCGGGAAACCTTTGCCAGTTATCCTGACAAGGTCATTGTTGTACGCTTCTCAGCCAGCGAGCCGGGATCGGTCAATGTGAGTGTCGGCTACAATACCCCGCATACCCAGAAAACGGTGACGGCGATGGGGAACCAGCTATTGCTCGACGCCAAGGTCAATCGTGATGCGGATACCCGGCGCCAGCAAGTGAGCGACATTGAATTCCAGGCCCGTGTGGAAGTTCGGGCGGATGGAGGTAGCGTGACACCGCAATCTTCCTCCATCTCGGTGCAAAATGCGGACTCCGTGACGCTGGTTCTTCATGTGGCCACCAACTTTGTCCGCTTCAATGACCTCAGTGCCGATCCTGATGCCTTGGCAGCCGCCGCTCTGGCTGCTGTGGAGACAAAGGACTTCGACACGCTCCGCAGTGCGCATATTGCTGATTACCAGGAGTTATTCAACCGGGTTGTGCTTGATTTGGGGACAACAGCCAAGGCTGACCTTCCCACCAATCAGCGCCTCTCAAGCTTGAAGGCGGAAGTCGATCAAGTGAAGGATGAGCAGAAGTACAGCGACATCCCCGGATGGACCAGCGGATTTACTTTCAACGATCCACAGCTCGTTACCCTGAATTTCCAGATGGCGCGTTATCTTATGATCTCCGGTTCCCGCCCAGGCTCCCAGCCCCTCAACCTGCAAGGCAAGTGGAACAACGAGCTGAACCCGTCATGGGAGAGCAAGATGACCCTGAATATCAATCAGGAAATGAACTATTGGGCAGCCGAGGTGACCAATCTTGGGGAGTCCCATGTGCCTATGGTGGACCTTGTCCGTGACCTCACCATCTCGGGAGCCACGGTTGCGAGCACGCATTACAACGCCTCTGGCTGGATGGTCCATCACAACACGGACCTGTGGCGTGGGGCAGCTCCCATCAACAATCCTGGCGGCTTGTGGCCCAGCGGCGGAGCCTGGCTCAGCATGCACCTGTGGTGGCACTATCTTTACAGTGGCGACATGGAAGTCCTGGAGGAAATCTACCCATTGATGAAGGGCGCGGCGGAGTTCTTTGTCGACTTCCTGATCATGGATCCCCGGAGTCCGTCCGACCAGTATCCCGCATGGGGCAATAGCGGACGCCCGCAATGGGGCCAGTATCTCCTGACCAATCCCAGTCATTCCCCGGAGCAGCCGAACAAGTTCCTGGATGACAATGGGGAATTGGTCGCCGGGACAATGATGGACAACCAGCTCATCCGGGCCCTCTTCGGCTATGTCATTGAGGCCAGCGAAATCCTAGGTGTCGACGAGTCCTTCCGGGCGACCCTGGAAGCAAAGCGGGCCCTTCTGCCCCCCAACATGATTGGTAAGCACGGGCAATTGCAGGAATGGCTGGAGGACGTCGATGTTCCGGAAAACCCCGTCATAGGCGGGCACCGTCATATTTCCCACCTCGTTGATGTCTTCCCAGGGGAAGGTATTCATCCCATCTATGAACCGGAGTTTGCCGACGCCGCCAAGGTCGTGCTCGACTGGAAGGGTGATCCGTCGAACAACACCTCCTGGAGTCGTGCCTGGAAGATGAATCTCCGGGCCGCCCTTGGGGAGGCGGATCACGCATTTATGATCCTGCAGGACATCATCGGCCGTTCCCATACCGAGAACATGACCTTCTCCAACAAGTCCAACGGACGGGAAAACCAGATAGACGGGAATTTTGGCGCCCTCATGGGGACCGCCCAGTTTTTCCTGCAAAGCCGGCGGGGAGAAATCCACCTACTTCCGGCGTTGCCGACCAAGCTGTCCGCCGGGTCAGTAACCGGGCTCCGGGCGCAGGGTGCCTTTGAAGTGGATATCGAGTGGTCGGAAAATTCCCTCGATGAAGCGGTCATTCATTCCCTCGCCGGGAATCCTTGTGTCATCCGCACTGCCAGCCCGGTCTATGTGCTTGATTCCATCTCCGGCTTGCCGGTCCCGGTGGAGCCGGTTGATGAAAACCTTTACGGATTCCTCACCACAGCCGGCCAAAGCTATGTCGTTATCCCGGCGGATTCCCTCCCGACCTGGGCGGGATATCCCATTGTAACCGGTGGCTATGTGGATACGGGATCCTTCGTTGGTTGGCTCTATGTGGACCAGGCCCCATTTGTCTACAGCGTTTCCCTGGCCAATTGGATGTATATGCCGGAAGAACTGGTCACAGTTGACGGTGCCTGGACTTACATCTTTAATTAGGCATCCTGTAGAAGGATGATGACATGAATATCCTTCCCGCCAACAGCCTCCGGAGACTGACCGCCTTGATCCTGGCGGGCTTCTTACTGGCTGGGTGCGAGACGGACAATGCTTCCACAGGTGATGGAGGTGGGTCCATGCTGGTCCGCTCCCTGCCGATGGACGCGTTGGATGCCATGTTCATTTCCCGCTCGGCCTTGATCAGTCTGGCTGAGGGCAGCGCAGAGGACCCGCAACTGGCCTTTGCCCGGGTCGATGCCGCCATGGCTGACCTCAGACTTTTCTCCGAACGACTGACGGCTCTCTCCCGCTCCTTCAACGATGCGGATTACCTCTACTTCTGGGACACGCTCGCTGGATTCGGGAGCATCTACATGATCAATACCGGGAGCCTGACCGCAAATACGCTCAGAAACCTCGAATTGCGGCTGCGTTCCTTTGAGAACAGTGTCCATGTCCTGAACCGCGTCTTTGGCGATTATCTCGCCCAGATGCAGGATCTCCGGCAGGCGCTCGGGCCTGAACCAACCATGAACGGAGTCCAGCAGCGAATTCCCGAGGTCAACGGCATCACTGCTAAGACCGTTGAGCTGGAAGTCCTGATCAAGGATTTCTCAGAGGACTTGTTCCAGATTTCCCGTTTCCTGCAAAATGCCCAGACCGGATTTTGAGGATTCTCAGAATCTTTGCAAAAAGAGGGAACATTGGTGGAAATATCGTTGACAAAACTTTCATATGAAAAATATTTTATTTCATTAAAATAAGATTTCATTTCATTGACTCGCAACCCAACCCGTACTGTATTCGTCTGCCAGACAGACAAAATAATCACTAACCACCCTTAACGCATGATGAAACCAAAATTCGCATCCCTTTTGAAGGTCCTGCTCTCAGGAAGTGCATTACTCATTCTTACCACTCCTGTGCTGGCCCAGGACGACCCGGACCTCATTGCCTACGATGGCATGGATTATCCCTTAATCGTGGCCCCGTTTCCCTTTAACTCCCTTGAAGGGAATGACGGTGGTCTTGGCTGGGCAGCCCCCTGGGGCTTCCGCTATGATATAGCCGGCAAAGGTGCCGTTACCCAGTTTGCCAGTTTCGTCACGGATCCCCTTACCTTGGATCCTCCGGCAACCTATGAAGGTCCCTTGGAAACGATTGGCTATGGAGTGGTCCTGGATCCGAACGACCGGCCGAGTGTCGAGCTGGCTCGTCGCCTGGTCGAGCCGATTCCTGGAGCAGCCGGCACCCGGACCTACGTTTCCTTTATTGGCCAGCGGCGTGGAGAACCTGCCGACCCCAATGCCGAGGTATACCAGAATACGGAAATCTACCCCGATGGCTATCCCTGGCCGAACAATCTCTATCCGCGAGGAGCGGCCCTGCGCCTGTTTGATTCCACCGGCGGGGAAGTTCTTCAAATCGGGCATTACTCGGAAACGGGAACCGCACTGAGCACTAGTGCGGTGAACACCTGGGAAGCCAGTGCTGGACCTCTTTCAAAGAACAGCGGGGGACGCACCGACAAGGACTTTTCTGAATTGGCCTTTGTTGTCTGCCGCATCGATCACAATGGTGATGAAACCGTAGCCGACAGCCTTTACCTGTGGATCAATCCTGACCTCAGCCAAGGCGAGAACACTGCGGTTGCTGATCTGCAGCTTCCCAGTTTTTCGGTGACGGAGTTCAATAGCGAAACCCAGATGGATGTTGAAGTACCGCTTGATATTTCGGACATCGCCTGGATCGGGCCATGGGCGGGTGATGCTTCCGGCGATCGGCCACATGCGGAATTTTTCATGGACGAGCTGCGTGTCGGCAAGACCTGGGAATCGGTTACCCCGGGTGGGGCCTCTACTCCCAAGTGGGGCGAATGGCCGTTGGTCTCCGGCAACTATGTCGACAGTGGAAATTTCCTCGGATGGCTGGAAGTTGGTGGTGACCCCTGGGTCTGGTGCCTCAATTTGAACAAGTACCTTTATATCCCGGAAAGCTTTGTCACGTCATCGGGCGCATGGGTCTATGTGCCGATCACTGACGCGCCTCCCGGAGGTGACAACACCTGGGGTGGCTGGCCGCTGGCCGACGGTGGCTATATCGATACGGGAACATTTTTTGGTTGGTTAAATATACTTGGTGATCCATGGGCCTGGAGCCTGACCTTCAGCAAATATGTTTATTTGCCTGAAAGCTATGTCGCTGCTTCTGGTGGATGGATGTACATCTCCTACGTTCCCTGATGAACGGTGAGTTTTTGTCTACGATTCATTAAGTATTGTTAAGGGTGACGCTGCGCCTTCCTTCATGGGGGCGCAGCGTTTTTATCCAGGTTTTCAAACTCAGCTTACGAACATGAACCCACTGCATCTGTTTGCCCGCTCGGGCGTAAAGCACCTTCGTAAACTACGCTTGGCCCTGCTGGTCAGCGTCCTGCTCTCCGGATCGGATATGATGGCGCAGAATGGCGACCTGATTGCCTACGAGGGATTTGGTTATGATGTCGGGACTTCCATCGAGTTCCGTGAGGGAGGATTTGGATGGCGCGGGCCTTGGGTCTGGCGCTCCTACTTTGATGGAAAGGGCACCTCGGTTCTTGGTGGAGCGGTTATCCAGCGGGGAAGCTTGCGCTACGGCGACCTCGAGACGACGGGGCACCACGTGTTGTTTAGTGGCGAGACCAATAATCTGGAATTAGGGCGCGGGTTCGCGGAAACAATCGCCGGCGAACCTGGGACATCGACCTACATTTCCTTTCTTGGGCAGCGTCAGGGGCAACCGATGAATACCGGTTCTGCTGGTTATCCTTGGGGTGAAAATGCCTATCCGAGGGGCGCTTCCCTGCGGTTCTTCAATACCAGCAAGGGCGAGCAGCTTTCCATCGGCAACACCTCCAACCAGAACGTGGATGAGTGGAGCATTTACGGTCAAAGCCTCATCGAGCACACAGGGAACTCCTTTTCCGATGCGGTCTCTTTCATCGTGGTGCGGATCGACCATCAGGCCGATTCCCTTGAGGACAACATCTACATGTGGGTCAATCCATCGTTGGATGAGGAAGCCAGTCCTGCTTCTGCACAGGTTGCTGTGATCGGTGATGAAAAAGACGGTGACTTTATCGACTATGCCAACCTGGACTATATCAGTCCCTTTGCCGGGAATGAAAGTTCCGGCCGGTTGCACGCGGAGTGGATTCTCGATGAGTTGCGAGTTGGACAGACCTGGGAGTCTGTCACGCCTACCGTCCCCCAGTGGGCGGGGTACAAGCGATTCGAGGAAATCTATGTGGATACCGGACGCCTCCTCGGTCTCCTTGGCTTGGCCGATGCGCCGTGGCTATGGAATTACAATTGTGAAACCTGGATGTACTGTGAGGAAGACTGGGTCACACCCTACGGAACCTGGTTGATGGCCTGGGACCTGGAGCCGCCCCTGGATACCGTCGAGGGTGAAACCTGGATGGGTCGCCCTGTCGATGGTAACGGAATTGTCGATACAGGGAGATTCCTGAACTGGCTTTATGTTGCTGGTCACCCCTGGGTCTGGAGTTACAACCTTGAGACCTGGCTCTATGTCCTCGCCGATGCCTCTGGCACCCCTGCCAGCGTGTGGGCCTTTGCCATCGACAGCAACGATCTTTCCCTTCCGCTGGGTCCGGCGGTCAATCCGGTTCCCGCCGATGGGGACATGCATGTCGAGGAACTGGACGACAGTGTCCAGCTTTCATGGATTTCCGGGACAGGCGTTGTTTCCCATGACCTCTATTTTGGGACGGACCGGGAGGCGGTTTCCGCTGCTGGTCCAGACGATCCCGAATTTCTCGGGGCTATCGCTGGGGCGACCTGGACCGTTGAAGGCCTGAACAGCCTGTACCCGTATTACTGGCGGGTTGATGCCCGGGGAGGCTCGGGTGATGTCATCAAGGGCAACGTCTGGACCTTCCAGACCCGCCAACTGGCCTTTGCCGGTGCGGAGGGTTATGGCCGATTTGCCCGTGGCGGACGAGGCGGGGTCGTCTATACGGTGACTAACCTTAACGATAGTGGCCCCGGCAGCCTGCGGGAGGCTCTTGAGGCGGATGGGCCCCGGACGATAGTCTTCAATGTCGGTGGATTGATCACCCTCGACTCGCCACTGCTGATCAATGACCAGCAAGTCTATGTTGCCGGACAGACAGCGCCCGGAAAAGGAATCACGATCCGGAAGTACAAGTTTGGCATGAGCGGAGCGGAGGATGTTGTGGTACGCCACTTGCGGGTCCGCGTGGGCAACATCGCTGGAATTACAACCGACGGCATGGGGCTGCAAGGCAGTGACCATTGCATTATCGACCATTGCTCGATCAGCTGGACCATTGATGAGGCCTTCAGTTCCCGGGCAGCAAAGAACATTACCCTGCAGAACACCTTGATTGCTGAGGCACTCAATGTCGCCGGACACAAGAATTACCCACCTGGATCGGCCCATGGCTACGCTGCCAGTATCAGTGGACTCATCGGCAGTTTCCACCACAACCTGCTGGCCCACTGTGCCGGCAGAAACTGGAGCCTCGCCGGCGGGCTCGACAACGCCGGCTTGCACACAGGATCGCTCGATATCCGGAATAACGTGGTCTACAACTGGGACGGCCGAACCACGGATGGCGGCGCCCAGTATGTCAATTTTGTCGGTAACTACTACAAGCCCGGGGCGGCTTCGGATCAACTCCGGTTCCTTAACCCGGAAAGGAACAACGGTTTTGGCCCACAGGACTATTTTGTCGAAGGCAACATCATGGAGGGCTATGTTGACGAGACCAATCAACTCGATGGAATCAGCGAGCCGGAGCCCTACGAGAATTTCCTCGTCGATGAACCGTTCTTTCCCTCCTACATTTCCGAGGACAGTGCCCGCGACGCTTACAAGCGGGTCCTTTCCGAGGCCGGGGCCAATGTTCCCCTGCGGGACGACATGGACACCCGTATAATCGGGGAAACCCTTGCCGGATCAACGACCTACAGCGGCAGTGTCAGTGGCCTGCCGGGTCTGCCCGACAGCCAGGAGGATGTCGGTGGCTGGGAAGATTATCCGGAGACCTATCGGCCGGTTGACTGGGATACTGACCTTGATGGTTTGCCTGACTGGTGGGAGGACCTGCGAGGGTTGAATCCTGCTTCAGAAGCCGGTGATTTCTCTGACAGCAATGCTGACATCGACGGTGATGAACGAACGGAGATGGATGCCTATCTTGACTGGATGGCCCAGCCAAATCTGCACTGCCTGCCCGGAGTAAGTGTTTCCTTCGATGTGGAATCGCGG